>NZ_JCACEU010000001.1:0-3204 GCF_059502505.1 Allosphingosinicella sp.
GTATCCATACGGCCAAGGCCGCGGGTGGCCGAGGGCAGCGGGTGGGCGGCGTTCACCGCTTCCGGTCGAGGCTGAACTCCTTACGGGTGCTCATCCGGCGAGGGCTGCGGATCAGGTTGCTGGTTTATGCTTGGTGGCTGGCTTGCGCGACCACGCCTTGGCGAGTTCTTCGACGGCCTTGGCATGCTCATCGAAGTCGATGGTGTTGGGATCGAAAGGCGCGCCGACCCACTGGACCATCTCGGCATGGCTCTCGTGCTTCGGGTCGGCAATCGCCGTGAGGAACTCGGCGTAGCCCCAAGGTCCGCCGACGTCCTCGGGCGGGCAGCGCCCTGTGGCGTTGATCAGGAACGGGTAGCTGAGGCCGGGCATGGGATCCGTGATGCGCTCGATCTTGATCGTGTGTTCCCAGCCATCGCCGAAGTCGTAGAGGTACTTCAGCGTCTTCGCGCCGGTGTCCTCGAGGACGTCGAGGAGACGCGTCTTGCGGGCGTCGAGCGGGCCGTCTCCCCAGTCTGGGTCGGGCACGCCCCAGCCCACGTCGCGGGCCCGGATCTCGTAGAGATGGCTGTTGGTCCAGCCCATGGCGGCCTGGAGCACCAGGTGCAGGCGATCGAGCCGGATGGTCAGCGGCACCTCAACGCGGCGCAGCACGGCTGGCTTGACGTCATCGAGGGTGATCTTGAGCCGGGCGATGCTGGTGCTGGTCATGCCGCCGCCTTTCCCTCCCTCGCCTGGGCCCAGTTCCAGGGCAGCAGCTCGTGCACGCGCGAGGCAGGATGGTCGGCGATGCGAGCCAGGACGTCAGCCAGCCAGGTGCGCGGATCGACGTCGTTCAGCTTGGCGGTGTAGATGAGCGAATACATCGCCGCAGCCCGGTCGCCGCCGCGATCGCTGCCGGCGAACAGCCATGACTTTCTTCCGAGGGCAATGCCGCGCAGCGCCCGCTCGGCGGCATTGTTCGTCAGGCAGATCCGGCCGTCGCCGAGGAACCGGGTGAACGTCTCCCAGCGCGTCAGCATGTAGTCCATGGCCTTGGCGACCGGGTTGTGCCGGGACAGCTTGCCACGGCTCTCGCGCATCCAGGCCTCGAACTCGGTGACGAGGGGCGCGATGTGCTGCTGGCGGACGGCCAGCCGCGCCGCGGCAGGCAGGCCGTTGATGGGGCGTTCGGCGTCAAAGATGGCGTCGATCCGCTGCACCGCCTCGATAGCAAGCGGGGCCCGCGACAGCTCGGCCAGCTCGAAGAGTTTGCGCCTGCCATGGGCCCAACAGGCCGCCTCGGTGACCGGCCCAGGTTGTCGATCGGGCTCGTACAGCGCGTTGTAACCAGCATAGGCGTCGGCCTGCAGGATGCCGGCATAGCCGGCCAGGTGCCGGTTCGGGTGCTCGGCGGTCCGGTCCCGCGAGTAGCGGAACATCGCGGCCGGGGGTGCCTGCCCGCCAAAGGGTCGGTCGTCGCGGACATAGGTCCAGACCCCCCCGGTGATGGTCTTTCCCTTGGCCAACACCGGGACGATGGTGTCATCGCCATGCAGCCGCTCGGCGGCGAGCACATGGGCGTCGATCAGGGCATTCAGCGGGGCAAGGTTGGCGGTGCTGGCGCCGACCCAGTCGGCGATGGTCGAGACACTGAGTTCGATGCCCTGAAAGGCATAGGCCTCGCTCTGGCGGTTCAGCGGCAGGTGCTGGCCAAACTTGGCCTCCAGGATCATCGCCAGCAGGTTCGGCCCCGCCCGGCCGCGGGCGATGGGGTGGAAGGGGGCCGGTGGCTGGGTGACGGTCTCGCAGGAGCGGCACGAGAACCGCTCGCGCACGGTCTGGATCACCTTCCACTGGATCGGCTCGACCTCGAGCGTCTCGGTGGTGTCCTCGCCCAGCTTGGACAGCTTGCCACCGCAGCAGGGGCAAGCGGTCGGTGACGGCAAGACGATCCGCTCGCGCGGCAGGTGGGCCGGCAGGGGCGCCCGCACCGGTTGGCCGCGGGGCGGGCTGTCGGAGCGACGGGGACGGCCTTCCTTGTCGGCGGCCTTGTCCGCCTTGGTCGCATCCTCGCTGGCGGCCGCCACCAGCTCGCCGAGCTCGAGCTCCAGTTGGTCGATCAGCTTGCGGCCGCGCTCGGATGAGGCGCCGTACTTGTCGCGCTTGAGCCGGGCAATCAGTAGCTTGAGGTGCGCCACCATCGCCTCGGCGCCCGAGGCGCGCGCCTCGGCCTCGCGCCGCGCCAGCTGCTCGGCCGCGAGGGCAGCGCGTAGCGCGGCGATGTGGTCGGGCGGGGTGTCCGGCGCGGCTGTCACGCCGGCGATGGAATCACAGCTGCTGCGCGGCAGGTAGCACCGATGCAACCGCCCCGTACACTATCCCGCCAGCTCCGGTCTGTAGGTCCGTACTGGGTTTCTCCAGTCGATTCCGTCGAGCATGTAGGCCAGCTGCGCGCCCGAGATCTGCAGGCAACCGTCGGCCGGCGAGGGCCAGATGAAGCGTCCCCTCTCCAACCTCTTCGCGTAAAGCGACATGCCAATCCCGTCGTGCCAGACAATCTTGACCAGGTCCGCCTTGCGGCCACGAAAGACGTCCAGATCGCCGCAATGCGGGTCACGGCCGAGCGCCTGCTGCACCTGCAGCGCCAGTGAATGCATCCCACGGCGCATGTCCGTGTGGCCGACCGCGAGCCACACCCGGACACCGGACGGCGTCGGGATCATGCGCGCAGCACCGCCAGCACGCGGCGCAGGGCCGCGGCACTGATCGTCGCGGCAACGCGTACCGCAGTTCCGTCCGGCAGCACGATTTCGATCCGCTCATCCGGCTCGTCCTCCACCGCCGGAGGGCCTGCGCAGGGCGGCAGGCCCGACCCGCCCGGCGGCGCCGGCGCGGCCAGTTCCGGCACGACCTGCAGCGGCAGGAAGGCCGGCGTCTCGACCACCAGCCTGCCGCGTCGCTGTGCATCCCGCCACTGCCAAAGCAAGCCGCGGCTGACGTCGTGCCGCCGGGCAACCTCGCTGAACTTGACCCCGGGCTGGTTCAGCTCGGCCAGGATCCGCAGCTTCTCCTCATCCCGCCATTGCCGCCGTCGCTCTACCCCGGTGATGATCTCCATCGGGCACCCCACTGCCTGTCCTTACCGACGCTCGAAAGAACGTCCGTAAGATCCAAGGCAGATCCAGCGCAGTCCCGGTAGGCGTCCCTCGGCGGATGGGTGCG
>NZ_JCACEU010000002.1:0-3183 GCF_059502505.1 Allosphingosinicella sp.
GGGATCGGCAGCGGCCGGTCGGTCAGCACCAGGACCTCGACCGGGTTGGCAGCGGTCCGATTGGCCCCGCGGGGCCGGCCGATGATCTGGAGGAGCTCGCCCTCGCAGATCTGCCACCGCACCGCTTCGGCTATTGGGTCGGGGTGGCGGTCAGCCGGGGCGGAGATAGAAGCGCCGTCCGCCAGCTGGATCGCGCTGTCCTGGCGGTCGTAGCGGCTGCAGCGGACAGTCACGGCCTTGCCGGTCAGGGCCTCGGCGATGCGCTCCACGTCACCCGGCCGGGGCTGGGTGCGGCCGACCACCACGGTCAGGCTGACGCCAGGGCTGTTGGGCTGCGGTCCCCATTCGTCGCGGCCGGCCACGTTGTTGTGGTGTGCCATCTCTACGTTAGCAGGCACCGGGCCGGCCTGCTTCCAGTAGTCCTCGACGGCTTTCTGCGCGACCACCAGCACCCGGCCGTGGGCCTGCCGGGCCTCGCGCCAGACAGCCGAGCGCAGCCGCTCGCTGTTCTTCAGCCGGCGTTCGGCCTCAGCCTGGTCGCAGTAGTCATCCGGCACCAGCGCCGTTTTGGGCCAGTCGCGGCCATGGAGCTGGCGCACCCGCATGTGCGGGGTCCGCGCCTCGATCTCGGCCGTGACCTCGACGTTCGGCCAATAAGGGCGCAGCAGGTCGGCATTGAGCGTGGCGTCGAGATGCAGGGTGGGCACCAGCCATGCCTTGGCGACACTGCGCCGGCTGCGGAGCCGCAGCATCCGCACCGGGCCGTTCTCGCCTTCCACCGTGACCAACGAGGCCCAGCCGCTCGCCTCGGGACCGTCATCGGCGAGTAAGGCCTTGAGCGCCGTGAAGAACCTGGCGCAGCGCATGGCCGCGCGGTTCTGCTGGACGGCGCGCACCGCGGCGCGACGGTCCTCGGCCGGCATGCCGGGGTGGATGTCGGCCTCGATCACCCGCTCCCAGGACAGGGCGTAGCCATCGCGGCCGGTGTCGTGGGTCAGGCCTTCACGCAGCAGCACGTCGCGGCGCAGAGGCCCGTCCTGGTGCTGCCCGAGCGCCTTGAGCACGAGGTGGTGGATGCTGCGGATTCGCGCGGCATTGAGCGAGCTGAGCTTCTCATGCGCTGGAATGTCCTCGGCCAGCGTGTCGAGTGTCATGTCGATCGGCGGGCCGTCCACGCCTTCCAGGCCCTTGCGCCAGGCTGCCTCGTCCACCACCAGCACGGCGACCTTGCCGAGGGTGGCTGGCTTGTTCGCAAACAGCAGCTCATGCGGCACGAACCAGAGATCGGCTTCCTGGCCCTTCTGCCGCTGATAGCCGCATACCTCGAAGAACGGGCAGGCCGGCGAGCCGGACTTATGCTTGTTGCGGCACACCGCGGCTTCCGGCTTCGCGCCGACGCTCTGTGCCTCGCGCACCGCCTCGAGGTCGTGACACATCTTGTCGCCCGGCTGCAGCGGGTCATCGGCTTCCCGGCCGCGCCAGACGGCCGCACGGAGACCCGCAGAACGGGCTTCGGGCAGCGCCTCGAACCGCCGGGCCTGCTCCTCGCCGAGCGCGTGGGTGGGCACCGCGAACACCACGTTCCGCCGATCGCCCCGCGCCCGCATCCGGGCCAGCAGCTTGGCCGCCTCGCGCCGCGCGCTGTCGCTCTTGCCGAGGCCGACCGCGACACGGGCGGCGTGGACGATCGGGAGGCGTGACACGCCGTCGAGCAGGGCACCGTCAGGGTCGAAGTCACGCGCCTCTGTGAAGAACCGCTCGATGGCCTGCTGCAGCCGCACGCGCGCCAGTTCCACGGGCAGCGCGGCATTACCCGGCGGCTGCGGTCCACGCGGCGAGAGGGCAGTCGCGATCCGCGCCAGGATGGCGGCCGGGCCATCCTTGCGGATCAGGTCGTTGAAGTCGGATTTGTTGAAGCGGCGCGGGCTCCAGGGCGTCGCCACGGCCACGTCGCGGCCTTCGCTGCGCCAGCGGCTCACCGCCTTCCCCAGTGCCTTCGCGGCCGGTGCGTCACGCGGATCATCGTCCGCGCAGACGACTAGGGGGGTCAGGGCAGGAGGCTGGACTTTGGCGACGCTGCCGAGTGCGATCCAGGTGGGGCGGCCGGTGGAGGCCCATACGGATAGGCCGGTTTCCGGGCCTTCCGCCAGCAGCAGCGCGCTGGGATGCGGATGCGCGATCTGCGTAGCCTTCGGCAGCCGCACCGCCGCGCCCTCGAGCACGCCGAAGCTCTGCTTGGTCGGCTTGCCCGGCTCATCCGGTCGCTTCTGGGCGTGGTCCGTCAGGTGCACCAACTGCACTGCGCGGACCCCGCCCTCAGCGTCGGTCGCCACCAGCATCAGCGCGTTGCGCTGGCGGTGGAACCGCACCGCCGCCGGCCAGCCCGCGGCAGGCTTCGGGATGTCGCGCGTAGCGACCAGATACTGCTCGGCAACCGTGCCAATCAGATCCTCGCCGGCCAGCGCGAAGGCCTGCGCGCGCCGGATACGGAGCGCTTCGTCGTCGCTCGGCCCTGCCTGGCGCTGCTGCCGCGGTGCTGCCTTGGGTCGCTCCTGCTCCGGCATGGAGAGGAAGTGCCGGGCGTACTGCACCGCTTCGGCGAAGCTGCCACCCCGCTCGCGCCGGATCAGCGCCAGCAGATCGCCGCCCGTGTTGCTCTCGTGGTCGTGCCAAAGACCGCGCTTGGCGCCGCTCAGGACTAGCGAGAACGAGCCGCGGCGGCCATAACGCAGCTCCCGGCTGGTGCGGCTGGTCGGCTCACCCAGCAGGGCACGGCATAAATCTTCCGCGCAGCCGGTGAGGCCTGCACGGATCTCCTGCAGTTCGGTGTCGTCGCTATCGAGCGACGCGCTCAAGCAGCACCGCCGGTCTGCAGCTTGAACAGGATCCGGTTCAGGCTCTCAGACTGCTTCGGCGTGAGCCTCCAGCGACGGCTGATATCGCGCAGGAACTGGCGTTCCCACTCGCTCAGGCGGCCCGAGAAGCGTAGCGCCCAATCGACCTGCGTCGCGTGCGCAGGGCGCGGGACTGTATAGGCCGGCTCCAGCACAGGTGGGGCTGGCCTAAAGACTTCGTCCCAGGTCAGCCCTGCATTGCGCAGGGTCCTGCTTACTAGCAGTGCGGCAGCAGCGCGCTCGCCCTCATAGTCGGAGCCCAGCCGGCCGCAGATCTTGGCCAGCTTAG
>NZ_JCACEU010000003.1:0-2742 GCF_059502505.1 Allosphingosinicella sp.
GGATACATCGATGACTGTACCAGGGCCGAACGCAAGCGCGCCTCCGATCGAGGCTGTGCTTGCTACGCTCGAGCGGCTTGCCGGGGACTTAAGCCGCCGCGCGGAGGAAGCCGAGAGCCGCGCTGCCGCAGCGGAGAAGCGTGCTGAACAGGAATGCGAAGCTCGGCAGAGTGCCGAAATCCGCGCCGCGATTGCGGAACAGAGCGCGCAAGAGACACACCGGCGCGTGGAAGCTGCTGAAACTGCCGCAAGGGAGAGTATCGAGCAGTTGCGCCGAGACTTGCTGGCCGCCATCCGCGAAGCTGTGGATGCGGCACAGGCGACAGCAGCCGCGGTTCAAGCAACGCCTGAGCAGGGGCGGTACTCTGCAGAGCGGCCAGAACCTCCACATGGCATGAGGCGGGACCGAGAGTTGGCTCACATTCCGTATCCTGAAGCGGGTAGAATGTCTGTGTCGTCTGAGCCGGCACCTCGCCGGTGGGGCCAGGAACGAGGCTACGCATGGGTCGAGGACGAACCTAGTCCGCCTTGGTGGCGCCGGATCTTCGGGCGGGATTATTGATCGAGTGCGGCCTTTTCCCGCGTGTGAGAAGCAGCGGCCACACTCGGTATCGTGCAACTGATCCTCCCCCTTCGAAGTGGTCCGCCTTGAGGTATGGCTTCGAGCCAGAGGAGGACCGAAATGGCGACCAAGGGACACAAGCCTGAGGAGATCATTGCCAAGCTGCGGCAGGTGGACGTCCTGGTCTCACAGGGGCAGTCTGTGGTCGAGGCGATCCGGGCCATTGGGGTGACGGAGGCGAGCTGCGGTCATCTACACCATCGCCGAAACTGCGAAGCTGAACGGCCTCGACCCGGAGGCCTACATCGCCACCGTGCTCGACCGGCTCGCGGGCGGCCATCCCATCAGCCGCATCGACGAGTTGCTGCCCTGGAACTTCCAGGCAAACCATCAACCTGCCTGACTGGGCTGACGCCTACGCATAACCCAGGCCATGGCGCGTTGCTCCACGGGGGCGACCTCAGATGAGCTTCATCGCGGCGACGCCCGCGAGCAGCAGCAGCACCCCCGCGAGGCGCCGGCCCGAGACCGGTCGCCGCGGCAGGCGGAACCAGCCGTAGCGGTCTACCAGCACCGAGGCGACCTGCTGGCCAGCGACCGTCAGCCCGACCGCAGTGGCGGTGCCGATGATCGGGATGGCGGTGAACACGGTGGTGACGTAGGTCGCGCCCGCGAAGCCACCGAGCCAGCCCCACCAAGGCATGCCCGAGACGCCGGCGAGACGCGGCCGGGGCTGCCGCAGGATCGCGGTGGCGAGGGCCAGCACGGCCAGCATGGCGAGCGTCGCCACGACGAAGCTGACCGCGCCGACTGCGAAGGGCGCGCCGAGGTCGCGGTGCAGCAAGCCGTTCACCGCGCCCTGCACGGGCAGCACCGCACCGGCGGCGAGGGCGAGCGCAATCCAGCCCGGCCGCCCACGGGCCGGCGGTGCCGCGCTGCCTTCCTGGCCGAGCACGATCAGCGCGGCGCCTGCGAGCACCGCGAGGGTGCCGCCGACCGCCGCCGCCGTAACCGGCTTGGCCGCGACCCCGAGCAGCCCGAAGGTGTCGAGGCCGAGCGAAGCGAGCATCTGCCCGGCGATGAACAGGCCCACTGAGACCACGGCGCCGAGCCGCGGGAAGAGCAGGATGGTGGAGACGACGTAGAAGGCCGAGGCCGTGCCGCCGATCGCGTGCCACCAGGTCACCCGCGGCAGGCCGGCCAGCGCGGCAAGGGTGCCCGTGAGCAGGGCGACGAGCAGCAGCACGACGCTGCCGACGCCGAGCTGCAGCGCGGTCGCGCCGAAGGGGCTGCCCACGGCGCGGCTGAGCTGGGCGTTGGCGCCGGCCTGCACGGCGAGCAGCGAGCCGGCGGCGAGCGCCGCAAGGGCGAACAGGGCTTCCATGGAAAGTGGTCCTCCTTGCGGTCGCGGCTCAGGCCGCAGGCCCGTCGGCCGCGGGCAGCGCCGGGACCAGCAGCCCGCGCCGCACGGCGGGGCGCCCCCCGACGGCCGCGAACCAACGGGCAAGGTGGGGGTGGGCGTCGAGCGTAAAGCCGAGCTTGGCTACGGCGGCGTTGATCCACGGCCAGGTCATCACGTCGGCAATGCCGTAGGCCGCCCCGGCCAGGTGCTCGCGGCGGGCGAGCTGGCCGTCGAGGACGCCGAACACACGCCGGGCCTCGTGCTCGAAGCGCGCGATGACGGTGGGCAGCTTCTCCTCGGCGAAGACGGCGAAGTTCCAGTACTGCCCGAGCGTCGGGCCGACATGGGCGGCCTGGAACAGGGTCCACTGCAGGACGGCGGTGCGCGCCTCCTCGCCCTCGGGGCGCAGCACGCCCGAACGGTCGGCAAGGTAGAACAGGATGGCCCCGCTCTCCCACACCGTCCGGCTGCGGTCGGGGTCCGCGAGCACGGGGATCTTGTTGTTGGGGTTGAGCGCGAGGAAGGAGGACGCGCGCTGGTCGCCGCGCTCGATGTCGACGAGGCGAGCCTCGTAGGGCAGGCCGGTCTCCTCCAGCATAATGCTGGCCTTGTGGCCGTTAGGCGTCTGGTAGGTGTGCAATTGGAGCGGGGTCATTCTGGGCCTCGGGGGCGGGCGGCGGATCGCCTCCACCCAGCGGCCGAGGCTGCCCTGTGTGACCGCGCTCGTGCAGGCGGCATCTATGCAGTATCGTACTGCATAGATGCACACCCCCCGGCA
>NZ_JCACEU010000004.1:0-1187 GCF_059502505.1 Allosphingosinicella sp.
TCCGCGCCATCGAGAGCACGCTGCGCGGCCGCCCCTACCGGATGGAGGCGCTGCGGGATCTCGCGATCTGCCGCGGCTTCCTCGGCTCGCCGAGCGCCCTTGCCCTCTATGACGTGCCCTGGGTGCCGATTTACCTGGCCTTCATCTTCCTGCTGCATCCCACCATGGGCTTCATCGCGCTCGGCGGCGCGGTGATGCTGTTCATCCTGACCCTGGCCAGCGAACTCTCGACCTCCAAGCTGCTGAAGGAGGCGAATGTCGCCGGCATGACCTCCCAGCGCCGGGCCGAGAGCATCACCCGCAATGCCGAGGTCATCGACAGCATGGGCATGCTGCCGGCGGTCATCGGCCGCTGGCGGGAATCCGTCGCCGCCATGACCGAGCCGCAGCAGCGCGCCGCCGACCGCGCGGCGGTGCTGGTAGCGGCGACCAAGTTCTTCCGCATCGCGGTGCAGATCGGCATCCTGGGCGTCGGCGCCTATCTGGTGCTCCAGCAGGAGCTAACGGCGGGCGCCTCCATCGCCGGCTCCATCATCATGGGCCGGGCGCTCGCGCCGGTGGAGCAGATGATCGGCGGCTGGAAGCAGCTGGTGCAGGCGCGGCAGTCCTTCCGCCGGCTGCAGGCCTTCCTCTCCCAGCCGCGGCTGCGCCCGGCGGGCATGCCGCTGCCGGAGCCGAAGGGTCAGCTCTCGGTCGAGCGGGTCTCCTATGGCTTTCCCGGCCAGGGCGTGCCGCTCGTGAAGGGCGTGAACTTCTCCCTTGCCCCGGGCGACAGCCTGGCCGTCATCGGCCCCTCGGCGGCGGGCAAGACCACGCTCATCCGCATGCTGATCGGCACGCTGCAGCCTTCGGCCGGCACGGTCCGGCTGGACGGCGCCGATGTCTATCAGTGGATGCGGGAGGATTTCGGCCGCCATGTCGGCTACCTGCCGCAGGATGTGGAGCTGTTCGACGGCACCGTCTTCCAGAACATCGCCCGTCTGGCGGAGGCCGAGCCGAGCGCGGTCTACGAGGCGGCGCAGCTCGCCGGCTGCCATGAGATGATCCTGCGGCTGCCCAATGGCTACGACACCCAGATCGGCGATGGCGGCCAGTACCTCTCGGGCGGCCAGCGCCAGCTCGTCGGCTTGGCGCGCGCCATGTTCGGCCGGCCGAAGCTGATCGTGCTGGACGAGCCGAACAGCAAC
>NZ_JCACEU010000004.1:1287-2595 GCF_059502505.1 Allosphingosinicella sp.
TTCCACCCGCTGCTCGATGCCCCGCGGCCGGCGACGCGCGCGCCGATGATCTTCGGCCTCGTCGTCTTCGTGATCTTCGTGCTCGGCTTTGGCGCCTGGGCGGGCCTCGCCCCGCTCGCCGAGGCCTCAATCGCGCCCGGCATGATCAAGGTGGAGGGCAGCCGCCGGACCATCCAGCACCTGGAAGGCGGCATCGTGCGGGAGATCCTGTTCCGCGACGGCGCCAGGGTCCGTGCTGGCGATGTCATCGCGCGGCTCGACATCACCCAGTCCGACACCCTGGTCGAGACGCACCGCGCCCAGCGCTGGGCGCTGCTCGCGCAGGATGCCCGGCTGGAGGCCGAGGTGAGCGGCCGGCGCGACATCGCCTTCCCGGCGGATCTCGCGGCCAGCACCGATGCCCGGGCCATGGAGACGGTGAACGGCCAGCGCGCCCTGTTCGAGGCCCGCAAAGCCAACCTGAACAGCCAGATCCAGGTCCTGCAGGCGCGGATCGAGCAGCAGAACGCGGTCATCGCCAGCGCCCGCGGCCAGCTGACCGCGACCCGCCAGCAGCTCGCCTTCGCCAGGCAGGAAGAGCAGATGCGCCGCGGCCTGGTTGGCCAGGGCCTCGGCCGCTTGCCGGAACTGCTCGCGTTGCAGCGGGCGGTCGCCGCCCTGGAGGGCCAGCTCGAGGATCTGAACGGCCAGGTCGAACGCGCCAATGCCTCGATCGCCGAGGCCCGCAACCAGATCCAGACCACGATCGACCAGCGGGTGCAGGAGGCCTCGGCCGAGCGGCGCGAGGTGCGCGCCAGGCTGGCCGAGACCGAGGAGAAGCTGCGGGCCGCCGCCGATGTCGCCACCCGGCGCGAGATCATCGCACCGGAGGACGGCACGCTGGTGAACCAGCGGGTCTTCACCGTCGGTGCCGTCCTGAAGCCGGGCGACCCAATCTTCGAGCTGATCCCGGTGCAGGACCGGCTGGTGGCGGAAGTGAATGTCCAGCCTATGGATATCGACGTGGTCTATCCCGGCCTGCAGGCCGAGGTGCGGCTGCCGGCCTTCAAGCAGCGGCTGGTCCCCTACCTGCACGGGCATGTGACCTGGGTGGCCGCGGATGTGACGACCAATGAGCAGACACGGCAGCAATACTATCGCGCCTACATCCTGATCGACGCGGACCAGCTCACGCACCTGCCCAGCGTTTTCCTCACCCCCGGCATGCCCGTGGAAGCGCATGTCCAGATCGGCCAGAGGACCTTCTTCCGCTACATGGTCCAGCCGCTGATCGACAGCTTCACCCGGGCCTTCCGGGAGCAATAGGCT
>NZ_JCACEU010000005.1:0-2560 GCF_059502505.1 Allosphingosinicella sp.
AGGCCCAGGGGACCGGCGCGGACCGGCACGGTCTCGCCGTCCTTGATGTCGCCGGCGAGGATCGCCTCGGCCAGGGGGTCCTGGACGTGCTTCTGGATCACGCGCTTCAGGGGGCGCGCGCCATAGGCCGGATCGTAGCCCTTCTGGCTCAGCCATTCGCGGGCTTCGGGCTCGAGCTCCAGGGCGATCTTGCGATCCTCCAGCAGGCGCTGCAGGCGCTTCATCTGGATGTCCACGATGGCGCCCATCTCGGTCCGCTTCAGCCGGTGGAACAGGATGATCTCGTCCACGCGGTTGAGGAATTCGGGCCGGAAATGGGAGCGCACCACGCCCATCACCTCGTCGCGCACCGCATCCGTGTCCTGCCCTTCGGGCTGGTTCACCAGATATTCGGCGCCGAGGTTCGACGTCATGATGACCAGCGTGTTGCGGAAGTCCACGGTGCGGCCTTGGCCGTCCGTGAGGCGTCCGTCGTCGAGCACCTGCAAGAGGACGTTGAACACGTCCGGATGCGCCTTCTCGATCTCGTCGAACAGCACCACCTGGTAGGGCCTGCGGCGCACCGCCTCCGTGAGGGCGCCGCCCTCCTCGTAGCCCACATAGCCGGGAGGCGCGCCGATGAGGCGGGCGACCGAGTGCTTCTCCATGTACTCCGACATGTCGAGGCGCACGAGCGCGGTCTCGTCGTCGAACAGGAAGCTTGCCAGGGCCTTGGTGAGCTCCGTCTTGCCCACGCCCGTGGGGCCGAGGAACATGAACGAGCCGATGGGCCGGTTCGGGTCCTGCAGGCCCGCGCGGGCGCGGCGCACGGCGGTGGAGACCGCCTCCACCGCTTCGCGCTGGCCGACCACGCGCCTGGCGAGGCTCCCCTCCATCTGCAGCAGCTTCTCGCGCTCGCCTTCGAGCATCTTGTCCACGGGAACGCCGGTCCAGCGGGAGACGACGCCGGCCACGTGGTCGGGCGTCACCGCCTCTTCCATCATGCCCCCGCCGTCGCCGTTGGCCTCCGTTTCGGCAAGCTCCTTCTCCAGCCCCGGAATGACGCCGTAGCTGAGCTCGCCGGCCTTCGCCCAGTCGCCCGAGCGCTGCGCCTGGCTAAGCTGGTTGCGGGCCTCGTCGAGCTTCTTCTTCAGCTCGGCGGCATGGCCGAGCTTGTCCTTCTCGGCCTTCCAGCGGGCCGTGATGGCGGAGGACTGCTCCTCCAGATCCGCCAGCTCCTTTTCGAGGCGCAGGAGGCGGTCCTTGGAGGCCGCGTCGGTCTCCTTCCTCAGGGCCTCCTGCTCGATCTTGAGACGCACGATCTCCCGGTCGATGTTGTCGAGCTCCTCGGGCTTGGAATCCACCTGCATCCGCAGGCGCGAGGACGCCTCGTCCACCAGGTCGATGGCCTTGTCCGGCAGGAAGCGGTCGGTGATGTAGCGGTTCGACAGGGTGGCGGCCGCCACCAGGGCCGAGTCGGTGATGCGCACCCCGTGATGCTGCTCGTACTTCTCCTTCAGGCCGCGCAGGATCGACACCGTGTCCTCCACGGTGGGCTCGCTCACGAAGACCGGCTGGAAACGGCGGGCCAAAGCCGCGTCTTTCTCCACGTGCTTGCGGTATTCATCAAGGGTGGTCGCGCCGACGCAGTGCAGCTCGCCGCGGGCCAGCGCCGGCTTGAGCAGGTTCGACGCATCCATGGCGCCATCGGCCTTGCCCGCGCCCACCAGGGTGTGCATCTCGTCGATGAACAGGATGATGCCGCCCTCGGCCGCGGTCACCTCGCCGAGCACCGCCTTCAGGCGCTCCTCGAACTCGCCGCGATATTTCGCGCCCGCGATCAGCGAGCCCATGTCAAGCGCCAGCAGCTGCTTGTCCTTCAGGGATTCCGGCACGTCGCCGTTGACGATGCGCAGGGCCAGGCCCTCGACGATGGCGGTCTTGCCGACGCCGGGCTCGCCGATGAGAACCGGGTTGTTCTTGGTGCGCCGCGACAGGACCTGGATCGTGCGGCGGATCTCCTCGTCGCGGCCGATCACCGGATCGAGCTTGCCCTCGCGGGCCGCTTCCGTGAGGTCGCGCGCGTATTTCTTCAGGGCGTCATAGGCGTTCTCCGCCGTCACGTTGTCGGCGGTGCGGCCCTTGCGCAGGGCGTTGATGGCGTTGTTCAGGTTCTGCGCGTTGGCGCCCGCCTGCGCCAGGATCCGGCCGGCCTCCGAGTCCTTCTCGACCGCCAGAGCCAGCAGCATGCGCTCGACGGTCACGTAGGAATCGCCCGCCTTCTGGGCGGCCTTCTCGGCGGTGTCGAAGAAGCGCATCAGCTCGCGGGTGGCCTGCGGCTGGGCGGCCGAGCCCGTCACCTTCGGTTGCTTGGAAAGCCATTGCTCCACCGCCGCATGAGCCTCGCGGGAGCGTCCGCCCGCCCGGTCGATGAGGCCGGCGCACAGGCCTTCCGGGTCGTCCAGAAGAACCTTCAGCATGTGGCCGGGAGCCAGCTGCGGGTGTCCTTCCCGCATGGCCAGATTCTGCGCCGCCTGAACGAAACCGCGGGCGCGCTCGGTGTATTTCTCGAAATCCATCT
>NZ_JCACEU010000006.1:0-2520 GCF_059502505.1 Allosphingosinicella sp.
ATGGATATCGAGAAATTCACCGATCGCGCCAAGGGCTTCCTGCAGGCGGCGCAGACCATCGCCATCCGCGAATACCACCAGCGCGTGACGCCGGAACACCTGCTAAAGGCGCTGCTGGATGATGAGCAGGGGGCCGCGGCCGGGCTGATCCGCGCGGCCGGCGGCGATCCCGCCCACGCCAAGCAGGCCGTAGATGCCGAGATCGGGCGCCAGCCGAAGGTGAGCGGCGCCGGCGCTGGCCAGCCGCAATTCACCCCCGACATCGTCCGCGTGCTGGATGCGGCGCAGCAGCAGGCGCAGAAGGTTGGCGACGCCTTCGTCGCCCAGGACCGGCTGCTGGTCGGGCTGGCCGCGAGCGATGCGCCCGCCGGCCGCATCCTGAAGCAGGCCGGCGCCGATGCGCAGCGGCTGGAGGCCGCCGTCGCCGACATGCGCAAGGGCCGCAAGGTGGACAGCCAGAATGCCGAGGAGAAGTTCGACGCGCTGAAGAAATACGCGCGCGACATCACCGAGGCGGCGCGCACCGGCAAGCTGGACCCGGTGATCGGCCGTGACGAGGAGATCCGCCGCGCCATCCAAGTGCTGGCACGCCGCACCAAGAACAACCCGGTGCTGATCGGCGAGCCGGGCGTCGGCAAGACCGCGATTGTGGAGGGCCTTGCGCTCCGGATCGTGCGGGGCGACGTGCCGGAGGCGCTGAAGGACAAGCGCGTGATGGCGCTCGACCTCGGCGCGATGGTCGCCGGCGCGAAATATCGCGGCGAGTTCGAGGAGCGGCTGAAGGGCGTGCTGCAGGAGGTCGAGGAGGCCGCCGGCGACATCATCCTCTTCATCGACGAGATGCACACGCTGGTCGGCGCGGGCAAGGCGGAGGGCGCGATGGACGCCTCCAACCTGCTCAAGCCCGCGCTCGCCCGCGGCGAACTGCACTGCATCGGCGCGACGACGCTCGATGAGTACCGCAAGCACGTGGAGAAGGACGCGGCGCTGGCCCGGCGCTTCCAGCCCGTCTTCGTCGGCGAGCCGAGCGTCGAGGACACGATCAGCATCCTCCGCGGCATCAAGGACAAGTACGAGACACATCACGGCGTGCGCATCACCGACAGCGCGCTGGTCGCCGCCGCGACGCTCTCGAACCGCTACATCACCGACCGCTTCCTGCCGGACAAGGCGATCGACCTGGTGGACGAGGCCTCCTCGCGGCTGCGCATGCAGGTGGACAGCAAGCCGGAGGAGCTGGACGAGCTCGACCGCCGGCTGATGATGCTGAAGATCGAGCGTGAGGCGCTGAAGAAGGAGGACGACGCGGCCTCCCGCGATCGCCTCGCCAAGCTGGAGAAGGATGTCGCCGAGTTCGAGGAGCGCTCGCGCGAGATGACCCAGCGCTGGGAGGAGGAGAAGGGCAAGGTCGTCGCCACGCAGAAGGCGAAGGAGGAGCTGGACAAGGCCCGCACCGAGCTGGATCTGGCGGAGCGCCGCGGCGACTATGCTCGGGCCGGTGAGCTGAAATACGGCGTCATCCCGGGCCTCGAGAAGCAGATCGCGGGCGCCGGCGACGGCGATGCCCGGCTGGTGAACGAGGCGGTGACCGAGGAGGGCATCGCCGCCGTGGTCAGCCGCTGGACCGGCATCCCGGTCGAGAAGATGCTGGAGGGCGAGCGGGCCAAGCTGCTGAAGATGGAGGACCAGCTCCGCCGCCGCGTGGTCGGGCAGGAGGAGGCGCTGGAGGCGGTCTCCAAGGCTGTCCGCCGGGCGCGCGCCGGCCTGCAGGACCCGAACCGGCCGATCGGCAGCTTCCTCTTCCTCGGCCCGACCGGTGTCGGCAAGACCGAGTTGGTAAAGGCGCTGGCGAGCTTCCTCTTCGACGACGAGCGGGCGATGACCCGCATCGACATGTCGGAATACATGGAGAAGCACGCGGTCTCCCGCCTGGTCGGCGCCCCTCCGGGCTATGTCGGCTATGACGAGGGTGGCGCGCTGACCGAGGCGATCCGGCGCCGGCCCTACCAGGTCATCCTCTTCGACGAGGTGGAGAAGGCGCATGAGGACGTCTTCAACATCCTGTTGCAGGTGCTGGATGACGGGCGGCTGACGGATGGCCAGGGGCGGACGGTCGATTTCCGCAACACCATCATCGTGCTGACCAGCAACCTCGGCAGCCAGGCGATCGCCGAACTGCCCGAGACCGCCGATATCGAGGCGGCGCGGCCAGCGGTGATGCGAGCGGTGCGGGACCGGTTCCGGCCGGAATTCCTCAACCGGCTGGATGAGATCGTGCTGTTCCGGCGCCTCGCGCGCGGCGACATGGCGGCGATCGTCGATATCCAGCTGGCCCGGCTGCGGGCACTGCTGGAGGATCGCAAGATCCGGCTGGAACTGGACGAGAGCGCCCGGGAATGGCTGGCCGAGGCCGGCTACGACCCGACCTATGGCGCGCGGCCGCTGAAGCGGGTGATCCAGCGGAACCTGCAGGACAAGCTGGCCAACCTGTTGCTGGAAGGCCGCATCCAGGACGGCGAG
>NZ_JCACEU010000007.1:0-2449 GCF_059502505.1 Allosphingosinicella sp.
GCACGAACCCGCTTCGCGGGAGGGCGCTGCGGCAAGGCCTGTGGGTTCGCGGGTGACGGTGAAGTGGTTGAGACTGCGTCGGTCGGTTCTTTGAGCACCGAGGGGACACCCCTCAGCTCAAGGAGCTCTCGAAATGACCGACCAAGCCGACCAGCCAGACACACGGCCGATCAGCCCGTTGCGCCAGCGCATGCTCGAAGACATGGCGATGCATGGCCTGCGTGACGCGACGCAGCGCGATTACCTCCGGTTCGTCCGGAGCTTCGCGGCGTTCCTCCGGCGGCCGCCGGACACCGCGACGCCCGAGGACATCCGCCGCTTCCAAGTTTTTCAGACCGAGAGCGGCGTGCAGCCGCCGACCATCAACTGCTCGGTGTCGGCGCTGCGCTTCTTCTTCATGGTGACGCTCGACCGGCCTGACCTATCGCGTCGGCTGGTCCTGGTCCGCCACCCCCGCCGGCTACCGACCGTGCTCAGCGGCAAGGAGGTCGGGCAGCTGCTCGAGGCGGCGCCCGGGCCGAAATACCGGGCCGCTCTCGGCACCGCCTATGGCGCCGGGCTGCGGGTGTCGGAGGTGGCGGCCCTCAAAGTGGATGACGTCGACAGCACACGGATGCTGATCCGGGTCGAGCAGGGTAAGGGACGCAAGGACCGCAATGCCATGCTGTCGCCGCAGCTGCTGGAGCTGCTGCGGCTGTGGTGGCGCGAGGGCAGGCGGCGCGGCGTCATGCTGCCGCATGGCTGGCTGTTTCCCGGTCGCAACACTCTGGAGCCCGTTTCGACCCGGCAGATCAACAGGGCCGTCGCGAGGCTGCGGAGGCTGCCGGCATCAGCAAGCGGGTCACCCCGCACACCTTGCGCCACAGCTTCGCCACGCACCTGCTGGAGCACGATGTCGACATCCGCGTCATCCAGGTCTTGCTCGGGCACGCCAAGCTCGACACCACCGCGCTCTACGCCCGTGTTGCCACCAAGACCATCCGGTCGGTAACGAGCCCGCTCGAGCATCTCGGGCTGCTGATGGACGGTGACGATCCGGGCGGTTGATCGCGGTGCGACCCGCGCTCGAGGTCGCCGACATCTTTCGCAGGCACGGGCCGACCTGGCGCGCGGCGCACGCCGGGCACGTCAGCCTGGACCAGCTCAAGGTGATGTCGGCGATCGAGACCTGTCGCACAGCGGCACTCGGCGGCCACGTCGAAGGCTGCGAGGCGTGCGGCTATCGCCGCATCGCCTACAACAGCTGCCGCAACCGGCACTGCCCCAAGTGCCAAGGGGCGCAAGCCCGTGAGTGGCTCGCCGCGCGCGAGGCCGACCTGCTGCCGGTCGGCTACTTCCACGTGGTCTTTACGCTTCCCGCCGAGATCGCCGACATCGCCTTCCACAACAAGGCCGCGGTTTACGACCTGCTGTTCCGAACGGCGGCGGAGACAATGCTGACGATTGCCGCCGACCCGCGTCATCTCGGCGCGCGCATCGGCATCACCGCCGTCCCTCACACTTGGGGTTCGGCGATGACGCACCATCCGCATATCCACATGATCGTGCCCGGCGGCGAGATCTCGCTCAACGGCGAGCGCTGGATCCCGTCCCGGGCTGCCTTCCTGCTACCGGTTCGCGTGCTCGCCAAGCTGTTCCGGCGGCTGTTCCTGAGCGGCCTGCGGCAATTGCATGCCGCAGGCCGGCTCCGGTTCTTTGCTGATCAAGTTGCCCTGAAAGACAGCCACGCCTTCCTCCGTCACCTGGCGCCGTTGCGCAAGAAGAGATGGGTGGTGTACGCGAAGCCGCCGTTCTCCGGGCCGGAGGCAGTGCTCGCCTACCTGTCGCGATACATTCACCGCGTTGCCATCTCGAACCACCGGCTGATCGCACTCGACGAGGCCGGCATCACCTTCCGCTACAAGGATTACCGCCGGGACGCAGCCGAGCGTCAGCGCACCATGACCCTCACCCCGGACGAGTTCATCCGCCGCTTCCTGCTCCACGTGTTACCGAAGGGCTTCCATCGCATTCGGCACTACGGCCTGCTCGCCAGCGCCGGCCATTAAGCCAAGATCGCGCGGGCCCGGGAACTGCTCGGCGTGCCGGCGCCACCTGCGGCCGAAGAAGCCGCGCCGACACCGGAGCCGGATTGGCGTCCGCCATGCCCGTGCTGCGGCGGCCGCATGATCGTCATCGAGATCGTCGGCCGTGCCGCCCGGGCGCGCGCACCGCCATCGTCGCCGGCCCGTACCGGGGCTGCTGTGTCGTGACCCGGCGTGATAAACCTCGACCCGCCAGCCAAGCCGCCGTGCTTCGGCCACCGGGGGAGCATGTGCCTGCGGCGATCACCGGATCGCTAACCGCACGAATAACCGCCAGGTCGGACCGTCCAGCGCCATCGCGGCAGGTCGATGGCACGCCCGCGGACCGGTCTCTCCGTCCGACGCCGCCATCCGGCGGCACATCC
>NZ_JCACEU010000008.1:0-2387 GCF_059502505.1 Allosphingosinicella sp.
GTTAGCGGCCGGGCGGCGACACTCTGTCCGCGTGGTGCTGAAGCATGCCATCTCGCCCGCATAGCGAAGGGCAGAGATGATGTCGGAAGAGGACGACGCCCCAAAAGACGCTTCTACGATTAATCGTAAAAGTGGTCACGGCGAGCGGGTCGAGGTGATCTCTGGCCGGGAGCGCCGCCGAGCCTGGACGACGGAGCAGAAGCTTCAGATTGTCGCGGAGAGCCTCGAGGCCGGAGCGTCGCCAATCGCGGTGGCCCGGCGACACGGGATTGGCAGCGGCCTGCTGTACACCTGGCGACAGCAGATGGTGCGCGGCGAGCTCGGTGCCGTCGTACCGCAGCCCACACCTGGTTTCGCTTGTGTCGAGATCGTGCCGACGCCTGCCAGCACGGCGATGCCGGCGGCGGCGGGCGAGCCGGAAGGTGAGATCGCACCGTCGGCTGAGGGATTGCGCTTGGCGATACTGGACCAGCCGGACGGGCGGATCGAGATCGTGTTGACCAGCGGCGTCGTGGTACGGGTCGGCGCGGCGGTGGACCAGGGAGCGCTGTGCCGCGTGCTGGCCGCGTTGTCGGGACGATGATCGCGCCGCCTGTCGGCCTGCGGGTCTACCTCGCCTGTGGTGCGACTGACATGCGCAAGGGGATGACGGGGCTTGCCATGCTCGTGCAGGAAGGGCTGGCGCAGAACCCCTACGATGGCTCGCTGTATGCGTTTCGTGGTCGCCGCGGCAATCTGGTCAAGTTGCTCTGGCACGATGGGATCGGATTGTGCGTACTGAGTAAGAAGCTGGAACGCGGCTACTTCGTCTGGCCCACGACGGGCAGCGGCGCGGTTTCGCTGACGGTGGCGCAGTTGGCCACGCTGATGGAAGGCTGCGAGTGGCGCGCGCCGGTACAGAGCCGAAGACCTGAGCTGGCAGGCTGAGAAACGGCGCTGCCGCCGATGAACGTGATGCCGGCGACGCGTCGCACTCGGCCATGATGTCGATGTGTCGATCGACCTCGATGCCCTTCCCGACGACAACGCAGCCCTGCAGCAGATGCTGCGCGATGTCGTCGGCACTGTCGCGCAGCGAGACGCGCAGCTGAATGAGCTGACAGCCGAGAACGAGAAGCTGCAGTCCCTCATCCTGCGGCTGCTGCGGCACCGGTTCGGCCGTCGCTCTGAGCAGCTCACCCCGGACCAGCTGCTGCTGGCCGTCGGCGACCTCGAGCAGGAGGCCGCGGAGCGCGCGCCCGAGGAGGAGGCGAAGGCTCCCGAGAAGACCAAGGAGCGACGCAGCAAGCCACCGCAGCGCAATCTAGGCACGCTGCCGGCGCATCTCCCGCGCTACGAGGTGGTGCTCGACGTCGACAGCAAGGTCTGCCCCTGCTGCAGAGGCGAGCTGCATCAGATAGGCGAGACCACCACCGAGATGCTCGACCTGGTTCCCGCCCAGCTGCGGGTCAAGGTCCTGCGCCGCCCCCGTTATGGCTGCCGCAAGTGCGAGGCCTGCGTCATGCAGGCACCCGCACCGGAGCGGCCGATCGACGGCGGCATGGCCACCGAGGCGCTGGTGGCCCACGTCGTGATCAGTAAGTTCTGCGACTTCCTGCCCCTGCACCGGCAGTCGCAGATGCTGGCCCGCCAGGGGATCCGGATCGACCGCTCGACGCTCGGCGCCTGGGTGGGCCGGGCCTGCTGGTGGCTGCGGCCGCTCTATCAGCTCACGGTGGCCCAGGTCATGCCCGCGGCCGTGCTGTTCGCCGACGACACGACCCTGCCCGTGCTCGAGCCCGGCCGCGGCAAGACCAGGACCGGGCGGCTCTGGTGCTGTGCGGTCGACAACCGGCCATGGCAGGGGCCCGGACCGACGGCCGCGGCGTATGTCTACAGCGAGGACCGCGGTGGCGAGCATCCTGCCGAGCACCTGGCCACCTTTCGTGGCAAGCTGCAGGTGGACGGCTACAAGGGGTTCTCCAGCCTGGCCCGGCAGCGTGGCGGCGAGGCCGTACTCGTGTTCTGCTGGGCCCACTGCCGCAGGCGGTTCTACGAGTTCTACACCGCCACCAAGTCGCCGCTTGCCGCCGATGCCCTCGCCCGCATAGCCAGCCTCTACGCGATCGAGGCTGAGATCCGCGGCCATCCCGTCGACCATCGACACAGCGTTCGCCAGCAGCGCAGCCGGCCGATCGTCGAGGCGTTGCACGCCTGGCTGCAAGCCACGCTCCCGCGCCTCTCGGGATCCTCGGACCTGGCTGGAGCGATCCGCTACATGCTCCATCACTGGCCCGGCCTGATCCTGTTCCTCGACGACGGACGATTGTCGCTCGATACGAATGTGGTCGAGCGCGGGATGAGACCAGTTGCTCTGGCGCGCAAGAATGCATTGTTCGCCGGGTCGG
>NZ_JCACEU010000009.1:0-59310 GCF_059502505.1 Allosphingosinicella sp.
AGGTCCAGGAACTGCAGGCCGCGGTTGGTATATTTCTTGGCGATCGAGATGACGAGGCGCAGGTTGGCCTCGACCATCTCCTTCTTGGCGATGCGGGCCTCGCGCTCGCCTTTCTGGACCTGGTTCACGATGCGGCGGAACTCGGCGAGGCTCATGCCGGTCGCCTGGGCGATCTCGGCGATCTCGGCGCGGATGCGCTCGATCGCGGCGCTCTCCTGCGTGCAGAAGGCGTTCCACTTCTTGTCGGTGTTGCAGACGCGCTCCGACCAATGCTCGTCGAGCTCGTGGCCCATGTAGCTGTCGAGGAAGGCCTTGCGCGGCACCTTGTGGCGTTCGGCGAGGCGCAGCATCTGGCCGCCGAGCGCGGTCAGGCGGCGGTTGTAGCTGTAGAGCTGGTCGACCAGATATTCGATCTTGGCGCCGTGGAACTGGACGCTCTCGACCTCGGCGGTGAGCTGTTCGCGCAGGGACTGGTATTTCTTCTCGTCGGTCCGGGCGAATTCGTGGCCGGCGCCCATCGCGTCCATGCGCGCGCCCTGGAGCTTGGAGAATTTCTTGAAGAGCGCGGTGATGTTGGCGAACTTCTCGAGCGCCTGGGGCTTCAGCGTCTCTTCCATCTGGGCGAGGGAGAGGGTGTTGTCCTCTTCCTCCTCCTCGGTCGGCCGCGGGGCGCGGCGCTCGACCATGGAATCCTCGTCCTCGTCCTCCTCGGGCGCGGCTTCCTCGACCTCTTCCTCCTCCTTGTAGGAGGGGCCGGCGGTCTTCTCGGAAATGTCGCCGTCGGCGCCTTCCTCGGCGCCCTCGACCTGCTCGGGCGTCGGGCCCTTGGAGAGCATCGCGTCGAGATCGAGGATCTCGCGCAGCTGCATGTCGCCGCGGTTCAGCGCGTCGGACCAGTCGATGATGGCGTTGAAGGTGATCGGGCTTTCGCAGAGGCCCCAGATCATGGTGTCGCGGCCGGCCTCGATGCGCTTGGCGATGGCGATCTCGCCCTCGCGGGAGAGCAGTTCCACCGCGCCCATCTCGCGCAGGTACATGCGCACCGGATCGTCGGTGCGGTCGACGGTCTCCTTCTTCTTCTCGACGACGAAGGTCTGCGGCCCGTCGTCGAGCTCGGTGGAATCGTCGACCGGCTCGGGCTGCTGATCGTCCTCGTCGGCCTCCTCGGCCTCGACGACGTTGACGCCCATCTCCGAGAAGGCGGACATGACGTCCTCGATCTGCTCGGAGGACATCTGGTCCTGCGGCAGCGCTTCGTTGATCTCGTCATAGGTGATGTAGCCGCGCTTCTTGGCGCGGGCCATCAGCTTCTTGAGGCTGGCCTCGTTGAGATCGATGAGGGGCGCATCGCCCTGGTCCGGCTTGTCGTTGGTCTCGGCCGTATTCGTCTTCGCCATTCGCACGCCTTGTTCAAAATCTAGTCCGCGTCGCCTTCGATCAGCGTCGCGAGCTGCCTGTCCGCCTCGTCCCGCGCTGCCCGGAGCCTCTGCTGCTCCTGGAACGCGGCTTCGTCTCCCTCTTCCTTCAGCCGGGCGGTCGCCGCATCCAGTGCGGCGTCGAGCCCGGGCCGTGCCGCGAGCGTGTCGATGACCAGAACGAGATCGCGTTGCGCACGTTCCGGGTCGGCATCTCGGCGGTTGAAGGAAAAGCCCAGTCCTGTCTGCCGGCGCAACTCCTCAGCAAGGAGGCCCACGCCTGTCCGCGCCAATATGGTATCAAGCTGATCCTGATCAAGCGCGCCGTGCATCATCGCCGCATCGAGCATCGCGGAGCGAAGGTTGACGAGGCGCTGGTCGGCAAGGGGAAGGTCGGCGAGCGACTGGACATGGTCGCCGATCAGTGCGGGAAAGCGAAGCAGGCCCTGGAAGATGGCGCGCGCGGTCTGGCCGGCAAGGCCGCCGGCGCCGACCGCCTTCGCCTCGGCCGAGGCCGGGCGCGGCGGGGCGAAGCGGGAGCCGGGCGGGCCGCCGCGCTTCCATTCCCGCTGGGGTTTCCACTCCCCCCGCGGCTTCCATTCGCGCTGGGGCGGGCGCGTCAGCTCGGCGAAGCGGCCGAGGAGTTCGCTGCGATACTGGTCGCGCACGTCCGGGTCGGCGATCGTCGCGACATGGTCGAGAAGGCGGCGCTTCAGCCCCGCTTTGTCCTCGGGCGTCATCAGCGGCTCTGCCGCCTGCTCGTGGCGCCACAGGTGGTCGACGAGCGACTCGGGCTCGGCCAGCAGCGCCTCGATGGCCTCGCGGCCGCCGGAGCGGACGAGATCGTCCGGGTCCTGGCCGGGCGGCATGGTGACGAAGCGCAGCGACTGGCCCGGACCGATATGCGGCAGGGCCCGGAGTGCGCCGCGGGCCGCCGCTTTCTGGCCGGCGGTATCGCCATCGAAGCAGAGGATGGGCGTCGGGGCGAGGCGCCAGAGGAGGGCGAGCTGGTGCTCGGTCATCGCGGTGCCGAGCGGGGCGACGGCCTCCGAGATGCCGGCCTGGTCGAGGGCGATCACGTCCATCTGACCCTCGACGACGATCACGCGCTTCACTTCGCGGCTGGCGGCGGCGGCGCGGTCGATGTTGAACAGGGTGCGGCCCTTGTCGAACAGGGGCGTCTCGGGGCTGTTCAGATATTTGGGCTCGCCGGGGCCAAGGATGCGGGCACTGAAGGCGATGACCCGGCCGCGGCGGTCGCGGATCGGGAAGGTGAGGCGACCGCGGAAGCGGTCGTACGGCTCTTTGTCCTCGACCTCGATCAGCAGGCCGGTCTCGACCAATTTGTCATTGCCGAAGTCCTTGAGCGCGGCCTTGAGCTTGCCGCGGCTGTCGGGCGCGAAGCCGAAGCCGAAGCGCTTGCGGGTCGTGTCGGTGATGCCGCGCTTCTGGAGATAGGCGCGAGCATCGGCGCCCTCGATGCCGGCGAGCTGCTCCTCAAACCAGGCCTGGGCTGCCGCCATGACGTCGTAGAGCGAGTTGGCGCGCTCCGCTTTGGCCTGGGCGCGGGGATCGGGGGCGGGGACCTCGATTCCGGCGGCCTCGGCGAGCTCCTTGACCGCATCCATGAAGGGGAGGCCGCGCGCGTCGGTCAGGAAACGGATCGCGTCGCCATGCGCCTGGCAGCCGAAGCAATGGTAGAAGCCTTTGTCGTCATTGACGTAGAAGCTGGGCGTCTTCTCGTTGTGGAACGGGCAGCAGGCCTTGAACTCGCGCCCAGCCTTGGTGAGCTTCACGCTGCGGCCGATCAGCGCCGAGAGCAGGGTGCGGGCGCGGATCTCGTCCAGGAATTGGGGGGAGAGGGTCATGATGAGCCCTCGACTTGTCCGACTTCGCCCTTCTCGATTTCGCTCGAAGCAAACGGATCTGGCCGACTGACCCTAATTCCGTTCGTTTCAAGCGAAGTCGAGAAACCTGAACCACGCTCCTTCGGTGGTCGTGCGAAATGGGACACGAGCTTCCAATCGCCCCTGATCAGCGCGTCTTTCTTGGCTCTCGACCAGCCCCCGACCACGCGTTCCGCGACGAGGGCTTCATCGCGGGTCGGGAATGCCTCGGACCAGACAAGCTCGACCGGCCGGCGGCTGAAGGTCCAGCAGGTTCGGAAATAGCCTCGCTGATGCTGGGCGAGGCGGACGTCGAGGTCCTCCGTATGTCCGGTATAGTAGCGGCCGTCCGAGCAGCGCAGCAGATACGTCCAGAACGGCATGGGAGATTGATGCCCGGGCAAGTCGATTCGGTCGAGCGCACGTTTCTCGACTTCGCTCGAAACAAACGGTGTCAGAGGGAAGACACTTAGCCCTAGTTCCGTTCGCTTCGAGCGAAGTCGAGAAGCGTTCCAGCCGCTAGCTCAAACGCGCCTTCACCAAACCGCTGGCCTTGCTCATGTCGAGCTGGCCGGCGTGGAGGTCCTTCAAGGCGGCCATGACGCGGCCCATGTCCTTCAGCGAGGTCGCGCCGGTGGTGGTGACGATTTGGTCGATGGCGGCCTTCGCTTCCTCCTCGCTCATCTGCTGGGGGAGGAAGCCCTCGATTACGGCGACTTCGGCCTGCTCGGCCTGGGCCAACTCTCCGCGGCCACCTTGCTCGTAGAGGGCGATCGATTCGCGGCGCTGCTTGATCATCTTCTGCAGCACTTCCGTCACCAGCACGTCGTCTTCGGGCGGGTTGGCGCTGCCGCGCAGCTCGATGTCGCGGTTCTTGAGGGCGGACTGGATGAGGCGGATGGCGGCCGTGCGCGCCTTGTCGCCGCTCTTCATGGCGGTGACGAGCGCGGACTTGATGTCGTCGCGAATCATGATCTTCCTGGGTTCGTCGGGAAAGCGGAACGATAGCCCGCGTGCCGTGGGTTTAACAGATTGACGATGCCGGGCGGCGTCTCTAGCTGCGGAGCCTTAGCGACATCGCCAGTAACCCCTTGGGAGTGCCCGCCGCCATGGCTCACGCCAAACCTGCCCACGCGCCCGAAGGAGCGACGGGCGTATTGGTTCTGGCGGACGGCACCGTGATCTGGGGCAGGGGCTTCGGCGCGGAAGGGGAGGCGGTCGGCGAGGTTTGCTTCAACACCGCCATGACCGGTTACCAGGAGGTGATGACCGATCCCTCCTATGCGGCGCAGATCATCACCTTCACCTTCCCGCATATCGGCAATGCCGGCGCCAATTATGAGGATCTGGAGGCGGATAATCCGTTCGCGCTCGGCTGCGTGGTGCGGGAGGATGTGACGGCGCCATCGAGCTGGCGCGCGGCGCAGGGGTTCGATGCGTGGATGAAGTCGAACGGGCGGATCGGGCTTTCCGGCGTGGATACGCGGGCGCTGACGCGGCGGATCCGGGAGCAGGGCGCGCCGAACGGGGTGATCGCGCATAATGCGCGGGGTGAGTTCGATCTTGATGCCTTGGTGCAGAAGGCGCGGGAGTGGCCGGGGCTTGAGGGGATGGACCTCGCCAAGGAGGTGTCGTGCCGGCAGATGTTCCGGTGGTCGGGGGGTCGGTGGAAGCGTGGTCAGGGCTTCTCGACTTCGCTCGAAGCGAACGGCTCAGGGGAGGGCTCCCAAACTCCGTTTGTTTCGAGCGAAGTCGAGAAACGTGGCTCGGAGCGTAGGCCGCATGTCGTCGCGATCGACTATGGGTCGAAGCGCAACATCTTTCGCAACCTGGCCGATGCCGGGGCGAACGTCACCGTGCTTCCCGCCACCGCCACCTTCGAGGAGGTGATGGCGCACCAGCCCGACGGCTTCTTCCTCTCCAACGGCCCCGGCGATCCGGCCGCCACCGGCGAATATGCGGTGCCGGTGATCCGGCAGTTGCTGGAGACCAATAAGCCTTTGTTCGGCATCTGCCTCGGCCACCAGCTGCTCGGCCTCGCCGTCGGCGCGCGGACGATGAAGATGCACCAGGGCCACCGCGGCGCCAACCACCCGGTCAAGCGACTGGCGGACGGCCGCGTCGAGATCACCAGCATGAACCACGGTTTCGCCGTTGACCGCGACACACTCCCGGAGAACGTGCGGGAGAGCCATGTCAGCCTGTTCGACGGCTCGAATTGCGGGATGGAGCTGACCGACCGGCCGGCGTTCAGCGTGCAATATCATCCGGAGGCGAGCCCGGGGCCGCAGGACAGCACGTATCTGTTCGAGAAGTTTGTGGGAGCGCTCAAGTGAGGGGCGCGGCATTTATTCCCGCTACCCTCGTTATCCTAATCGCTTGCAGTGTGCAGGCGCCAAAGGTGGAACTAACCGACCAAGAGGAAGTGGATCGGATCCTCACGCTCTGCAGACTCCCCGCGGGAGCCCTTCAGCTACAGGGGCGTGATGAGCTGCGTTTGCAGCCACCTCCAACCGCTCCCTATGAGGACGTGGATTGTCTGTTGCGCGAACTGAAGAAGAGCAGGCTTGGATCAAGAGAGATGGGTTTCGTAGGTAACGAGGCATATAGCTAATGCCCCGCCGCACCGACATCTCCTCCATCCTCATCATCGGCGCCGGCCCGATCGTCATCGGGCAGGCGGCGGAGTTTGATTATTCGGGGACGCAGGCGGCGAAGACGCTGCGGGCGGAGGGGTACAGGATCATCCTGGTCAACTCCAATCCGGCGACGATCATGACCGATCCGGAGCTGGCCGACGCGACCTATATCGAGCCGATCACGCCGGAATATGTCGCCAAGATCATCGAGAAGGAACGGCCGGACGCGGTGCTGCCGACGATGGGCGGGCAGACAGCGCTGAACACGGCGCTGGCGCTGTTCAAGGACGGCACGCTGGAGAAGTTCGGCGTGCAGATGATCGGCGCGGACGCGGAGGCGATCGAGAAGGCGGAGGATCGGCTGAAGTTCCGCGACGCGATGTCGAAGATCGGGCTGGAGAGCCCGCGCTCGCAGATCGCGCACAGCCTCGACGATGCGATGCGGGCGCTCGACCATGTCGGGCTGCCGGCGATCATCCGGCCGAGCTTCACGCTTGGCGGCACGGGCGGGGGCATCGCCTATAATCGCGAGGAGTTCGTCGAGATCGTCACCGGCGGGCTCGACGCCTCGCCGACCACCGAAGTGCTGATCGAGGAATCGGTGCTGGGGTGGAAGGAATATGAGATGGAGGTGGTGCGCGACCGCGCCGACAACGCCATCATTATCTGCTCGATCGAGAATGTCGATCCGATGGGCATCCATACCGGCGACTCCATCACCGTTGCGCCGGCGCTGACGCTGACCGACAAGGAATATCAGATCATGCGCAACGCGAGCATCGCTTGCCTGCGCGAGATCGGGGTGGAGACGGGCGGGTCCAACGTCCAGTTCGCGGTCAACCCGGCGGACGGGCGGCTGGTCGTGATCGAGATGAACCCGCGCGTGTCGCGTTCCTCCGCGCTGGCTTCGAAGGCCACGGGGTTCCCGATCGCGAAGGTCGCGGCCAAGCTGGCGGTGGGCTACACGCTGGACGAGATCCAGAACGACATTACCGGCGTGACGCCGGCCGCGTTCGAGCCGACGATCGACTACGTCGTCACCAAGATCCCGCGCTTCGCCTTCGAGAAGTTCAAGGGGTCGGAGGCGTTGCTGTCGACCGCGATGAAGTCGGTGGGCGAGGTCATGGCGATCGGCCGCAACTTCCACGAGAGCCTGCAGAAGGCGCTGCGCGGGCTGGAGACGGGGCTGATCGGGCTGGACGGGGTGAAGGCGCTCTATGGCGCACCGCGGGAGGAGATCCAGGCGGCGCTGGCCCGGCCGAGCCCGGACCGGCTGCTGGTCGCGGCGCAGGCGCTGCGCGAGGGCTTCACCGTCGAGGAGGTGCACGCCATCGCCAAATACGACCCCTGGTTCCTGGAGCGGATCAAGGAGATCGTGGACGCCGAGGCGGAGATCGCCCGCCTTGGCCTGCCGCGCGACGCGGCGGGCTTGCGGCGGCTGAAGGCGATGGGCTTTTCCGACCGCCGGCTGGCGGAGCTCGCCTTGCGCTCCGCCAACCTGAGGGGCGGGGCGCGCAAGGTGCGGGCGCGGAGCCACGGCCTCATCCACGATGCGGTGAAGGCGATGACCGGCGGCACCAGCGAGGAGGAGGTGCGGGCGCTCCGGCACAAGCTTGGGGTGCGGCCGGTGTTCAAGCGGATCGACACGGTGGCGGCCGAGTTCGAGGCGCGCACGCCCTACATGTATTCGACCTACGAGGCGCCGACCTTCGGGGAGCCGGAGGACGAGAGCGCTCCGAGCGACCGCCGCAAGGTGGTGATCCTGGGCGGCGGGCCGAACCGGATCGGGCAGGGGATCGAGTTCGATTATTGCTGCGTCCACGCCGCCTATGCGCTGAAGGAGGCGGGCTTCGAGACGATCATGATCAACTGCAATCCGGAGACGGTGTCGACGGATTACGACACTTCGGACCGGCTCTATTTCGAGCCGCTGACGGCCGAGGACGTGCTCGAGATATTGCATGTCGAGCAGTCGCGCGGCGAGCTGGCCGGCGTGATCGTCCAGTTCGGCGGGCAGACGCCGCTGAAGCTTGCCGCCGCGCTCGAGAAAGGGGGCATTCCGATCCTCGGCACCTCGCCGGATGCGATCGACCTGGCCGAGGATCGCGAGCGGTTCGCGGGGCTGGTCGAGCGGCTCGGCCTCAGGCAGCCGGCCAACGGCATGGCGCGCAGCCGCGAGGAGGCGCTGCTGGTCGCCGAGCGGATCGGCTATCCGGTGCTGACGCGCCCCTCCTACGTGCTCGGCGGGCGGGCGATGGAGATCGTCGACGGGCCGGCGCAGCTCGAAGATTATATCGTCACTGCGGTGCAGGTGTCGGGCGACAGCCCGGTGTTGATCGACCAGTATCTGCGCGACGCGATCGAGGTCGACGTCGACGCGATCTCGGACGGCAAGGATGTCTGCATCGCTGGGGTGATGCAGCATATCGAGGAAGCGGGCGTCCATTCCGGCGACAGCGCCTGCTCGCTGCCGCCCTACAGCCTGGAGGCGCCCATCGTCGCCGAAATCGAGCGCCAGGCCCGCGAGCTTGCCCTCGCCCTCGGCGTGGTCGGGCTGATGAACGTCCAGTTCGCGGTGAAGGATGGGGTCGTCTACCTGATCGAGGTCAATCCGCGCGCGAGCCGGACCGTGCCGTTCGTCGCCAAGACGCTCGGCGCGCCGATCGCCAAGATCGCCGCGCGGGTGATGGCGGGCGAGCCGCTGATGCGCTTCCTGCCGATCCAGCGCGACACGGCGCACATCGCCGTCAAGGAGGCGGTGTTCCCGTTCGCCCGCTTCCCCGGCGTCGATCCGGTGCTCTCGCCGGAGATGAAGTCCACCGGCGAAGTGATGGGAATCTCCAACGACTTCGCCGTGGCTTATCTGAAGGCGGAGCTGGGGGCGGGGGAGCGGCTCCCCAATGGCGGCACGCTGTTCGTGTCGGTGAAGGACGGCGACAAGTCGCTGATCGCGCCGCCGGTGCGGGCGCTGATCGAACTCGGCTTCCGCGTGATCGCGACGGGCGGCACCGCCGACTATCTGAAGAGCCAGGGGATCGAGGTCGAACGGGTCAACAAGGTCGCGCAGGGGCGGCCGCACATCGTCGACAGGATCAAGGACGGGGCGGTCGACCTGATCTTCAACACCACGGAAGGGTGGCAGAGCCACAAGGACAGCGCCTCGATCCGCGCCTCGGCGCTGATGGCCAAGGTGCCCTATTTCACCACGGCGGCGTCGAGCGCGGCGGTGGTGCGTGCCATCGGGGCACAAAGGGACCACAGCCTTGAAGTTCGCTCGCTCCAGGACTATTATTCCGCCTCCAGAGCGTGATCCTCACAATTCGGGTCTAGTTGAGGCGGTCTTTTAACAAGGTCCGCCAAATAGAAGTTTTGACGAAAGGCAGTTTCGAGATGGCGACGGTCGACAAGATGCCGATGCTCCAGGAGGGCTATGACCGGCTCCAGAGGGACGTGCGGCACCTGAAAACCGTCGAGCGCCCGGCGATCATCGACGCGATCGAGGAAGCCCGCGCCCACGGCGATCTCTCCGAGAATGCCGAATATCATGCCGCGAAGGAGCGCCAGGGGCAGGTCGAGGCGCAGATCGCCGAGATCGACGACCGCCTCAGCCGCGCGCTGGTGATCGATCCGACCACGCTCAGCGGCGACAAGGTCGTGTTCGGCGCGACCGTCCACCTGCTCGACGAGAATGACAAGCCGATCAAATACCAGATCGTCGGCCAGACCGAGGCGGACGCGAAGGTCGGCCGCATCTCCTATTCCTCGCCGCTCGGCCGCGCCCTGATCGGCCGCACGATCGGCGACGAAGTCGAAGTGTCGGCGCCGTCGGGCGACAAATATTATTCGATCGAGAAGGTCGAGTTCATCTGATCCGGCCGCGGCCGCTCACCAGAGACTGAAGCGGCATGCGTCCTCCGGAAGATTGGCGGCAGGCAAGGGCGACGCTGGCGATCGCGGGCGCGACTGCAATCGTCTGGCTGCTGACCGTCGGCGCCGGCGCGGAAGATTATGCGGCGATCTGGGGCGGCTTCATCCCGGTGCGGGTGTCTACGGCCGTCTCGGGGGTTGCCTTGGCGCCGTTGCCGCTGACGCCGCTCACCGCCACCCTGGTCCATTCGGGCTTCGCGCACCTTTTCCTCAACCTGCTGATCCTGCTCTTCTGCGGGCGGGCCGTGGAGACCTTGCTCGGCAGGCGGGGGCTGATCATCCTCTATATCGTCGGCGCCTATGCGGCGGCGGCGGCCCATTATCTCGCCAACCCGATGGAGGCGGTCCCCATGGTCGGTGCCAGCGGGGCGATCTCGGCGGTGGTGGGCGCTTATGCGATGATGTTCGGGCGCAACCGGGTCAGGGTCGCCAACCAGACGCTCGCGCTGTGGCTCAATGCTTTATGGCTGGCGGTCGCCTGGGTCGGCCTGCAGCTGATGGTCGGGATCACCTTCACGACCGCGGGATCACGGATCGCGATCATGGCCCATATCGGCGGCTTCCTGGTCGGGCTGCTGCTCGCCAAGCCGCTGCTTCTGCTCCGGTACCGCGGCGCCTGAGGCTATTAGGACCCGCCGAGCTCAGGCTCGAGCAGGCGGTGGAGGTGGACCACCACATATTTCATCTCGGCATCGTCGACGGTGCGCTGGGCGTTGGAGCGCCAGGCGTCGAGGGCGCTCGCATAATCGGGATAGACGCCGACGAGATCGACGGTTTTGAGGTCGAAATCGAGACCCTGCGGGTCCTTGACGCGGCCGCCGAAAACCAGGTGCAGCTTGCTCATGTGGAAAACCTAGAAGGGAAAGCTGCCGCGGCGCCTAGCAGAGTGCGGCGCCCAGGCAAGAGCGCGTGCGGCGGCAGGGGAGGCCCCGGCGCCGGAGGCGCCGGGGCTCGCACCTTACTGGCTTTTGCCGGAGCTCGTGCTCGACGACACGGCCTCGACCACGGCTTCGCCGACCTTCTGGAACGCGGTGCTCTTCAGCTCGTCGACCTGGCTGCGGCCGGCTTCGACGGCCGAACTGGCGACGCCCTTGGCGGCATCGTTGACGCGGCTGCCGACGTCGCCAAGCAGTTCCTGCTCGCGGCGGCTGGTGGGAAGAACCGCGCCCAGGATCGCACCGAGCGCCAGCCCGCCCGCGATCGCGATGACCGGGTTGGAATCGATCGTGTCGCGGCTGGTGCTGACGGCGCCGCTCGCCCTTTCGCGGGCACTGCCGTAGAGCGCGGAGGTGCGCTCCCTTGTGCTGCTATAGGCCGAGCTGGCGGCGTTGCGCGCCGAACCGGCGGCGTCCCGCGCCCGTCCGGTCACACCCGTCTTGCTGGTGGTGCCGGTGGTACCTTCGGCGTTGGTGGTGGTGATAGTCATGCGCTTACTCCTTCCCTTTGCGACCGTTCCACCCGGGGGGCGGTCAGATCGTAATTGTCATCATGATGATCGAGATCGGCCTTGATCACGCCCGGATCCTCCTCGTGGCGCGAGAAGACGCCCTTGGCGGCGCGCCACAGCGGCGCCCGCAGGAGGAAGACCAGGATCGCGGCGGCGATGCCTGACGCGGCGACGGGCCGGTCCTTCACGGCGCGAACTGCGCCGTCGGCGACGTCGTTGACGCTGTGGAGAGCGTCGTCCGCCACTTCGCCGCCTTTCTCGCGAACCCCGGACCAGGCCTGGTTGGCGAGGGTCGCCGGCTTCAGCCGATATTGAAGCGCGCCGAGTGTCGAGGAGAAACGCCTCTTGGCGATCTCGACCTCATACTGGGCCCGTTCGAGCTGCACGCCGGACGGCGTCTGCTTTGTCTTGTTGTTCATACCCGACGCTCCCCGGCCTGAAGGGCGGCTTTCTCGTCGGCGTCACCGCTCAGCGCCCCGACCTTCGAGAGGCCGTACTGGACGAGGACGTATGCGACGATGCCGGTCACGGCGAGAACGACGGCTCCGCCGAGCACCGGCCCGAGGAAGTCCGCCAGCCCCATGACGACGCCGACCAGGAAGGCGATCAGGCCGGCATAAGCGAGGAAACCGGCTGCCGCGAGGGCGATGATCCCGTTCTTCGCCTTGCCGGCGCGGGCGAGTGCAATCTGCTTGTAGAGATTGACCTCGGCACCGACGAGCGAGCGGCCGTCGTCGACGAGCTGGTGAAACAGATCGCCGATCGACTCATCCGCCGGGTTATCGGCCCGGGGGGTGCTGACCCGGGCGTCCATGATCAGACGCCCGTGCCGGTGGCGGTGCCGGTGCCTGCGCCGGTGGACCGGGTGCCGGTTGTTCCGCTCTGATCGGTGAGCTGCGGATCGGGCGTGAAGTCGACATTGGTGTCGCCGGCGGGGATGCCCGCCTTGACGACCCGCACCAGCGCAAAGCCGATCAGCGCGGCGGCGCCGATCGCGATGCCGGGGCTCTTGCGGATCAGCGTCCGCGAATCGTCGAGCAGATCGTCGACGCTCTTGCCGCGGAACCCATCCGTCATCGACGCGACGGCATCGGCGGCGCGGTGCGCATATTGGCCATATTCGCCGCCGAGCCGCTCATCGACCGAGCGGGCCGCGTCGTGGAGGACCTCGGTGAAGTTATCGAGCGCCGAGGTCGCGCGGTCCTTGCCCTGATCGGCGAACTGGCGGGCCTTGTCGGTCGCCTGACCCTTCAGGCTCTGCACCTGGTCGCGTACCTGGCTGGCGATCTTGCCGGTGGTCGTATCGCTGCCGGAGCTGGAGCCCGAGCTGCCGCCCGATCCGCCGCTGCCGGTGGTGGAGGAAGCCGTGCCGCCCGTATCGTCGAGGCCGCTCGCCGTGCCGCCGATGAAGCCGCTGCTTGATCCGCCGCCGCCGGTGCCGGTCGTGGTGCCACCGGTCGTGGTGCCGCCGGTCGTGGTGCCGCCGGTCGTCCCGCCGCCGGTGGATCCGGTCGCGCTGGAACCGGTGCTCGCACCAGAGCCGGCGCCTGTTTCCATGGCGCCGTTGATGATGTGATCGGTTCCTTCGGGAAGTTGTGAATCGCGCGGGGGCATAGTGAATCCTCCTACTACTGACATGAATTCCGCTTTGGCCGACAAACACCTGTCCGGCGGCTTCCGTTCCGTGTCCGGAAAGGAAAGTTGCGCGGGTGCCGGGGTGCGGATAGACCCCGCCTGCCGCAGCGCAGCATCCTCCGGAAGGGTTCAAAATGACCGCGATCCTCGACGTCCACGCCCGCCAGATCCTCGACAGCAGGGGCAATCCCACGGTGGAGGTGGAGGTGACGCTGGAGGACGGGAGCTTCGGGCGCGCGGCGGTGCCGTCGGGCGCGTCCACCGGTGCCCATGAAGCGGTCGAAAAGCGCGATGGAGACAAGTCGCGCTACCTCGGGAAGGGCGTCGGCCAAGCGGTCGAGGCGGTGAGAGGCGAGATTGCCGAGGCGATCGTCGGGCTCGATGCCGAGGACCAGGGAGAGATCGACGCTTTGCTGATCGAGCTCGACGGCACGGAGAACAAGTCGCGGCTCGGCGCCAACGCGATCCTGGGCGTCAGCCTCGCCACCGCCAAGGCCGCCGCGGACGCACGCGGGCTGCCGCTCTACCGCTATGTCGGCGGAGTCGCGGCGCATCTGCTTCCGGTTCCCATGATGAACATCATCAACGGCGGCGAGCATGCGGACAATCCGATCGATTTCCAGGAATTCATGGTCATGCCGGTCGGCGCGGAGAGCCTCGATGAGGCTGTTCGTTGCGGAGCCGAAATCTTCCATACGCTGAAGAAGGGGCTTTCGGAAGCGGGTCTGTCGACCGCGGTCGGCGACGAAGGCGGCTTCGCGCCGGCGCTCGCCTCGACGCGCGATGCACTCGACTTCATCATGAACTCGGTGGAGCGAGCCGGCTACCGCCCTGGCGACGATGTGGTGCTGGCGCTGGACTGCGCGGCGACCGAATATTTCCGCGATGGCGCTTATCGGATGGAAGGGGAGGGCCGCACCTTCTCGCCCTCCGAGATGGTGGACTATCTGGCTGAGCTCACCCGCGACTATCCGATCGCCTCGATCGAGGACGGCATGGCTGAAGACGATTGGGAGGGTTGGGCGCTGCTCACCGAGCGGATTGGCGGCAAGGTCCAACTTGTCGGCGACGACCTGTTCGTCACCAACCCCAAGCGGCTCGCCATGGGGATCGAACGCGGCATCGCCAATTCAATCCTCGTCAAAGTCAATCAGATCGGGACGCTTTCGGAAACCCTTGAAGCGGTCGCGATGGCGCAGCGCGCCTCCTATACGGCGGTCATGTCGCATCGCTCGGGCGAAACAGAGGACACGACCATTGCCGACCTCGCCGTCGCCACCAATTGCGGGCAGATCAAGACCGGCTCGCTGGCCCGTTCCGACCGGCTCGCAAAGTATAATCAGCTGATCAGGATCGAGGAGGAACTCGGCTCGGCTGCTAAATATGCCGGAAGATCGGTGTTCGCGACGAAAAGGGCTTGATTGCCAACCGCTTTGGTGATTCTGTTAACCAATCGAGTGGGGCGTGAATCATGGCGGGCGCGAAGAATTCTTTCCTGGTGATCAAGCGGGCGGCGCTGCCGGCGCTGGCGGTGCTGATCATTGCCAATTTCGTCGGCTATGCCGTGGTCGGCTCCAACGGCATCCTCAGCTATGGCGATTACCGGCGGGCCAAGGCGGAGCGCGCGATCGAGCTCGCGCACCTCAATGAGGAGAAGGCCCGGCTTGCGCATCGCGCCGTGCTGCTCGATCCCAGCAAGGCCGATCCGGATCTCGCTGACGAGATGATCCGCAGCGAGCTCGGCCTCGTCCGTCCCGACGAAGTGATCATCCCGATCGAGCAATAAGCCGCGACCCGGCCCGGGCCGGGTTCGAGGAAAGCCCCGTTGCGTAGCGTCGCGCCTGAAGCCTATAGGCGTCCGGCACTCACCTGCGACAAGAAGGCATCGTCTTGGCCAAAGCAGCATCCAAAAGCGTGGCGCCGCCTGCCACTCCCAATCGCGAGCGTCCCGCCGAACCGCAGCGGCACCAGGCCGACAAGGCCGAACTGCTCGAATATTATCGCCAGATGCTGCTCATCCGCCGCTTCGAGGAGCGGGCGGGGCAGCTTTACGGGCTCGGCCTGATCGGCGGCTTCTGCCACCTCTATATCGGTCAGGAGGCTGTCGCGGTCGGGCTGCAGTCGGCGCTGGAGATCGGCAAGGACAGCGTCATCACCGGCTATCGCGATCATGGCCACATGCTCGCCTACGGCATCGATCCCAAGGTGATCATGGCCGAGCTGACCGGCCGCGCCGCCGGCATCTCCAAGGGCAAGGGCGGGTCGATGCACATGTTCTCGACCGAGCATAAATTCTACGGCGGCCACGGCATCGTCGGCGCGCAGGTCAGCCTCGGCGCCGGCCTCGCCTTTGGTCACAAATATTCGGGCGACGGCGGCGTCTGCCTTGCTTATTTCGGCGACGGCGCGGCCAATCAGGGCCAGGTCTACGAGGCGTTCAACATGGCCTCGCTGTGGAAGCTGCCGATCATCTTCGTGATCGAAAACAACCAGTACGCGATGGGGACCAGCGTCAACCGCTCCTCCGCCGAGGACCAGCTCTACAAGCGCGGCGAGAGCTTCCGCATTCCGGGCATCCAGGTCGACGGCATGGACGTGCTCGCGGTGCGCGGCGCCGCCACGACTGCGCTCGAATGGGTGCGCGGCGGCAAGGGGCCGGTGCTGCTGGAACTGAAGACATACCGCTATCGCGGCCACTCCATGTCCGACCCGGCCAAATACCGCTCGCGCGACGAGGTCCAGTCGGTGCGCGACAAGTCCGATCCGATCGAGGCGGTGAAGCGCGAGTTGGAGGCGGCGGGGGTCAAGGAAGACGAGCTGAAGGCGATCGACAAGGAGATCCGCCAGATCGTCACCGAGTCCGCGGACTTCGCCGAGCAGATGCCCGAGCCCGATCCGTCCGAGCTCCACACCGAAGTCCTGGTCGAGACCTACTGATGCCGATCGAACTGAAAATGCCCGCTCTGTCCCCGACCATGGAGGAAGGGACGCTCGCCAAGTGGCTGGTCAAGGAAGGCGACGAGGTCACCTCCGGCACCATCCTCGCCGAGATCGAGACCGACAAGGCGACGATGGAATTCGAGGCGATCGACGAGGGCAAGGTCGCCAAGATCCTGGTCGCCGAAGGCACTGACGAGGTGAAGGTCGGCACCGTGATCGCGCTGTTGGCGCAAGACGGCGAGGATGTCTCCGCCGCTGCCGCCGCTCCCGCGCGGGACGACAAGCCTGCGGTGGAGCAGCCGAGCGACCAGAAGACCGAGGGCGAGACGAAGCAGCAGCCGGCGGAAAGCGGCGCACAGGCGCTCGTGGCGGCGGTGCAGCATACGCGCGAGGATCCCGAGGTGCCGGCGGGGACCGAGATGGTCCGCACCACCGTCCGCGAGGCGCTTCGCGACGCGATGGCCGAGGAGATGCGCAAGGACGACCGCGTCTTCGTGATGGGCGAGGAAGTCGCCGAATATCAGGGCGCCTACAAGGTGACCCAGGGGCTGCTCGACGAGTTCGGCGCGCGGCGCGTGATCGACACGCCGATCACCGAATATGGCTTCGCCGGCATCGGCAGCGGCGCGGCGATGGGCGGCCTCCGTCCTGTAATCGAGTTCATGACGTTCAATTTCGCGCTGCAGGCGATCGACCACATCATCAACTCGGCCGCCAAGACCAACTACATGTCCGGCGGCCAGATGCGCTGCCCGATCGTGTTCCGCGGCCCCAACGGCGCCGCCAGCCGCGTCGCCGCGCAGCACAGCCAGAATTTCGGCCCCTGGTATGCCAACGTCCCCGGCCTGATCGTGATCGCGCCTTACTCGGCGGCAGATGCCAAGGGCCTCTTGAAGGCCGCGATCCGCTCCGAGGATCCGGTCGTGTTCCTTGAGAACGAGCTGCTCTACGGCCAGAGCTTCGACGTGCCGAAGCTCGACGACTATGTCCTGCCGATCGGTAAGGCGCGGGTGGCGCGCGAGGGCAAGGACGTGACTTTGGTCTCCTATTCGATCGGCGTCGGCGTCGCGCTCGATGCGGCCAACCAGCTCGCCGAGCAGGGCATCGAGGCCGAGGTCATCGACCTGCGCACCCTGCGCCCGCTCGACAAGCAGACGGTGCTGCGCTCGCTCGCCAAGACCAACCGCCTCGTCTGCGTCGAGGAAGGCTGGCCGGTCTGCTCGATCTCCTCCGAGATCATGGCGATCTGCATGGAGGAAGGCTTCGACGATCTCGACGCACCGGTTGCGCGCGTCACCAATGTCGACGTGCCTTTGCCTTATGCCGCGAACCTCGAGAAGCTGGCGCTGATCAAGGTTGCCGACGTCGTCGAGGCGGCGAAGAAAGTGTGCTACCGCTGACACTTGCACGTCACCCCGGTGAAGGCCGGGTCTCAGGACGCGAATGCGCCAGCGCCCCTTCCTCGCTGAGATCCCGGCCTCCGCCGGGATGACGTGAAATGCTCGATCCTGATCGCACCCTCGCGCTGACTTATGTCCCGGCCGAGCGTCGCCCCGCGCTCGCCTCTTTGTGGCGGCTCGATGCGGCGCTGGGGGCGGTACTGGCCGGCGGACGCGAGCCTTTGATCAGCCAGATCAAGCTTGCCTGGTGGCGTGACAGTCTGGCCCGGCTCGACCAGGCGCCGCCACCCGCGGAGCCGGTGCTGCAGGAGGTGGCGAGGCATATACTTCCGCGCGGCATCAAGGGATCGCAGCTCGCGCGGATGGAGGAGGGATGGTCGATCCTGCTCGGCAGCGAGGCGCTGACGGCGTCCGACCTCGACAATTATTCCGGCTCACGTGGCGCCTTGCTGTTCCGCCATTCCTCGCAGCTGCTCGGCATCCAGATGAACGCCCGGGTCAAGCGGGCGGGGGAGGGCTGGGCGCTCGCCGATCTCGCCCGCCACAGCAATGAAGTCGATGCCACGGCGGCGCTTGAGGCCGCGCGGGAACGGCTTTCCGATGTCGTCGAGCAGCGCTGGCCGAAGTCGCTGCGGCCTTTGGGCATGCTGGCGATGCTGGCACGGCGCGACGCCGACCGCGGCCTTGAAGACGCAGAGCCGCAAGGGACGCCCGGACGGATGATCCGGATGTTGCGCCACCGCTTCACCGGCCGCTGATCCGGTTTGAAGACTCGGCCGCAATCCGTTAGCCTTCCGGAACAAACGGGAGGCGCGGATGCTGCGGTTCTTCGGCGGAGCTCTGGCGGCGATGCTGCTGATGGCAGCCGGCTTCTTCATTCTGAAGGGCCGGGCCGAAAGCGAGGATCTCATCCCGCCGGCGCCCGAGCCGGCGGCCCTGGTGACGCCACTCAAGCCGGCGGCGGGCACGGAGCCCCCAGCCGCACCAGCTAAGTCCCGGGAGGAGAAGCGCTTCGCCCGCGCGGACAAGGATGATGACGGTCGGATCACCCGTGCGGAGCTATTGGAGCCGCGGCGCAAGGCGTTCGCCAGGCTCGATGCGAACGGCAATGGCACGCTCAGCTTCGAGGAGTGGGCGGTAAAGACGAGCGACAAGTTCGCGGGTGCGGATGCGGATGGGAATGGCGCCCTGACCGCGGCGGAGTTTGAGACGACCAAGCCGAAGAGCCGGCCGAAGCCGCGCTGCAACTGCTAGAGCTATGCAAGGCTGAGTTGAACCCGTTCATTTCGAGCGAAGTCGAGAAACGATGAGCGCGACCGAGGCTTCTCGTCTTCGCTCGAAGCGAACGGAAAAGAATTGAATGGATGCGCTTTAGAGGGCGGCCTGCCACTCCTTGAGCGCTTCGCGGGCGCGTGAGGTGTAGAGCGCTTTTCGATCCGCCTTCTTCTTTCCCTCGACCGGCGGGAAGAGACCGAAATTGACGTTCATCGGCTGGTAGATCTCGGCGTCGGCGCCGCCGGTGATGTGGCCCAAGAGTGCACCCAAGGCGGTCGTGGGTGGCGGCGGCGCGAGCGTCTGGCTCGCCGCCTCGGCGGCTGCGAAGCGGCCGGCGAGGAGGCCGATGGCGGCGGATTCGACATAGCCTTCGCAGCCGGTGATCTGGCCGGCGAAGCGGATGTGGGGCGAGTTCCTGAGGCGCAGGGTGCCGTCGAGCAGCTTGGGCGAGTTGATGAAGGTGTTGCGGTGGAGGCCTCCGAGGCGGGCGAACTCGGCATTCTCCAGCCCAGGTATGGTGCGGAACAGGCGGACCTGCTCGGCATGCTTCAGCTTGGTCTGGAAGCCGACCATGTTCCAGAGGGTGCCGAGCGCATTGTCCTGGCGGAGCTGGACGACGGCATAGGGCCAGCGGCCGGTGCGCGGGTCGTCGAGGCCGACCGGCTTCATCGGGCCGAAGCGAAGCGTATCGACGCCGCGCTCGGCCATCACCTCGATCGGCATGCAGCCCTCGAAATAGGGCGTGCTCTTCTCCCACTCCTTGAACTCGCCCTTCTCGCCGTCGAGAAGGCCCTGATGGAAGGCGAGATACTGCTCCTTCGTCATCGGGCAGTTGATGTAGTCCTTGGTCTCGCCCTTGTCCCAGCGTGACGCCATCCAGCAGATGCTCATGTCGATGCTGTCGCGGTGCACGATCGGCGCAATCGCATCGAAGAAGGCGAGTGCATCCGAGCCGGTGGCGCCGCCGATCGAGCCGGCAAGCGTCGCCGCCGTCAGCGGGCCGGTCGCGACGATGGTGAGGCCGGAGGAGGGGAGAGCGTCCACCCGCTCCCGGACGAGCTCGATGTTCGGATGCGCGAGCAGGCGTTCTGTGACGGCCGCCGAGAAGCCGTCCCTGTCAACCGCCAGCGCCGATCCGGCCGGAATCTTGTGCGCATCGGCGGCGGCCATGATGACCGAGCCGAGCGCGCGCATCTCGGCATGGAGCAGCCCGACGGCATTGTTCTGCGCGTCATCGGACCGGAAGCTGTTCGAGCAGACGAGTTCGGCCAGACCGTCGGTCTGGTGTGCTGGCGTCATCTCGCCCGAGCCACGCATCTCCGAGAGGCGGACCCGCAGACCTGCCTCGGCGAGCTGCCAGGCGGCCTCCGAGCCGGCGAGGCCGCCGCCGATGATGTGGACCTGATGGTTCATACCCGTCCTAAACCGTTCGCTTCGAGACACGTCGAGAAGCTTCCGCGCTGGCGTGTCTCGACATTGCTCGACACGAACGGACCTCTTCGATCCTATTCTTCTTCGCCTTTCTGGCTGTCAGGGAGCGTTTGCGGGCCCGTGCCGTCGTCCATCTGCACCTGCTCCGGAATAGCGCGAGGCTGGACGGCCGCTTCACCGGCCATGGCTGAATCGCTGGCGGCGAGGGTCTGGTCTGCGACGTCGACCACGGCCTCGGCTTCCTCCTCATTCTCCTCGATGCGAGCAGCGGAGACGACGTGCTCATTCTCTGCGACGCGGAAGATGGTGACGCCCTGGGTGTTCCGGCCGGCTATGCGGATGTCGCCGACCGTTGTGCGGATGAGCTTGGCCTGGTCAGTCACCAGCATCAGCTGCTGGCCCGTGTGCGCGGGGAAGCTCGCCACGACGCAGCCGTTGCGCTGCGAGGTCTCGATATTGGTGATGCCCTGTCCGCCGCGGTTTGTCCGACGATATTCGTAGGCCGAGGTGCGCTTGCCGTAGCCGTTGACGGTGACGGTGAGGATGAACTGCTCCGCCTCCTCGAACTCCGCCATGCGCTCGGGTGAGAGCGTCGGCTCGTTCTCATTGTCCTTCCACGGGGCGGCGCGGAGATAGGCGTCGCGCTCCTCCGTGGAGGCATTGAAGCCCTTGAGGATGGAAAGCGAGATCACCTCGTCGCCGTCGCGTAGGGTGATACCGCGCACGCCCGTGGAAGTTCGGCTTTGGAACTCGCGCACGGCCGTCGCTTCGAAGCGGATCGCCTTGCCCTCTCGGGTGGCGAGCAGGACGTCATCCTCTTCCTTCAGCAGGGCGACGCCGATCAGGCGGTCGGTCGCATCCTCGTCGAAGCGGATCGCGAACTTGCCGTTCGAGGGCACGTTGGCGAACGCGTCCATGCTGTTGCGGCGGACGCCGCCATGGGCCGTCGCGAAGATGACGTGGAGATTCTTCCACTCCGCCTCGTCCTCGGGAAGCGGCAGCACGGTGGAGATGGTCTCGCCCTCGGCCAGCGGGAGGAGGTTCACCATCGGGCGGCCGCGGGCCTGCGGTGCGCCTTCGGGCAGGCGCCAGACCTTGAGGCGGTAGACCTTGCCGTGGGTGGAGAAGAACAGCACCGGCGTGTGGGTCGAGGTGACGAACAGCTTGATGACCGCGTCTTCATCCTTTGTGCCCATGCCGGCGCGGCCCTTGCCGCCGCGATTCTGGGTGCGGAAGGCATCGAGCGGGGTGCGCTTGATGTAACCCGAGTGGGTCACGGTCACGACCATGTCCTCACGCTCGATCAGGTCCTCGTCCTCGATCCCGTCCCACGCGGGCGCGATCTCGGCCACCCGAGGCGTCGCGAAATTGGTGGCGATCTCGTCGAACTCGTCGTTCATCACCTGGTAGAGCTTCACCCGGTTGCCGAGGATCTCGAGCAGTTCGGTGATCGAGGTGGCGAGCTCGCGCAGCTCGCCGGCGATCTCGTCGCGCCCGAGCGCAGTCAGGCGGTGAAGGCGGAGCTCCAGGATAGCGCGAACCTGCGCATCGCTGAGGCGATAGGTGTCGCTGTCGGCCTGGTGCTCGATCGCTTCGACGAGGGCGATATAGGGCGCGATCTCGGCCACAGGCCATTCGCGGGCAAGCAAGGCGGCGCGGGCCTCGGCGGGCGAGGCGGAGCCGCGAATGATGCGGACGACCTCGTCGAGGTTGGTGACGGCGATGACGAGGCCGAGCAAGATATGGGCGCGGTCGCGAGCCTTGTTGAGCTCGAACTTGGCGCGGCGGGTGATCACTTCCTCGCGGAACTTGACGAACGCCTCGATGATGTCGCGGAGGTTCAGCGTCTCGGGACGGCCGCCGCGGATCGCCAGCATGTTGGCCGGGAAGCTGGCCTGCGCCGGCGTATGGCGCCAGAGCTGGTTGAGGACGACGTCCGGCGTGGCGTCACGCTTCAGATCGATGACGACGCGGACGCCTTCGCGGTTCGATTCGTCGCGTATGTCCGAGACGCCTTCGATGCGCTTGTCCTTGGCGGCTTCGGCGATCTTCTCCACCAGGCCGTTCTTGCCGACCTGATACGGGATCGAGGTGAGGACGATCGAGCGGCGGTCGCCGCGGCCTTCCTCGACCTTGTGGCGGGCGCGCATGATGATCGAGCCGCGGCCGGTATGGTAGGCGCTGCGGGCGCCGGCCTGGCCGAGGATCAGGGGCGCCGTCGGGAAGTCCGGACCGGGGATGATCTGGATGAGCTCGTCGATCGTGATGCCGGGATTCTCGATATAGGCTTTGCAGGCCGCGATCACCTCGCCGAGATTGTGGGGCGGGATGTTGGTCGCCATGCCGACCGCGATGCCGCCGGCGCCGTTGACCAGCAGGTTCGGGAAGCGCGCCGGAAGAACCTGCGGCTCCTCGCGCGAGCCGTCATAATTGGGGGTAAAGTTGACCGTGTCCTTGTCGATGTCGTCGAGCAGGGTCATCGCCACTTTGGCGAGGCGCGCCTCGGTGTAGCGCATCGACGCGGGCGGATCTGGGTCCATCGATCCGAAATTGCCCTGGCCGTCGATCAGCGGCACGCGCATCGCCCAATCCTGGGCAAGGCGGGCGAGGGCGTCGTAGATGGAGGCGTCGCCGTGCGGGTGGTAATTGCCCATCACGTCGCCGACGATCTTGGCGGACTTGCGGTAGGGGCGGCCCGGGATGAAGCCGCCTTCCTGGCAGGCGAAGAGGATGCGGCGGTGGACCGGCTTCAGCCCGTCGCGCACGTCCGGCAGCGCGCGGCTGACGATAACCGACATTGCGTAATCGAGGTACGAGGTCTTCATCTCGTCCACGATCGAGATCGGCGAGATGTCACTATTTTCGATGGTCGGCGGGCTGCTGGCCAATGTGTGTTCCTGGCTTGTGTAGGTGAGGGCGCCGGGGCGCGTTGGAGGTCGAAAACGACACTAGAGGATGGTTTGCGGGAGCGCCACCCCGCGCGCGTACACGTACGCGCGCGTGAGGCAGGTCTTTAGATAATCACGATCTGGTGAAGCGCCAGCTTTCCTCATGGCTGTGCTCGGCATCGAAGGAATAGCCGTCGCTGTCGAAGCTTTGGAGCGCTTGTGCGTCCTCGATGCGATGCTCGCAGATGTAGCGGGCCATCATGCCGCGGGCGCGCTTAGCGGCGAAGGTGTTGAAGCGGAGGCCGTTCGGGCCCTCCTCGCGGAAGTCGATCTCGATGACACGGACGCTACTCGGGAGCTGGCCGGCGACTGCGGTCCAATATTCCTTGCTGGCGAGATTGATGATCGTGCCGCCGGCCGCCTGTGCATCCTCGGTGAGCTTGTCGGCGATGCGGTCGCCCCACCAGGCGTAGAGGCTCTTGCGGCGCGGGGCCCATTTCGTGCCCATTTCCAGTCGGTAGGGGCGGATCTCGTCCAGGGGGCGGAGCAGGCCGTAGAGGCCGGAAAGGATTCGGAGGTGATCCTGGGCGTAGAGGATCGCTTCCTCGTCGAGGCTCTTCACCTCGAAGCCCATGTAAACGTCGCCGGCGAAGGCGAAGATGGCGGGGCGCTCCGGCGCCTCGTCGAAGCCGCGGAAGCGTTCGGCGTTGAGCCTCGCCAGCGAGTCCGAAATGTGCATCAGCTTGCCGAGCTTCTTCGCCGGCATCTTCGACGCAGCGCGGGCGAGCGTCAGGGCGTCCACCTCGAAGTCGGGGCGGGTCGGCGGCAAGGGCGGGTGGGCGCTCTTGTAATCGAGCGACTTGGCGGGCGAGATGACGGCGAGCATGGAAGGGGAGCGCGTAGCGCAGCCGCATGAGGGGCGTCAAACAGGCGGAATTGCGCCCTCTTTTCATGCTCTTGCGGTTCAAGCGCCGTTCACGGGCAGAGCGGTAGAAAGGCGCGTCGTTTGGGGATAGAAGCGCACGCTCCACCCAGTATGCGACGGCTGCCGAACGGTGGCCAACAGGAGGATCTTAGATGGGCTTTGCAGGCAGGTTCGTTGCTGGCGCAGCATTGGCGCTGATCGCCGCCGCACCGGGCGGTGCGCAACAGGCGTCACTCAACAAGAACGAACGCGCCGCGATCCTCGCACTCAAGACTGCGCTCGATACGAAGAATTATCCCGCTGCCGAGACGGCGGTCCGGGCCGCTCAGAGCGCTGCCACCAGCGGCTATGCGCGCTATCTCGCCTCGGCGCTGCAACTCCGGCTCGGCGCCGAGACCAACAATCATGGCCTGCAGACCACCGCGATCGATGCGATGATCTCGAGCGGGGCGACCCCCGCCGCCGAGCTCCCGCAACTCTATCGCAGCCAGGCGACCCTGCTGCTCGACGCGGGCAAGTATGAGAAGGCCGAGGCCTCGCTTGCCCGCGCGGCGGAAGCGGCGCCGAACGATCCCGAAGTTTTGCTGGCGCTCGCCGAGGTCAAGATCCTGCGCAAGAAGGCGCCGGAGGCGGTACCGCTGATGGAGCGGGCGATCGCAGTTCGCCAGGCAGCGGGGCAGCCGGTCCCGGAGAGCTGGTACAAGCGCGGGGCCGCAGTCGCGCTCTCCAACCGGGCCGCGCCCCAGGCGGTGCGGCTGACGCGCGAAATGGTCGCGGCCTATCCTACGGCCGACAACTGGCGCGATGCCATCCTCGTCTACCGCGACGCCGCGCCGGCGGATCCCAACGCGCGCATCGACTCACTTCGACTGCTGCGAGAGGCGAAGGCGCTCGCGGGCGAGCGCGACTATATGGAACTCGCCCAGGCCCTGAGCGCGGCGGGGCTCAACATCGAGGCTAAGGCTGTGCTCGACCAGGGGGTCGCCGCCGACATGGTCGATCCCGCCAAGGCGACCTTCAAGGAGCTGATCGCCTCGACCGGCCGGCAGGCGACGGCGGAGCGCAAGACGCTCGCCGGCCTCGAGAGCAAGGCCATGGCCGCGGCCACCGGCGCCGCCGCGCTGAGCGCAGGCGATGCCCATCTCGGCGCCGGCCAATATGCCAAGGCCGCCGCGCTCTATCAGGCGGCGGTCCAGAAAGGCTCGGTCGACGCGGGCGTCGCCGGCACCCGGCTCGGCATCGCGCACGCGCTTGCCGGCCAGAAAGCGGAAGCGGAGGCCGCCTTCCGCACCCTCGCCGGCCCTCGCGCCGACCTTGCTTCCTTGTGGCTCGTCTGGCTCGGCCAGCGGGCGTGAGTTCGTATCCCTTTCGAAGACAGTCCAGGAGAGATCCCATGAAGCCCATTTCCACTTTCGCGCTTGCGGCGTCGCTCGCTGCGGGCGCCGGCCTGCTCGCGGCGCCGGCCGCCGCCCAGCTCACCCGCACGACGAATGACGGCAAGAGCGGGAAGCAGGAGGAGAAGGCCAAGAAGCAGGACAATAAGGGCATCTCCGTCAAGCTTGGCGAGCGCACGCTCACCATCGGTGCGCAGGCGCGGCAGCCGCTCGCCGAGCTGCAGGCGGCGGTGACCGCCAAGGATGCAGCCAACTTCCCTGCCAAGCTCGCCGCCGCCCAGGCTGCGGCCCAGACCGCGGACGAGAAGTATCTCGTGGCGCGTCTCCAGCTCGATTATGCGCGCGGCGCGAGCGATGCGGCGGGCACCAATGCCGCCATGGAAGCGATGATCCAGTCGGGCGGCGCTCCGGCCGATGAGCTTGCAGCGCTCTACAGCTCCGTCGGCGAAGCCGCGTTCAACGCCGGCCAGTTCGACAAGGCGGGCAACGCCTTCGAGCAGCTGTCCAAGTTGCAGCCCAATAACGCGGAGGTTGTCTCGAACCTGTCCGTGGTCCGCGGCCGTCAGGGCCGGACGGCCGAGGCGGCGCAGCTGCTCGCCCGCGCGACGGAGATGAAGTCCGCAGGCGGCCAGGCCGTTCCCGAGGATTATTACAAGCGCATCATCGACCAGGCCTACAAGTCGAAGGACGTCGCGCTCGCCAACAAGACGCTCTACACCTGGCTTAACGCCTACCCGACGGAGAAGAACTGGAGCGACGCGCTCCAGACCCATCGCGCGCTGGTGCCGCTCGACGATGCGGCCGAGCTCGACCGCTTCCGGCTGATGCGGGTTGCCGGTGCGCTGAAGAGCGGCGATTCCTACACCGATCTTGCCGCCTATCTGCTCCAGAAGGGCCTGCCGGGCGAAGCCAAGGCGGTGCTCGAGGACGGCGCGGGCAAGGGCGTGCTGAGCCGGGGCAATGCCGAATATAGCCGGCTCCTTACCCAGGCGACCCAGCGCGCCACGGCCGACCGTCCGACCCTCGCGGCGTCCGAGGGCAAGGCCGGTTCCGCCGCCAACGGCCGTATCGCCGCGAACACCGGCGACGCCTATATGGGCTATGGCGACTATGCGAAGGCGGTGGCCATGTATCGGCTCGCCCTTCAGAAGGGCGGCGTCGATGCGGCCTTGGTGAACACCCGCTTGGGCATGGCGCTCGCCATGTCGGGCGACAAGGCCGGCGCCAAGACTGCGCTGGCCGCGGTGACCGGCCCGCGCGCCGAACTCGCCCGCTACTGGCTGCTCTGGCTCGACAAGCGCGCCTGAGCCCCAGCGCTTCGTGAGAAGAGGGGCACCGGCCGGTCCGGCGCCCCTTTTTTCTCGTCCGGAGCGGCGGGCAAAGCGGCGGAAATCCAGCAACTTGGACGCAAGGCATGCACCGTTCCCCGTCCCATATTGCAACTGCGTCTTATAGCCTCTTCCGCATCGCAGCGCGGCGCGTTAACGAATGGGTCCGGCGACTTTGACAGGCGATCTTGTCGGCGTTTTTTGAGGACGAGGCGTGCGTTTCGACGACAGAATCGCGACCGTTATGGCGCTCCCCGCGACGACTCCGGCGGCGCGATCCGCCAAGTGGCGCCAGCTCGTCGACCTGCTCGCCCAGCGCCGCGATCCGGAGCCGAGCGCCGAGGTCGAGCATGCCTTCGCCTTCCTGACCGCCCATCGGGACGATGTCGATTTTTTCACCCGGCAGGAGATCGCCCGCTCGCTGGCCGGCCGCGACATCTCGCCGAGCCTGCTCGGCTTCTTCGCCGAGGATCATCCTTCCGTCGCGGCGCCATTGGTGGCCGGAGCGCATCTCAGTGAGGAGGAGTGGATCGAACTGCTCCCGACGATGAGCCCGACCGCGCGTTCGCTGCTTCGCCATCGCCGGGACCTTGGCCGCATCGTGTCGCACGCGCTCACCAGCTTCGGCGCGAGCGACTTCGCGCTGGGCGGCACAGTCGACGCATCGGCGCCAAAGGCTCGCCGTCCGGAGCCGCGCACCATTCCTGCGGCAGAGGGCGGGGAGGCCCAGATCCGCGAACTCGTCGCGCGCATCGAAGCGTTCCGCAAGGCGCGCTCGGAGATATTCGAGGGCGAGCCGGAGCAGCCCGAAATGGCTGAGGCGTTCCGCTGGGAGACCGGTGCGGACGGCGTGATTCTTTGGGTTGATGGTGCGCCGCGTGGGCCTTTGGTCGGCCAGTCGATCGCCAACATTGCCGAGCGGGGCCAATATGGTGTGGACGGCCAGGCCGCCGGCGCCTTCGAGAAACGGGCGCCGTTCCGCGACGCGCGCTTCAGCGTTGCCGGCAGCGGACCCGCCTCCGGCGACTGGCGGATTTCCGGCGTGCCCTTCTTCGACCCGCGCTACGGCTCGTTCATCGGCTATCGCGGCAGCGCGCGCCGCCCGCGCGTGGACGAGGTCGCCCGTGCGCATAATGTGGCCGCCGATCGCAGCGGCCTGTTCGGCACCGAGTTTCCGGCCGATTCGCTCCGCCAGCTGATCCACGAGCTGAGGACGCCGCTGAACGCGATCATCGGCTTCGCCGAGATGATCGACGGACAGTATATGGGGCCCGCCGGCGCCAATTACCGCTCCCGCGCCGGCGAGATCATGGAGCAGGCGAGCCTGCTCCTCTCCGCCGTCGACGATCTCGATACGGCTGCGCGCATGGAGACGAGCAGGATCACCTTCGACGAAAGCTCGGTCGATGCGGTGGCTCTGCTCTGCCGCCTGCACGACGCGTACGAGCGCGTCGCGACGCAGCGCAACAGCAAGATCGCAATCGAGATCAGCCGCGACCTGCCGCCCGCGCGGGTGGAGCTTGGCGCCGCCGAGCGCATGTTCGCACGCATGCTGGCGGCGACGATTGGGCTCGCCCAGGAAGGGGAGACGATCGCCGCCACCATGGCGATGGGGGATCTCGGCCGACAGCCGATGCTCTGCCTCGCCATCGACAGGCCGAAGGCGATCGAGGGCATGGACGAAGCGGCCCTGCTCGATCCGGGCTACAGCCCCGACGGCGACTGGCCGGGCGCCCCGGCTCTCGGCCTCGGCTTCGCGCTGCGGTTGGTGCGCAACCTCGCCGAGGCAGTGGGCGGCGCCCTCATCATCGGCGACACGCGCTTCGCTCTCTACCTCCCGCCGCTTGGCGCACCCGAACGGTCGACTGGGCAGGGAAGCTGAAGCCGGCGCGTGTCGCAGGCTTCCTCACCCGCACCTGAAGGCGGACGGCTCGATCGGCCTCCGCCCGAGAGCAGCTATCTGAAGCTTCCGGACCGGTTCGGCCGGCGCGTCGCCGTCTTCGTCGATACCGAGGAGGAGTTCGACTGGTCCAAACCCCACAGCCGGGACGAGCGCTCGACCCGGGCGGCGGAGTCGCTGCCGATCGTGCACGGCCGCCTGCGGGGCTACGGCATCGATCCCGTCTACCTGATCGACCATCCAATCGCGACCGACCCGCGCTGTGTCGCGACCTTGCGCGACTTTCAGGAGCGGGGCGAGTGCGCGATCGGTACCCAGCTCCATCCCTGGGTCAATCCGCCCTTTGAGGAGGAGGTGAACCCCGCCAACAGCTTTGCCGGCAATTTGCCGCGTGCGCTGGAGGAGGCGAAGCTGCGGCGCCTCACCGACACGATCGAGAGCGCGTTCAGCCGCCGCCCGATTGTCTATCGCGCCGGCCGGTATGGCGTGGGGCCGAATACCGCGGATATCCTCGCGGAGCTCGGCTACCGGGTCGACGTCTCGGTCCGCTCCTTGTTCGACTATAGCGACGAAGGGGGGCCGGACTTCAGCCGGATGAAGCCGCTGCCCTATCGAATCGGCAGCGGCCTGACCGAGATACCGCTGACTTCGACCTATGTCGGCGCGCTGCGAGGCAATGGCAGCGATCTCTTCCAAGCGGCGGGGAAAGTGCCCCGGCTCCGCGGCCTGCTCGCCCGCAGCCGCCTCCTCAATCGGGTGGCGCTGACGCCGGAGGGGATGCCGCTCGCGGAGGTGGTCGAGGCGGTGGACCGGCTGATCGACGACGGACTCCAGCTCTTCTCCATCTCCTTCCACTCGCCGTCGGTGGAGCCGGGCAACACACCCTATGTCCGCGACAGGCAGGATCTCGACCGTTTCTACGCCTGGTGGGACGGCGTCTTCGACCTGTTCGGCCGCCGCGGCATCACGCCCGCCTCGATGGAGGAAGTGCTGGCGGCGCTCGACGAGGCGCAGCCGCTTCGCTAATCCCGGCGCAAGCCTGGGTTCCAGGGCCTGTAGCTCAACGGTAGAGCCGGCCGCTCATAACGGCTAGGTTGGGGGTTCGAATCCCTCCGGGCCCACCAGAGGCTTCGATGAAAGTGGCACTTTGATCGAGGGGAAGGGGAAGGGGATATCCTTTCCGCTTCCTTCTTGCCACGGGCCAAAGTAGCACTTTGGCCCGATGATCGGGGAGTAGCGCAGCCTGGTAGCGCATCTGCTTTGGGAGCAGAGGGTCGCAGGTTCGAATCCTGTCTCCCCGACCATCGACTGGACTCAGCCAATCCGGGGGATTGGCTGAGCCGTCGATCCGCCGGGGCGCGCTTCACTGCTGCGGCGGATTGTGCGTCCAGTTCTCCGGCGCGTCCGCAACCGTCGCGATCATCGCCGTATAGGCCGCCACGTTCTGCCGCAGCTTCGCAAGGTCGATCTTGTCGAGCGTGTCGTCGTGGGTGTGGTGGAGGTCGAAATAGTCGGTGCCGTCCTGCTGGAGAGTGACGGCCGGAACGCCGCCAGCGACGAGTGCGCCGATGTCGGGGCCGCCTTGGGCGCGGTCCCGGCCGCGGGCGATGCCGAGCGGGGCAAGGGCGGCTTCGACGCGGTCGGCGACGGCGGCGGCTGAGGCGGGCAGGGCGAAGTCGACGCGCCAGATGCGGTCGGCACCGAAATCGGATTCGCTGGCCGAAGCGTGGAGCTCGTTGGCGTGACGGCGGCGATAGTCGTTGCCGCCGAACAGACCCACTTCCTCGGCGCCAAACCAGACGACGCGGATTGTGCGGCGGGCGCCGCCCGCATCCAGGATGCGCTTGGCGGCGGCGGCGGTGATCGCCACGCCCGCGCCATCATCGACAGCGCCGGTGCCGAGATCCCAGCTGTCGAGATGGCCGCCGACAAGGACCACACCTGCATTCGGATCGCGGCCGGGCACCTCGGCGATAACGTTGCCGGACTTGCGGGAGCCGATCTGCCGCGGCGTCAGCAGCAGCTTCATGCGGATCGGCCGTCCACGCGCCAGCATGCGCTCCATCTGGTCGGCGTCAGGGTTGGAAAGGGCGGCAGCCGGGATCGGCTTAACGCCTTCGGCCCAGGCCTGTACGCCGGTATGGGGAAAGCGGTGGCTGTCGGTGCCGATCGACCGGATCACGATCGCCGCCGCGCCCTTTCGCGACGCGACCGACGGGCCTTGGCGCCTGGCTGCGCCGAAATAGCCGTAATGCGATCCGTCCTGAGTCTTGCCCATCCGGTGGGTGACGAACACGATCTTGCCGCGGACGCTTTCGGGAGCGGCGGCCTCGAGGGCGGCCATGTTCGGGAAGCCGATCACCTCGGCCTCGATCCCGCGCGCCGGCGTCGCACCCGAATTGCCCAACGCCGTGAGAGCGAGCGGCTGCGGGAAAGGCGCTAGGATCTCGCCCCTTTCTTCACCGCGCACCCAGACGGGCATGTCGAACTCCTCGACGCGGACATTGGAGAAGCCGAGCGCGGTCAGCTTCCTCACAGCCCAGGTGCGTGCCCGCGCCTCGGCCTCGGTGCCCGCGAGCCGCGGCCCGACCTCGGTGGTGAGGCCCTCGACGATGTCCCAGGCATGGGTGTCGTGATGGAGCGCCTGCTCGCGAAGAGCGACGGTCGCTTCGCCGACCCGCTGCGGGACGGGCGGAACGGCGAAAGCGAGGGAGGGGAGGGCAAGGCCAAGCAAAAGAAGCTTTTTCATGCCCGTCGCTTAAGCGGCCCCGGATGGTTTGCCAATGGGTCCGGCGCGCACTAGGTAAGCGCGCGAATTCTACCCCCTTCACATCATCCGGAGACCAGCGCCGCCATGGCCGCACAATATAGCTTCGTCATGAAGAACATGACCAAGACCTTCCCGGGCGTCCCCAAGCCCATCCTCAACAATATCAACCTGCAATTCTATCTCGACGCCAAGATCGGGATCGTCGGGCCGAACGGCTCGGGCAAGTCGACGCTGATGAAGATCATGGCGCAGCGCGACAAGGAATTCCAGGGCGAAGCCTGGCCAGGCGAGGGCATCCGCGTCGGCTATCTGGAGCAGGAGCCGCAGCTCGATCCTGCCAAGACAGTCAAGGAGAACGTCATGGAGGGCGTGCGGCCCGTGGCTGACCTGGTCGACCGCTTCAACGAGATCTCCAACCTGATGGCGGACCCGCCGGAAGATGCCGATTTCGACGCGCTGATGACGGAGATGGGCGAGCTTCAGGAGAAGATCGACGCGGTCGACGGGTGGACGCTCGATAACCAGCTCGAGATCGCGATGGACGCCTTGCGCTGCCCGCCGGGCGACAGCCCGGTCACCAACCTTTCGGGCGGCGAGAAGCGCCGCGTAGCGCTCACCAAGCTGCTGCTTGAAAAGCCCGAGATCCTGCTGCTCGACGAGCCGACCAACCACCTCGACGCCGAGAGCGTCCAGTGGCTGGAGAGGCATCTGGTCGATTACCGCGGCAACGTCATCCTCGTCACCCACGACCGCTACTTCCTCGACAATGTCGTGAACTGGATCCTGGAGCTCGATCGTTCGCGTTACTTCGTCTACGAAGGAAACTACTCCACCTACCTGGAAAAGAAGGCGAAACGCCTGGAGCAGGAGGAAAGGGAGGAAGCCGGCAAGCAGAAGGCGATCGCCGACGAGCTCGAATGGATCCGCCGCAGCCCCAAGGCTCGGCAGGCCAAGTCCAAGGCCCGCATCCGCGCCTTCGACGAGCTGGTCGAGGCGCAGGAGAACCGCACGCCGGGCAAGGCGCAGATCCTGATCCAGGTGCCCGAGCGCCTGGGCGGCAAGGTGATCGAAGTTCAAGGCGTCACCAAGGCCTATGGCGACAAGCTGCTATTCGAGGATCTGAGCTTCAGCCTGCCGCCCGGCGGCATCGTCGGAGTGATCGGCCCCAACGGCGCGGGCAAGACCACCTTGTTCAAGCTGATCACGGGTGCCGAGAAGCCCGATACCGGGACGGTCGTCATCGGCGACACCGTGCATCTGGGCTATGTCGACCAGAGCCGCGATGCGCTCGACGCCAAGAAGAACGTCTGGGAGGAGGTGTCGGGCGGGCTCGATATCTTCAAGCTCGGCAAGCACGAGGTGGCGACCCGCGCCTATGTCGGCGCATTCAACTTCAAGGGTCCGGACCAGCAGAAGAAGGTCGGCCAGCTGTCGGGCGGCGAACGCAACCGCGTCCACATGGCCAAGATGCTCCAGAAGGGGGGCAACGTCCTGCTGCTCGACGAGCCGACCAACGACCTTGACGTCGAAACGCTGCGCGCGCTTGAGGAGGCGCTGGAGAATTTCGCCGGGTGCGCGGTGGTGATCAGCCACGACCGCTTCTTCCTCGACCGCCTCGCCACCCACATCCTCGCCTTTGAGGGCGACAGCCATGTCGAATGGTTCGAGGGCAATTTCGAGGCCTATGAGGAAGACAAGCGGCGGCGCCTGGGTCCCGAGGCCGACCGCCCGCACCGGATGAGCTACAAGAAGCTGACGCGCTGATCTTGCATTTGAGTTGTTGCTGGGACAGGCTCGACTAAGTGGTTGAGCCTGCTCTCTTTGCAGCGCTCGCAGGGGAGGGGGTAGCCGCATGAAGCGGATCGCCGTCGCGATTGTGCTTGTGTTCGGTCCGAGCCTCTTCGCTCAGCCTGCCGCCGCACAGAAGAGCCCTGAGAAGATCAAGCTCACCGCGGCTTCGAAGCAAGGCGCGGTCCTGATCCGGGTGCCGGTCCAGCCGTTCAGCTACGCGCTGCAATTTTCGAAGAATGGCAACAGCGGCTTCCTGTCGCGCGTCTATCTGATGAAGGTGGACGAGGCGGACGCACCGGGCTTCCGCTATATCGCCCGCACGCTGGCGCCCGGCCGCTACAGGCTGGATCAGATGTGGCAGCAGGGCCAGTGGAGTGCGTGCCTGGAGCAGGGGACCTTCGAGTTCGACGTCAAGCCGGGTGAGATCGCCTATCTCGGCACCCTTCACACCGATCGCGTCCTCGCGGCGATCCAGTCGCAAGCGGTCGCCGCAAACGAGATCGTCCAATCCGGAACGGCCTATTTTCAGTCCCACGGCCGCACGTCGCCGCCGATCATCGACGGTCGCGACGAAAGCGGGCTGCACGACGCGAAGGCGTTTGCGCGCGAGCGGATGAACCGCTCCGACGGCGCCGTACGCCTGGCGAACGTGACCGACACCACATTCGCCACGTCCGGTCTCGGCAAGGCGATCAAGGTCTGCGGCTGAGCTTCACCGCCTTCCGAGGCGCGATTGAACTTGGCGGCGTGCTCGGGGTTGTTTCGCCCGAGGAGCAACGCCCATGAGCCTGACACCAGTCGTTCGAACCGTCTTCGTCACCGGCCTGCAGAACGCCCACGCGGTCGAGAACCAGGCGCTCTCGATGATCGACCGGCAGCTCGATCGGCTGGTCCGCTACCCCGAGATTGCCGAGCGGCTGCGGTCGCACCGGCTGGAGACCGAGGACCAGATCAGGCGGCTCGACGACATTCTTGGCTCCCTCGGCGAGCGCTCGTCCGGGCTGAAGGACATGGCCCTGGGCTTCATGGGCAATCTCGCTGCGATGGGGAACGTCATGGCGTCGGACGAGGTGCTGAAGAACCAGTTCGTCAACGCAGCCTTCGAGAATTTCGAGGTGGCGAGCTACACGTCGCTGGTGGCGCTGGCGGAGGCGAGCGAGCTGCCGACCGCGGTCGAGCTGCTCCGGCAGACGTTGCAGGAGGAGATCACGATGGCGGCCTGGGTGCAGGAGAGCCTCGGGCCGCTGACGCTCAAATATGTCGGCCTGCGCTCCGACGGCGGGACCGCCAGCCACTGACGGTCAGGCGGGGCGGAAGTCTCCGCTCTCCTCGTCGAGGACGTGGAGGACGCCGTCAGATATGGCGAAGAAGGCGCCGTGCAGCTTGAGCGTGCGGGCCTGCTCGCGCTCCGCCACCCAGGGGAAGGTCCGAAGGTTGCGGAGGCTGATCCGAACGCCTTCATGTTCCATGGCCCGGAAGGCGGCGCGATCGAGTTCGGGATGCTCGGCACGGATGCGGTCGCGAACGGGGGTCAGCATGTCGATCCAGTGGGCTATGAAATGTCCCTCGCCATGGTCGGCGTGGTCAAACTGGCCGGTCAAAGCCGCTGCGCAGCCGCCGCAAAAGCCGTGTCCCATGACGATGATCTCCTCGACCTGGAGTTGAGTCACCGCGAATTCCAGCGCCGCCGAGACGCCGTGATAATTCTGGTCCGGCTCGAAGGGCGGCACGAGATTGGCGACGTTCCTGACCACGAACATCTCGCCCGGTTTGGCATCGAAGATCTGGCTGGGATCGACACGGCTGTCCGAGCAGGCGATGATCATCACCCTGGGGCTCTGTCCTTCGGCTAGCTCGGCCCACCGATCGCGCTGCGCGCTCCAGCCACTCTCGCGGAAGCGGCGATAGCCTTCGATCAGGCTTTCGAAATCGACCATGCTGTTTCCCCTTTGCCGGTCCGGTAGCCAGAGGAGGGGAGGGGTGGCAAGTCCGGCCTCCGCTCGCTATCTGGCGGCTATGTCCGAAGCCATCGCCCCGATCACCGCGCCCCGCCAGCGCAAGCCCGACTGGATCCGCGTCAAGGCGCCGACCAGCCTCGGCTTCAGCGAGACCAAGAAGTTGATGCGGCGCCTCAACCTCGCGACGGTATGCGAGGAAGCGGCCTGCCCCAATATCGGCGAGTGCTGGACCAAGAAGCACGCGACGGTGATGATCCTCGGCGACACCTGCACGCGGGCCTGCGCCTTCTGCAACGTCAAGACCGGCATGCCGCGTGCCGTTGACCCGCTCGAGCCGGAGCATGTGGCGGTCGCCGCCGCCGAGCTCGGTCTGACTCACATCGTCGTCACCTCGGTGGATCGCGACGACCTGCCGGACGGCGGCGCCGGCCAGTTCGTCAAGGTGATCGAGGCGCTGCGCCGCAATACGCCGTCGACCACCATCGAAATCCTGACGCCTGACTTCCGCAACAAGAGCCAGGCAGCGGTCGAGGCGATCGTCGAGGCGGGTCCGGACGTCTACAACCACAATCTGGAGACGGTGCCGCGGCTCTACCCGACCATTCGGCCCGGCGCGCGCTACTATGCCTCCCTTCGGCTGCTCGAGAGCGTCAAGCGGCACGACCCGAAGATCTTCACCAAGTCGGGCGTCATGGTCGGTTTGGGCGAGGAGCGTCTGGAGGTCCATCAGGTTATGGACGATATACGCTCGGCCGACATCGATTTCCTGACCATGGGCCAGTATCTCCAGCCGACGCCGCGCCACGCCAAGGTGCAGGAGTTCGTCACCCCGCAGGCTTTCTCTGCTTACGCAGCGATCGCGCGGGCGAAGGGCTTCCTGCTGGTGGCGGCGAGCCCGCTGACGCGGTCGAGCTATCATGCCGGGGACGACTTCGCGAAGATGAAGGCGGCGCGCGAAGCCAAGCTGGCGCCGGCGCGTTAGGAGGGGAGATGCCCCGCCATACGGAAACCCGCCACCTGCCATACACGCCGGACCAGGTGTTCGATCTGGTTGCCGACGTGAAGCGCTACCAGGAGTTCCTGCCCTGGGTGGCCGCCACGCGGGTGCGCTCCGACAGCGACACCGAAATGATCGCGGACCTGGTGGTCGGCTTCAAGTCGCTCAAGGAGACATTCACGTCGCGGGTGGTGAAGCACCGGCCCGGCAGCATCGTCATCGACTATGTCGAGGGGCCGCTGAAGTTCCTGCACAACAGCTGGAAGTTCAAGCCTGACGGCAAGGGCGGCACCGAAATCGACTTCTGCGTCGACTTCGCCTTCAAGTCGCGCATCTTCGAGACGCTGGCCGGCCAGATGTTCGACCGGGCCCTGCGGCGGATGATCGGCGCATTCGAAACGCGCGCGCACGAGCTTTACGGCTCCGGCGTCCCCGGCATGAGCAGCTCGAGCGCGCAAAGCGCCGCCTGAAGACGCACGCCGCCGCGGCCTAGATCGCCGAATTCCTTGCGATCGGCGACCACCTCCTTGGGGTCGGCACCGCGCCGAGCGCGGGCGAACACGACTGTTCCCACGGGCTTGCGCTCAGTGCCGCCGTCGGGGCCGGCGATGCCGGTGATGGCGACCGCCGTGTCGGCGCGGGTGCGAGCCAGCACGCCCTGCGCCATCGACCAGGCGACCGCTACCGAGACGGAGCCGAACGTCTCCAGCACATCGCTGCTGACCTTGAGCAGATCGACCTTCGCCTCGTCCGCATAGGTGACGAAGCCGCCCTCGAACACGTCGGACGATCCCGGCACTTCGGTCAGCGCCGAGCAGACCAGGCCGCCGGTGCAGCTTTCCGCCACCGCCACCCTCAGGCCGGCGGCGCGGTTCGCCTCGATGACCTTGCGGGCCGCCTGGATCATCTCCTCCGGGAGAATGGTGTCGCGGATGTCGCTCATCTGTCCTCCGGAACTCGCACGGTGGCCACCGCCTGAGCGGCCATGCCTTCGCCGCGTCCGGTGAAGCCGAGCCGTTCGGTCGTGGTCGCCTTGATGCTAATGCTCGCGACCGGCAGCCGCAACAAGGCGGCCACGTTGGCACGGATCGCCTCGCGATGCGGCCCGATCCGCGGCGCCTCGCAGATGATAGTGACGTCCGCATGATCGATCCGGCCGCCGCGCCGCTCGACCAGCGCACGCGCATGCTCGAGGAAGATCGACGAGGCCGCACCGCGCCATTGCGGGTCGCTGGGCGGGAAATGGTCGCCAATGTCGCCTTCGCCGATCGCGCCGAGGATCGCGTCGGTGAGCGCGTGCAGGACCACGTCGGCATCGCTATGGCCTCTGAGGCCGTGGCTGTGTGGGATGGGCAGGCCGCCGAGCCAGAGCGGCTTGCCTTCAGCGAAGGCATGGACGTCGAAGCCGAGGCCGGTGCGGCTGACGAGGGCGGCGGTGAGGCGCTGCTCGGCACGCTCGAAATCGACCGCGTAGGTGAGCTTCTCCAGCGACACATCGCCCTCGACCATCACGACGTCGAGGCCGGTGGCGCGGGCCACCTGCGCGTCGTCAGTGGCCTCGCCTTCGCCGGAGGTCCGATGGGCTGCAAGGATCGAGGCGAAGCGAAAGGCCTGCGGCGTCTGCACGCGCACCAACTGCTCCCGCGGCACCGGCTCGCCAAGCCGCTCGCCGCCGAGAGCAAGCGTATCGACGACGGGAAGCACCGGCACCGCGCCTTCATTCTCCTCCAGCGCATCGAGCAGGGCATCGATGACTCGGGTAGGCAGAAAAGGACGCGCGGCGTCGTGGATCAGAACCCGTTCCGCGCTGCCTTCCGACGCCATGACTTCAAGCCCGTTGCGCACAGACTGCTGGCGGGCCGAGCCGCCAATGATGGGTGAGGGGAGCACACGGCCGGCCAGAGCCGTTTCGTAGAGCGCCTCCTGCCCGGCGCCGATCACGACCCGCACTTCGTCGATGCGGGGGTGGCGGAGGCGGTCGACAGCATGGGCGAGCAGCGCCTGGCCGCCGATCGTGGCATATTGCTTGGGCAGATCGGCGCCGGCGCGGCTGCCGCTGCCCGCCGCCACCACCAGAGCGACCGTCTTCCCCGTTTCCATGGGCGGCGCCCTAGCGGAGCCGAGCCTTGCCCGCCAGCGGCCGCAACATTATGTGCCAGTGGCTTATGCCCCGGCTTTCCCCCATCGCCATCGGTCCCGTCCGCATCGACACTCCGGTCATCCTGGCGCCGATGACGGGCGTCACCGATCGGCCGTTCCGCAGGATCGTCAAGCGCTACGGCGCCGGCCTGACGGTGACGGAGATGATCGCCAGCCAGGCAATGATCCGCGAGACCCGCCAGTCGCTGCAGAAGGCGGCCTGGGACCCGGTCGAGGAGCCGGTGTCGATGCAGCTCGCCGGCTGCGCCCCGGCAGAGATGGCCGAGGCCGCCAGGCTGAACGAAGATCGCGGCGCCGCGATCATCGACATCAACATGGGCTGCCCGGTGAAGAAGGTCGTGAACGGTGACGCCGGCTCAGCACTGATGCGGCAGATCCCGCTCGCCACCGCGATTATCGAGGCGACGGTCAAGGCGGTGAAGGTGCCAGTCACGCTCAAGATGCGGATGGGCTGGGACCATTCTAGCCTAAACGCACCGGAGCTGGCGCGGATCGCCGAGGATCTCGGCGTGCAGATGATCACCGTCCATGGGCGGACGCGCAACCAGCTATACAAGGGGGAGGCGGACTGGGCGTTCGTCCGCAAGGTCAAGGAAGCGGTGTCGCTGCCGGTGATCGTCAACGGCGACATTAACTCGATCGAGGATGCCGAGACCGCGCTCGACCAGTCCGGGGCCGACGGCGTGATGATCGGCCGCGGTGCCTATGGCAAGCCGTGGCTGCTCGGTCAGGTGATGCATTGGCTGAGGACGGGCGAGCGTCTCGCCGACCCGAGCATCGACGAGCAATATCATGTGATCACAGAGCAATATGATGCGATGCTCGAACATTATGGCAGCGTCATCGGCGCCAATTGCGCGCGCAAGCATATCGGCTGGTATACGCGCGGGCTCCACGGCTCGGCCGAGTTCCGCAACGCCTTCAACAAGGAGGCGGACCCGAAGCGTGCCCGGGCCATGCTTCGTGACTTCTATTCGCCCTGGCTCTCCAAAGCGGCGGCCTGAAGAAAATCGTTAACAGCTGTGTTCTTTTTGCCACGACCTCGTGGTAGACCCGCCACGTGAACGCTGAAGCGACGATCGCAGCCGCCGATATTCGACCCCGCTGGCGGCGGCGTTTGTCGATCGCGGTCAAGCGCAGCCGCTTCGTTCCGCTGATCGAGCTGGCGACCCTGGCGGCGCTGATCGCCATGCTGACGATCAGCTACTTCATCATCACGGAGCAGGGGGCGCCGCAATCGTTCCTGACGCCGCCGCTGGTGGCGAGCCTGCTGGTCGCCAATCTGGTGCCGGCCACCGCCCTGATGGTGCTCGTCGCACGTCGCATGGCTGTGCGCCGGGCCGCGCATTCGCCGATCGGGGGAAGGGGACGGCTCCACGTCCGCCTGGTCGCGCTGTTCTCGGTTATCGCCAGCGTGCCGACCCTGCTTGTCGTCGTCTTCGCCTCGATTCTTTTCCAGAGCGGCACCCAATTCTGGTTCTCGGAGCGGGCGCGCACCGTGCTCGAGAATGCCGACCGCGTCGCGCAGGTCTATGCCGAGGACAACACGGACCGGATTACGCGTGACATCAACGCGATGGCCGGGGATGTCGTCGGCTATGTCAACGAATTCGGCGTCGACAGCCCGGCCTTTGCCGACCGCTTCTTCTATCAGGTGGTCGCTCGGGACCTGACCGAGGCGGCGATCATCAATGTTGGGGGGAACAACGCGCTGCAAATGATCGCCGGCGTTAACCTGGACGATCGGCCGCTGGAGAAACGGTTTCCCGCAAGCACGCTGAGACGGCTTCGCGGCGGCGAGACCGGTGTTACCCAAGATGCTGGCGACCGGGTGGAGGCGGTCTACCGGCTCGATCCGCAGGCGGAAGTCTATCTCTACACATCGCGCACCGTGAATCCCGCGGCGCTCCAGCAGCTCCAGGAGGCGCGCACCGCCGCGAGCGATTATCAGCGCGTGCTTGGGCGCTCGCGCACGCTCCAGCTCCGTTTCAATGCCGTCCTGCTGCTCGTGTCGCTGCTCATCGTCGCTATCTCGATCTGGATCGCGCTGACGCTCGCTGACCGGCTCGTTCGGCCGGTGGGCCAGCTCGTCGATGCGGCGCGGCGGGTGACGGCCGGGGACCTCTCCGCCCGAGTGCCGACTTCTCGCGTCAACGACGAGGTCTCCACGCTTGGCAACGCCTTCAATCGGATGACGCGGCGACTGGAGGAGCAGACCAAGGCCTTGCTCTCGGCCAACGCCCAGATCGAAAGCCGCCGCGCCTTCATCGAGGCGGTGCTGTCCGGCGTGACGGCAGGCGTGATCTCGGTCGACCGCGAGCGGCGCATCCGGCTGATCAACAGCTCGGCCGAAGCCTTGCTGAAGGCGAGCCAGAAGGATGCGGTCGGGCAGCCGCTCTCCACTCTGGCGCCGGAGCTTGATGCCCAGCTCGACAGCGATGAGCGGGAGGGCATCATCCAGTTCGCCAGCGGCGGGGAGCCGCGCACGCTCGCCGTGAAGCGGGTGAAGGTGGAAGGGGGCCACGTCGTCACCTTCGACGACATCACCGACCAACTGCTCGACCAGCGCCGCGCCGCCTGGTCGGACGTCGCCCGCCGCATCGCGCACGAGATCAAAAACCCGCTGACCCCGATCCAGCTTGCCGCCGAGCGGCTGCAGCGCCGCTACGGCAAGGAGATCACGTCCGACCAGCCCACTTTCGAACGGCTCACCGGTACGATCGTCCGGCAGGTGGGCGACCTCAGACGAATGGTCGACGAATTCTCCTCATTCGCACGTATGCCGAAGCCGGTCTTCCGTGAGGAAGCGATCGTCGAGATCGTCCGCCAGGCCCTGTTCCTGCACGAAGTCGCGCATCCCGATATCGTCTTCGCGCTGAGCGCGCCCGAACCGTCGCCCATATTGGTCTGCGACCGGCGCCAGCTCGGCCAGGCGCTGACCAATGTCGTCAAGAATGCGGTCGAGGCGATCCAGCAGAAACGGGAGACGGAAGGGCCGGGGGGCGAAGACCGGGTGACGATGCGCGTGTCGACGTCCGGCACCCATCTCTCGATCGCGATCAGCGACACCGGCATCGGCCTGCCGAGCGAGCGCGGACGGCTGACCGAGCCGTATATGACCACTCGCGTCAAGGGGACCGGCCTCGGGCTCGCGATCGTCAAGAAGATCGTCGAGGAGCATTTCGGCAGCATCGAGTTCGAGGATGCAGCGGGCGGCGGCACGTCGGTGCGGCTGATGTTCGACATGGAAACGCTGGCGCGCCTCGGGGAGAGCGGTGCCGATCACAATGAAGAGAGGGCGGTAAACGGCTGAATCTATGGCGCTAGACATTCTCATCGTCGACGACGAACAGGACATACGCGATCTCGTTTCCGGCGTGCTGGAGGATGAGGGCTATGCCGCCCGCACCGCCGGCAGCAGCAGCGAGGCGCTGGCGGCGCTCGCCGAGCGGCGGCCTTCGCTGGTCCTGCTCGACGTATGGCTGCAGGGTTCGAAGCTCGACGGCCTGCAGCTCCTGGAGGAGATCAAGCGCCGCGATCCCTCGCTGCCGGTGCTGATGATCTCCGGCCACGGCAATCTCGACACCGCGGTCGCCGCCATCCGTCAAGGTGCGGTCGACTTCATCGAGAAGCCGTTCGAGGCGGGACACCTGCTGCACCTCGTCGCCCGGGCCACCGAGACCGATCGCCTGAGGCGCGAGAATGAGACGCTGAAGGCGCAGATCGGGCAGGAGACGGAGCTGACCGGCGCCAGCGTCGCGATCAATGCGGTGCGGGCGACGCTGAAGCGCGTCGCCGGCACAGGGAGCCGCGTACTGATCACCGGGCCGGCGGGCGTGGGCAAGGAAGTCGCCGCCCGATTGCTCCACAATTGGAGTCCGCGCGCGCGAGCGCCGTTCATTGTCGTCAGCGCCGCCCGGATGACACCCGAGCGGGTCGAGGAGGAGTTGTTCGGTGTGGAGGAGGGGGGCGAGCTCGCCCGGCCCGGCCTGCTCGAGCAGGCCCATGGCGGCACCCTGTTCCTCGACGAGATCGCCGACATGCCGCTGCCGGCGCAGGGCAAGATCCTCCGCGTCCTCACCGACCAGAGTTTCACCAGGGTCGGCGGTCAGCGCGTCGTCAAGGTCGACATGCGGGTCGTCTCCTCCACCGCCCGGCACCTGCCCGACGAGATTGCTGGCGGCCGGTTCCGCGAGGATTTGTTTTATCGACTCAATGTCGTGCCGGTGCATCTTCCTGCCCTGTCCGAACGGCGGGAAGACATCCCCGAACTCGTTGCTCACTTCGCCGCGCGTTACGCGTCGGAGCAGAGGGTACCGACCCCGAGCCTGTCCGACGACGCGATCGCGGCTCTGCAGGCCTATGACTGGCCCGGCAACGTTCGCCAGCTTCGCAACGTGATCGAACGCACCATCATCCTTTCGCCTTCGGCGCGGATCGGCTGCATCGAGATCGATATGCTGCCGCCCGAGATTCTCAACGAGCAGGCGCAGCTCAGCCCCGGCGAGGCGGTCAAGGCGATCATGGGCACGCCGCTGCGCGAGGCGCGGGAGACGTTCGAGCGCGAATATCTGCGGGTCCAGATCCGGCGCTTCTCCGGCAACATCTCGCGCACCGCCACCTTCATCGGAATGGAGCGGTCTGCCCTGCACCGGAAGCTGAAGGCGCTCGGGATCGGGGATCCGAAGCAGGGGGAGGGCGAATAGCCGCCGGCGCGCAGCCGTGATATTGGACGCCCGATATTGAAAGCCTGAGCGGCGCCTCTAAGTGGAACTCGTCGGAACGCGCATCAAGCGCAGCCGGCCAATAAGGAGAAGGGGTGATGGCCGACAAGGTCAACAATCTCCAGGACCTGTTCCTGAACGGGCTGAGGCGTTCGAAGACGCCGGTCACCATGTTCCTCGTCAAGGGCGTGAAGCTCCAGGGGATCATCACCTGGTTCGACAATTTCTCCGTGCTGCTGCGCCGCGACGGCCAGGCGCAGCTCATCTACAAGCACGCCATATCGACGATCATGCCGTCGCAGCCGCTCGATCTTCGTGACATCGAGCGCGCCTTCGCCGAGCAGATGGACAAGAGGAAGCCGACGCTTCTCCAGGAAGTATTCCTGAGCGCCGTCCGCCGAGCCGAGGAGCCGGTGACGATGTTTCTGGTCAACGGCGTGATGCTGCAAGGTGAGATCGTCGCCTTCGACCTGTTCTGCATGCTGCTCCAGCGCGAGGGGCTGTCGCAGCTCGTCTACAAGCACGCCATCTCGACCGTGCAACCCGAGCGTCCGGTGAGCTTTATGGAATCGGACAGCGAGGAGGGCGAGGCCTGACCGGTTTCGATCTGAATGCCGACAATGAGGTGAGTCGCGGCGCCCGGGCGATTGTGGCGCTGCCGGAGATCGGCGCGGCTGCGAGCCGCAGCACCGAGGCACGACTCGACGAGGCGGCGGGGCTCGCCGAGGCGATCGGCGTCGTGGTGGCCGACAAGCTCGCCTTCCGCGTCCGCGCGCCCAAGGCCGCGACCCTGTTCGGGTCTGGGCAGGTCGAGACCATGGCCGAGGCGGCGCGGCAGGCGGAAGCGGAACTGATCATCGTCGATGCGCCGATCACGCCGATCCAGCAGCGCAATCTCGAGACCGCCACAAAGGCCAAGGTGATCGACCGCACCGGCCTGATCCTCGAAATTTTCGGCGAGCGCGCGGCCACCGCGGAAGGGCGGCTGCAGGTGGAGCTGGCGCATCTCGACTATCAGGCCGGCCGCCTGGTTCGAAGCTGGACCCACCTAGAGCGGCAGCGCGGCGGCTTCGGCTTCCTGGGCGGCCCGGGCGAAACCCAGATCGAGGCCGACCGGCGCCTGATCCGCGACCGAATGGCCAAGCTCCGCAAGGAGTTGGACCAGGTCTCGCGTACCCGCGCTTTGCATCGCGCGCGTCGCCAGCGGGCGCCCTGGCCGGTGATCGCGCTGGTCGGTTACACCAATGCCGGCAAGTCCACGCTCTTCAACCGGCTGACCAACGCCGATGTGATGGCCGAGAACCTGCTGTTCGCGACGCTCGACCCGACCATGCGGGAGATTGCGGTGCCGGGGTTCGACAAGGCGATCCTGTCGGACACGGTCGGCTTCATCTCCGACCTGCCGACCCAACTCGTTGCCGCCTTCCGCGCGACGCTGGAGGAGGTGATCTCCGCCGATCTCATCATCCACGTCCGCGACATCTCGCATCCCGACACCGACGCCCAGCGTGACGATGTCGAGCGGGTCCTGAAGGAGATCGAGGCGGGGGAGGCAGCCCGGCAGCCGGTGCTCGAAGCCTGGAACAAGATCGACCTGCTTTCCCCTGACGAGGTCGAGAGCGTGCAGGCGGAGGCGGAGCGCAAGGAGGGCGTCGTGCCGATATCCGCTCTTGGCGGGCAGGGCGTGGACGATCTCATCCGCACGGCCGCGGAACGGCTGCGGGAGAATAATCGGGTGCGCACGGTGACGCTGCCAGCGACGGCGGGCGAGGCGATCGCCTGGCTGCATGCCAATGGCGAGGTGATTGACCAGCGCAGCGAAGGTCTTGAGACGGAATATGAGGTCCGGCTCTCAGATGCCGACTGGGCGCGGTTCCAGACGCATCATCTGCAGGTTTAGAGCTCGCGCTTGGCGCGGTGCCACAGCGCCTCGATCTCGTCGATGTCCATTTCCGACAGCGGGCGTTCAGACAAAGTCTCAACCTTGCGGAAGCGCTGCTCGAAACGCGCTGCTGCACCGCGCAGGGCTGCTTCCGGATCGACGTCGAGGTGGCGTGCCAGGTTGACCACCGAGAAGAGCAAGTCACCGAGTTCGGCCGCGCGCTCGTCCTGGGTCTCGGCGGCTTCGATCTCGGCGAGCTCCTCGTGAATCTTGGCGACAGGGCCGCTGACATCGGGCCAGTCGAAGCCGACGCGGGCGGCGCGGCGCTGGAGCTTCTCGGCGCGCTTCAGCGCCGGCAGCGCGAGTGCGACATGCGCGAGCGCACTGGCGTCCTCACGCTGGCCGCGCTCGGCGGCCTTCAGGGCTTCCCAGCCGGGGCTGTGAGCCTCATCGCCGAAGATGTGCGGATGGCGGCGGACCATCTTGGCCGAGATGGTCTGGATGACGTCACCGAGGTCGAAGGCGCCAAGCTCTTCGGCGATGCGGGCATGATAGACGACCTGGAGCTGGAGGTCGCCGAGCTCGTCCTTGAGATCGTCCATGTCGCCGCGCTCAATCGCGTCCGCGACTTCGTAAGCTTCCTCGATCGTGTATGGCGCGATGGTCGCGAAGGTCTGCTCGCGATCCCAGGCGCAGCCATTCACCGGATCGCGCAGGCGGCGCATGATCTCGACTAGCTCGTGCAGAGCGGAAGAGGGCGAATGATCAGGCAAAGGTGGAGGCATCTGGAAGTGCGATAATATACATTATGTAAAATACGCTACGGTTTGAGGATGAGGCGGTTGCGCTCCACCCCCCAGCCCGAGAGCGACGACAGGAAGTTCATGCCGAGCACGTTGGTCTCGCCGAAGCCCTCCGAGATGTGCACGCCGACATCCTCGCGGACGATGTGACCGACCTGAAGCTTGTCTGCGCGGCCGCGGTCTACCGACACGGTGCCGTTGGCGGTGCGGACGATCGCCGGGATGCTGCTGCTCGGCTCGATGCCGGCGCGGCGCGCCGTCTCGACCGAGATGCTGGTGGTGGTGGCGCCGCTGTCGACGAGGAAGCGCGCCGGCTCTCCGTTGATCCGCGCGTCGACCCAGAAATGGCCGTCCAGCGACTGCTTGATCTCAAGATTGCCGCCGACTTCCAGGCCCGTGCTCTCGGCGCGCCGTTCGTCCAGCACCTGGTTAGCGAACCCGACGATGTCGTCCTTCATCTGGAACGCGACGAAAGCGGCCAAGAAGATTACGACCCAGCCGGCAAACATCTTTAGGCCTTGGCCGATCGGCACCCGGCGCACCACGAAGGCGCTGGCGACGAAGACCAGGATCGCGACGAGGTAGATGAACTCAGCGGTGCGGTCGCCGCTCACAAGGCGATCTCCTGGCCGTCGAAGCCGGGCTCCACGCCCGCCGGCAGCTCCGCGAGTAGCCCGCGATAATCCATGCTGTGGTCCATGTGGGTCAGGATAGCACGCTTGGGCTGAACGGCAGCAATCCACTCCAGCGTCTCGGACAGGCTGGCATGCGATGGATGCGGTCGCCGGCGCAGCGCATCCACGATCCAGATGTCGATGCCGCTGAACAAGGCGATCATCTCCTCGGTGATGCCGTTGACGTCGGTCGAGTAACCGATGGAGGTACCGGCAGCATCGAAGCGGAAGCCGGCAGAGGTGATGTCGCCGTGCGGCTGATCCACGGTGCGGATCGAGATCGGGCCGATCTCGATCCGGTCCGGAAGCAAATTAGCGCTCGCGACGGGCGGATAGCCGCCCTTGCCTTCGAAGATGTAGCCGAACCGGCCGAGCAAGGTGTCCAGCGTGTCCTCGCGTGCATAGCCGGGCACCGCGCTTCCGCGCGCGTGGAAGATCTGTCGGAGGTCGTCGATGCCGTGACAATGGTCGGCATGGTCGTGGGTCCAAAGGACCGCATCGAGCGTGCGGACGCGGGCGTCGAGCAGCTGCTCGCGGACGTCGGGACCGGTGTCGACGAGCAGGCTCGTGCCGCCATCCTCGACCAGAATCGACACGCGCCGGCGCCGGTTCTTGAGCTCGGCGGGATCGCAGTCGCCCCAGTCGTTGCCGATGCGCGGCACGCCGGACGAGGTGCCGCAGCCGAGAATGCGGACACGCACGCTCAGGCGGCTTTGCGGAACAACGTGTTGAAGTTCTTGCTGGTATAGTCGGCCAGCCGCTCGACCGCCTCGCCTCTCAGGTCAGCAAGAAAACGGGCCGTGTCCGCGACAAAGGCGGGCTCGCACGGCCTGCCGCGATGGGGCACCGGCGCGAGGAATGGCGCGTCGGTCTCGATCAGCAGCCGGTCCTCGGGAATGTCCTTAGCGACTGCAGCCAAGTCTTTGGCATTCTTGAAGGTCACGATGCCGGACATGGAGATGTAGAGGCCGAGGTCGAGCGCCTTGCGAGCGAAGTCGGCGCTCGCCGTGAAGCAGTGGATGACGCCGGTGAAGGCCCCCTTCCCCATTTCGTCGCGCAGTATCTCGGCCGTGTCCTCTTCCGCGTCGCGCGTATGGACGATGATCGGCAGCCCAGTCTCACGCGCGGCAGCGAGGTGCGAGCGGAAGCTGGCCCGCTGCCGGTCTCGGTCCGAACGATCATAATAGAAATCGAGGCCGCTCTCGCCGATCCCGACCACGCGCGGGTGACCCGCGCGCTCGACCAGTGTCCCCGTCTCGACGTCCGGATGAATGTCCGCCTCGTGCGGGTGGATGCCGACTGAGGCCCAGACATCCGGCTCGCGTTCGGCGACCGCGATGACGTCGCCCCATTCGCTGGCGCGCGTGGAGATGTTCAGCATCTTCGCGACGCCGGCGTCGCGGGCACGCTGGATGACGGCGGTCTGCTCCTCGACCAGGCCTTTGTAGTTCAGGTGGCAGTGGCTATCGACGAACATCAGCTCTCCGGGGGAAGCTCCAACCTCGGGAAGATGGGCTTCGGCGCATCGAGCTTAAAGCCCGAACTTGCCAGGCGGTGGTAACTCTCGGCATTTCCGGTGGTCGCATAGTCACGCTCGCCGGCCGGAATTCCCATTTGGTCCAGCAGCTTCGCGGCCGAGCCGGGAATGATGGGCTGGATCGCGATGGCGAGGTCCCGTATCGCCTGGCACAAGGTCGCGAGCACCGCCGCCATCCGCTCCGGATCCGTCTTGCGAAGCGCCCACGGCGCCTGCGCGTCGATATATTGATTGCAGGCGAAGACGGCGCGGAGCCACGCTTCGATGCCCTGGCTCAGCGCCAGATCCTCGAACAGGCGGCACATCTCCGCCGTCGCAGCACGGACGGTGTCGAGCAGTTCAGCGTCCGCAGCGTCGCCCTTCCCTCCCAGCGGCAGCATCCCGTCGCAATTCTTCGCGATGAAGGAGAGCGTGCGCTGGGCGAGGTTGCCGAAGCTGTTGGCGAGATCGGCGTTGACGCGGGTGACGATCGCCTCGCTGCTGTAGCTGCCGTCCTGGCCGAAGGTGACGTCGCGCAGCAGGAAATAGCGAAGCTGGTCCACGCCCACACTATCGGCGAGCGCCAGCGGATCGAGGACGTTGCCCGCGGATTTCGACATCTTTTCGCCCCGCAGGAGGACGTGGCCGTGACCGAACACCTGCTTCGGCAGCGGCAGTCCCGCGGACATCAGGAAAGCCGGCCAGTAGACGGCGTGGAAGCGGACGACATCCTTGCCGATGATGTGGACATCGGCCGGCCAGAAATTCTTGTAAGTGTCTGACTCGACGTCCGGATAGCCAATGCCGGTCAGATAGTTGGTGAGCGCGTCCAGCCACACGTACATGACGTGCGTATCGCTACCGGGCACCTTCACCCCCCAGTCGAAGCTGGTTCGCGAGATGGACAGGTCGGAGAGGCCGCCCTCGACGAAACGCAGCACCTCGTTGCGGCGGGAGTCGGGACGGATGAACCCGGGATTCGCTTCGTAATGGGCGAGCAGCCGGTCCTGATAGGCGGACAGGCGGAAGAACCAGCTCTCCTCGACCGTCCACTCGACCTCGGTGCCCTGCGGCGACAGGCGCTCGCCGCTGTCCGCGGTGACGAGCTCCTTCTCGTCATAATAAGCTTCATCGCGGACCGAGTACCAGCCCTCGTAGCGGCCGAGATAGATGTCCCCCCTCTCCTCCATCGCGGTCCAGATCGCCTGGCTCGCCGCGTGATGAGCAGGCTCGGTGGTGCGAATGAAGCGATCGTACGAAACCTCAAGCCGATCATCCATCGCCTTGAAGTATCCGGACATTTCTTCGGCGAGCGCGAGCGGGGCCACTCCCCTCTCCCGCGCCGTCTGGGCCATCTTGAGCCCGTGCTCGTCGGTGCCGGTGAGGAAAAAGACGTCGCGTCCGTTCAGCCGCTGGAAGCGCGCGATCGCGTCGGTCGCTATGGCTTCGTAGGCATGGCCGATATGGGGCCTTCCGTTGGGATAGCTGATCGCGGTGGTGATGTAGAAAGGCTTGGTCATCGCCGCGGCATCTATCGGCTCAAAGCTGAATGCGCACCCTGAAACTCAGGCGGCGCGTCTCGGCGCGAGCGCGGCGAGCAGGCCGGCCAGTTCGAAAACGACGCTCTGCGGCTCCAGCGATAGGCGGGTTGCGCTTCCGGCAAGGTCCTGGGCCCGTTCCCAGAGGCGGATCGCTTCGGCCAGCGCGGCGCCGCTCCGCGCTTTGGCGTGCTCCGCGATCAGCGAAGGCGTCCGGGCAAGGAAAATCTCGTAGCGCGCCTGCGCCGACTTGAGGGAGAGGCTCTGGGCGAGCTGGCTGCGCCTGGCGTTGGTCGGATCGCCGCTCTGGATAAGGTCGCGCATGGTGCGGTCGAGCGCATCGATCTCGAGGCCGCGGAAGGCGATGGCGCGGCCGGGCGAGCCCTCCCCAATTTCCGCCAGCGCCTTGATTTCACTGGCTTCCGCGTCAGGCAAGGCGGCTTCGAGCGCAGACGTTATGGCGTCGGGCTCCAGGCGCGAGAGGCGCAGTTGCCGGCAGCGGGAGCGGATCGTCGGCAGCAGCCGCTCGGGCGAATGGCTGACCAGCAGGAACAGGCTGTTGGCGGGCGGCTCCTCCAGATTCTTGAGCAAGGCGTTGGCCGCGGGCCGCTCGAGATCGTCGATCGCATCGATGATCACCACCCGCCAAGGCGACAGCGAAGGCGTGGTCGCGAACAGCCGCTGCAGGCTCCTAACCTGATCGACCGTGATGCTGCGAGCGAGCTCGGCGCCGCTGTCTTTGGTCAAGCGCTCCAAGCGCATCAAGTCGGGATGGCTGCCCGCTTCCACCAGCTTGGCGATGGGATGCTCGTCGGCGACGTCAAGTCCGGGAGCGGTGACCGGCGGCCCCGCTCCTTCGGCCAGCACGCGCAGCGCCGCCTTGCCCGCCAACAGCGCCTTTCCGACGCCCTCGGGGCCGCTGATCAGCCAGGCATGGTGCAGGCGCCTGTCGGCAAGACCAGCGCGGAAAGCAGAGACCGCTTCGTCATGGCCGTAGAGGGCAGTCATGGGAGCAGGTCTTCAAGCTCGGCGAGCAGACGCGCCGTCACATCCTCGGCCGATCCGGACGCATCGACGATACGGAAACGCTGTGGCTCCTCATCGGCGATGGCGCCGAAGGCGGCGGCGACGCCGGCATGATAGTCCGTGCCGCGTGAGCCGATCCGGTCACCGGCATTGCCGTCGCGCCGCGCGGCCCGATCGGCGGCGGCCTCGGCGGGGAGCTGGAGGAGCAAGGTCCGGTCAGGTAGGAAGTCGCGGCTGCCGATCTGGTGGAGCTGGCGGATGGTTGCGGAGCCGAGGCCGCCGGCGCCGCCCTGATAGGCGATGGAGCTGTCGAGGAATCGGTCGCTCAGCACCCATTTGCCGGCCTCGACCGCGGGCCGGATGGTGCGGACGACGTGGTCGGCGCGGGCCGCAGCGAACAGCAAAGCTTCGGCTTCGAGCGTCCAGCGATCCTCCTCACCCTGGAGGAGCAGGCCCCGGATCGCCTCGGCGCCGGGGCTTCCGCCCGGCTCGCGCGTCTCGACCACCTCGAGGCCGCGGGCGCGGAGCGCCACGGCCAAGCGGCGGGCCTGCGTGGACTTGCCGACCCCCTCCCCGCCTTCCAGGCTGATGAAGCGGCCGCGCTTTCCCGCTTTGGCCTCAGCCACCGTCAGGCGAAGAGCGAGGCGAGGCCGGCCCAGAGGCGGCCAAAGAAACCTGCTTCCTCCACCGCTTCGGCGGCAACGAGCGGCATCGTCTGCGGCGGCGTGTCGCCGGTCTGGACGATCAGGTTGGCGATATGCTGGCCCTTGGCGATCGGTGCCTTGATCGGGCCGTCATAGACGACCTTGACGCGCATGTTGCCGCTGGCGCCGGCGGGCAGGGTCACGGCGAGATTGCGCGGGGCGAGAAGCCCTACCTCCTCCTCGTCGCCAAGCTGCACGCGGGCCTTGGCGACCTCCTTGCCGGCGGCGAAAAGCGGCTGCGCCTGCCAGGCGCGGAAGCCCCAGTCCATGAATTTCACGCTCTCGTCGGCGCGGCCATTATAGCTGTCGAGGCCGGCGACGACCATGATCAGGCGGCGCCCGTTCTGCTCGGCCGAGCCGGTAAAGCCATAGCCGGCCTCGGCAGTGTGGCCGGTCTTGAGGCCGTCCGCGCCCTGCACCTTGCCGAGCAAAGGATTGCGGTTGCCCTGGGTGATCGGCTGTCCGCCGCCAAGGGTGCGGCCCCAGGTGAAGCTCTCCTTCTGGTAGAAGTCCTTGTAGAGCTTCGGCGTCTCGCTGACCGTCGCTTCGGCGAGGCGGGCGAGGTCCCGGGCGGTCGTGTAGGTGACGCCCTCGTCCGGCCAGCCGTTCGAATTGCCGAAATTCGAATTGGTCATGCCGAGGCGCTTGGCCTCCTGGTTCATCAGCGCGACGTACGCGGGCTCCGTGCCGGCGATGCATTCGGCGAGGACCACTGTCGCGTCGTTGCCCGACAGGGTGACGATGCCGTGGAGCAGATTCTCGACGCTGACCTGCTCGCCGGCGGAGAGGAACATGGTCGAACCTGCCTGCGGGCCGTGCCACTGCCGCCACGTCTCCGGGCGCACGGTGCACATCTTGTTCAGCTGAAGCTTGCCCTGCTTGATGAGGTGGAAGGCGAGATGGGTGGTCATCATCTTCGCCATCGAGGCGGGCGGAATCCGCCGGTCCGCGTCCTTGGCGTAGAGAATTGCGCCGGAGGACAGGTCCTTCATGAAGGCGACGGGCGCGGGCGTGTCGAATGGCGGCGCGGCCGCGACCGCCGGAAGGCTGAGTGCAGTGGCGAAAAAACCGAAAAGCAAAGCCTTACGCTTCATGATTTAGAACCATTCCCAAGATGTTGAGCCCCGCGCGGTCGCCCGCGTCGCGATATGATTAACGAATGAGCAGAAGGCGCGCCAGCCGCTTCAGCGGGCAATCGCATCCGCAAGCAGGCCGACCGACAGCGCGTAGAAGTTCGAGCAATTGTAATCGAGGATGGTGCGGTAGTTGGTCGTCAGCAGATAGGCGGTGTTGCCCGGACCGTCCGGCTCGAGCAGGCTGGCGAGCTCGGTATCGGGCAGCGCGCGGCCCTGCGGCACGATGCCCAGGCGGCGCCACTCGCCATAGGTCTTCCACTGGCTGTGCCGCTCATGCACGCGGGGGCAGCGCGGACTGGCGAGGCGGGTGCCGAGATTGGCACGGTCGAATCCGGCGGGGACGCTGACCGGAACCCCCCAAGCCACGTTCGGCTTCCAGCCGGCATTGCTGAGGTAATTGGCGATCGAGGCGAGGCCGTCAGGCTGGCTCGACCAGATGTTGGCGCGCCCGTCGCCGTCGCCGTCGGCGGCGACGCGGAGATAGACCGACGGCAGGAATTGCGGATAGCCGGTGGCGCCCGCCCAGCTGCCCTTGAGCTGACTGCGCGGATAGCCGCGGTCCATCAGGCGGAGGGTGGCGATGAACTCATCCCTGAAGAGCTCGCGGCGCCGGCCCTCATAAGCCAGGCTGGCGAGCGAGTTGAGCAGGTCGAAGTCACCGGTGACCGCCCCGTAGCTGGTCTCATGGCCGAAGATGGCCAGCATGATCGTCGGCGAGACGCCGTAGCGGCGGCCGACGTCGGTCAGCCTCGATGCATTCACGGAATAGACCTGCTTGCCGCGGCTGATGAGGGCCGCGTTCACGTGGCGGCGTCGATAGGGTTCGAAAGGCGGAATGGCGCTGCTGCCCGACGCGCCGCCCGGCTGAGCCTGATCGAGCTCGATCGTGCGCGGGCTGAACTGAAGGTTCGAGAAAGCCAGGTCGATCGTGCGCTGGCTGATTCCCGCCCGCTGCGCTTCGCTGCGAAGCTGCGGCACATAAGCCCTGAAACCCGCTTCGGTGTAGGGCCCGCTTTGCATTGCCGCGGCGGCCGTGCCGGCATGGTAAGGTGGGAAGGCCGCGAGGGCCAGCGCCACCATCTGCTCCAACAAACGCATACTCAATCGCCCCTCCTCGCACGGGCCTCTTGGCATAAGCGCGCATGCCTTCACACCGGTTCCGTCGCGCGGCTTGCACGGAACGGCGCTTGACGCTTAAGCGCGTCCAAGGATGGGTGGCCGAGTGGTTTAAGGCAGCGGTCTTGAAAACCGCCGTGGGTGCAAGCTCACCGTGGGTTCGAATCCCACCCCATCCGCCAGATCTCGCGTCCGGTCAGTGACGAGGCTGTGACCCTTTTTTTCCTGCAGATGGCGGAAATTGGCCGCTCGTCCCGCCTGGCGAGAAGAAAAAGGTTGAAAAATCCCCCCGGATTACCAGATGCCGCTCACGCTCCCCTTTCTCGCGAGCGATTCCTTTTCCAAGACACGAAGCCATCATGCCCATCCTGACCTGTCCCGCTGATTTCAAGGACCATGCCCCCTCCAAGACCAACCGCCAGCTGGCGGAGCGCTATGGGGTGGGCGAAAAGACCATCACCCGCTGGCGCAAGGAAACCGGCTGCACGGCGACCATCCGCCCGTTCGCGAGCGCGGCGCTGCCCAAGCAGCACGTGCCTTCGATCAGCCCCGGCCTTGCCAGCGAGGCGGCCCAGTATCTCCGCAAGACTCATCGCCCGGTTTATCACCGCGTGATCGAGGGCAAGGAGTTCCGCGGCCAATATGTCGTCGGCACCCAGCTGCTGAGCGAGAACGAGGTCGTCGCGCTCGCCGAGGAGAAGGGCTTCCAGCCCTATAACCGGTTGTTCGACCTCGCCAGCTGACGGCTTTCGTCTTCATCCTCCGTTAGCCTGCGCATTTAACCAAAGCGCAAGGCGGCGCGATTATTCTGCGCGCCTTCACGGGGGAGTTTGCATGGAAGCGATCCGCAAGAAGCCGAATTATGTGCAGCGCCCGCCGCGCTGGTCGATCACGTCCGATACGACGGTGGTCGACGGCTGCGGACGTCAGCTCCAGACCCGGCTGTGGAACATCTCCAAGGGCGGCTTCATGGCCGAATGCGAGGAGAAGCTCCCGATCGGTGCCGAGATCGTGATCGACCTCCCGGGGCGCGGTCTGGTGCGCGCCGAAGTGCGCTGGGCGCTCGGCTGGCGCTTCGGCGGGATGATCCTCGGCGACGCCGAGCCCGAAGCCGCCAACGAAGACTGATTTTCCGGCTTGCGGCCTCCCCTTCCGGCCGAGATGATCGGCGGGATGGGTAGTGCTCCGCATCCTCAGAGCAGAAAGCCGACGCCCGACGCGGATCTATTGCGGAGCCATGCCCGCAGGCTTCGCGCGGGCGGCATGCATGACGAGGCGGAGCGGGTCGAGCTGGACGCGATCCGCGCCTCGACGCGCGATCCGGTGCTGGTTCAGGCGGCGCATGCGCTGCGCTCCGACCAGCTCGCCGTCGCCGAGCGGCTGCTGCGCCCGCACCTGAAGGCAAAGCCGACCGATGTGGCGGCGATCCGGATGATGGCCGAGCTTGCCGCCCGGCTCGGCCGCTACGGCGACTCCGAAAATCTGCTGCGGCGGGCGCTGGAGCTCGCTCCCGCCTTTGCCGCCGCGCGGGCTAATCTCGCGACGGTTCTCTACCGGCAGAACCGTCCCTCGGATGCGATCGCCGTGCTCGACGATCTCCTCGGCGACGATCCGTACAATGCCGCGCACCGCAATCTCAAGGCGGCCGCGCTCGGGCGGATCGGCGGCTATGAGGAGGCGCTCGATCTCTATGAGGCGGTCCTCAAGACGCACTCCGATCAGCCCCAGGTCTGGATGAGCTACGGCCATGTGCTGAAGACGGTCGGCCGGCAGCAGGACAGCATCGATGCCTATCGACGGGCGCTCCGGATCGCGCCGACGCTCGGTGAAGCCTGGTGGAGCCTCGCCAATCTCAAGACGGTGAAGCTCGACGAAGCCGACATCGCCAAGATGCAAGGCGCCCTGGACCGACAGGGGCTCCGCCCGGAGGACCGGTTCCACCTGCATTTCGCATTAGGCAAGGCTTTCGAAGACGCCGGCCAGACGGCGCCGAGTTTCCGCCATTATGCGGAGGGGAACCGGCTCCGCCGCGAGGGGATCGAGTACGACCCGGGTGAAATCACGGACCATGTCCGCCGTTCGGAGGCGCTGTTCACGCGCGGCTTCTTCGAAGCGCGGCAAAGCCATGGGTCGGCGGCGCCCGACCCGATCTTCATCCTGGGCATGCCGCGGGCCGGCTCGACGCTGATCGAGCAGATCCTCGCCAGCCATCCGCAGGTCGAAGGCACGATGGAGCTGCCCGACATCCCTGCCCTCGCCAAGCGGCTCGGCGGCCGCAAGCTCAAGAGCGAGCCGACACGCTATCCTGAGTCGCTGGCCGAGCTCTCCGCCGAGGAATGCGCAGCGCTCGGCGAGGAGTATCTCGAACGCACTCGGGTGCAGCGAAAGACCGACCGGCCCTTCTTCATCGACAAGATGCCGAACAACTGGGCCCATCTCGGGCTCATCCAGCTGATCCTGCCCAACGCCAGGATTATCGACGCCCGCCGGCACCCGCTCGGCTGCTGCTTCTCCAACTTCAAGCAGCATTTCGCCCGCGGCCAGGGTTTCAGCTACGCGCAGGACGAGCTCGGCCGCTATTATGCCGACTATGTCCGCCTGCTCCGCCACTTCGATGAGGTGCTGCCGGGCCGCATCCATCGTGTCTTCTACGAGAACATGGTCGAGGAGTCCGATCGCGAGGTGCGTGCGCTGCTCGACTATCTGCGGCTCGAATTCGACCCGGCATGCCTGCGCTTCCACGAGAATGAGCGGGCGGTGCGGACCGCAAGCTCGGAACAGGTGCGGCGGCCCATCAATCGCGAGGGCCTCGACCAGTGGCGCGCCTTCGAGCCCTGGCTCCAGCGGCTGAAGGAGACGCTCGGACCTGTCCTGCGGCTCTATCCCGAAGTGCCGGATGAGACGGAATTGTGACAATATCGGCACAGACGGGCGCAATCGTTACGGGGCAAGTCCACATCTACTGATCCAAATTGACGAAGACGCGGAAGCCTGAACAGATGCTGTCGGGGATCTGATCAGCTGGGGGAAGCTTCGTGCGGAACTTCAACGGGAATTCGGATCGGCGCCGCGCCGGACTTATAGCGGCTTTGCTCGCCACTACGATGATGTGCACGCCCGCTGCGGCGCAGACCGGCCAGCCGCCCGCCAGCGGCGAGGGAAGCGGCGCCGACGACCAGGCGGATACGGGACGCGGCCAGCAAGGCGACACGATCATCGTCACCGCGCAGAAGCGCGAGGAGAACCTCCAGGACGTTCCGATCGCCATCACCGCCTTCGGCACCGAGCGGCTCGACGAGCTCCAGGTCAACGACTTCGACGATTACGCCCGCTACGTGCCGAGCGTCTCGATCCAGACTGCCGGCCCCGGCTTCTCCAACATCTATTTCCGCGGCGTCGCCAGCGGCGAGAATGCCAACCACTCCGCCTCGCTGTCGAGCGTCGGCACCTATCTCGACGAGCAGCCGATCACGACGATCACCGGCGCTCTCGACATCCATATCTTCGACATCTCCCGCGTCGAAGCGCTCGCCGGGCCGCAGGGGACGCTTTACGGCGCTTCCAGCCAGGCAGGCACGATACGCATCATCACCAACAAGCCTGACACGAGCGGCTTCTACGGCGAAGCCAATGTCGAGCTGAACAAGGTCGGGCACGGCGATTTGGGCTATACGGGCGAGGCCTTCATCAATGCGCCGCTGTCGGGCAATGCGGCGGTGCGCGTGGTCGGCTGGTACCGCAAGGACGGCGGCTATATCGACAACATTCCAGGCAGCCTCACCTTCCCGACCTCCGGCATCACCTTCACCAACGACGAGTTCGTCGAGGAGGATTATAACGACGTCGAGACCTATGGCGCCCGCGCAGCGCTGAAGATCGACCTCGACGACAATTGGACCGTCCTGCCCCAGATCATGGCGCAGAAGCAGATCAGCAACGGCACCTTCGCCCAGGAACGCGGCTTGGAGGAGCTCCAGGTCCAGCAATTCAACCGCGAGCATTTCGAGGACAAGTGGTTCCAGGCCGCGCTCACGATCGAGGGCAAGGTCGGCAATTTCGACATGACCTATGCCGGCGCCTATATGCGGCGGCAGATCGACGGCGCGTCGGACTATGTCGACTATGCCTATTTCTATGACGCGCTGGCCGGCTACGGCGCCTACTTCTATGACAATAATGACGAGCTGGTGAACCCGAACCAGTTCATCCTCTCCGACGACAGCTTCACCAAGCAGAGTCACGAGCTGCGCTTTGCCTCGCCGGGCGATCAGCCGGTACGCTTCATCGGCGGCCTCTTCTACCAGCGCCAGACCCACAACATCCAGCAGGACTATATCATCAGGGACATCGCCGACGTGCTCACGGTCCCCGGCACCGACAGCAACATCTGGCTGACCAAGCAGCTCCGCGTCGACCGTGACTATGCGATTTTCGGCGAGCTCACAGCCGACCTGACGTCGAAGCTGAGCCTGACGCTGGGAACGCGCGTCTACCGCTACAAGAATTCGCTGGAAGGCTTCTTCGGCTTCAGTTCCGGCTACAGCAGCCGCACGGGAGTCGCGGCCTGCTTCCGCGACGATGCCGGTAACCTGCTGCCGCCGATCGTCGAGGGCGGACCCTGCACGAACCTCGACAAGACGACGTCGGACACGGATTTCATCCACCGCATCAACGCCACCTACAAGTTCACCGACGATGCGCTCGTCTACGGCACGATCTCGCGCGGCTTCCGGCCAGGCGGCGTCAACCGGCGCGGCACGCTGCCGCCCTACCAGCCCGATTTCATCGACAATTACGAACTGGGCTTCAAGACGAGTTGGCTGAACAACCGGCTGCGCTTCAACGGCGCCATCTACCAGCTCGACTGGACTGACATTCAGCTCTCTTTCCTGGGCGCCAACGGCCTGAGCGAGATCCGCAGCGCCGGCAATGCACGGATTCGCGGCGCCGAGTTCGACCTGTTCGCACGACCGGTGAGCGGCTTCTCAATCAGCCTCGGCGCGTCCTATAACGACGCTGAGATCACGGAGGATTTCTGTTCGATCGCCAATCCCTTGTTCGACTGCACTCTCCCGGGTGCCGACGGCGAGGAGAATGATCTGCTCGCACCCGCAGGCACGCGCCTGCCGATCACATCCCGCTTCAAGGGCAATGCGCTCGCGCGCTACGAATTTCCGGTTGGAACGATGGACGGCCACTTCCAGGCCGGGCTGGTCCATGAAGGACGGCGTACCAGCGACCTGCGCCTGTTCGAACGGGACATCCTCCGGGCCCTTCCCGCTTACACCACGGTCGATCTCAGCGCCGGCGTGCAGGCGGACCGCTGGACGGCGTCGATCTTCGTCAAGAACCTGTTCGACAAGAATGCGGCGGTCGGAAACACGATCCAGTGCACGGAATCGGTCTGCGGCGACCCCGACGGGGTGACGGCGATCGGCCCCAAGATCTACACCTACGTGCTGCAGCCGCGCACGATCGGCGTGAGGCTCGGGACCAAGTTCTGAGCCGCCGCCGCGGTTGACCAAAGGGACGGCCGCGAACATAGCGGCGGCAGATCCGCGCCGCTCCCGCCGGCGCATACCTGCCGACGAGGAAGAGATGGCCGAGACGAAGACCCTTGCGTTCGATTGGGCGGATCCGTTCGGGCTGGACGGGCAGCTTTCGGACGAGGAGCGGCTGGTCCGCGACACCGCCGAGGGCTATGCGCAGGAGCGGCTGCAGCCGCGGGTCACCGAAGCTTATCTCGACGAGGATTTCGATCGCGCCATCATGAGCGAAATGGGTGAGCTCGGCCTGCTGGGCGCGACCATTCCGACGCAATATGGCGGCGCCGGCCTCAACTATGTCAGCTATGGCCTGGTGGCGCGTGCGGTGGAGCGAGTGGACAGCGGCTACCGCTCGGCCATGTCGGTCCAGTCGAGCCTCGTCATGTATCCGATCCACGCCTATGGCTCTGAGGAGCAGCGCAACCGGTATCTGCCCAAGCTCGCCACCGGCGAATGGGTCGGCTGCTTCGGCCTCACCGAGCCCGATGCCGGCTCCGACCCCGCCGGCATGCGGACCGTCGCGAAGAAGGTGGACGGCG
>NZ_JCACEU010000010.1:0-2167 GCF_059502505.1 Allosphingosinicella sp.
ATGATCCCTCGTCATAGGGGTCAAGGTGCAGATTTCTGTTTGGCCGCAATCTCGTGGTTCGTGCTCGTAGACGACAGGACCACCATTCAGTCACCCGGTGCGAGAGTAGAGACCCACTCCCGCACCGGATGCGGCGATTACAACCCGCTCTAACTACGTAGGGCGATTGCCGTTGCGAAGGCGTCCCGATCTGCTTCGGTCTCGAAGATGGTAGTAACCTCGACCGCTCCCTCACGGGTTTGGGTCCATTGTATAATCTGGCGGGGCTGGTTTAGTGTGTAGAGAGCTTCACGCAGCATGGCGATCTCAATGTAGGCAGCAGCCCGCGTGAAGCTTTTGACATTAGGATCACCGCCGTAGCTTGCGGACCTGTCGGCCATGGTGCTCGCGGTCGCTCGAATGGTCTCGCTCGGGATTGTGTGGGTAATAGAAAAGCTCGTCATCGTGCCTTCCTTAGCTGAGCCCTTACCTTCCTTAGATGAGCCCCTATCTGAGCCCTTCTCGAAGCCCACTCCTGCTTAAACAGGGGCAACTCCCACTCCCAAGTGAAGGTCTTCTGATCCTCGCTGCTGGCAAATCCGAAGACGAGTGTCTGGCCATCTAGCCAAGACTCCCACCGAGAGCCTTGCCGCCCAAACAATTTACTCGCCAGCTTACCGGCCTCACATCGAAGAGAATCGGTGTCGTACTTGGGCTCAAGCGAGTATGTGTAGATGAACTTATGCATTTGAAATGTCCTTTGCTTCAATAAAGTCAGAATACCAAGGACATCTCTGATGATCATTATTTTAATTTAAGATGGATATAGATTTATATTTTGCCCAAAGATGGCACCTTGTGGTCTAATAAATACGGATGACGAGCAATTTAGTCTCCAAATTTTACCACTATACTTTGTTATATATACGCTCAGGGAGGCATGATGGGTTCTCCCACCCAAAAACGGGCATACCGGGAGGACTGACCGGGCCTATGAGGTTAGAGCGACCGACGAGCCGAACTTGCTAGGAGCACGATGCCTAGCAAGGGGCTACCCGGATTAGAGGGCCGGGATAGTCGCGGCTGCTCGGCGAGCGCCACCAGAATGGCGTCCTCGCAAGAAGGCACCTCAATGACAGGATAAGTGCGCCTTGTACCCTTTGGCCCTTATCCGCGCGTCGCCGATCCTCCAACTGTCTGGTGACGTGAGTGTTGATGCCCCTCATCAACGACCGTTTGGTCATCTAGTCCACCGGGAAGGCAAGGCCCGTGGCGTGAAAGGGCGGTACTCTTCATACCGCACACGCCCGACAAGCCTCAAACTTCCGATCATAGGTGGGACTGACCGAGATAGGGCTGCAAAGCTGGTACAGGGAAACCGCCAGCGCCGGGTAAGACCGGCTACGTGGCTTGTTGGACGTTCACCGACTCAGGATGTGAATATGTTTTATCTCCCCTTGATCTGTTCAATCTTTTGATCAGGTCAGGGGGAGATAAAGCGTAATGATCTAGGATGTGAATGGAAGCGAGAGATTGCTTCAGATAAGATTGATTATCAGTGCTGCTTGTCTGAGATCGAGAGTGATCACGAGGAACGAGTGATCATGAACAGACGAGGACATGCAGCAGTTCGGGTGCGATCAGCACACGGACTTATAAGCTTTGATCAACACTCAGCCAAAGCGGTCTCTTCACGGCTCTCTGTGACCGTCATGGACCGTGCAATCCGCATCACAGAAGTGGTGCTTGCTCCGGTCTTTCTTGCTGTTGCCCGAATGCCTTTGCCGCTCATCAGGACTTGCTTGATCTGCTCGATCCGAGTCTCAGGCATAGGTGGACGACCAAGGCGCTTTGTCCCACGAACCCGATCTAAGTCAGCCATAACGCGAGACCGGATCATGGCTCTCTCATAATCGGAAAATACTGACAGGAGCGAGAACAGCAGCCGTCCGCTTGGCGTGGTTGTGTCGAGCCCTTGGACGTGCAGATAAAGCCCAATCTCCCGGTTCTGAATGTCGGCGAGGAAAGCCACAAGGTCTTGAAGCGAGCGTCCAAGGCGATCCACGGACCAAGCAGCGACCAGATCGAACTCACGTCGAGCGACACCCTTTAGCAGAGCATCGTAGCCCGGTCGCTGGTCTCTGCCTTTGGCTCCTGAGATGCCCTCGTCCGTGAAGACTGCCACGAT
>NZ_JCACEU010000011.1:0-2076 GCF_059502505.1 Allosphingosinicella sp.
CCCTCGGAATCTACCCAGGCTGGGTCAGCGCCGTAAGTCCGACGGGCTGCTAGCTGGTCATAATCTGCCGCCTAGACGCTCCCGGTCCAGCGCCCGGCCAGTGGACCGAAAACTTCGATTTGAATGCAGACCGGACCGCAAGCCTCTGTCGAAGCAGCGCCTGCGTCCTCACCAGCCGGGCGGTAAATCCGGAGCATCGGACCAGGCATGGGCACCCCTCCTCACGCTATTCCGGCCGACCTGGCCCGCCCGCAGAGGATGTCCTACCGACTTCTAAGCCTACGTTTGTGTAGCTGCACTTCCGGAACTACATAGGGATGGCCCGTGCCGGAGTGGATCTGGGACCCGAACAAGGATGCGCTGAACCGGCAGAACCACCAGGAGCTGTCCCTGGCTGCCGGGGTGTTGGTGCTGGACGGCGACCCACTGGCGCTGTCCCGCCCGGACCCGCATCCGGACGGCGACCGCTGGCAGACGGTCGGCAGCGCGGGCGGGGTCGTGGTCCTGTTCGTGGTGCACACCGACCCTGTCGAGCAGGAGGACGGCCGCGAGGTCGGCCGCATCATCAGCGTGCGGAAGGCGAAATCACACGAGCGGAGGGCATATGAAGAAGGGACCTTCTAGGAGACCGACTGGGCTCTCCCCGGAGCTGCTGGCGCAGCTCCAGGCAGCCGCCGCGCTGCCTGACGTGCAAATAAACACCGAGGACCCGGACGCTCCCGAGGTCACGAACTGGACGGACGCGCTCCGGGGCCGCTTCTACAAGCCGCGGAAGGTACAGAAGACGCTGCGGATCGATGCCGACGTGCTGGCCTTCTACGAGGCCCAGGGCCCCGGCTACCTCACCCGCATGAACCGCGACCTGCGGGCGGCGATGCTCCGGACCCTGCGGCGCCAGCGACGCACCCCGCAGAAGACGGGGCAAGCAAGGTAGCGGCGCCATCGATCGCCTCAATCTGATCTCAGGTATGCGGGTCCCCGATAATGGAGGGGAACTGCAGGAGAGGTTACCCTCCTCTGCATCCTATCCGCCCGCGCGGCAGTCAGCTGCCTATCATGCATGTAACCGGGGCAAATTCCCAGGCGAGGCGGTTGCACCTACGGGGATGGCGGCGTGATTCACCCTGGTCATGCGGCCGCCCGACAGCACGCCGCTGGAGACCTTGTCGCTTGCCGAGTTGCGGGAGTTTGTCGGCACGCTGGTGGCGAAGGTTGCCGACCTCGTGGCCGCCAATGCGGCGCTGCAGGCGGAGAACCAGGCGCTGCGGGACGAAGTGGCGCGGCTGAAGGGGCTGCCGCTGCGGCCGCCCTCACGGCCGTCCGGCATGGAGCAGGCGACGGGCGGCGCCGGGCTGGGCAAGAGCGGCAACAAGCGGTCACGGCGCCGGCGCGGTGCCAAGCGCGACCGCGAGGCAGTGACCACCGAAGTGCTGGTACCGGCCGCGCCACCGCCGGGCTCGCGGTTCAAGGGCTATCAGGACATCCTGGTGCGCGAGCTGACCCTCACGCCTGAGGTGGTGCGCTATCGGCGGGAGCGCTGGGCGACGCCGTCCGGCGAGACGGTGCTGGCGCCCTTGCCGGCCGGCATCGTCGGCGGCTTCGGGCCGGGGCTGCGGCGCTTCCTCCTCGTCGCCCATGCCCAGGGCCAGGTGACGACGGAGCGGCTGGTGGCCCTGCTGGCTGGGATCGGCCTTGAGATCTCGAAGCGCCAGGTGGTGCGGCTGCTGACCTCGCGGCTGGACGATCTGATTGCCGAGGACCAGGCGGTGCTGCGGGCCGGCCTGGCGACGGCGCGCTGGGTGACGGTGGACGACACCGCGGCCCGGCATGCCCGGCAGGACGCCTTCACGACGCAAATCGGCGATGGGCGCTTCACCGCCTTCCGCAGCGGCGCCTCGAAGTCGCGCCAAGCCTTCCTCTCGGTGCTCCGCGCCGGCCACGGTGCGTACGTGATCAACGAGGCGGCACTGGATTACATGCGTAGCCGCGCCCTGGCCGGGCCGGTGATCGAGATGCTGGCAGCGCATCCGGCGAAGGTCTTTGCCGACGAGGCCGCCTGGACGGCGCACCTGGCGG
>NZ_JCACEU010000012.1:0-182261 GCF_059502505.1 Allosphingosinicella sp.
GAACCCGCGCGTTCAGCTTGGGAAGCTGACAGGCTACCATTACATCATACCCGCCTCGGGAGGTGCACCTTATGCAGCGCTCCGGGGCTTGTCGAGAGCGCCGCATGGGCGCAGGATGCCATGGCATCTTCGGGAGACGGACGATGGCGGAAGCGCTTCGCAGGCGGCGGCTCGCAGGCAAGATCACCACCGCCGCGCTTGTCCTCACCATCGGCGCAGTATTCGTCGCCCTTATCGGCGCGATCGGCAGCGGCCAGGGCGCCTGGCATTTCCGGACCGGCTTCAGCCTGCTGCAATATGCGCTGTTCGCGGCAGCGCTGGGTGTCGTCCTGTCACTCGCCGGGCTGATCGCAGCGCGAGGCGGCGGGATGCACCGATACACCAAGCGCAACATCCTCGCGCTGGTCGTGGGTCTCGCTTTCGTCCTCTACCTCGGCAGCCAGATCGCCACGGCGCGCAGCGTGCCGGCGATCCACGACGTCACCACCGACATCGACGATATCCCGAAATTCTATCGGCTGGTCGTCCGGCGGGACAATATGGCGAATATCCCCGACCTCGGCCGGCGCGATCTTGCCGCCTTGCCGCCGCGGGAGCGCTGGCGGGCGATCCATCGCGAAAATTATGACGATCTGCGCACCATCAGGGTGCCATGGACGGTGCCGCAGACCATCGAGCGCGCCGAAGCGCTGGCGCGCGAGCGGGGCTGGGAAATCGTCACGGCCGACCCGCGGTCCGGCATCCTCGAGGCGGTCGACACCAGCACCTTCTTCCGGTTCAAGGACAATGTCGTCGTCCGGGCCCGGCCGGCGGCGCCGGGCGGAACCGACCTCGACATGCGCTCGATCAGCCGGGTCGGCGCCAGCGACGTCGGCGTCAATGCGAAACGGATCCGCAGCTTCATGAACGATTTGCAGCAAAGCCGGAGCTGAGCGGCGAACCTATCCGCGTCCACAGCCGTTCAGGGGCCATGACTCGACTCTTCCACGTCTCAGACCTCCATTTCGGCCGTGAGGATAAGGCCGCCGTCGCCTGGTTCGCCGACACGGTCCGCGCCGAAATGCCGGACGCGGTGATCTGCACCGGCGACCTGACGATGCGCGCCCGCTCCCGTGAGTTCGAGGCCGCCGCCCGCTACCTTGAGGCGATCCCGGTCCCGCTGACGGTCGAGCCGGGCAATCACGATCTTCCTTATTTTAACCCGTTCGACCGCTTCTTCCGGCCCTATCGCCATTATGGCCGGGTGGAGCGGGCGGTCGAGCGGCCGCTTGACCTGCCCGGTGTCACCGTGGTGCCGCTCAAGACGACGGCGCGCTTCCAGTGGCGCCACAACTGGTCGTGGGGCGTGGTCAGCCGCAGGAGCCTGCAGCGGGCGTTGTCGCTGCTGAAGGACGTCGACGACGGTCACATGAAGATCGTCGCCTGCCACCATCCCCTGATCGACAAGGAGGGCCTGGAATCGAGCGGCCGCACCTTGCGCGGCCGCGAGGCGCTGCAGGCGCTGGCCGAGGCGGGAGCCGACGCCGTGCTCTCGGGCCATGTCCACGACCCGTTCGACATCGAGCATGTCGTCGCCGGCAGGACGACCCGCACGATCGGCGCCGGCACGCTATCGGAGCGCACCCGCTCGACGCCGCCTTCGTTCAACGAGCTGCGGATCGAAAACGGCGTCCTCCACGTCGAGTTGCGCACGCTCGGTGGGGAACCGCCGCTCGCCGTGCGCAACGCTGCCGGCGCCACCACATAAGAGCGTTGACAGGCGCTCAGAACGAGCAGATATTTCTGTCATGACAGAAATAACAAGCGAGTCGCGTGGTCTTCCTCCGGCGGTGGAGCGGTTCATCCTGCACTGGGGCGACATGGGCAGCCAGTGGGGCGTCAACCGCTCGGTCGCGCAGATCCACGCTTTGCTCTACCTCTCCGAGCGGCCGCTGACGGCCGAGGAGATTGCCGACACGCTCGGCATGGCGCGGTCCAACGTCTCCAACAGCCTGCGCGAGCTCGGCAATTGGAAGCTCATCCGCCGCGTGCCGCTGCTCGGCGACCGGCGCGATCATTTCGAGGCGGAAACCGACCTCTGGGAGATGGTCACCCGCATCGCTCAGGGGCGCAAAGAGCGTGAGATCGATCCTGCCGCGGCGGCGCTACGCGCCTGCATCGCCGCCGCCGATGGCGACCCGCGTGTGAGCGCGACGGCGCGCAAGCGGCTGCAGGAGATGGAGAGCTTCATCGGCACCGTGAACCGCTGGTACGACCAGATGCTGGGCGTACCCGCGCCGAAGATCATGGCGCTGATGCGGATGGGCGCGAAGGTTGCGAACCTGGTCGGGCTCGGCCGCCGCACGTCCAAGCCGGAGGGCGCCGACGCCTGAAAATTTTTTGCGGAACTGTTTCTCTCGCTACAGAAATAACAGGAGGAGAGAGTGGAAGCACGGCAGGTCAAGGGCGAAGTGGTGCCGTTCCCGCTGCGCCCGCGCCGCAGGGCGCCGCTCCCGGTCTCCGATGTCCGCTTTCGCGCGCTGATCGGCGAAGCGGGTTGGGCGAGCCTGCCCGAGGCGGTCCAGGCCCGCTTCGGCAACCGCCTCGATAGCGGGCGCACTGCAATTTATGCTGGTGAGGTCGTCGAATGCCGAATGAGCCGGCTCGGCTGGCTGCTCGCCCAGGCCGGCCGGTTGATTGGCGCCCCGCTGCCGCTGAGCCGCGCCGCCCTGGTGCCCGCCTCGGTCTGCGTCACCGAGAATCGGGAGAGCGGCCAGTATTGGACCCGCATCTACGGCTGCCGCTGCGGATTCCCCCAGGTCATCCACAGCAGCAAGCGCTTCGCCGGGCCCACCGGCCTGGAGGAATATGTCGGCCGCGGCTTCGGCATCGCCTTGAGGATCGTCGCCGAAAATGGCGCGCTCCACTTCGACAGCGATCATTACTTCCTTCAGCTCGCCGGCCTGCGCCTGCGGCTCCCGCGCTGGCTCGAGCCAGGCGCGCTGCGCGTCAGCCATGTCGACTGCAATCACGGGCTGTTCGTCTTCGTGCTGAGCCTTCGCCACCGGCTTGCTGGGGAGCTCGTTCGCCAGACCGCGATGTTCCGTGAACGCCTCGACCCGGAGGAGGGGAGATGAGCGAAGCCGACCGCCCCGTCATCGTCTTCGATTCGCTATGCCGGCTCTGCTCGGCGAACGCGCAGTTCGTGCTCACCCACGACAAGAAGGCGCACTTCCGGCTCGCCACGCTGCAGAGCCAGGCTGGAGTGGCGCTCTACCGGCGCTTCGGCCTCGATCCGGAGGAGCCGGAGAGCTTCATCCTCGTCACCGGCGACCACGCGTTGCGCGATAGCGACGCCGTCCTCGCTCTCTATTCCGGCCTCGGCTGGCCATGGCGGCTGGCGGCGCTCGGGCGGGCCGTCCCCCGGGCGCTCCGCGATCCGCTTTACCGCTGGGTCGCCCGCAATCGCTACCGGCTGTTCGGCAAGCGGGACACGTGCTGGCGGCCGAGCGCCGATCTCGAGGAGCGGTTCCTGTGAGCCGCATCCTCGTCATCGGCGGCTATGGCGGCTTCGGCGCGCGTCTGTCGCGGCGCCTGGCGGAGGCCGGCCATAATGTGCTGGTTGCCGGACGCAGGAGCGGGTGCGCCGCCTCTTTCTGCGCCGGGCTGGCCGGTTCGGAGTCGGCCGTCGTCGATCGCGACCGCGACATTGCCGCGGCTCTTGTCCGCTATGCCCCGGACCTGGTGATCGACGCCGCCGGCCCCTTCCAGAACAGCCGGTTCGAAGTGCCGCTCGCCTGCATCGCCGCCTCGATCCCGTATCTGGACCTTGCCGACGCCCGCGATTTCGTCAGCGGCATATCGGCGCTGAACTACATTGCCGGTGAGGTGCGGGTGCCGATCATCTCCGGCGCCTCCAGCGCGCCCGGGCTGACGGGAGCTGTCGTCCGGGAACTCGCCGCCGGCCTCGACCGCGTTACCAAGGTCGACATCGCGCTCAGCGCCGCCAACCGCGCGCGCGGCGGCGATTCCGTGGTGGCGGCCATCCTCAGCTATGTCGGGCGGCCCCTGCGCCTCTGGCGCGGAGGGCGCTGGGCCCATGCGCATGGCTGGCAGGAGATGCGGCGCCAGGATTTCCTGTTCGCCGATGGGAGCGGCCTGCGAGGGCGTCTCGTCGCCCTCGCCGACCTGCCGGATTGCGAGCTGCTGCCGCCCTTACTGCCGGGCCGTCCCGCCGTCACTTTCCGGGCCGGAACCGAGCTCGGCTTCCAGATGCGGGCGCTCTGGCTGGCGAGCTGGCCGGTGCGGTGGAGGTGGGTGAAGTCGCTGGCCGGCGCCACGCAATGGCTGCTGCCCCTCTATCGGCTGACCAGCCGCTGGGGAGGCGAGCGCTCGGCGATGAGCGTCACCCTGCGCGGGCGGGCCGGCAGCCGGCGCCTGGAGCGGCGCTGGACGATCGTTGCCGAAGAGGGAGAGGGGCTCGAGATCCCGACCCTCACGGCCGAGTTGCTCGCCGCTGACATCCTGGAGGGGCGGCTTCCCCGCGGCGCCCGCGACGCTGCCTCGCTGATGTCGCTCGCACGCTACGAGCCCGCCTTATCGCGGCTGGCCGTGCGGCACGAAATCCGCGAACGCCTGCTGCCGCCGCCCCTCTACGCGCGGGTGATGGGGGCCCGGTTCCGCCGCCTCCCTGCCGCGGTGCGTACGATGCACGAAGTCGGCGACGGTGGCGCGGAGGGTCAAGGAAAGGTGATGCGCGGGCGAAACCGCGCTGCACGGATGGTCGGAGCGCTGATGCGCTTCCCGCCCGAGGGCAGCTGGCCGCTCCACGTGACGTTCGCGGAGCATGACGGTCGCGAGCATTGGACGCGCGACTTCGCCGGCCATCGTTTCTCGAGCGAGCTCAGCCAGCACGGCGACCTGCTGATCGAGCGGTTCGGCCCGATCCGCTTCTTCTTCGCCCTGAACGCCACGGAGGACGGGCTGGAGATGGTCCTCCGCCGCTGGAGCCTGGCCGGGCTGCCGATGCCGCTCGCGCTCGCCCCCCGGATCTCGGCGCGCGAGCGGGAGGAGAGGGGCTGCTTCCGCTTCGAAGTGGAAGCAGCCCTGCCGCTGCTCGGGCGGATCGTCCGCTATTCGGGCTGGCTGAGGCCGCTGGGCGCGTCAGCCGGCGTGGGACGATCGTGCCCCGAGCAACTCGCAGTCAACGCGTGACATCAGAGGAGGTGAAAATGGTTGAACTTGCCTATGGACTCTATCTGCTGATCTCCATCGGGATGACCATGCGCGTCGCCCATACCCTCTCGACGACAGGGGAGGTCTTCCTGGTGCAATGCTTCGGTCACAACGAGATCCTCGCCCGCTCGACCAATCATCTGCTCGTGGTCGGCTTCTATCTGATCAATATCGGCTTCATCACCATGACGCTGCAGTTCGGCGACGCGCCCGCCGACTGGCCGTCGATGATCCGGTTCCTCAGCAGCAAGGTAGGCCTGGCGGTGCTGGTGCTCGGCGGCATGCACTTCTTCAACATGCACATGATCGCGACATATGGCCGCCGCGTCTCCGACTGGCTGGTCGAAGGCCAGGCTCAGCGCGCCGCCGCCTGAGCAAAAGGAAAGGGCCCGGATCGCTCCGGGCCCTCTCTTCTGCCATCCAGCCGGAAGTAAACTTCGGGCTGACCTGCCTTAGCGCTTCGAGAACTGGAAGCTGCGGCGGGCCTTGGCGCGGCCGTATTTCTTGCGCTCGACGACGCGCGGGTCGCGGGTCAGGAAGCCTTCCTTCTTGACCGCGCTGCGCAGCGCCGGCTCGTAGCGGGTCAGCGCCGTCGAGATGCCGTGGCGAACCGCGCCGGCCTGGCCGGAAAGGCCGCCGCCGGAGACGGTGCAGATCACGTCATACTGGCCCCGGCGATCGGTGATGTCGAACACCTGATTGATCACGAGACGCAGGGTCGGACGGGCGAAATACACTTCCTGATCGCGGCCGTTGACGACGATCTTGCCGGTGCCGGGCTTGAGCCAGACGCGGGCGACCGCATCCTTGCGGCGGCCGGTGGCATAAGCGCGGCCCTGCTTGTCGAGCTGCTGCTCGCGCAGCACAGCGGCGATCTGCGGACCCTGGGTGGAAACGCCATGATCGTTGACGGCTTCCTCGCGGCCGCGGCGGCCGCCTTCACGGCCGTCACGGCCCTCGCGCTGGGGAGCCGCGGCCGGCGCGCCTTCAGCGGCAGGAGCAGCGGCGTCGGCGGCAGGCGCTTCGGCAGCGGCGGCCGGAGCGGCCGTGATCGCACCGAGATCGGAAAGGGACTGGCGATTGTCGGACATCAGGCACCAACCTTGTTCTTGCGGTTCATCGCCGCGACATCGAGGGGTTCGGGGGACTGGCCGCCGTGCGGGTGCTCGGTGCCGTTGTAGAGGTGAAGGGCGCGCATCTGGTCGCGGCCCAGGGGTCCGCGCGGGATCATCCGCTCGACCGCCTTTTCAAGCACGCGCTCCGGGAAGCGGCCGTCCAGGACCTTGTCGGCGGTAACCGCCTTGATGCCGCCGGCATAGCCGGTGTGCCGGTAATAAACCTTGTCGGTCAGCTTCTTGCCGGTGAAGCGCACCTTGTCCGCGTTGATGACGACGACATGGTCGCCGCAATCGACGTGCGGGGTGTAGCTCGGCTTATGCTTGCCGCGCAGGATGTTGGCGACGATCGTGGCGAGACGCCCGACCACCAGCCCGTCGGCATCGATCAGATGCCACTTCTTCTCCACCTCGGCGGGCTTGGCCGCCTTGGTGGTCTTCATCAGCGCCTTCATGGCCCGGACCTTTCGAAAATGAAACGGCGCCACTCGCAAGGAGCGGCGCTGCTGGGCGGCCAAATGGCGAAAGGGGCTGTGGAAGTCAAGCAAAAGCGGGGATTTGGTGAGAGGTAAAATGTTACCCGCTATTGTCCACGACCCACTTGCGGAAAGCTTCCGGCGCTCCGCCGATCGGCCAGATGACGGCGGCGGGGTTGTCGTAGCTGTGGAGTTCGGCGAGGCGGCGGACCAGCAGGTCGGCCTGGCCGGAGGTGGTCTTGAAGAGGGCGGCGACCTCGTCGGCCTGCTCGACCTTGCCCTGCCAGCGGTAGATGGCGCGGGCGGGGCCGAGGATGTTGGCGCAGGCGGCGAGACGCTCCTCGACTAGCTGGAGGGCGATCCGGTTCGCCTCGGCCGCATCGGCGAAGGTCGCATAGACGGTGACGATGCCGGTCATGGGCGAAGAGCTCTCCCTTTGGCTCCGAGACTGTGGGCGGCGGCGACGGCAGAGGCGAGGAGAAGAGCGGCCATCGCCTGGTGGGCGACAGCGATCCAGAGCTCGACGCCGGTGAGAAGGGTGGCGATGCCGAGCCAGATCTGCAGCGTGACGGTCGCGATCAGAGCGGTCGCCTCAGCCTGCAGGCCGCGCTTCCAGGCCTTCATCGCGAGCGCGATCGCCAGCGCGGCGACGGCAAAGGCGAGCCAGCGGTGGACGAACTGCACGACGATCGGATTGTCGGCCAGGTTGACGATGAACGGCTCCAGCATCGGCGCGCCCGCCGGGAACCATTCGTCACCCATTTTCGGCCAGCTGTTGAAGGCGTAGCCGGCGTCGAGCCCGGCCACATAGGCGCCGAACATCAGCTGCAGACCGAGCGCCGACAAGGTCCAGACGGCGAGGGTGGGAATGCCCGCCGGCCTCGCGTGCGGATCTCCCGCGAGGCGCCAGAGATCGAGCGCGGTCCAGATCAGCAACGCGAAGATGAGCAAGGCGAGCAGCAGGTGGACGGCGAGGCGGATGTGGCTGACCTCCGGCCGGTCGACGAGACCAGAGGCGACCATCCACCAGCCGATCGCGCCCTGCAGGCCGCCCAAGGCGAGCAGGCCGACCAGCTTCCAGCCATAGCCGCGGGGGATGGCGCGCTTCCATGCGAACCAGAGCAGCGGCAGCGCGAAGGCGAGACCGATGAAGCGGCCCAGCAGCCTGTGCGTATACTCCCAGAAGAAAATCTCCTTGAACTCGCTCAAGGACATGCCGCGGTTGATCTTCTGATATTCGGGGCTGGTGCGGTAGGCGTCGAACTCGGCCTGCCAGGCCTCTGCGCTCATCGGCGGGACCGCGCCCGATATCGGCTCCCAGCGCACCATCGACAGGCCGGATTCGGTGAGGCGGGTAATGCCACCCACGACCACCATCAGGAACACCAAGACAGCGACCACCAGCAGCCAGTGCGCGACCGCAGTGGGCCGCGCCTGGGTCCGCGCCGAGGCGGGTGCGCCGAGATGTGCCTTCGATGCCATCGGCCGCCGATATGGCCCCGTCGCCCGCGCTTGCCAATTGCAACTTTTTCTTGAGATGTGATGTTGTAACTTCTCGCTCGCAGGCTTATAAGTGCGGCGCAAGAAAAGAGGTTGAAGTGGGTTTCGCGTCGGGAATGAGGGAAGGTGCGATCGACCGGCTGGCCATTGGCCTGTCCGGCCTGTGCCTCGTCCATTGCCTCGCCAGTGCGGTCTTCTTCGCCATGCTCGCTTCGGCGGGCGGCCTCCTGCTCCATCCTGCCGTCCACGAAGTCGGCCTCATCATCGCCATCGGGCTCGGCGTGGTCGCGCTGGGGCGCGGCATCTTCGATCACGGCTTCATGATGCCGTCGGCGATCGGCGGTCTCGGCCTCGGCGTCATGGCCGGTGCGCTGACGCTGCCGCATGACGGCAGCGAGATGCTCTACACCATTGCGGGCGTCGCCATCCTCGCGCTCGGGCACGATCTGAATCGCCGCGCCGTCATCTAGGCGCTGCCCTTGTTCCAGCCGTCTTGACGGCCTAAATCACCAGCCATGGCGCATGTTCACCACAGCCACCGCGGCGAGTCGCTCACGCGCGCGGCGCAGGCGACAATGGAGCGGTCGGGCGAGCAGTGGACGCAGATGCGCGCCGCCATCTTCGATGCGCTGGCGAGCTTCGACCAGCCGGCCTCCGCCTATGACATCGCCGACAAGGTCTCGACCGTGCAGGGCCGCCGCGTCGCCGCCAACAGCGTCTACCGGATCCTGGACCTGTTCGTGAACGCGAACCTCGCCCGCCGCGTCGAGAGCGCCAACGCCTATGTGGCGAACGAGCATCCCGACTGCCTGCACGACTGCATCTTCCTGATCTGCGACACGTGCGGCCAGACCACCCATATCGACAATGACAGCCTGTCGGGCGGGGTGCGCGAAGCGGCCAAGCAGGCCGGCTTCGCACCCGACCGGCCGGTGATCGAGGTGCGCGGCCGCTGCGGCGAGTGCGAGACCCACTAAGTCCTCACGCCGCCTGCACAACTTGATCATTCGACAGGGCCGGACCGCTCGTTTAAGGAGGCCCGCCATGACCGAGCGCCCCCAGACGCCCCTCCTCGACACGGTTGCCACGCCCGAGGATCTCCGCAAGCTCCGACCCGAGCAGCTGCGCCAGTTCGCCGACGAGCTGCGCGCGGAGACGATCTCCGCCGTCTCGGTGACGGGCGGGCATCTCGGCGCCGGGCTCGGCGTGGTCGAGCTGACCGTGGCGCTTCATTATGTGTTCGACACGCCCGCGGACCGGCTGATCTGGGACGTCGGCCATCAATGCTATCCGCACAAGATCATCACCGGCCGGCGCGACCGCATTCGCACCTTGCGCATGGGCGGCGGCCTCAGCGGCTTCACCAAGCGCAGCGAGAGCGAGTACGACCCGTTCGGAGCGGCGCACAGCTCGACCTCGATCTCGGCCGCTCTGGGCTTCGCCATGGCGAACAAGCTGAGCGGAGCGCCGGGCAAGGCGATCGCGGTGATCGGCGACGGCGCGATGAGCGCGGGCATGGCCTATGAGGCGATGAACAATGCCGAGGCGGCGGGCAACCGGCTGGTCGTCATCCTCAACGACAACGACATGTCGATCGCGCCGCCGGTGGGCGGGCTGTCGCATTATCTGGCGCGGCTAGTGAGCTCGGACAAATATCTGTCGGTCCGCCATCTCGCCCAGCGTTTCGCGCGCAAGCTGCCGCGGCCGCTCCACAATGCCGCGCGCAAGGCCGAGGAATTCGCCCGCGGCATGGCGACCGGCGGCACGCTCTTCGAGGAGCTGGGCTTCTATTATGTGGGTCCTGTCGATGGGCACGACGTCGAAGGGCTGGTCCAGATCCTGGAGAATGTCCGCGACGCCGATGAGGGGCCGATGCTGGTCCATGTCGTCACCAAGAAAGGCAAGGGCTACGGCCCTGCCGAGGCGGCGGCGGACAAATATCACGGCGTCCAGAAGTTCGATGTGGTGTCGGGCATCCAGGCCAAGGCCGAGCCGGGGCCGCCCGCCTATCAGAATGTGTTCGGCGAGACGCTGGCGAAGCTCGCCGAGACGGATCCGCGCATCTGCGCCATTACGGCGGCGATGCCGTCGGGCACAGGCGTCGACAAGTTCGCCAAGGCGCATCCCGATCGCGCGTTCGACGTCGGCATTGCCGAGCAGCATGCGGTGACCTTCGCCGCCGGCCTCGCCGCGCAGGGGATGCGCCCCTTCTGTGCGATCTATTCCACCTTCCTGCAGCGCGCCTACGACCAGGTCGTACATGACGTGGCGATCCAGAACCTGCCGGTCCGCTTCGCGATGGATCGGGCCGGCTTGGTCGGCGCCGACGGCGCGACCCATGCCGGCAGCTTCGATCTCGCCTATCTCTGCACACTGCCGAACTTCGTCGTGATGGCGGCGGCCGACGAGGCCGAGCTCGCCCACATGGTCCACACGATGGCGCTGCACGACAGCGGCCCGAGCGCGGTGCGCTATCCCCGAGGCAACGGTACCGGCGTCCCGCTCCCCGCCGTCCCGCAGCGGCTCGAGATCGGCAAGGGCCGCATCGTCCGTGAGGGCAGCAAGGTCGCGATCCTGTCGCTCGGCACGCGCCTCGCGGAAGCCGAGAAGGCGGCCGAGGCGCTGGAGGCGAGGGGCCTCTCGACCACAGTCGCGGACCTGCGCTTCGCCAAGCCGCTCGACGAGGCGCTCATCCGCCGCCTGCTCACCACCCACGAAGTCGCGGTGACGATCGAGGAGGCCGCGGTCGGCGGCTTCGGCGCGCACGTGCTGACGCTGGCGAGCGACCTCGGCCTGATCGACGCAGGCCTCAAGCTCCGCACCATGCGCCTGCCCGACGTCTTCCAGGACCAGGACAAGCCCGAGAAGCAATATGCCGAAGCCGGCCTCGACGCGCCGCACATCGTCGAGACCGTACTGAAGGCGCTGCGCATCAACAGCGTGGGTGTGGTCGAGGGCGCGCGAGCCTAGGCCGGGGCGGCACCACCGCCCGCCGCGACGTGCCTGATCCGGCTGCCGGCAGACTCAGCCAATTGGCTTTCGTGACCGTGCGGCACCGCATGGCCGTGCTCGCGCAGGTAATGATCGTCTATCTCTTCGATCAGAGCGTCGCCGTCCTTGCCGCCGGTGATGCGGATCAGGGCGTCGATCTTCGCTTCCAGACGATCGTCATTCTCCTTCGACGAGGGTGAGCCGACATAGAGGAAGTAAGCGAGGCCGACGACCTGCCAGAGCAGTTGCAGGAATTCCGACTGCCAATTCTCCATCGTGTCGCGCATCATCTCGACCAGATAGCCGTAGCTGTCGGGGCTCTGGCCGTGCTGGGTCGCCTCGTCCTGATAGGCATACCAGCCGAACAGCCAGTGCAATCCGAGCGAGACGAGGAAGAAGCCGACCGTTATCCAAGCATAAGCATATTTTTTGAAGAAGCCGGGTTTCTGCATGTTGAGCTCCTGCAAAGGACGTATTTTCGGGGGCGTAACGTTTTGGCCGTCAGCGGCGTTCCGCGCGTCATGAGCAAGCAACGCGCGGATCAGATGCTGGTGGATCGCGGCCTGGTGGAGAGCCGCGCGAAGGCGCAGGCTTTGATCCTCGCCGGGCTGGTCTTCTCGGGCGAGCGGAAGATCGAGAAAGCGGGGCAGGCACTTGCCGCCGACGTCCCGCTCGAGGTGCGGGGGCGGGAGCATCCCTGGGTGTCCCGCGGCGGAATCAAGCTTGCCCACGCGCTCGACCATTTTGGCTGGGACGTGACGGGCGCGGTCGGGCTGGACGTGGGCTCCTCGACCGGAGGCTTCACCGACGTGCTGCTCCAGAGGGGCGCGGCGAAGGTATTCGCGGTCGATGTCGGCACCAACCAGCTCGCCTGGAAGCTGCGGCAGGACCCGCGCGTGGTGGTGCACGAGCAGACCAATGCACGCTACCTGACGCCCGAGATCGTCACTGAGCCGATCGACATCATCGTCTGCGACGCGAGCTTTATCGCCCTCGCCAAGGTGCTCGACAAGGCGCTCGATTTCGCGGCGCCGGGCGGCCGGCTGATCGCGCTGGTGAAGCCGCAATTCGAGGCGGAGCGCTCCGAGATCGGCAAGGGCGGCGTCGTCCGCGACCCGGACGTTCATGCCAGAGTCAGCGACGCGGCGGGATCATGGGTCCAGAGCCGGGGGTGGGACGTTGTGGGGCTTGTCGAGAGCCCGATAACCGGACCGGAAGGAAATAAAGAGTTCTTACTTGCAGCACAGCGCGCTTGATAGGTTCGAAGCCGCAACCTAGTTGCCCCATCGTGTCCAGACGCCGCTCCACCATATCGCTCGTCCTTCTCGCCTTTCTCGCCGCCTGCAGCGGCAGCGAGGGCAAGGAGCGCGAGCGTCCGGCGCCATTGGTGACGGCTGCGCCGGCGGCGGCGACCCGCTTCGTGGATCGGATCGAGGCGGTCGGCACCGCCCGCGCCAATGAGCAGGTGACGCTGACCGCGCCGGTGACGGAGCGGATCGTCAGCGTCAATTTCAGCGACGGCCAATATGTGACGCCCGGGCAGACCCTTGCGAGGCTCGCCACCGGCCAGGAGACGGCGCAGCTTGCCGAGGCGACCGCGGTGCAGCGCGAGGCGGGCAAGCAGCTCAATCGGCTCCAGCAGCTTCGCTCACGCGGTTTCGCTACGGTGAGCGCTGTCGACCAGCAGACCGCCCTGGTCGGCGCGGCGCGGGCGCAGGCATCCGAGGCGCAGGCCTCGATCGCCGACCGCATCATCCGGGCGCCGTTCGGCGGCTATGTGTCGCTGCGCAACATCTCCGCCGGCGCGGTAGTGACGGCCGGCACCGAGATCGCGACGATCAGCGACATCTCCCGCATCAAGCTGGACTTCACCGTTCCCGAGACCCTGCTGTCCTCGATCGCACCGGGCCAGGCCATCGAGGCGCGTGCGGCAGCTTATCCCGACCAGCCGTTCAGGGGCACCATCGACACCATCGATCCGGTGCTGAATCCCGAGACGCGCGCTGTGACGGTTCGGGCCGTGCTCCCCAATCCGGACCAGAAGCTGAAGCCTGGCATGCTGCTGACGGTAGGGATCGAATCCGCCGCACGGATGGCGCCGGCGGTGCCCGAGCTCGCCATCATCGGCGAGGGGACGAACAGCTTCGTCTATGCGCTCGACAACGGCACGGCGAAGCGCGTGCCGGTGAAGCTCGGCCTTCGGCAGAACGGCATGGTCGAGGTCCTCGAAGGACTTGCCCCGGGAACCCGCGTGGTCACCGAGGGCGTCGTCAAGTTGACCGACGGCCAGCGCGTGCGTACGGCCGGGGTCCAGAATGCAAGGGCGCGGCCGAGGGCCGCCGCCGCCTCCGGAGGCTAGGCTTGGTTCTTTCCGACGTCTCGGTCCGGCGGCCCGTCCTCGCGGCGGTGATGGCGATCCTGCTGGTCCTGGTCGGCATCGTCGCCTTCTTCGGGCTGTCGGTGCGCGAATATCCAGATACCGATCCGCCGATCGTATCGGTGCAGACCGCCTATACCGGCGCCGCCGCGAGCGTGATCGAGGCGCGGATCACGCAGCCGCTCGAAGAAGCGCTGTCGGGCATCGAGGGCATCCAGAACATCACCTCGCGCTCGCGGGACGGCAACAGCGCGATCTCGGTCGAGTTCGCGCCGGGCCGCGACGTCGATGCCGCCGCCAACGACGTTCGCGACCGCATTGGCGGCGTGACGGAGGATCTGCCCGAAGAGGCGCTGGCGCCGGAAGTGCGCAAGGTCGATGCCGACGCCTCGCCGATCATGTTCCTGGTAATCTCGCGGCCCGGCTGGACCCGCCTGGAGCTCAGCGATTATGTCGACCGGAACATCGTCGACCGCTTCGCGGTGATCGATGGTGTCGCGCGGGTGTTCGTCGGCGGCGACGCGCGGCAATCGATGCGGGTCTGGCTGCAGCCGGCCAAGCTCGCCGCCTTCCAGCTGACGCCGGCGGACGTCGAGAGCGCGCTACGCTCCCAGAATGTCGAGCTGCCGGCAGGGCGGCTCGAATCCTCCGGGCAGAACCAGACCCTGCGCGTGCAGCGTCCCTTCTCGACGCCCGCGGATTTCGGCCAGCTCATCGTCGGCCGCGGCAGCGACGGCTATCTCGTCCGCCTTGCCGACGTGGCGCGGATCGAGATCGGCGCCGAGAATCCCTATCAGCAGTTCCGGCTGAACGGCGGCCAGGGCGTCGGCCTCGGCATCGTCCGCCAGTCCGGCGCCAACACGCTCGCCGTGGCCGAGGCCGCCAAGCGGACGATGGAGGAGCTGCGCCCCAACCTCCCCGAAGGGATGACGATCGACGTCGGCTCCAACGACGCCTTGTTCATCGGGGAGTCGATCAAGAAGGTCTGGCATACGCTCGCCGAAGCGGCGGTGCTGGTCGTCGCGGTGATCTTCCTGTTCCTGGGGTCGATGCGGGCGACTTTGATCCCGGCGGTGACGGTGCCGATCTGCCTGCTCAGCGCCTTCACCGTGCTCTGGCTGTTCGGCTTCTCGATCAACCTGCTGACGTTGCTCGCTTTGGTGCTCGCGATCGGCCTCGTCGTCGACGACGCCATCGTCGTGCTGGAGAATGTCTATCACCGCATCGAGGAGGGCGAGCCGCCGCTGGTCGCCGCCTATCAGGGCACGCGCCAGGTGGGGTTCGCGGTCGTTTCCACCACCCTGGTGGTGTGCGCGGTGTTCGTGCCGGTGATGTTCCTGGCGGGGCAGACCGGTCTTCTCTTCCGCGAGCTGGCGGTGGCGATGATCGGCGCGATCGCCTTTTCCGGCTTCATCGCGCTAACGCTGGTGCCGATGCTCTGCTCGAAGCTGCTGAGGCACGAGAATCGCGGCCGCTTCACCGCCTGGGTGGACATGAAGTTCCAGCGCCTCGAGGACGCCTATGGCCGCCGCCTCTCGGGCGCGATCACGCGGCCGCTCGTGCCGCTGGCGGTGACCGGGGGCCTGTTCGTGGCGGCGGCGCTCGCCTTCATGTCGATCGAGAGCGAGCTTGTGCCGGCGGAGGATGTCGGCGTTCTCTCCGCCAACATCACCGCGCCGGAAGGCACCGGCTTCGCGCAGATGGACCAATATGTTCTCAAGGCCCAAGAGTCCTTGCTGCCACTGTTAAAGGGAGAGGAGACGCCGGTCAGGACGATCATCTCGCGGACGCCGGGCGGCTTCGGGTCGAGCGACGACTTCAATTCCGGCTCGTTCATCGTCTTCCTGAAGGAGTGGGGCGACCGCGAGGCGACGACGCAGGAGGTCGCGCAGCAGATCAACCGCCTGCTCCAGCAGCAGCCTGCGGTCCGCGGCAACGCGCAGGTCCGCTCGTCGCTGGGGCGCGGGCGCGGCCAGCCGATCGGCTTCGTCATCGCCGGTCCGACCTATGAGGGGCTGGTTGCCGCGCGCGACCGCATCCTGGCGGCGGCGCAGAACAATCCTGGCATCGTCAACCTCGACTCCGATTACAAGGAGACGAAGCCGCAGCTGAACATCGCCGTCAACACCACCCGCGCCGGCGATCTCGGCGTGTCGGTCAACGACGTCAGCCAGGCGCTGCAGACCCTGCTCGGCTCGCGGCGCGTGTCGACCTATATCGACCGCGGGGAGGAATATCGGGTGATCGTGCAGGCCGACGCGTCGGGCCGGTCGACGATCAGCGACCTCGGCTCGATCTACGTGCGCAGCCGCACCAATGCGCTGATCCCGCTCTCCAGCCTCGTCGACGTGACCGAAGTCGCCGGCCCGCGCGACCTTGGCCGCTACAACAAGCTGCGCGCGATCACGCTCGAGGGCGGCTTGGCGGAAGGCTATTCGCTGGGCGAGGCGCTCACCTTCCTCGAGGAGCAGGCCAGCGCCGCGCCGGAGATCACCGCGGTCGGCTATCGCGGCGAAAGCCAGTCCTTCCGCGAGACCGGCGGGTCGATCGTGCTGATCTTCCTGCTCACCATCCTCGTCGTCTATCTGGTCCTCGCCGCGCAGTTCGAGAGCTTCGTCCACCCGGCCGTGATCATCACGACGGTGCCACTCGCGGTGGCGGGCGGCGTCATCGGTATCGCGATCACCGGCGGTACGCTCAACCTCTACAGCCAGATCGGGATCGTCATGCTCGTCGGGCTAGCCGCCAAGAACGGCATCCTGATCGTCGAATTCGCCAATCAGCTCCGCGACGAGGGGAAGGATATCGCCACCGCGATCCGCGAAGCGTCGGCGCGGCGGCTCCGGCCGATCCTGATGACCTCGATCGCGACCGTGGCGGGCGCGGTGCCGCTGGTGATCAGCGGCGGCGCCGGCGGCGCGGCGCGCGCCTCGATCGGCGTGGTGATCGTGTTCGGCGTGTCGATCGCGACCGTCATCACCCTGTTCCTCATTCCGCTACTTTACTCGCGGCTCGCACGCTTTACGGGATCGCCGGAGGCAGTGAGCAGGAAGCTCGAGGCGCAACTCTCGGGGGGGATGGCGCCGCAGCCCGCCGAATAGGGAGGGAATATTGACCGGTATCGCGTCGAAGTCGCAGCTCAGAATGTCCTATTTGCGCTTTGCGCTGTTCACGGTCCCTCTGATCCTTCTTCTTGGCATCGTCTCCGGCCGCGTCGCCAATAGCGGCTACGGCAATCCCTGGTTCGATGCGTTGGTGAAGCCGGAGCTGATGCCGCCCGGCGCCACCTTCGGCATCGTCTGGACGATCCTTTACATTCTCCTGGGTCTTTCGATTGCAATCATCCTCAATGCTCGAGGCGCGAAGGGCAGGGGCCTCGCCATCGGCCTGTTCGTCGCGCAGATGCTTCTGAACTTCTCCTGGTCGCCGGTCTTCTTCGGCATGCATCAGGTGCGGACGGCCTTGTTCATCATCCTGGCGATGCTGGCGATCAGCGCCGTCGTGACTGTGTTGTTTCTGCGGATCCGGCGGACGGCGGGGCTGCTGATGCTGCCCTATCTCGCCTGGCTCGCCTTCGCCTCGATCCTCAACTACCAGATCATCCAGCTGAACCCCGACGCCGAGACCCTTGTCCCGGGCGAGGGCGGTGCCGATATCATCCTCTGAACTGACCTAAGGGAGGACGGCGATGCAGTCCCAGAACCGCCTGCTCGACGATTTCGTGAAGGTGCTGAACGGCGCCGCGGGCACCGTCGCCGGCATGACCCGGGAGGCCGAGGCCTCGATGCGCGAGCGCGCCCGCGAATGGATCGGCGGCCTCGACATGGTCAGCCGCGACGAGTTCGAGGCGGTGAAGGCGATCGCCGTCGCCGCCCGCGAGGAGAATATGCTGCTCAAGGCCCGCCTCGATGCGATCGAATCGAAGTCGGCTTCCGGCGGCACCGCGGCATCGGCCTAGCCGCAATAAAGCTGTGGGTATCCGCAGCTAATCCACAGCTTATTGGGGGCGGCGCTCTTGCGTGCGTCCATGTTGCAGTGCACTTTTCATTAGACAAGTTGTTGCAGGATCTCGGCCATGAACACCGACGAGTATGAGCTTGAGCGCGAGACCAGCGCGCCGATCGACATGCTCGAATATTATTTCAGCGCTCATGGCTGGGCGTATGAAAGAAGCGGCGACGAGGAGATTGTCGCCAACTTCCAGGGCAGCTGGACCCAATATGAGCTGCGCGCAATCTGGCGCGATGACGACAATGTCCTCCAGTTCCTGGCGCTCCCCGACGTTCGGGTCGGCGCCGACAAGCGTGCCGTCACCTACGAGACGATCGGCCTGATCAACGAGCAGCTCTGGCTGGGGCATTTCGAGCTCTGGGCCACGTCCGGCCTGGTCCTCTTCCGCCATGCGGCCCTGCTCGAAAGCGAGGACGGCGGGCAGCTCACCCTCCAGCAGGCCGAGACCCTGGTCGAGACCGCGATCGAGGAATGCGAGCGCTTCTATCCGGTCTTCCAGTTCGTCCTTTGGGCGGACAAGACCCCGCAGGAGGCGATCGCCGCGGCGCTGATCGACACGCAGGGCGAGGCTTGATCCTTCACCGTCACCCCGGCGCAAGCCGGGGTCTCATGGAGACGGCCGTGACTTCTTGTTCTGAGATCCCGGCTTCTGCCGGGATGACGAGCCTGTGATGCAGGATCTGCTCCCCGGTCCGCTTCTCCTGATCGGCTGCGGCAACATGGCCGGGGCAATGCTTGGCCGTTGGGTGGAATGCGGGCTCGATCCTCGCCAGGTCACCGTCGTCCGGCCGAGCGGGCGGGCCGTGGCCGAGGGTGTGCGGGTCGTCACCGCAGTGCCGGAAGGCGAGCAGCCTGGGCTCGTCCTTCTCGGCGTGAAGCCGCAGAAGCTCGACGAGGTTGCTCCCGCGCTCGCAGCGGTGCTTCGCCCGGAGACCGTGCTCGTATCGATCCTGGCTGGAGTCGAGCTTGCCACGCTGCGCACCCGCTTTCCGGTGTCGCGCGCGATCGTTCGGGCGATGCCCAATACGCCCGTGCGGCTCGGCAAGGGCGTGGTCGATCTCTATGCCGACGATCTCGATCAGGCCGTGCGCGAGGAGGTTACCGCGCTGATGGTGCCGCTCGGTCATGCCGAATGGTTCGATAGCGAGGCTGCCTTCGCGTTGGCGGGCCACCTGACCGGCGCCGGCCCCGCCTTCCTGTTCCGCTTCATTGATGCGCTCGCCGCGGCGGGCGGGGACCTAGGCCTTGCTCCGGAGCAGGCCGCGCGGCTCGCCAAGGCGATGGTGGAGGGGGCCGGGGCGCTCGCCGCAGTTTCCGAGGACAGTCCAGCCGAGCTCGCCCGCCGCGTCGCCAGTCCCGGCGGCACCACCGAGGCCGGGCTCAAGGTGCTGGACGAGGATGGCGCGCTGGCCGATCTCGTCCTGCGCACGCTCGATGCGTCTAGGCGGCGAGGGCGGGAACTGGCGGAAGCGGCGCGATGACGGACCCAGCGAACCCTTCGAGACCTCGCCTGGGCGCGCGGCCGGCACTCATCATTGCGGGGCTGGTGCTGGGACTCGCCACCGGTGCGGCGGGGCCGCCCTTGCTCGGAGGCCAGTTCGACGCCGTGGCGACCGCCGCGGGCTTCGTCGGGGGCGTCTGGCTCGATGCGCTCAGGATGACGATCATCCCGCTGGTCTTCTCGCTCGTCGTCACCGGAATGGCGAGCGCCAGCGCGACGCTGCAGGCGGGCGGGATCGCCGGGCGCGCGCTGTTGCTGTTCGTGCTGATGCTGATCGGGGCTTCCGTCGTGACGGCCCTGATGGTGCCGCCGATGCTGGCTTTCTGGGCGCCGGCGCCGGGTGCGCTGGAGGCGATGCAGTCGGGCGCGATGCCTGAGGTGCCGCCGCTGCTGGAGGGATTGAGGGGCCTGGTGCCGACCAACGTCGTCGCGGCGGCGGCGAACGATGCGATCGTGCCGCTGGTCCTTTTCGCTTTGGTCTTGGGTCTCGCGCTGACCCGGATCGGAGAGGGGCGGCGGACGGCCCTGTTCGAGCTGTTCCACGGCCTTTCCGACGCGATGCTGGTGATCATCGGCTGGGTGCTGAGAGTCGCACCGATCGGTGTGTTCGCGCTTGCCCTGGTCGCCGGCTCCCGGCTCGGAGTCGGCGCGGGGGCGGCGCTGCTGCATTTCATCGGCATGCAGATCGCGGTCGCCCTGGTGCTGATCGTGCTGACGTACGTGCTGGTCGCGGTTGCCGGGCGGATGTCGCCGCTGCGCTTCGCCCGCGCCGCCGCGCCGGCGCAGGCGGTGGCGTTCAGCACGCAATCGTCGCTCGCATCGCTGCCGCCGATGGTAGCCGGAGCGGAGCGGCTGGAGCTGCCGGAGCGAGTGACGTCGCTGGTGCTGCCGCTCGCAGTCGCCACCTTCAAGATCTCGGCGCCTCTCGTCGCGCTGACCGTCGCCTTGACCCTGGCGCATGTCAGCGGGATCGAGGTGGGGCCGGGTCAGATCCTGCTGGCGGGCCTGCTCGCCACCTTGAGCACGCTCGCGGTGGTGGGCCTGCCGGGGCAGGTCAGCTTCTTCGCCGCCAACGCGCCTGCCGCGCTGGCGATCGGGGCGCCGATCGAATTGCTGCCGCTGATGCTCGCGGTCGACACGATTCCCGACATGATCCGCACCGTTGCCAACGTCACCGCGGACATGGCAGCGGCCGTGGTGGTGGCGGCGCGGACTAAAGAGGCAGAAGGTGAAATCCCGCTTTCGCGGGAGTGACGCGACTCGTCAGTTCGTTCTTTCGAAGGCGAGGCTGAGGAAGGCGAGCGCCACGCCGGAGGCGATCAGAGCGGCTAAAGTCATAGGATCCTACGCGTCACTACCGGCGCCCCCTAGCAGGGAGCCGACCGCAAATCACTAGTGTTGCGAAATGGGGCGGTTCAGGGCTGCTCGGCGGCGTCTTCGATCCGCTCGCGGGCCCGCCGAACCGCCGCACGATGACCGCGGTTATGCGCCCGGCGCTCGCGCGAAGCATACCAATAGGCAGCGAACAGCGCGCCGACGATGACGGCGATCAGCAGATAGGCGATAAGTTGACGGGTCTCCATTCAAGCAGGAACGGTCCGGACGGCAATTTGGTTGCCGATCCGAAACTTTAACTTTTCCCGCATTGCGTCAGATGCTCGCAAGACTCCTCAGGATGGCGGCACCGACGGGGTGGAGACCGCGGCCTCGCCATCGACCTGACGCCGGTGCCTGGCGATCAGTTGCTCTGACTTTTCGGCAAACGCCTTGCTCGCCTCGATGCTGGTGCGGAGCTCCTTCTGGGTCTGCTCGATCTCGGCCAGACTGGCGTCGGTCCTATAAATTTTCCTGTCCACCAAACTCGGATCCCGCCCCTTGTGTCGGGTAGAAAACACTCATCCATGTTAGTTGTTCCTCAACCTTGAATTTCATCTCGCAGGTCCGGCGCCCGGTGCCGGTTTCGCAGGAGCGTCATCCAAGCGTTAACTATGGCTGCGCTATCACTGTCGCGGGTCGGGGGACCCCGCAGGGTGAGGGAAAGTGGAGCAGGACCAGCTCGATCAGGACAAGAGGAACGCGAAGCACCGTTCCCGGGTGATGCTCGCCGCGATCTTGCTGGGCCGCGGCCTGGCGATGAACGTGCGCATCCGCAACATCTCGGAGACAGGCGCGCTGGTGGAGGGCGACGTGCTGCCGGAGGTCGGGTCGACCCTGATCCTCCAGCGCGGCAGCCAGGAGGTCGGCGCGGAAGTGATGTGGTCGCGGGCCGGACGGTGCGGCGTGAGGTTCGACGGTCCGATCGTCGTGGCCGAATGGGCCGGTGTCCCGGCGGCCGCGGCAAAGCCGGCCGAGGCCGGTTCGGAGCCGGCGCCGCTGCCGTCGTCGCTGATGCCCAAGCCCGCCTCGCAGGAGGATCCCGAGGCGCTGCTGCCGCGCCGTGTGGGCGAGGAGCTGGCCTATGTGCAGCGGCTCATCCAGAATATCGGCAACGAGCTGGTCGCCAACCCGCTGATCGTGCACCGCCATGGTCGGACGTTCCAGGACTTCGACCTTGCTAGCCAGATCCTCGGCCACCTCGCGCGGGTGCTGACTGCCGACGACCGCGTCGACGCCGCCGAGAAGGTGGGGATGCAGGAATTGAGGAAGCGGCTGCTAAGGTCCTGAGCTTCGCTCAGTGATGCGCGGAGCCGGCGCGCTTGCGCGGCTCGACGAAAAGGCGGCCGGGCAGGATCTCGAAGCTCGGGTCGAACTCGGCATAGTTGCAGAGCAGTTCCTCGCCCTGGGCGATGTCGCGGATCGTGTAGCCGGCATCGGGATCCGAGAAGACCGTGTTGGGCGTCTGCGAGTGATTCATGAAGCGGCCGTTGTCGAGCTCGACGATGAGCTGGTCGGTATCGTGCGGATAGGGATAGGAATAGCGCTCGACGAACGCCTGGAAGAGCGGCGGCAGCGTTTCGATTTCGCTGACGTGGATGAGACGGTCGAGGCCCGGTGCGAGCTGCCAGATCCGTGTTCCCGAGGGGATCGGCTCGGCGGCGAACACGCCCACGCCCTCGATCGGCGAAGGAGCGACGTAGGTCGGCACGAGCATCATCTTCGGATACCTCGGTGGTTCAGGTGAGGGCGCAACGCTCTTGCGGGGAAATGTCTCCCGCGGGTTGATACCATGTTCGGATGGCTTCCAGAAAAGAACCGATACGGTGAAAACATCTTGACAGCGTGATGCTGATATGGCACCAGGAGACCAGGCTGGCGAATTGCGAGTCGGGTGATTGGCCCGGCGTCGCCAGCGGGTGGAGAAAGATGAGGCCGGGTGCCGCGAGGCGCGCCGGCCTTTTTGCTGGCGGGGTCGAGCGATGGCGAAGACGGAGAAGGGGCTGGAGCTGGCTGGAGGCAAGGTGCCGCGGTTGAGGAAGCCGGCGCGGAAGGCATTCACCAAGGCGAAGCAGGACCGCTTCCTGGCGGCGCTGGCGGCGACCTGCAACGTGAGCGCCGCGTGCCGGTCGGCGCGGGTGAGCGACACCTGCGCCTACGAGCACCGGCGCAAGAATGCCGCTTTTCGGGCCGGCTGGGCGGAGGCGGTGCGGGAGGCGTATGGGCGGCTCGAGCTGATGACGCTCGAGCGGATGATGAATGGGACGGTGACAACCCGAACCCGCGCCGACGGCAGCGTCGACAAGACCCACGAATATCCGAACGCGATCGCGCTGCAGCTGCTGCGGCTGCACCGGGCGACGGCCGCTGAGGCGGAGCAGGTGCATGACGCGGAGGATATCGAGGAGGTGCGCGAGCGGCTGGCGCAGCGGATCGAGCGGCTGCGCATCCGGGTGCAGAAAGAGGCAGGACGGGGATGAGCCGGATCGCAGAGCTGCGGCGGCAGACCATGATGCTCATCGACCAGCCGCCGGAAGTGGTGCGCGCCTTTTTCGCGAAGATGACGCCGGCGGACTTGCTGCGCTACGACGCCGACTTCGAGAGCTGGGCGCATGACAGCCAGATCGAGCCCGAGGAGGAGGGCTGGCGAACCTGGCTGATGATGGCCGGGCGCGGCTACGGCAAGACGCGGGCCGGGGTGGAATGGATCAGCCGGCTGGCGACCCAGCGCGGCCGCCCGGTGCGGATCGCGCTGGTCGGCGCCACAGAGCTCGACGTGCGGCGGGTGATGGTGGAAGGCGAGAGCGGGCTGCTGGCCGTGGGTGCGGGGATCGGGCGGCGGCCGGCGTGGGAGCCGAGCCTCGGACGGCTGACCTGGCCCGGCGGGAGCGTGGCCGAGATCTTTTCGGCCGAGGCGCCGGAGCGGCTGCGCGGGCCGCAGCATCATTTCGCCTGGTGCGACGAGCTAGCCAAATGGACGCGCGCCGAGGAGACTTGGGACAATCTGCAGATGACGCTGAGGGCGGGCACGCGGCCGCGGGTGCTGGTGACGACGACGCCGCGGGGCGGACGGGCAGGCCCGCTGCTGAAGCGGATCGACGCGGAGCCGCGGACGGTGACGACGCGGGGGCGGACCGACGATAATGTGACGCTGCCGACGGCGTTCCTCGATGCGATGCTCGCGACCTATGGCGGCACGCGGATCGGGCGGCAGGAGCTGGACGGCGAGCTGATCGAGGATGTCGAAGGGGCGCTGTGGACGCGCAGCCTGATCGAGGACTGCCGCGTTCCTGCACGGGGGCTCCTACAACACCCTGCGGGTGCCGGGGAGGATTTGAGGCGCGTCGTCGTCGGGGTCGATCCGCCCGCTTCTGCCACCGGGGATAAATGCGGGATCGTGGTCTGCGGGCTCGGGGCGGACGGCCTTGCCTACGTGCTGGCGGATCGCAGCGCCGGCGGATTGTCCCCCGAAGGTTGGGCGCGGCGAGTGGCGGCGACGGCGGAAGCCTGGGGCGCAGAGCGGGTGGTGGTGGAGAACAACCAGGGCGGCGAGATGGTGGAGAGCGTGCTGCGCACGGTCGATGCGGCGCTGCCGGTGCGGCCGGTCCGCGCCCGCTACGGCAAAAGCGAGCGCGCCGAGCCGGTGGTGATCCTGTTCGAGCAGGGGCGGGCGAAATTCGCCGGCGCTTTTCCGGAGCTGGAGGATGAGCTGTGCGGCATGATGACCGGCGGGGGCTATGAGGGGCCGGGCCGCTCGCCGGACCGGGCCGACGCGATGGTGTGGGCGCTGAGCGAGCTGATGCTGGGCAAGGCGCGAGCGGAGCCGCGGATCCGGGTGCTGTGAGGGGCTGCTTTCGACCGGTTGCGGATGTTTGCGCCGTCAGGAACTCGGGAAGCGTCCTTGCCGCGGCGGTTCCTGGCCGGTTAAGCCTGCTCCTATGAAGCTCGACCATATCGTGCTGCTTGTGGGCAGCCTTGAAGCCTCGCTTCCTTATTATGAGACTTTGCTGTCCGCGCTCGGCTTCGAGAAGAGCCGCGACCATGTGTGGGGCAATGGTGACGGCGTCTATTTCGACTTCAAGGAAGCGACGGAGCCGGGCGAAAGGTATCGCCGCTACGGCATCGGCCTCAACCATCTCGGCTTCACCGCGCCCTCCAAGGAGGCGGTGGAGGCGGTGGCCCAAGCAATGCAGGCCGGGGGGTTCGAGGTGCCGGCGCTGCAGCGGCTCGGCAATAGCTGGGCGCTGTTCATGAAGGATCCCGACGGGATGCGGTTCGAGATCACCTATTACGCCTGAGCGCACAGACTTCCCGGGGCCGCCGGTTTCCGGCCGTTGCGGACATCGCAGCCAGCAGCGATCATAGTCCGGTGCGGCGCTCGATCCTGGTCATTGGTGCTTTGGCCGCCAGCTGCGCGCCGAGTCCCAAAGGGTTCGGTGCTCCGGACGGTGGCGAGCTGCGCCAGGCTCGTGGTGTCATCCACCAGGTCGGAAGCTCGAATATTTGCGAAACCGATCGGGACGTCATCCAGGGCATGAGCACGTGGCGGATCGGCGAGTGCCGGGCGGTCGTTTTCAGGCTCGTTCCGGTCAGAGGTGCCGCGGTTGAGTTGGTCGATCTGGTGCTGCGGATCGACGATGAGAACGCGATAGCCGACGAGCACATCCCGTTCGGGCTCATCGATCCACTGGAGCACGGCATCGTCCCCAGTGAGGGAGACCCGCCAGCGCAAGGCACGGTCTCTTACGAAAGGGTGCGGACGAGAGATGGGATGGTCAACATCGTCCGCTCTTTCAGACCCGTCGCATAGCTCGGCTCACCAAGACGAAAGGTCCGCCCCCAACCCGGGGAAGAGATGCCAGCGCCCAGGAGGCGTGCAGCTTGATCGCCGAGGCGTCGGCGCTCGTCGCGGATGCACCATGCCGGTCGATCACCTTGCCGATCCCGTCGCTGGGGCGGTGCGTGGCGATTGGATCAGGGCCATGCAGTGAATGCGTTCCGACCGACCGTCGCACAAGGCGAAGGCTCGGCCGGGGCGTCCATGCGGTTTCGGAAGACCCAAGGAAAAGAGCGCCCGCTCCCCGACCAGAGGAGCGGGCGTTCGTGCGCTTACTTGCCGAGCAGGACGGCGTCGACGACGTGGATGACGCCGTTCGACTGCATCACGTTGGCGATCGTCACCTTCGACTTGCCGCCGTTCGCGTCGGTGAGGATGAGAGCGTCGCCGTCCATCCAGGCGGTGAGCTTCTGGCCCTCGACCGTGGTGAGCTCGGCCTTGCCGCCGCCGGCCTTGATCTTGGCGCCGATCTCGGTCGCGGTCAGGCGGCCCGGGACGACGTGATAGGTGAGCGCCTTGGTCAGCATGCCCTTGTTCTCGGGCTTGAGCAGGGTGTCGACGGTGCCGGCGGGAAGCTTGGTGAAGGCTGCGTTGGTCGGCGCGAAGACGGTGAAGGGGCCGCCGCCATTCAAGGTGTCGACCAGACCGGCCGCCTTGACCGCGGCGACGAGGGTAGTGTGATCCTTCGAATTGACCGCATTCTCGACGATCGTCTTGGTCGGATACATGGCGGCGCCGCCGACATCCGGATTCTTCTTTTCGCCCAAGGCGAAGGCGCCCGAGCTCAAGAGGGCGGCACAAGCAATGGCGATAGCAGACTTTTTGGTGAGACTAAGCATGGTTCCAATCCCCCAGATTGAGCAGCGCTGAGTCGACTGCGCCTACTTCCGTAGTCTCTTTGCAGTGGTGAGAACAGCAGGGGCTTATTCTACAAGGATATTTTCTTGCTGACTTGGGTGAGTAAAGATGGGGGCGAGGTGCTAAGCTTCTGCACTTAAAGTCTATTTGCTCGAATTGGCCGAGCGTGGACGTGGAGTGGTCGCGCGGCGAACGGTCGACGGCCGCTTGATACAATCCATATAGGTAAAAACATCTTGACAGCGTGACGCTGTTATGGCACTAAGTAGTCAGGCTGGAGAATTGCGAGTCGGGGCCGCCAAGTGCCCGCTTCCGCTCCTGCCGGCACAATCTGGAGAGGCTGATGAAATGGTTCGGGCGCAAGGCCGGGCGGGTTGCCGCGCGGCCTTTTCTGATGCGCGGGTGGGCGGCGGCGGGGGCCGAGCTGCCGCGCAGCTACGAGGCGCAGGTGCGGGAGGCGTATCTCGGCAACGCGGTCGCGCAGCGGGCGGTGCGGCTGGTGGCCGAAGGGATGGCCTCGGCCGCAATCTATGAGGAAGAGAAGGAGGGCAGCGCCTCCACACGATCAGGGCGGGCAGTCTCCCTGATCAAGACTTCATTGCTGGAGACGGTAGCGGCGCAGCTGCTGCTGCATGGCAATGCGTTCGTGCAGATCCTCTGCGACGCGGACGGGGTGCCGGCGGAGCTGTTCGCGTTGCGGCCGGAGCGAGTGACGGTAGAAGCGGACGCGAGCGGGTGGCCGGCGGCCTATGTCTACAAGGCGGGCGAGACCAAGACGCGGCTGGCCGCCCGGGACGGGCTCGGGCGGCCGTCGCTGGTGCACCTCGAGGCGATGCATCCACTCGACGACCATTATGGCCTCGGCTGCCTCGGCGCCGCGGCGGGGGCGGTGGCGATCCACAATGCGGCGACGCGGTGGAACAAGGCGCTGCTCGACAATGCGGCGCGGCCCTCCGGAGCTTTGGTCTATGCGCCCGAGGACGGGGCGACGCTGTCGCCGGAGCAATATGAGCGGCTGACGGCGGACCTGGAGGCGAGCTTCATGGGCAGCGCCAATGCCGGGCGGCCGATGCTGCTCGAGGGCGGCATGCGGTGGCAGGCGATGAGCCTGTCGCCTGCAGACATGGATTTCGTCGGGCTGAAGGCGGCGGCGGCGCGGGAGATCGCGCTCGCCTTTGGGGTGCCGCCGATGCTGCTCGGGCTGCCGGGCGATGCGACCTACGCCAATTACCGGGAGGCGAACCGGGCCTTGTGGCGGCTGACGATCCTGCCGCTGGCGGAGAAGATCCTCGGCGAGCTCTCGACCGCGCTGGGGGCCTGGTGGCCGGGGGTGCGCCTCAGGATCGACGTCGACCAGGTGACGGCGCTGGCGGAGGACCGGGAGCGGCTGTGGGCGCAGGTGAGCGGGGCCGATTTCCTGAGCGCCGAGGAGAAACGGGAGATGCTGGGGTTCAGCCGCACTCTCGGTCTGGAGACCGCGTCATGACCAATCCGAATGCGTCGATGCTGGCGCTGCTCGTCGCGCAGGCCGAGGGGCAGGGGGCGGACCTCGTCACGCTGCGCGCGCTGATCGAGGAGGCGAGCGAGGTGGGAGCGGAGCGGGCGCTGGGCGCGCTCGGCCTCAGGGACGAGAGCGCGCGGCGGGACATGGACGAACTGCGCGAACTGCTGCGGGCGTGGCGGGACGCGAAACGCAGCGCGTGGAAGGCGGTGGTGACATGGGTCGTTCGGGTGGGGCTGGCGGCCCTGCTGGTCGGCATGGCGGTGAAGCTCGGCCTGACGGACCTGCTGCCATGAGGTTCGCCGGCTATGCGGCGGTGTTCGACCGCCCGGACCGGGGCGGTGACGTGGTGCGGGGCGGCGCCTTTGCGCGCAGCCTCGAGCGGGGTGGCGGGCGCGTGCCCCTGCTCTGGCAGCATGAGGCGGGGCGGCCGATCGGGCGGATCGAATACCTGCGCGAGGATAAGAGGGGCCTGAGGGTGATCGGGCGGCTTGTCGATGCGCGCGCGGCGGCCCTGCTGAAGGAGGGGGCGGTGAGGGGTTTGAGCTTCGGCTACCGGGTGCGGGAGGCGAAGGGGGAGGCGCCGCGGGAGCTCCTGGACCTTGAGCTGGTCGAGGTGAGCCTGGTGACATTCCCGATGCAGCCGAAGGCACGAGTGCATGCGCTGAGCGAGACGGTATAGCAGGGGAATGCCGACCATCCTGCTGCTCGCCCTCTCGAACATATTCATGACGATCGCCTGGTATTGGCACCTCAAATACGGGATGTCGAAGCCGCTGCTGATCGTGATCGCGGTGAGCTGGGGGATCGCGCTCGTCGAATATTGCTTCGCGGTGCCGGCCAATCGGATCGGCTATGCGGGCGGGTGGAGCGGGGCGCAGCTGAAGGTGGCGCAGGAGGCGATCGCGCTTATCGCGTTCGGCGGGTTCATGGTGCTGGTGCTGGGCGAGCCGCTCGGCTGGCGGCATCTGGGCGCGTTCGCCTGCCTCATGGCGGCGGTGGCCTTCCTGTTCGCGGGGAAATGAGCGCGCGCGGCTGAGGCCGCGATTTCATCAAAGGAAGAAGGTGGATCCCGGATCAAGTCCGGGATGACGGTTTGGTGTGTCTGAAATCAACGGGAGAGACGGGCATGTTTGAAGTGAAGCAGGATGCGTTGGAGGCGTCGTTCGAGGCGCTGGAGCGGCAGGATGAGGAGGTGGCGCAGCTTCGGGAGGAGATGGCGCAGCTGAAGAGCCGGATGGATGCGCAGGCGGTGGCCGCCGGGCGGCCGGCGCTGAGCGGGGGGACCGAGCGGAAGTCGGCGTTCGTCGAGAGCTATCTCAGGAAGGGGATCGAGAGCGGGGTCGAGCTGAAGGCGATGGTCGGCACCTCGGAGGCGGCGGGGGGCTTTGCAGTGCCGGAGGAAATCGACGCGCAGATTGACCGGGCGCTCACAGCGATCTCGCCGATCCGGGCGATCGCCAATGTCGTGAAGGTGGGATCGGCCGGCTACCGCAAGCTGGTGACGACCGGCGGGACGCCTTCGGGCTGGGTCGCGGAGGATGCGGGGCGGCCGGAGACGGACACGCCGGTCTTCGCCGAGATCGCGCCGCCATTCGGCGAGCTCTATGCCAATCCGGCGGCGAGCCAGGCGATGCTCGACGATGCGGCGTTCGACGTGGAGAGCTGGCTGGCGAGCGAGATCGCGACAGAGTTCGCGCGGGCGGAAGGAGCGGCGTTCGTCGCCGGCTCGGGCGTCAACCGGCCGAAGGGGTTCCTGGCGGCGCCCACCAGTGCGGCGGCGGACGGCGCGCGTCCATTCGGGACGCTGCAGTTTGTGACGTCGGGCGCGGCCGGCGGGTTCGCGGCGTCGAACCCGCAGGACCGGCTGATTGACCTCGTCCAGGCATTGCGGCCGCCGTATCGGCAGGGCGCCGTGTTCGTGATGAATTCGGCGACGGCGGCGCGGATCCGCAAGTTCAAGACGGCGGACGGGGCGTTTCTGTGGCAGCCGGGGCTGGTGGCGGGGCAGCCGGATACGTTGCTCGGCTATCCGGTGGTCGAGGCTGAGGACATGCCCGATGTAGCGGCAGACTCGCTGTCGATCGCGTTCGGCAACTTCAGGGCAGGCTATCTGATCGCGGAGCGGACGGAGACGCAGATTCTGAGGGATCCCTACACGCACAAGCCGTTCGTGCATTTCTACGCGACGAAGCGGGTCGGCGGGCAGGTCTCCAACAGCGAGGCGATCAAGCTGATGAAATTCTCGGCCTGAGAAGCCCCTCCCCAACCCATCCCCTGAAGGGGAGGGGCTTTTGCGCCGCGCCGGCTTCCTCCGGCGCGGCGTTTTCTTTTGCTCGGAGACGATGATGGCGGATCAGTTTGAGGGTTTTTCCGACAGCGTGTCGGGGCCCGCGACGCGGGCGGCGGCGGTGGTGCCGCATGATGTCGATGCGCTGCCGGAGGTGCCGAAGGCGCTTTACGTTGGCACCGGCGGGACGGTGACGTTGCGCGGTGCCGGCGGCGGCAGGGACGTCGAGTTCAAGAATGTGGCGTCGGGATCGTACCTGCTGGTGCGGGCGCAGTTCGTCCGTGCGACGGGGACGAGCGCGGCCGATATCGTGGCCTTGTTCTGATGCTGCGGCTGACACCCGGCTCCCCGGCGGTGCAGCGGCGGGCGGAGACGTCTCCGGCGCCCGCGCCGATTCCCGAGACGACGCGTGTGTCGCCGATCGGCGACAGCTGGACGGCTTGCAACGAGGCGATCATCTCGCGGAACGGCGCGGGCTCGCCTGTGCCGGGGGACGACTGGACGCTCCAACTCGCCGGCGCGCTCGGCTTCGCGCATTCGACGGCGCCGGGCGGGAGCGGTGCGGCGTCGGAGATCGTCGTTCGCTGCGGTTATGGCGGTGCCCGGACCGGCACCATCAAGGACGACTGGCTGGAGATCACGGCCGCCGATCCATCGCGCAAAGGCGATATCAAGCTGCTCTGGCCGGGGCGGAACGACGTCGGTGATGCAACCGGCGACGCCAACGCCATCGCCGGAGTGGATGCGATCATCGCGGACAGCTCGAATGACCTGATCACGCTCGCCATCCCCTATGCAGGAGTGGGAATCGCCGCAGGCACTGCCCATGGGAGCATCCTTCGACAGCAGCGGATTGCCCGCAATTACTGGCGGACCAAGCGGCGCTTCGTGCATCCGCTCAACTTCGACTTCATGGGACTGGATGACGGCGACGGGAGCGATGCCCAGAGCATTCAGGTGGCCGGGATGCAGGCGCCGGGGCTGATGTTCCAGAGCGCGGCCGCGGATTAGAACCATCCCAACTGGCGGGCGCAGCCTAGGATCGCGGCGGCGCTGCAGCCGGTCGTCGAGGCGATGCTGCATCGAAGCGTCTATGTGCGGCGGCAGCAGATACCGGACGTGCCGTTCGACCTGGCGGCAGGCGCGACGATCGAGGTTTATATGGAGGGCTTCGTCACCTCCGTCGCGATCAGCGCCGATGATCCGGTGCAGCCGGGGCTGTTCACGATCCGGATGAAGGCAGGATCGAACAAGGTCGCTGAGCTGGTGCGGACGGCGGCCGAGCCGGGCGGAATGGACCGGATCCTATATCTCGAGATCGAGGCGACCGGTCGCGACACGAGCGGCAATGTCGTCACGCACAGCCAGACCATCCGGGTGAAGCCCAGCGTGGTCGGCGCTGCGGCGACGGCGCCGGTCGGCTGCACCCTCGTGCGGGATCCGCATACGACGGTCGGGTCGCGGCGCACCCCGATGATGATCGGCAGCGCCTCGCCCTGGGTGGACGGGCCGGCATTCAGCTTCGTGCTGAACGCGCGCTTCCTCGAGGACGGCCTGGTCAACCAAGTGTTCGCGATGGATGGCCTGGCGGTGCTCGTGCAGCGCAATGCCGCGCACCGGATAGTGGTGAGGATCGAGGACAGCGCGGGGGCGGTCGCGATCAACTGGACCTCGACCGGGCCGCTGTTCAACAGCGCCGCCGGCCTGTGCTGGTTCGCCTTCTCCTGCGACCTTGCCGGAAGCGGCGCGGCGCGGATGTGGGGCTGGACCGCCGGAACGGGAGACGTCGACCTGAAGCCGGCCTCGCCTACGATCGTGGTCGGCACCGGATCGATCGATCTCGGCGCCACCAAGCCGAGCTGGGGCTCGACCGGTGTCGCGGCCGAATTGAGGGCCGCGATCCGGCGGGAGTGGATCGACAACCGCTATTTCGACTTCGCGCAGGCGACCGAGCGGCGCAAGTTCTGGAAAGCGGACGGGACGCCGGTGGATCTCGGCCCGGAGGGACGGGTGGACGGCGTGCGGCCGGCCTACGACCTCTATACCGGCACACCGGGCGATTATCTCGACGGGTTCAACCGCGGCCATGCCGAGGCGCCGGCGGTGAACGACACATGGGGCCTCGGCCTCCCCACCAACCTCGATCCGCTGCCCTTCTGAGCAGCCAAGGACGGACAGGATGACATCAGTGTTGGAGCCGCCGGCGCTTGGCCAGGCGGTCGCAGAGGCCAAGGCGTATCTGCGCATCGAGGGGAGTTATGAGGACGCGCTGCTGGAGCGGCTCGCGGGGAGCGCGGCGGCGCTGTGCGAGGCGTTCCTCGGCCAATGGCTGGTCGTGCGCGAGGGCGCGGAGACAGTGCCGGCGCGGACAGGCTGGCAGCGGCTGAGGGCGCTCCCCGTCGGGTCGATCATGGGCGTCGACAGCATCGGCGTGGACGGCAGCTCGGACGCGCTGGCAGCAGGGACTTATGAAATCGACATCGATGCGGCCGGCGGCGGCTGGGTGCGGATCACGTCGCCAGGCGACGCACGGCGCGCGCGGGTGCGGTTCGAAGCCGGCATGGCGGCCGACTGGGCCGCATTGCCGGAGCCGCTCCGGCAGGGGATCGTGCGGCTGACGGCGCATCTCTACACCCATCGCAGCCTAGACGGCGGGGCGGGGCCGCCCGCGGCGGTGACCGCCCTGTGGCGGCCGTGGCGGCGACTGGGGCTCGGCCCCGTCGAAAGGCTGGCGCATGTTTGAGCGGCTGATGGAGCGGGCTACACGGGCTGCCGCGGAGCGGGCGGAGGCGAAGGTGCGGGAGATCGAGAGCGATCTGAAGGGACAACTGCCGCCGGGCGTGTCCGGCGAAGCCGCAGGCGACGCGGTCGTGCTCTTCGGACGGGGATTGATGCGGCGCTACGTGACCGATCCGCTGCTGCGCGCGCTGCTGGCGAGGCGGTCATGAGCGCTGGCGTGGAGCTGCAGGCGGCAGCGATCGCGGCGCTGCAGGGCGTGGCGGAGCTTGGCACGGTCCACGAAGGGCAGCCGCTCCAGGCGGTCGTGCGCTATGCGGTCGTCGAAGCGGGACCGGAGACGGATTGGGGACATAATAGCGGCGCCGGCCGGGAGGTGCGGCTGGCGGTCACGTTAAAGGACGAGGGCGAGAGGCCGGGGCGGTTGCGACGGCTGATGGCCGATGTGGAGGCCGTGTTGAGCAGTCTGTCAGCGGTCGCCGGCTGGCAGCTGGTGACGATGCGCTTCCTCTCCAGCCGCGTGGCGAGGGATCGTCAAAGTGGCTGGATCGGCCTCGTCGAATTCAGGGCGCGGTTGCTGGCGCTCTAGCTCGACGGCGGGGTGTGGGCGGCAAGGGTGCTGCGGTAGCGTTCCTTGGCGCCTTCCTGGAGGTCGACGACCCAGTCGACCGCCGATTGCTCGGCCTCCTTACGCGGCGTCTTCATGCCGACATAGTGGGCAACGATCGCGCTCTTCAGCGCCGTCTCCTGGGCGGCGCAGTCGGTCGACATGGCCGCGTCGAACTTCGTGGCCTCGGCCTTCGCGGCGATTTCGCTTTCATGCAGCTTCTGCAGGCATTGCTCATAGGCCTTGCGGGGCTGAGTCATGCCGTCGGCGCCGCCGGCAGCTGCAAGCGCGGCGATCAGTGCAAGTGAAAACATCCCGTTCTCCCACTTACAAACTGTTGAGACTGAGGAGCTTATAATATGAGCGCAGAAAAGGGTAGCGCCTTTCTCCTGAAGATCGGCAATGGCGCGAGCCCGCCCGTCTATGGGACAGTTGCGGGGCTACGCACCACGCAATTGTCGATCAATGGCGAGGCGGTGAACATTACTTCCAAGGATTCCGGCGGCTGGCGCGAGCTGCTGTCCGGGGCGGGCGTGCGATCGGTGACGGTGGCGGGAAGCGGCATCTTCACTGGATCGACGGCGGAAGTGCGGCTCAAGGCCAATGCGCTCGGCGGCGCGATCGACGATTACGAGCTGAGCTTCGAGAGCGGAGAGCGGATGCAGGGCCGGTTCCTGGTGACGCGGCTCGACTATAGCGGCGACTATAATGGCGAGCGCAACTATACTTTGAGCCTGGAAAGCTCCGGGCCGGTGGCGTCGCTGTGAGCGCAAATCCGGCGCGCGGGGAGGCGGCGCTCCTGGTTGCGGGTGAGACCCTGGTGCTGCGGCCGAGCTTCGAGGCGCTGGTGGCGGCGGAAGAGGAGCTGGGGCCGCTGTTCGCGCTGGTCGAACGGGCGGCATCCGGCGGGCTGAAGCTCGCCGAGATGATCGCCTTGTTCTGGCATTGCTCCGACGGGCGCTTTCCGCGGAAGCGGGTCGGCGCAGCGGTGGCGGAGGGCGGGCTCGCTAAGGCGACGCCGGTGCTGAAGCTGCTGTTGATGCAGATCCTGCAGGGCCGTGGCTGAGTTCGCGGCAGCCGCATCGCGCATGGCGGGGCTTGCCGGCGCCTTGCTCGGGTGGCGGCCTGAGGAATTCTGGAAGGCGACGCCGGCCGAGCTGGCGGCCGTGCTCGGGGCACTGGCGGGGGAGAGCGAGAGCGCCTCCGCCGGCGACCTCGAGCGCTTGATGAGGATGTTTCCGGATGGATGAGGAGATCGAGCGGCTTGTCGTGAGCGTGCGCGCCGACACCGGCGCGTTCGCGCGCGACGTGGCGGAGATGCGGGCGAGCCTGGAAGGGTCGCTTGCCGCCGGCGTCGATCGGGCGGGGCGGGCGATCGAAGGTGCGCTGCTGCGGGCGGTGAGGACCGGCTCGCTGGGGTTCGAGGACCTGAAGCGGGTGGCGCTGTCGGTGCTCGGCGAGATTACGGCGGCATCGATTCGGACTGGAGGCGGCGGCTCGGCTGGCGGGCTGATCGGCGTGGCGGGGCAGGCGCTGGGTGCGCTGCTCGGCCTGCCGGGCCGGGCGACGGGCGGGCCGGTGGCGCCAGGGCGCGCCTATGTGGTTGGCGAGCGTGGACCGGAGCTGTTCGTGCCGACGTCGAGCGGGCGGGTGGAGACGGGCGCGCGGGGCACGCGTGACATCAGGATGAGCATTACCGTCAATGCGCTCGGATCGGAGCCGCAGGCGCTGGCGGCGTCGAGCCGGCAGGTGGCGCGTGCCGTCCGCACCGCGCTGATGCGCGTCGACAGCTGAGGATCGGAACCAATGGCACATTGGCTGGCGCCTGCCGGCGCGGCGAAGACACTCGGGCATCTGAAGCGGTTCGACGCGCGCTATTGGACCGTCAATTTCCCGCGGCCGATGATGGCGAGCGTGGTGACGACCGGGCCGAACGCGCTGAGGGTCGACGCGGCCTTCTACCGGCAGGACGATCTGGCGGGGCTGATCTGGGAGGCGGAGGACCGGTTCGACCACCCGCTGCTGCGCTACGAGACGGCGCGCGATTTCCGGACCTGCCGGTTGCGGTTCCGCTGGCGAAGCGCGAGACTGAAGCCGCTCGACGCGGTGGACGGGCCGACGCTGACGATCGAGGGCCGGGACGCCGCCGGCAGCCCGCGGAGCTGGTTCGTGCGGCTGTGGAACTATGCCGAGGGGACGCCGGAGGATGCGGTGGTCGATCTCGACTTCGGGAACCTGGACGGCGGGTTCCTGCTGCCCGAGGAGGCGGATCCGGTCTGGGCCGGGGACGTCGACCGGATGTTCATCTCGCTGGTGCCGCCGGGCTTCACGCGCACGGACGCGCCGCTGGCGGAGGCGGCGGAGGGGTGGGCGGAGATCAGCGAGATCGCCTGCGACGGGGCGGGATCGGTGCTGTCGCTCGGCGACGCGATCATGCCCGAGCACCGGCTGCGGATCGCCACCGGATATGACGATCTCTATCACCTGACGCCGGCGCGGCTGCTCCGGAACGTGCTGCAGCTCGGCTATCGCAGGCCGATCAACCATTATGTCGGGATGAGCCACTATTTCCGGCTCGGGTTGGATTTGGAGGTGACGGGCTCGGGCACGGCGGTGCTGAACGGACCCTGCGCGGCCTGGCACCGGGATTTCGCGGAGCGGGCGAAGGCGCTCGGATATGAGCTGATCCTGTCGCTCTCCTACGAGCTGCTCGACCAGCATTGCCCGGAGGCGTGGAAGCAGAGGTTCGCGGACGGCACGCCGGCGCTGACCGGCTGGGTGCCGGCTTCGGCCTTGCTGTCGCCGGCGAACGGGGAGGCAATGGCTTATCTTCAGGACGTCGCGCGGGCCTTTGCCGCGATCGCGCGGGATGCGGGACTGGCGGTGAGGTTTCAGGTCGGCGAGCCGTGGTGGTGGGTGGCGGCGGACGGGCGGATCGCGCTCTATGACGATGCAGCGGTGGCGACGTTTGCGCCGGTGCCGATCGCCGACGTGAGGGCGGCGCTTGATGAGACGCAGACGGCGACGCTCGATGCGGCCGGCGCGGTGCTCGCGGGATCCACAGGGGCGCTTTGCGCAGCGGTGAAGGTGGAAGCGCCGGACGCCGAGACGCTGCTGCTGGTCTATCTGCCGACGGTGCTGGAGGGCGCGGAGGTCAGGCGCGCCAACGTGCCCGCAGTATGGGCGTCGCCGGCTTTCGATATACTCCAGCTTGAGGATTATGACTGGGTGACCGGTGGGCGCGGCGGCGCGACCGCGGGTGCGGCGGAGGCGATGGCGGCCCGGCTCGGCTATCCAGCCGAGGACCAGCATTATTTCGCCGGCTTCGTGCTGCGGCCGGAGGACAAGGCGCAATGGACCCTGATCGCGGCAGCGGCAGAGGCCGCCTTCGCGCGCGGGGCGAGCGAGACGTTCGTCTGGGCGCTGCCGCAGGTGCTGCGGGACGGGTTCACCTGGTTCGAGATAGGGGAGACGGCGGTGGAAGCTTTCGAGGACGTGCGGTTTCCGATCGCGATCGGGCGGGAGGCGAGCGTCGAGCCGGCTTTCTCCACGGCGGTGGTGGCGACGGCGAACGGCGCCGAGCAAAGGAACAGCGAATGGGTCGATGCGCGGCTGCGCTTCGACGCCGGTCCCGGAGTCAGGGGCGAGGCCGAGCTTCAGGAGCTGATCGGCTTCTTTCGGGCGCGGCGCGGGGCTGCCATCGCATTCCGCTTCGAAGATCCGTTCGATCATGAAGCGGAGGACCAGCTGCTGGGCGCAGGCGATGGCGTCCGCACCGAATATCCGCTGGTGAAGCGCTATGGCTCGCAGGTGCGGCGGATCACGCGACCGGTAGCGGGGAGCGTTCGGCTTTTCCTGGATGGGGTGGAGCGGGTGAGCGGCTGGACCCTGCACGACAAGGGGCTGATCCGGTTCGAAGAGGCGCTGCCGGACGGCGCCGAGGTGCGGGCGAGTTACAGCTTCGACGTTCCCGTGCGCTTCGCCGAGGACCGGCTCATGCTCAGCCGCGCGACGTTCCAGGCAGGCGAGGCGGCGAGCGTGCCGCTGATCGAGGTGAGGGAGTGATGGCGGCCTTCCTGGAGCCCGATCTCACCACGATCGCTTTCTGCTGGCGTGTCGAGCGGCGCGACGGGGTGGCGATCGGCTTCACGACGCACGACCGGGAGCTGCACATCGACGGCCTCGCCTATCGCGCCGCGCCCGGCATGCTCCCCTCTGCGATCACATTGTCGGACCGGTTCGAGCCGGACACGCTGGACGTGGCCGGTGCGCTCACCAGTGATGCGATCAGCGACGAGGACCTCAAGGCGGGGCGCTGGGACGGCGCGGCGGTGACGATCTTCATGGTGGACTGGGCCGATCCCGAGGGCGAGCGGCTCCATTTGGCGCGCGGGGAGCTCGGCGAAGTGGCGGTGAAGGGAAGCGCGTTTCAAGCCGAGCTGCGCGGACCGACGGCGATGCTGGAGCGGGCGGTGGTCGAGCAGACCTCGCCGGAATGCCGGGCCGAACTTGGCGACAAGAGATGCAGGGTCGACATGGGGGCACGAGTGCGGGTGACGCGGATCGTGACGGTGCCCCACGAGGACCAGCTTGAGGTTGCGAGCTTCGCGGGCGAGGCGAACGCTTATGGCTATGGCCGGCTGCGCTGGATCTCGGGTGCGAACAGCGGGCTGGAGAGAGCCGTGCTGAAATCGGCCGGCGCGCTGTTGACGCTGCGCGAGCCGCCTCATTTCGCGGCTGCTGTCGGCGACCTTGTCGAGCTGCATGAGGGCTGCGATCGGGCGTTCGCCACCTGCCGCTCGAGGTTCGCGAACGCGCTGAACTTCCGAGGCGAGCCGCATCTGCCCGGCATGGACCTGCTGACCCGTTATCCAGGCGCCTGAAAGCCAAACGACATGACGAGAAGAGAGATCGTCGCCCGGGCGCGGGCGCTGATCGGTGTTCGATTCCGGCCGCAGGGACGGTCGGCGGAGCTGGGACTGGACTGCCTAGGAGTGGCGGCGATGGCGATGGGCGTGGCGAAGGAGAAGGTCCGTCGGGACTATAGCCTCGATTCGAACGACCCGGGCCGGGTCGACCATGAGATCGGGGACGCCGGGTTCATCCGCATTGCACCCGTCGCGGCGGCTGCGGGCGACATGCTGCTCGTGAGAACCGGCCCGACCGGCCTGCACGTCGTGATCCTCACCGGCGACGGCTATGTTCATGCCGACATGCGCCCTCGCAAAGTGGCGGAAGTCCCGGGGGACGTGCCCTGGCCCGTCCTGTCCGCCTGGCGCCATCCCATGGTCGCGGCGGAGGATCCGTTCGCTCCCGAGCTGGTGGGCGACAGCCGGATGGTGCACTGATGGCGACCATCGTTCTCCAGGCTGTCGGCAGCGCTGTCGGCGGACCGATCGGCGCCGTGATCGGATCGACGGTCGGGCAGGCGATCGACGCATCTTTGTTCGGCCCCAAGCCGCGGCAAGGGCCCCGGCTCGGCGAGCTGGCGGTCCAGACCTCCTCCTACGGGACGGCTATCCCGAAGCTGTTCGGCACGATGAGAGTGGCGGGGACGGTGATCTGGTCGACCGACCTGAAGGAAAGGCGCTCCACCTCAGGCGGGGGCAAGGGGCAGCCGAAGAGCGTCGACTACAGCTATTCGGCATCCTTCGCGGTGGCGCTGTCCGGCCGGCCTATCGTGGCGGTGCGGCGGATCTGGGCGGACGGCAAGCTGCTCCGCGGCGCGGCGGGTGACTTCAAGAGCCCCACCAAGTTTCGACTCTATCGCGGGGAGGAGGACCAGCCGGTCGATCCGCTGATCGCCGCAGCCGAAGGACAGGGAAACAGCCCGGCTTACCGCGGCACGGGCTATGCCATGTTCGAGGATCTTGAGCTGGCGGACTTCGGGAATCGAATTCCGTCGCTGACGTTCGAAGTTGTCGCCGACGCGGGGACGGTCGTCATCGGCGACCTCGCACAGGAACTGAGCGCAGGCGCGGTCGCCGCAGGCGAGACGCCGTCGGTCGGCGGATATGCGGCGAGCGGCGACAGCGTGCGCGCTGCGATCGAGGCGCTGAGCGATGTCGTGCCGCTGTCACTGATCGACGATGGCGAGAGGCTCGTCATGACGACGACGGAGGGGGCGGGACTGGAGCTCGGGTCGGCCGAACTTGGCGCGGGAGGTAAGCGAAGCGAGTTCGTGCGGCGGCCGGCGGGAAGCATCGCCGGCGAAGTGACGATCGCCTATTATGAGCCGGCGCGCGACTACCAGACCGGGCTGCAGCGGGCTTCGCGTGGGGGTCCGATGCAACGGACCTACCGCAGGGCGCTGCCGGCGGCGATCGGATCCGACGTAGCCAAGAGCTTTGCCGAACATCGCCTCGCGACACTTTGGGCAGCGCGAGTGGGCGGCACCATCCGGCTTCATTGGCGGCGGAGCGCGCTGCGTCCAGGCGCATTGGTGCGGATCGAGGGCGAGCCCGGGCTCTGGAGGATCGCGCGCTGGACGCTGCAGCATATGGTGGTCGAGCTTGAACTCGCGCGCGTGCCGGGCGGCATGCCGATCGCGGCATCTGAGCCCGGGCGGCCCGTGGCGGAGCCGGACCTCCGCCATGGTCCGACCTCCGTGATGCTGCTCGACCTGCCGCTCTACCGGGACGATGCGCCGGAGCGGCCGCAGCTCTTCGTCGCTGCCGCCGGCGCGGAGAGCGGATGGCGGCGCGCAGACCTGCTGGTGAGCTACGATGGCGGCGCAAGCTGGACTGCTGCGGGCTCGACGGCGGCTCCGGCGGTGATGGGAACGGCGGTGGACATGTTAGCACCGGGTGGTTCGGCATTGTTCGACGATAGAGCGAGCCTCGAGGTCGAGCTGCTCAATGAAGCGATGTGGCTCGAAGGGCGCAGCGACGATGCTCTCGTCGGCGGCGCGAATTTGGCGCTGATCGGCAGCGAGCTCGTGCAATTCGGCCAGGTCGAGCCAATCGGAGCCGGACGTTTTCGGCTCTCCCGGCTGCTGAGGGGTCGGATGGGCACCGAACATGCGGCGACGATGCACCAGGCTGGCGAGCCGTTCCTGCTGATCGAGCGCGATGCACTGGCAGTAATTGAGCCTCCGGCGGGGGTGGTTGGCGGCGCCGTACGGCTGCTCGCCCTCGGGCGCGAGGATGAGGATGGCGCGGCAGCGGACCTGATCCTCGCCGGCGAAGCGCAGCGGCCGCCCGCGCCGGTTCATCTCAGGGCGGAGCGACGCGCGAGCGGCGATCTCGCGCTGAGCTGGGTGCGGCGGAGCCGCAGGGGCTGGTCCTGGCTGAGCGGCAGCGACACGCCGCTGGGCGAGGAGCGGGAGGCCTACCGGCTGGAGATCGCCGGCGGCGGGTTCACTCGGACCCTCGAAACGGGCACGGCGGACTATCTTTATTCGCTTGCCGAACAGGTGGCCGACGGTGCGTCCGGGGCTGTCGAGGTGCTGGTCGTCCAGCTCGGCACGCATGGTCCGTCCCGCCCGGCAATGATGACGATCCAGATCTGAGCGGAGACGAAGATGAGCGAGAGCAGCGCGAGGTTCCACCTGCCCCTGATCCAGCCGGGGCAGGCGCAGAAGGAGGTCTTCCACAACGAGGCGCTGGCCTTGATCGACGCGGCCCTGCATGCGGCGGTGGAAGAGGGGCCGCTCGCCGCCCCGCCTAGCGCTCCGGCGGATGGCGCGTGCTGGCTGGTTGCGGCGGAAGCGACCGGCGCATGGTCGGGAAAAGACGGCCATATCGCTGCGTGGACCAGCGGCGGCTGGCGGTTCGTCGCGCCCCGAGCCGGAATGCACGTCTGGGATAAGGCGGCGGGGTTTTCGAGGCGCTGGACGGGAAGCGGCTGGAACGGCGGCGAGATGGCGGTCGCGACGATCGAGATCGGGGGCCAGCAGGTCGTCGGCGTCCGCCAGCCGGACGTGCCAAGTCCTTCTGGAGGAACGATAATTGACATCGAAGCGCGTGCGGCGATCGACGCAATCACTGTGGCACTAAAGTCACACGGCTTGATCGATTGAACTTTTTTGGTCTTCTCCTGAAACCAATGCGGGTCGCAAGCTTTGAGCGGCTGTCTGCTGGGGGGCCTTGGTGTTCACCTTAAACTGAGGCTTTTCGGCAACATTTGTGGGGATAAGCGTGCTTGCGCGGAAACTCCGCTTACCGTAATGAGTTCAAGGTCGTCCCCGTTGGGACGCATAAGAAAGGGGAAGATTTATGCGGAAGCTCGCCATTGCAGTGGCGCTGTCATCCACCATGCTCGCGACCCCGGCACTGGCCCGTGACGGCGCCTGGTATGTCGGTGGCGAATTTGGTCCGATGATCGTCGAGGACATCGACGTCGATATTGGAACCACCGAAGACGCACTGACGATCGATCATGAATATGGTTATGACGGATCGATCTTCGCCGGTTACGATTTCGGCGCGTTCCGTGTGGAAGGTGAAGTCTCCTACAAGAAGGCTGACCTCGACCGTGTCCAGACGCAGGTTCGCCTGCCGGGTCAGGGCGCGAACTTCACCACCGACAACATCGCCGGCGGCAACACCAACGCCCTGAGCTTCATGCTGAACGGCATGCTCGACTTCGGCGATGATGAAGGCGTCAGCGGCTTCGTCGGCGGCGGCGTCGGCATCGCCCGCGTCGAGTTCGACAATGCGCGCGTGTTCGACAACCAGCCTCCCTTCCTCAACGACAGCGACAGCCGCTTCGCGTGGCAGGTGATCGCCGGCGTTCGGCAGGCGATCAGCGACAATGTCGACGTCCAGCTGAAGTATCGCTTCTTCAACGTCGACGATGTCGGCATGGAAGCGTTCAACGGTGGCGACAGCAATTCGCGGCTGCGGTCGCACAGCCTTCTCGGCGGTGTGATCTTCAACTTCGGTGGCGCCGAGCCGCCGCCGCCGCCGCCGCCGCCGCCGCCGCCTCCCCCGCCGCCGCCTCCGCCTCCGCCTCCGCCGCCGCCGCCTCCGGTGGTGCCGCAGGGTCCCTTCATCGTCTTCTTCGATTGGGATCGTTCGGACATCACGCCGCAGGCTGCCGCGATCCTCGACAACGCCGCCGCTGCCTACCAGCAGACCGGTTCGGCGCAGGTCGTGCTCGCCGGCCACGCGGACCGCTCGGGTTCGGCGCAGTACAACGTGGGTCTGTCGCAGCGTCGTGCCGACGCAGTGCGGTCCTACCTCGCCGGTCGCGGCGTGTCGGATGGCGCGATGACGACCGAAGCGTTCGGCGAGAGCCGTCCGCTGGTCGAGACCGCCGACGGTGTCCGCGAGCCGCAGAACCGGCGCGTGGAAATCACCTTCGGTCCGGGTTCGGGCATGTAAGGGCCTTCGATCGAAGTTCGTCTTCGATCGAGCTGAAATGGAAGGAGCCGGTCCGAAAGGGCCGGCTCTTTTCCTTTATGGTCGGCAGCCCGCCCGCTTTGGACGAACGCGGGACGCCGAGCTGCCAAATCCCCTATTATGCGCCTGAGAGCTTTGATAAGCGGGCGTGACTTTTCCTCTTCAGGGACGTTCCATGCGCATCGCGATGATCGGAACCGGCTATGTCGGGCTGGTTTCCGGAGCCTGCTTCTCCGACTTTGGCCATCACGTCACCTGCGTCGACAAGGACGCATCGAAGATCGACGCTCTGTGCCGCGGCATGATGCCGATCTTCGAGCCTGGGCTCGACCAGCTGGTCGAGCGCAACGTGCGCGGCGGCCGCCTCGCATTCACGACCGATCTGGCCGAGGGCGTAGCGGAAGCCGACGCCATCTTCATTGCGGTGGGCACGCCGTCGCGCCGTGGCGACGGGCATGCCGATCTCAGCTATGTGTTCGGCGCCACAGAGGAGATTGCGCGGGCGCTGAAGAAGCCGGCGGTCGTCGTCACCAAGTCGACGGTTCCGGTCGGCACCGGCGACGAGGTCGAACGGATCATCCGCGAGACCGCTCCCAATGCCCGGGCATGGGTCGTCTCCAACCCCGAATTCTTGCGTGAAGGGGCGGCGATCGAAGATTTCAAGCGCCCGGACCGCATCGTCGTCGGAACCGACGAGGACGAGGCTGCCGAGATCATGCGGGAGGTCTACCGCCCGCTCTATCTCAACAAGGCGCCGCTTGTCGTCACCAGCCGCCGCACGGCCGAGCTGATCAAATATGCAGCGAACGCCTTCCTCGCGACCAAGATCACGTTCATCAACGAAATGGCCGATCTGTGCGAGGCAGTGGGCGCCGACGTGCAGGACGTGGCCCGGGGCATCGGCCTCGATAATCGGATCGGTCCCAAGTTTCTGCACGCAGGTCCCGGCTATGGCGGGTCGTGCTTCCCCAAGGACACCGTCGCGCTGCTGAAGACCGCGGAAGACTATCAGGCACCGCTGCGCATCGTGGAGTCCGTCGTCGCCGTGAACGATCAGCGCAAGCGCGCGATGGGCCGCAAGGTGATCCAGGCGCTCGGAGGCGAGGCGCGGGGCAAGATCGTCACCCTGCTCGGCCTAACCTTCAAACCGAATACCGATGATATGCGTGACGCCCCGTCGCTGAGCATCGTCCAGGCCCTGCAGGACGCAGGCGCCGACGTGCGCGGCTATGACCCGGAGGGGGTCGACCAAGCCAAGTCGATGATGCGCGACGTCGATTATTTCGAGGATCCCTACAAAGCCGCGGAGGGCGCGGATGCGGTCGTGCTGGTGACCGAATGGGACGTGCTGCGCGCGCTCGATCTTCGCCGTCTGGCGGCCACGATGAGCCAGCCGATCCTCGTCGATCTGCGCAACGTCTATCCCCCTGAGGATGTGGAAGAGGCAGGGCTGCGCTGGTTTGGCATCGGCCGGGCGCCGCGGGGCGACTGACGGGCGCAACTGTTTCGCCTCCGGCTCGTTCGTTCAGCGGGTTGAGAGGAGAAGAATTATGAAGCGGTTCCTGATCGGCAGCCTGGCTGCGGCAGCCGCGGCCGGCTGCAATATGTCGGATGGTTCGGTTGCGCCGGCCGGCGAGCCCGTCATGAGCACGGCGACAGCCGAGGCGCGGACTGCGGCGGGCACTCTCGGTGCTCGCGCTACGGCGACCCAGATGGGTGACAGCATCAGAGTGCGCGTCGAAGCGATGGGGATGTCGCAAGGCACCTATGCGGCGCATGTCCATACGACCGGCGTCTGCACGCCTCCGGATTTCGCGAGTGCCGGGCCACACTGGAACCCGACGGGGCAGCAGCATGGGCGCAACAACCCGGCAGGCATGCACAAAGGCGATTTGCCGAACCTTTCGGTGGGGACGGATGGCCGCGGAAGCTTCGAATATGTGATCCCGGGCGCTTGGGTGGCGGGCGGAGCAATGCCGATGCTCGACGCGGACGGGGCAGCGGTCGTGATCCATGCCCAGGCGGATGACTATCGCACCGATCCCTCCGGCAATGCGGGCGGACGAATGGCGTGCGGCGTCTTCAGATAGGGTCCGCCGCCTAGACCTTCTCGCCCGCGGCGCGTGCCCGATCGACCTTCGTTGCCTCGACCTCCGCAATGCGCCGCGAGGCTAGCCACAAGGCGGAGAGCGTCAGCGGCGGCACGATGTAGAGGAAGAAGATGCCGGCGCTGAGGCTCTGCATCACGTCCGCCATCTTGCCGGCGAAATAGGGGCCCAGCGCGAGACCGACCATCGTTGTGCCGAGGACGTAGGTGGCGCCCGCCGTCGCTCGCATGCGCGGGAGGACGAGGTCCTGGAGCGTCGCGACCGCAGCTCCCACCCATGCCGAGGCGAGGAGATGGGCGAACGGGAAGACAAGATAGAATAAGCCGACGCTGTCGGTGGTGAACAGGAAGGCGAGCAGGGGCAGCGGCAGCGCTACCGAGAGCATGTTGACGTAGAGGCGGCCGGCAGGGTGGCGGCGACGCCAGAGGTCGGAGATGATGCCGCCGAGGATGACGCCGAAGGCTGCCGAAAAGGCGGCGCCCCAGCCGATGATCGTTGCGACTTCCTCGGCGCCGGACAGACCCCCGATGAAATAGCCGGGGGCGGTGGGGTCGGCGTAGAAGGTCCGCATTACGTAGGGCGGCGTCCAGAAGCTCACCGCATATGAGACGAAGGAGATGCTGCCGAAGGCGATGACGAGCGTCACGACGACAGGGCTGCCCCAGATCAGCCGATAGGTGGGCAGGTCGCGGTGCCGCAGCGACTGGATCCACGAGAAGACCGCGTAGACGCCGAGGCCGTAGGCGGCCCATTGCGGGCCGTCGCCAGTGAGCGCGTAAAAGCCGAATGCCGCCGCGACCACGGCCGCCAGCACGATCAGGTTGAGGCGGAGCTCGCCGGGCAGGCGGGCGACGTTGAACAATGTCAGCGGCGGCAGGATCGCCACGAGTTCGCGCCCGAAATCCCGCCACGCATTCGGCTGTACGACCGGCTGTGGGAGCCCATCAGAAGCGCCGCGCTGGGGTTCGCGCAGCGAGAGCACCCACAGCGCGAGCAGGAGGCCCGGAAGGCCGACGACGAGGAAGGCGGCCTGCCATCCGGCGAGGCCCAGCGGCGCCTCGGCCGGAATGGGATAGGCCATATTCCAGCGGCTGAGCACGAGGCCGCCGATCGGCAGGCTGAGCGCGCCCCCGATATAGAGGCCGCTGGAATAGATGGAGAGCGCGGTGGCCCGCCGCTCCTTCGGGAAGCTGTCCGAGATCATCGAATAGGCGGCGGGCGAGGCACTTGCCTCGCCGATGCCGACGCCGATGCGCGCCACAGCGAGCATCGCAAAGCTGTTGGCGAAGCCGGACAGCACCGTCATCGACGACCAGAGCGCTAGCCCCATCGCCATCAGCCGCCCGCGATACCAGCTGTCGGCCAGCCGCCCGAGGGGAATGCCGAACAGCGCATAGAAGACCGCGAATGCGGTGCCGTAGAGGAAGCCGATCTGCGCATCCTCGAGGCCGAGGTCGCGTTTGATGTCTTCCGCCAGGATCGACAGGATCTGCCGATCGATGAAGTTGATGATGTAGACGAGGACGAGGACGAACAGAGCGTACCAGGCATAAGTGGATACGCGGACCGGCGAATGCCCCCCAGCGCCTTCAGGATCGGCCAAGCCTCATCTCCCAACTGTCGGCGCTCTGCGGCGCGCTTCGGTGCGCATCTCGGTTGAGAAGCGGACGAATGTCAATGAAGCCCTCGGCTCTTGCGCTGATTGGCGGGGCTGCTGAATTTTCGAGGTCGCGGCCTGCATACCGATCGGCTAGGTTTCTCGCATCGTGCTGGTGATCCAAAATCTAGAATTGCACGTCGCGCACAGCTGCAATCTCGCGTGCGAGAGCTGCACCCACTATTCCAACCAGAACCATAAGGGTGTGCTTGGCCTCGAAGAGGCGGAGCGATGGTTCGCCCCGTGGTCGGAGCGGCTGCGTCCGTTCGAGTTCTCGCTGCTCGGCGGCGAGCCGACGATCAACCCGCTTCTGGGCGATTTCGTCACCTTGTCCCGGCGATATTGGCCAGCCTCGAGATTGCGCCTCGTGACGAACGGCTTCCTGCTGCATCGCCATCCGGACCTGCCGCGTCGGCTCGCAGAGGCCGGCAACAGCCATCTCTACGTGTCGGTTCACCATACCGCGCCGGCCTATCAGGAGCGGCTTCGGCCCGTCGGCGTCCTGCTCAGGCGCTGGGTCGACGAATATGGCATCTCTGTTTCGACCTATCCCTCCACCAAGTGGTGGCACCGCACCTATCATGGCTTCGGGTCGTCGATGCTTCCCTTCGAGGACGAGAACCCGCGTTCGAGCTGGGAGCATTGCATGGCGCGCTACTGCCCCCAGCTCCTAGATGCCAAGATCTGGAAGTGCGGTCCGCTGGCCTATCTGCCCATGCAGCACGCGAAATACGGACTTTCAGACAAGTGGCGGCCCTATTTGGAATATGAGCCGCTCACGCCCGAGTGCAGCGACGCCGAGCTTGCCGCTTTCTTCGGTCGCGAGGACGAGGCCGCCTGCGCAATGTGCCCGGCGCGGCCGGCCCACTTCGAGCTGCCGCTGCCCTTTCCGAGCCGCGCCGCTCAATCGAGCGGATAACGCTCGATCATGGTGTAAACCGCGCCGTCCGGGGTGAGCTGACTTTCGAACAGGCAGAAGCTGTCGACGGTGAACGGCTCGCTTACGAGACCGCCGTTTGCTTCAACAAAGGGGGCGATGGGGCCCGAGCCGCGCTTCAGGCGGGCCAGGGTGATGTGTGGCGAATAGGCCCGGCCTTCCGGAGAAAGGCCGGCGCGCTGGCAAGCCTGATCCACTTTCTTGTGCAGCGCCTTCAGGTGATCGTGCGGCGTCACGCCTGCCCAGAGCACTTCCGGCTGGCTCCGTCTTTCGAACGCGCCGATACGGCTCAGGGCGATGTCGAAACGCGACTGGTGCACCGAGGACAGCGCCGCCGCCACGTCCTCGGCGATATGCCCCTCGACCTCGCCGATGAAGCGCAGGGTGAGGTGGAGCTGATCGTCGTTCTGCCAGCGCGCGCCGCTGACGCCGCCCATCACGTTCAGCAGGCTCCGGCGAATGTGCTGCGGCGGGCGGATCGCCACGAAAATGCGGTGCATCCAGCGGCCATAGCGCAATGGGCGTGATGTTGAGAACCTGCCCTCCCGAACGTCACCCAAGCAGGAAGTCCGGTTTTCCTTGAATCCGAAGCCCGTTCACATGATATTATGACCTAACGGCGCCCTCTATCGCGTCGTCAAAGGAGACGTTTGAAATGGCAAATTGGTCTGACCCGCGCGCGACCGCAGCGCCGCAGCCCGGCACGATCGGGCGGGAGGGCGTCGCTTTCGACGCGGGCCTGCGGTCCTATATGCTGTCGGTATACAACTACATGGCCTCGGGCGTTCTGCTCACCGGTATTGTCGCGATGCTGTTCGCCAGCAGCGGCTATGCGGCGGCGATCCTCGGCGGCCCCGGCATCCTCAAATATGTCATCATGTTCGCGCCGCTGGCGTTCATCCTGGTGCTGAGCTTCGGCATCAATCGGCTGTCGACCGGCACCGCGCAGTTGCTCTTCTGGGCGTTCGCGACGGTGATGGGCCTCTCCATGGCGTCGATCTTCCTGGTCTTCACCGGCACGTCGATCGCGACCACCTTCTTCGCGACCGCGGCGGCGTTCGTCGGTCTCAGCCTCTACGGCTACACCACGAAGAAGGACCTGTCGGCGTTCGGCACCTTCCTGATCATGGGCGTGGTCGGCCTGTTCGTCGCGATGCTGATCAACCTGTTCGTGCAGTCGAGCGCGCTGCAGCTGGCGATCAGCTTCATCGGCGTGCTGCTGTTCGCGGGCCTCACCGCCTACGACACGCAGAAGATCAAGAGCATGTATTTCTACGTGGCCGGCACCGACATGATGGGCAAGACCGTCATCATGGGCGCGCTGAACCTCTATCTCGACTTCGTGAACATGTTCACGTTCCTGCTGAACTTCATGGGCAGCCGCGAATAGCGGCCGCGCCAGAGGGCAAAGCGAAGGGCCCGGCGGAAACGCCGGGCCTTTTTTGCCTTCAGGCCAGGTGCTGCTTGAAGAAGGCGACCGTCTCCGCCCACGCCTGATCGGCTGCCGCCTTGTTGTAGCGTTCGGCCGACGTGTCGTTGTGGAAGGCGTGTTCGACCCCGGGATAGACGCGGCTGGTCACGGTCTTGCCCGCGGCCTTCAGCGCTTCGACCCATGGCAGCGCGGTCGCATTCACCCGCTGGTCGTTTCCGGCAAGCTGGATGAGCAGAGCGGCCTCCACCTTCGCCGCTTCGGCGGGAGCAGGGGCGGGGCCATAGAAGGGGACGCCGGCCTTGAGCGTCGATCCCGCCGCCACCGCGAGCCGGTTGACCATGCCGCCGCCCCAGCAGAAGCCGACCGCGCCGACCTTGCGCGAGCCGCCGGCGGGCGAGGCGAGCCAGTCGATCATCGCACGCCCGTCCGCCACGGTGGCGGCGAGGTCGAGCTTGCCGATCATGTCCCGCGCCTGGTCCTGATCCTCCGGCGTCCCCCCGGCGGGCGACAGGAAGTCGGGCGCGACCGCTGAAAAGCCCGCCAGCGCCACCCGCCGAGCGACGTCCCGGATATGCTCCGTCAGGCCGCGATTTTCGTGGATCACCATCACCGTTGCGAGGTCGGGTCGGGCATCGACAGGCGCTGCGCCATAGCCGCTCATCTTCCGGCCGGGGATCAGTTCCCATTGAAGGGTCCGGGTCTGGAGGCGCGGGTCGTCGGCGGGTACGACCGCCGCGGCGGCGGGATTGGCGGCGATGCCAAGCAGCAGGGCATTGGCTGCCGCGGTGCCGCCGGCGATCTTGCTCAGCTCGGCCATGAAGGCGCGACGGTCCATGCCTTCGTGCGTGAAGCGGTCGTAAAGCGCGATGGCCCGGGCGCGGATGGTCTCGTTCATGCGGGCTGGGGCTCCTTCTTCGGCATCAGTGCCTGGTCGATCTCCTTGGCCTTCCGGTAGGCGGGGCGGTCCGTGATCCGCGCCACATACTGTTCGAAGCCGGGCCGTTTCTCCATCGTGCCGAAGGCGGTGCCCCAGGCGATCTGCGAGCCCAGATAGACGTCGAGGGCGCTAAACCGATCGCCGAGCAGATAGGGGCCGGACGCGACCAGCCGCTCAAGCACGTCGAGCACCGTCGCATAGCTGCCGTAGCCGACCATCATCCGCTGCTCGGGCGTCGGGTTCCAGTTCAGGTAGTTGTTGGTGACCGCCGTCTCGACCGGCCCGGCGCTGAAGAACATCCAGCGGTAGTAAGGCCCCCGGAGCGGGTCGCCGGGTGGAGGCGCGAGCCCGCGGTCGGGGAAGGCGTCCGCCAGATAGGTGCAGATCGCGGCGCCCTCGGTGACGACCACATCGCCATGCTTGATCGCCGGCACCTTGCCCATCGGATTGATCGCCAGATAGTCGGGCGACTTCATCGACGTGCCGTATTCCAGGATCACCGTCTCGTACGGCTCGCCCACCTCCTCGAGCATCCAGCGGGCGATCTGCCCGCGCGACATGGGGTTGGTGTAGAAGGTGATGTCGGACATGGCGCGTTCCCTCCTGCTGCAAGCGGAGCAGTAGCGCCTTGGCCCGTACAAAGAAAACCCCTCTCCCACCGAAGGGAGAGGGGTTCGCTTGGTTGACGCTTACGCCTGCGCCTCGGGCTGGCCCTGCTCGGCCTCCCCGGGCGTCTCGCCGGCGTCGGCCTTCTTGGCCTTCTTCTTCGATGCCTTGGGGGGCGCAGACACGATCTCGAATGCCGGGGCATTGTCCTTAATCGTGACCTTGACCTCGCCGCCGTGCGTCAGTTTCCCGAACAGCAACTCCTCGGCGAGCGGCTGCTTGATCTTCTCCTGGACGAGACGGCCCATCGGGCGCGCGCCGTAGAGACGATCATAACCGCGCTCGGTCAGCCACTTCTTCGATTCCTCGTCGAGGTGGATGTGGACGTTGCGATCCGCCAGCTGCAGCTCGAGCTGGAGGATGAACTTGTCCACCACCCGCGCGACGACCTCCGTCGGCAGGTAGCCGAACGGAACGATGGCATCGAGGCGGTTGCGGAATTCCGGCGTGAACATCCGCTTGATCGCTTCCTCGTCCTCGCCCTCGCGGGTCATGGCGCCGAAGCCGACCGCCTCGCGCGCCATGTCGCTGGCGCCCGCATTGGTGGTCATGATCAGGATGACGTTGCGGAAATCGACCGTCTTGCCGTGGTGATCGGTGAGCTTGCCGTTGTCCATCACCTGCAGAAGGATGTTGAACAGGTCCGGATGCGCCTTCTCGATCTCGTCGAGCAGCAGCACACTATGCGGATGCTGGTCGACAGCGTCGGTCAGCAGGCCGCCCTGATCATAGCCGACATAGCCCGGAGGTGCGCCGATCAGGCGGCTGACCGAGTGGCGCTCCATATATTCCGACATGTCGAAACGCTGGAGCGGAATGCCCATGATCGAGGCGAGCTGGCGTGCGACCTCGGTCTTGCCGACGCCGGTCGGGCCGGAGAAGAGGTAGTTGCCGATCGGCTTGTCGGGATCGCGAAGGCCGGCGCGGCTCAGCTTGATCGCCGAGGCGAGCGTGTCGATCGCGAGATCCTGTCCGAACACGACGCGCTTCAGATCGCGGCCGAGATGCTCGAGCGCCTTCTTGTCATCGGTGCTCACGCTCTTCGGCGGGATACGAGCGATGGTCGAGATGACCGCCTCGATCTCCTTCGTGGTGATCGTCTTCTTGCGCTTGCTCGGCGGCACAAGCATCTGCATCGCGCCGACCTCGTCGATCACGTCGATCGCCTTGTCCGGCAGCTTGCGGTCGTTGATGTAGCGCGCGGAAAGCTCCACCGCCGCCTTGATCGCGTCAGGCGTATATTTGACGCTGTGATGGTCCTCGAAGGCCGAGCGCAGACCCGCCAGTATCTTGATCGTGTCCTCGATAGTGGGCTCGTTGACGTCGATCTTCTGGAAGCGCCGGAGGAGGGCGCGATCCTTCTCGAAATGGTTGCGGAACTCCTTGTAGGTGGTCGATCCGATGCAGCGGATCGTGCCGCCCGAGAGAGCCGGCTTCAGGAGGTTCGATGCGTCCATCGCGCCGCCGCTCGTCGCACCGGCACCGATCACGGTGTGGATCTCGTCGATGAACAGGATCGAGTTGGGCAGCTTCTCGAGCTCCGTGACCACCGCCTTCAGCCGCTCCTCGAAGTCGCCGCGATAGCGGGTGCCGGCGAGCAGAGCGCCCATGTCGAGCGAGTAGATCACCGCTTCCTTGAGCACCTCCGGCACATCGCCTTCGATGATCTTACGAGCGAGGCCTTCGGCGATGGCGGTCTTGCCGACGCCCGGATCGCCCACATAGAGCGGGTTGTTCTTGGAGCGGCGGCATAGGATCTGGACCGTGCGGTCCACTTCGGGACCGCGGCCGATCAGCGGATCGACGCGGCCGTTCTGGGCCTTCTCGTTCAGATTCACGGTGAACTGCTTGAGCGGGCTCTCCGACTTCTTCTTGCCGTCGTCGGACTTGGTCTCCTCGGCGCCCTTCACTTCAGGCGCCTCGGTCGGCGTCTCGCCCTTGCCGACGCCGTGGCTGATGTAGCTCACCGCATCCAGGCGGCTCATATCCTGCTGCTGGAGGAAATAGACGGCATAGCTCTCGCGCTCGGAGAAGAGGGCGACGAGCACGTTGGCGCCGGTCACCTCGTCGCGGCCCGAAGACTGGACGTGGAGAATGGCGCGCTGGACGACGCGCTGGAAACCGCTGGTCGGGGAGGGATCAGTCTCGCCCTCCACCTTCAGCGCCTCCAGTTCGCTGTCGAGATAGGTGCGCACCGACTGGCGCAGCTCACTAAGATCGACGCCGCAGGCCTTCATCACCTTGGAGGCATGGGCATCCTCGACCAGAGCGAGCAACAGATGCTCGAGGGTCGCATATTCGTGCTTGCGGCCGCTCGCTTCGGCGAGCGCCGTGTGAAGCGTTTGTTCGAGTTCGCGGGCAAATGACGGCATTTTTTACTCCTTGGCCCGCGCGGGAAGCTACGGGCAGCTTCGCCTTAATGTCGTGCCGCCTCGGCCCTCGATCAAGCAGCCGTCTTGGTCCACGTGTGGATTAACGCCGTTGCGTGCCCGGCGTTTCATTTCTTGAATATCGCGTCTGCACTTGCGCGGAAGTTAACCGCGTTTTCGATCCTGGCTCGCACCCGGGCGATCTCGCCCTCCAGCACCTCGATGCGGGCGTTGAGCTCCTCGACCGACAGCGGGTCGAGGTCCTGGCGCGTCAGCTGCGTCAGGGGATCCTTAGGCTTGTCCGGAAAGAGTTCGTCCAGATCCATGGTGCAAAAGTTGACCGTGGGCGCCTGCGTGTCAACAAGGCACGGCAGCGGCGGCTGCGAATATCCTGGGAGCGTGACCGAATGAACACCGTGCCGGAGACGATGCTGGCGATCGACCCCGACAAGGCCGGTGGGCCGGAGGTGCTCAAGCCTGTGGAGCGGCCGGTGCCGAAGCCCGGTCCGGGCGAGCTGTTGATCAAGGTGGAAGCGGCGGGCGTGAACCGGCCCGACGTCATGCAGCGCATGGGGCTCTACCCGCCGCCCTCCGGCGCCTCCAGCATACCGGGCCTCGAGATCGCCGGGAAAATCGTCGCGGTGGGTCCGGGCGAACGGCCGTCGTCGATCGGCAAGCCGGTCTGCGCGCTCGTGTCCGGCGGCGGCTATGCCCAATATTGCACGGCGCCTGCCGGCCAGTGCCTGTCGGTGCCGGGCACGCTCAGCATGGTCGAGGCGGCGGCGCTTCCGGAGACCTTCTTCACCGTCTGGACCAACCTGTTTCAACGCGGCGGCGCAAAGCGCGACGACACGGTGCTTGTCCATGGCGGAACCAGCGGCATCGGCACGACGGCGATCCTGCTGGGCAAGGCCTTCGGTCTCCACGTCATCGTCACGGCCGGTTCGAAGAAGAAGTGCGAGCGGGCCCTGGAGATCGGCGCTGAGCATGCGATCAACTACAACAAGCTTGATTTCGTTGAGGCGGTGAAGACGGTCACCGGCGGCAAGGGCGTGCAGATCGTCCTCGACATGGTCGGCGGCGACTATGTGGCGCGCAACCTCGCCTGCCTCGCCGACGAGGGCCGCCACGTCTCGATCGCCGGCCAGCGTGGGGCCGTCGCGGAGGTCCCGCTCTGGGAGGTGATGCGCCGTCGGCTGACCCTCACCGGCTCAACCCTCCGGGCCCGCTCGGTCGAGTTCAAGACCGCTCTTGCCGGCGAGATCCGCCGCGAGGTCTGGCCCCACCTCGAAGCGGCTCGCATCCGCCCGATCATCGACAGCATTTTCCCACTCGCACAGGCTGCCAAGGCCCACCGGCGCATGGAAAGCAGCGACCATGTCGGCAAGATCGTGCTGGAGGTGAACGGCCACGCAAATCTGCAAGCGTGACGCGCGCAAATTCGCAGTGGGCGAGGCGGGCGACGGCTGGGTAGAGAGGGGCTTCTCGAGCGGGAGGGGAAGCCGAAATGGAGCGCCTGGTTCTTCACGAATATGCGGCGTCGGGTAACTGCTACAAGGTTCGCCTCACCGCGTCCCTGCTAGGTCTGCCGCTCGAACGGCGCGAATATGATATCCTCAAGGGCGAGACCCGAACGCCTGAATTCCTGGCCGAAGTGAACGCCAACGGTCGCATCCCCGTGCTCCAAGTCGGCGACCGGTTCATCCCGGAAAGCAACGCCGCCTGCTTCTATCTGGCGGACGGCTCGCCGCTCATCCCCTTCACGCGGTTCGACCGAGCGGACATCCTGCGCTGGATGTTCTGGGAACAATATAATCATGAGCCGAACGTCGCGACCTTGCGCTTCTGGATCGCCTTCGTCGGGGAGGAGCGGTTGAACGAGGCCCGGCGGGGTCAGCTCGGCCCGAAGCGCTCTGCCGGCGAGGCCGCGCTCAAGCTGATGGACGAGCATCTCGCCAGTCGGAGCTTCTTCGTGGCGGAGCGCCTGACGCTCGCCGACATCGCGCTCTACGCCTACACCCATGTGGCGGAAGATGCCGGCTTTGATCTCTCAGCCTACCCCGCAGTGAGCCGCTGGCTGGCGCGGGTGGCGGACCAGCCACGCTACACGCCGATGAGCGCCTGAGGTCACTCGCTCCCGCAGATCTCCCCATCGGCGCAGAGCTGCCCGAGGGTAAAAACCGCCGCCGCCAAGACGCCGACGCCGATCGCGACCCAGCCCAAGGTCGAGACGCCCAGTCTGCGGCCCGCTGGTCCGGCAGAACCCTGCGCGAGCTGCGCGACCGGCGTTCCGGAAAGAGTCAGACGCATCGGCGCCTCATTTCCCGAGAAGCCGAGTTCCGCACCCTTGGCAAACCGCAGCTCGGCCCTCCCACCGTTGCGCAGCGTCGACGTGAGCGCGAGGCCGGCCTGCGGCTTCTCCTTGCCCCCGCCAAGGGGGACGCGCAGGCGGGCTCCGGCGAAGGCACCCATCTGCCGCGAAACGGCGGCGTCGCCGGCAGTCAGGTCTGCGGCCCAGGCAGGCACGGAGAGGGTCTGAACGGCGCACAAGGCGGCAGCGAGAACAAACTTCATTTGCAAATCCCCTTTGCTCGCGGTCGCACACGGCCGCATCAGCCGTAGATGCCGCGGCTGCTCCATCTGGATGTGCGGCTGCGATCTTTTGGTCTGGTCGTGCCGCCATCAAGAAGGCGAGTTGACCCGCTTTCCGCGCCACTTCCGGCTTGCCTCCCGTCGCGCGCGGGCTTACATCGCGCCCACGCCTCGGCCGCTCCGTGAAGGGGCGGCCCTTATTTTATCCGGGAGATGCCACAGTGGCCCAGCCGCTCATGCCCCACGCCACCGCATCCTGGCTGGTCGACAACACCGCGCTCACCTTCGAGCAGATCGCCGCCTTCTGCGGCCTCCACATCCTCGAAGTGCAGGCGATCGCCGACGACACCGCCGCCACCAAGCTGACGGGACGCGACCCGATCCGCGCGGGCGAGCTGACGCAGGAGGAGATCGAGAAGGGGCAGGAGGATCCGTCCTATCGTCTCCAGATGCACAAGCAGCCCGATCAGGTCCGCCGCACAAAGGGGCCGCGCTACACGCCGGTTTCGAAGCGCCAGGACAAGCCGGACGGCATCGCCTGGATCGTCCGCAACCATCCCGAGGTCTCGGATGGGCAGATCTCCAAGCTGATCGGCACGACGCGCACCACCATCTCGGCGATCCGCGATCGCAGCCACTGGAACATCGCGAACATCCAGCCCAAGGATCCGGTGACCCTCGGCCTCTGTTCGCAGCGCGAGCTCGACGCGGTCGTCGCCAAGGCCGCCAAGGCGGCGGGCGTCGAGGCGCCGCAGGACACGCGTCTCGCCGGTGATCGCGAGGCGCTGATCGAGGAGCTTCGCGCCGAGCGCGAGGCGAATGCCCGCCAGGCCGAAGCTGCCCATGCGGCGGAGCTGGCCGAGGCGTCGGGCGAGACCATCACCACCGACCGCGGCTTTGTCGACCCGTTCAAGAGCTGAGTTGGACGACGCGGCTCCCCCTGCCGAGCCTTATTCTCACAGGGGCCTGACCTACACGTTCGGTCGCCGTGCGCCGGAAGCGGGCGAGGTGATCGCGATCGCGCCCGGCATCGGCTGGGCGCGGCTGCCGGTTCCCGGCTCACTCAAGCACATCAACATCTGGCTGCTCGATGACGGCGATGGCGTCGCGGTCGTCGACACCGGGCTCGATATCGCGCCCTGCCGCGAGGCTTGGGAGGCGCTGCTCTCCAGTGCTCTCGCCGGCCGCGCCATCAGCCGCATCATCGTCACCCATTTCCATCCCGACCATATCGGCCTCGCCGGCTGGCTCGCCGCGCGTTTCGGTGCGCCCTTGCTGATGACGCGCGAGGAATGGCTGTTCGCCCGCATGCTCACCACCGATGTGCGCGATGCGCCGCCGCGGGAGGCGGTCGCCTATTGGCGCGCGGCGGGATGGGAGGAGGAGCGGATCGAGGCCGAGACGAAGAAAGGCTGGGGCCGCTTCTCTTCGGTGGTGAGCACGGTTCCCGTCAGCTTCATCCGCATCCGCGATGGCGAGACGCTCCGCATCGGCGACCGTTCCTGGCGCATCGTCACCGGCAACGGCCATTCGCCCGAACATGCCTGCCTGATCGACGAAGCCGGCAACATTCTCATCGCGGGCGACCAGGTGTTGCCGCGCATCACTTCGAACATATCGCTGAGCCTCAGTGAGCCCGAAGGCGACCCGCTCGGCGACTGGCTCGCCTCGATCGCGAAGCTGCGCGGCCTGTCCGACGATCTGCTGGTACTCCCCTCGCACGGCGAGCCGTTTACCGGCCTCCATGCCCGGCTCGATGCGCTTGCTGAGGGGCATCGCGGGCAACTCGACAGCCTTCACGACCGCCTCGCCGCGCCGCAGCGCGCGGTCGATTGCTTCCAGCTCCTGTTCGGCCGCAAGATCGAGGATCACAGCTTCGGCCTCGCCACAGGCGAGGCTATGGCCCATCTGCGCCACTTGGAAGTGGAGGGGCGGGCGGTGCGGGAGGTCCGGGGCGGCGTCCACTGGTTCCGAAGCAGCGCCTCCGCTTGACCCTCGCACCCGCGGCCGCCAAAGCTTCTCCCATGTCCGACCCGGCAGATGCCATCCAGCAGCTCTCCTTCGAAGTGGCCCTGAAAAGGCTCGAGGAGATCGTCCGCAAGCTCGAGAGCGGCGAGGCTTCGCTCGATGAATCGATCGATCTCTATTCCGAGGGCGACCGGCTGAAGCAGCAATGCGAGGCGCGGTTGCAGGCAGCGCAGGCGCGGATCGAGCGCATCCAGTTCGGCCGCGACGGCAGCCCCGGTGGCACGACGCCCTTTGACGCCGGCTGAGCGGGTGAGCGCCGGCGCGTCGATCAGCCTCACGCTAGCGCTCGAACAGATAGCGGGCGAGATCGACACCCTGTTCGACACGTTGCTGACCGCCCCGCCGGATACCCGCGCCCAGCTTTACGAGGCGATGCGCTACGCCTCGATCGGGGGCGGCAAAAGGATGCGGCCGCTGCTGGTGGTTGCCGCCTGCTCGCTCTTCCATGTCGATCGGGCGCGGGCGCTGCGGGTCGGTCTCGCCGTCGAGTGCATCCACGTCTACTCGCTGATCCATGACGACCTGCCTTGCATGGACGACGACGACCTGCGCCGCGGCAAGCCGACGCTGCACAAGGCGTTCGACGAGTGCACCGCGATCCTCGCCGGCGATTCCCTGCACGCGCTCGCCTTCGAGGTGCTCGCCGACGATGCGACGCACGAGGACCCGTTCGTGCGCGTCGAGTTGATCGCCGAACTGGCCCGCGCCTCGGGCCCATCGGGCATGGCCGGCGGGCAGATGATGGATCTGATGGCGGAGCGGAGCAGCCTGGATCTGGCGGCGGTTACGCGCCTCCAGCAGCTCAAGACCGGTGCCCTGATCGGCTTCTGTCTGGAAGCGGGGGGCATCATGGGCCGGGTGCCTGCCGAGGGGCGCCGCCCCTTGCGCGGCTACGCGCGCGATGTCGGCCTTGCCTTCCAGATTGCGGACGACCTGCTCGACGCCGAGGGCGAAGAGGTCAAGACCGGCAAGCGCGTCGGCAAGGACGGCGCCAAGGGGAAGGAGACCTTCGTCTCCCTGCTGGGCATCGAGCGGGCGCGCCAGCAGGCCAATCTGCTCGTCGACCAGGCGTTCCAGCATCTCCAGAGCTTCGGCGCCGAGGCCGACCTCCTCCGCGCCATTGCCCGCTTCGCTGTCGAGCGGGACCATTAAGAGGCAAGCCATGCGCACAGGCGTCTATCCCGGCACGTTCGACCCGATCACGCTCGGCCACATGGACATCATCCGCCGCGGCGCAAAGCTGGTCGACCGGTTGGTGATCGGGGTCACCACCAACCCATCCAAGTCGCCGATGTTCAGCGTCGACGAGCGGATGGCGATGGTGCGCCGCGAGATTGACGGGCTGTCGGGCGAAATTGAGGTGGTCAGCTTCGACTCGCTGCTGATGGATTTCGCGACCCGGGAGAATGCCTCGATCATCATCCGCGGCCTGCGCGCTGTGGCGGATTTCGAATATGAGTATCAGATGGCGGGCATGAACCAGCAGCTGAACGACCGCATCGAAACAGTCTTCCTGATGGCCGACGTGTCGCTGCAGCCGATCGCGTCACGGCTGGTTAAGGAAATCGCCCTCTATGGCGGCGACATCGGCAAGTTCGTCACGCCGGCCGTCGCCGACGACGTACGCAGCCGCGTCGACCGGATCGGCCGCAAGGGGTCATGATCCGTTCAGGCTCTGGGCTTTAGCCGGAGCCGCCGCTATCATGGTAAACTGAAACTGAATCTCAGGGGTCATATGCGTTTGAAGAGCTTGTTCGCCCTCGCTGCGGGGGTGCTGGTCGCCACGTCCGTCGCCGCCCAGACGCCTGAGGCCGCGCAACCGGCGCCGACACAAGAGGCAGCTCCGGCACAGCAGGCAGCTCCGGCTGCTCCCGCCGCCGAGCCGCCGGTCAAGGTGGCGCCGATCGTCGTGCCGGCGCTCGATCCCGAGAACACGCTCCACCTCGATCTCTCGACCGGCGGCCGCGTCAGCATCCAGCTCCGGCCGGATGTGGCGCCGACCCATGTCGAGCGGATCAAGACGCTTGCGCGTCAGGGCTTCTACAACGGTGTCGTCTTCCACCGGGTGATCGAGGGCTTCATGGCCCAGACCGGCGACCCGACCGCGACCGGCACCGGCGGCTCCCAGCTTCCCGATGTCGCAGCCGAGTTCAGCACCCTGCCGCACGTCCGCGGCGCCGTCTCGGCCGCGCGCGCGACCGACCCGAACAGCGCCAACAGCCAGTTCTTCATCGTGTTCTCGCCGCGCCTGACGCTCGACGGCAAATACAGCGTGTTCGGGCGCGTCATCAGCGGCATGCAATATGTCGACGCGATTGAGCGGGGCGAGCCGCCCGCCAACCCGACCCGCGTGCTGCGCGCATCGATCGGTGCCGACAACGTGGCGCCGCCAACCGCGGCCGAGACCGCCGCGATGATGCAGATTCGGGCGCCAGCCGCGGCGCCGGCGCCGGCGCCGGCGGCGACCGCGCAGGCCGGAACCCCGACCCCGCAGCAATAATCCGGCGCCGTGCGCGTCGACCTGTTCGATTTCGAGCTTCCGCCCGAGCGGATCGCACTGAGGCCGGTGAGCCCGCGCGACAGGGCGCGCCTGCTGCTGACCGAGGGGTTCCGGCGCGCGGATCACGTGGTCACCGATCTCCCCGATCTGCTTCGAGCAGGCGATACGCTGGTCTTCAACGACACCCGAGTCATCCCCGCCCAGCTCGAGGGCAGGCGAGGGGAGGCGAAAGTCGGGGCGACGCTCCACAAGCGCGAGAGCCTGCGCGGCTGGCGTGCCTTCATACGCAACGCGAAGCGGGTGCGCGAAGGGGACCTGATCGACTTCGGCAGCGGCGTTGCCGTCCGGGCGAGTGATCGTGCCGAGGACGGCTCCCTTCTGCTTACCTTCGAAGGCGAGGAGCCGGTCGAACTGCTGCTCGAGCGCGCCGGCCGCATGCCGCTGCCGCCCTACATTGCCGGCAAGCGAGAGGCGGACGAGCGCGATGCGGCCGACTACCAGACGATGTTCGCGGCCGAGAAGGGAGCTGTCGCCGCCCCCACGGCCGCGCTCCATTTCACTCCCGAGCTGATGGAAAGCCTCGCTGCCGCCAGCATCGCGCGCGAGACGCTGACCCTCCATGTCGGTGCCGGCACCTTCCTGCCCGTCAAGGCAGACGATACCGACGAACACCGGATGCATAGCGAGTGGGGCCGCATCGACGTCCACACGGCGGAGCGCCTGAATGCCGTGCGCGCTAGCGGCGGCCGGATCATCGCCGTCGGCACCACCTCGCTCCGCCTCCTCGAGAGCGCGACAGACGAGAGCGGCACGATCCAGCCTTTCGAGGGCGATACCGCGATCTTCATCACGCCCGGCTACCGCTTTCGCGCGATCGACGGCCTTATCACCAATTTCCACCTGCCGAGATCGACCCTCTTCATGCTCGTCTCGGCCCTGATGGGCCTCGAGGTGATGCAGGAGGCGTATGCGCACGCCATCGCACAGGGCTACCGCTTCTATTCCTACGGAGACGCGAGCCTGCTTCTTCCCTGACCGGCCGCTGTCAGCACGGTGAGCTGGATCATCGCGCGATGGTGAAAGCCGAGGCTTCGATAGAGGCCGATTGCGCCCTCATTATGGGCGTAGGAGTGGAGGAACGGCGTCTCGCCCCGCGCCAGCATCCGCTCGCAGACGATGCTCATCAGCGCGCCCGCCAGCCCGCGACCCTGGAAGTCCGGATGAGTGCAGACGCCGCTGACTTCGCAATAGCCGTCGATGCGCATCCGTTCGCCGGCCATGGCGACCAGGCGCCCCTCGTCTCTGACGCCGACGAACCTTCCGAGGCAGTGAGTCCGGCTGGCGAAGGGGCCAGGCTTCGTCATGGCCGCGAGCGCCTGCATTTCGGGCGCGTCGGCATCGCCAAGTTCGATCGCCTCGATCGCCCGATGCTTAGGCGTGAACGCCTTCATCAGCATCTGTGACAGGACGCCGCGACGGGCCACGTGCACATCTTCCGGGATCACTGCGCCCTCCAGCTCCACCACCCAGAGCTCACCCTCCTCCGGCACAAGCGCCGACAGGGCCGCCAGCTCTGCAGCCGTCGAACCGGCCGAGGCCCCGAACGGGCCATGATCCTGGCGGAGTCGGAGTGCGTGCCCGTCGCCCTCAGCTAGCGCGGCCCATCCCGATCTCAGCGAGTTCCACACCGGCCGGTCCAGCAAGTCCGCATCAGCCATCGAAAGTCTCCGAGTCGGTCAGATTAGTTGACTGTGGCAACTAATACCGGCACGTCAAGCTGCATGTCCGATGCACATAGGCAGGCTGTGGAAGCGCTCCGGGCCTTCAACCGCTTCCACACCCGCTTCTCGGGCGTGCTCGACTCCTCGTTCATGGGAAGCGGCCTCAGCCTGACCGAAGCGAGGATCCTCTTCGAGATTGCTAACGGGCAGCCGGTCCTGGCTGCGGAGGTCCAGACCGAGCTCGGTCTCGACCGCGGCTATCTCAGCCGCCTGATCGGGCGTTTCGAACAGCGCGGCTGGATCGAACGGGGCCGGGGCGAGGATGCCCGGCAGCGCCCGATTGCGCTGACGGAGGCGGGCAGGACCTTCTTCGACAGCCTGGACCGGCGCACCTATGATCACGTATCCGCCAGCATCGGGCATCTCGATGCCGGTGAGCGCCGTGCGTTGGTCGAGGCATTGAGCGCGGTCACCCAGCTGCTGAGCAAGGGCGGCGAGCAGGGCTGAGCGGCATTCCGCTTCCTGGACATCGCCGCTAAGGGCCGCCGATGCCCGAGCGCGCCCGCTTCTCCTTCTCCATCTCCGCCACCGACGGCCGCGCCCGCACAGGCCTGATCTCGATGAAGCGCGGAGACATCCGCACGCCCGCCTTCATGCCGGTCGGCACCGCGGCGACTGTCAAGGCGATGAAGCCGGCGGACGTGCGCGCGGCGGGTGCAGACATCATCCTCGGCAACACCTATCACCTGATGCTCCGCCCGGGCGCGGAGCGGGTCGCGCGGCTGGGCGGGCTGCACAAGTTCATGGGCTGGGACCGCCCGATCCTCACCGACAGCGGCGGCTATCAGGTGATGAGCCTGTCCGAACTCACCAAGCGGAGCGAGGAAGGCGTGGCCTTCGCATCGCATCTCGACGGCTCGCGCCACATGATCACGCCGGAGCGCTCGACCGAGATCCAGCGCCTGCTCGGCTCCGACATCGTCATGGCCTTCGACGAACTGGTGCCGACCACCTCGACTCGTGACGTGCAGGCCGAGGCGATGGAGCGCTCGATGCGCTGGGCGCGCCGCTCCCGCGACGCGTTCCAGTCCGGCGGCGAGCACGCGGACGTGGCGGCGCAGTTCGGCATTCAGCAGGGCGCGCTCGACGAGGAACTGCGCCGCATCTCGGCCGAGAAGCTGATCGAGATCGGCTTCGACGGCTATGCCGTCGGCGGCCTGGCGGTGGGGGAGGGGCAGGAGGCGATGTTCGCCGTACTCGACTATGCGCCCGGCCAGCTTCCCCAAGACCGGCCGCGTTACCTGATGGGCGTCGGCAAGCCCGACGACATCGTCGGCGCGGTCGAGCGCGGCATCGACATGTTTGACTGCGTCCTCCCGACGCGCTCGGGCCGCACCGGCCAGGCTTTCACTTCGGCTGGTCCCATCAACCTCAGGAATGCAAAGTTCGGCGAGGACCAGGGGCCGCTCGATCCCGCCTGCGCCTGCCCGGTCTGCAAGACCTGGAGCCGCGCCTATCTCCACCACCTCATCCGTTCGGGCGAGATCCTCGGCGCGATGCTGATGACGGAGCACAACATCCATTTCTACCAGCAACTGATGCAGGGCCTGCGCGACGCGATCGCCGAGCAGCGCCTCGCCGCCTTCGCCAACGAATTCCGCGCCCGTTACTGCCGCTAGAGCGTGTAGCCGCCGTCCGACAGGAAGCAGCTGCCGGTCACATAGGCGCAGCGGTCGGAGAGCAGGAAGGCGATCTGCCCGGCAATCTCCTCTGCCCTGGCGTAGCGGCCGAGCGGCGTCGCGATCGAGGCGAGCGACCGGAACGTCGCGTCCTGGCCTTTCTGGTCCATCATCTCGGCGATGCCCGGAATGCCGCGCCAGATCGGCGTCTCCACGCCCCCCGGCGCAATGCTGTTGACGCGGATGTTCGACGGCGCGCCTTCCTTCGCCGCAACCCGGGCGAGCTGGATCACGGCGGCCTTGGACGCAGCATAAGCTGCGATCCCGGGCTCCGCCTTCAGCCCGGCCGCAGATGCGGTCAGCACGATCGACCCGCCCCTCCCGCCCATCGCGCGCATTGCGGCCTGGAGCGTCAGGAACGCGCCGTCGAGATTGACCGACAGCACTCGCCGCCATTCGGCAAAGTCGAGATCGACGATCGGCCCGCCTGCGCCGATGCCGGCATTCACCACTGCGTGGGTGAGGCCGGTCAGATCGGCGTCGCGCCAGATCGCCTCGTCCGTCACGTCGCCGATGATCAGCTGGCGCTCACAGGGCAGTGTGAAGGCGAAATCGGCCAGTCGCCCCTCATCCCTATCGACCAGGATCAGTTTGCGCGCGCCGTCGCCGGCAAGCAGGGTTGCGGTCGCCGCGCCGATGCCGGACGCTGCGCCGGTGATAAGGCAAATCGCGCCTTCGAAATCTCGCATGAGGCCAGCTTAGCAGCGGCCGGACGCGTTCGCTACGCCGCGTCCCCGATGCCCAGCTCGCCAAGCTTGCGGTAGAGGGTCGACCGCCCGATGCCGAGGCGACGAGCGACTTCCGTCATGCGACCGCGATAATGGCCGATGGCGAGGCGGATCACGTCGGCCTCGATCTCCTCCAGCGTGCGCATGTTGCCGTCCGATTCGAACAAGGTGATGCCGCCGCCGGCCGACAAAGCCGCCGTGTTGGAGGCGCCGTTGAGCGGCTTGGCATGATAATCGTCGGCGCGCTTGGAGAAGGTTGATTCCTGCCGGATCTGCGGGAAGTCGGCGGCAGTCAGGGCATTGCCGTCGCACAGGACGGCAGCGCGGAAGAGGGCGTTCTGGAGCTGGCGGACGTTGCCCGGCCAGCCATAGGCCATCAGCACCGCCAGCGCGTCGTCGGTGATCGACAGATGGCGCATGCCCGGCTGCTCGGCGATCCGCGCGAGCAGGTGGCGGGCGAGGCCGGGAATGTCGCTCTGGCGCGCGCGGAGCGGCGGGATCTGGGTGTGGACGACGTTCAGGCGGTAGAAGAGGTCCTCGCGGAACGTGCCCTTGGCGACCTCGTCGATCAGGCGGCGGTTGGTTGCGGCGATCACCCGCACATCCACCGTCTGGACGATCCGGCTGCCGACGCGCTGGATTTCACCGGTCTCGATTGCGCGGAGCAGCTTCACCTGGGTGTCGAGCGGCAGCTCGCCGACCTCGTCGAGGAACAGGGTGGAGCCCTCGGCATCCTCGAAACGGCCGATATGCCGGTCGAAGGCGCCGGTGAACGCGCCCTTTTCGTGGCCGAACAGCACGGAATCGACGAGGTTCTCAGGGATCGCGCCGCAATTGACGGTGATCATCCCCTTCTTGCCGCGAGGGCTCGCGGTGTGGATCGCCTGGGCGATCACTTCCTTGCCGGTGCCGCTCTCGCCTTCGATGAGCACGGAGACGCGGGCGCGGGCGGCCTTGGCGGCGATCGCGAGGGCAGTGCGGAATTCCGGTGCGGAGCCGACGATCTCGTCAAAGGCGAGCGGCTTGGAAATCTTCTCCGACAGCGGCCTCAGCTCACCATGCGTCTTGCGGCGGTCGGTGGCGGCGTTGAGCGCGGCGAGCAGGCGGTCGGGCGCGAGCGGCTTCACCAGGAAGTCGGCGGCGCCCGCGCGCATCGCCTCGACCGCGACGGCGACCGAGGTCTGCGCGGTCAGGATCAGCAGCGGCAGGTCCGGACGGAGCGCGCGGATCTGCTCGATGACCTCGGTGCCGGCAGGGCCGGGCAGCCAATGGTCGAGCAGGATCGCATCGACCTCCTCGCCTTGCTCGCCCTGGAGCAGCTTGCCCGCCGTCTCCACGTCGGGCGCGCCCATCACCCACCAGCCGGCACGCGCGCCGATCGCAGTCACCAGCCGGCGCTGCGCGGGTTCATCGTCGATCAGCAACAGACAACGGGTGGCTTCCGGCCGCATGCTCGCCCCTTTACGCTTTGACAGGCGCAATAATCGGCTTCCGGTAAAATTGACCTTAAGGCAGCGTCGAAAGCGCTGTCCGGCCGTCGGCGCAGGTGGCTTTCCTCGCACGCGCCGAGTTGATAAGAGTGAAGGCGACAGGGACGACAAGAGGATCAAATGGCAGCCGACCGCGAAGTTCAGGCCGACCTTCAAGCCCATGTGAAGAGCTATTCCTCTTTCGCCTGGATGATGAAGTGGGGTACGATCGTCAGCTTCATCGTGGCGGCAATCGTCGTCCTTCTGATCTCCTCCTGATCGGGGCCGCGGGGGGTGAAGATCGCGGTTCTGAAAGAGACGGCTGAAGGGGAGCGGCGCGTCTCCGCCACCCCGGAAACCATCAAGAAATTCATTGGCCTGGGCGCCAGCATGTCGGTCGAGGCGGGGGCCGGCGAGGCGGCTTCGATCGCCGATTCCGATTATGTGAATGCCGGCGCGATGGTCGGCCCGCGCGAGCAGGTGCTGACCGGCGCCGAAGCGGTGTTCGGCGTCCAGGGACCGGATCCGACATCCCTCAACGGCCTCGCGCCCGGCGCCCTCATCGTCGCCTCGTTGAACCCGTTCGGCATGCGCTCCCGAGTCGACGGCTATGCCCAGGCAGGGGTGGAAGCGCTGGCCATGGAGTTCATGCCGCGCATTACCCGGGCCCAGTCGATGGACGTGCTGTCCTCCCAGGCCAATCTCGCCGGCTACAAGGCGGTGCTCGACGGAGCCGCCGAATATGGCCGGGCCTTCCCGATGATGATGACGGCGGCCGGAACGATCGCCGCTGCGCGCGTCTTCATCATGGGCGTCGGCGTCGCGGGCCTGCAGGCCATCGCCACCGCGCGCCGTCTCGGCGCGATCGTCTCCGCGACCGACGTGCGCGCGGCGACGAAGGAGCAGATCGAGAGCCTCGGCGCCAAGGCGATCTTCGTGGAGAAGGTCGCGGGCATCGAAGGCGAAGGCGCCGGCGGCTACGCGACCGAGATGTCGGACGAGTATAAAGCCGCCCAGGCCGAGCTCGTGTCGGGCCATCTCGCCAAGCAGGATATTGTCATCACGACGGCGCTGATCCCAGGCCGGCCGGCGCCCCGGCTGATCTCGGACGCGCAGATCGCCTCAATGCGCCCCGGCAGCGTCATCGTCGACCTCGCTGTCGAGCAGGGCGGCAATGTCGAAGGCGCGGTGCTCGGATCAGTCGTCGAGCGCCACGGGGTGCGCATCGTCGGCCACCGCAACATGCCGAGCCGCCTCGCCGCGGACGCCTCCGCTCTCTACGCCCGCAATCTCTACAACTTCCTCAGCGCCTTCTGGGACAAGGAGGCGAAGCGGCCGGTCCTCCCTGACGACGACGAGATCGTCCAGGGCGTGCGCCTGACGAAGGGCGGTCAGGTCGTGAACCAGCGTCTGCTCGCAACCTGAGGCCGGGGAGGGGGCGCTGAAACGATCGAACCACAGCATCCGAACCGCCGGTGCCGCGGCCCTGCTCGCGCTCGCCGGCTGCGCCTCGACGACGCCCACTCTCCCGACGGTCGGCACCGGCTGGAGCCGCGCGCCTGATCTGTCCGTCTATGCGGCGATGCGCACCGCCGGCGAGATCGCCCGCGAACAGGACATGCTCTGCTGGGGCCGCAACCCCGCCGATGTCGAGGATCGCTGGCGCCTCCAGTTCAGCGAGCGGGAATCCTGGATCGCATCGGCCCTCGCGGCCCGCTACGGCGCCGCCGCCCTGCAGGCGAGCGGCCCCCTGCGCGTCGGCCGCGAACGCTGCCCCACCTTCGACACCGCGCAGTGGCACCGCCACCATGCCGAATTGCTGAGAACTCTGGAGCTGCGGCTCTACCCGAAAGATCATTGGAGCGCCGGCTGATGGAATTCGTCTCGATCCTGTCGATCTTCGTGCTGGCCTGCTTCGTCGGCTATTATGTCGTCTGGTCGGTAACGCCGGCGCTGCACACGCCGCTGATGGCCGTCACCAACGCCATCTCTTCCGTCATCATCGTCGGCGCGCTGATCGCTTCGGCGGAAGCGGGCTCCGCCGCCGCCAAGTGGCTCGGCCTGATCGCGGTGGTGCTCGCCAGCGTGAACATCTTCGGCGGCTTCGCGGTCACTGAGCGAATGCTCGCAATGTATAAGAAGAAGGAGCGGCATTGATGCACGAGGTCGCTGACGTGCCGGCCTGGGTGCCGCTCGCTTATCTGATCGCGGGCGCGCTCTTCATCCTCGCGCTCAGGGGCCTCTCTAGCCCGGAGAGCTCGCGTCGCGGCAATCGTATGGGCATGCTCGGCATGGCGATTGCGGTGGTGACCACGCTCGTCATGCACGACATTGCAAGCCTGCCGGAAATATTGGTGGCAATCGCGATCGGCGGCGTGATCGGCTTCCTCACCGCCCGGCGCATCGCCATGACGGCGATGCCGCAGCTTGTCGCGGCCTTCCACAGCCTCGTCGGCATGGCCGCCGTGCTGGTCGCGGCGGCCGCGTTCCTCAACCCGGGCGCGTTCGGCATCGTTGGCGCGGACGGCGAGATCCTGCCGGTCAGCCGGATCGAGATGGGCCTCGGCATCGCGATCGGCGCGATCACCTTCTCGGGATCGGTGATCGCCTTCCTGAAGCTCAACGGCAACATGTCGGGCAAGCCGATCATGCTGCCGATGCGGCACGTCATCAATCTCGGCACGCTCGCCGCCATCCTCGTCCTGATCGGCCTGTGGACCGTCGCGGCGGATCCCGAGCCCTGGATGTTTTGGACGGTGACGGCGCTCGCCTTCCTGATCGGTTTCCTGCTGATCATCCCCATCGGCGGCGCCGACATGCCGGTCGTGGTGTCCATGCTGAACAGCTATTCCGGCTGGGCCGCGGCGGCGATGGGGTTCACGCTCCAGAACAGCGCGATGATCATCACCGGGGCCTTGGTCGGCTCGTCGGGTGCGATCCTCAGCTACATCATGTGCCGCGCGATGAACCGCAGCTTCATCTCCGTGATTGCGGGCGGCTTCGGCGGCGACGCCGCGATCGCCGGCCCCGGCGGCGCCAGCGACCGGCCGTGGAAGCGCGGCTCGGCCGAAGATGCGGCCTTCCTGATGAAGCAGGCCGAGCAGGTCATCATCGTCCCCGGCTACGGCATGGCCGTCGCCCAGTCCCAGCACGCCCTCCGCGAAATGGGCGATTTGCTCGAAGCCGAGGGAGTGAAGGTCAAATATGCCATCCACCCGGTCGCCGGCCGTATGCCCGGCCACATGAACGTCCTGCTCGCCGAAGCCAGCGTCGATTACGACAAGGTGTTCGAGCTGGAGGACATCAACTCCGAATTCGCCCGTGCCGACGTGGCGTTCGTGATCGGCGCCAATGACGTCACCAATCCGTCCGCAAAAACAGACAGATCGTCGCCAATCTATGGCATGCCGGTGCTGGATGTGGAGAAAGCGAAGACGGTGCTGTTCGTCAAACGCTCGATGGGCGGCGTCGGTTATGCCGGAGTGGACAACGAGCTCTTCTACCGCGACAACACGATGATGCTCCTCGCCGATGCGAAGAAGATGGTCGAGGAAATCGTCAAGAATCTCGGGTAACAATCCCCAGCCGCTTCAAAAAGCGGTGGGTAACTCCGACCGGCAGCCTGTTAACCATTTTGAGCGAGCGTTAGGCTGAGCGCCTGAGGCAGCCGATTCATCGGCTGCGGGGCAGACGGAACGAGGTGGGGTTGTGCGTAAACTGGGAATGATCGGCGGCACGAGCTGGCACTCGACCGCGATGTATTACGAGCAGATCAACAAGGGCGTGGTCCGCCGCCGCGGCTCTGGAGCCTCGGCGCCTTTGCTGATCGAGAGCCTCGATTTCGAGCGCTATAACGGCTTCCTCAGCGCCGAGGATTGGGAAGGCGCGGCCGACATGCTGGTCAACTCGGCAATCCGGCTCGAAGGGGCCGGCGCCGAAGGCCTGATCCTGTGCAGCAACACGGCCCACAAATTCTTCGACCGCATTGCCGGCGCGATCGAGATCCCGATGATCCATATCGCCGACGTGACCGCCGCGAAGATGGCCAGGGACGGCGTCAAGCGCACCGGCCTGATCGGCACCCGCACCACCATGACCGAATCCTATATTCGCGAGCGGATCGAGGCGCAGGGGATTGCCGTGTCCGTGCCCGATCCGGTCACCGCGAAGGAGATCGACCGGATCATCTTCCAGGAGCTGGTGCGGGGCCAGGTCTCGCGGACTTCGCAGCGCACGCTCAAGACCTGCCTCACCGTCATGGGTCAGGCGCGCCAGCAGGCCGTGATCCTCGGCTGCACCGAACTCGTCCTCCTGGTTGACCCGGTCGCCAACGTGCTCCCGGTCTACGACACCACTGCCCTCCACGCCCAGGCCGCCGTCGAGTGGATCCTGACGGAGCCGGAGCCCAAGGCAGAGGAGACGGTGGAAGTGGAAGAGGCCGAGCACGCTTAACCGGCGGTCGAAGCCGCGCTTAGGCGAATCTTCACCCGTTGCGACTAACTCCGCCTGCCGGACAGCAGGACGGAGGCACGGATGCGCGTCGTTTCGATCGCTTGGGGCACGGCACTTTCACTCATCGGCACCGCCGCCGGCGCGGCCGAGCTCGAGGCCCGCAACCCATTCCACTGCAGCCTCGCCATGCAGGTCTCCTACGAGCTTGCGAAGGAAGCCCGCGGGGCCGAGGATCCGCTGACCAAGGAACTGCACGGCCGCCTGGTCTATCAGGCGTTTGCCGCCGCCCGCTTCCCCAAGGCGATCGACTCCGACCAGCAAGCTTCGGTAATCACCGAGCAGCTTTCCAGCGACGGTGAAACCGCCTTCGCCCTCACCGAAGCCTGCATGCTCCGCCAGGACGCAGCGCCGCGCTTCCGCCAGGCGCGGCTCGAGAAGCAGATCGCCGAGAATTTCGAGAAGGCGCCGGTGACCGTCCATGCCAGCCTCGCCGAGCTCAAGGACCTGTTCAAGGTTCAGCGGTAAGCCCAGGCGAGCAGCCACGCGGCCAGAACGGCCGCCACGATCCAGACGAGAATGACGATCAGTGCACCCGCGCGTGAACGCGGCCGCTCCGCCGCGGCGGCGGCAGTGCGGCGATGCTCGTCCATGACGCCTGGCGGCAGCAGCTTTACGAACAGCCACAGTCCCGCCGGAACGATCAGGCCGTCGTCCACGAGGCCCAGCAGCGGGATGAAATCGGGAATGAGGTCGATCGGCGACAGGGCATAGGCCGTCACCAGCAGCCCCACCGCCCGCGCATGCCACGGCGTCCGTGCATCCCGCGCCGCCAGCCAGGCTGCATGCACCTCGATGCGGATTTGCCGGACGAGCGACGGCGTCTTGCTCGCGGCTTTCCTCGGCTCGTTCAGCCGATCGCCTCCAGCAGGCCTTCGAAGAGCCGCCGGCCGTCGGTGCCGCCATGGGCCGGCTCGATCATCCGCTCCGGGTGAGGCATCATGCCGAGGACGTTGCCTTTGTCGTTGATGATGCCCGCGATGTCGCGTGCGGAGCCGTTGACCTCGCCCGAATAGCGGAAGGCGATGCGGCCCTCGCCCTCGAGGCGGTCGAGCGTCGCCGCATCGGCCGTGTAGTTGCCGTCGTGGTGGGCGACGGGGATGCGGATTTCCTCGCCGGCATCATAGCGGCTCGTGAAGGCGGACTGGCTGTTCTCCACCTTCAGGTCGACATCGCGGCAGACGAAGCTGATCGTCGAGTTACGCATCAGCGCGCCCGGCAGCAGCCCCGCCTCGGTGAGGATCTGGAAGCCGTTGCAGATGCCGAGCACCGAGACCCCGCGGTCGGCGGCGTTCTTCACCGCGCGCATGATCGGCGAATTGGCCGCCATTGCGCCGGAGCGGAGATAATCGCCGTAGGAGAAGCCGCCGGGGACGCCGATCAGGTCCAGACCTTCGGGCAGCTCGCTTTCCCGGTGCCACACCATGACCGGATCGTGTCCGCTCACTTCCTTCAGCGCCACGGCGAGATCGCGGTCGCAGTTCGAGCCCGGGAAGACGATCACGGCGCTCTTCATTGCGCCCGCTCGATCCGGAAATTCTCGATCACGGTATTGGCGAGGAGCTTCCTGCACATCGCCTCGATGTCGGCATCGGCGATGCCCTCGGAAAGGTCGAGCTCGATCAGCTTGCCGGCGCGGACGTCGTTGACGCCGGCAAAGCCCAGCCCTTCCAGCGCGTGGTGAATCGCCTTGCCCTGCGGGTCGAGGACGCCGTTCTTCAGCGTGACGTAGACGCGGGCTTTCATGGCGTGGACGCTCCTGCTGGCGGGTTGCCGGCTCTATGGCGGCAAGTTTTTCGCGCCACAAGCTTCACCAGAGCTTTACCCTTGCGTGAGATGATCGGCCGTCTCGAGCCTGCTTCGGGGAACGCTTATGGTGCCGCTGGCACTTGGAATGTTCATTGCCATCTTCGTCTACGGGGCCAGCCTGCTCGGCTGGTACGACCCGGAGAGCAAGGTGCGCCTTGGCCTTACCATGTCATTCCTGTTCGGGGTGATCAGCGGCTACCGGGTCCGCAAATAGCCTCGCTTGCGGGCGGGATGCCGCCCTCCTATCTCCCGTTCATGACCGCCACCCAGGACATCGCCCTCACGCCCGCGGCCGCGGCCCGTGTCGCCGCCATTGCCGAGCGGCAGGGCAAGCCCGCAATCCTGCGCCTTTCGGTCGAGGGCGGCGGCTGCGCCGGCTTCCAATATCGCTTCGGCCTCGCCGATAAGGTGGAAGGCGACGATCTTGCCGCAATCCAGGACGGCGTCACCCTGGTGGTCGACGAAATCAGCCTCGACCTGGTCCGCGGCAGCGCGGTGGACTTCGTCGAGAGCCTCGGCGGCGCCGCCTTCCAGGTCAGGAACCCCCAGGCCGCCTCAGGCTGCGGCTGCGGTACCAGCTTCTCGATCTGAGCCGCGGCGGCTAAGGCCGTCGCCATGAAGATCGTCACCTACAACCTCAACGGCATCCGCGCGCGGCTGCCGCGGCTGATCGAATATCTGCAGGAGCAGAAGCCGGACGCGGTCTGTCTCCAGGAGATCAAGTGCGCCGACGATTCGCTGCCGCTCGCCGACATCCACGCCGCCGGCTATGACGGCGTCTGGCATGGCCAGAAGGGCTTCAACGGGGTCGCCATCCTGACTCCCAATGCCCCGCCGACGCTCCGCCGCATCGGCCTCCCCGGCGACCCGGACGATACCCACAGCCGCTATATTGAGGCCGAGGTGGGCGGCGTCGTGATCGCCAGCCTCTATTTGCCCAACGGCAATCCGGTCGGCACCGAGAAGTTTGCCTACAAACTCGCCTGGATGGACCGCCTGCGCGAACATGCCTTGGAGCTCCTGACCGAGGAACGCCCGGTGATCCTCGCCGGGGACTGGAACGTGATCCCGACCGACGACCCCGATGACGTCTTCTCCGCCAAGGCCATGGCGAGGGATGCGCTGATGCAGCCGGAAAGCCGCGCCGCTTTCCGCCGCATCCTCAACGGCGGCTGGACCGACGCGATCCGGGTTCGCTACCCCGAAGGCGCGATCTACACCTTCTGGGACTATACGGCCGGCTGCTGGCAGCGCGACGCCGGCTTCCGCATCGATCATCTCCTGCTCAGCCCGCTCGCCGCCGACCGCCTGCTCGATGCTGGCGTCGACAAGGAATATCGCGGCCGTGAGAAAGCGAGCGACCACGCCCCGACTTGGGTGAGGCTGGAAACAGACACATAATTCTATCCGGATGATATTGACACTCATTTGATCCGGGTATAAATCGCCGCTGAAGGAGAGCGGCGATGACTGCAACCGTGACTGCATTTCTGGAGGACCGCGTTATCGCCGCCGGCGTGCGCGAGGAGGTGACTCGCCTCATCGAGGACCGCTTCGCCGCCGGCGACCATAGCGACATCCGCGTGTTCGAGGACGAGACCGGCCGGGTAACCGATCTCGATTATTGGGGTGCGGGGGCGTCGGCTCCGCAGCCGCGCGGGCGCGGCCGTCCCAAGCTCGGGGTCACCGCCCGCGAGGTCACCTTGCTGCCGCGCCAGTGGGATTGGCTTGCAGGGCAGCCCGGCGGCGCTTCGGCGACGCTGCGGCGGCTGGTGGACGAGGCCCGGCGCTCGGGAGCCTCGGCGACGCGCGAAAGGCGCGACGCCGTCTATCGCTTCATGCAGGCGACTTGCGGCGACCGCGCCGGCTACGAGGAAGCCCTCCGTGCCCTCTACCGCGGCGAAACGGACCGTTTCTCCGAACTGGTCTCAGGATGGCCCGACGACATCCGCGCCTATATCGCGCGGCTGCTCCAAACCTGATCGTCCACTATCCTTCGGGTGTGGGCGTGGGGGTCGGCGCCGGGTCGGCGGTCACCGTGTTCGCCTGGGCATTGCCGCCGGCCTGCAGCGCCTCCTGCGGGCCGGCGCCATTGTCGACTGCATCCTCGATGGCTTCGGCGGCGGCAGGATCGCTCTGCGCCGCCGCCTCGTCCAGCTGCTCGGTGCTGTTGGTCGCGGGCTGCGGGCTCCCGCAGGCGGCAAGGTCCACCGCAACGATCAAGGCGAGAAGGGCAGGGGCGGCTCTCATGACATCGTCCTTAAGATTGACGAGCCGCTGAACGAAACTAGGGCGCCGAGGTTGCGAAACGGTCCTCAAAGAGGCTTTTCGTAGATCCTGTAGATGCGGTTGACCTTGCTTTCGATCGTCTCGGCGATCGACCGCATGCCGACATTGTCGTCGAGGATCCAGCCGATCTCGCCCCGCGAGCAGCCGAAGCTCACGATCGCGTCGCGGCGGATATATTCGATCATCATGAAGGCGAGCTGGCTGGCCAGCCGCGTCGACTGGAGCCGCTTCACCACCCCCATCAGCGGCACGCGCATCGTCCGTACCTGCGGCTTCCTGAGGCGCCACAGCAATTTCGCCCAGCCGAAGGGGAACAGCCGCCCGTCGAGGTCGCGGGTGAGTTCGTTGAGGTCGGGCAGGGTGATCATGAAGGCGACCGGCTCGCCGTCCACCTCCGCCACCCGGATCAGCTCCTCATAGACGATCGGCTTCAGCTTCTTGCCCGCATAGGCGATCTCCTCGTCGGACAGGGGGATGAAGCCCCAATTGTCCGACCAGGCATCGTTGAGGATGCCGAGGATCAGAGCCGCTTCCTCGTCGAACCTTTTCTTGTCGACCTTGCGGATGCGGATCCGGGGGTTGCGCTCGCCACTGGCCACGATGCGCTGAACGAGCGGCGGGAAGGGTCCCGTCACGTCCAGGTCGAAGGTGTGGAGGTCCTTCACGCCCTTATAGCCGGCGGCCTCGACCCAGGCCTCGTAGCGTGGGCTGTTATGCCCCATCATCACCGTTGGCGAATGATCGAAGCCTTTGACGAGCAGGCCCGGCTCGTCCCAGATCGACAGGCTGTAGGGACCTTGGCTGACCTTCATCCGCCGGCCGCGCAGGAAGTCCTCGGCTCGTGCGATCAGCTCTGCCGCGACCTCGCCGTCCGCGGCCTCGAACATGCCCCACTGGCCGACGCCGGGGCCGATATGCTCCAGCACCTCCTGGTCGACCTGCGCGGAGATGCGCCCGACCGGCTCGCCGTCTCGCTCGGCGAGGAAGAAGCGCGCCTCGGCATGCTCGAACCACGGGTTGGTGCGCTTGTCGATGAGACCGTGCACCTCCGTCTTCAACGGCGGCACCCAGTGGGGATCGTCCTTGTTGAGCGTGTAGGCGAGATCGACGAACGCCTTGCGGTCGGCGGCGTCCTCGACGGGGCGGATGGTAACCGGGGGCGAGCTCATCGCCGCTCTGGTAGCCGCTCCTTCAGAGCCTGTCACCGAGTGACGCGGCCCGCTCGAACAGCAGGGCCGGATACCCCTTATACTCGATCTCCGTGAAGGGCCGGTAGCCCAGCTTCTCGGCCAATCTGAGCGAGGGGACGTTCGCGATGTGGATCATGCAGACCGTCGCCTCGGCTTGAATTCCATCCATCCAACGAAGAGCGGCCTCGGCGGCCTCGCGCGCAAAGCCTCGGCCCTGGCGCCCGGCCGTAATCGACCAGGTGACCTCGAGGCGGCTGTCGAACGGCTCACCGAGCGCGCGACGGAACTGGCTCAGCCCCGCCTCGCCGACGAAGCGGCCGGTCTCCTTTTCCTCGACGGCGAAGACGCCATAGCCGAGCAAGCTCCAGTGCCCGGCGTGGCGCAGCAGCCGCCCCCAGGCTTCGTCGCCGGTCATCGGGCCCCGCTCGGAATAGCGGAACATGCCCGGGTCGGCCGCCATGGCTGCAAGATCCTCGAAGTCGCTCTCCCGATAGCGCCTCAGGATCAGCCGCGGCGTCTCGACCCGGACATCGCCCCCGTCATCCTTCATTCCGCCGGTTATACACGACGGCCGCCACGTGCGAAGGCGGCTGCCATGCCGGGCGGGCTGGTGGGCCCACGCGCCCCGAATATTCCTGCGCAAGGCGGTCTCTCCCGATCGGCCTCGGCCGCGGCCGCCCCGCTGCCGAGCTCGAGCCGCCGTCGCGCCGCAGCGCTGAACGGCGGCAGGAGCGCGCCAGAGGTGAGCGCGTCAGGCAAGAGCCCTCTCCGCGCTGGGCAAGCAGCCCAGGACGACGACGGCACCGAATGCGCTCAGCGAAGCTGCGATCGCAATCAGGCGCCACTCGAACATCCTCACCTCCGGCTCTCCCTGCAGGACCGGGATTAGGAGCGGGCGCGGCCGATATCCTGAGCCAATTGTGAAAAGATTCTGGAATTGCGCTCCATCATGCTAGCCAGCGGGAGAGCTCGGGGGGCCAGCCCCGGGTCTCGCACGGTGGGGTTATGTCAGTTGCTACGGACCCGGGCAGGGTCCTCGTCTTCGGAGACTTCCGGCTCGATACGGAGGACGAGCGGCTGTGGGGCGCCCACGGCCCGGTCAAGCTCGGCCATAAGGCCTTCGGAGTGCTCCGCATGCTCGCCGAGCAGCAGGGGCGGCTGATCACCAAGGATGCGCTCTTCTCGTCTGTCTGGGACGGCACGATCGTGAGCGAATCCGCGCTCACCTCGGTGATCAAGGAGCTGCGCCGGGCGCTGGGCGACGAACCGCGCTCGCCCCAGTATATCGAGAGCGTCTACGGCCGCGGCTACCGCTTCATCGCACCGGTGAGCGGCGGGGGAGGCAAGGCCAACGGCACCGCTCCTGCCGCGCACAGGAGCGAGGAACCGAAACCCGTCGGTCGCCCGCCCTTGCTCTACCTGCCCCAGTTCGAAACCTTGGCCGCCGAGGACCCACGCGCCCATTTCGGACCTGCCTTGCGCGAGGAGGTGCTGTTCGCGCTTTCCCGCTTCCGGGACATCCGCCTCGTCTCCGATGTGGATGCCGAAGCGGCACAAGGGCAGGGTCAGTTCGGCAACCGCGACTATCAGCTGTCGGTGAAGCTGCTCCCGGAGGGCGAGCTCGTTCGCGTCTTCGCCCGCCTTTCGCGGCTGCGTTCCGGTGCGATCCTCTGGGCCGAGACGCTTGATCTCACCGCCGGCAATCTCGGTCGCAACGTCGAGGCACTGGTCCGCAAGATCGCGGCGGCGGCGCTGCCGCGCCTGCACGACGACCTGCTCGCGAACCTGTCGGAGCAGCCGCACGACCTTTACGAACTCTATTTCCAGACCAAGCTCAGGATGCGCCGCGGCGAGAGCCTGGCCGAAGCCATGGAGACCGCGGCGGTCTGGGAACGGCTGATCGCCGAGCAGCCCGGCTTTGCCCAGGCCTATCCGCCGCTCACCCGCCTCTACAACACCGACTTCTGCTTCAGCGGCATCGGCTCGACAACGGACGAGACCCGTGGGCGGGCCTATGAGCTTGCGCACCAGGCGATCGCGATCGATCCGACCGAGTCCAACCTCCACACTGCCAAGGGCTGGTGCCACCTCTGGGCGGGCGAGAAGATGCTCGCGCGCGAGCATCTGCAGGAGGCGCTCTACCTCAATCCCTACAACCAGCGCCGGCTGATCGAAGTCGCGACCGGCTTCATCTTCCTCGACGACCTGGCCGGCGCAGCCGACCTGCTCGAACGGCGCGATACCCTAAGCCCGTTCCCGAGCGAGGCACCGCATCTCGAGCAGGGCATGCTGCACTTGCTGCGCGAGGATTTCGGCCTCGCCGCGGAGAAGTTCTCGATGGTCCGCCGCCACCACCCGGACGACCATGCCAAGCCGAAGCCGACCGTGATGAGCGAGCTCTACGCCTTGCTCGCCGCGGCGGGCGCGGGAGCGCCGGACCTGCCCAGGCGCCTGTCCGCTTGGCGCGACCTGATGGCACGCGCCTGGTCGCGGCCCGAGCCGCTCGATGAGGCGCGGCTCAAGGAATGGGCGCTCTTCCACAATCCCTTTCAGGACGAGGGGCGCCGCGCCTGGCTCGGCGGGCTGCTGGACCGCGCGCTCGGCTGAGCGTCAGCGGTCCTGATCGTCCCCGATATTGGCCGCGGTCGACGGCCGCGACATCATCTGGTCGTTGCCGATGTTCGCGCCCGCCATCGGCTGCTCCATCGCCGGATCGTTGCCGATATTCGCGCCTGCGCTCGGCGCCGCCATCGACTTCACCTCCAGGTCGGGCAGCATAACCGCGCGGCCCACCTCGCCCGCCTGGTCGAGCATGGCCAGCATCTGCTGGTCGTCGGAGTCGAGCTCCGCCACTGCCTGGACCCGGTAGAGCCGTCCGCCATAGCCGACGACGAATTGCGGTTGCCCCTGTTCGCTCATGTTCGTTTCTCCTCCCTGAGACCGTGAGTGTGATCCTCTTTCCCCCGCGCCTCAAGGTCGATTCCGCACTCCTCCGCCAGCCGGCGCAGCGATGATGTGACGATCGGCTGCGGCCGTGGGGGCCTTGCCTCGCTGCTGCCCAGAGCCTCGCGCACGCAAAGCATCGCATCCGCCTTCTTCTGCTCGACGATTGGCCCCGGCAGCCACGCCTCCAGTTCTGCCCGGCTCCGGTCGACATAGTGGATCGTCGAGGCCCGGCGCAGCACTTCCCGCGCCTCCGCCAGGCCCAGGGCCCGCCGCCGCAGCGCCTCCGAGAGTGTCACCCGCACGTCCACCAGCGGCACCGAAAGAGGCCTCCAATCCCGCTCCTCGGAGGCATGGATCAGCGCCACCTCGTCGTCGCCCGTGATCGTGCCCCTCCGATAGGCCCGGTAGATTGCGCCGACGCCTGTCATCCCAAGCCTGTCCATCTCCGCCGCTCTCAGCGCCCCGATGCTGCCAGCGCCCAGCACCCGCACGCCTTCAGACAGCAGCAGCAAGATCTCCTTGTGGCGCACCGCCGGCCGGTGGTCGAAATAGCCGTCGATCAGGCAGATCGTGTCTCCAGGCGCCGCATCGAGCCGCAACAGGTCCCCGGCTTCCGCGGGCGGCCTCCACTCGACGTCGCCGACGGCCTCCCGCGCCGATGGCGGCAGCGACGGCCCGGCAAAGGCGATCACCCTCATGTCCGCCGTGTCCGCGTCAATGATCCCAAGCCCGGCACGAAGGCCCGCACCACCGATACGCCCTCGAGACCTTCTCCGAGCCGCTTCACCGCCACCTGCCGGAAACCGCGCCGAGCCAATTGCTCCACCACATGCTCGACAGGCCTCGCCACCGTCTCCCGCTCGTGCCACGGCAAGGCCCCGTCCGGCGGCCAGTCCTGCGGCCGCCGCGACGCCTCCTGCCGCCGATAAGCGGAAGGGAGGAAGTCGTCCCGCACCCCCGCGATGAAGGTGAGCCGCGACTGGATCGCCTCGGCCAGCGCCTTGAACAAGGCCGTCTCCGCTGAACCATGCGCCGCATGTCCCTCGAACCTGCGATATCCCTTGCCGAATTCTCCCGCGCCGCCGACGATGCACAGGAAAGCCGGCACCGCCGCCGCCGTCTTCAACTCGAAGACCTGCAGGTCCGCACCCGCGCACGCCAAACGCTCCCGCCACTCCCGGAACCATTCGAACGGCACGGAGCCGAGCTTCAGTGCCGTCACCGCCCGCGCGCCCGCATCCTGCCTCTGCCACTCCCCGACGGCGTCACGCTCGACGAGCTCGAGCAAGGCCGTCGACAGCGCATGCTCCTCGTCCGGCCCCGCGCCGAGGCCGCCGCTGACCCGCTCGAACAGGCTCGTCGTTTCGCTACGGAAGTCGAGTGAGACCAGGTTGTGCGGCAGATAGCAGGCCGCTCCGCTGGCAAGATCCGCCGCCTCGGACCAGCGCACCCGCGCGTCGAGGGGCGGCACCCGGCTTCGGTCCCGGCAATAATCCGAAATCTCCGCAGCCCTCTGCCCCTCCGGCAGCGAGGCTAAAGTTGTCACAGGCCCATCTCCAGGGACGCGCTCAGCGCAATGCGCCTCGATTGCCTCGCATAAGGCACCGATCTTCGCTTGGGCGGGCCAGGCGCCTTTGCCCTGATGCACCGACAGCGACCATCCCGCCGGCCGCACCGCCTGCCAGACCGGTAGTCCCAGCCGGTCGAGCCCAGTGACGTCGGCGAGCCGCGTCACGCCGCATAGCCGCGCCGCGGCGAGTGCGGTTTTCAAAAAATCGAAGGTAGGTTCGTCAGGCTCCGACGCCCGACGCAGCACGGAGCAGGCTCAGCCTTCGCCGCGCTTGCGCGGATGTCCGGTCGCCACGCCGCCGCTCAGCCGCGCCACGTGCGGCCACCGCTCCGCCACCTCCGGCGTGTAGCCGAGGTTGAAGACGGTCGGGCTCTTCGCAGGCCGTTCGGCGCGGTCGTAATAGGTGCGGAAAAGCTTGTCCCAGAAGAAGGTGGTGATGCCGTAATTGCCGTTCTCGTCGTGGAAATGGTGCGCCATGTGCCGCTTCTTCATCTCCGCCAGCCACTTCGACTTCGGCTTGTAGGCGAGGTGCTGGATGCAGTGGACGAACTCGTAGAGGCAGGTGGTGAGCAGGCCGGTGGCGAACGCGATCGCGGCGCCGCCCACTGCCGCATCCGGGCCCCACGGGCTGCCGATCGCATAGCCGACCGGAGCGGTCGCGATTGCGATCGTCGGCAGCGTGGTGTGGAGCGCGCCGAACAGCACTTCGAGGTGATTGGGATCCTGATGGTGGTCGTAATGGATGCGCTTCCAGGTCGAGGCGAGGAAGGGCAGCTTGAACATCCAGCGGCTGTGCAGCACCCAGCGGTGGAGAACGTACCAGACCAGCGGATATATGAATGCGGACACCAGAACCGCGGCAAGCGTCGGCACCAGCGGCGCCGGCTTCCAGGCAAACACAGCGATGGCCGCGAGTGCGAGCAGCCCGTAGGCGATGATCGCCGGATAGGTGATGTAGGCGACCCAAAGCTCCTTCAGCGTCATCTTGTCCAGATGATGCGAGCGATTCCAGAATCCCGGACGCGTGGCTTGAGCGATCTTCACGGCTAACCCTTTGATTTCCTGAGCCTGGCGCGGCGGCTCTGCCTATCCCCGCCTATGTATGTGCCCGTCATGTATTCGCAATAAGGCAGATTTTGGGCCGCAGCGCTAGACGAGGCGAAGTCGGCGCGCGATGCCGCCCAGCGCCTCGCGATCCGGGCGGTTCAGGCCGAAGCGCAGCGCCAGCCAGCTGGTCGCCGCCCAGAGCGCGAGAACGGAGCCGAAGCGAAGCGGGCCGCGGGTCACGCTCTCCGCCAGCGCCATCAGCGCGACGCCGGCAAGAGCGATCCCCAGGCCCTGGAAGAGCTTGTAGTCGAACGGCGAGAGTCGGTCCGACAGGCGCAGCTCCAGCGTTGCTGCATAAGCGATCAGCACGGTGGCGGCGGAGACCGCAATCGCCATGCCGAGGGCCTCCTGCTCGGGCACCAGCCAGATTGCGAGGGCGGCGCCGAGCGCAACGCCGATGACGCTGTTGAGGAGCGGGAGGAGGCGGTGGCCGGCCATCTCGACGATCGGCGTCGCAGGGCCGACGATCGCCTCGGCTGCGCGGGCGGCCACGAGCAGGGCGAGCAACGGCAGTGCCGCCTGCGCCTCCGGACGGTAGACGCTCAATATGTCGGTCCCGGCGAAGACGAGCAGGCCGGACAGCGGCACGACCAGAGCGGTCGAGACGCGCGCGGCGAAGCGGTAGAGGGGGCCCAGCTCGGCGCGGTCGACATGCGCCTGCGCGGAGGAGAGCGGCGCCATCACATATTGGAACGCCTGGCGGACGATCAGCGGCACGGTCGAGAGCTTGCGGGCGATCTCGAACAGACCGGCGGCGACCGCTCCCCTCGTGCCGGGCAGCATCAGGTTCAGCGCCACGGGCGGCGCGTCGATCAGCAGGCGGCGGGATAGGGTGGCGGGGAGGAGGGCGAGACCGGTCAGCAGCATCGTGCGGGGAAGCCCTGCGGGGAGGGGCGCGCGCAGGACCAGCCTCAGGTCGTAGTAACGGGCGAGAAGCGGCACGCAGAGCATAGCGGTGAGCGCGAGCGAGGAGAGATGCGCGGCCATCAGTCCGAGCGTGCCGGCTCCCACCGCGAAAAAGCCGAGCGCGAAGAGGATGCGGGCGATCTGCTCCCAGAAGATGCGCAGGCGGATCTCGGGACCGAAGGCGCGGCGGGCGCGGGCGGCGGAGGTCGCGACCTCGACGAACACCCACAAAGGCAGAGCGGGCGCGAACAGGGCGATGGCGGTGGCGAGGCTGTCGCGATCCTTGGGCGCGGCGGAGAAGAGCGGTGCGATCTCCCCGGCGAACATGGCGATCAGAGCGGCGGCGACCACGGACGGGACAAGAGCGAACAGCAAGGCGAGCTTGACGGCGGCATGGGCGCTCTCCTCTCTTTCGGCAGTGGGGACGACGCGCTGGAGAGCGGCGGTCATCGAGAGATCGACGATGTTCGAGAGCAGGTTGATGGCGCCCCAGAGCACCACATAGAGCCCGTAAGTGGCGAGGCCGAACAGCCAGATGAAGAGCGGCTGGGCGACGGCTTCGATCAGCGCGCCGAGGCGGGCGAGGCCTGCCAGTCCCGCCCCCCTCGCGACATCGCTGCGGCTGACCTTCACTCCTCGGTCCGGATCAGCACCGTTTCCCCGATGAGCAGGAAGAGCACGAATGGCGCCCACGCCGCGAGCAGGGGTGGATAGGCTCCGAAATTACCCATCGCGAGCGCGAAATTGTCTGCGACGAAATAGGCAAAGCCGAGCGCCATGCCGATGACCGCGCGCAGGAAGAGCTGGCCGGAGCGGGCGAGTCCGAACGCCGCGACGGCGGCCAGGAGCGGCATCAGTAGGGCCGACAGAGGGCCCGATATCTTGTGCCACAGACCGGCTTGAAGCGCCCCGGTGGGCCGCCCAGCGGCTTCCATCTGCGCGATCGAGTCCCTGAGCTGTGCAAAGTCCTGCTCGTCCGCGTCGACGTTGGCGAGGGTGAACTGGGTAGGATCGACGCCGAGACCGACGATGAGGCCGCTCGCCGCCTTTTCGGTGGTGCTGGCTACGTCGAACACTCTTGCGCCGTCGAGCAGCCAGCCCTCGCCGGCAGGCCGGGCAGTCTCGGCCTGGATCATCGTCTCGAGCGTGCCGCCGCTGCGGTCGTAGACGGTGACACCGCGCAGCCGTGTGCCCTGACCGCGGCCGGTGACCACCTTCGCGAAGATGAGGTCGTCCTCGTGCCGCACCCAGACATTGTTGGCGACGCCGCTTTCCGCCGGGACCGGGCCGTAATCGACCGCCTGCCACGAGGCGAGCCGCGCCGTCGCCTTGGTGACCACCGCTTCCTGAAAGACAAAGGAGGCCGCCGCGATAGCGAGGCTCGCGAGCACCAGCGGCGCGATGATCTGGTGGGCGGAAATGCCCGCCGCCTTCATGCTGACGATCTCGCTATTCTGGTTGAGCGTCGCCAGCGTGATCAAAGTCCCCAGCAGCACCGAAAAGGGCAGGAAGCGCGCGACGAGCTGCGGGATACGAAGACCGACATAAAGCCACAATTGGGCATCGCCATTGCCCTCGACGCGGAGGATCTTGCCGGATTCGCCGAGCAGGTCGAGCGTCATCAGCACGACCACGAGAGCGGCGAGCACGGCGAGGCTGCGCAGCACGAACAGCTTCGCCATGTACATGGCAATGCGCTTGGAGGGAAAGAAGTCGAGATTGACCATCAGGCGATCCCGGGCTCCCGCCGCCGGATGCGCAAGATGCGCCCGATCGTCTTGCCGCTCTTGGCGAAGGCGCGTTCCAGCGCGCCGATCGGCTGGCCGCCCGGCTTGTGCGCCAGCGTCCAGTACATCCACAGGATGATGCCGGCGAAGACGGCGAACGGCGTCCACAGCGCGAGGATCGGATCGAGCCGGTCCTGCGCCGCCATCTGCTCGGCATATTGGTTCACCTTATGATAGGTGACGACCATCACGATCGACAGGAAGATGCCGAGCCCCGACGTGCTGCGCTTGGGCGGCACCGCCAGCGCCACCGCCAGCAGGGGCATCAGCGCCATCATCGCGATCTCCACCATCCGGAAGTGGAAATTGGCGCGCACCGAATCGCGCAGCTTCTCGGGCGCCTGGTCCGATCGACCGAGCCGCATCAGCTCCGGCAGAGTGAATTCGTCATTACCGTCGCCGCGGCCGCGGAAGGACTCGATCGCCGGAAGATCGATCGGCAGATCCTGCTGCTCGAAGCTCAGCACGCGCGGCACCTTGTAGTTAGGTGCGTCGTGGACGAGGCGGCCCCGCATCAGCCTCAGCACGATCGTGTCCTCGTCCTCGGTGGCGAGGAAGGTGCCGAGGTCGGCGGTGGCGGCGACCGAGCGCCCATCGGCCGTCTCCGCACGCACGAACACGCCGTGCAGATGCCGCCCCTCGTCATCGCTGCGCTCGACCCGCAGGGTCATGCGCTGGCCGAGGCGGTTGAACTCGCCGACCTTGATCGAGGCGCCGAGCGCGCCGGAGCGCAATTCGAAGCGCAGCCCCTCATAAGCATAGCGCGCATAAGGGGAGACAAATCCGACGATGGCGAGGTTCAGCGCCATCAGCGCGATCGCATACATGTAAGGTACCCGCAGCAGGCGGCCATAGCCGAGGCCGACGCCGCGCAGGCTGTCCAGCTCGGAGCTGAGCGCCAGCTTCCGGAAGGCGAGCAGCACGCCGAGCAGCAGCCCGATCGGGATGCCGAGCGCCATATATTCCGGGATCATGTTGGCCAGCATCTGCCAGACGATGTTGACCGGTCCGCCCTCGCTGACGACGAAATCGAACAGGCGCAGCATCTTGTCGAGCAACAGCAGCATCGCCGCCAGCACCAGCGTCGCCACCAGCGGCACGAAGATCAGCCGGGCGAGATAGCGGTCGACACGGGTGACAATGTTCAAGTTTCGACGCCTCATGACCATATTTTGGCCGCAAGCATGGACCATCTGGGCGGCCATGGGGGCGTGAACATTCGCGCCCATGTCCGCGTCAGGACGTGGGTTTAGCTTCCAGGAGCAGAAACGTCATGTTGAAACTGATCGTGCCGACCGCAGCTGCCGCGCTGGCGCTCGTGGCGAGCGCCGCGCCCGCCCAGGCCGCGCTCGGCCCCGATGCGCCGTCCTGCCGCGACGGCGCCAACGATCCCGCCGTGCTGGTGAACGTCAACGGCTTCAAGGCGCCGACCGGGCGCGTGCGGGTGCAGATCTACGACAGCTCGAATTTCCTGGTGAAGGGCAAGAGGGTGCGCCGCATCGACCTGCCCGTCACCGGCCGCGGGCCGATGCAGGTCTGCGTCGCCTTGCCCAAGGCCGGAAATTACGCGGTCGCCGTGCGCCACGACGTCAACGGCAACAACAAGAGCAGCGATTGGAACGACGGGGGCGGCTTCTCGCGCAATCCCAAGCTGTCGCTCCTGAAGCTGAAGCCGAGCTACGATCAGGTCGCAATCCCGGTCGGCAACGGTGTCAAGCCGGTGAGCGTGACGCTCAACTATCGCAACGGCCTCAGCATCGGTCCGGCGAGCCGCAGCTAAGCATGGCCCGGGTCGCGCTCCTCTCCAATCCGCGATCGACCGGAAACAGATCGCTGCTTCCGAGGGTGAGGAGCTTTTGCGCCGAGCACAGGGACATCTTCCACTATGAGGTGGAGCATGTCGACCAGATCGGCCAGGCGCTGAAGACGATCGCCCGGGTGAAGCCCAAGGTGCTGGTGATCAACGGCGGCGACGGCACCGTCCAGGCGGCGCTGACCGAGCTCTACCATGGCGGCCATTTCGGCAAGAATCCGCCGCCGGTGGCGGTGCTGCCCAACGGCAAGACCAACCTCATCGCGCAGGATCTCGGCGCGGCCGGGGATCCGATGGCGGCGCTGGAGCGGGTGGTGGAGCTGGCCCGCACCGACATGGTGCCTCACATCGTCTCGCGCGAACTGATCTCGCTGTCTGACGGCAGCGTGGGCGGCAAAGCGGTGCTCGGCATGTTCCTCGGCGGGGCAGGGCTCGCCGACACGATCCTCTTCTGCCGCCACAAGATCTACCCGCTGGGCCTCCCGAACGGCTTCAGCCACGTGCTGACCGCTCTCGCTGCGGTCGTCTCGGTCTTCCTCGGCGTGACCGCGGCCTTCCTGCCGCCGCGGCCAACGCCGGTGAAGGTGTCGGTGCTGAAGCGCGGGCAGCATCAGGGCCGGTTCACCCTTCTGATGGTGACGACGCTGGAGCGCCTGCTCCTGAACAGTCATGTTCCTCAGGAAGGCGAACGGACGGGTGCGCTGCAATTAATCATGGTTGAGCGCACACCTATGGCGGTGGTGCGCGTGATCTACGGCGCAGTGCTCGGCAAGCTCGGCCGCCACAAGTTCACCGGCGTCCATCTCGAACGCGGCGACGAGATCCGGATCGAGGGCGAGCATTCGAACGTGATCCTGGACGGCGAGCTGTTCGAGGCCAAGACCGATCGGCCGATCGTGCTCAAGCCGACCGCGCCGGTGCCGTTCCTGAAGCTCGCCGCCTGAAGCGCGGCGCGCGCGCTTCGCCCGGCTCAATGGCCCACAAGCTCAGAGATCTTGTTGCCGCGGAGCTTGCCGTGCCGGTCGACCCCCGCGTGGCGGAGATGGCGGCAGCCATCGCCGCACGGTACGGCTCCGCTGCGCGTGCGGTGCTTTTCTACGGCTCCTGCCTTCGATCCAGCGAGCTCGAAGGGCAGATGCTGGACTTCTACCTGATCGTCTCCAGCTACCGCGCCGCTTATGGCAAGAGCTGGCTCGCGCCTGCCAATCGGCTCATCCCGCCGAACGTCTTTCCATTCGAGCATAGCGGCCTCGCCGCCAAATATGCGGTGCTGAGCGAGGCCGACTTCTTCCAGCTGAACGGGCCAAAGACCATGTCCGTCTCGGTATGGGCGCGTTTCGCGCAGCCTTCGCGGCTGGTCTGGCAAGCGGACGACCGGGCCGCGGCGGCCTGCGTCGTCTCCGTCGCCCAAGCCGCGCCGACGCTGCTCCGTGCGGCCCGGCCGATGCTCGACGACGGGGTCCGAGATCCTCTCCAGCTGTGGCGGGAGGCGTTCGCGCTCACCTACAAAGCAGAGCTGAGGGCGGAGCGGCGAGAGCGCGCGGCCTCGGTGGTCGACGCCGATGCGGACCGCTACCTCCGCTTCACTTCGCCTGCGCTGGAAGCGGCAGGGATCGGCGGTCTCGACACGGACGGCACCATGGTCCTCGCGCCGGTGAGCGAGCGGCACCGACAGGCGGCGGCGCGCCTCTGGGCGAGACGAAGGCGGTCGGGAAAGGCGTTGTCCGTCATTCGGCTCGCCAAGGCGAGCGGCACCTTCGCGGGCGGCATCGACTACATCGCCTGGAAGATAAACCGGCACGCCGGCACGGACATCGCGGTGAAGCCCTGGCAGCGGCGCTGGCCGCTGGTGGGCGCGCTTACTCTGCTGCCTCGCTTGCTGAAGCAGAAGGCGATCCGGTGAACTTTCGCGAGAGCGCCGTGGCAACCGCCTCGGCGAGCCCGGAGACGGTGAAGGGCTTTCGAAGCAGGTCATAGCCGGTGAGTTGCTCGGCCTCGCCCGCTTCGCCGGCGAAACCGGTCACGAACAAAACGGCGATATGCGGATGGCGCTCGGCGACCACGCGCACCAGCTCCGGGCCTGTCATTTCCGGCATCATCACGTCGGTGACGATCAGCTGGATCTCCGGCATCGCCGCGAGGATCGTCAGCGCTTCCCGGCCGCTCGCGCACGGGATGGGGTGGTAGCCGAGCTCGTCCAGCGAGCTCACGGTCGAACGGCTGACCCGCGGATCGTCCTCCACCACCAGGATGGAGGTTCCCTCATAGGCCCTCTCTGCGCGGTCCCAGGCTCCGCTCTGCCCCTTCCATCCTTCCCTCGCCGCCTCCGCCGCACGGTGCGACCGGGGCAGGTAGATCGACACGGTCGTGCCGACATCCACGGTTGACTGAATGCCGACGTCCCCGCCGGACTGGCGGGCGAAGCCGAAGATCTGGCTGAGCCCGAGCCCGGTCCCCTTGCCGACCGGCTTGGTGGTGAAGAAGGGCTCGAACACGCGATCGAGAATCTCAGGCGGGATGCCGCTGCCCGTGTCGGCGATGCTGATCCGGACATAGTCGCCAGGTTCCAGCTCTCCGCTCTGGATTGCGAGCGTGACATTCTCGACGGTGATGCCGACCTCGCCTTCGCCGTCCATCGCGTCGCGCGCATTGACGCAGAGGTTGAGGATCGCATTCTCGAGCTGGTTACTGTCCGCCCATACCGGCCAGGGCTCGTCCGGGAAGCGCGTCTGCAGGGTCATCCGCTCGCCGAGCGCCCGGTCGATCAGTTCCAGCATGCCCTCGACCAGATCGCCCGGCGCGATCGCCTGCGGCAGCAGCGCCTCTGATCGCGAGAAAGCGAGCAGGCGGCGGGTGAGGGCGGCGGCGCGCGTGGCGCCCTCCATCGCATTGTCGAGGTGGAATTCGACCTCCCGTTTGGGGCCGCGGAGCTTGCGCCTCGCAAGATCGAGCCCGCCGACGACCACCGCCAGCATGTTGTTGAAGTCATGCGCGATGCCGCCGGTCAGCTGGCCGACCGCCTCCATCTTCTGGACCTGGCGGAGCTGCGCCTCGGCCGCGGCGCGCTCGGCCGCCTCGTCGCGGAGCAGGTCGTTCGCCTCGCGAAGCTCGCGGGTGCGCGCCTCCACCGCCTGTTCGAGCGCAGCGGCGCGGTTGGCCTCACTCTCCGCCTCCTCGCGCGCGATCAGCCGCTCGGTGATCAGCCGGTAGGCGACGAGGCCGAGCACGATCGCGCCCATGCCGATCAGCACCCCGAACCAGCCGAGCCAATTGGTCAGCTTCGCAGCTCTCTCGTCGAACCGCTGGGTCCGGCTCATGCGCTGCCGCAGCTTCTCGCTCTCGACATCGGCAACCGCCTTCAGCGCTTCGCTTATCGCAGGGCCCGTCCCAGAGCGTGCGGCCTGATAGAATAGCGGAACCCCGCCGCTTTCCTGCTTGGCGACCGCACTCGATGCGGCGGCGGCGAATTCGAGTCCGCGCTGGTCGAACACGGTGCGAAGCTGCTCGATCCGCTTCACCTGGTCGGGATCGTGACGCAGCAGCAGCCGAAGCTGGCCGATCTGATAACGTGCCGACCGCCATTGGCTGGCATAGTCGCGGCCAGTCTCCAGATTTTCATCGAGCACGAAGCGGGCGAGGGAGCTCTCCGCCCGCGCCATGGTGGCATCCACCGTCCTGGTGCGCAGCACCACGTTGAAAGTGTGCCGCTCCCAGGCAAGGGCTTCGTCGCGCGCGCGATTGGACAAGGCGAGGAGCGAGACGAGGCCGACGAGCAAGACGGCGGCAACAATCGCGCCGACGCCGGCCCAGGCCCGCCACCACGATCCGGAGCCGGCCTCCGGTGCGGCGTCCATCTCTTCTCCCGCCATAGCGGAACGATACTAGAGGATGGCGCGACTCGTGGGAAGGCTTAGGGTTCCACCGCCCCGATCGGACCGTCGCGTCAGGCGATGCAGCCGGTCGCGTGGCCGGCAGCGGCGAACATGGCGAGGATCTGATCGACCTGCTCGCTGGTGTGATCGGCGCAGAGCGAGCAGCGCAGGAGATACATGCCGGCGGGCGTGGCCGGCGGGCGGGCCATGTTCACATAGACGCCCTGCTCCAGCAGGCCCTGCCACATGCGCACCGTGGTCTCCTGGTCGGGCAGCAGGATGGCGATGATCGCCGACTGCGCCTCGGGCGTCGCGATGTTGAAGCCGAGGACGCGCAGCCCCTTGTGGAGCTTGCGGCTATTCTCCCAGAGATGCGCCCGCTTGTTGCCCGAGTGCATCAGCTTGCGGATCGAGGTGGCTGCCGTCGCGACCACGGATGGCGGCAGCGACGCGGTGAAGACGTAGGGGCGGCAAACGAGGCGCAGCACCTCGAATTTCGGATGGCTGGAGACGATGAAGCCCCCGACCGTGCCGACCGATTTGGAGAAGGTGCCGATCACGAAATCGACATCGGCCTCGACCCCGGCTTCCTCGAATACGCCGCGGCCATTCTCTCCGAAAAATCCCATGCCGTGGGCTTCGTCGACCGCGATCATGGCGCCGTGGCGCCTGGCGACCGCCACCATCTCCTTCAGCGGCGCGATGTCGCCGAGCATCGAATAGACGCCTTCCAGCACAACCAGGCGGCCGCCCGTGGCGGGCAGACGACCGAGGCGCTTGTCGAGGTCCTCGACGCTGTTGTGGCGGAAGCGGACGATCTGGGCATTGCCGAGCGCGCAGCCGTCATAGATGGAGGCGTGGCTGTCCGCGTCGAGGATGATGTAATCCTCCTTGCCCGCGATCGTCGACATCAGCCCCAGATTGGCCTGGTAGCCGGTCGAGAAGACCATCGCGAACTTGGTGCCGTAAAACTCCTTCAGCGCTTCCTCGCACTCCCGGTGCCCCTGATAGGTGCCGTTGAGCACGCGGCTGCCAGTCGTCCCGGAGCCATAGGCGTCGAGCGCATCCTTGCCGGCCTGGACGACGTCCGGATCGAAGGTCATGCCCATATAATTGTAGGTGCCGAGCAGGATCGTCTCCCTGCCCTTGATGATCGCCTGCGTCGGCGAGAGCACCTTTTCCATCACCACCGCGAACGGATCGCGCACGCCGGTGGCGAGCAGGTCCTCGCGCTCCTGGATCAGCGCGTCGAATTTGCTGAACAGGTCGCGTCCGTGCGACGGCGCGATCGCAGTTTCCTCGGCCGGGTCGTTCGGGGTGCGTGCGGCCTCGGTCATTCGCCGCCGTTCCTCAGCTCCTCGACCGCGTCGACGAGCTGGCCGACCGTCTCGATCTCGGCCTGCATGTTCATGGTGATGAGGATGTCGAACTCGTCCTCCACCGACGCGACGAAGTCCATCACGATCAGGCTGTCCCATTCGAGGTCGCCGGCGAAGCTGGTCTCCTCCTTCAGCTCGATGTCCTTCTTGTTGAAGGGCTCGATCAGCTCGGCCACCTTGGCGAAGGTCTCTTCTCTGTCGGTCATGCCGGCCCTTTATGGTTCCGGTCCGCCTCTGCCAAGCGAATAGGGCGACAAAGCGGCCGTGGGGCGGCGCCCTCACAGGCTCACCCCATGCTCCTCGACGCGCTCGGGACATGCTTGGCAAGGCGGGGCCGTCATGCAATTGTCACGGCTTCGAAGGGGGGCTTCGACTTGGCCGATCAAATGCCTGACAAACCGCCGTTTCCGGCGAACGCGATCCATCTCGTCAGGACCGCGCAGCAGATCCACGTCCAGCTCTCCGCCATGGCGGATCACAAGGCGAGCATCCTGATGGGCGCGACGTTCGTGATCTTCACGATCACGATCGGCCAGGCGCGGACGTCGGCAGCGCCGATCCCGTTGCTGATCCTCGGTGCCGCGGCCTTCTTCTCCGCGGTGTTCGCGGTGCTGGCGATCCTGCCGGCCACCCACTACCGGCGCAGCGGCACGATCAACCTCCTCTTCTTCGGATCGTTCACCCAGCTTCAGGAGGAGGATTATCTCGACCAGCTCGTCGCACGGCTGCAGCAGGAAGAAGAAATCTACCGCACGATGGCGCGCGATATATTCCAGAATGGCGTCGTGCTGGAGCGCAAGAAATACCGGCTGCTCGGCTATGCCTATCGCATCTTCCTCGCCGGCCTGACGCTCAGCTTCGTGTCGTTCCTGGTCCAGTTCCTGGTCTGGTATACCTAAAGCCAGCCTTGCTTCTGATACCATTCCGCCGTCGCCTTGAGGCCGGTGGGCGTCCTCACCTGCGGCTGCCATAGATCGGCCGGCGGGCGCCGCTCGGCACGAGCGACCCAGTCGGGATGGCAGAAATAGCTGACCCGGTCCGCGGTCAGCTTTGCCCCGCCGCGGCGAAACAGTCGGTCGAGCCGCGCGGCGCCCTTCAGCACCAGCCGGGGCATCGCCAAGGTCGTCGCCCTCTTGCCGAACAGGCGGCCGAGCGTGCGGGCGAAGTGGCGGTGGTCCCAGCCTCCTTCGCGGCCGTCGTCCGGCTCGTAGATGGCACCGATGCTCCCTGGCGCATCAAGAAGCCCGAGGACCAGCCGGCACAGATCCTCGACATGAATGACCGAGAAGCGGCCGCGGGGCGGCAGGGCAACCAGGCCGCGCTTCGCCATCTTGAACAGCTCAAGCGTTTCGCGGTCGCCGGGCCCGAACACGGCCGGCGGGCGGATGATGGTCCAGTCCAGCGACGAAGCCGCGACGATCCGCTCCGCTTCGCATTTCGACCAGCCATATTGCGAGAGGTCCGGCTCGCGCGCGGCGAGCGAAGAGATGTGTATGAAACGCCGCGAGCCGACGCTCTGAGCGGCTTCGATCATGTTGGCAGTGCCGCCGGCATTCACCGCCTCGAATTCGGCGCGGCTGCCGCTGATGAGGCCGGCGATGTGGACGACAGCTCCGGCGCCTTCCGCGAGGCGGGCAAGGCTGTCGGGCCGGTCGAGCGCGCCGTGGATCCAGACGATGCCCTTTTCGGCAGCGCGGGGCGTGCGAGTAAGTGCCCGGACCGAATAGCCGGCCTCTAGCGCTAGGCGGAGCAGATGCTCGCCGACGAAGCCGGTGCCGCCGGTCACCGCGATCGTCATCCTCTCGCCGGTCACAGCGGCGACCAGTCCTTCTTCTGCGGTTGCTCCTCCTCCATCTCGCCGAGGTGCCGGAGGATCGCGTCGAGCACCGCGGAAGTGCCCTCGCCGGTGGCGCCGGAGACGCGGAGGGGAGGGGTGCCGCTGGCTTCCTCAAGCTCAGCCGCGAGCGCGTCGAGCAGCTCCTCGTCGAGCGTGTCCGCCTTGTTGAGCGCCACGACCTCCGGTTTGTCGGTGAGGCCGGCGCCATAAGCGTCGAGCTCGCCGCGCACCGTCAGATAGGCTTCGGCGACGTCCTCGGCATTGGCGTCGATCAGGTGGAGCAGCACCTTGGTGCGCTCGACATGGCCGAGGAAGCGGTCGCCGATGCCGGCGCCCTCGGCCGCGCCCTCGATCAGGCCGGGGATGTCGGCCATGACGAACTCGCGCCCCTTATGCTGGACGACGCCGAGCTGCGGGTGGAGGGTCGTGAAGGGGTAGGCGCCGACCTTGGCGTGGGCATTCGTGACCTGGTTGAGGAAGGTCGATTTGCCGGCGTTTGGCAGGCCGACCAGTCCCGCATCGGCCAGCAGTTTGAGGCGCAGCCAGACCCACATCTCCTCGCCCGGCCAGCCGGTGCCATGCTGGCGCGGGGCGCGGTTGGTGGCGGTCTTGTAGCTGGCATTGCCGCGGCCGCCGTCGCCGCCGCGCAGGAACACGCGGCGCTCTCCCGCCTTGGTGAAGTCCGCCAGCACATGCTCCTTGTCCTCGGACAGGATCTGGGTCCCGACCGGCACTTTGATGACGAGATCGTCCCCGCCGCCGCCGGTCATGTTCTGGCCGGCGCCGCCCTTGCCGCGGGGCGCCTTGAAATGCTGGGTGTAGCGAAAGTCGATCAGGGTGTTGAGGCCGGCGGTCGCCTCGAACACGATGTCGCCGCCCTTGCCGCCATTGCCGCCGTCCGGGCCGCCATATTCGATGAACTTCTCGCGCCGGAAGCTCACCGCGCCGGGGCCGCCGGAGCCCGAGCGGAGATAGATCTTTGCCTGGTCGAGAAAATGCATGGCCGCGACTTAGGGGCCGCGGACCGCCTTCGCTAGCCCACGCGTGATCTCAGCGCTTCGCCCAGGCGACGGCGGGCGCCATCCATTCCCGCAAGGGACGATAGACCACGCCGTGGCCGAGCCCGGTCTCCAGCCGCACCTCGGAGAAGGTCCTTACTTCCGGCGAGCGGTCGACCAGCGGCTGGCATGTGCCGCCGATCTCGTCCGACGCTTCGTAGAGGGACAGCACTTCCCCGGTCAGGTGCGGGTCGATCTCGCGGATCAGCCACGGGTTGCAATTGGCGATCAGCACGTAGCGAACCTGCGGCTGCCTGAGGCGGGTCGAGACCAGGGAGGCGATCACCGATCCCTTCGAAGCGCCCGCAATGGTGATGCGCGACGGCGGCACACCCGCTGCGATGCGCGCCTGAACGTCCGCGACGACCCTGTCCGCATAGGTGGATGGATCGGTGTCCTTCGGCCGGACTTCGCTGACGACCGTCAGCCCCGCTTGTTCGAGCGCCGAGATGATGCCGGGATAATCATAGGCGCCCCAGCGTGGGCTGATGCCGCGCGGGCCGAGATCCTCGACGATCTTGCCGTGCAGATAGTAGAAGTAGCGGGCATCGGGCTGCTCCTTGGCCGGAGGCGCCGCTGCGCAGGAGGCGAGGGCCAGCAGAGCGGCGAGGAGCCCGAGCCCGATCATGCCTCGCGCCGACTCGCAGGCGTGAGGAGCAGGGTCGCGATCTCCCGCGCGCGCTCGCGCGGCAGGCCGAGCGCGCCGGCCATCGGGGCGCCGAGCAGCGAATCGCCGAGCGCCATCAGGACGAGTCCGAGCGTGTGATCGTGCACCGGCCGATCCTCATGTCCCTGGCCGAGCTGGTCGACCAGATTGTGGATGGCGTCGAGCACCGGGTTGAGCGCCTCGCGGTCGCCCGACAGGATCATCCAAGCGGCGAGGGCGCCGGCGCCCTCCCGGTCGAAGGCGTCGAAGGTGCGGTCGACGATGTCGCGCGGGTCGGCTTCGCCTTTGCGCTCGCGTTCGACGACGCGCGCGATCTCGCCCGTCACGCGGTCGCTGATCATCCGCGCAAGCTCCGACTGCAGCCCGGCCGCCGATCCGAAATGGTGGAGCAGGTTCGCATGGGTCTTGCCGATCCGCCCCGCCACCGCCTTCAGCGTCACCGCCTGCGGTCCGTCCTCGAGCAGCAAGGTGCGCGCCGCCTCGAGGGCCAGCGAACGGCTTTCCTCGGGGCTCAGGCGTTCGCGACCTATTGACATGAATGTAAGTATTCGTCACTGCTCATCCTGCAGGAGATACAGATATGGCGCGTGAAGTCACACCCTCCGACCTTACGATCACGCCGCGTGACCGCCGCTTCGGCCGCGGCAGCAAGACCGACCGCTGGTGGAATGGCGGCGATCCGGTCGCGACCGCGCTCTACAATGCGCTCTCCGCCACCTTTCCGAAGGGCGAGGCCTTTTTCGTCGAGAGCGTGCGCAAGTTCCGCGACGACGCGCCGCCCAAGCTCGCCGCGGAGATCAGGGCGTTCACCACCCAGGAGGTGATGCACAGCCGCGAGCATGTTGCCTTCAACAAGCGCGCGCATGAGGCGGGTTACGATCTGAAGCCGCTCGAGGATCGCGTCGACTGGCGGCTCGAGTTCGTGCGGTCGAAGCCGCCCATTGCTAGCCTCGCGGCAACTATGGCGCTGGAGCATTTCACCGCCATCCTCGCGCACGAGCTGTTAGACGATCCGCGCCATCTCGAGGCTTGTGACCCGGAGAGCGCCGCCCTCTGGCGCTGGCATGCGATCGAGGAGATTGAGCATAAGGGCGTCGCCTACGACACCTGGCTCCACGCCACCCGCCACTGGCCGCGCTTCAAGCGCTGGAGCGTCAAGGCCAAGGTGATGATGCTCGTCACCCGCAACTTCCTGGTCGACAGGACGATCGGTGCGCTCGAGCTGCTCAGACAGGACGGGCTCACCGGGCCCCGCATCTGGGCGCGGCTCTTCTGGTTCGCGTTCGGCAGTCCCGGCATGATGCGCAAGGTGTTCGCTGCCTGGGCCAGCTTCTTCATGCCCGGCTTCCACCCATGGAACCATGACGATCGCGCGTTGATCGCAGACGCTGAGAGGAGCCTCGGCGCGGCCGTGCCGGCTCAGGCCTGAGGAAGATCGGCCTCCGGCGGTTGCTCGTCGCGGACGGGCGAGAATTCGATCAGCAGCACGCATCCGACCCAGATGGCGAGGGTTGCCGCGAGCCGGTTGAAATCGTCGGCAGCCATGCCCTCGGGACGCTGGCCCGGCAGCAGGAAGATCGCCGCGAACAGTGCGACGTACAAGGCGAGAAGCCTCAGAGCATGGCGGCGGTCGTTCGAGGTTGAGATGATGCGGATCGTCATCACCGTGCCTGCCAGGACCAAGATCATCATCACGTAATCCGACAGCGCCACGCCCTCCAGCGTGCCAAGATTGGCGCCGAGCAGCGCGCCGAAGAACAGGTTCATACCGTCGAGGCTGCCGGCCTTGCCGCCTGCCGTGTTCCTGAACAGTCTTTTCATCCATCCCTCCCGCCGCAGCTATAATCCGCCGCGGGGGAAGGGGACAGCCCGGTCAGGCGGCCATCATCTCCAGCGCCGACGGCGCAACATCAGCCTCCGCAGGTTCGGTGAGGTCGAGCTCGAACAGCTTGCAACGCGCGATCGCGTTCCGGCCGGCACTGTAGCGTGACGCCGTGCGGCCGATCGAACGGAAGCCGAGCTTCTCCAGCACGCGGCCCGAAGCCGGATTGTCGAGGAAATGGCCGGCGTGCAGCTTCGGCAGGCGCAACGCCTTGCGAGCGATCTCGGTCGCCGCCCGACCCGCCTCCGTCGCATAGCCGCGTCCCCAATGGCTGCGTGCGATCCAATAGCCGAATTCGAGCGCCCCATCGGGCCGGCGACCGAAGCCGATCGTGCCGATCAGCTCAGGGTCAGCCTCGCTACGGCGGAAGATCAGCATCGAGGCTTCGTGCGGCTTGCGCGCGGTGGCGAGGAAGGCACTGGCATCCTCCGGCCGGTAGGGCCAGGGCGCGCTGGCGAGGTTCCGAACGATCCCCTCGTCGGCGATCGCGTTGAACAGGGCAGGGGCGTCTTCGGCCCAGCCCGGTCTCAAGAGCAGTCTTTCCGTCCTCGCGAACATTTCCGTCTCTCCCCTTCCGAGCCGGCCCATGCCCAAAGCGGGTTACGGACCGGCGACAAACACGTGAGGGAGAAATGAAAAAAGGGAGGAGGGGGGCTGCCCCTTCTCCCTCGAACGGTTCCGTCGTGTGAACCTTGGGGCCGCCCCTTTGAGGGACAGCCCGTTATCGGCCGTCCCTTATTCCGCCGCTTCGGTAATCGGCATGTCTACACACACGAATTTGCGGCCGAGCTTGCCGTCCTTAAACGCGACGCGGCCGCCCTCGAGCGCGAACAGGGTATGGTCCTTGCCCATGCCGACGCCGGAGCCCGGATAATATTTGGTGCCGCGCTGACGCACGATGATGTTGCCCGGAACGACGATCTCGCCGCCGAACTTCTTGACGCCAAGGCGCTTGCTCTCGGAGTCGCGGCCGTTGCGGGACGAGCCGCCTGCTTTCTTATGTGCCATCGTTCAGTACCTGATCTCTTATTCGCTGTCGTTCTTAGCAGAGACGGGGCTGTCCGTCATCTCGCTTTCGGCGCCCTCGACCTTGAGGGGAGCCTGCGGCTTGGCGTCGGCCTTCTTGGCGCGCGGCTTCTTGGCCGGAGCCTCGGCGGCCGGAGCCGTGTCGGCCTGCGGCTGCTCGGCCGCGGCGACGGGAGTCTCGTCGGCCGGCTTCGGGGCCTTGGCGGCCTTCTTCGGCTTCTCGGCCGGCTGGTCGCCGATCGCGGTGATGCGCAGGATCGTGTGCTGCTGGCGGTGGCCGTTCTTGCGGCGATAATTGTGCCGGCGGCGCTTCTTGAAGACGATCACCTTCTCGCCCTTGGCCTGGGCGATGATCTCCGCGGAGACGGTGAGGCCGTCGGTGGAGCGCAGCTCCGAGCCTTCGCCCGCGAGCAGCACGTCGCCGAGCTGAATGGTCTGACCCGCCTCGCCGGCGAGCTTCTCGACTACGATCTTGTCTCCGGCGGCGACGCGATATTGCTTGCCGCCCGTGCGCACGACTGCGAACATGGCTCTTTCCATTACTTTCAAAGCTGTCCGCGCAAGGCAGTGGCCGCGGCCGACCCCGCGCGGGAAACCGGGCTGCTACATAAGGGCAGCGACCCTGTCAACCAAGGCTAATGGCGATGCTCGCGCCTCAGCCGATAGCGGCCGTCCTCATAGGCGCTGAAGATGCCATCGATCGCCGGATGGTCGACCGGCTCGCCCTCCTCGTCCGGCAGCAGATTCTGCTGGCTGACATAGGCGACGTAGCTGCTGTCGGAATTTTCGGCCAGCAGGTGGTAGAAGGGCTGGTCCTTGGGCGGGCGGATCTCCTCCGGGATCGCCTGATACCATTCCTCGCTGTTGGCGAAGACGGGATCGACGTCGAAGATGACGCCGCGAAACTCGAAGATGCGATGGCGAACAATATCGCCGATCGAGAAATGAGCGTGCGCGACGGGCGGCGCGGTCACGGGCGCGATATCGGTGGCAAGGGTGTCGTGTCTCGGCATGTTGCACTCAATTTAGGCGATAACGCCCGACACGCAAGGACGGGTGCGTCGGCGTCTCTCGGCGGCTCAGCACATGCCCTTCGACGTGCTCAGGACATGCTTGGCAAGGCCTCCGCCATCGTCTAGAGCGCGCCGCTCAACGACCCCCGGGCCGTCCCTCGCGGCCGCCCGACCTCGTGCGGAGAGGTGGCAGAGTGGTCGAATGCGGCGGTCTCGAAAACCGTTGTGCGGGCAACCGTACCGAGGGTTCGAATCCCTCCCTCTCCGCCACTTCTGCTTCGACAATATTCACCTGCTGCCAGCGTCATCCGCTTTCCTGACGCGAGCGCCGCGTTCCTCCACGATCGGCTGGCGGTCCGCGGTCGTGACGCTCAAGCCCCGCGCGTCGACCGTGGCGTGGCGGACGAGAAGCCCACGCTTGGAACTGACCTCGACATCCGTGAACGTAAGCCCATCGATGCTCCGCTCCGGCAGGCCGACGACGATTCCGGCGCGGTCGGCGCCGGTGGCGCGGAGGCCTTCGACGCGGACGTTGCGGATCCAGGGCGTGGCGTTCGGCTTGTACGGCTGCGCTGGGTCGGCATCGCTGGGGTAGATCTGGTGGCCGAGGATGAAACCGCCCTCGCGGGCGAGTTGGCTCGCGACCGCGGTCTCGTCATAGCCGGCGCCCGTATAGTAGCCGGAGAACACCATCGGCGTTTCGACATCGGTCATCCGGTTGTTGCGGAAGACGATGTCCTGGACGATGCCGCCGCGCTCGCGTGGCGTCTTGATGCGGATGCCGTACATCGACCCGATGAGCTCGTTATCCTCGATGAGTACGTTGCGGACGCCGCCGATCGTCTCGCTGCCGATGGAGATGCCGCGACCGGCGAGACCTTTGTTGCCGCGGATGACGATGTTCTCGACGGCGGCATCCGGGCGGGCGGGGTTCACCTTTAGCGACTTGATCGCGACCACATCGTCGCCGACGTCGAAGTGGTTATTGGTGATGAGCATGTCGCGGGTGTCGATCGGGTCGATCGCATCGGTGTTCGGCGAATGGGCGAGGGCGACGAAGCTCATACCGTTGACGGTCACGCCCTCCGAATCCTTCACCACCAGATGGAAGCTCGGTGAGTTCCAGAGGCCGATGCCGTCGAACAGCAGGTTGCGGCTGCGCGCGGCGTGGACGAGGCGCGGCCGGTTGGTGCCGCCGCCGCGCTTGTTCGCCCGCGCCTGCTCGCGCCAGCGCTCCCACCAGCTCGCGCCCTGGCCGTCGATCCGCCCGCTGCCGGTGATCGCGACGTTGCTGGCGTCGGCGATGTTGACGAGGGCGATCCAGTCGACGTTCGTCACGTAGACCTTCGTCGCCTCGGTGACCTTGTACGGCTGCGGGTCGTCGACGCCGACCACCTCTGAATAAGGTGCGAGATGCAGCCGAATGTTAGACTTCAGGAAGATTGGGGCGATGAGATATTCGCCGCGGGGCACCAGAACGGTGCCGCCGCCTTGTCCGGCACAAGCGTCGATCGCCCGCTGGAACGCCTCAGTGTCCGGGAACACTCGCGTGCCCTTCGCGCCGTAGCGGGTGACGTCGCAGGTGCGCTCCGGAAAGGAAACTTCGGCTCTTGCGTCAGCGGCTCCGGTCTTCAATCCCAGCATCAGCAGGATCGCCCCGACTGTTGCGGCTGAACGACAACATCCCATTTCATCCCTCTTGCGGTGACACCGGTTTCCCGCTTACTCTGACACCGGTAGCAGTGAAGTTGCAATGCCTTACGTCGAGATAACGACGGAGGCGTCGGATGGGGATTGGGAGGTTCAGCTCACATGGTGAGGACGCCACTTTTTAGCACCGCTTCGGCGGGCGCAATGATTATCGCTGGTGCACTGTTCGCTGCGCCGGCCTTCGCTCAGGATACCGGCTCGTCCGGTGAGACGACGGCGGCGCAGGCCGCGGCGTCCGCCCAGGCGTCCACCAGCACGGGGGCCATCACCGGCACCGTCACCAACGAGACGGGCGAGACCAACCTCGAAGGCGCGCTGGTCCGTATCGAGGAACTTGGACGGGAAACCTCGACTGATCGAGAAGGCCGCTTCGGCTTCAGCGACGTCGCGCCGGGCACCTACAACGTCACCGTCACCTATTTCGGCGCCGCGCCGTTCGGGGCGCAGGTGACCGTCGCGACTGGCGAGTCCGCCGCGCTGCAACTGCGGCCGACGCAGGCAGGCCAGGAGATCGTCGTCACCGGCATCCGCGGCAACATCTCCGCCTCGCGTTCGCGCGAGCGGTCATCGGACGTGCTCCAGTCCGTCATCTCCGCCGACGCGGCCGGCGAATTCGGCGACCAGAATCTTGCCGAGTCGCTTCAGCGCGCGCCCGGCGTGTCGATCATCCGCTCCGAAGGCGAAGGCACCCTGGTCTCGATCCGCGGTCTCGCCCCGCAATTCACCAAGGTGACGGTCGACGGCGTCCAGCTCGGCGCCACCGGCGACGGCCGCGAAAGCTCGCTCGACACCATCTCCTCCGATCTCGCCTCGGCGATCACGGTCAGCAAGTATCAGCTTCCCGACCAGCCGGCCGATGCCATCGGCGGCACCGTCAACATCGAGGGCCTCTCCGCATTCGACCGCGGCGGCTTCTCGCTCAACCTGCGCGCGGAGGGCAGCTATCAGGAGGAAAGCGAGAAGATCTCGCCGATCCTGTCGGCCAGCACCACCTTCCTCACCGGCATCTTCGGCGGCGAGGACAATCTCGGCATCTCGCTCGCCGGGAACTGGTCGCAGCGCAAGCTGGCGGTCGACGTCATCGATGGCGATCAGCCGCCCTATCTCTATCAGGACCGCGCCGGCGACGTCGGCTACGTGCCCGACAAGATCATCCTCCAGCGCGAGCTCGCCAAGCGGACCCGCTGGGGCCTGTCCGGCGGCCTCGAATTCCGGCCGACCGATCAGGACGAGGTCTTCTTCCGCGCCACCTATGCACACAATCGCGATCTCGATCAGGCCTATATCCAGGAATGGGATATCGACAATTCGCAGGGCGGCACCCGCGGCGTCGTCGTCGAGGTGCCGGACATTGACGGCAGCAACTTCATCCTCGCCGATGCCGACGTGCTGCTCGAGCTGTCGCATCAGCCGGAGACCGACAAGCTGTACACGCTCACCTTCGGCGGCGAGCACACCCGCGGCGACTGGCTGGTCGACTACCAGGGCTATTTCTCGCACCGGAAGATCTTCAAGGACAATTTCATCAAGGGCGAATGGCGTGAGCAGAACGTGCTCGTCGCCGGCTCGACCACGCCCGACGGCTATGAGATAGGCCAGATCACGCTGGACGAGATCCGCCAGCGCACCGGCCTGCCGAACAACCAGCTGCCGACCGCGTCGGGCCTCAGCGACGGCAACATCAACAATCCGGTCAATTTCGAGCAGATCCAGGTGCAGACCGAGGAGGGCCTGCGAGACGACAAGGTCTGGTCGGCAAAGGCCAATGTCCAACGCAATTTCCTGACTGCCGCAGACCGCGAAGGCTATTTCAAGGCGGGTCTCTCCTATCTCGGCCGCGACCAGATGCGTGATCGTGACCGGCAGAATTACAATCCGACCAACGCCGTCGACCGGCAGCGTATCTGCGGCTCGACCAGCGCCACTAATGCCTGCGTCATCGGCATCGGTTCGCGGGTCAACGCTTTCGACCTCAGCATTCCGAAGAATAGTCTGATCACGATCCCGATGCCCACCTTCGGTCAGGTCGTGCCATTCTTCAACGACCAGGCCGAGCAGTTCCTGCCTCTGGCAACCTTCGGCACGGCCCGTGACGACGTTCTCACGGCCGCAGACGATTATGACGCGCATGAGGAGGTCTATGCCGGCTACGTCATGGGCCAGGTCGCCGCGACCGACCAGCTGACGGTCACCGGCGGCGTCCGGGTGGAGCATACCAAGTTCCGCTCGAACGGCTTCCTCACGGTCAACAATGAGGGCTCGGCGCTCGAGGGAGATCCGGGGGCACTGGTGTTCGTGGCGCCACTCGGCGAGGCGACCAACAGCTACACCGACTTCTTCCCGAGCCTGCTGCTGCGCTACGAGCCGAGCCGAGACCTGGTGATCCGCGCCGCTTATTCGACCTCGACGCTGCGCCCGAGCTTCAACCAGACCCGCAATTCGATCGTGTCGGAAGACGATTTCGCGAGCGACGACGCGGGCACGCCCAACGATACCAGCGACGACACGATCAGCACGGATCTCGGCCTTCGGCTCGGCCGGCCGGACCTCGATCCCTATTTCTCGCACAACTTCGACCTGTCGCTGGCTTATTATCCGAACCGCTCGACGGTTCTCTCGGTCGCCGGCTTCTACAAGAAGGTGAAGAACTTCATCGTCGACGCGGAGTTCACCAACATCACCCTGGCCGAGCTCGGCTTCCTCGATTTGCCGCAGGTCGGGCAGTTCACCTTCGATCCGAACCTCAGCTATTCGACGATCGAGACGACGATCAACGGCGACAGCGCCACGGTCTATGGCGTGGAGTTCGACTTCGCCCACACTGCCAACTGGCTGCCGGAGCCGTTCGACAATATCTTCGTGCAGGGCAACGCGACGATCGCGAAGAGCAAGTCCGCAGTCGGCGATCTGCGCGAGGAATCGATCCCGCTGGTCGGGCAGGCCGATCTCGTCGCGAATCTGTCGATCGGCTACGAGGACAAGAGCTTCACCGCGCGCGTGTCGGGCAATTATTCGGGCGAGCGGCTGGCCGAGCTCGGCTCGACGCTCCCGGTCGCCCAGCGGCTTGATCCCGACAGCCCGTTCGACCGCTTCGGTGACCTCTACATCGAATCCTATCTAAGCGTGGACGTGAGCCTGCGCTATCGCGTCACCAAGCAAATCCAGCTCTCGTTCGACGCCATCAACATCAACAACGAGAGCGACGACATCAACTACAAGCGGAGCGACCGCAACTATTTCTCCGAGAGGGAAATTTACGGCCGCACGTTCAAGGCGGGCGTGCGCGTCAGCTTCTGAGCCAGCGCGCTTGCGAACTCCCTTGGCGGCAGGCCTAGGCCTGCCGCCTTTTTTGTCAGTTCGGCCGCCAGTCGCCGAAGATGGCTGACGGGCGGTAGGCGGCGCCTTCGGCCGGACTCAGCGCCGGTCTCGTTCGGCTTGGGTGTGCGCCGGGACCGCTGCTCGCATATTCGGCAAAGCGGGCGTCGCCTGCTTCCAGCTTCATCGGATAGCCGCCGGGGCCGCGATAGCCCATCCAGGTCCAGCCATCGGGATGAATGTGCGCGTCCATCCAGCAGCGCAGGTAGACGGCGGCGCCGAGCAGCTCCGTGTTGCCGCCGGCCCGCCAGGGACGTCCGAGCCAGACCGACCCGTCCGGCAGCCCGGCTTCGCGGGTGAGGCGGCAGCGGTCGAAGACGAGGCCGATCGGCTGGTCTCGATGGGTGCTCGGCGCGGCGACATAGCCCTGGAGCTCTTCACCGCGGCGCAGGCGCGAGCGGATCTCGCAGGCCTCGAACAGAGCCGAAGCGCCGCCGAAGATGAAGTCGATGCTGCCCATGATCAGGCAGTCGCGCACCAGCGCACGGCCGGCCCGAAGATAGAATGTGTCCTGGTGACCGATCAGGTCGCAGCCTTCGATCAGCGTGCGGTCCGCGGCATTGCCGAGCGCCAGCGCCACCGCCTGCGCGTCGTCGACGCGACGGGTGCGGAGATTGGCGAGATAGTCGAAGCCGTTCTCGATGGTGAGATTGCGGGCAGTGAAGCCGGGCGCCTCCACCGTCAGCGTCGCCGAGCCGAATGTGCCCCACTTGCCGCCGCCGGGCTTGTCGTGACCGGACGCTACGGAGGAGGTGATCACGCTGCGGCCGCGCTGCTCGCCCACCAGCACCACGTTTGGCCGGCTGATGGTGAGCTTCTCTTCCCAGCGGCCGGAGCCGATCAGGATATGATAAGGTGCGTCCCCCGCGGGCGCGTCTGCCAGGGCCGCGGCGAGGCTGGGATGGGTGCCGCCGCTCTTCCGCACCACGGCGTTGAAGCCGGCCGCGCGGGCGGGGCGGGCGAGCAGCGACGCCGCCATGCCGGCGCAGACGCCGCGGCGGGAAAGACGGATCATCGCACCAGCGAGTTCAGCCATTCCTCGACATTGGTGTAGCCGTCGCCATCGCGGTCGGCCGAACCGTCGGCGGGACTGGCCGGATCGAGGCCGTGGGCGCGCTCCCAATCGTCGGGCATGCCGTCGCCGTCGCCGTCCTGCCAAGGGGTGCCGCGGGCGAGGTCAGGCCAGCCGCCGACTTCCTTCTGGCTGTCGATCAGGCCGCCGGTCCCGGTTCGGACCGTCTCGACCACACGCTGGTCCACCGCGTCCCTGACGCGGGACGCGCCGGCACTGGCAAGCACCTTTTCAAACGCCTTCGGTGCCGCATCCCGGGTGACTGCGGGGAAGTGGATCGGGCCGGCGAGGCGATAGGCCGCATCGTCGCGTCCGGTGACGAGGCTCCAGGGATTTGCCGGGATCGTGCCGTTCATGCTGTTGCCGGCGAACCAGGCACGGGCGATCGGGTTGCGCTCGTTGAAGGCGACCGGCTTGTCGGTGTCGGGCCCCGTTTTGTAGGCGTTGTCGACGAAATTATACGCCGCATGCGACGCCTTCTCGCCGCTGTCGGCATTGTAGCCGGCCTGGCTCCCGCCCCAATTGTAGAAGACGTTGGAGCGGAGGTCGTAATAGGCGCCGACGCTGTCCTGCGCGGGCTGGAGGTAGTTTCCCGGCCGCGGCATGCGGGCGACATGATGAGCCCAGAGATTGTGATGGAAGCTCATTCGCGCTCCGCGGGCGCCGCGGAGCAGCGAGCCGTAGCCATGCTCGCCCTTTGCGTGGACGGACTTCCTCAGGGATTCCGAGATGATCGACCACTGCACCGTGACGTCGCGAAGATCGTCCTTGGGCGTCTTATAATCCGATCCGGAAGAGAGCGTCTCGTCCACAGACCAGCTGGCGGAAACATGGTCCACGATGATCCGCCGGCCGCTGCTGATCGTGAAGGCGTCGCTCTCGACGCGGCTCTCGTCGCCGAGGCGGGAGCGGATGTAACGAACGACTACGTCGTCCGCGGCGATGTCGAGGTGGCGGTCGCGCAGCGTGATGCCGCCGCCCGGCGCGGTCTGGCCGGCGATCGTCACCTGTCCGTTGCGGACCACCAGCGGCTTCTTCAGCTGTATCGTGCCGCCGACGTCGAACACGATCGTGCGCGGCCCCTTCGCCTCAACTGCGGCTCGCAGCGAGCCGGGACCGCTGTCCTCCAGATTGGTGACCTTCAGCACGCGTCCACCGCGACCGCCGCGAGACAGAGCTCCGGCTCCCTCGGCACCGGGAAAGGCGGGAGGGGTGGAGGTCGCGGGGGCGGCCAAGGCAAGCAAGTAAGTCAGCAGCATAGAGGTGGCGTAGCAGCTATTGATACCGGTGTCATCCTGTGCCACGTTGCGATCACGCAAGGCTGCCGCCAGAGCAGACGACCAGAGAGAGTGCGATGAAAGCAGAGACGATGCGCCGCGTGTTTGCGAGGCGGATCCCATGAGCGGATGGAGCAGGCGAGGGGTGCTGGCCGGCGGCCTCGCCGGCGTGCTCGCCTTGCCGCTCGCCGGGTGCGGCCGCTCCTCGGGTGGAACGCTCTACGGCACTGATACCCATCCCCGCGATTATCCTACCGTCCAGGCGTTCCGCTATTTCGGCGATCTCATCGAGCAGCGCAGCGGCGGACGGTTGAAGCTGAAGCTGTTTCCGGGCGGACAGCTGGGGGCGGAGCGCGACACGCTCGAGATCACCAGCTTCGGCGGCCTGGACTTCAACCGGGTCAACCTGGCGCCGCTCAACTCGATCGAGCCGCTCACGATCGTGCCCTCGCTTCCCTTCCTGTTCGAAAGCGAGGAGCATCTGCGCCGCTCGCTGGACGGCGAGCCGGGACGCCGGGTGCTCGCATCGCTGGAGAAGCACGATCTCATCGGCCTGTGCTTCTACGATTCAGGCGGCCGCTCCTTCTACAACACAAAGCGCCCGATCCGGCGGCCGGAGGACATGCGCGGCCTCAAGATCCGGGTGCAGAATTCCGATCTCTACGTCTCGATGATCCGCTCCATCGGCGCCGATGCGACGCCGATGGATCTTGGCGAGGTCTATCAGGGGCTGGTCCAGGGCGTGGTCGACGGGGCAGAGAATAACTGGCCCTCCTATCAGAGCGGGCGCCATTACGAGGTCGCGCCCTATTACAGCCTCACCAACCACGTGATGGCACCCGAAGTGCTGCTGATGTCGAAGACCAGCTGGGACGATCTCAGCGCGGCCGACCAAAGCATCGTGATGGCGAGCGCGCGCGACTCCGTTCCGTACATGCGGCGGCTGTGGGACGCGCGGGTGGCGGCGGCACGCGCCGCGTTGCTGGGGGAAGGCGTCAAGGTCAACGAAGTCGACCGTGAGACCTTCCGTGCGAGCATGCGGCCGGTGTGGGAGAGCTTCGTGAAGACGCCGGAACAGCGCCAGGTGGTCGACGCGATCCTGGCCATGGGAGCAGCAAATGCTTGAGCGGCTGAGACGGGTGAATGCGGCGGCCAGCGCGCTCCTGCTCCAGGCGGGCGCCGTCGGGCTGATCGCGATGACCGCAATCATCGGATGGCAGGTGTTCGGTCGTTACGTGCTCAGCTCCAGCCCCGCCTGGGCGGAGCAGGCGGCGCTGGTGCTGATGATCTGGTACGCCTTCTTCGCCGCCGCCGCTGGCGTGCGTGAGGGGTTCCACATTCGCATCCTCGCGGTGGAATCCGTGCTCTCGCCGCGCGGGCGCCACATCATGCGCTTCATCGCGCATCTCGTGGTCGGCTTCAGCGGCGTCGCGATCGCGATCTGGGGCGGGGAGCTGGTCGCCCGGACCTGGAGCCACGTCATTCCCACGCTCGGCCTGCCGCGCGGCGTCGCCTATCTGCCGCTGCCGCTGTCGGGCGTGCTGATGACCATTTTCACGATCGAGCTGATGCTCGAGGACGCTGCCGGCGAGGAGAGCGCCGACCAGGAGATGAGCCGGTGGAGCTAGCCATTCTTCTGCTGACGCTGGTGGCCCTGCTGGCGATGGGCGTGCCGGTGGCGTTCGCGCTGCTCGGCGCCACCATTGCCGCCTTCTTGGCGCTCGACATCCCGCTGGTCGTCGCATTCCAGCGCATGGCGGCGGGCATCAGCGTGTTCAACCTCATGGCGATCCCCTTCTTCATCTTCGCCGGAGACCTCATGTATCGCGCCGGCATTGCGACGCGGCTGGTGCAGGTGGCGGAGGCGATGTTCGGCCGCGCCCGCGGCGGCCTTGGCCAGGTCAATGTCGGCGCATCAATGCTGTTCGGCGCCGTCTCCGGCTCGGCCATCGCCAGCGCCTCGGCGATGGGATCGACGCTGATCCCGCTGATGAAGGACAAGGGGTATGACAGCGACTATTGCGTGAACGTCACCGTGACGGCGGCCATCGTCGGACTGCTGATCCCGCCGTCCCACAACATGATCATCTATGCGGCCGCGTCCGGCACGGGCGTCTCGATCGGCGACCTGTTCCTGGCGGGCGTCGTGCCCGGTATTCTCACCGGGCTGCTCCTGATGGCGGTGTCGTGGCTGGTGGCGGTCAAGCGCGGCTACCCCAAGGGCGTTTTCCCCGGCTGGCGCCCGTTTGTGCGCGCCGCAGTGTTCGCGATCCCGGGCCTCCTCACCGCCGTCATCATCATGGGCGGCATCCTCAGCGGCATCTTCACGCCGACCGAATCCTCGGCGATCGCCGTCATCTACACGATCGCCGTGGGCGTGCTGGTCTACCGGTCGCTCGGCTGGCGCAACTTCATGGAAGCTGCGATTCAGTCGGTGAAGACGGCGGCGATGGTGCTCCTCATCATCGCGGCGGCTACCGGCTTCGGCTTTGCGCTGGCCATTCTTGAGGTGCCTGCGCAATTGGCCGGGCTGATCGGGTTCATCACCGAGAACCCGATCCTGGTCCTGCTGATCGTCAACGTGATCCTGCTGCTCCTTGGCACGTTCATGGACATGGCACCGCTGATCGTGATCACCACGCCGATCTTCCTGCCGATCCTGATGCCGCTGGGCATCGATCCGGTGCATTTCGGGATCATCATGATGCTCAACCTCGGCATCGGCCTGGTGACCCCGCCGGTCGGCTCGGTGCTGTTCGTCGGCTCTGCGATCGGCGGCATTCCGGTCGAGCGGGCGGTGAAGACGATCTGGCCCTTTTACGGCGCGCTCGTCGTCGCGCTGATGCTGGTCAGCTACGTTCCCGAGCTGTCGCTCGCACTTCCCCGCTATTTCGGATGAGGATCCTCCCGTGAAGATGCTGCTTCCCCTTGCTCTCCTCGGTCTCGCGGCATGCGGAGGGGAGGCGGCTCCGGGCGAGGCCGTCGAGAAGGTCGAGACTTCAGGAAAGCGGGACGTGGCGTTGGCCGATGTGCCCCAGGAGGTGCTGGCCGCCGCCGCCGCGGAGCAGCCCGGCTTCACCCCTGCCGAAGCGGAAGCGGAGACGCGGGAGGGGCGCCGCTACTTCGACATCGAGGGCAAGCTCGCCGACGGGTCCGAAATTGAGTTCGACATCATGGAAGAAGGCGGACGCTGGCGCGTCGTAGAGACGCAGCGCGATATCGACTTCTCAGCCGCGCCTGCGGCCGTCCGAGAGGCGAGCGCCGCCGCCGACGCGACGTTGCAGCCGACGCGGGTGATCGAGAGCAGGCAGCAGGACGGCGTCGTGATTTACGAGCTTTACGCGGCTGCCAATGGCGACCCGCAGGAGCGCAAGCTGGAGGTCAAATGGGACGGCCGGAAGGCCGAGACCCTGACGCAGGAGTGGGCGCACTAGGCCTGCTGAGGCCGCGCCGCCTCCAGACTGCATTTGACGCTGTAGGCCTCGCCGAACCGCGCCTCGACCAACTGTCCCGGAAGTGCGTCGTGCACGCCGGTGACCGCGCCTGAGGAGATCCACTGGCCCGGCTGCAGCGCGATCCCGCGCCGCGCCATCAGCTCGAACAGGAAGCGCGCGGCGCCGATCGCGCCGTCGGGAAATGAAGTGGCGCGTCCGGTGCCCACTTCCTTGCTATCGATCAAGGTGGTCACATCCCACCCCTCGAAGCCGCTGGAGCGCCAGTCGGCAATCTCGTCGCCGAGCACCAGGCCGTTATTGTTGCCGAAATCGGATATGACGGCGATCGGTCCGAGCTTGTTGATGTCGCCGAGGGGAGAGCTCGCAATCTCGATGCCGACATGCACCGCATCGATCAGGTCGGCGGCCTCGTCGAGCGTGAAGTTGCGCTTGTCGCGCGGCGGGGTGCGGCCGATCCGCAGCAGATATTCGGCCTCCCCGGCGGCGAACCCCTCTGCGAAGACCGGCATCTTCGGCTCTTGTCCGTTCGCGACCGCGGTCTGGGGCGCGAAAATCGGCCCGGCCAGGCGATCGGTGCCGAACTGCTCCGACAGAGGCGGCAGAATCCGGCCGACCTTCCAGCCGATCACGGGCTGCGCCCATGCGGCAATCGCCTCGTCCTGGATTCGATACGCATCTTCGAGAGTCGACGGGAAGACGCCGGGATAATCGGCCAGGCCGCCTGCTGCGCGGCGCGCGGACAGGAAACGGCCGGCGATCGTCGCCGCGTCGTCGGACAGCACAGACACCTCAGAGCCCCTCAACAGGTCGTTTTCCGGAAGCCTATTGGAAACCGGTGTCATATGCAACAACTCCTGCGCGGCTCCGGGATCAAGATGCTGGCTTCAAGGCGTTTGTCCGGAGCGCAGCGGCCACTGCGGCACGGCGCCGGATCGCCTCCGGCTCGACCGGCTGCCCCGAGGGGACGAGCCAACTCCCGCCGACACAGGCGACCGACTGAAGCGCCAGCCACTCCGGCGCCGTCTCGGCAGTGATGCCGCCCGTGGGGCAGAAACGGACGTTGCCGAAGACCGCGCTCAGAGCCTTGAGGGCGGGGAGCCCTCCCGATGCGGTGGCGGGGAAGAATTTGAGGCGGGAGAAACCGAGATCGAGGGCGCGCATGATGTCGCCCGCACTGGCGATACCGGGCAGGAGAGGAATGGGCGACTGGGCCGCTGCCTCACCGAGCGACTGCGTGAGGCCGGGGCTGACGACGAACTCAGAACCCGCCTCGACGGCGGCTTCGAACTGCTGGGGATTGAGCACGGTGCCCGCGCCTACGATGGCACCCGCCACCTGCTTCATCGCGCGGATGGCATCGAGCGCGGCGGGAGTGCGCAACGTCACCTCCAGCACAGGGAGACCGCCGTCGACCAGGGCACGGGCGATCGGCAGCGCGTCGTCGACCCGCTCCACCACGAGCACGGGAATGACCGGAGCCGCGGCGAGGATGCGGTCGATGTCAGGCATGGCTTTCCTCTCGCGGCGTGAGGCAGGATCTGGCGCCTTCCTGGCGCATGATACTGACCGATTGCGCGACCGCGGTTCGGAATTCCGGCCGCCCGGCAAGACGGGTTGGGAAGATCTGGCGGATCGCGAGCAACTCGTCGACCAGATCACCGGCCCGCGCGGCGGCGATCAGCTTTTCCGAGAGCGGGTCGACGATCTCGGCTCTGGCATTCGCCTGGCGCCTGATGAAGACCATCCAGGCGGCGATGGGTACGGCCAGCCGCGCCAACGGCCGGCCGTGGTCGAGTGCATCGGAGACGGTATCCAGCAGCCGGTAAGGAAGCTTCTGCGAGCCGTCCCAGGCGATCTGCGAGAGCTTGTGGTGGATGGCGGGGTTGCGGAAGCGCCGCAGTATTTCCCCCGCATAGCCGCCCAGATCGAGCGGGGAGGGCGCGAGGCTCGGGATGATGTCGTCCCGGATCAGCCGCTCGACGAAGGCGACGAGCTCGGCGTCGCGCATAGCATCAGCCACCGTCTCATAGCCGATCAGCAGGCCTAGATAAGCAAGTGTCGAATGCGCGCCGTTGAGGATGCGAAGCTTCGCCTTTTCCCATGCGCCGACATCCTTCGCCAGCACGGCCCCGACCGATGCCAGGGCCGGTGATCCTGCGGGCAGGATGTCCTCGATAATCCATGCCGCATAGGCCTCCCGGCGCACAGGAATGGCGTCGTCGAAGCCGGTCGCCGCCTTCACCATCCGGCGGAGCGCGTCGTCCGCTGCGGGCGTGATCGAATCGACCATGGCATCGGGAAAGGCGACCTCTCCGGCGATCCAGCGCGCAAGCTCCGGGTCGAGCCGCTCAGCATAGTCGATCACGGCCCGCCGCAGCTTCTTGCCGTTCGAGACCATGTTGTCGCAGCAAAGCGCCGTGAATGGCGCGAGCCGCGCCTCCCGCCGGTCCTTCAGCCCGAGCGTGAGCCAGCCGATGATGCTGACCGGTGTTTCCGGCGAGGCGAGATCGTGCACGATGTCGGGATGAGCGAAGTCGAGCGTGCCGTCGCCCGCCAGGCAATAGCCCTTCTCGGTCACCGTGCTGGATACGATCCGGATTTCGCCCTGGCCGAGCAACTGTCGGACCTTCCCGGCTTCCCCGGGTCCCAAGAAACGGTTGTGCGCTCCGATGGTGCGATAACTCGTCTGCTCGTCAAGAATGGCGAGCGTGTAGAGGCCGTCCTGCCGCATCAGCCCATCGACTGTCTCGGCCGAGCGGAGGGACACGGCGGCGATGCCCCAGCGGGGATCTCCCGCGAGTAGGCGGTCGATATAGTCGGCCTGGTGAGCGCGGTGGAAGGCACCGGGGCCGAAGTGCAGGATTCCGGTGCCCAGCTTCGATCGATCGTAGGCAAGGGACGTCACAGGGTGACGCCACGTTTCCAGATCGCGATCTCGCGTTCGCCGTTGCGCTCGGCGGCGGTCTGCTGGCCGGACGCGATGCCGGCGATGCGCTCGAGCAGGCTTCCGGCGACTGGCTCGATCCCCTCCTCGAGCACCCGTCCGGCGTCGAAGTCGATCCACCCGCGCTTGCGCTGCGCAAGGTCGGAATTCGAGGCGATCTTTACGGTCGGCACTGGGAAGCCGAGCGGCGTGCCGCGTCCGGTGGTGAAGAGGATGACCGTCGCCCCGGCCGCTGCGAGCGCGGTGCAGGACACCGCGTCGTTGCCCGGCGCCTCGAGCAGGGTGAGGCCGCGGCGGCGCACCCGTTCGCCGTAGCGCAGGACATCCTCGACCCGTGCCCGTCCGGCCTTCTGCACGGCGCCAAGCGACTTTTCCTCCAGCGTGGTGATGCCGCCCGCAATGTTGCCGGGGGAGGGGTTCTCCGACACCGGCTCGTTATGCGCCAGAAAGTAGCGCTTGAAGTCGTTCACCACGCCCACGATGCCGTCGAAGACGTGGCGGTCGCGCGCACGCGCCATGAGCAGCCGCTCGGCGCCGAACACTTCCGGGATTTCGCTGAGGATGGCGGTGCCGCCCGCGGCGACCACCTGGTCCGCCATGCGTCCGACCAGCGGGTTCGCGGTAAGGCCCGAAAAGCCGTCGGAGCCGCCGCACTTCAGGCCCAACACGAGCTCCGACAGGCCCACCTTTTCGCGGCGTGCCAGCGAAGCCGTGGCGACAAGCCCGTCCACCGAAGCGAGGCCTTCCTGCACCTCGTCCTCGACGCCTTGGGCGCGCAAGGTGCGGACCCGGCCGCGAAGGTTCCCGGGTATCTCCTCGATCAATCGGTCGAGCTGGTTCGATTCGCAGCCGAGGCCGACAAGCAGGACGCCGCCGGCATTGGGATGACAGGCGAGCGCGGCGAGCACCGAGCGCGTGCCGGCGAGATCGTCGCCGAGCTGCGAGCAGCCGAACGGATGAGTGAAGGCGTAGACGCCGTCGATCAGCGTAGAATGGCGCGCATGAGCGACGACGGCGATCTTGTCGGCCGTGCGGGCGACGCAGCCGACCGTGGGCAGGATCCAGATCTCGTTGCGGGTGCCGACCCGCCCGTCGGCGCGGCGGTAGCCGTCGAAGTGCAGCGTCGAGGGGCTGTCGAGCGGCTCCTCGGCGAGCGGCTCATAGCTATAGCCCTCCACCCCGCTCAGCAAAGTCGCTACATTGTGGTCGTGGACATGCTCGCCGGGCTGCACGTCGGCTTTCATGGCCCCGATAGGCCAGCCGAACTTGCGCACCTTTTCGCCGCGGGAACGGGCGCGGATCGCGATCTTGTGGCCGTAGGGGATAGCCTCCTGTGCCTCGATCCAGTCGCTGCCGATTTGCAGGCGCTCACCCTTCGCGATTGGCCGCAACGCGACGGCGACATCGTCGCGCCCGTCGAGCCGGAGCAGGCTGCGTGTCTCAGCGGAGCGCTCGATGAGGTCGGCGTCGGTCATCCATTGTCTCGATTGGTAACCGGTGTCATATAACTGCTGTTGAAACGGCGGACAAGGCGCGGCCTTGCTTTTGTTTGGGCGGCGGCTCGGCTATCCACTGCCGCGGGAGACGAAGCGTGAGCAGCAAGGCAGACCAGGACTGGAACGGGCGCCGCACCAGCAAGCCAACGATCAACGATGTCGCGAGGCTTTCGGGTGTGTCGAAGAAGACCGTGAGCCGCGTCATCAACCGCTCGCCCTTGCTCAATGACGAGACCCGCCAGCGAGTTCTCGATGTGATCCGCGAGATCGGCTACGTTCCAAATCCGCAGGCGCGCGGGCTGGCGCTGCGCACCAATTTCCTGATTGGCCTGATCCACGACAATCCCAACGCGCAGATGGTGCTCAATGTCCAGCAGGGCATCCTGGAGGCGCTGCAGGGCAGCGAATATGAGATGATCGTGCGGCCGGTCGACCGCGGCTCCTCGGCCATGCTGGACGACGTCCGCCACTTCCTAGAGCGGCAGCGGCTCTACGGAGTCGTGATCCTGCCGCCTATCTCCGAAAACGATGCGCTGGCGCGGCTCTGCGAGGAGCTCGGTTGCCGCTATGTGCGGATGGGTTCCGCCGAGCTCGACGATCCCGACCATATGGTCGCTTCGAACGATCGGGAGGCGGTGCGCTCGGCGACAGCTTTTCTGATCGAGCAGGGGCATCGACAGATCGGCCTCATTGCAGGCCCGCATGGCTTCCGTTCTGCCGTCGAGCGGCGCCACGGTTTCGAGGACGCGCTCAAGGCTGCCGGCATCAAGCTGCCAAGGAGCCTCATTGCGGAAGGTAATTACACGTTCGAGTCGGGCATCGCCGCTGCCGAGAAGTTGCTGGATCTGTCGCCGCGTCCCACCGCGATCTTCGCGAGCAATGACGAGATGGCGGCCGGCACCGTCCACGCCGCCCGGCAGCGTGGCATCCAGGTGCCGGAAGAGCTCTCGATCATCGGCTTCGACGACACGCCGATCGCCGCCCACATCTGGCCGCCGCTGACGACGGTGCGCTGGCCGATCATCTCGATGGCTCGATCGGCCGCGCTGAAGCTTTTGGCCGGGGACGGCGACGGGGATGACGATGTCGCAGAGCCCTCGCTCTTTATCTCCCGCCTGGTGAAGCGGGCGTCCGTCGCGCCTCCGCCGACTATTTGACCCTTCAGGTTCGGTCTTGCTCTTCTTACTGACACCGGTTACCGATTATTATTGCCGAGGTGACGGAGATCACCCGCGCTGAAGCGTTCAGGATAGCGATGACCAGGCCCCTCAAGCTCGATCCGGACAGGCTGTTCCCGGCGGACCCCACCACACGCTCGATCGCCCGCAGCCTCTATGCCAAAGTGGCGGGCCTGCCGATCGTCAGCCCGCACGGCCATATCGATCCCGCCTGGTTCGCCGGGAACGCGCCGTGGACGAACGCGACCGAGCTGCTGCTGGCGCCGGACCATTATCTCTATCGGATGTTCTACAGCCAGGGCGTTCCACTCGACCGGCTCGGCGTGCCGAGCCGCTCCGGCCCGTCGCCCGCAGATCCGCGCGAGGCATGGCGGCTGTTCGCGCAGCATTATTATCTGTTCCGCGGCACGCCTTCGCGCCTGTGGCTCGACCATGTCTTTGCCGAGGTGTTCGGGGTCGAGGTGGCGCTGGAGGCGGGCACTGCCGACCTCTACTTCGACCGGATCAACGAAGCGCTCGCGACGCCCGCCTTCCGGCCGCGTGCCCTGTTCGAGCGGTTCAACATCGAGTTCCTGGCAACTACCGAAGGGGCGGACGACCCGCTTCAGCACCACGCCGCCATCCGCGCGTCCGGCTGGCCGGGACGGGTGGTCACGACTTACCGGCCCGATGCCGTCATCGATGTCGAGCATGAGGCCTTTGCCGGCGCGTTGCAGCGTTTCGGGGAGCTGACGGGCGAGGACGTCCACAGCTGGCGGGGGTATCTGGAGGCTCACCGCAAGCGCCGCGCCGACTTTCGCATTGCTGGCGCCACGGCAACCGACCACGGCTTTGCCACAGCGCAGACTGCCAACCTTTCGTCCGCCGAAGCCGAAGCGCTCTTCGGCCGGATCGTTGGCGGCGCATGGAATGCCGCCGACGCCGAGCTGTTCCGGGCGCAGATGCTGACCGAGATGGCCAGGATGTCGGTCGAGGACGGGATGACGATGCAGATCCATCCCGGCTCCTTCCGCAACCACAATGCCTGGCTGTTCGACGCCTATGGCCGCGACAAGGGCGCGGACATGCCGACCCGGACCGATTATGTCCGCGCGCTGAAGCCCATGCTCGACGTGGTCGGCAATGAGCGGAAACTCACCATCATCCTCTTCACGCTGGACGAGAGTGCCTATGCCCGCGAACTGGCACCGCTTGCCGGCCATTACCCTTGCCTGAAGCTGGGCCCCGCCTGGTGGTTCCACGACAGCCCTGAAGGCATGCGCCGCTTCCGCGAAATGACGACCGAGACAGCCGGCTTCTACAACACGGTCGGTTTCAACGACGACACCCGCGCCTTCCTCTCGATCCCCGCGCGGCACGACGTCGCCCGCCGCGTCGACTGCGCCTTCCTCGCCCGCCTGGTCGCCGAAGGGCGGCTGCAGGATTGGGAAGCCGCCGAACTCGCCCACGAACTCACTTACGGCCTCGTCAAGCGCGCCTACCGCCTCGACGAGCCCCACGCCCAAGCCGCCTGATCACGGAGAATTCAGATGTTCGAACGCACTTACTACGCCACGCACCCCGACATGATGGAGTGCGTCTCCAACGAGGAGCTGCGCGACCGCTACCTGATCGAGGGGCTGTTCCGCGAAGGTGAGTGCGTGCTCAACTACACCCATGCCGACCGGTTCGTGATCGGCGGTGTGGTGGTCGGCGGCGGCGACGTGCGGTTGCCAGATCAGGTCGAACCGACTTCCGCGGCGGGCAAGCCCTTCCTTGAGCGGCGCGAGCTCGCGGTCGTCAATGTCGGGAAGACCGCCGGTACCGTCACCGTCGACGGCGAGGCGTTCGAGCTCGGCAACATGGATTGCCTCTATGTCACCATGGGCGCGAAGGATGTTCTCTTCTCTGGCCAGGGCGCGCGCTTCTATCTCGCCTCTTGCCCAGCCCATAAGGCGTTCCAGACCCGCAAGCTCGGCATCGCTCAGGCCAACGCGCTGGAGCGCGGCAGCCTCGAGGAATCGAACGAGCGCACCATCTACCAGCTCGTCATTCCAGGCGTGTGCGACAGCGCCCAGCTTGTCATGGGTCTGACGGTTCTGAAGCCCGGCTCGGTGTGGAACACGATGCCGCCGCACATCCACGAGCGGCGCAGCGAGATCTATTTCTACTTCGGCCTGGACGGCGAAAACGATCGCGTCTTCCACTTCATGGGGCAGGGCGACCAGCTCCGCCAGATCACGATTGCCAATGAGGAGGCCGTGATCAGCCCGGTCTGGTCCGTCCATATGGGCGCCGGCACGAAGGCATATGCCTTCATCTGGGCGATGGCCGGCGAGAATCAGGATTACACGGATATGAAGGTCCTCGACATCTGCCAGCTGGCGTGAGCGCGATGTTCGACCTCAGCGGCAAAGTCGCCGTCGTCACCGGCGCGAATAGCGGCATTGGCCAGGGCATCGCCGTGGCGCTTGCCGAGGCGGGGGCGGACGTGGCGCTTGTTGGCCGCTCTTCTGCCGACGAGACGGCGGAGCTTGTCCGTGGGACGGGCAGGCGCGCCGCGATAATCGGTGCGGACCTGTCGACGATCGCTCCCGTGCAGGAGGTGGTGGACCGCACCCTGTCGGAACTTGGCGGGCTCGACATCCTCGTCAACAATGCCGGTATCATTCGCCGCGAGGATGCGGTGGACTTCACCGAGGAGGATTGGGACGCGGTGATCGACACGAACCTGAAGTCGGTCTTCTTCCTCTGCCAGGCGGCGGGGCGGCACATGATCCGGCAAGGAGGCGGCAAGATCATCAACATCGCCTCGATGCTCAGCTTTCAGGGCGGCATCCGCGTGCCGAGCTATACCGCGTCAAAGTCGGGCGTCGCGGGGCTCACGAAGCTGCTCGCATGCGAGTGGGCCGCCAAGTGCATCAACGTCAACGCGATCGCGCCCGGTTATATCGCCACCAACAACACCGCCGCGCTGCAGGCGGACGAGACCCGCAATCGGCAGATCATGGAGCGCATCCCCGCCGGCCGCTGGGGAAAGCCGTCCGATCTCGGCGGCGCGGCCGTGTTCCTTTCATCCGCTGCGTCCGACTATGTGAACGGGCATATTCTAGCCGTCGACGGCGGCTGGCTGGCTCGCTGATGGCGGCGGTCGCCTGTTTCGGGGAGCTGCTGCTGCGCCTGACGGCGCCGGGCCGCGAGCTCCTGCTGCAGCGGCCGCACCTCGACGTTCACATCGGCGGCGCCGAAGCGAACGTGGCGGTGGGGCTCGCCTCGCTTGGACATGCGACCAAGGTCGTCAGCCTCATCCCCGACAATGCGCTCGGCCAAGCGGCGGCGGGCTATTTGCGACGCCATGGGGTGGATGTCTCGGGCATCGACGCTGTGCCGGGGCGGATGGGTCTTTATTTCCTCGCTCCCGGTGCGGGCCTCAGGGCTTCCGAAATCACCTACGACCGGGAGGGGAGCAGCTTCGCCAACGCGACCGCCGCGGACTTCGACTGGGAGCGGCTGCTTCAGGGCGTCGACCTGCTTCACATGTCAGGCATCACACCTGCGCTCGGGCCGCGATCGGCCGATTCTGCGTTCGCGGCCACAGAGGCGGCGGTGCGGCTGGGCGTGCCGATCTCCTTCGACGGCAATTACCGCGCTCAGCTGTGGGAACGGTGGGACAGCAAGCCGCGCGAGATCCTGACCCGCCTCGTCGCCCACGCACAGATCATGTTCGGCAATCAGCGCGATATCTCGCTGCTGCTCGGCAAGACCTTCAGCGGCGAGGGAGCGGACCGCCGCCGCGAGGCTTCGGAAGCCGCATTCAAAGCCTTCCCGAAGCTCAAGCTGATCGCCTCGACCGCACGGCACATCGACGACGCCGACCGCCATCGCATCTCGGCACGAATCGACACCCCGGACCTGGTGGCCCAGACCGAGGAGGTGGTGGTCGCCGGCATCATCGACAGGATCGGCGCCGGGGACGCGTTCGCCACCGGCATCCTGCACGGACTGCGCACCGGGCGCGACCTTGAGTGGACGGTTCGCTCTGGTCTCGCGGTGACGGCACTCAAGCACAGCCTGCCGGGCGACGCCTCGCTCTTTACGCCTCGCGACGTCGAGGCATTCATGGCCGGAGAGCTGGACGTCCGTCGGTGATCGGCCGCCGCCGCTTCCTGATCGGCAGCGCGGCGCTCCTTTCGGCTCCGGCTCTCGCGCAGAAGCGGGCACCAGTGGTCCGCACGACCTTGGGCAGGGTGCGAGGCACGAGCGAAGGTGGCCTCCATGTCTTCCGCGGCATACGCTACGGCTCAGCCGAACGCTTCCGGGCTCCCCGTGCGCCTGCACCGGCTGCCGGTATCGTGGATGCGGTCCGGTTCGGCCCGTCCTGCCCCCAACGGGGCGAGCGCTACAATCCGCAGAGCGAGGATTGCCTGTTCCTCAATGTCTGGACGCCGGAAGCGCGGGCAGGGGCCCGGCGGCCGGTGATGGTCTATATTCACGGCGGCGCTTACTCCTCGGGCAGCGTCGTGGATCCCCTGAATGACGGCCGCCATCTCGCCGCGCGCGGGGACGTTGTCGTCGTCACCATCAACCATCGGCTGAACGCGTTCGGCTATCTCTATCTCGCCCGGCTCGATCCGCGCTTCCCGGACAGCGGCAATGCAGGGCAGCTCGACCAGATCCTCGCCCTCCAATGGGTCCGTGACAATATCGCAAATTACGGCGGCGACCCGTCGCGCGTGATGGTGTTCGGCCAGTCCGGCGGTGGCGCAAAGATCGCGACGATGATGGGTATGCGGGACGCCAAGGGCCTCTTCCACCGTGCCGCGACGATGAGCGGGCAGCAGGTAACGGCTTCGGGTCCGCTGAACGCGACTGCCCGCACCCGGGCCTATCTCGAGGCGCTCAAAGCCGCGCCCGCCGACCTCCTGACATTGCCCGCCGAGCGGCTGGTGGAAGGGCTTGCAGCGATCGATCCGATCATCGGCGGCGGTGTCTATTTCGGCCCGGTGCTCGACATGAAGTGGCTGACCCGCCACCCGTTCTGGCCGGATGCGAACCCGCAGTCGAACCACGTCCCGATGATCCTCGGCAACACGCGCGACGAGACGCGTGCCTTCATTGATCCCAAGGGAGCGAAGGTGCAGGGGCTCGACTGGTCGAACATCGCGGAGCGGATGGCGCCGGAGCTGCGCATGGACATCCATCCGGAATGGGTGGTTGCCCAATATCGGCAGCATTTCCCCGACTGGTCGGCCGAACGCGTCTTCTATGCCGCGACGACTGCCGGGCGGAGTTGGCCGGGGCAGGTGATCGAGGCGGATGAGCGGGCGCGGGCGAACACGCGCACCTGGGTCTACCAGCTCGACTTCCAGTCGCCGGTCGAGCCCTGGCGCGGAGCGCCGCACACGCTCGACATCCCGCTCGTGTTCGGCAGGCTTGATGCGGAGGGATCGATAACGGGCACGGGCTCGGCGTCCCGCCAGCTGAGCAGCCAGATGATGGACGCCTTCATCGCCTTCGCGTGCGGCGGCGATCCCAACCATCGCGGCATGCCCGCCTGGCCTGTCTACTCATTGCCCGACCGCCAGACGATGGTGTTCGACACCCAATCCCGCGCCGTCGCAGATCCGCGCAAGTGGGAGCGCGAGCTGTTCGCCCGCGTTCCCTACATCCAGCCGGGAACCTAGCGCGGCTGCTGCCGCATCTCGCGGTCGCGCGCGGTGCCCGGCTGCTGGATATAGCCGTCCTTCTGGCCGGGATAGCGGCTGGACTTCGGCTCCATCGTGTCGAGGTTCCAGTCGGCCTCGACAAATCGGGCATGGGTCGGCGCCACTTTCTGGAAGCCGCCGACCTGCTTCTCGTCGTCGATGATCTCGCCGCGCCCTTCAGCGACGTCGAAGGTGATGCGGATCTCCTGGTGATCGCGATCCCACGGGCGGGCGCCGGCCCAGGCGAGGACATGCGTTTCCACCTCCCGCGCGGGGAGCACGTCTAGTCCTTGGGGCCACACCAGCGCCCGATCGGTTTCGATGATCTTGGCTGTGCCTGTCGTGTAGCGGCCGAGCATGGTCAGCGACTTCCCTTCCTGGTCCACCGCGATGTTGTCGCGGCCGTGGAAGCGCAGATCGCCGACGCCGCCGATCGCGAGGAAGGACATGTCGCTGCGCGTGTCGGGGCCGCCGCGGAGGACATTGCCGACCGCGCTGAGCTCGCCAAGCTGGTAGGGCTGCTCGCCCCATTCCAGCGCCATCAGATTGTAGTGCACCGCGCGCTCGCCGGGGTTGTAGATGAAGTTGTTGACCAGCGCCGCGTGGACGCCGCCCTTGAGCAGCGGGTGCCGCTCCTGATTGTGGGCGTAGAGGTTGCGATAGATCAGGATGCCGGTGGCGTTGTCGTGGACGAGCGAGCCCTTGCTATGCTCGCCCTTCGGGTGGCTGGCGTAGCGGAGCCCCTCCGCCAGCAGATTGTAGGAGAAGGTGATGTTGTGGCTGGTGCCCCGGCGCCATTCCTCCACCGTCGTGCCTGTGAAGCGTGGCCCGGATGCGGAGAGGTTCTCGTCGACTGCCCAGATCATCGTGCAATGGTCGACGATCACGTTGCGCGCTCCGACCGTGGAGACCGCATCCGCCTCCCAGCCGCTGCGCTGCGGTTGACTGTCCACGCCGGTGTGGACGCGGATGTGGCGCATAATCACGTCATGCGTCTTGATGTCGATGCCGCCGCGGATGATCGTGATGCCGGGGGAGGGAGCGGTCTGGCCGGCGATGGTCAGGAACGGTTCCTCGATCGAAAGGGTGGTGCGGCCGAGATCGATCAGGCCGCCTACTTCGAACACGACGATGCGGGGCCCTTTGCGCTCGAGCGCCGCGCGGAATGAGCCGGGGCCGCTCGCGTTGAGGGTCGTAACCCTTACGATCGCGCCGCCCCTTCCACCGGGGGTCTCGGCCGCCCAGCCCACTGCGCCGGGAAAGGCCTGCGCCAAAGCGGGCGCGGGGGCGAGGCTCACGAACAGCAGAAGCAGGATCGCCAGGGGGCGCATCAGGACTCTCCGGGTCGCGCCGAGCGAGCGCCGGGAAACCGGTGGCAGCGCCGGCCAAGGGGGCTTCTAGAACGATCCAAAGGCGAGCCGCTTCAACATCTTGACCGCACCTTCAAAATCTGAGCTGATACCGGTGTCATAAGGGAGAGGGTGATGGAAGACAAGGAGAGGCCGGCTTTCGACCGACGCACCCTCCTCAAGGCCGCCGGGGCAGGCGGCGCGCTGCTCGGGGCCGCCGCCGGCGCGCAGGTGCTCGGCGACAAGCGGCGACGCCACGCGATCGTTGGCACCGGCCATCGCGCACGCGTCTATCAGGACGCGATCTGGGGCGATCATAAGGACCGGAACGTGCTGGTCGCGATCTGCGATACGAATCCCGGCCGGCTCGCTTTCACCGCCAGGCGGGCGCAATCCGCGGGAGCGCCGGCGCCCAAGCCTTATCTGGCGGACGCGTTCGATGCGATGATCCGGGAAACGCGCCCCGACACGATCATCGTCACCAGCACGGACGCCACTCACGACGAGTATATCGTGCGCGCGCTCGACGCCGGCTGCGACGTCATCACCGAGAAGCCGATGACAACCACGGCTGCAAAGGCGCAGCGGATCCTGGACGCCGTAAAGCGCAACAAGCGACATGTCCGCGTCGCTTTCAACTATCGCTACACGCCGCCCCGCACGCAGGTGAAGGAATTGCTGATGGAGGGGGCGATCGGAGACATCCTCTCCGTCGACTTCACCTGGCTGCTCGATACGACGCACGGGGCGGACTATTTCCGACGCTGGCACAGCAACAAGTCGATATCGGGCGGCCTGATGGTGCACAAGGCAACGCACCATTTCGACCTTGTCAATTGGTGGCTCGGCGCGGTGCCGGTGCGCGTCGACGCCGTCGGCAAGCGCGAATTCTACACGCCCAAGATGGCGCGGCGCCTCGGACTGGCCAGCCATCACGAGCGCTGCCGCACATGCCCGGAAAAGGACAAGTGCAGCTTCTATCTGGACATCGCGGCCGACCCTAGCCTGAAGGCCCTCTACCTCGATAACGAGCATTATGACGGCTACTTCCGCGACCAGTGCGTCTGGCGGCCGGAGATCAGCATCGAGGATACGATGAACGTGATCGTCGCGTACGACATGGGCGCGACGCTCTCTTATTCGCTCAACGCCTGCAACGCATGGGAGGGTTACCAGATCGCCTTCAACGGCACGAAAGGCAGGCTCGAACACTCCATTGTCGAGAAGACCTATGTCGCGGGCGGCGACATGGTACAGGGCGGGACCGATTCCAACCGGATCAAGACGCGGCTCTATCCGCTCCGCGGCGCGCCGACCGACATCAAGCCTCGCACCGGAACCGGCGGCCATGGCGGCGGCGACAAGGTGATGCTGGACGATCTGTTCGGTGCGCCCAATCCGGACAGCGCCGGCCGCGTCGCCGATGAGCGGAGCGGCTGCTACTCCATCTTGATCGGGGCGGCAGCCAATCAATGCTTCGAGACCGGCCGGCCTGTCCTGATCCCGGATATGGTGACCGGACTCACTCGCCCAGACATGCCGCCGATGCCGACCCGCGATGAGCCGGTGCCGATGCCGCCGCGCGCCATCCGCGCCTGAGAGGAACAGCCATGATCATCCGTCCTTCCCGCCGCGACCTCATCCGCTATGCCGGCGCCGGTGCCGCCGCCAGCCTGCTGCCCCGCTCCGTCCTGGCCGCGGCTGGCGACCCCTGGGACCGCGCGGCGGTGATCGCGCGAACCGTCCGTCCGCCGACCTTTCCCGCGCGGACCTTCAATATCGTCGAATTCGGCGCGAAGGGAGACGGCACGACGCTCAACACCGAGGCGATCACGAAGGCGATCGACACCTGCAACAGGGCAGGGGGCGGGCGCGTGCTCATACCTGCAGGCCATTTCCTCACCGGCGCCGTGCACCTCAAGTCGAATGTGGACCTCCACGTCTCGGAGGGCGCGACGCTCGCCTTCAGCACGAACCCCGCCCACTACCCGATCGTCTTCACGCGCTGGGAAGGGATCGAGCTGATGAACTATTCGCCCTTCATCTACGCCTACAAGCAGAAGAACATCGCGTTGACGGGGCGGGGCACGATCGACGGCCAGTCGGACGCACAGCATTGGTGGGCATGGAAGGGCCCGTGGCGAGGCACCACCGATCATGGCTGGCGCGAAGGAATGCCCGACCAGCGCAAGTCGCGGGCCGTGCTGTTCCAGATGGCCGAGGACGCGGTGCCGGTCGAGAAGCGGGTCTTCGGCGACGGCCACTATCTCCGCCCGAGCTTCGTCCAGCCCTATGCCTGCGAGAATGTGCTGATCGAGGGAATTCGCGTTCGCCGCTCGCCCTTCTGGAACATCCATCCGGTGCTCTGCCGAAACGTCACGCTTCGCGGCATTAACGTTGCCGGCCATGGGCCGAACAATGACGGCTGCGATCCGGAATCGATCGACATGATGCTGATCGAGAATTGTGAATTCGATACCGGCGACGATTGCATCGCGGTGAATTCCGGACGCAATGCGGACGGGCGGCGCCTCGCCACTCCCTCACAGAACATCCTGATCCGCAACTGCCATATGCGGGAGGGTCATGGCGGGGTTGTCGTGGGCAGCCAGATCTCGGGCGGCGCTCGCTGGGTCTTCGCCGAAAAGTGCCGGATGGACAGCCCTGATCTCTGGTATGCTATCAGGTTCAAGAACAATGCCTTGCGCGGCGGTCTGCTCGAGAATTTCTACTATCGCGACATCAGCGTCGGACGCGTGAGCCGGGCGGCGATCACCTGCGACTTCAATTATGAGGAAGGGGCGAAGGGGCGGTTCAAGCCGGAGCTGCGCAATGTCGTCATCGAGCGGCTACGGGCGGAAAATGCGGTACGAGTCCTCGACTCTCAGGGGCTTTCGGGAGCGCCCGTGGAGGGGATTACCCTTCGCGACTGCGACTTCAGAGGAGTGACCCAGCCGAGCATCATCCGCCACACGAACGGACTGAAGCTCGAAAATGTCAGGGTCAACGGCAAGCCCGTGGCATCGCTGGAGAGCGTCTGAGCCTCCAAGTGTTGCGACACCGCAACGGCTCGGCCAAAAAATGACACCGGTTTCCAATTTTTTCCTGCCCGAGGCCGTTCGCCCCTTGCGAGCGTGAGCGGGGCTGTGAGAGAGTGTTTGCCGTCTATATCGTGCCGTCGGGTGACACCGGTGTCACAAAGTTACACCGCGAAATGCGGGAACTTGGAAAGGGAGAGCGAATGTCGAGGAACGCCACAGGAGTCCTGCGCGCACGTTGGATGGGGGCTTCTGCCCTGGCGCTTGTAATCGGGGCGCTTTCGCCGGCGAGCGCAACAGCGCAGGAGGTGCCCCCCGCCGCTGAGCAAGGCGCGCCCACTCCCACCGAAGCCGACCAGGTTTCCGGAGAGGCCGATGCCGGCGAGGAAATCGTTGTCACCGGCTTTCGCTCCAGCATCGCATCCGCCCTGAATGACAAGCGACGCGCAACCGGTGTCGTCGACGTCATCAAGGCGGAAGACATCGCCGACTTCCCCGACAACAATCTCGCCGAGTCGATCCAGCGCGTGCCGGGCGTGGCCATTGCCCGAGATGCCGGCGAGGGCCGTACCATTTCCGTCCGCGGCCTGGGGCCGACCTTCACCCGTGTCCGCATCAACGGGATGGAGGCGATTGCCACCACGGGCAGCTCCGACGCAGGTGGCGGCGTCAACCGGGCCCGCAGCTTCGATTTCAACGTCTTCGCATCCGAACTGTTCAACAGCATCACCGTGCGCAAGACGGCATCAGCCGATGTCGAGGAGGGCTCGCTCGGCGCGACGGTCGATCTCCAGACCGCCCGGCCGCTGGATTATAGCGACGAACTCGTCGTCGCCGGATCGGCGCAGTTGGGATACAATGACAAATCCGAAGCTTACGACCCGCGCGTCGCCGGGCTGCTCAGCTGGCAGAACGCCGCAGGCACGTTCGGAGCTCTCGTCTCGGCCGCTTATTCCGAGCGGGAGGTGTTGGAGACCGGGCACAGCACCGTGCGCTGGAGCCCGACGGGCGCGAATGGCGGCTTCAACGCTGCCTCGACGCTGCCCGGCTTCACCATCGCCGACATCAATCGCGCGCCCGCCAGCAACGGCAGCAACTGGGATCAGCTCATCTATCATCCGCGCATCCCGCGCTATGACACTTGGCGATATTCTCTGAAGCGGCTGGGAATCACCGGCTCACTCCAGTTCAAGCCGAGCGATCGCACCCTGCTCTCGATCGACGGGCTCTATGCCGATTCCGATACGAAGCGGGCCGAAAACTATATCGAGGCGATCTCGTTCAGCCGTACCGGCGCGGCCGGCAAGCCGCAGACGATCATCCGGACGGGCGAGGTCAATGACGAGAATGAGCTCGTCTACGGGGTGTTCGACGATGTGGACATGCGCGTCGAGTCGCGCGAAGACGTGCTCGAGACCGAATTCTATCAGGTCAGCGGCACGCTGACGCACGAGTTCAGCGACGTCTTCCGCGGGACCTTGTTCGGCGGTTTCGCCAAGTCGGCATTCAGCAACCCCATCCAGACGACGATCACCCTCGACCGCGTCAATAGCGACGGCTTCTCGTGGGACTATCGAGAGAGCGACCGCGAGCCGGTGATCAACTGGGGCTTCGACATCGCCGATCCGGCGAGCTGGTCGATGACCAACGGCACCTCCGACATCCGCATCCGTCCACAAAGCGCCGACAACAAGTTCCGCAGCTTCAAGGCCATCGGTGAGTGGGACGTCGCTGAGAACCTCACCTTCGAGCTCGGCGGCGAATATCGCCGCTTCAACTACAGCGGCGGCGAGCAGCGACGCCTGGTCGCCGAGACACAATCGCCGACACTCAACGCGAGCCAGATTTCCTCGCTGACGCAGATCCTCCAGGGCGTCACGGGCGATCCGGCGAGCGACAGCTACGTCATCCCCGACTTCCGCGCCTTCGTGGATGCGCTCGATATCTATTGCAATTGCGTTCAGTCGATCAACGGCCAGAACATCGATTTCCGTCTGGGCGGTATCGAAAACCAGAATGCCCGCTCCAGCTTCGTGGATGTCCAGGAAGAAGCGAAGGCAATCTATTTCCAGGCAAATTTCAGCGTGCCGATCGGATCGATCACACTGCGCGGCGACGCCGGCATGCGCTACGTCGCCACCGATCAGGTGACGACCGGATTCACCGCTGCCGGGACCACGATCGCCGAAGTCACGGTGGAACGCGAATATGACGACTGGCTGCCGGCGTTCAACCTGGCCGCCGAGATCACGCCGGAGTTCCTGGTCCGGTTCGGCGTCTCGAAGGTCCTCACGCGGCCGGGGCTCACGGCGCTGTCGCCGGGCGGCTCGCTCACCATTCAGGCTTCGAATCGGTCCTACAGCCCCGGAAACCCGTTCCTCGACCCGACCGAGGCGACCAATATCGACCTTTCCGCCGAATGGTATTTTGCGCCCGGATCACTCATCGCGCTCGGCCTCTTCCAGAAGGACATCAGCACCCTGTCCGGATCGCAAATCCGGTCGCAGGTTCCGTTCAGCGAACTCAACCTGCCGCCTGAATTGCTGAACGGCACGGGCTTTGACCAGAATGCGATTTTCGATTTGACCCAGACGGTGAACGGCGAGGGTGGGCGGCTGCGCGGCCTGGAGGTCAACTACCAGCATCAACTGCGCTTCCTGCCAGGCTTCCTCAGGAATCTCGGCGTCCTCGCCAACTACACTCATGTCAAAGCGAATATCGAATATCCCGGACCCGGCGGCACCGCGGCCGTGACGGGCCCGCTTACGAATCTCTCGAAGGAGTCGGCCAACGCCACGCTCTTCTACGAGGACAAGGTGTTCAGCATCCGCGGCTCGGCCGCCTATCGCTCGGGTTATCTCACCGCCTTCGCCGGCGGCGCGCGTGAGAGCAGCACCGAAGAAGGCGTCAACTCGACCCTCAACTTCGACGCAGCTGCCTCGCTCAAGCTCACCGACAACTTCACCTTGACGCTCGAGGCGCTCAATCTGACGGACGAGCCCCAGGACCAGTATATCGACGAAGACAACCGGGTGGTGCTCTATCACCGCACCGGCCGCCAGTTCTGGGCCGGGGTCCGCGCGCGCTTCTGAGGCTTCGGGACGAGACCGGCGGCCGCCCCGGATGAGCCGGGGCGGCTGTTTTCGGGAGGCTGTGGTGCCGATCAATCGCCGTTCCAGCCTGAAGCTGATCGGCTCGTCAGGCTTGGCGGCGGTCGTCCCCGAATCAGCGCTGCTCGCTACGGGCCTGCACCCGTCTGGGTCGGCGGACGACCACCGGGATGGGGCCTGGGGTCGCGGCTTCGACAACCAGCGCATCGCCGATCGCGGCGACGGCACCTTCCTCAATCCGATCATGTCCGGCGACCATCCCGATCCGACGATCCTGAAGGACGGCGCCGATTACTACATGACCTTCTCGACCTTCGATTCCTATCCCGGCCTGGTCATCTGGCACAGCCGGGACCTGGTGAACTGGCGGCCGGTCACCGCCGCGCTCACGAGGAATGTCGGCTCGGTCTGGGCGCCGGAGCTGATCAGGCACAAGGGCCGCTACTTCCTCTACATCCCGGTCAAGGCGTCGCCCAACACGAGCTACGTGATCTGGGCGGATAGGATCGAAGGGCCGTGGAGCGATCCCATTGACCTCAAGCTCCCCAACCATATCGACCCAGGCCACGCCGTCGGCGAGGACGGCTCCCGCTGGCTGTTCCTGTCGGGCGGCGACAGGGTCCGGCTTTCCGATGACGGGCTGTCGCGGATCGGCGAGCTCGAGCATGTCTACGATCCCTGGCGCTACCCGTCGGAGTGGGTGGTGGAGGGCTTCTCGCCAGAGGGTCCCAAGATCACCCGCCATGGCGATTATTTCTACCTCATCACCGCGGTCGGCGGCACTGCCGGTCCGCCCACCGGCCATATGGTGATCGCCGCGCGCTCGCGCTCGATCCACGGCCCATGGGAAGATCACCCTCAGAACCCGCTGGTCCGCACCACCGATATCCGCGAGCAATGGTGGTCGCGCGGCCATGCGACCCTGGTGGAGGGGCCGTCCGGCGACTGGTGGACGGTCTATCACGGCTATGAGAACGGCTTCTGGACGCTCGGCCGCCAGACCCTGCTCGACCGGATCGAGTGGACGAGCGACGGCTGGTTCCGAATGACCGGCGGCGATCTCTCGCGGCCGCTCCCGAAGCCTGAGGGCGGCCACTCGGTGCGCCACGGGCAGCCGCTGTCCGACGATTTCTCGACGCTGGCGCTCGGCAGCAAGTGGAACTTCTTCAAGCCCGCGCCCGACGAGCGCGAGCGGGCCCGCGTCGCCAACAACCGGCTGCTGCTGAAGGCGCGCGGCAAGGCTCCGTCGAACTCCTCGCCGCTGCTGCTGATCGCGGGCGACCAGGCCTACCAGTTCGAGGCGGATGTGGAGATCGATCCGGGCGGCGTCGCCGGCCTCATCCTCTTCTACGACGAGCGCCTCTATTGCGGCCTCGGCTTCGACGAGACCCGCTTCGTCACCCACCAATATGGCATCGAGCGCGGCCGTCCCGCGAATCCGCACGGCCGGCGAATGCGGATCCGCGTCACCAACGACCGCCACATCGTCACCTACGATACGAGCGGCGACAACGGCCGCACCTGGCTGCGCTTCGACCGCGGCATGGAAGTGTCGGGCTATCACCACAATGTCCGCAGCGGCTTCCTGATGCTGCGGCCCGGCCTCTATTCGGCAGGGCGGGGGGAGGCGCGCTTCTCCAACTTCACCTTCAAGGCGCTGGCATGACGATCGACCGCCGCACGGCTCTCCTCGGCACGCTCGCCATGGGAGTGGCTGCAAAGGCGGTTGCGCAGACCCGGCCGCCCGCTACCCCCAATTCTCCGCACATGACCTGGCCGGAGCCGACCGAGACGATCGATCTCTGGCCGAACGGCGCCCCGGGCGCGCCCGCGAAGCTGCCGGTCGAGACGGTCAAGGAGCGGAGCACCGACCCCGCCTATAACGACCGCTATGTCTTCGGCATCAGCCGGCCGCGCATGGCGGTATTCCGGCCCGCCCGGCCCAACGGCGCGGCGGTGATGATCACGCCGGGCGGCGGCTACAATTGGGTGGTGATCGACAAGGAAGGCTATGAAATGGCGCGCTGGCTCGCCGCCCGCGGCGTCACCGCCTTCGTCCTCTTCTACCGCCTGCCGCACGAGGGCTGGACTGCCGGCCCGGACACGCCGCTTTCCGACGCCCAGCGGGGCATGCGCCTGATCCGCCACCGCGCCGCAGCCTATGGCGTCGATCCGAAGCGCGTCTGCGCGATGGGCTTCTCGGCCGGCGGGCATCTCTGCGCCGACCTCCTCGCCCGTTTCGACGCCAAGGTTTGCGAGCCGGTGGACGCGGCGGACCGGCTCTCCGCACGGCCCGATGCTGCCGCGCCAATCTATCCGGTCGTATCGATGACGCTTCCGACGGCTCATGGCGGCTCGCGCAAGAATTTGGTCGGGGAGAACGCTTCGTCCGAACGCGAGCGTGCCCATTCGCCGCATCTCAACGTGCGGCCCGATGCACCGCCCACATTCCTCCTCCACGCCGAGGACGACGCCTCCGTGGTCGTCGACAACAGCCTGCTGCTCCGTTCGGCCTTGCTGGCGGCGAAAGTGCCGGTGGAGACGCACCTGTTCGCCGATGGCGGCCACGGCTTCGGTCTGCGGCTCGCCAAGGGTAAGACGGTGGAAGGCTGGGAGGAATTGTTCTGGGCCTGGGGCCGCAAGAAAGGATTGTTCCTGTGAAGATGAGACTGATTGTCGCCATCCTCCTCCTGATCGGCCTCGCCGGACCGGCCGTTGCGCAAAGCCGCGCCGAGATCGAGCGCACGATGAAACGCGCGACCCAGTTCATGGTCGAGAAGGTCTCGACTAATGGCGGCTACGTCTGGTCCTACCTTCCCGACATGTCGCGCCGCTGGGGCGAAATCGAGGCCAAGCCGTCGATGATCTGGGTCCAGCCGCCGGGCAGCGCGACGATGGGTCACCTGTTCCTCGACGTCTATCACGCGACCGGAGACGAATATTATTACAAGGCCGCCGAGCAGGTCGCCGGCGCGCTCATCCGCGGCCAGCACCGCTCGGGCGGCTGGAATTATTTCATCGACTTTGCCGGCCCATCCTCGACCAAGCACTGGTACGGGACCATCGGCAAGAATGCGTGGCGCATGGAGGAATTCCAGCACTACGCCGACAACTCGACTTTCGACGATCTCGGCACGTCGGAAGCGGCGCAATTCCTCCTCCGCATCTATCTTGAGAAGCAGGACCCAAGGTTCAGGCCGGCGCTCGAACGGGCGGTGAACTTCGTCCTCAACAGCCAATATCCGATCGGCGGCTGGCCGCAGCGCTGGCCGTACGATCCGGGATATCCTGCTTATCAGAGCCTCATCACCTTCAACGACGACGTCATCGCCGAAAACGTGAAGTTCCTGACCCTTGTCTATCAGCATCTCGGCGACAACCGCGCGCTCGATGCCATCCACCGCGGCATGAACGTCTACCTGCTGACCCAGCAGGGTGCGCCGCAGGCCGGCTGGGCCCTCCAATATACGCTCGATCTCAAGCCCGCGGCGGCCCGCACCTACGAGCCCAACGCGCTCCACACCGCCACCACGGCCGCCAATGTCGAGCAGCTGATGACTTTCTACCGGATGACCGGCGACACGCGCTTCCTGGCGCGCATCCCCGAAGCGCTCGATTGGCTGGAATCGGTGCGCCTGCCGGAGCCGCGGCAGGGCAGGGCCTTCCCCACATTCGTGGAGATCGGCACCAACCGCGCGATCTACGTCCACCGCCGCGGCTCGAACGTCGTCAACGGCGAATATTACTGGGACTACAGCCCTGAAGCGACGCTCGGCCATTACAGCGCTTTCCGCAACGTCGACATCCCGAAGCTGCGCCGTGAGTATGAGGCGCTGCAGAGGACCTCGCCCGGCGAACTCGCAAAAAGCTCGCCGCTGCTGGCACCGGACCCGAAGCCGCTGCCCCGCTACTTCGTCTCGGGCGGCCTCACCGGCTCCGACCTCAACGCCGGCCAGCGCGACGCATCGCCACAGGATCTGATCCGTTCGCTGAACCGCGAAGGCTGGTGGCCGACGCCGCTGGTCGCGACCAGCAATCCCTATATCGGCCCCGGCTCGCCGACGCCCGCACCGGGCGACTACCGCACCACTCATGTAGGGGATACGAGCGACACGTCTCCCTACACTACGGGTAATCCGATCACCGGCATATCCACCTCAGCTTACATTGCGAACATGACGCGCCTGCTTCAGGCGCTTACTGAGCAACCGAAATCCTGAGGATGAACCGCCGCGTTTGGGAAGAGGGGGCACGCGCAGAGGAATTGCTGCCAAACCGCATACCGTTCGAACAACTTAGCTAGGTTGCAGCCTTCCTCCCTCTCCGCCACAATCGAGCTTCGACGGCCGCCCTGCCCAGGGGAATAGCGTCGCTCTGTATGCCCACCGCTCCAGCTAACGAACCTCCGTGTAGACATACTCGTGCTGGCTGTCGCGGATGGTGAGGGTTCGGGTGCCGTTGGCTTCTCCGATCAGTGCCTCAAGGCTGATGCCGCCCGGACCGGCCGACACGAGCGAGGTGCTGCCGTCGGGGTTGCTGCGCGTGGCGACGGGGCCTTCGACGAAGCCGGCCTTCATCCACTTGGTGCCATTCTGGTCGCTGAGCGCGAGGGTACCGACCTCCGGGTTGCGGTAGGTTGCCGCCAGCTTGGCCAGCACGGCAGGATCGCCCGGGACCGTCAGCCGGTCGCGCCGCGCTTTGGCCTGCGCCTTGATGCGCGCGGCGGCAGCGGCCACCTCCTGCGCGGCTTCGGGCTTGCCGTCGTAGACGACCTCCAGCAGGCGGCGGAGGAACGGCGCGAGCATCGCAGCGCCCGGATCGGCGTTGGTGAGGATCACGGCGCCGATGCCGGCCTCGGGCAGGACGTAGAAGTTGCTGTGATAGCCGAGCAAGGTGCCGCCGTGCGTCACGACCGGCACGCCCCAGGCGACGCGCTCGAACAGGCCCATGCCGTACCAGCTGTCCTCGCCGACCGGCACCCCGCGCTCGCGGCGTTCCAGGATGTTGGCTTCGCTCACCAGCCTCTTACCTTCGGGGGTGAGCCCCTTCGACAGTTCGAGCTGCGCATAGCGCGCCATGTCCGCCGCGGTCGACCAGACGCCGCCGGCGGGACGGTGCGGATAGACGGTCTCGTTGAAGGCGTTCGACATCGGCACCATGCGCCCGTCGACATCGAGGCCGTGCGGCCGCGCCCAATTGCCGCGCATGCCTTCCGCGAAATCGAAGGTGGTGTTGCGCATGCCGAGCGGCTCGAAGATTTTCTCCTCCATGGCCTTGTCAAAGGCGGCGCCGAGCTCCATGCCTGGGTAAGCCAGCGCGCCGCCGAGATAGCCGGCGGCCGAGGCCATCAGGTTGTTATACTGGAACAGCTCGCCGAAGCCGCTGGTCGGCTGGGTCACTGCAAGCTGACGGAAGGTGTCGGCGGCCGGTGCGCCCCGGTCGGCGAGGATGAAGGCAAAGTCCTTCCGCGGCAGGCCCGTGCAGGCGCAGACGAGGTGGCGGACCAGCGTCGACTTCGTCGTGGCGTCGCTGCCCAGGCGGAAAGAGGGGTAAAGCTCCGTGACCGGCTGGTCCCACTTCAGCTTGCCTTCGTCGGCCAGCACCGAGAGCAGCAAGGTCGCCATTCCCTTGGTGTTGGAGGCGACCATGAACTTGGTGTTCTCGTCTACCGGCGCCGGGGAGCCGAGCTGGCGCACGCCAACGCCGCCCTGCCAGACGACCTTGCCCTGATCGATCAGAGCGATCCCCACTCCCGGCACCTCAAGAGTGCGCGCGGACTCGGCGACGAAGTCGCGCAGCATCTGGATACGCTCGGGACTGAGACGGTGCGCCGCCTTGCCGGCGAAGCTCTCGCGCTGGAATCCGGCAGGCCGCAGGCTCTGCTGGATGATCGAAGCGGCGGCCGAGCGCTTGCCGAACGTCGCTTCCGACCCGTCGGCGATCATCACCGTCCAGGACGTGCCTTTTCGCATCGCCAGCGCTGAAGCGACGGCCTTTTCATTGGGCGAAGTTTCATAGGAGATGCTGACGCGCTCGTCCCAACCTTCGCCAGGCGGCCCTGCGGTGACCAGCCGCACCTTGCGCGCGGCGTCCGGCTTGTAGAGCGACCATGCCTTGGCCGCAGCCTCCTGCGCGCCGGCCGCGGTGCCGGCTTCGACGACGGCGATGCTGAGATTGCCTTCAGGGGCGGCGAAGATCGTCGCTGGGCCCCTGACCGTGGCCGTCCAGTCCCTGGGCTGGGTGTAGGCGACGCCGGAAGCGGTCTTGCCCGGCGTGTCCGCGGCCGCCGTCGTCTGCGCTACGAGCGCGGCGGGGAGGCTCAGCAAGGCGAGGGCAAGGATCGACTTCAGGGCGGACTTCTTCATGGCGCTCTCGATCTGATGGAGGGTGGGTCTGGATCGCTGCTCAGCGACTGGCGGTGTCCTTGACGGGCGTGAACAGAAGGTCGTGATAGTCCCAGCTGAAGTCGGCCAGCGGCGAGACCGCCTTCATCGTGATGCGATCGATCTTTCCGTCCGCATCGAGGCTGAAGGTCACGAAGGCCGGCTCGATCGACTTGTCGGCGAAGACGGTGCGGAACGTGTTATATTGCCAATGGTCGAGCGTGGCCTTCATCGCAGGACGATTGGGGAAGGCGACGGTGAGGTTGCCCCTGTCCTCGCGGATGGTGATCGTGCCGTACCAAGGATCGTTGTAACTTCCCGCATAGCGCGCGAGCGGCAGGGAGGGGCTGGATTTGGCGGGCCGCTTCCCGGGTGCCCGGATGACTTCGACCGCCTTGGCCGCTCGAGCAGCCTTGAAAGCGGCCAGCTTCTCGGTCCAGCCGGTCGCCGGAAGGCCGAGATAATGGTCGAGCAGCTCGTACAGCAGGCCGCGCACGACCTCGCCTTCCTCCGAGTTGGCGGCGACGTAGATCCCCACGCCCTGATCGGGCAGCAGAGCGACCGCGGCGAGCGAGCCGAGCACGGCACCGCCGTGCCAGACGAGCTTGGCGCCGCGATAATCCTGCACGGTCCAGCCGAGCGCATAGGTGGAGAACATCGGCTGCACCGGCTTGAGGTCGGGCGACAGCGCCGAATTGGGCGTCAGGACCACCGGCTGCCACATCTGCGCGGACTGGGTTTCGCTGAAGAGGCGCCCGCTTGGCAGCGCGCCGCGGGCGAGCTGGAGCTGGAGCCAATTGGTCATGTCGTTGGCGCTGATCGAGAGGCCGCCGGCGGGCGCGGCGTTGCTGCCGAGGTCGCTGGCGACCTCGTCGAGTGGAACCTGATCGCCGAGGCCGCGGATGGCGCCGTTGAGCCGTGCGTGCGGACGGGCACGGTTGGGGCTGGCGAGGCGATCGGCGCTCGATGAGGTCGAATTGACCATACCCGCCGGGCGGAAGATCCGCGTCTTGACGAACTCCTCCCATGTCTGGCCGCTGACCTCCTCGATCAGCTGCCCGGCGACCATGTAGAGCACGTTGTCGTAGGCGTAGCCGCTGCGGAAGCTGGTCGCCGGCTTGATGTGGCGGAGGCGCTTCACCGTCTCGGCCCGCGACAGGTCGCTCTTCGGCAGGAACAGGAGGTCGCCGGCGCCGAGGCCGAGGCCGCTGCGGTGCACGAGGAGGTCGCGGATCGTCAGCTCGCGCGTCACCCAGGCATCGTACATGCGGAAGTCCGGCATGTGATCGATCACCTTGTCGTCCCAGCGCAGCTTGCCTTCGTCGACCAGAATGGCGAGCGCCGCCGTGGTGAAGGCCTTGCCGGTCGAGCCGGTGGCGAAGATCGTGTCGGCGTTGACGGGCTGCCTGTTGGCGAGGTCGCGTACGCCATAGCCGCGGGCGAGCGCCGGCTGCCCGGTTTCGACGATGGCGATGGTGACGCCGGGAACGCCATATTTGCTTCGCAGCTGTTCGACGCGCTGATCGAGCTGGGCCGGCGGCGCCGCGGAGAGCGAGGTCGTCCAGCCGAGCGCGACGACCATTGCGAGCGACAGACGGTTCATGGCGAAACTCCTGGTGAGTAGGCAGGGGAGGGATCGGGAGCGCGGCTCAGCCTCCACAGGCCCAATGTGGCCAGCGGCAGGATGAACAGGCCGAGCATGATCCAGCCGAAGGCGCCGTATCCGCGAGCGATCAGGCCGACGAGGCCGATGGCGGAGGCTGCGAAGGCCGAGCCGAGGACGAGGGCGGCGCCAATCCCGAAGCGCGCGTTCAGCGAGAGCTTATTCTCGCCGCGGCGATTGGCGACACGTTCGTGGAAGGCGTTGACGATGCCGATGCCCGTTTCGAGCAGGGCACAGAAGATCATCAGCTGGAAGAGGAGCTGGAACCAGGTGAGGTCGATCCGGCGCAGCAGGAAGTCGGACGGGAGCGCCTCGGCCCCGACCTCTGGGTAGAAAGCCGCCATGCAGAGGAAGAACAGGATCGCCGGCAGCATCGCCAGCGGCCCGCTGAGCAGGCCGGCGACCACTGCGTCGCGGCGGCTGGTGAGGTGGCGCAGGAAGGGCAGGATCGCGACCGCAGCGACGACATTGTAGCTGGCATAGGTGACGCCAGCGACCACCCAGCCGTCGGTCGGGACCGGACGGGCGAGCTGCGGCCCGATGCGGTCGCCGAAGCTTGCCAAGGCGAGGATGAGGAAGAGGGCGTAGACGACGTAGATCAAGGTCGACGAGTAGCGGAACAGGTGCTCGGCCGCCTCGGTGCCGTAGGCGGTGACGCCGATGATGGCGGCGGAGAGGATCAGCGTGCCGACCCATTCCGGCCAACCGAACAAGGCGCCGCCGATCGAGCCCGCGGCGGCCGCGACCACCGCCAGGATCAGCACGAGCAGCAGCAGCCAGGCGATTTCGAAGATGATCCAGAAGCGGCCGAGCAGGCTGCGGAAGAAGCTTCGATAATCGGAGGTGCCGGTCATATGCGCGAAGGCGTAGGTGAGTGCGCAGACAGCGCTCCAGATCAGCATCGCGAGGATCATGCCCAAAAGGCCGCCCCAAGGGCCGCTCGGAATGAAGAATTCGGCAAGCTCGCGGCCGGTCGCATAGCCGCCGCCGATCACCACCGCCTTGAAGGCAAGCCCCGGTAGCAGGAACCGCTGGAACCAGCTCGGGCCTGCTTCCGTGCTCATGCGGCCGCCAGAATGAAGTCGATCATGCGATCGAGAGAGTGGCCTCCGCGCACCGGATCGGCAACCGGCAGGCCGAGGCGGTCGCTCTCGGCCGCGATCAGCCGCTCCGCCTCGCCCTCCGACAAGGCGCCGGTATTGAGGCTCACACCGCCGCACCGGATGGCCGGATTGGTGCGTGTGCCGAGATGGATATTGAGTGCGATCGTCTCGTCGATCTCGGGCACTCGATAGCCAGGATGGCCGAGAGTCGCTGTCCGGCCCGGCTCGTGACAGACGATGATCACGTCGGGCTGGCTGCCGTGAAGCAGGGACAGTGCGACGCCGGCATAAGCGGGATGGAACAGCGAACCCTGGCCCTCGATCACGTCCCAGTGACCGGGTGGAGCGTCGGGGCTCAGCAATTCCGCGGCGCCCGCCGCGAAATCGGCCACCACCGCGTCCATCGGAATGCCGCGGCCGGCGATCATGATCCCGGTTTGCCCGGTCGCGCGGAAGTCGGCGGGGACGCCGCGCCGCGCCAGCTCCCGGGCGACGGTGAGCGCCGTATATTTCTTGCCCAAGGCGCAGTCGGTGCCCACGGTGAGGAGGCGCTGGCCGCTGCGCTTGCGGCCGGTCGCCACCGGGATGTCGGGCGGCGGCTCGCGGACTTCGATCAGCCGGACGCCGCTGCGGTCCGCGGCCGCCTTGAGGCCCGGTATTTCGCGCAGCTTGCCGTGCATCCCGCTGACGATGTCGAAGCCGCACGCCGCGGCCTCGATCAGTGCCGGCAGCCATGCGGCGCTGATCACCCCACCGGAATTGGCGACGCCGATCACCAGCGACCGCGCACCGCGATCGCGCGCTTCGGCCAAGCTCAGCGTCGGCAGCCCCGTGCTGACCGTGCCGCCCGGCAGGACGAACTCGCCCACGCAGCGCTCGGCCGCCCAGTCGCGCAGGCCGAAGGCCGTCTTGGCATAGCCCGGCTCGGTCGTGTCGCCGAGGAAGAGCAGATAAGGCTGCGGCAGGTCGAGCCCTGCCGGGCTCGGGCGCCCCTCGCTGCCGCTGCCGGGCTCGAGCGCGAGCCCGGCTCGGTTCAAAACTCCGCCCCGAAGATGAGCCCGAAGGTGCGGGGACGGATCGTCGAAGCGGTCATATACTGGATGCTCGTTCCGCCCAGCGCCGGCTGCACCACGCTCGGGAAGCCGCCTGCGCTGACCACGCCATATTCGTCGAACAGGTTGCGGGCATAAGCCTGCACCGAGAAGCGGCCGAAATTGACGCCTGCACGCAGATCGACCGTCGTGTAGCCGTCGATCTCGATCCGCTCGCCGAAGGCAGCGCGATAGGCGGCGCTGAAGCCGGCGGTCTGGTCGCCGACGAGGCGAACGTTGCCGCCGACGAACGCCTCGACATCGGGGCCCACCGACCATTCGTAATCGGCCGACACATTGGCCGTGATCTCAGGTGTGTAGGGCAGCTGGTCGCCGGCAAGGCCGCCGGTGAGATTGAGACCCCCGCCGGGCGGAATGGTGTCGTCGCGGAGTTCCGCGTCGTTATAAGCGGCATTGGCGATTATCGACAGGCCCGGCGTCGGGCGCATCGTGGCCGTCAATTCGGCGCCCTTGCTGCGGGCGCGCCGGCCGTTGGAGTTCACGCCCACCGGAGTACCGTTCACGATCGCGGAGCTCAGGATCAGGATGTCGTCCCAGTCGATATAGTAGAGCGAACCGTCCAGCGCCAAAGTGCGGTTTGGCGTCTGAGCGCGGAAGCCGATCTCGTAGGAGACCACCGTGTCGGAATTGAACTGGGTCGGGAAGTCCGCGCCCGCGCCCGGCGGAATGAAGTTGGGACCGCCCGGACGGTAGCCCTTGGCGACGCGCCCGTAGAGAGACGCCCGGTCGTTGAACTCGAAGCGCGGGGAGATCGACCAGGTGAACACGCCTTCTGACGATTCGCCGGTCTGCGGTGCGCCCATACCTATCTGGATTACGGCCGTGGTCGCTTCCTGCTCGTTATGGCTGTACCGGCCGCCGGCGGTGATATCGAAGCGGTCGCCGAACTTGATCGTCGCGCTTCCGAAGGCCGCGATCTCCTCATATTTGGCGAGGATCTGCGAGGTGACGAACCGGTCGAAGGTGAAGGGGCCGAAGCTGCCCGGCGTCGGGATGAACGCCTGGGTCGCCAGGGTGAAGGGCAGGACCTCCTGGATCAGCCCGGTCTTCTCGTCGGTATAATAGCCGCCGATCAGCCACTCGAAGCGGTCGCTGTCGGGTGACTGCAGGCGGACTTCCTGCGTGAATTTCTCGACCTCGACATCGTTCTCGAACGACGCGCCGACGGTGTTCGGTGCGGTCGGGGCATAGATGGCATTGGCGAGGCCGCGGAACGCCTCCGTGGTGCTGACGTCGCCCAGTTCGTCGCGCTGCTGCTCGCTATAGCTGGTGATCGAGGTCAGGTTCGCGAAGCCGAAATCATAGTCGATCGTGCCGGCATAAAGTCGGTAGTCGATTCTGTTGAATTCGGCGATCCGCTCGTAGCGGCGGCGATTCGCTTCACTGAGCCTGGCGCCCGTCACCGGATCGACGGGCCGCAGCGTCTGCGGATTGACCGCAAAGCTCGAGGGCGAGTCGGTTTCGATATTCTGGAGCAGGGCGAACAGCCGCACCGAGAGGGCATCGTTAGGCGTGAACAGGAGCGACGCGCGTCCGCCGTAGCTGTCGCTGGCATTGACGTTGCGGCCGTCGCGGCCGGCGGCGTCGATATAGCCGCCATTCTTCTTGTAGAAGCCGCTCGCGCGGAAGGCGAGGGTGTCGCCGAGCGGGACGTTGACCATCGCATTGCCGGTATAGCCGGTCTCGCCGTAGCGCGTATCCTCGATGCCGGCCTGGGCGCGTGCCTCGAAGCGGTCGGTGCTGGGGAGGGCGGTCACGAACTTGAGCACGCCGCCCAATGCGTTTGCGCCGTAGAGCGTGCCCTGGGGCCCGCGCAGCACTTCGACGCGGGCGACGTCAAACGTGTCGAAGTCGCCGGCGAGGATGGCGGAATTGGACAGGCTCCCGCTGGCGCCGAAGGCGGTGTCGTCGACATAGGTGGCGACCGAGGAGGAGACGGAGCCGGTGTTGATGCCGCGAAGGATGAGCCGCGTCTCGCCGGGATTCTCCTGCGTGAGGGTCAGGCCGGGCACGAGCTGCGCATAATCGAGGAAGCTGCGCGCGGCCTGCCGGTCGAGCGTCTCGCCGCCGATGACGGAGACCGACTGAGGCACCTCGATCAGCGTCTGCTCGCGCCGTTGCGCGGTGACGATGATCTGGTCTGGCGCCGCATCCTGCTGTCCGGCTTCGCTGGTCGGGCTCTCGATGGCGCCGCTATCCTGCGCCCAGGCGGGCGCCGCCATGGCCGAAAGAGCGGTCGAAGCCGACAGCGCGGCGTAGATGGATTTCGACTTACGGCTGATCATTAGGCCCTCCTCCGATCGCGCGCCGCTGTTGCAGTCGCGCTGACGCTCCTCCCACTCCCGTTGCCTCACGGACAAGGAAAGCTTGATTGAGACACTATTGTCCCAACCGGAGAATTGTCAAACGATCTTGTAAGCAGGAGTCCTCAGGCGCGTCTGCGGCCGCCTCGTTCGCTCGGCTGACGCTTCGGCCGCTTGGCGCCGGAAGGCGCATCGGCCTCGTTGGCCGGAGTGGGAGGGCTCGCCACCTTGTCCGAGCCATGCAAGCCCAGCAGGGAGCTCATCAGGTCCTCTTCGGCGCTGGAGCAGACGCCGATCGTCGTCGCCTCGTCGCAGCCGGGGGCGGCGAGATAGGCGTGACCCATGTTCGAATCGATGTAGATCGACTCGCCTTCGTCCAGCAGCACGGGATCGTAGAATTCGGTGTGGACCTCGATCCGGCCGGTGAGGACGTAGACATATTCCTCCCCGGGGTGGCGAACGAGTTCGCCGAACTCTGCCAAGGACTTGGCGCGGATCGTCGTGATCACCGGGATCATCCGCTTCCGGCGCAATTCAGTGCAGAGGTAATGATAGTCGTAATTAGGCGTGGTCACGCGCACGGAGCGATCGATCTGGCCGATGCTGCGCCGCGCGGTGACCGGCGCCTCCTCAGGTTCGCTCGCCTCCGCGAACAACTCGGACATGCGGATCCGCAGGCGCTGGCTCAGCTGCAGCAGCTTGTCATAGGTCAGCGTCAGCCGGTCGTGCTCCACCTTGGACAGGGTCGACATCGGGATGCCGCTGCGCTCGCTCATCTCCTTGAGCGTCCACCTGTTGCGGGCACGCAGGCCCTTCATCAGCTGGCCCAGCGTGGGCTGTTCCTTCGATCGTCGCGCGTCCGCCATGACACCTGTTCCGATCTCGTTTGACATTTCTCTGTTCAGGATGATTATGGCCTGATCAGACAGAGATCCGTTGCTACGTGCATCCATAATGCGGGTTGAGCACGAAAAGCAAATGGGCGGCAGCAGGAGGAATGCGAGATGGGCCGTGCCAAGTATCTGATTGCGGCTGCTTTGGCGCTGGCGGGAATCGGCGCCACCGCGCAGCGCCTCAATCCGCTCGCGCCGCCGGTGACCACCGAATCGCCCGAGCGCGCCGAGGGGGCGACTCCGGTTCCTCAGCCCCAGCCGTCCTCTGCGCCGCAGCTCGTTTCTCAGGACGTCAACGCCTGGCTCGACGGCTACATGCCCCATGCCTTGGCGGAAGCGGATATCGCAGGCGCCGTCGTCGTCGTGGTGCGGGACGGCCAGATCGTCGCTCAGCGAGGCTATGGCTTTTCCGACGTGAAGTCGCGGCGACCGGTCGATCCGGCGCGCACCCTGTTCCGGCCGGGCTCGATCTCCAAGCTCATCAGCTGGACAGCGGTGATGCAGCAGGTCGAGCAGGGTCGGATCGATCTCGATGCCGACGTGAACCGCTATCTCGACTTCAAGATTCCCCCCTATGAGGGGAAGCCGGTCACGATGCGGCAGATCATGACCCACACCGCCGGCTTCGAGGAGCAGGTCAAGAACCTGATCGAGAACGTCCCGGCGACGATCCCGCCCTATGACGCGCTGCTCAAGCGCTGGATCCCGCATCGCATCTTCGCGCCGGGGACGACGCCGGCATATTCCAACTACGCCACGTCGCTTGCCGGCTACATCGTCGAGCGGGTCTCGGGCGAGCCGTTCAACGACTATGTTGACCGGCACATCCATGCGCCGCTCGGCATGCGTCATTCGACTTTCCGCCAGCCGCTGCCGCCGCAGCTCCGCCCAATGATGTCGAGCGGCTATCGTCAGGCATCGGGCGAGGTGGTCCCATTCGAGCTGGTTGGGCCGGCGCCGGCCGGTTCGATGTCTTCGACCGGCACTGATATGGCGCGGTTCATGATCGCCCACCTCAATGGCGGCGAGCTGAACGGGCAGCGCATCCTGAAGCCCGAGACGGCGCGGCTGATGCAAGAGACGGCCCTGACAATGATCCCGCCGCTCGACAGGATGCGGCTTGGCTTCTTCGAGACCAACATCAACGGTCGGGAGGTGATCGCCCATCTCGGCGATACCGGTGCCTTCCACTCGTCCCTGCACCTGTTCCGCAACGAGAATACGGGACTCTATTTGTCGCTCAACAGCGGCGGTGAGAATGGCGCGTCGAACGGGGTGCGGGTGGGACTCTTCTCGCGCTTCGCGGACCGTTATTTCCCGGCTCCGCCCGCACGGGAAGTCCCCGGCGTGCCAGAGAAGGTCGCGGCCGAACATGCTCAGATGATGTCCGGCAACTGGATGGCGTCGCGCCGCGCCGAGAGCACGTTCATCAATATCACGCAATTGCTCGGCCAGATGACCTTGTCGGCGGGGCCTGAAGGTCGGCTGGTCACGCCGGCGGAGTTCGGGCTGACCGGCTATCCCTCCCACTGGGTGGAGGTCAGCCCGTTCGTCTGGCAGGACCGCAACAGCCACCAGCAGCTTGCCGCCGTCGTCGAGGATGGCGAAGTGAAGAGGTGGAGCCTGTCGATCATGTCGGCCTTCACCGTCTTCGAGCGCCCGCCTTTCTATAAGAATGCGGCGCTCGTCATGCCGCTGCTCCAGATCAGCCTCCTGATCCTGCTGGTGACGGTGCTGCTCTGGCCGATCCGCTGGCGGGTGCGCCGCTACCATGGCGCGACGTTCCCTCTCGCTGGGCGGGAGCTGCTCGGCTACCGGCTTTCTCGGGGCGCCGCCTTGCTCATCCTGCTGGTCCTTGCCGGTTGGGCGACCCTGATGACCATGCTGTTCAGCGACCTGTCCAACCTCGCCGGCGCGTTCGATCCGCTCCTCATCCTGCTCCAGGTCCTCAGCTTCGTCGCCTTCCTCGGCGGCCTAGCCGTGTTCGTCTGGTATCTCGTGCAGGTGTGGCGCGGCCGGCGGAGCCGGTGGGCGAAGGCGTGGAGCATCGCTCTGGTCTTCGCAGGCCTGGTGGTGGTCTGGGTCGGCTTCGCCTTCCACCTCCTCGACTTCGGCACCAACTACTGATGCCGATGCCGATGCGGATGAGGATCGCGGTCAAGCGCCTCCAGCTCAAGGCGCCGTTCCGCATCTCCGGCTATGTCTTCGAGGGGTTCGACGTGATCGTCGTCACCGTCGAGGACGGCGCGCATCGCGGCCGAGGCGAGGCGGCGGGCGCTTATTATCTCGGCGAGACGGCCGAGACGATGCTGGCCGCGCTGGAACCTCACCGGGCCGCTATCGAGGCGGGGATCAACCGCTATGAGCTGCAATCACTGCTGCCGCCGGGCGGCGCCCGCAACGGCGTCGATTGTGCGCTCTGGGAGCTTGAGTCGGCACGGCAGGCGCGGCCGGCCTGGCAGATCGCCGGCATCGCCCCGCCGCGGCCGCTGGTGACGACCTTCACCTTGAGCGCCGACGATCCTGCGGCGGTCGAGGAGGGCGCCCGCCGCTATGCCACGGCACAGGCGATCAAGCTCAAGCTCAGCGGCGAGTTCGATCTCGATGCGGCGCGGGTGCAGGCCGTGCGCCGGGCACGCCCCGACGTTTGGCTCGGAGTGGATGCCAATCAAGGCTATCGGCGCGATGGTCTCGAACGCCTGATCGCCCTCCTCGCCGACCATCGGGTTTCGCTGCTTGAGCAGCCGCTGCCGCGCGGCTCTGAAGCAGATCTGGAAGGCGTAAGTTCGCCGATACCGATCGCCGCCGATGAGAGTGCGCTTTCTCTCGCCGACGTCGAAGGGCTCGTCGGACGCTTCGACGTGGTCAACATCAAGCTCGACAAGTGTGGCGGCCTTACCGAAGCGTTGCAGATGGCGCACCGAGCCCGCGAGCTCGGCCTCAAGGTGATGGTCGGCAACATGATCAGCACCAGCCTTGCGATGGCGCCTGCCTTTGTCGTCGGCCAGCTCTGCGACGTAGTCGACCTCGACGGCCCCACTTTCCTCGACCGGGACCGCGAGCCGCCCGTCACATATCGCGACGACGGCACGATCTGGTGCGACGAGGCGGTCTGGGCCGGCGGCGCGCTCGCCACCGCATGACGGACGCTGCGCGGGCAAGGGAGCCGACCTGGTTCGGCCAGCCGCGCGGCCTCACTGTCTTGTTCCTCACCAACATGTGGGAGCAATTCTCCTACTTCGGCATGCGCGCGCTGCTGGTCTATTACATGACCACGACCCTGCTGTTCGATCAGGAAGCGGCGTCCTCCACCTACGGCTTCTACACAGCCTTCGCCTATTTCACGCCGATCATCGGCGGCACCATCGCCGACCGCTGGCTCGGCAAGCGGCGTGCCGTGACGATCGGCGCCAGCATCATGGCGATGGGCCATTTCATGATGGCGTTCGAGCCGCTCTTCTACCCCGCGCTCGCCACCATCGCGCTTGGCAACGGTCTGTTCCTGCCGACCTTGCCGAGCCAGATCAACGACCTCTACGCCGCCGGCGACCCGCGGCGGCCGTGGGCGTACAACGTCTATTATGTCGGCGTGAATGTCGGCGCGTTCCTGGCGCCGCTCATCTGCGGGTTCCTGGGCGAGACCTATGGCTGGCACTGGGGTTTTGGCGCGGCCGGGGTTGGCATGCTGGCCGGCCTCGTCATCTACCTCGCCGGCGGTAAATACCTGCCGAAGGAGCGGCAGCCGGTCACCGGCGAGCCTGCGCCCGAGCGCTCGCATCGTGGCCGCGACACGCTCTTCCTGCTGCTCGGCATCGGCGCTGCGGTCACCGTGTTCCGCGGAGCGTACGAGCAGATCGGCAACACCGTAGCATTGTGGATGCGTGACGACGTCAACCGCTTCGTCGGCAGTTTCGAGATCCCGGCGACCTGGTTCTTCTCGCTGAACCCGCTGCTGGTGATGACCGTCACGCCGCTGCTGCTCACCTGGTGGCGGCGCCAGGCCGAACAGAGTCGTGAACTCACGGTGATGCAGAAGATGGCGGTCGGCGCGGTGCTGGTCGGCCTCTCCTACGCGCTGCTCGCCGCGGCCGAGAGCGCCGCCGGGGCGGGGCAGGCGAGCTGGCTCTGGCTGCTGGCCTTCATGATCATCTTCACTTTGGGCGAGCTCTACATCCTCCCCAACGGCCTCGGCATCTTCGCCCGGCTCGCGCCGCCGCGGCTCGGCGCCAGCACCGTCGCGGCCTGGTATTTCGCGATCTTCACGGGCAGCCTCGCCGCCGGACAGGTGGGGCGTCTCTGGAGCCGCATCCACCATGCGCCCTTCTTCCTGCTGATGGCGGCGATTGCCGGGGCGGCGGCCGTTCTGCTCCTGCTGCTGGATCGACCTGCGCGGCGTATTGTAGCGTCGTCGGAGGGACGCGAACGATGACCTTCGGGAGAGACAAAATGCTTCGCTCGCTTCGCTCCGTCCTCCTCGTCACCGCCTGCCTCGCCCTGCCGGCCTGCACCACCACGCAGCCCGCCGAGCGCTACGACCTGATCGTCCGCGACGGCACGATCTACGATGGCAGCGGCGGCGCGCCTTATGTCGGCGATGTCGCGATCCGGAGCGACCGGATTGTTCGTGTGGGCGGCGATATCGCCGGCACCGCCGAGACCGAGATCGACGCCACCGGCCTCGCCGTCGCGCCAGGCTTCATCAACATGCTGAGCTGGTCGACGGAATCGCTGATCGAGGACGGACGCGGCCAGAGCGACATTCGCCAGGGCGTGACGCTGGAGGTCATGGGGGAAGGGTGGTCGATGGGCCCGCTCAACCCCGAGATGAAGCGGCTGCTGGTCGAGCGGCAGGACGACATCAAATATCCGGTCAGCTGGACCAGCCTCGGCGACTATCTGCAGTTCCTCGAGCGCAAGGGCGTAGCGCCCAACGTCGCCAGTTTCGTCGGCGCCGCGACCGTGCGCATCCACGAGCTCGGCGAGAACGATATCGATCCGACGCCGGAACAGCTCGCCCGCATGCGCACGCTCGTCCGGCAGGCGATGAACGAGGGCGCGATGGGGGTCGGCAGCTCGCTCATCTACGCGCCCGGTAATTTCGCCGAGACCGACGAGCTGGTCGCGCTCACCACCGAATCCGCCCGTTGCGGCGGCATGTATATCAGCCACATGCGCTCGGAGGCCGACCGGCTGCTCGAGGCGGTGGACGAACTGATCGAGATCGCTCGCCGCAGCGGCGGCCCGGCCGAAATCTACCACCTCAAGATGGCCGGCCGCGACAATTGGGACAAGCTGCCCGAGGTCGTCAAACGCATCGAGGCAGCTCGTGCCGAGGGGCTGCGCATCACCACCGACATGTACACCTACACCGCCGGCGCGACGGGTCTCGACGCAGCGATGCCGCTGTGGGTGCAGGACGGCGGTCTCGAGCGCTGGGTCGAGCGGCTGAAGGATCCCGCGGTGCGCGCGCGCGTCGCAGCCGAGATGAAGCGGCCGGGGCAGGGGTGGGAGAATCTCTACCTCGGCGCCGGACCCGACAAGATGATCCTGGTCGGCTTCAAGCAGGAGGCGATGAAGCAATATACCGGGAAGACGCTGGCCGAGGTGGCGAAGCTCTGGGGCAAGAGCCCGGAGGAGACGGCGATGGAGCTGGTGATGCGCGACGAGAGCCGCGTCGGCACCGTCTATTTCCTGATGTCCGAGGACAATGTCCGGCGCCAGGTCCAGCTCCCCTGGATGAGCTTCGGCTCGGACGCGGCCGGCCAGGCTCCGGAAGGCGCGTTCCTGAAATCGGGCACGCATCCGCGCGCCTACGGCAACTTCGCCCGCCTGCTCGGCCGCTACGTGCGCGACGAGAAGCTGGTGCCGCTGCCCGAAGCGGTGCGGCGCCTGACTTCGTTTCCAGCTGAAAATCTCGGCATCAAGGATCGGGGGGCGCTGAAGGCGGGCTTCTTCGCTGACCTCGCCATCTTCGATCCCGCGACCATCGCCGACCATGCCACATTCGAGAAGCCGCAGATGTATGCGACCGGCATGCGCCACGTGCTGGTGAACGGCGTCCCGGTGCTGCGGGACGGCGAGCATACCGGTGCAACTCCCGGCCGCTTCGTCCGCGGACCGGGCTGGCAGCGCTGCAGCTGAACGCTCGCGGAGCGGCTCCTGTCCGCCGGGCCCGGACAGAAGGCGGGTTGATGGCGCGCTAGCGCCTTGCCATTCTTTCGAGATGATGATCCTGCCGGTGCTCAAGAGGATCTTTCTCGCGACCCGGTTTCGGCGCGTCGAGAAGAGGCTGGAGACGCTCAGTCGGCGCATGCGGCTGCTGCAGCTGGGCGGAAGCGTCCAGCTGTTCGAAACCGTGCCGGGGCTTTCCGACATGGCGACCGCCGGTCTCGGCGCCAGAAGAAGCCTCTCTGCCATCAGGCAGGTGATGGAGAGCGGAGCCAACGTGAACTGGAACTCCGTCGGAGACGCGATGGACGCGATCGAGACCTTCCTGGAAGACGCCGAAAGCGTGCTCGACGCCTACGATCGCGACCGGCCGAGGAAGGAAAAGCTGTTTGTCGTCCGCAAAGGGCTCAAGGGTTTGTTCTAGTGCTGAAGAGCAGCCCGACGTCCGCTTCCGGCGGCCCTGGATCGCTTAGGGTCGTTCTGCATCGACGAGATAGCTGAGCTCCGGGACCTCACGAACAGTGCCGATCTTGCAGCCGCTGAAGCTCACCAGCCAAGTGTCGCTGATCGGCGTATAGTTGCTCGTCGCAACGGAACCTCGATCGAACCAGGCTGACCTCGTCGTGCTCACCACATAGGCTGCGTCGTGCCGCTCTGCGCCGTTGAATTGAAGGCGTCGAATTGCTCTCACGACCAGCGCAGACTCATCCTCCCGAGCGTCGTGGAAGTTCGCGCGCAGAACGAAGTCGTCGATCGGGATGAAGCCTCGGTCGGCCGAATAGAAGCGCACATTGGAGGCGAACAACTCCCGAACCTGCATTCGATCCACCCGATCGAACAGGGTTCGTATCTGCGCCGGGTCTTCCTTCATGTCCCGGATGCATGTCACCGGGAGCGGGCCGGCCACAGACGGCCAAGCCATGCAGAGCAGGACCATGACAAGGCTGACGCGCAAGAACATCGGTTGCATCCTCGCCAGGATGTCGACTGCTCCGCGGGCGGTCAATTTTCTTATGACGTCCCGTCGCCGCACAGGTTTCACTGACAAGGAGGCCATTGTTATAAGCTTAAAACAAATTCTCGGTCTCGATTTCCTGTGCTACGCCGGGCTGGGACGAGAGTCGCCATGTGTCCCGGAAGCGAGAGGTCCCCGTTGAACGATATCCCGGCTGTTGATCGCGAAAGTGGTCTGAACAAGGGGCTCACCAAGGCGCAGGTCGTGATGATCGGCCTGGGCGGCGCGATCGGGACCGGGCTCTTCATGGGGAGCGGGATCGCGATCAATTATGCCGGCCCCGCCGTCATCCTCAGCTACATCATCGCCGGGTTCGCGGCGGTGGTGATGGTGTTCAGTCTGTCCGAAATGGCTGTGGTTCACCCGACCGCCGGCTCCTTCGGCACCTACGCCGAGACCTATCTCAATCCCTGGTCGGGCTTCGTCGTCCGCTACACTTACTGGATCGCGCAGGTGATCGCCGTCGGAGGCGAGGCGGTCGCGGCGGGCGTCTACATGACTTTCTGGGTACCGGACGTCCCGGTCTGGATGTGGTCGCTCGGCTTCGCCTTCATCCTCCTCTACGTCAATTCGCGCTCCGTCTCCGATTTCGGCACGTTCGAATATTGGTTTGCCTTCATCAAGGTGGCGGCGATCGTGTTGTTCATCATTCTCGGGGCGGCGACGATCTTCGGCATCGGCACGGCTCCCGTCGGCATGCGGAACCTTACGGGGCTGCCGGGCGGCTTCATGCCGAACGGCTTCACCGGTGTATGGATGGGCGTGCTGATCGGCATCTTCTCCTTCGTCGGCATCGAGGTGATCGCCGTCACGTCTGGCGAGACCAAGGAGCCGGAAAAGGCGATCCCCGCCGCGCTCCGCACCATGGCGGCGCGGCTCATCCTCTTCTACCTGCTCGCGCTCACCATCGTCGTCAGCTTCGTGCCCTGGACCGAGTCCGGGGCGCAGGTGGTCGAGCAGAGCCCGTTCGTGAAGGTGCTCGCCTATACCGGCATCCCGCATGCCGCCGGGATCATGAACTTCGTCGTGATCAGCGCGGCGCTGTCGAGCATGAACACCAACATCTATCTCGCCTCGCGGATGCTGTTCTCGCTGTCGCGCGGCAATCATGCACCGGGCTATCTCGGCAGGCTCAGCGCCAACGGTACGCCGGTCGGCGCGATCCTGACCTCGGGCCTCTGCATCCTGCTCGCGGCCAGCGTCTCGATGTTCACCCCGCTCGCCTATAATTACCTGTTCGGCATCGCGATCTTCGGAGCGATCACGGTGTGGATGTTCATCCTCGTCAGCCATCTTCGGTTCCGCCGCCACCATGCGGATGCGGAGCTGCCGGTGCGGATGCCTTTCTTTCCCTATCTGCAGATTGCGGGACTGGTGCTGCTCGCCGCGATCCTGCTGACGATGCTGTTCGACACCGAGTTCTGGAACATCGCCTGGATTGTCGGCGTGCCCTGGCTGGTGATCATCTCCGCCGTCTACTTCATCCGCAAGCGGCAGGGGCATTCGCCCGTGCCCGCGACCGGTCAGTCGAGCTGAAGGCCGATCCGGAAGCTTCGGCCGGGGAGGGGGAGGCCGAGCTGTGGGGTGATCAAGTCGTCGGTGACGTTGTCGATCGAGGCGGTGAGGAAAAGGCGGTGGCCGCCGAGGCTCTGCAACAGACGGTAGCGGCTGCGCAGGTTGATCTCATTGCCTGACGGCAGTTCGGCGCCCTCGCCGTCTGGGCCAAGATCGACGGCTGGCCCCACCCGGCGAAATTCGGCGCGAAGCGATAGCTTCTCGCTGGGCCGGTAGTCCAAGGCGCCTCCCACTTCATAGCTCGGCCGCTGGGGGAGTCGGCGGAAGGTGGCGTCGCCGGCATCGGCACGGGCGCGCAACAGCGTGCCGTACAGTTCCGCGCTCACCTGTGCAGACAGTTCGGCGTCCATCTCGAAATCCAGCCCGTAGCTGGTGGAGCCGGACAGGTTGAAACGCTGCCTGAGGCTGCGGCCGTTCACAGATACGACCCGCTGGCTGATCGTATCTGTGCTGCGCGAGTAGAAGGGGTTGAGGACAAGCGAGAAATCCGGGCGGCGCCAGCTCAGCTCGAGATCGGCGAGCCATGCGGTCTCGGGGCTCAGGTCGGTGTTCGGGAGGAAGCGGCCAAGCGCTTCCCCGAACAATTCGCGGGAGGAGGGGAAGCGGGTGCGCCGACCGCCCGACAGCTTGAGCGCAAGATCGTCGCCGATCGGCGTAGCGAAGGCGCCCGAAAAGGCGATGGCGTCGTGGTCCGGCTGAGCGGGCTTGTCGCCGGTCAGCGGGTTTTCGGCGCGGTCGTACGCTGCGCCGAACGTGGCTCGGCCCGCGCCGACGGGCAGGTCAGCCTCGGCGCCGAGCGTATAGAGATTCTGGCGATAGGTGAGGCGCGGCCCGGGTGCCGCGGGGAAAGCTGTGTCGACTTGGCGGTGGCGGCTGGTCTGCGCGGTCGCGGCCAGTCGCAGCGTGACCGGATCAAGCTCGGTCCTGAAGATGAGGCGGCCGCCATGCGTGTCGTCCTCATCCTCCTGTCGCCCGCGGAGCGCCGTGTAGGTGACGTCGCGATATTGATCGATCCGCTGCTCGAACCACTGCCTCCAGCCGACCAGCGACAAGGCCGTGCCAGCGGCGAGATCGACCGACGAGGAGAGGCTGAACTGGGTCTGCTCGATATGCGGGTAGCGCCAGTAGCGGGGAGCGGCGAGTGCGGGGTCGCGATCGGATTCCGGGGCGATGCCGCGGCGGGCGCGAAGGTGCAGGAGATAGGCGCGGAGGCTGACTGGCCCGGCTGCGAAGCGTGCGGCGCCGAAAAGAGTGCCGGAATCGAGATCCGTGTTCGTGCGCCCTTCCGAGGGATCCTGGCTGAACGGCAAGGCCGCGTAGCTCGCCACCGCCTCGTGATCCCGCGTCAGGCCGGAGGCTGCCAAGGTCAGCGCGACGTCGCCTGCGGGAAGGGTGGCGACGGCGGCGGCTTCGCCGAAGCCGTTCGTGCCGGCGGAAAGGATGGCACGCAGATTGCGCTCGCCTCCCGAACGCGTCTGCAGGTCGACCGCGCCTGCGACCGTATTGGTGCCGAACTCAATCGGCGCCGCGCCCTTGATCACGCGGATGGCGCCGATCAGGCCGGCCGGAATGATGCCGATGTCGGCGCGCCCGTCCCACGGGACGGCTAGCGGTGCGCCGTCGAGGAACACCTGAGTTTGACGCTCCTCCGAACCGCGAACGCGAGCGACGGTCTCGCCGCGTGAATTGGTTCGGGCGGAGACGCCAGGGAGAGGGCGCAGGGCTTCCGCGACATTGCGGGGCTGCCGCTCGAGCAGCGCCTCTTCGCTGATCTCGACCGCCGGCGGAAGCACCCGATCAGGGGCAGGGCTGGCGGTGACGATGATCGTCGTCCACTTCTCCTCGCCGGGCGGGACCATCGCGGCCGCCGCCGCAATGATCAACGGGAGCTCGGCGATCACTGGTTGGGCGGAAGGCTGTTGAAGAAGCGGGACATCCGGCCCATCGCCTCGTCGATCTCGCCATGGGTCACCGACCCGAAGCAGACGCGCAGATGTCCTTCGCCGGCGCCGCCGTAGAAGCTGCCCGCCTCGACCACGACGCGGGCCCTCTCGAGCAGCGCGTCGGCCAGCGCCTGCGAGGACCAGCCGGTCTGGCTGACGTCCGGGAACGTGTAAATCGTGCCCTCTGGGAGCGCGCAGCGAACTCCGGGCATCTGGTTCAGCGCCTGCACCACCCTGTCCCGCTTCACCCGGTCGTCGGCCACCATCTCCGACACCGCCGCGTCGCCTTCGGTGACGGCGGCGAGGCCGCCATATTGGATGAAGGTGTTGACGTGGGTGACCTCGTTCGCGGTGATCTTCATCAGCGACGGGATCAGAGAGGCATCGGCAGCGATATAGCCGAGCCGCCAGCCGTCCATCGCATAGGCCTTGGTGAAGGCGAACATCGAGACGGTGCGTTCCCCCATTCCCGGCAGCGAGGCGATGCTGACATGCTCGGCGCGGTCGAAGGTGATATATTCGTAGACCTCGTCGGAGACGACGAAGAGATCGTGCGCAACGGCGATACGGGCGACCGCGTCCAGTTCCTCGCGGCTGTAGACGCGGCCGGTCGGGTTGCACGGATTGACGAGCACGATCATCTTCGTGCGCGGGGTGATCTCAGCCTCGATCCAGTCGCCCCTGATGCTGAACCCGTTCTCCGCGTCTAGCGGAACCGTGACGCAGGTGCCGCCGGCAAGCTCGATCTTGCCGATATGCTGCGGATAATAAGGCTCGAGCAGGATCACTTCGTCGCCCGGGTCGATCAGCGCCATGAAGGCGGCGAACGACGCCTGGGTCAGCCCGTTGACGACCAGCACTTCGTCGGGCGACGCGTCGATCCGGTTGAAGCTTTGCAGCTTGTCCGCGAGCGCCTCCCGGAAAGCGCGTTCGCCCTGGAGGTCGCCATAATGGACCTTGCCGGAGCGCAAGGCGGCGATCGTGGCCTCCTTGATATGCGCCGGCGTGTCGTGGATTGGCTTACCGAGCTCGAGATGGATGAGATCGGCGCCCGCCGCTCCCATGGCGGCCGCGCGCGCATACATACCGAAGCTCTTCTTCGACGTTTCGCTGATGCGGCGCGCGACCTTGGGCAAGTGAGTGAGCTTAACGCTGGTCGCGTCGAAGTGGGCGCCTGCCGCCGGCGAGCGGCAATTTGTCCTCCTCGACCAACTGCCCGCCTTTCATCACCCAGACAATCTGCTTGGCATTGTTGATGTCGACCGTGGGGTCGGCGCCGAGCAGCACCATGTCAGCGAGCTTGCCGGGCTCGATCGATCCCAGCTCGTTCTCCTTGCCGAGATGTCTGGCGCCGTTGAGGGTGGCAATGGTGACGATCCGTGCGGCCGGCACCCCGGCCGCCTGGAGCAGCTCCATCTCGCGATGCACGGCCGGCCCCAGGGTTTGGTCGGTGGCGATGGCGATGACGCCGCCGGCAGCGTCGATCATGCGCATGTTTTCCTGCGCCACAGGCGTCATCAGCTTCATCCACCAGGTCCAGCCGCGCTCCTTCCAGGCGGGGAGGGTCTCCGTGCGCAGCTTTCCGATCTCGGCTGCGCTGTAGGAAGCTTGGTAGAGCGGCTGGTCGAGATAGTCGGGATGCTCGACCAGGCGGCTATAGCCTTCGCCGATCGTCAGAGTGGTCGCCATCGGCGTCTTCTTGGCCGCCATCAGCTTGGCGAATTCTTCCGTGATCGGTCCCTGGATCACCGGATGGGCGAGGCTGTCGATGCCGGCGAAGATCGCCTCCGTTGCGCGCAGCTCGCTGGAAGTGTGCGCAGTCGTGGCGATGCCGTGGCGGTTCACCTCGAGGATGATCTCCTGCATGAGGTCCAGCGGAAGCAGCGTGATCAGCGGTCGCGTGCCCCAGCCATGCTCGTCCAGCGTCAGCTTCACGATGTCCGGCTTCTGCTCCTCCAGATATTTGAGAAGCTTCGGCTTGTCCTCTGACCAATTGTCGATCTCGATCGCCATGCTGCCGCCATGGCTGCCGGGATAGGTGACGAGGTTGCCGGTGGCGAAGATGCGGGGGGACAGGATCCGCCCCGCCCGCTCATCGGCGCGCAGGCCGAGAATGTGGTCGGGTACGTTGCCGGCGTCGTAGACGGTCGTGACGCCCGAATAGAGGTAGCTGGCCAGCGCCTGCATGCCAGCCTCGCGCGCGGCCCTGGCGTCGGCGCTCACCGCGGGCGCAACGGGGGGCGACGAGTTGCCCGGACTAACTCCGACCATCCTTCGCCCGTCGCCGCCGCGGGCGCCCTTCAGATGGATGTGTACGTCCATCAGGCCCGGGATCAGGTAGCGGCCGGTGCCGTCGATGCGCCGTCCCGACACCCGCGGCGCGGCGGCGGTCGGGGTGACGAAGGTGATCCGGCCCTTGTCCACGCCGATCGACATGTTCGCCTGCTTCGGCTGACCGGTGCCATCGACGAGCGTGACGTTCTCGACCACGAAATCCTCGGCCGATGCCGGGCCCGCCAAGGCGAGCGCGGCGACGCTTGCGCAAGCGGCGAGGCGGCGGACGATACGCTTGCTGATCATGGTCACTTCTTCTCCTCCGAACCGTTGCGCTTGAAGACGATGCCGTCGCGCATCACGAAATCGACGTCGAGGACAGCGTTGATGTCGGCCGTCGGATCGCCGTTGAGCGCGATCACGTCGGCTGCAAGCCCCGGCGCGAGGCGGCCGCGATCGGCCAGGCCTGCAGCCGCGGCCGCATTGACCGTTCCGGTCTTGAGCGCCTCGACCGGGCTCATCCCGGCATCGACATATTCGAGAAATTCCTGGGCGTTGGTGCCGTGCGGGTTGATGCCGGTGTCAGTGCCGAGCGCGACCGGCGTGCCGATGCGGATCGCGTCCCGCACCAGCTTCTTCGGCTGCGACCCCAGGCGGATCAGCTTCTCCATTGAGTTTGGCGGGAGGTCCTTGAACGGCCCGCGGCGCATCGCCTCCGGCGTCGTCCCGACCCAACTGATCGGCCAGACGGTGGGGATCAGCCATGTGCCGCGCTGCTTCATCAGCCGCAGAGTCTCGTCGTCGGCCCACATGCCGTGCTCGATCGAATCATAGCCCGCGCGAACTGCGGCATCGATGCCGCCCTTGTCGTGGGCATGGGTGGTGACCTTGCGGCCGAGCGCGTGCGCCGTCTCGGCGATCGCCTGCAGCTCCTCGTTGGTGAATTGCTGGCCCGTGCCGGAGTTGGAGTCGCTGAGCACGCCGCCGGTAACGGTCACCTTGATGACGTCCGCGCCATATTTGACGGCGTTTCGGACCGCGCGGCGGCAATCGTCGGCGCCGTCGCAGACGCCCGGCCGGACCTGCGTCTCGAGCAGGTCGCGGCGCATGCCGTGCGCGTCCCCATGGCCGTTGGTCGGGCTGATCGCGCCACCCGAGACAATGAGGTTGGGCCCGGGCACCACGCCCATCTTGATCGCGTCCCGAAGCGCAAACACGCTGTCGCCCGGTGATCCGAGGTCGCGCACGGTGGTGAAGCCCGCCATCAAAGTGTCGTAGGCGTTGGAAAAGGCGCCGAGCGTGTAGAACTCGTCCGGCTGGCGAATGCGAAGCCCGGGATTTCGGCCGACGATGCCGCCATTGGTCAAATGGACATGGAGGTCGATGAAGCCTGGCATGACGAACTTCGAGCCGAGGTCGATCACTTGGGTGTCGGCCGGAAGTCCGAGAGCGCCCGCGGTCTGGAAGCCGTCGTGAACGGCCTGCACGCGGCCGCCGCTCGTCACCAAGGTGGCCTGCCGCCGAACGCGTTCGCCCGGCGCGGTGAGCAAGGTGCCGGCGTGGATGATCGTCGTCAGCGGCACGCGCGCACTCTGATGCGGCGGCTGGCCGGGTTCGATGTTGCGCTGGGCGTTGGCAGGGGCGGTCATGGCGAGCCCGACCAGGGCCGCACCCACGAAGAATCTCGATACCCGCATTGGCCGCTCCCGCTCCTCGCATCGCCTTTGTGGCAATTGCTATAAGCCTAAAGTAATTCTATCGGAGACGGTATGTCCAGCCATGAATCCGCACAGCCTGAGTCGAGCCGCTCATCGGAGGGCGCATTCACACTCGCGCGGGGCCGGTTTCCGGCGCTGGAAAGGCTCGCTTACCTCAACAGCGGGTCTTACGGTCTGCTCGGGGACAGCGTCCGGGCGGCATTCGACGAATATCTCGATCTGCGTGTGCGGGTCGGCGCCGACTGGGATGCCTGGGTGGAGCGGTCGCTCAGCGTGCGGGGCAAGCTGGCGCAACTCCTCAATGCACAGCCTGACGAGATCGCCGTCACCGCCTCCGCCTCGGCGGGGATCAACGCGGTGGCGAGCGCGCTGGGCTTTTCGGTCGAGCGCAATCGTATCTTGGTCAGCAATTACGAGTTCCCGACCAGCGGGCAGATCTGGCACGCGCAAGAACGGCGCGGCGCGGTCGTCTCCCACGTGGCCGAGGACGAGTCGGGACGGATTCCGGTCCAGCATTTCGCGGATCTGGTGGACGAGCGGACGCGGATCGTCGTCCTCTCCCACGTCTGCTTCAGGCACGGCGGCAAGTTCTCTGACGAGGACATCAAGGCGATCGTCGAGCTTGCGCATCGCAATGGCGCGCATGTTATCCTCGACGTGTTTCAGTCGATTGGAGGGCAGCCCGTCGATGCCGACGCGCTCGGCGTTGATTTCATCGTCGGCGGCATGTTCAAATATCTGCTCGGGACGGCGGGGATCGGCTTCCTCTACGTTCGCCGCGGGCTGATCGAGCAGCTGGTCCCGACCACCAGCGGCTGGTTCGCGCAGCAGCAGATGGGATCGATGGACATCTTCGCCAACGATCCCAGCCGGACCGCTGCCCGTTTCCAGGGGGGAACACCACCGGTGCCGAGCTGCTATGCGGCCGATGCGGGGCTGGCGATGATCCTCGAATATGACCCCCGGCAGATCGCCGCCCGCATAAGAGAGCTCACCGGTTACGCGCTCGAGCAGGTTTCGGCAGAGGGCTTTAAGCTGGCGACGCCGCAGGAGCGGGGGCCGATGCTCGCGATCCGCGCCAAGGATGCTCCGGCTCTCGTCCAGAAGCTGATTGAGCGGGACGTGGTCACCTCGCATCGCGACGGCAACGTTCGTGCCGGCTTCCACTTCTACAACGACCGGGAGGACGTCGATCGGCTCGTCGCCGGCCTTTCGGAGAACCGGCCACTACTCGCCTAGTAGTTGATCCCGGGATTATCGCCCGGGTGGATCACGCCGACGACGTCCATGCCGGCGGCGGCGGTGCATTCCAGCGAATGGGCCTGCTTGCGCGGGAGGAAGATGACGTCGCCCGCGCTGACCGTGGCGCAGCTCTCCTCGGTCCAGAGGATGCCCGCGCCCGACAGGATGATCAAAGCCTCCTCGTAGAGGTGTCGGTGCATTTCGGCCTGCGACTGCGGGATGTGTCCGATGAATTGCGCGGCGGACGTGGAGCCGACGCTCTTGTCGACCAGCATCTGAAAGTAGCGAGGCCCCATTTCGGTTCGCTGCGCCGTGTCGACGCCGCAGACTCGCTCTGGATGGGCTGCGTCGAACTCGCTGGTGGAAGAGGCGAGCTCGTGGAGGGTATCGATGCCGGGAAGGGCGGAGATGAAGACCTTCAAACCTCTCAGGGTGAGAAGCCGGAAGCTTTCGCCCGGTCGGACGTAGACGCCGTCGCCTTCCATGATCCGGAAGGGGCGACCCGCGATCTCGACCGTGCCACTCCCTTCCGAGACGAACAGGATGACGTTGGCAGCGCCCGCGCCGAAAACGGGGGCGGCGCCTTGTTTCAGCTCGGCATAGAATTGCGATTGATGCTGAGCGCCGAGGGAGGGGGCGATGATCTTACGCAGCCAGAAATCGCCTTGGGTCGCTGGCGCCGCCGCCGTGGGCGTGATCACGTAGCATGTGCCGTCGAGCTGCTTGATTCCCTCCGCATCCGGCTGCGCCCTGCGCAGAAGCTCGCGCTCCTCCCGGCTGCGTTCGTCGCCCCGATAGCCGCTTGGCAGGTTGCTGTGCGTTCCGTCGCAGAACGGCGGCGTGGCGGTGTGCTTGCAGCCGCACAGCAGCACCTCCTCGGGCTGGTCGCCAGCCCGATAGATGAGCGGCTCGAAGCCGGTGCCAAGGTGCGAGCGCCCGTCGCAGAAGGGCTGGCGCTTGGACCGTCCGCAGCGGCACCAGGCGATCGGCCGGTTGGCCTTGAGCTCGCACAGGAAAGGCTTGCGGCTCGCGATGACGGGTTGCGGCGCGTCCGGTTCGGGGCTCATCACTTGTCCTTCGCGCCGTTAGCCAGCGAATGCTTCAGCTCGGCGAGCAAGTCATAGAGCTGCTGGCTGTGATCGGCGGACATTCCGGCGAACATGCCGGCGATCCAGTGATGGTGCTCGGTCGCGACATCCTGGAAATGCTTGCGGCCCGCCTTGCTGATGCTGACGACCCACGACCGCCGGTCGTTGGGATCGCGCTGCATCGTCAGGAAGCCCTGCCGCTCGAGCTGGCGAACTAACGCGGTGAGGTTGCCGCCAGAAACAAGCAGGGCTTGGGACAATTCGCCCATGGTCATCCCGTCCTGGCGCCGATCAAGCGCCGCGAGCACGTCGAACCGGGGAAGGGTCGTGTCGAATTCGTCCGCGAGGCGGCGCCGCACCCTTTTCTCGATGGTGAGCGAGCAGGTGAGGAGACGGAGCCACAGCCGGACAGCCGCCGGCTCGGAGACCGCATCGTCATGCTTTTCAGGCAGGGCATTGGCCGCCTCGCTCGGCGCCGGTTGCGATAACTCCATTCGTTACTCCCTCTTGGCTGCCCCGTGCAGTCCCTTGCATTTCAAATTCGCGTCGGCGGCTGCCACATTTTTTAAACTTAAAGAATCATGCTTGCACCTGACCCCAGATAGTTTACACATAAAGTAATAGCTAGCGGGAGCGGAAGCCCGCTCCCTGGCGAAGGGGGTCACGGCTGCATGATCCTTGTCGGAAGACAGGACAGGTCCAGGAATAAAGACGGCAGCCGCTCGTGCGGTTCCTCTTCGCATCGGCGGGGTCCCGCCCGATCCATCTTGCCGGCCTCTGCCGGCTTCAATCCCGCCCGGCATCATAGCCCATCGCTAGAATGGGATCGCGGGCCAGCCAGCTCGAGGGGTATTTAGGATGAGGAACACGAACATGAACCTGCGCGCACGGCTCCTGACGGGGGTGGCATCGACATTGTTCCTCGCGGGCGCGGCGGCTCCGGCGTTTGCGCAGGACGCGGGTCAGCAGGCGCCGCAGGACGAGCAGGCGCCGCCGGCGCTGCCGACCGAGGAAGAGAATGAGCAGTCGGCACCGGTCGGCGCCGACGGCAGCGCCCCGCAGGGCGAAGCGATCGTGGTCACAGGATCGCGCATCGCCAGCCAAGCGCTGACGGCGCCGAACCCGATCTCGCAGGTCTCATCGGAGGAGTTCACCCTCACCAGCTCCGCGACCGCCGAGAACCTGCTCAACAGCCTGCCGCAGGTGGTGCCGGGCGAGTCCGGCTTCACCAACAACGAGGCGAGCGGCGTCGCCACGGTCAACCTTCGTGGCCTCGGCGAGCAGCGCAACCTCGTCCTCGTCAACGGCCGCCGCTACATCTTCTTCGACGCGCGACAGGTGACCGACCTCAACACCATCCCGACCGCGCTCGTCGACCGTGTCGAGCTGGTCACCGGCGGCTCCTCGGCGGTCTACGGCTCGGACGCGGTCAGCGGCGTCGTCAACTTCATCCTCAAGAAGAATTTCGAGGGTGTCGAGGCGACCGCCCAATATGACATCACCGCACAAGGCGATGCGGCCAAGGCCAACCTCGACCTCATTCTCGGCGCGAACTTCGCCGACGACCGCGGCAATGCGACCATCTATTTCAACTATTTCGACCGCAATCCGACCTTCGCCAGCGCCCGCGACCGCTCCTTCTGCTTCCTCGAGGATGTCGTGGTGAACGGCACGCCGGCGCTCCAGTGCGGCGGCAGCGCGGGTATCCCGAACGGCCGCTTCGCGGGCCTGCCGCTCGGCACCGCACTTGCCGCCCGTCCGCAAGTGGTTTCCGCATTGGCGGCGTTGGGGCTGACCGGCATCGACGCGAACGGCTTCAAGTTCGACAATACCGGCACCCAGGTCAGCCGCTTCGTGGTCCCGGGCGACCGCTACAATTTCAACCCCGACAACTATCTCCAGCTGCCGCAGGAGCGGCGCATCGTCGGCGGCATGGCAAACTACAAGATCACCGACGGTATCGAAGTATATGCCGAGGGTATTTTCACCAACAACATCGTCGACACGCAGTTCGCGGCGACGCCGGTCGGCGGCAGCTACCCGTTCCAGGTCAACAGCCCGTTCCTGACGCCGGGCCTCCAGAATCTGCTGCGCGCACTCGATGAAACGGAGACCACCGCAGCGACGCGCGGCGACGGCTTCACCACGCTCAGCATCGGCCGCCGCATCGAGGAAGGCGGCGTCCGCACCTCGACCTTCGAGCGCAACGCCTATCGCATCGTCACCGGCCTGCGCGGCGACATCGGCTCGGCCAGCGAGAACTTCCTTACCAACCTTGAATTCGACACCTATTATTCGTTCGCTCGCACGCGCAACGTCACCAATTCGGAAGGCGTGATCCTGCAGGCCGCCTTCACCCAGGGCGTCACCACGGTATTCCGCAACCCGACGACCGGCGCGACCAGCCCGTTCCCATTCGCCGGCGTGCCCGGCGGCGGGCAGCTGGTCTGCCAGAACCAGTCCAACGGCTGCGTGCCGCTCAACATCTTCGGCCCGAACATCTCGCAGGAAGGCCTGACCTTCATCACCGGCCGCACGACGAGCAGCATCGAGGCCGAGATGCAGGTCGCCAGCGGCATCGTCACCGGCGAGCTGTTCCAGCTTCCGGAAGGGCCGGTCGGCTTCGCCGCGGGCGTCGAGTGGCGTGACGTGTCGGCCTTCTTCATCCCCTCCACCGGGGGCGTCGGCGACGTCGGCCAGATTTCCGGCGGCGGCTATGACGTGAAGGAGATTTTCGGCGAGGTCCGCATCCCGGTCTTCGCCGGCCTCGAGCTCAACGGCGCCTTCCGCTTCTCGGACTATTCGCTCGACAATGTCGGCGGCGTCTGGACCTATGGCGGCGGCGCCACCTGGCAGATCATCCCCCAGCTGATGATCCGCGGCCAGTATCAGCGCGCGGTCCGCGCGCCGAGCGTCGACGAACTCTTCCGCGCCCAGTCGGGCATCTCCGAAGCCGCCACCGATCCGTGCGCGCTGCCCAGCGCCGCGGCGCCGGGTCCGGTTCGCGACCTCTGCATTGCCACCGGCGTTCCGCCCGCGGCCGTCGGCAACAGCGGCATCCAGCCGAACTTCCAGCTGCGCGGTATCGTCGGCGGCAACCCCGACCTGCAGGAAGAGACCACCGACACCTACACGCTCGGCGCCGTGCTGCGCCCGATGCGGCGCGTCGCGGTGACGGTCGACTACTACAAGATCAACATCAAGGACGCGATCTTCCGGGCGCCGCTCAACAGCGTCCTCGACCTCTGCTATAACCAGTTCCAAGACATCAACGACTTCTACTGCCAGTCGATCATCCGCCTGCCGGACGGCACGATCGGCAACCCGGGCGGCATCGAAGCGCCGTTTGCCAATATCGGCAGCATCAAGACGGACGGCATCGACGTCGGCGTCACCTACTCGATGGACGTGAGCTCGGTGTTCGGAGAGGACAGCACGCTCGGCCTCGCCGGATCACTGAACTGGCTCAACAAGTTCGATCGTAACCCAGTCGCGGATCTGCCGGACCTCGTAAACAGGTGCGCGGGCGCCTACGGCCTGACCTGCAGCGAGCCGCTGCCCGAATGGAAGGGCACAGCCCGTGCCACGCTCGAAATTCGGGAATTCACCGCCAGCCTGCGCTACCGCTACATCGGCGAGGTGACCGACGACCGCGTCACCAGGGGCCTGCTGCCAGCCTCGGGTCTCGCGGTACCGGAGATCCATCCCGAGCATTATTTCGACCTCTCGCTGAGCTGGGATCTCGAGGACAAGCTCACCGTGTTCGGCGGGGTCATCAACTTGACGAACAACAAGCAGGAACTGATCGGCAGCTCACAGGAGCAGCTCAATACCTTCCCGAGCACCTACGACCCGCTCGGCATCCGCTATTATGCAGGCGCTACCTTGAGGTTCTGAGCGCCCGCCGAGTTCTCCCTGGGGCGGCGGGTGCGATCTGCCGCCCATTCAAGACAAGCGAGGATTCTATGCTTGCAGGCGCGCGCCCCCTTATCCTCGGAACGTTGCTGTTCCTCCCGTTGGCGGGACTACCCCAATCCGCGCTCGCCGGCGGGAGGGACTCGGTGCCGGAGAGCAGCTACCAGGCGCTGCAGTGGCGGCTGATCGGACCGTTCCGGGGCGGGCGCGTCACTGCGGTCGGCGGCCATCCCGACCATCCCCAAACCTTCTACATGGGTGCGACCGGCGGCGGCGTCTGGAAGACGAGCGATGCGGGCCAGAGCTGGCAGAATATCTCGGACGGTTTCTTCAAGACCGGCACCATCGGCGCCATCGCGGTCGCGCCTTCCAATTCGAACATACTCTATGTCGGCACAGGTGAGGGCCCGGTTCGGGGCGTCACCACCTCGCACGGCGACGGCGTCTACAAGTCGCTGGACGGCGGCAAGACCTGGCGCCACGTCGGCCTCAAGCAAAGCCGGCAGATCGCCCGCATCGTCGTCGATCTGGCGGACCCGAACCTCGTCTATGCCGCGGTCCAGGGCAATCCCTGGGCGCCGAGCGAGGAGCGCGGCGTCTATCGCAGCCGCGACGGCGGCGCGACGTGGCAACGCATCCACTTCGTCGATCCGAGCACTGGGGCCACGGACCTGGATGTCGACGCGAGCGACAGCCGCACCCTCTATGCGGCGATGTGGGACCATCAGCGCGAGCCCTGGACGATCCGCAGCGGCGGCCCCGGCAGCAGCCTCTGGAAATCGACCGATGGCGGCGACAGCTGGACGCGGCTGACTCGAGGGTTGCCCGCGCTTATGGGCAAGACCTCGATCGTCGTCTCGCCTGCCGATCCGAAGCGGCTCTGGTCGATGATCGAGGCGACCGAAGGCGGCGTCTATCGGTCAGATGATGCGGGCCAGAGCTGGAGGCGCGTCAATCAGGATCCCGGCATTCGCGACCGCGGCTGGTATTACACCCACATCTTCGCGCATCCGAAGGACCACAACGGCGTCTATGTGCTCGCCGCCCTGATGGTGGTGTCGAAGGATGGCGGCGTCACCTTCGAGGAGATCGAGACCCCGCACGGGGACAATCACGATCTTTGGATCAACCCGCGCAACCCCGACCTCATGGTTCAGGGCAATGACGGCGGCGCCAATGTCAGCTTCAACGGCGGCAGGACCTGGTCCACCCAGATGAACCAGCCGACGGCGCAATTCTACCGCATCGAAACCGACACTCTCTTCCCCTACCGCATCTACACCGCGCAGCAGGATAACACGACCGTTCGCATTCCCAGCCGCTCGCTCGACGGCGGCATCGGCGAGGCCGAATGGAAGCCGGTTGGCGGGGGCGAGAGCTCCTTCCTCTCCTTCGATCGCAAGAACCCGACCCTCGTCTACGGCACCGGCTTGCTGGGCGGCCTGACGGAATATGACGACCGCACCGGCGTCGCCCGCGACATCGATGCCTATCCGGCGTTCGCCGGCTTCCGCCGCGGCCTTGACCTCAAATACCGCTTCAACTGGAACGCGCCGGTGCTGGTGTCGCAGCACGATCCCAGGATCATCTACCATGCCGGCAACCGCGTCCTGAAGTCCGCCGATCGCGGCCTCAACTGGAGCGAGATCAGCCCCGATCTGACGCGGGCACGTGCGGCGACCATCGGCACCACGGGCGGTCCGATCATGATCGAAGGCGCCGGCGGCGAGCATTATGCGACGATCACCTACATCGCCGAGTCTCCGCGCGATCCGAGGATCGTCTGGACCGGCTCGGACGACGGCCTCGTCCACGTCACCAGGGATGGCGGCGCGAACTGGTCGAACGTCACGCCGGCGGGGCTGCCGGAAGGGCAGATCAATACGATCGAGATCTCGCCGCACGCTCCGGGCACGGCGTATATCACCGTCGCGCGCTACAAGCTCAACGACTTCGCCCCGTACGCATTCAAGACCACCGACTATGGCGGGAGCTGGACGCCGATCACGAACGGCTTGCCTGGCGACAATTTCGTCAGGGTGGTTCGGGAGGACACGGTTCGTCCGGGGCTGCTCTACGCTGGCACGGAAGGCGGGGTCTACATCTCGACGGACGCGGGCGGAGCCTGGAAGCCCTTGCAGCTGAACCTGCCGGTTGTGCCGATCACGGACCTCAAGGTGCATGGCGACGATCTGGTGGCGGCGACGCAGGGGCGGGCGCTCTGGGTCCTCGACGGGCTTCATCCGCTTCGCGAGCTGACGCCTGCGGTCGCGTCGGCGCCGATGCATCTGTTCACCCCGGCGCCGGCCCTGCGGCTGGAAGGCGGGGGCCGCTCCTCCGAAGTGGAAGGCGCCAATCCGCCGCAGGGAGCGGTCATCTATTACAGCTTCGACAACGCGCCGAGGGGCCCGGTAACTCTCGAGATCCTGGACGCCGCCGGCACCGTGTTGCGGCGCTTTTCGAGCGAAGCGCAGGCGAAGGCCCCTACCGAGCTGGTGAAGGGCGCGCAGGGTGAGCCGCCCGCGCCGCCGCTGCCGAAGAAGGCGGGGCTCAACCGGTATGTATGGAACCTGCGCCCCGAACCGATGACGCCGGTCGGCGACACGATCCGGTTCGTCCGCAACCGCCCCTACAGGATGGGGCCGGGCAGCTATCGAGTTCGTCTTCGTGCGGAGGGCAAGACGGCCGAGCGCCCGCTGACCATATTGCCTCAACCAGGCCTGCCGCCGGCGACGGCGGAGCAGTGGAGCGAGCAGCAGGCGCTTTCCCGCAAGCTTTATGAGCTGGTCAGCGACGTCCACCGCGAAACCAATGAGATGCGTTTGCTGGGAGAGCGGGTGCGGTCTCGCACGGCCGCTGGAAAGGGGAGTGCGCAATTTCTGGGCCGCAGCCAGGCGTTCCTCGCCTCACTCGCGCGGTGGGAGGAGCATGTGCCCCAATCGCCGCTCCCCGACGACATCCAGGACAGGATCGGCTTCCCGAGCCGGCTCCTCAGCACGCAGATCCTGCACACCCTCGCGATCCTGGACGGACCGCCGCCGGTGTCCACGGCGACCAAGGCGCGGGTCGGCGAGCTGGTCGCCGAGTGGGGGCGCCTCAAGGCCGAGGCGGCGCAGCTTCGGCAGCAGGCGAGAGCGGAGCTGGGGATCTCGTCAGGCACCTGAACATCGAGGGCAAGGAATCGTCATGGTCTCTAAGCGCTACAAGATATCGACTGCTGGCCTGCTCGCCGCGACGGCACTGACGATGCTCTGGCAGGTGCCGGCGCAGGCCCAAGTCGACACCGCCCAGCTTCAGGGCCTGAAATGGCGCAACGTCGGCCCCTTCCGCGGCGGTCGCGTAACGACAGTCACAGGCGTGCACCAGGACGAGCATACCTTCTACATGGGCGCGACCGGCGGCGGCGTCTGGAAGACCACCGACGCCGGCATCAGCTGGAACAATGTCAGCGACGGCTTCTTCAAGTCGGGCTCGGTCGGGGCAATCGCGGTCGCGCCTTCGGATCCGAACGTCATCTATGCGGGCATGGGCGAGCATTGCATCCGCATCGAGACATTCGCGTCCGGCGACGGCATGTACAAGTCGAGTGACGCCGGCAAGACCTGGTCCCACATCGGCCTCCCCAATTCCCGCAATATCGCCGCCATCCATGTCGATCCCGCCAATCCCGACATCCTCTATGTCGCGGTGCAGGGCAGCCCCTGGGGGCCGCATGACGACCGCGGCGTCTACAAGTCCGTCGACGGTGGCAAGAGCTGGGATCGTATTCTCAAGGGCGGTCCCAACACGGGCGCCAGCGACCTCGCCATGGATCCGAAGAATCCGTCGATCCTCTATGCAGCGATGTGGCAGCACGACCAGGAGCCCTGGCACGGCTACCAGATCAACAGCGGCGGCCCCGGATCGGCGCTTTACAAGAGCAATGACGCCGGCCGGACCTGGAAGAAGATCCAGAACGGCATGCCGGCGCGCGTCGGCCGGGTCGGCATCGCCGTGTCGGGCGCCGACAGCAAGCGTCTCTACGCCTTGGTGGAGGCCAAGCCCGACGAGTCCGGCCTCTATCGCTCCGACGATGCGGGTGCGTCATGGACCCTGCTCAACAACGAGCATGTGATGACGGAGCGCTCAGGCTACTACACCCACGTCATCGCCGATCCGAACCAGCTTGACACGGTCTACGTGCTCCACGCGCCGTTCCTGAAATCCACCGACGGCGGCAAGACTTTCTCCGAAGAGATCCGCCCGCCCCACGGCGATCACCACGCGCTCTGGATCAATCCGAAGAACAGCGAGTGGATGATCGATGGCAATGATGGCGGGGCGCACGTCTCGTACAATGGCGGCGACAGCTGGTCGACCGAGCTCAACCAGCCGACGGCGCAGATCTACCGCCTGACCGTCGACAACCTCTTTCCCTACAATCTCTATGGCGGCCAGCAGGACAATTCGACGCCGAAGACCAAGAGCCGGTCCTTCACCAGCGGCATCGGCATCCGCGATTGGTACGACGTCGGCCGCGGCGAGAGCGCCATGGTAGCGCTCGATCCCGACAATCCGGTGCTGGTCTATGGCGGCAACTACCAGGGCCAGATCACCGAATATGACGATCGCACCGGCATATTGCGCAACATCCAGCGCTATCCGCTGCAGACCGCTTACCGGCCCGGCGAGCTCTATCACTGGCGGTTCAACTGGAATGCGCCCATCGTCATGTCGATCCACGACCGCAAGACGATCTATCACGGCTCGCAATTCGTGCTGAAGTCGACCGACCGGGGCCAGAGCTGGACCGAGATCAGTCCCGATCTCACTCGCAACGAGCCCAGGAAGCACGGCTTCGTCGAGGGCGAGTTCACCACCGACGGCGTCGCCGGATCGATGTACAACACGATCCACTATATCGCCGAGAATCAGAAAAGGCCGGGGGAGCTCTGGGTCGGCACTGACGACGGCCGCATTCACCTCACCCGCGATGAGGGCAAGAGCTGGACCGAGATCACGCCCAAAGGCCTCGGCGAAACCCTGGTCAACATGATCGAGCTGTCGCCGCACCAGGACGGCAAGGCGTGGGCGGTGACCACCCGCTTCCGCTTCAACGATCTCAGGCCGAGCATCCTCGTCACCGAGGATTATGGCCGCACCTGGAAGCGGCAGGTCTCCGGGATCGCGGACGAGCATTTCACCCGGGTCCTGCGCGAGGACCCGGTGCGGCAGGGCTTGCTCTATGCCGGGACGGAGAACGGCCTCTACGTCTCCTATGACGATGGCGACCGGTGGCAGCCGATGCAGCTCAACCTGCCGGTCGTGCCGATCACGGACCTGAGGGTGCATCAGGGCGATCTCGTCGCCGCGACCCAGGGGCGTGCCTTCTGGGTGCTGGACGACATCGCGCCTTTGCGGCTGGTGGACCGGGCGCCGGCCGGCAACGCTATTCTCTATCCGCCGACCGCCTTGCGGCAGATCCGCGTCGGCCGCAGCCGCGAGGGCGGGCAGGGCGAAAACCCGCCTTCCGGGGCGCTCATCTATTACTCGCTGCCCGCCGGCACGAACGCGCAGGATGTGAAGCTCGAGATCCTCGACGAGCGCGGCGCGCTGGTGAACAGCTATGAGGCCGGCAAGCCGAAGAGCGACAAGGAGGATTCTTCCGAAGGCGCCGCCCCGGTCGAGGTCGCGCCCGCGCCCGGCGTCAGGGAAGGCGCCCAGATACAGCAGGTTCCGGCCTCGGAAGCGGCCAAGGAAAGCGCTCCGCCGACACCCCAGCGGCGGAGACGCGAGGCCGAGGCGCTACCCGCGGCGCCCGGCCTCAACCGTTTCGTCTGGGATTGGCAGGTGGCGCCGATCCGCGCCTATCCCGAGCTGACGGCGTGGGAGTCGAGCCGCGCCTACACGGTCGCCCCAGGCCGCTACCAGGCGCGGCTGACCGTGGCCGGCAAAAGCCAGACCCAGCCGTTCGAGGTCATGCCGGATCCGCGCAGGACGACGACGGCGGCGCAGCATGCTGAGAAGCAGGCGCTGCTCGCCATGCTCAAGGCGGAGACGATCGCGATGCTCGATGCCGTACAGGCGATGAAGACCGCGCGCGGCGAGGTTCAGGCCACCATCGCCGCCAATCCTGGGAGCAAGCGTGCCGGCGCGGCAATCGACGCTAGGCTCGACAGGTGGCTGAACGTCACGGTGGAGGCGAATGACAGGCATTTCATCGACCCCAGCCACAGCTCGGAGCGGCTCGACTTCAACCTGCTCTCGGTGCTCGGCATGGTTGACAATATGGACGCGCCGATCACCGCAGGTCTCGCCCAGCGCGTCGGCGACGTCCGTGCCGAATGGGTGAAGCGACGCGCGGAATATATAGCGCTCAGCAGCGAGGTCGCAGCGTTTCAGGCCGCCAATCGCGGTGCGGGTTCGGCGGCGGGATCGCGCTAGCGTCTGGTCAGGCGGGGATCACGTCGAAGGCGATGGTGGTGCGGTATGCGTCCTCGTCGAAAGGGACGGTGCCGTGATACATGTAGGAGGGGAAGAGGATGAGCTTGCCGACCTCCGGCCGGATCGCCCTTGCGATCCGTTCGCGCTCGCCGAGCGAGAGGCCGGTCTCGCCGAACTTGATCCAACCCTGCTGCTCGTCCTCCCGCTCCATCGCCTTCGGAAGGCCGACATAATAGCAGGAGCTGATCCAGCCTTCGGAATGGACGTGGTTGAGGTGGAAGCCCTTCGATCTCAGCCGCACGGACCATGAGCCGGAAAAGGTGAAGCTCCCGGCCTTACGATTGAGGAAGATGTGGTCGGGATCGTCGGGAAGAGCGGCGATAAAATCCGCCACGGCCTGCTCGATCATCTCCCGGATCGCCACGATTTCCGGCGCCTTCCGGTCGAACAGATCGCCCATCGTCTGGGTGCCGCCCCGGAGCGTCTGCTCGAGGGGATGCCGGCTGGTATTGTGCAGCTCCGCCAGCACCTGTTCGAGGCGCCGGTTGAAGTCTTCGACGCTGCCCCATTGCGGCGGCGGCCTTAGGATGCTCGCCTTGATGAAGCGATCATAATCGTTGAGGCGATCCGCTCTGTCATCGCCGAGGAAGCGCCAGGCCAAGGCCTCGTAGGCGATCGCCTGCTGGTCCACAGGATTGCGCCGGAGGACCGGCTGGAGCTCATCCAGCGCGCCATGGTATTCTTGCTGGATGATCAGCGAGCGGGCCAGTTCCAGACGATGCTCCGCCGTCTCAGGGTCGGCCGCGATCGCCGCGCGGAACTGTGAGAGCGCCGCATCCCGCTCCTGCTGAGCCCAATATGCCTGCCCCAGCCGGTGGCGAAGCGCCCCCGTGTCTACGCCCCTCCTCAGGGCATCCTGCACAATATCGATCGTCTGCTCGATCTGCCCGCCGAGGTTCAGGCGGGTCGCGAGATCGGTCAGCAGCCCCGCATTTCTTGGATGATCGCGCAAGGCTGCGGCGTAGCTGGCGAGGTATTGTTCATCGCCGCGCTGCCAGTGGAGCCGGTTGAGGGAGTCGTGCGCATCCCTGTAGGTAGGGTTGAGCGTGATCGCCGCCTCATATGCGGAGGCTGCGTCGTCGAGACGGCCGACGTCGTAATAGCAATGGCCCAGATTGTAGCGGATCTCGGCCGATTTCGGGTCGGACGCCGCGCAATATTCCAGGATGCGCGCGGCATCTCCAACCTGGCTCGCCAGGCGAAGCGCCACCGCGAAGTTGTGAAGCGTCGGCACATGGTTGGGCCGCAGCGACAGCGAGTTCTGAAAGGCGGTGATCGCCTCGTCGGTTCGGCCGGTACCGCGTAAAGCCCGCCCCAGGGCGGACCATGCCTTGGCGTTGTTCGGCGCCGCCTTCACCGCGCGCTCCAGAGGTGCTCGCGCCGCGGCCGCGTCTTCCAGGGCAAGATACGCCAAACCGAGATTGGTGAGCGCATTCGCATAGGAGGGCTGAAGCCGCAATGCAGCTTCATAGGCGTTCACCGCTTCCTTCAGTCTGCCGAGGTCCAGCAGGGCGTTGCCGAGATTGTTGAAGACGTGCGGCTGTGACGGATTGGATTTGAGCGACCGCTGGAAGTAGGCGGCGGCTTCCTCATTCTCCTTCCGCCCGCGGGCGATCATGCCGAGCAGCTGGAGCGCGTCGGGCTCATCGGGGGCGGTCGCCAGGATGCCGTTCAGGATCGTCGAGGCCTGCTCCGCCCGGCCGGAGCGCGCCAGTTCCATCGCCCGGGCGAGCGCGTCCTGGACCGTCATCTGCTGCTGTGCGCGCATCCGCTCAACGCCTGCGTTTCCGCCTCCGGACCCAGAATGGGAGGACGAACATGTATGTGCCCGTCAGCCACATCACCAGCAAGGCGATGCCGGTCGGCAGCGAGAAGAGATACTTCCCGAAGCCCCCGACGAAGCTGAAATCATGGATCGACTCCAGCAGGTCGGAGGTTCGGTAGCCGGTCTGCAGCACCTCGCCGGTATGTACGTCGACCTGGAATTCGGTCCTCGACAGGAGGATCACCTTGGCGATGCCGTCTGCCGGCTCAATGTCGATCCTGTCGACGTCGCGCCAGGTGACCTGCTCGTGGCCCGGCTGCTTGGCGATGTCGGCGAGCAGCGCGCTGACGCCTATGTCCGACAGTCCGGGTGCCGAGCTTTGCGCCACCGGCGGCTGCAGGGTGTCGAAATCCTTCTTCAACGTGAGAAGGATGCCGGTGACCGCCAGGACCAGAGTCGTCACGACGAGAAACAGAGACGCCCAGTAGTGGATCAGGCGGAAGCTACGCGCGAAGGATGTTCGAGTGCGGACTGGCGGGGGAGCGCGACGACTGTCTATAGCTGGCGGCACCCGCATGGACTTGCCGGGTGCGTCCCCTCCCATCAGGAGGCGAGCCTGACTTCCGAAATCGCGCTGTCGAGCGCGCGGGCCTCATCATCAGCGAGGGCCGCCTCGCGCAGTCGCTTCAGTGTCGCGGCGGCGTCCGGACGGTGCTTGATCAAGTCCCAAGCGGCCATGATCCGGTTGAAACTCCCAAGGCCACGCTCGAACGTGTCGCTGTAGCCCTTGATGAGCCGCTGACACTCGACCAATTCGGCCGCCGCCGCCGGGTTGATCGCCGAGGCTTCGCGCACCCGCTCGAGCCACTGCCCGATGCGCTCCTGCTCCACCTGATAGCGCAGCGTTCCGCGCCGCCAGCGCCGCATTCCCGCCAGAATGGCGAGCACGACGAACCAGCGCAGGCTGCTGGTGCTGACGTGCCGGCCCTTCTTGAAGAACGGGCGCAGCCTGGCGGACAGCCGCTCGTTTTCCAGGATGCGGCGGCCGAGCCCCGCGGGCAGCGTCTCGCACACCTCCTCCAGCCGCGGATGCATATATTCGGTGATGCCGAGGAGCTGTTCCGGCTGCACCTTCACTTCATCGCGGACGCGCTCGAAACGGCTGGCGCGGACCTTGAGATCGGCGACGCGGATCGTGTCCTCGTAGCTCATCCACAAAGCAAGATAGCGCGCGGTCTCGCGCGTCAGTCGCCAGTCGTCCGCTTTGCCGTCGCAGCCCCGTATCTCCGCCAGCCTGTCGAGATAGAGCCGGGCATAATCGGCGTCCTGATAATCTATCAGTCGGCGGACGCCCTCGACCGCGAATTCGTGGGCGGCCGCCGGCAGCTCGTCGCGGACGCGCTGGACCAGCGCCCGGCCTGCCGCGCTGCTCGGCTGCGGCGCTGACCGTATTTTGGCTTCGACCTCAACCCGGCCCGTCGCTGCTTCGAAACCGGCGGCGAAGGCGGCAAGGTTCGACTCCACGGCCTTGCCGCCGGCGCGGATGGCCTGCTCGAAGGCCGAGCGGGGGAAGGGAAGGGCGCCGCTGCCGGCCAGCGCGCCGAACATCACCGAGCTGATCACGCTGCCATGACGGCTGGCAACGGCGTCCATGTCGAAACCGATGAAGCGCTTGGCCCGCTCCTGCGCCGCCTCCAGGATGCGCTCGCCGCTCGCCCGGCCGTCCGACATGGCCGACTTTTCGGAGATGGCGTAGACGCGGTGGGTCGAGCCGATCAACGTCGTTCGATCGCTGGTGACGAAGCCTCGCAGGATTGACCGGCCGGTCTCCATCAACTCGGACGCGACCACGATGTCGACGTCGCCGGGCAGCGGCATCAAGGCGAGGACCGGCTCGCCTCGTCCGCCCGAAGTCTGCGCCTCAGGGAACAGCTCGATATAATAGACGGTTGCGCCGGTGCGCTGCGCGACGCCGGGAACGGAGGTGCTCTGCGCGACATAGCCGCCGTGGGTGCCGACCTCCGCGATCCAGTCGGCTAAGACGCCGCCGCCTTGGCCGCCGAGGGCGAGCACCGCGATGGTGATCCGCTTGCGCTCCTGTCCCGGTTCCATCGTCTCCACCTAGAAGGCGCGGCGCGCGAGCGCGCGCTCGTGCCGCCGCTGCCACGCCCCGATGAACCAGCCGCGCGTGCGGTCGCGCAGGCGGTCCCAGCGCGTCGGGTTGATCACGATCTCGGCCTTGTAGAAGGAGGGGCAGAGCACGGCGGCATGGCTGACCTCGCCGCAGACCCCGCAGCCGACGCAGCTATTCTCGACATGCGCGATCGGATCCTGGCGCAGCGGATCGGGATTGGGCTTGATCGTCAGCGACGGGCACCCGGACAGACGGATGCAGCTGTGATCGCCCGTGCAGGTGTCCGGATCGACCCCGAACCTCTCCCTGACGACGCGCTTGCCGGCCTTGACCGCCTTCTGCATCGCCGGTTTGACGCGCCGCTGCCGGTTGAGCTGGCATTCCGATTGGGCAACGATGACCTTCGGGCCCTTCTCCTTGCTGGTCAGCGCCTCCATCAGCGTGTCGCGCATCTTGGCGACGTCGTAGGTGCGCGTGAGCGTCTTCACCCAATCGACGCCGATCCCGCGCACCGCCTTTTCGATCGGATGCTTGGTCTTGCGAACCGCGTTGTCGGCTTGTGAGGAGAGTATGTCCTGTCCACCGGTCGCGGCCGAATAGCCGTTGTCGACGATGATCGTCAGGTTGTCGTCGTCGTTGAAGACCGCGTTGCCGATGCCGGAGGTGAGGCCGTTATGCCAGAAGCCGCCGTCGCCCATCATCGCGATCGCCCGTTTGCCGCGCGGCTTGAACGCCGACGCGCCGGCAGTGCCGAGGCCGTATCCCATTGTCGTGTTGCCAATGTGGAAGGGCGGCAGGATCGAGAAGAGGTGGCAGCCGATGTCGGCCGAGACATGGAACTGTCCGAGCTCGCGCTGCACGAGCTTCATGGCCGAGAAGATGGGGCGTTCAGGGCAGCCGGTGCAGAAGCCCGCGGGACGCGCCGGCACATCGGCAGGAGTCAAAGGCGCGGGCAGGGCCGCTTCGACCTCAGGCGCTAGTTCGGGCGCCCATTCGGCGAGGAACTTGGCCACGCCATCCTTGAGGACGGCGCCGGTATATTCGCCGGCCCGTGGAAACAGCGTCTTTCCGACCAGCTGCGTCTGGAGGTCGGCGCGGCGAAGCAATGTGTTGAGCTCGTGCTCGATGAATTCGGGCTGACCCTCCTCGACCATTAGGACTGCGCGCTTGCCCGCGCAGAAGTCGCGCACTTCGTCCGGGATCAGCGGATAGGTCGCGTTCAGCACATAGACCGGCAGCCTTGCGTTGCCGAAGGGGTCGGAGAGGCCGATCAGCTCGAGTGCGCGGTTAAGCGTGTTGAACAGCCCGCCCTGGACGATGATGCCGACGTCGCCTTCGCGCGTGCCGAAATGCTCGTTCAGCCGGTTCTCCTGGATGAATCGGATCGCGGCCGGCCAGCGCTGCTCGATCTTCTCGATCTCGTGCTGGAAGCTCGCCGGCGGCAACACGATCCGGTTGACGTCGCGGTTGGGGTTCTCTGCGGCCTCTGAGACCGTCATCGGCGGCCGCTTGTTGTCGCGCGCGGTGAAGGTGCCGGTCTGGTGGCAGCCGCGGACGCGCATCTCGAACAGGACGGGCGTGTGCGAGGCTTCGGAGAGCTGGAACGCTTTCTCGACCAAGTCCACAATCAAGCTGTGGCTGGGGCGCGGATCGAGCAGCCACATCTGCGACTTCATGGCGAAGGCGTGGGTGCGCTCCTGCATGATCGAGGAGCCTTCGCCATAATCCTCGCCGACGATCACGAGAGCGCCGCCGGTGACACCGCCCGAAGCGATGTTGGAGAGGGCATCGGAAGCGACGTTGGTGCCGACGACGGACTTCCAGGCTACGGCGCCGCGGAGGGGATAATTCACCGATGCCGCCAGCATCGCCGCGGCGGTCGCCTCGCTCGCGCTCGATTCGAAATGGACGTCGAGCTCCTGCATCAGCTCATTGGCGTCCGCGAAGACGTCCATCAGGTGGGAAATGGGCGAGCCCTGATAGCCGCCAACATAGGCGACGCCGGACTGGAGGAGCGCCTTGGTGACCGCGAGGATGCCCTCGCCGTGGAAGAGCTCGCCCTCTCCCAGGCGGAGCTTTTCGACCTCGGCCTCGAATGAGCGCTCCGCCAAGGTCTAGCTCCCGACGAAGGCCAGTACGCGCAGCGGGCTGCCCGAGCCGCCCGCGATCTTCAGCGGGGAGGCGACGATGACCGAGCCGGTCGGCGGCAGCTGGTCGAGGTTGGCAAGGCACTGCAAACCGTAGCGGCCGGCGCCGTGAAAAAGCGCGTGAGCAGGGTAGGGCGGGTTGAGCAGGTGCGCCTGCCCCGCATCGGTACCGATCGTTTCGACGCCGAAGCCATGGGCGTCACGCTCCTCGACCAGGAACCGCACCGCTTCAGCCGATGGTCCCGGCGTGTGGGCCCCGTCTTCGCTGCGGTTGACATAATCCTCGACCGAACGCTTCGACCAGTCGGTCCGCAGCAGCACCCAGCTGCGCGGCGGGATACGGCCGTGCTCGCGCTCCCATTCCTCGATATCGGCGACGGTGAGCAGGTAATCGGGATTTTCAGCCGCCTTGGCCGAGATGTCGATCACCACCGCAGGCGCGACGAACTCGCGCGGCTTGATCGTGTCGAGCGCATTGTCCGGCAGGTCCCGACCAGACACCCAGTGGACGGGGGCATCGAAATGGGTGCCGGTATGCTCGCCGACGGTGAAGTTGTTCCAATACCAGGCGACGCCGCGCTCGTCGTAGCGGGAGATTTCCTGCTGCGAGAAGCCGGCGCACTGGCCGAACTCGGGCGGGAGGACGAGGGTGGGGGTGTCGGGAGAGAGAGTTTGTGTGAGATCGACGGTTCGGATCACGCCCGAAGCCACTCCCGAAGCGAATGCGTTCAATGCCTCAGCACCCATCGATCATCTCCTGCCCGGTGAAGAATGAAATATGCCAGAAGAAACTTGCAAATGCAAACAATTGAGGTTCTGAAGGAGGCCGCTGAATGCAAGATTTTGAGAGCGGGCTGAGCCGATGGTGAAGGACCTGAGAGAGCTCGGAGATCCCGGCACACCGGCGTTCCAGGTCGACAAATATCCCTTCTACCTGCTCAACCGGCTGGTCAGCCGCTACAATGTCGTCATCGAGGCGCGGCTGAGGACGATCGGCCTCGACATCCCTTATTGGCGCGTGCTGATGATCCTCGGCCAGAAGGCGCCGCGCAGCGTCGGCCAGATCGCGGACGCGGCGGTGATCCCCGTGTCGACCATGACCCGAATCGTGCAGCGCATGTCGGGCGCGGGCCTCATCGCCTGCACGCCTCTCGAAGCCGACAACCGGGTGATCGAGGTGTCGCTGACCCAGGCGGGGGAGAACAAGCTCGCCGAGGCCCGCGCCCTCACCGCGCCGGTCTACGCCAAGGTGATCGACGGCTTCTCCGTCGAGGAGTTCGAAGCGCTCACCGCTAGCCTCGGCCGCCTGCACGCGAACCTGGCGGACCTGCTCCCCGCTAAGCGGCCGAGGAAGGGATGACTAGGTCAGCGCCGCCAGGCGCTCGCGCCATCCGGGCGGCCAGGTCCGCGCCTTCATCCCCTCCATCGTCGTCAGCACTTGAGTGTAGCCGATCGAGAAACGCGCCTCGCCGCCGCAGGTCACGTCCGCCTGCAGATCGATAGAGCTGCGGCCGAGCCGCTCGACGCAGATGGCGATGTCCAGTTGCTCGCCGAGCCGACAGGGGGCGGAGAAGCGCGCGCGCAGATCGACGGTGGGGAGGGCGAGCTTCATCTCGAGGTGCAGCTGGCGCCGCGGCACGCCGAGCACGGCCGCCGTCCAGTCCTCGATCGCCGCGTCGCACAGCTCCATCAGGCGCGGATAATAAGCGATGCCGGCTGGGTCGCAGTGGGAGAAGCGGAGCGGATAGCTGACCCGGAAAGGCTCTCTCACCCCGCAAACTCGGCGAGGTGGTTGCGCGCGATCACCACCTTCTGCACCTCCGAGGCGCCCTCGTAGATGCGCAGCGCGCGAATCTCGCGATAGAGGCTCTCGACTGGCACGCCGTGGGTGACGCCGAGACCGCCGAAAATCTGCACCGCCTTGTCGATCACGCTTTGGGCGCTGTCGGTGGCGTGGAGCTTTGCGAGCGCGGCCTCGCGGCTGTTGCGCTGCCCCTTCACGTCGCGGAGCCAGGCGGCGCGGTAGATGAGCAAGGCGGAGGTATCGACGTCGAGCACCATCTCGGCAAGCTTCGACTGGGTGATCGGATTGTCGGCGAGCGTTCCGCTGCCGAGCTTGCGGCTCAATGCCCGCTCCGTCGCCTCGTCGAGGGCGCGGCGAGCGAAGCCTAGGGCGGCAGCACCGACCGTCGTGCGGAACACGTCCAGCGTCGCCATTGCCTGCGCAAAGCCCCTGCCGCGCTCGCCGAGAAGGGCGGAGGAGGCGAGGTGCATCTTGTCGAAGCGGAGCGTGGCCAGCGGGTGCGGCGCGATCACGCGGATGCGCTCGGCGATCGTCAGCCCGGCCGTATCGGCATCGACGAGGAAGGCAGAGATGCCCTTCGCACCGGGAGCTTCTCCGGTGCGCGCGAAAAGGACGTAATAATCGGCGATGCCGCCGTTCGAGATGTAGGTCTTGGTGCCCTGCACCAAGTAGCCGCCGTCCGCCTCCGCGGCCGTGGTCTCCATTTTGGCAACGTCGGAGCCGGAGCCGGGGTCGGTGAGGGCGAAGGCGGCGATCTTATCGCCGCGGGCGACGGCGGGGAGGTATGCCTGCTTCTGCTCATCGCTGCCGAATAGGGTGATGGTGCCGGAGCCGAGGCCCTGCATCGCGAAGGCGAAATCGGCGAGGCCGCTGTGCCGCGCCAGCGTCTCCCGGACGAGGGCGAGCGAGCGCACGTCGAGTTGCTCGAGCGCGCCGCCATAAGCGGCAGGGACGCAGTAGCGGAGCCACCCCGCCTGACCGAGCTTCCGGACGAGCGCACGGCACTCGGCATCGACATCCGTCTCGTCATGAGCGTGGTTCAGCTCCGAACGGCACCAGTCGTCGAGCTCCTTGGCCAGCCGGCGGTGGCTGTCGTCGAAGAACGGCCATTCGAGGAAGGAGCGGTCGGCCATCAGTCGCCCTGGAATTCCGGTGTCCGTTTGGCGGCGAAGGCTTCGAAGGCGCGGCGGAAATCGTTGGTGGCCATGCAGATCGCCTGGGCCTGCGCCTCCATTTCGATCGCCGTCTCGAGGCTCACTGCCCATTCCGTGTTGAGCTGGGTCTTGGTGATGCGGTGCGCGAAGGTCGGGCCGCTGGCGAGGCTGCGGGCGAGAGCCTGCGCTTCTGCGAGCACGCTCTCCGCCGGCACCAGCCGGTTGTGGAAGCCCCAGCGCTCGCCTTCCTCGGCCGTCATGACGCGGCCGGTGTAAAGCAATTCGGACGCGCGGCCCTGGCCGATGATGCGGGGGAGGATTGCGCACGCGCCCATGTCGCAGCCGGCAAGGCCGACGCGCGTGAAGAGGAAGGCGGTCTTCGTGGCCGGTGTCGCCAGGCGCATGTCCGACGCCATTGCCATGATCGCACCCGCTCCGACGCAGATGCCGTCCAGTGCCGCCACGATCGGCTGCGGGCAGCCGCGCATTGCTTTGACGAGATCGCCTGTCATCCTCGTGAATTCGAGCAGGCCCGGCATCTCCATCTCGGTCAGCGGCCCGATAATCTCGTGCACGTCGCCGCCGGAGCTGAAATTGCCGCCCGCGCCGGCGACCACCACCGCCTTCACCTGCGGCGCATAGACAAGCGTCCGGAAGGTATCGCGCAGCTCGGCATAGCTTTCGAAGGTCAGCGGGTTCTTCCGCTCCGGCCGGTTGAGCGTGACGGTCGCTACGCCTTCGGCAAACTCCCAGAGGAAATGTTCCGGCGCGTAAGTCCCCGGATCCAGCTTCACGTCACTTCTCCCCCGGCAACCGCAATCGACTGGCCGTTTATCGAGCGGCTTTCCGGCAGGCACAACCACAGAACCGCGCTCGCCACTTCCTCCGGTGTGACGAGCCGCCCCTGCGGGTTGAAGCGGGTCAGGTCGGCGACAGCTTCCTCCTCGGATCTCCCTGTCGTCGCGCTAATTGTCGCGATCGCGTCGGCCACGATGTCGGTGCCGGTAAATCCGGGGCAGACCGCGTTCACCGTCACGCTCGTCCTCGCCAGCTCGGCTGCGAGCGCGCGGCTGAGGCCCACTGCGCCATGCTTCGCGGCGACATAGGGTGCCGTATAGGCATAGCCCTTGAGACCCGCCGTTGAGGCGATGGTGACGATCCGCCCATGCTCCGCCTGGAGCAGGTCCGGCAGCGCCGCCTGACAGCAGTGGAGCAGAGCATCGAGATTGACTGCCATCGCCTGCCGCCACGCTTCGGCGGTGACCTTCGCGAACGGAGCGCTGCCCGCGGCGCCGGCATTGTTGATCAGGATGCTGATCGGACCGTGCGCCTCGCGAGCGGACGCGAACGCCGCTTCGACCTGAGCCCGTTCCGTCACATCGGCTTTCGCGCAATGAACGCCCGCGGACGAGTGGAGGCTGTGCGCGGTGCCCTGCAGCTTTGCCAGCCTCCGGCCGATCAGGGTCAGCCTGGCGCCTTCTTCCGCGAGCGCTCTCGCGATGGCGGCGCCGATGCCGGTGCCGCCGCCGGTCACGACGGCATGGTGGCCTGCCAGTCTCATGCCTTCAGCGCTGCTTCCTGCTCAGCCGCACGCTTCAGGTTGCGGGCAAGCTGGACCTGGCCGCCAAGATAGGGTGGCGGCACGTGAACGTCGCGATAATCCTGCGCGGCGGCGGCGCGCAAAGTCCACATCGGATCAACCAGGTGCGGTCGGGCGAGCGCCACCAGGTCGGCGCGGCCGGCGGCGAGGATCGAATTGACGTGGTCGGTCTCATAGATGTTGCCGACCGCCATCGCCGACACCCGCGCTTCGTTGCGGATCCGGTCGGCGAATGGCGTCTGGAACATCCGGCCATAAACGGGGCGGGAATCCGCCCACGTCTGGCCTGCCGACACGTCGATCAGGTCGGCACCCGCTTCTGTGAAAGCACGCGCGATCTCCACCGCCTCGTCGGGCGTGACACCGAGTTCGCCCATCCAGTCGGTGGCGGAAATGCGGACCGACATCGGCTTCTCCGCCGGCCAGGCGGCGCGCATCGCGCGGAAGATCTCGAGCGGGTAGCGCAGGCGGTTCTCAAGGCTGCCGCCATATTCGTCGGTGCGGGTGTTCTGGAGCGGCGTGATGAAGCCGGACAGCAGATAGCCGTGGGCGCAATGCAGTTCGACCATGTCGAAGCCTGCTTCCAGGCCCATTTTTGTGGAGGCGACGAATTGATCGCGCACTTCGTCCATATCGGCGCGGGTCATCGGCCTGGGCTTCTGGTTGGCCGGGCTCCACGACACGTCAGACGCGGCAATGAGCGGCCAATTGCCCTCGTCCAGAGGGACATCGTAGCCTTCCCAGCCGACCTTGGTGGATCCCTTGGCGCCCGAATGGCCGAGCTGAAGGCACATCTTCGCCCGTGAGCTGGCGTGGACGAACTCGATGATCCGCTTCCATTCGGAGACATGCTCCGGCGCATACATGCCGGTGCAGCCCGGCGTGATGCGGCCGGTATCGGAGACGCAGGTCATCTCCGTATAGACCAGCCCGGCGCCACCCATGGCGCGGGTGCCGTAATGGACGAGGTGGAAGTCGTTCGGCGTGCCGTCCTTGGCCGAATACATGTCCATCGGCGAGACGACGATGCGATTCTCCAGCGCCATGTCGCGCAGCCGATACGGCGCGAACATCGGCGGGGCAGGGTCGTTGACCGGCGTGCCGCGCGCCTTGGACTGGAACCAGCGCTCCACGCTCTCCAGCCAGCTCTTGTCGCGAAGGCGCAGATTCTCATGGCTGACGCGCTGCGAGCGGGTGAGCAACGAATAAGCGAATTGGATCGGCTCGAAGTGAAGATAGCGGTCGAGCGTCTCGAACCATTCGGTCGAGTTGCGGGCGCTGTTCTGGAGCTTCAGCACCTCGAGGTTGCGCTCCTCGCGATATTCCTCGAGCGCGGCCTCGCGGGAGAGGCCGGGACGATTCAGCACCTCGGCTAGCTTGATTGCATCCTCCAGCGCGAGCTTGGTGCCGGAGCCGATCGAGAAATGGGCAGTATGTGCCGCATCGCCGAGCAGGATCAGGTTCTTGTAGGACCAGCGGTCGCAGATGATGCGGCGGAAATTGAGCCAGGCCTGCGGGCCGGGCAGGTGCTGCGCGTTGGACTGGAGGCTGTGGCCGTCCAGATACTTCGCGAAGAGCTTCTCGCAATATGCGATCGCCTCCGGCTGATCCATCCGGTCGAAGCCGAGCGCGGCCCAGGTGTCGGGCTCCATCTCGACGATGAAGGTCGAGAGATTGTCGTCGAAACGATAGGCATGTGCCCAGACCCAGCCCGCCTCGGTCTGCTCGAAGGCGAAGGTGAAGGCGTCGAACACCTTGTGAGTGCCGAACCAGAAGAACTTATTGCGCCTGACCTGGATGTCGACGCCGAAATGCTCCTCGTAGCGGGTGCGGATGCGGCTGTTGGCGCCGTCGGCGGCGATGACCAGATCGTAGCCGGCCCAATCCTCCAGCTCGGGGCTCCCCTCATGCTCGAAGTGAAGCCGGACGCCGAGCTCCCGCGCCCGCTCCTGCAGGATGTTGAGCAGCCGTTTTCTGCCGATGCCGATGAAACCGTGGCCGGACGAGCGGATCGTCTCGCCTTGGATATGGATATCAATATCGTTCCAGTGCGCGAATTCGTCGCGAATCGTGGCCCCGCTCACCGGATCGTTGGCCATCAGATTCTCGACGGTCTGGTCGGAAAAGACCACGCCCCAGCCGAACGTGTCGTCGGGACGGTTGCGCTCGAACAGGTCGATCTCGTGCGCGGGGTCGCGCAGCTTCATGGATATTGCGAAATAGAGCCCGGCGGGGCCCCCGCCGAGGCAAGCGATGCGCATTCGGGTCTCCTGACTTGCTTTAGGCTTAAAACAAATGCTCTATGCGCGCAATAGAAGGAGTGCATAGCATGGCCGAGACAAAGACCCTTGCGTTCGATTGGGCGGATCCGTTCGGGCTGGACGGGCAGCTTTCGGACGAGGAGCGGCTGGTCCGCGACACCGCCGAGGGCTATGCGCAGGAGCGGCTGCAGCCGCGGGTCACCGAAGCTTATCTCGACGAGAATTTCGACCGCGCCATCATGAGCGAGATGGGCGAGCTCGGCCTCCTGGGTGCAACCATCCCGACCCAATATGGCGGCGCCGGCCTCAATTATGTGAGCTACGGGCTGGTGGCGCGTGCGGTCGAGCGGGTCGACAGCGGCTACCGCTCGGCCATGTCTGTGCAGTCGAGCCTCGTCATGTATCCGATCCATGCTTATGGCTCGGAGGAACAGCGCAACAAGTATCTTCCGAAGCTCGCCACCGGCGAATGGGTCGGCTGCTTCGGCCTCACCGAGCCGGATGCCGGCTCCGACCCCGCCGGCATGCGGACCGTCGCGAAGAAGGTGGACGGCG
>NZ_JCACEU010000013.1:0-156980 GCF_059502505.1 Allosphingosinicella sp.
GCGGACAAATCTCGAAGCGCACTTCAGCGGCGAATGTCTGCACTAGGTGGAAAGCGGACGTTAAGGGTTGCGGCGCGAGAAAATTATATGCGCCCGACTGAGTTGATTGCCGGATTTCTGCTTGGAAGCTTGGCCTCGTCGGCTTGGGCGTGCCCCCCACTCCGGGTCGAACGGATGAGGAGGTTCAGGCAGACGGACGGACGGCTCGAGATCGCGCCCGTAGCCGCTTCAAAGCTGCAGATAACGTCATCTACGGAATTGTTACTCGGGCAGGTGAGGATGGTCAGACCGCTCGGTTGAAGATACTTCATGTTTATAAGGGTCCCCTAAGACCCGGCTCGACGATCGACGTTCGCTCAATTGACTATTGGAAGCTCCACCGTCCCATCTGTGCAATGATGATCACGGGCCCGGTGCTGCGCGCGGTGGGCGAGTACGGCGTGATCGCTTTCAGCGGTGAGAAGCCTAATCTCGACTTCCTTGACGAGTGTACACTGGACTATTGGTTCAGGAATCGTTGGATACCCCGCCAGTCTGCACCCAAGCCCCTGTACACGAGGGGTAACGGCACCATCTGCGACGTCTATGACATGAAGCCTATCGCCGGGCTGGAATTAACAAGCCGTTGCGCAGCGGATCTGAAGAGCCTCCGCGGACAGCGTGAGTGGCCGCAATGGGTCGAGAGCGGACGCTGGCTGTGACGGTCAGCAATGGTCGGAAAGGGGACGTGAGCAGCGTCTGAGGTTGACCGCTCCTTCATTGACCGGCGGTAAGGCAAACTGATGTGGAAGCCTTGGCCAATAATCATTCTGATGCTCGTGGCGTCCTGCACAGTCGGGCCTCGCGCTACCCACCCCAGGGGACATCCTGCCTGGATGGTCGGGAAGTGGGGGTGGATTGATGCTTCAGAAGAGTCCGAACTGCAGGGGGATTGCTCACCAGAAATCGAATTTTATCGGGGCGACGGCTACGTGGTGAGTGGTCAGACCTCGGCACGTTGGTGGATCGAAGGCGACGAGCTCGTCAGGGTGGGAATTGGGGAGGCCTACGGAGAGAACGCTGAGGGCAAGGTTTATAGGAATCGCTTCACCCGGATCGCTCCCGGCGTGCTGCTGTTCGAAAGCGCCGAAACCACGCAGAAGCTGGTGCGCTGTGGAGAGGTTCCACGGGAGTGGAAGTTTCGACCCGTAGAGTAGCTGCTGGATCCGCGGATATCTCCCTCGAGTGACTGGCCTAGCAAAGCACACCGCATGGTCCGCAATGGGTCGAAAGCGTATGCTCGCGTCAATGTCCGCGATGGGTGGAAAACGGACATGAGGCTTCTCATCCGAACTTCCTGCGCAATCTGCTCAGGAGCTGCTGCAACATCCATCGACGAGCAGGCGTAATGATCGACCCGGTCAGGTCAGTCCTCCATCCGCGCCCCTCCTCATCCCAGTGTAGGGGCTGCATAAGCGCCTCTCGCTCAGCAGGCTCTTTCAAGAGTGGCAGAAGCCTCTGCTTGGCTTGTTCGGCAGCATCAACGACAGCATGCCATTTCGGATCAGCGAGGATGGCGTCGTCGTCATAATCGTCGCCTCCCGGACTCTCGTATGCGTCGGCAAGAGCGTGGAATTGTTCGACGGCAACAGCTTCCTCTTCCGTGAGATGCCCGCGTCCTACACGCCTTTGAAGGGCGTCCTCGTCACCCATGAACGTGTCATCGAAATAGCTGCACATGCACTCGACAAAGGAATAGTGCGGATTGCGCTCCTGCGGGTCCAGCCAGCGGGACTGTTGAGTTTCGTCATCACTGAACGCCTGAATGGAGCTCAGCCACAGCATTCGCCAGTGTCGCCGCTGATCGTCCTCGGATGGCTCCGACATATGGTCGTCTCTTCCGTTGGCGCTCAACCTGCCGCATGCGGCGAATGTCCACAATGGGTCGAAAGCAGGGATTGCCGCGAGGGGCCGCAGTGTGTGCTTAGCGGGCATTCAGCCGAAGACGAGGATCGGCATCGAAGGCTACCCGCGCCGGATAAGTTTGCCAGACCGGCTGATCCCGGTGTCCACGCTGCCAGAAATAGACGACCCACCTCTCGCCTGGCTTGGCCACGGGGTGCCCGTCGTCGCAGGCCGCTGAGCCCCAGCCGCGCGTGAAACGCACAACCTTGGGTGCATAGGACCCTCGAAGAAGCCGTTCGACCGTCGCTGTGGCTTGCCAAGGATGAGCATCGGAGAAAGGGGCGGCAGTGTATTTGGCTGCGCTTACTCGCACCAGAGCCACAGCAGAGATCGCTCCGCTTCGATACCCAATGCTACCCGCTGCTTAGGCGCGAGTGCAACGCGACAAGCGATACCAGGCGTAGCGATGGCCGCAACCGCGACTGCTAGAATAATGCTCAACTTAGCCGAGGGCATCGAGGCAGGATAGAGACAGCACGTAGGTCCGCAATGGGTGGAATGCAGACATTGCGTTTGCGACTGCGCTAAAGCGATAGATGGGCAATGAACTCAGCGACCGCGAAATTGCCGAAGGGCCAGAGTTACCCCCTCCGACCGTCAGTGCTGGAAGCCGCACTGGCCGACGCTGCCCTCCAGATTGACACTCACCTCAGCCGGACCCCGGGTAAGCTCTTTGATGCGCATTTCTGGCCGCCAAATGAGAATGTGTCACACGAGCGGCTCTATGTTCGCGCCGGGACTGTCTCCTCGGAAGCCGCGGGAGCTTGACGTTGGGCTGAGGAGGTGATGCTGCCAGACCTGATGAATTGGGTCTCAGATATCCTGAGCCGGGACGCACACTCGCCCGCGCGGCGCGAGAAGCAGAGCATTTGCTTCGAACGCCCCTGAACGTCCGCAAAGGGTGGAAAGCGGACATTGCGCATGCGCTGTAGCGGGCGGCTAATCTACGCACATGCCGCTAGCAATCTTGCCGTTTTCGACAATGGTGCGACAGCCATATGGATAGTCAGTTGCTTGGCACTGGCCCGCGACCTTCATCCCATGGCGGCGAGGTTTCGCTCCCAGCTTTATTTCATCAAGAAGACATTGGCCGCTGCACTGCGAAGAACTTCTACATGGCTTCCCCGCATCTGGCAGTGGAAGGACGCATATCTGATCACCGGAAAAGCCTGCAGTTGCTAGCCTCCCGCTCTTGTTTATGCATGCCGCCAACTCCCCGGAACTTAGTGTTCTTCCTCTTTGTGCGGCCAACGCATCTGGAGATGTCGAGATAGTCGCAAGCAGCGTCGCCATTGCCAACACAGACCGGTTCATTCGAGCCTCCCTATTCTGCCGGCTACTTAGTTCAGGATGCCTTCGAATGTGCGAACGTCCGCAATGGGCGGAAAACAGACCTAAGCTGCTGAAGGTCCGCAACAGGTGGAAAGCGGAATTGAGGTTTGCAGCATTGACCTTCGGGCGACGTCGCCCGATCACATGGTGTGCACGCGCATCTGAAGCTTCAGGAATGGTGGTCTGGCACTGGAGCAGATATAGCCACCGCGGCCCGACCGGATGAGCACATCAAGGCGCTCCTTGATCGCTACGATCTAACGATCCCGTATGATTTCAGGCGCTATCTCAGCGAGTCCTCACCCACTGAAGACAATTGGGACGAGGAGATGGGGAATTGGTGGCCCCTGGAGCGCCTGAAAAACATCCCCGACGAATATGAACACGAGATTCCATCCTTCATCCCAGAGAGGGGCAGAAGGTTTGTGTTCTTCCTTGACCACTGCACTTGGTGCTGGGCGTGGGCCATCTCGTGTGCCGACGATGAAACTCAAGGCAAAGTCGTCTTGATCGGCGGACAGAGCGAGCGATTTGTCGCCGACAGCTTCTCCGAGTTTGTGGACCGCTACACTAGGGACTGGCTCTCCGTCAGCTGAGCCCGAGTGTCCGCCAAGGAGCGAAAGCGGAAGCTGGGGCTGCTCCCCTAAGGTGGCGGCATATGTGAGCTTTACCACCCTTTGAGGGATTAGTGGCAAGGACGAGGTGTGTCTCGTCACTATCCGAAGAAGCATTTCAGCAAGCGCTCGCACCGTCAGCATTATGTTTCGCGTCCTGAGAGCACACTCAAGACGGCCTACCGATATGGTAGCGTTGCCATCGTAGTCGGCGTGTTTCTCGCCTTCGGGTCAATCGCTTGGGATAAGCATCAACAACGGCAGGCGATCCTTGCCGCACTGCCGCCCGGCTTCACCTATTCGGGTTGCGATGCAGTCCGCGCTGCTGGGGTCGACCCGCTCTACCGCTTCGAGCCCGGCTACTCCGATCGAATGGACGGCGACGGCGATGGCATCGCGTGTGAGCCCTACCGGTAGCAACGAGTTCTGAGTGACGGATCCAGATCATCAAAGCGGACGCGTTCTAAACGTCCGCAATGGGTGGTAAGCAGACATTGGGGAGTGATAGCGTGCCGTTATGGTGAGCGGCTTTCGCAGTGCAGACGACTTCCAGCCCGTGGTTGGATGGCAACTCTATCAGGTGACGCTCGACAAATACCACGTGATGTTTTTCTTCGAGAACGGCTGGCAGCTTCTGAATGTGGCGCACGCCTTCTCGTATCGGTCTGCTGATGGCTCAGTAGCCTACACCTATGACATCGAAGGGCCCCGCAAGAGCATCGAGTTGGATAGGATTTTGCGGAAGCGGGTGGTTGAGGTGTCGGTCCGGGCTAAAGACCGGCTGGCGCTGATCTTCGAGAACGGCGACGAACTAACGGTTCATGACACCCCGGAATTACGCGCATGGTGGTTCCAGCCGATGCCCGACCCGGACCATACTGAAAAGGCACACAGGGTTGGTGCTTCTCGGATGAGGAGGTCTACTGAGGATCAATGTCCGCAATGGGTGGAGAGCGGACATTGATCGGCTATGATCTGGTTAGGGGGAAGTTCTATGCCACGCCTAGCTTGCACCTTGGCCCTTTGCGCGGCGCTCGCTCCGTCAACCTCATTCGCGCAGCCGGGTAGCTCCGCTGCCGCAGGGATGAACGACGCAGAGACCAAGGCCTATGACGAGGCCTTCGACAAGGCGTTCCGAACAGCCTTCCGCATCAAGTCAGTCGATCAATGCCTAGCTTCCGCCCCCGAAACCGCAGCGGCAGGGCTCGACATTACTCCATCGTGCGCCTGTATCACCGAAACCTTGTTGGCGACGAAGTCGGTGAAGCAGCTCCAGGAGCTGAACACTGCGGACCCGAACGAGGAGGAGCTGAAGGCTGTCGTTGCTTCATGCCTGAAAAGTGATCCCCCTTGGCCCCTTGGCCCGTTGGCCGGCAACAGCCTAGTGGGCAGTCACACAAGTAGCAGACCTATGTCCGCTATTGGTCGAAAGCGGACATTCACCTCAGAGCCGTTTCGCGGCCCAGACCACTCTGCCGATTATGTGCACCTCCTCCAGCGTGCAGTCGTAGGCGCTGTAGAGGGCGTTGTCGGAGTGCAGGCGGATGCGCGCTGTCTCCCCCGGCACCACCTTGACGCGCTTGGCGACGAGGCCCGCACCGTCCCACAGCACGAAGATGCCAGGGGGGGAGGGTGCCTTGTGCGTGATATCCACGGGTATCCGATCGCCCTCCGACAGAGTGGGAAGCATCGAATCTCCTCGCACCGACATCAGTCGGACGTCGCCTTCCCGCACAGGCAGGTCGCGCTCCAGTAGCGCACGTGGGAGATGCCAGGTCGCGAGCGTGTCCGGCTGATCCTCGTTGAGAGCGCCAGCGCCGGCAGCTGCTCGGATCTCCACCTCGGGGATGGCGACGATGTCGTTGGCGGACTGCGCCGAAGCCCGCTGCTTGCGAGCCGCCGGAGGGAGCGCGAAGTTGTGCTCGATTTCTGCTTCATCAACGCCGAGGAAGGTAGCCAGAGCCGCACGTGTCTCGTCAGCCAGACCCTTCGGTGTCCCCCTGAATAGGAATTGCTGAAGGTAGGCTTGATTCTTCCCTATCGCCAGCGAAGCGGTCTTCATGTCCTTGCCGGATTTCTGGATAAGCTTCAGAATTTTAAGGCGGACCGGATCGAGCTGCATTCTTTTTCGCTCCTTTCCGCTTTCCTGCTCTGCCGCTCCGCGCATCATTGCCACGGTCTCTAACTCGCTTCTCGTGCTTTAAGTGGAAGCGAATTTCCCATACCTCCTGAGGCTTCAGCGCTCGCTTCGGCCCTATTGATCGGCCTGCGTTCCACGCCGATCCCGACGATTGCTGATGATGGTGCTGTTGGCGGTACATCTCTCTTCTCCTGAGCTGCGGGATGCAGCTTCAGGAGAGCGCCTCATGGACGGCCTGGCTGTGGCCGCAAACGAGCAGTCTGGAGCCGGGCTTCAGTCGCGCGGAAGTAGACTTTGAGGCTTACAAGCGAGGGTCCACCGGTTCAGACTCCAATGCCAGCACGCCGAAGACGCATTGGTGCACGCGCGTGAGCGGCGCATGCTCGACGAAGCGGTGCAGCGCTTCCATTCCCAAGGCGAACTCTCGGATGGCCATCGATCGCTTCGTGCCGAGGCCCCGCTGTTTCAGACGCACGAGGTTCTCGGGACGGTCATAGTCCGGGCCGTAGATGATCCGGAGATATTCCCGCCCGCGACATTTGATGGCCGGCTGAAGCAGACCACGCTTGCCCTTGGCGATGAACTCCTTCGGCTTCACCACCATTCCCTCGCCGCCCGCCGATGTGAGCTCCTCCCACCACGCGACAGCGTCAGCCACGGCGGCATCATGGTTGAGATCAAGCTCCCGGAAGCGCGTGGCGCGGATCAACTCCGGGTCCGCAGCTGCTAGCCTATGCGCTTGGCTCATGTGCCACAGGTGATCGCGGTCCGAATGAACCGCACCCTCGGATGCGAGAAGGTGAAACGGCGCGATGACGAGATCAGCGATGCCGCCGAACGGGGCGACGTAGCGATTGTAGGCGTCGCGATAGCGCTGTGCGTTCGCGAGGCGAGTGGTCGTAGCAGACGCTAGCTCATCCACTGCGACGCCGCGAGCACGAGCGGCCGTCAGCGACTCCGCCAGTCGATCCAGCCCCGCCAACGCCGCCGCACCGACAGGAGCATATTGCTGCTCCAGGAGCGCCTTCGCCTTCATGCTCCATGGAAGGATCTCGCAATCCCACAGCACCCAGTCTGTGGCGAGCTCGTCCCATAGTCCCGCCCTCGACATTGACTCATCGACCCGGTGCAGAGCCTCCGCTTCCAACGATGCATCGCTGAAGAAGCGGCGACCGGTCCGGGTGAGCACGACGCCGCGTGCGCCATCGGAGACGCCGAAGCGCTTTTCAGCCGTATCCACGGAGCGAGCGAGCAAGATGAGCCCGCGCGAGCCCATATGCTTCTCCTGAAGGACCAGTGACCTGATCCCCTTCGAGCCATAATAGGCGAACGCCTCCTCCGGCCTTTCCAGCCAATCCTCCTCTGCGGATGTCTCGGGCGGCGACATGGTCGGCGGCAGGTGGATCAACCAGCGCGGATCGGCCGCGTGACGGCTGATGACCTCGATTGCGGCGGCCGCGTTCTCCTCGCGCACGACCACGATACCGAGGTCTCGCGTTTCGATCGCCTGCTTGCCGAGGACGTCCGCGATGTCGAGCTGGTGCGGGTGGTCACCTCCGGTCTCTGCGGGAGGCGCAGCGAGCGGGCGGATCGGCTCATAATAAGTCCGCACGGCCGGAACCGAGACCAGGTCCATCTCCGGATAGCGAAGCGCCGTAAGCTTACCGCCGAAGCAGCAGCCGGTGTCGATGCAGATTGTGCCGTTGACCCACTGCGCTTCGAGTACCGGAGTGTGGCCGTAAACGACCCGAGCCCGACCCTTGTAGTCCGCCGCCCAGTCGTAGCGGACCGGCAGACCGAACTCGTCGATCTCGCCGCTCGTCTCGCCGTACATGGCGAAGCTGCGCACCGCACCGGACGCGCGGCCCTGCATCTCCTCCTTGAGCCCGGCATGGGCGACGACGAGGCGACCCTCGTCCAGGACATAGTGGCTGATCAGGCCGTCGAGCCAGTCGCGCGCGTCCCGGGCAAACTCGGGCGGTTCGGCGGCGAGCTGCTCGATCGTCTCGGCCAGGCCGTGGGTCGTCTTGACGTTCTTGCCCGATAGGTGGCGCTTGAGCTTGTCATCATGGTTCCCGACCACCGCCAGGGCGATCCCGCTTTCGACCATGTGCTTGGCTATCCGGATAGCGTCGGGCGAGCGGGGGCCACGATCGACGAGGTCGCCGACGAAGATCGCCTTACGCCCATCGGGAGGCGTGACGCGGACGGCTTTGCCGTCCCAGCTCACGGCATATCCCAGCTCCGCGAGCAGGGTCTCCAGCTCGTCGGCGCAGCCGTGGACGTCACCGATGATGTCGAACGGCCCAGTCTCCTCGCGCCGGTCGGTCCACAGCTTCGTCCGCGAGATGGCGACCGCATCGACGTCCGCTTCGCTCTTGAGGACGTGGACATAGCGGAGCCCTTCTCGCTGCATCCCGCGCATGGACCGCCGCAGGTTCTGCATCTGCCGCCGGACGGGCCCGGCGCCGAACTGGCGGTCAGGACGCGCGGCATTACGAGCGACCGCGATCGCTTCCGGTAGATCGAAGACGATGCCGACTGCCAGCGCATGCCATTTGCGGGCAAGGGCAAGCAGGCCCTTGCGAGCCTCGGGCTGGACGTTAGTCGCGTCGACGACGGTGAACCGACGGTTCTTGAGCCGCTTCTCGATAATCGCATGCACGATGTCGAAGGCGTCGCCGGTGGCGGCTTGATCCGTCTCATCGTCCGCCACCCAGCCGCGCGCGCGATCGGACGACACGACCTCGGTCGGAAGGAAGTGCCGCGCCGCGAAGCTCGACTTTCCGGTGCCGGAAGCGCCGATCAGAAGGACAAGGGCGAACTCGGGAATCTCAATCTGCACGCGTGAATACCCCCATCTGGGTCGGTGCGCCGAGGCCTGGATCGGCAATGCCGATGCCTTCGAAGCGCACTTCATATCCATGAGCCCGAGCCAGGTTTTCCGCCCAATGCTCGAATTCGTGCCGCGACCACTCGAAACGATGGTCGGGGTGCCGGAACTTGCCGGCCGGCAGCTTCGGGAAGAGCGCGTTGTAGTCGGCATTGGGTGTCGTGATCACCACGGCGCCGGGCCGTGCATGGCCGAAGACCGCTTGCTCGAAGCTCGGCAGCCGGTCCGCGTCCATATGCTCGATGACCTCGACGACGGCGGCGGCATCGAAGCCCTTCAGCCGGTCGTCGCGGTAGACGAGCGAGCCCTGGAGTAATTCGATTCGCCGGCGCTGACGGTCCGGCATGTTGTCGAGCCGAAGTCGTTCGGCGGCGGTGGCGAGCACCCGAGGAGCCACTTCGACTCCGACGATACGGGTAAAGCCGCGATGCTTGATCAGCTCCCGAAGAAGCCTGCCCTCGCCGCAGCCGAGATCGACGATCGACGCGGCGCCGAGCCCCTTGAGAACCTCGGTGACGCGGGCCATCCTCTGGTCGTTGAGGCGGATCGGCTTCTCGAGCGCTTCCTCCGCCGCGTCCCGTGCGAGGCTTTCCTCGGCTTCCTCCGTCTCGACGGTTTCGTCCAACCCGCAATGGGCCGCGCGGACCAGCGACTTGAACCCCTTGAGATAGCGCGAGACGATCAGCTCCCGCTCCGGATGCTGGTCGAGCCATCCTTCGCCCTTGCGCAGCAGCTTGGCGACCTCATCCTCGCCGATGAAATAGTGCTTCGAGTTGTCGAGCACGGGGATCAGCACGAAGAGATGGTTCAACAGGTCGGCCACGCGGGCGCGGCCGGTCAGCTGCATCTCGAGATAGGGGCTGTCGCCCCACTCCAGATGCGCCGGATCCATCTCGACGGACGCGGAAACGACGTCATATCCCAGCGGGCGGAACAGACGCTCGACGAGGGGGGCACCCCCGCCGCGCGCAGGCAGCGGCACGACGCGGGCCTCCACCGGAATCGGCGTCTCGGCGAGTTCCTGGCGATGCTTGGACCGGCCGCCCATGGCTGTGTTCAGCGCCCTACCCATGGCCACCGACAGGAGCGAGGACGCGGCATAGGGCCGGTCGTTCACATATTGATCCTGCAGACCGGCAGCTGTCCCCTTGCCGCGCACGAGCTCCACCGGGTCGATCTCGAGGGTGAGAGCGGCGGTGCAGCGCTCGTCAGTGGCCTCGGGATAGAAGATTGTCGCCTGGCCGAAGGGAAGATCCGTCACGTGCACGTTGTCGGGGTGCTTCATTAGCAGGAAGCCGAGGTCGGTCGCCGGCTGGTGAGTGGTTGAGATGGTCAGCAGCATATGTGTTCTCGGCAAAAAAAAGCCCTTCCGAGGGCTTCGGAAGGGCTGTCGCTAAAAGGGTATTGCGAGTGAAACCCTTATGGCGCAGCCCCCTTGCAAGGGACGTTGAAGCAGCTTTTCGCAGCGCAGGACATCGCGGCGCCACTGGCGCGGCGAGACGGAACGGGCGTTCTGAACAACTTCATAGCGTCCTTCTCGACTTGAGAATCCGCCGCGTCAAGCATCGCACAGGCGGCCACGGCTCGTGTCCGGTCTTGGCAGTCGCCGATTGTTCTCTCGAGCGTCAGGAAATGGCGCATAGCTGACTTTGCCCGCGTGTCCGCAATGGGTGGAAGGCGGACATTGCCGCAGGCTTCGCGAGTGAGATACCAACTGTTGGCCGATGATCCCAAACTTGGGAGCAGCCTACGCCCACCCGCGGAGATGTCGAAGCGCAATCTTCTAAGGTTTTTAGATCCTTGGCACGTTGTCTGCTAGGGGTTAGACGGGCCTCCTGATCGGCAGGGGGCTATCTCTGAAGGAGACAGAGAATGACGTCCGAATCTGCTTCCAGGCACGAAGGCACAATTATAGACGTGGCCGAAGCCGAGGAATTTGGCGCACTCGCCGGCAATTGGCTCGAAGCTGAAAAGGCGGGGGACGCGGCGGCGCAGGAGGCGTTTGAAAATGAGCTTCACGAGCGGATTACGTTCGACCAGATCGATCGCATCCAGGGTCTCAATGCGGCGACAGGCGAACCCTCAACCGCCGAAACAGAGCGCCTTCGAGGCTTGCTTCAGCGCATCTGGAACAACGCTTCTGTGAAGCGTGGCTGAGCGGGTGCTAGTCGGCGCAAGAGAAGCCGAACTTGCAGCGAACCAAGGTCTGCGTCGGATCGAAAGCGGACCACCCCCAAGATGGCGCTTGCTGTCCAGCGAAGTCGCCTTGCAATGAAAATGAAAAAGGCACTAGCTGATGCGAAGCGGCAATTCGTCATGTCGACTAAAAGCCCTAGGGTGCCTTCTCGCGCTGATGCCTGCTGCATGTGCCACGCGTCCCGTGGGCGTTGTGCAAAGTAACAGAGTTCTAACCGCAACCGTTCCGACGATGATGGAACAGGCCCTCGTGCCGGGTCTGCAGATGGCGGTTATCGAACGCGGGCAAATCCGGGTGCTGCCGTTCGGAGAAGCAGACGTTCAGTCCGCTAGTCCCGTCACTACGGTAACCGTCTTCGAAGCAGCGTCTCTCGGTAAACCAGTGCTAGCCTACGCCGTGCTGAAGTTGGCCTCGGATGGGCAAATCGACATAAACGTGCCGGTGGGCAGATACCTCGATGGGCTCACCGGGGGCCTCGAAAAGGTGACGGCCCGGCAACTTCTCAGCCATACTGCAGGGCTGCCGAACACCGGGTCGGCGGCGCCCGTGACTCTTAGCGAGCCGCGCTTCAGCTATTCCGGGGAAGGCATCAAGCTGCTTCAGCGGGTTGTGGAGCGCATCACCGGCCAGTCGCTCCAAAAATACATGGAAAGAGCCGTGTTCAAGCCGCTCGGGATGACTAGCTCGAGCTTCATCTGGCGCGATGATTACGCGTACAGGAAAGCGTTCGGGCACGGCTATACTGGAAATTCAGCGGGCCGGAGCCGTATTCCCAATGCTCAAGCGGCGTCCAGCCTAGAGACCACTGCTGGAGATTATGCACGCTTCCTGATGGCGGCGGTTCGGGGCGAGGGTCTCGCGCCGGCTCTTGCTCAAGAGATGCTTCGGCCGCAGGTGACACTGGAAGAAGGGTGCGTCATCTGCCTCGACCGTCCTCGCGGAAAATTGTCTCCGCATCATTGGGGGCTCGGCCTCGGGCTCGAGAAAGTTGGCGGCCGAACCTATGCCTGGCACTGGGGCGATAACAACCAGACGATGCAATCCTATGCTGCGCTCGACACCGGTGGCGAGCGCGGCGTTGTGATCCTTACAAACAGTGCCAACGGGCACTCGATTGCCCGACAGATAGCTTCAGACGTCCTTGGCTCCGATGCCCCGGGCTATGCTTGGGTCGGAAGCTACGGTGCTTACACGGATCCATCGCGGCAACTGCTTAGCAAAATCGTTAGAAACGGAGTCACCGGCACAATCGCGGCGGACATTGCGCTCCCCGAGGGGGAGCTGAGCCAAGTCGCAGAGCGCCTCGTCGCTGGCGGCCGTTCCGCTGATGCTGCCGCACTGATGCGCAGGCTGATCGCTGCTCGCCCTGCCAGAGCGGACGATTACGCACTGCTTGCGGAGGCACTTAGGAAAAGTGATCGTCTCACCGAGGCGTCAGAGGCGGCCAATTCGGCACTCCAGCTTCAGCCGCATCATCCGAAGGCTAAGGCAGCGCTGGAGCGCATCCGGCAGTCGCAGCGACGCATCCCCGCCGAGGACCTGGAGCGGTTCGCCGGCCGCTATGACAGCCCGTTTGGCGTTCTTGAGGTGACGAGTAACGGACGCCGGCTAGTTGCCCGCCTCCTAGATCAGTCACCGAGCGAGATGCTCCCGATTTCCGACAGGGAGTTCCTCATGGAAACGATGAACGTTCCCATCGAATTTGTGGCGGATAAAGACGGTATCGTCAGCCATGCTGTTGTTCGTGCTGGCGGTGAGATCAACCTGCCCCGATTGCCGTGATCAGGAATGCGCCGTCCAACCTTCTTCTGTTGCGGATGCTGCGCACAAGTCCAAGGCCAAAGCCATCAAATGACACTAGCAACCAAAATGACAGCTCTCCCCCTCATTAGTGACATTCGGCCGCCTCCGCTGTGCGGCAGCTGAGGGCGCAAAGCAGACGCTTCTGATCAGCCTCGCAGCCCCGCAGCGAGTGCCTGTGAGATATCGTTGGCCGCAGCTGTCACTGGATCCGCGGCAAGGTGGGCATAGCGGGCCGTAGTTTGGACCTGCGAGTGCCCGAGCAGCTTCCCGATCATTGGAAGGCCCTGTCCCGCTGCCACCGCCACTGAGGCGAAAGTGTGCCGAAGGTCGTGAATGCGGACGTCCTTCAGCCCAGATCGGGCACGAACCCGCTGCCAGAACGGCTGAAGGTCGGACAGCGGCTTGCCTGGCTGGGTGCCGACAACCACGTGCGGATTGAAGCGGCACCGCTCAATTCTCTTGATCACAGCAACCGCGGCTCGCCCGAGCTGAACCATCTTCGCTCCCGTCTTAGAGTCCGGCAGCCGCAGGACGGAGGTGACGAGGTCCACGTCCTCCCACCGCAGCTTCATGATCTCGTTCAGACGGCAGCCGGTCAGCAGCAGCAGCCTTACCGCCGCGATGGCTGAAGGAAGCTCCACCCGCTCCGCCTCCATTTCATCCAGCACCTGCCCAAGCCGCTTCAACTCGGCTGCGCTCAGGAACCGCTCCCGCTTCTCCTCAGGATACTTGCGGATGTGGCGCCGCGGATTGCTCCCGTCGGGACGCAGTCCCCACATCTCGGCAAGGTTGAACATCTTGGAGACGACCTCGAGGTTGCGGTTCGCCTGGTAAGGGATGCGCCGCAGGTCGTGGTGGAACTTGGCAACGTCGGCGCGGGTGACGTCGGCCACGCGCAAGCGCCCAAGGGTAGGCAGGATGAAGCGCTTCAGGTTCCGCCGATACTCCTTGGCGGTGCTCTCCTTCACCCGGACCGCAATGTGCTCCTTATCGAAGCGGTCGGCGAGCTCTGCCACGGTGATCGCCTCCCGCCGCAGTTTGCGGTGGAGAGCGGGGTCGCCGCCGTTCCAGACCTCCGCCAGCACTTGGATAGCCATGCCGCGGGCCTGCTCGGTCGTGAGCACCCCGTGCGGCCCCAGCGTCACTCGACGCGATCGACGGCCGCGCGATACTGGACTACGTAGCTGCGGCGCCCAGAGGGCAGGATGCGAACGCCGAAGCCGGGCAGCTCACCATCCCACAGCATGCATTCCGCGGCCCCAACCGGCTGCGCCTCCACCAACTTCTTCGTGAGTTTCGCCACTTCGATCCTCCTGCTTCCATGCATCGGATCAGCGGCAGTTCTGGAAGGGTGGCGTAAGCAAGAAGCTTCGAGTTGCTGCGAAATCCGGCGCGGATCAGTGAGGGTCCTGTGCTCCGCACAGTCAAGTTAAGTCACTGAAAACGCGAGGAAGAAAGCACTGGAGCGAAGTGGAGGGTAGGGGCCTCAACACGACTCATAACCTGAAGGTCGTAGGTTCAAATCCTACTCCCGCAACCAGACAAGAAAGCCGCCTTCGGGCGGCTTTTTTTGCGTTCGCGGCCGGTCAGCCGAGCCGCTCCGGCACTTCCAGCGCCTCCTCGCGCAGCGTCGCCCGGCTGGCCATCGCTTCCCATGGAAATACGAACCACCTCTTGTCTACGTCGCGATCGATCGCGGTGGAGCTGTAGTCGACCCTGGCCTTCGAGCGGACGTTGTTGACCAGCACGCCGACCCGCACCCGGTCGTCGACGCCGCCCTGGCTCTCGATCGCGTGGCGGAGATAGGCGATCGTCGATCCAGTGTCGTTGATGTCGTCAATGATCAGGATGTGCGTGCCCTCCCTGCTCTTGGCGGCGAGCTTGGCCAGCAGCTCGCCGGCGAAGCTGGCGTCGCCGGAGGAATGGTCGACCGACAGCAAGGGGACGTCGAGCCGGTGCGACAGATAGGCCGCCGGCACGAGCCCCCCGCGGCCGATGCCGACCAGGAAATCCGCCCGCCACGTATCCGCCTCGAGCTCGCCGGCAAGCGTTTCGACGTCAGCTAGGAAGCGCTCGTAAGGGATGTAATAGAGTTCGGGATCGGGAGGCGCGGTCAAGCGGGCACCCCCTGGGACGCCGCGACATATCGGTCGATGCCGGCGACATGCGCCTCGATCTCCGCCTCCGGAAGGAAGGAGCCGAGGAAGCTGTTCCGCGCGAGCGTCGCCAGATCGTCGCGGTCAAGGCCGCGCGCGAGGGCGGCGGCCCGGTAGTTGGCGTTCACATAGCCGCCGAAATAAGCGGGATCGTCCGAATTGATCGTGACCCGCAGACCCTGCGCGAGCATGTCGTCGATCGGATGCTCCTCCATGCGCGGGACCACACAGAGCTTGAGGTTGGAAAGCGGACAGACGGTCAGCGTCATCCGCTCCCGCGCCAGCCGCTCGATGAGCCGCGGATCTTCCATCGAGCGATTGCCGTGGTCGAGCCGGTCGATCCGCAGGATGTCCAGCGCCTCCTCGACATAAGCGGGCGGCCCTTCCTCGCCGGCATGGGCGACGCGCTTCAGGCCGCGCTCTCCGGCGGCGGCGAATACGCGGGCGAACTTGCTCGGCGGATGCCCGACCTCCGAACTGTCGAGGCCGACGCCTTCGATGCGGTCGAGCCACGGCTCGGCCTGGCGCAGAGTGTCGAAGGCGGACTCCTCGTCGAGATGGCGGAGGAAGCAGAGAATGAGCTTCGACGTCAGCTTATGCCGCGCCTCCGCCTCCGCCATGCCGGCCAGCAGGCCTTCCATCACCACCGCAAAGGGGACGCCGCGATCGGTGTGGGTCTGCGGATCGAAGAAGATCTCGGCGTGCCGGACTCCGTCGGCCGCCGCACGGTCGAAATAGGCGGTTGCCAGGTCGCGGAAATCCTCCGCCTGCAGCAGGACGTTGGCGCCCTGATAATAGATGTCGAGGAAGTCCTGGAGGTTCGAGAAGCTGTAGGCGCTCCGCACCTCCTCAATCGAGGCGAACGGGATGGCGACGCGGTTCCTCCGCGCGAGCTCGAACATCAGCTCCGGCTCTAGGCTGCCTTCGATGTGGATGTGCAGCTCGGCCTTGGGCAGTCCGCCGATAAAGCTGTCGATGTCGGTCATTCCATCTCCCCGAGCCGGCCTCGCCTGCCGTTCCTAGCCAAGGCCGCGGCCCTTGTAACGGCCCGCGACGCGGTTTCTGCTCCGGCGCAGGCTCCCGGCGTGCCGCACGGCGCCAAAAATGGAGCGGATCCAAGCGATTGGCGGTCGCCTGCATTTTGCGCTACGGGACCCGCCGGCCAAAGGATATATGGCTAACGCGCAGTCCGGCTCGTGGGGGGCAGGAGCGCTCGCTCCGAGGGATTCGGACAGTTGAGTTTGCCAGCCTCGCTCCTCGTCATCGTCGCCCTGCTGTCTGGACAGGATGCGTCCCAAAGCGAGGCCACCCGGCCCTCGGGCTCCCCGCTCGTGCGCGCGGAGCCGCCGGTCGAGCAATTGCCGGAGCCCACCGCCGATCCGCTCGCCATCGACCCGGCGGCCGACCCGATCCTGCGGCTCTCGCGTGAGAGCGTTGCCGGCGCCGAGTTCCTCCGCCTCGTCCAGCAGGCCGTCGATCGCAGCCCGCGCGTCGGCGAGAGCCGCGCCGGCATCGCCGAGGCCGAGGCGGCGGAAGACGAGGCCCGGGCCGGCCTCTATCCCAGCATCGACACCACCCTGAACTCCCAGCGCTCGATCCTCCGCAACTTCGAGGATCGCGGCATCGACAATATCGTCGAGAGATCGCGCGCCGAGGGGCGTAGCGACCTTACCGTCAGCATCAACCAGCCGGTCTACGACTTCGGCGCCACCGAGGCGCGCATCGCCGCCGCCGGCGCCCGTCTGCGGGCCGCTGCCGAAGAAGCCGAAGCCTCGGCGGACCAGGTGGCGCTGCGGGCGATCGCCGCCTGGTACGACGTCTTCGCCTATCGCGCGCTGGTGACACTGGGCTCCGCCTTTGGTGCCGGCCAGGTCGATTTGCGGGACGCCATCCAGACCCGCATCGACCAGGGTGTCTCCGCCCCCGGCGATCTGCCGCGCGTGGAAAGCTACATCGCGTCGGCCGAGGCGGATCTCGCCCGCTACCGCCGCCAGCTCGCCAATGCCGAGGCGCGGTTCGAGGAGATGTTCGGCGTGCCTCCGCCCGCAAATATCGGCCGCGCCCCGATCGTCGCCGGACCGACGATGAGCAAGGAGCTGGCGCAGTTCCTCGCCCGTTCGAACCCGGAGGTCGAGGGTGCCGAGGCGCTCGCCCGCGCCGCGCGGCAGGAGGCGAGAGCGGCGCGTGCACAGACGCTGCCGAGCGTCTCTGCCGGCGTCGACGCCGGCAAATACGGCCTCATCGACGCCGACGATTACGACATTCGCGGCCGGCTGACGGTCCGCCATCGCCTGTTCGGCGGCGTCGACGCCCGCGCCGACCAGGCCCGTGCCCGCGCCGATGCGGCCGAGGCCCGGGCCAGCCGCACCCGCAGCGAAGCGGAACGCGAGGCTTCGATCGCCTGGTCCGACGTGGCCGCGCTCGAGCAGCAGCTTGCCGCCCTCCAGAGCAGCTATGTCGCCAGCCGCCAGTCGCGCGATGTGCTGGCCGAGCGATTCCGCGTCGCCCGCGGCACCCTTTTCGACCTGCTCGAGGCCGAAAGCGGCTATTTCAACGTGTCCGCAACCTACATCAGGGCAATTACCGAGCTGGACGCGTCGCGCTATGTGTTGCTCTCGCGAACCGGGCGGCTGCTGCCGACGCTCGACATCGAGCCGCCGGCACTGGAGGAAAGATGAGCGAGCGCGACATGGTCGAAATTCCGGAGACGCGCTTCGCGCCCTGGCTGATGGAGCCGATGCGGCGGAACAGCTCGATCTACATGAAGGTCGCGCTGGCCGCCGTGATGATCAATCTGTTCGCCCTCGCCACCTCGCTGTTCACGATGGTCGTCTATGATCGGGTGGTGCCGAACAACGCCACTGCCTCACTGGTGGCGCTGTCGATCGGCCTCACCATCGTCATCATCTTCGACTTCGTCCTGAAGACGCTGCGCGCCTATTTCGTCGACGTCGCCGGCGCCCGCATCGACCGCGAGGTCGGCGCCAGCATCTTCGCCCGCCTGCTCGCCATCCGACTCGACCAGAAGAAAGGCTCGACCGGCGCATTGGCGGGCGTGGTGCGCGAGCTCGAGACCTTGCGTGAATTCTTCGCCTCCGCGACGATCACGGCCATTGTCGACGTGCCCTTCATCCTGATCACTCTGGCGGTGATCGCGATCATCGGCGGGCCCGTCGTGTTCGTTCCGCTCGCGATGATTCCGCTGGTGATCCTCACGGGGCTCCTCACTCAGCCGGCGATGGACCGGCTTGCTGCAAAGTCGATGGGGGAGGGGCTGCTGAAGCAGTCGGTGCTGGTCGAGACGATCGGCGGGCTGGAAACGGTGAAGACGGTCGGCGCCGCCCCGATCCTGACCGAGCGCTGGCTCGGCGCGGTCGAGGAGCATGGCCACACCGCTCTTCGCCAGCGCCTGGTCTCCAACATCGGCGTCACCATCGCCGGCTCGGCCCAGACGATCTCCTATGCCGGCGTCGTGATCGTCGGCGTCGGCCTGATCGCAACCCAGGACCTCAGCATGGGCGGCCTCATCGCCTGCTCGATCCTCGGCGGTCGCGCCGTCGCGCCGCTCGGGCAGATCGCCACCCTGCTGTCGCGCCTCACTGCCACCCGCACCGCCTATCGGCAGCTCAACGCCCTGATGCGCTCGCCGGTCGAGGGACCGGAAGGCGAGCCGCTCGTGCTGGCGAAGACCGAGGGAAAGATCGAGTTCCGGAACGTTCATTTCCGCTATCCCGGCGCGTCCGAGCAGGCGCTGGACGGGGTCAGCTTCACCATCCAACCCGGCGAGCATGTCGCCCTGCTCGGCCGCGTTGGCTCGGGCAAGTCGACCATCGCGCGCCTGATCCTCGGCCTCTACGAGCCGCAGGAAGGGCTGGTGATGTTGGACGGCACCGACATCCGCCAGCTCGATCCAGTCAGCCTGCGCCGCAAGATCGGCAGCGCCATGCAGGAAAGCCTGCTCCTGTCCGGCTCGGTGCGCGAGAATATCGTGCTCGGCCGCGACGGCATCGACGACAATGAGATGATCCGCGCGTCGGATCTGGCTGGCACCCACCAATTCATGGGCCAGATCGCCAACGGGTACGACCTGAAGCTCGCCGACCGGGGCGAGGGCTTGTCCGGTGGGCAGCGCCAGTCGATCGCCATCGCCCGCGCGCTCGCCGGCAGCCCGCCCATCGTGCTGTTCGACGAGCCGTCCAGCGCGATGGACCAGCAGACGGAGGGTAATTTGCTCGACCGGCTGGAGCGCGAATTCGCCGGCCGCACCTTCGTCGTCATCACTCACCGCACCCCGTTCCTGAGGCTGGTCAGCCGGGTGATCATCGTCGATCGCGGCAAGATCGTCGCCGACGGACCGCGCGACCAGATCCTCGCCAAGCTCAATCGCCCGAAGGTCGCTGCCGTATGAACGAAATGCGCTCGCTCGAGGATTATGCGGATCGGGTGCGGCCGAAGACGGCGGCCAACATCCTGCTCTGGGCGATCGGCGCCTTCGTCGTGATCTTCGTCCTCTGGGCCGCCTTCACCGAGATCGACCGCACCGTGCGCGGCATGGGCAGGATCATCCCGAGCTCGCAGCTCCAGGTCGTGTCCAACCTCGAAGGCGGCATCGTCGAGGAGATATTGGTCAAGACCGGCGACATGGTGCGGCGCGGCGCCCCATTGGTGCGGCTCGACCAGACCCAGACCGGTGCCGAGTTCGGCAGCAACAGCGCCCAGTTCGACGCCCTGCGCATGCGTATCGCCCGCCTCGAGGGCGAGCTTTCCGGCCGCGCGCCCGTATTTCCCGCAAACACTCCGATGGCGGCGGAGCAGGCCCAGATCGAGCGGTCGCTCCATGCGAGCCGGATGGCGGATCTGAACAGCCTGCTCGCGGCCGCCGGCTCGCGCGTGACCCAGGCCGAGCGCAGCGTCGCCGAGGCGCAGGCCGCGCTCGCTGCCCGCCGCTCCGCCCAGGCCGCGGCCGAGACCGAGCTCAACCTGATCCGGCCACTCGTCCAGCGCGGCATTGAGCCGCGGCTGTCGCTGATCCAGGCGGAGAATGCCGCCGCTGTCGCCTCGAGCGAGTCAGCCGCCGCCGCCGCCGCCGTGACCCGCGCCCAATCCTCGGTGGCGGAAGCCCGTTCGACCCTCGCCCAGCAGCGCCAGGACTGGCGCTCCAAGGCGGCGCAGGAGCTCGCCACCGCCCAGGCCGAGATGGTCGCGCTGCGCCGGACGCTGCCGGCGCTGTCAGCGCGCGTCGATCGCACAGTCGTCCGTTCGCCGCTGGCCGGCCGCGTCAACCGCGTCCTCGTCACCACCGTCGGCGGCACCATTCCCCCCGGGGGGCCATTGGTCGAGATCGTGCCGAGCGAGGAGAACCTCCTCGTCGAGGTGCAGGTGCGGCCCGAGGACATCGCCTGGGTCCGCACCGATCAGGACGCCAAGATCAACGTCACCGCCTATGACCAGTCGATCTACGGCTCACTGGACGGCAAAGTGATCTCGATCTCGCCCGACGCCACCCTGAACGAGCGCACCGGCGAGAGCTTCTATACCGTCCGGGTCGGCACCAACGACAAGCTCCGCGACCGCAACGGCCGGGTGCTCGAGATCGGCCCCGGCATGGTCGCCGACGTCAGCCTGCTCGGCGACAAGCGCTCGGTGCTCGACTACATCCTAAGTCCGATCACCCGCCTCAGCGAGACCGCGCTGCGCGAGCAGTGATGTCGCTGCCGCCGGAAGGTGTCAGGACTTGAAACCGTATTTCTCGAGCAGTTGCTCGCGAGTGTAGATTGGCGCCTTCTTGCCCGGGGCGCGACGGGTAACCCGCTCGTACACGCGGCCGGGCTTGATCTCCCGATACCAGGGCGTGTCGTACTCGCCCGCCGTTTTCAAAAAGGCGAGATATTCATCGAGCGTGGCGAATGACTGCTCGCCGGCGAACGGAAGGCCGCGGACCCGATCGTCAGCTGCGCTTGAAGGCGTCACGTGTTTCTCCACTGGAACCTGCGTCACCCGCTGCTCCGCCTCGATCCAGTTCGAACAGGAAGCGCAGGCGGCGAGGATGAGCCATGCGAACAGCTTAGTCACCCGAACTCACCCTTTCTGAAAGGATGAACCTAGCACGGCCTGCGGCGGGCCGCCAAACATGGTTGCTGAATCCTTATCGCAACGCCTTGAATTCGTGTAGCCTCTCCGCTTTCGCGACGTCCGCGACTCGCACCTTTGGAGGGGATCACATGTTTCATCAGCAATTCGCCGCATCCGCGGAGCGTGAGTTTGTGACCGATTACCGGGGCTGCGGCTGCCCGGTCTGTAAGGTCAGCGGCAAGTCGCCGATGTCGGAGACGGCGTTCGGCATCGTCGACACCATCCCCGCCAATCCGAGCACGACCGCAACCGTAGCCGCGGGCGGAACCTTGACCGCCTTCATCAGCCCCTCCAACGACGTCGATGTCATTGGCCTGGATGTCGTCGCCGGCCAGACCTATTCGGTCACGCTTCGCGGCAGCGGCGAGCAGCCGATCTTCGATCCGTTCCTGATCATCTACAACAATGTCGGCCAGATGATCGCCTATGACGATGACGGCGGCGCCGGCATCAGCTCGTTGATCAACTTCACCGCAACCGCCACCGGCACCTATTTCATCAGCGCCGAGGCGTTCACCAACCCGGGCCAGCCCGCCGAGGCCGGCCAATATGATCTCGACGTGCGGCTGGTACCGGCGGTCGATACGGTCGCCCCGATCCCCGACGCCTCGAACCCGACCCTGACGGTCGGTGAAACCTATTTCGGTTCTACCGAGACGAGCGGCGATGCCGACATGTATGTGGTCACGCTCGAGGCGGGCAAGACCTACAGCTTCGAGACGGCCGGCGGCTATGACTACAACACCGTCGGGACCACCGGCATCCCGGCTGGTCGCGAGGTCGACACGCGCCTGGCCCTGTTCGACGAGGACGGCAATCTGGTCGCCTTCAACGACGACCTGAACGGCTCCGACTGGAGCTCCGGCTTCAGCTATTTCGCGTCGGAAACGGGCAGCTATTATCTGCGCGTATTCCCCTATGCCGGCTCAATCGGCGGCTACACGGTCGACGTAAACGAGATCGAGATCGACTTCACCGCCGATCCGCTCGACTCGATCGACTGGGGCACTCAGCTCGACGGCAACGTGGTCACCGTCTATTTCGCCAAGGCTGGCGAGAGCTTCGGAGGATCGGGCGAGTCACTCGGCTGGAGCGACTATGAGATCTCGCGCGCCATGGCCGCGCTCGAGACCTATGAGAATATCGCCGACCTCGAATTCGTCATCACCAACGACGCATCGAACGCGACGTTCAAGATGGTGACGGTCGAGAGCGACGACTTCCTCGGCCGTTTCGGCCCGCCGAACACCGGCGCCTTTTCCGGGGTGGGCGAGTTCGCCGTCAACGGCGACGGCTGGGACGACGAGGGCGGTCTTGAACAGGGAGGCTTCGGCTTCGTCACCCTGGTTCATGAAATCGGCCACGGCCTCGGCCTCGCCCACCCGCACGATACGGGCGGCGACTCGACCGTGATGGAGGGCGTGTTCGGCGCCTTCTACAGCTTTGGCGTCTTCAACCTGAACCAGGGCGTCTACACGACGATGTCCTACAATACCGGCTGGCAAACCCAGCCGGGCGTGCCGTTCGGCAACCCGCCGTCATTCGAGCTCACCTACGCTTCGGAAGGTGGGCCCAGCGCGTTCGACATCGCTCTCATTCAGCGCAAATACGGCGCCAACACCACCCGCAACTCCGGCAATGACACCTACGTCCTGCCGACCCAGAACGCGCCGGGCACCTTCTTCGCGACCATCTGGGACACGGGCGGCACTGATCTCATCGTCCACAACGGCTCGGACGACGCGATCATCGATCTCACCGCGGCGACGCTCGACTATACGCCGACCGGCGGCGGCGTCGTTTCCTATGTCGACGGCATCTATGGCGGCTTCACCATCGCCAACGGCGTGGTGATCGAGAATGCCAGCGGCGGCAGCGGCGACGACCTGTTGGTCGGCAATGCGGCCGACAACGTCCTCAAGGGCAATGCCGGCAACGACGTGCTGATCGGCCGCGACGGCAAGGACACGCTCGACGGCGGCGCCGGCTTCGACACCGCGAGCTATGTCGGCTCGGCGGCCGGCGTCACGATATCGATGGGCAACAATTTCACCGGCTCCGGCCAAGGCGACCGCCTGATCTCGATCGAGAAGGTCGAGGGCAGCGAGCATAATGACGTGCTCAACGGCGGGAACAGCGCCGATACGCTCTCCGGTCTTGGCGGCGACGACAGGATCTCGGGCGGCAACGCGGCCGATACGATAGACGGCGGCGACGGCAACGACACGCTCGACGGCGGCAACGACAATGATCGCATCCACGGCGGCGCCGGCAACGACCGGGTCGACGGCGGCAACGGCAATGACGTGCTGACCGGCGGCGACGGCAACGACACGATCAAGGGCGGCAACGGCAACGACATCATCGGCGGCGGCGCCGGCGACGACCGGCTGGAGGGCGGCAACGGCAACGACATCTTCGTCTTCGGCGAGGACGGCGGCACCGACACGATCCTCGACTTCCGCCGCGGGGATGTGATCGACCTCAGCTCGCTGGTCGGCGTGGATCGCAGCGACGTCACCATCTCGGCCGGCCGGATCTTCATCGAGAACGGCGCCGACGACATCACCATCCTCGTCCAGGGCGACCGGGTGACGGACTCGGCACTGGTCTTCGCCGGCTCGGCGGGCCTGTCGCACGCGGCCGAGACGGCGCTGCAGAACGAACTGCTCGTCTGACGCACCGTTGGGGTTGAGAAGGGGCGTCCGGATCGCACGATCCGGGCGCCCTTTTCTTTAGCCGAGCAGCGGCTCGTCGGGCATGAAGGTGCCGTCCAGCACCGCCGCCTTGGCCCAGGCGAGCTCGTCGGCGAGGTAGCGGTCCGCATCGTAATGCGGGACGGCGCGCCGCACCGCCCGAACCACGCCGTCCAGGCGTGCGGAGGTGTGCAGGGGCGCGTGGAAGTCGATGCCCTGAACGGCCCCGAGCAGCTCGATGCCGATCACTCCGGCCGCGTTGCTGGCGATCGTCGCCGCCTTTCGCGCAGCGTGCGTTGCCATCGAGACATGGTCTTCCTGGCCGGCCGAGGTCGGGATGGAATCGACGCTGGCTGGAAAGGCGAGCGACTTGTTTTCGGAAACGAGGGCGGCGGCGGTGACCTGGGCGATCATGAAGCCGGAATTGACGCCGCTGTCCCTGACCAGGAAAGGCGGAAGGCCGCTCATCTTGGGGTCGAGCAGGACGGCGAGGCGGCGTTCCGAGATCGAGCCGACCTCGCACAGGGCCATCGCGAGCGTGTCGGCGGCGAAAGCGACCGGCTGGGCGTGGAAATTGCCGCCGGAGAGGGCTTCGTCGGCGTCGGGGAAGACGACCGGATTGTCGGTGACGGCGTTGGCCTCGATCTCGAGCGTCCGCGCGGCGTGGCGGAGGAGGTCGAGGCTGGCGCCCATCACCTGCGGCTGGCAGCGGAAGCTGTAGGGGTCCTGAACCTTCTCGCAGTCGACGTGGCTCGCGTTGATCGGGCTGCCTTCGAGCAGGCGCTTCAGCGCCGCGGCGACGGCGATCTGGCCGGGCTGGCCGCGGGCCTCGTGAATGCGCGGATCGAAGGCGGCGACGCTGCCCTTCAGCGCGTCGACCGAGAGAGCCCCGGCCAGCAGTGCGGCGTTGAACACGCGCTCGCCGGTAAACAATGCGTCGAGCGCGATCGCGGTGGAGATCTGGGTGCCGTTGATGAGGGCGAGGCCCTCCTTCGGCCCCAGCACCAGCGGCTCCAGCCCAAGCTGCGCCAGCGCGGCCGCAGCCGGCATCAGCTCGCCCCTGAGCGCGATCTGGCCCTCGCCGATCAGCGGGGCGCTCATATGAGCGAGCGGCGCGAGATCGCCCGAGGCGCCTACCGAACCCTGGGCGGGGATGACGGCTAGGGCGTCGGCTTCGAGCAGGACCAGCAGACGGTGGACCAGCATGCGCCGAACGCCGCTATGCCCGCGGGCGAGCCCGATCGCCTTCAGCGCCATGGCGAGGCGCGTGACGCGGGGGCTGAGAGCGTCGCCGAGGCCGCAGCTGTGCGAAAGGATCAGGTTGCGCTGCAGCTCCTGGAGGCGGTCATCGGCGATGCGCGTCTGGGCGAGCAGGCCGAAGCCGGTGTTGACGCCGTATACGGTGCGGCCGGAGGCGAGGATGCGGCCGACGCTCTCGGCGGCGGCGTCGATCGCCTCCCACGCAGACTGTTCAAGCTCGACGGGCGCCCCGTCCCAGATGTGGCGGAGCTCCGCCAGCGTGACCTTCCCAGGCTTCAGGATCATCGCGCCACCATCGGCAGGTCGAGGCCCTGCTCGCGGGCGCAGTCGATCGCGATGTCGTAGCCGGCGTCGGCATGGCGCATGACGCCGGTGCCCGGGTCGTTCCAGAGCACCCGCTCCAGCCGCCGCGCGGCCTCCGCCGTGCCGTCGGCGACGATCACCATGCCGGCATGCTGCGAATAGCCCATGCCGACGCCGCCGCCATGATGCAGCGACACCCAGGTCGCGCCGGACGCCGTGTTGAGCAGGGCGTTGAGGAGCGGCCAGTCCGACACCGCATCCGAGCCGTCCCGCATTGCCTCCGTCTCACGGTTGGGACTGGCGACGGAGCCGCTGTCGAGATGGTCGCGGCCGATCACGATCGGCGCCTTCAGCTCGCCCCGCGCCACCATCTCGTTGAAAGCCATACCGAGCCGGTGCCTTTGCCCCAGCCCCACCCAGCAGATCCGTGCCGGCAGCCCCTGGAAGGCGATCCGCTCGCGCGCCATGTCGAGCCAGCGGTGGAGATGGGGGTCGTCCGGGATCAACTCCTTCACCTTCGCGTCGGTGCGATAAATGTCCTCGGGATCACCGGAGAGCGCGCACCAGCGGAACGGCCCGACGCCGCGGCAGAAGAGTGGCCGGACATAGGCCGGCACGAAGCCGGGAAAGTCGAAGGCGTGGGTGACGCCCTCGTCCTTGGCGACCTGGCGGATATTGTTGCCATAGTCGAAGGTCGGCACGCCCTGCTCGCGGAAGGCAAGCATCGCCTCGACATGGACGGCCATGGAGGCGCGGGCGGCTTCTTCGACGGCCTTCGGATCACGCTCGCGCAGTTCAATCCACTTCTCGACGGTCCAGCCGATGGGCAGGTAGCCGTTTACAGGGTCGTGCGCGGAGGTCTGGTCGGTGAGCGCATCCGGTCGGATGCCGCGCCTCAACATCTCCGGCAGGATCTCGGCGGCGTTACCGAGCAGGCCGACCGAGGTCGGCTGATCCGCAGTGCGAATGATCTCCAGCGCCTCGTCGAGCGAGGTGGCGCGCCAGTCGAGATAGCGCGTCTCCAGCCGCTTCTCGATCCTGCTCTCCTGGCACTCGATCGCCAGGCAATGCGCCCCCGCCATCACCGCCGCGAGCGGCTGCGCACCGCCCATTCCCCCGAGCCCCGCGGTCAGGATCCAGCGACCCTTAAGGTCTCCGCCATAATGCTGACGCCCCATCTCGGCGAAGGTCTCGTAGGTGCCTTGCACGATCCCCTGGGTGCCGATGTAGATCCAGGAGCCGGCCGTCATCTGGCCGTACATCATGAGGCCCTTGCGATCGAGTTCGTGGAAATGCTCCCACGTCGCCCATTTCGGCACCAGGTTCGAATTGGCGATCAGCACCCGCGGCGCATCGCTGTGCGTCCGGAACACCCCGACCGGCTTGCCCGACTGGACGAGCAGGGTCTCGTCCTCCTCCAGCCGCTCCAGCGTTTCGACGATCTTGTCGAAGCTCTCCCAGTCGCGCGCCGCCCGGCCGATGCCGCCATAGACGACCAGCTCCTCCGGCGCCTCGGCGACCTGCGGGTCGAGATTGTTCTGAAGCATCCTGACCGCCGCCTCGGTGGTCCAGTGCTTCGCTTGCCTTTCCGGCCCGGTCCGCGCCCGGATGCGGCGGCTGTTGTCGCGTCGATTGGTCATGCCGGTGGCGCTATCGCGAGAGCGCCGCTGGTAGCAAGTAGGCTGTTCTTTCGGCCGCCTCTGGACTAGCCTCCCTGTAGGGATGGGGAGGTGCGCCATGATCATCGGAAGGGCGCTGCTGTGCGCCGCCATCCTGCTCCCCGGAGCGGCGGGCCCCGCACAGGAGCCGAGCAGCCGCGAGGCGGCGGTGGCGATCGATCGGGTCACGATCCCTCCCGTCGACCGGGTCGAGCTTTCCGTGGTGGCGCGGGGCCTCCGTCACCCCTGGTCTCTCGCATTCCTGCCCGATGACGCGATGCTGGTCACCGAAAGGTATGGGGGCTTGCGCCTCATCCGAGCTGGCCAGCCATCCGGCGCGCTGCTGGCGGGTGGCCCGCCGAACGTGCTCGCCCAGGCGGACAGCGGCTATCTCGATGTCGCCCTGGACCCGGACTTCGCCTCGAACCACTTCGTCTATCTCGCCTTCGTCGAAGGCACGGAGGCTGCGAACCGCAGGGCGATCTGGAAGGCGCGGCTCGACGGAGACCGCCTGCTGGACGGCCGGGTCATCTTCCGGGTCAACGTGCCGAAGAAGGGTCCTTCGCACCCGGGCGGGCGCCTGCTGTTCCTGCCCGACAAGAGCCTGCTGCTCAGTGTCGGCGACGGCTTCGATTATCGCGACGCTGCGCAGGACATGGCCTCGCATCTCGGCAAGCTGCTGCGTCTCACGCGCGACGGCGCCGCCGCACCCGGCAATCCCTTCATCGGCAAGCCGGGGGCCGCGCCCGAAATCTGGAGCAGCGGCCACCGCAACATCCAGGGTCTCACCCGCGACGCCGGCACCGGCGACGTCTGGGCGCACGAGCATGGCCCGCGCGGGGGCGACGAGATCAACCTGATCAAGCCCGGCCTCAATTATGGCTGGCCGGCGGTGAGCCACGGCATCGATTATGACGGGACGGTCATCACCGAACGCGCATTCGCCCCCGGCTTCGAGGCGTCGCGCTTCGTCTGGTCGCCGTCGATCGCGCCTTCGGGCTTGGCTCTCTATCGCGGCAGCCGCTTTCCCGACTGGACCGGCAGGTTCTTCGTCGGCGGCCTCGCCGCGCGGTCGCTGGTGCGACTGAGCGTCGGCCGCGACACCAACCTGCTCGTCGAGGAGGGACGGATGCTCGCCGGGCTTGGCGCCAGGATACGCGACGTACGGGAGGGCCCCGATGGCTATCTCTATCTGCTGACGGATGCCGAGGACGGCCAGCTGCTGCGGCTCGGCGGCTAGGCGTCCGCGCCGGCGACGATCCGCCGCTCCGGTCCCGGCAGGCCGATCCAGTAGCAGAGCTCGGCCGGCCGGCTCACTCGCCACACGCAGAGGTCTGCCGCCTTGCCGGCGCTGACGGTGCCGATTTCGTCGAGCAGGCCGAGGGCGCGGGCCCCTTCACGAGTCATGCCGGCGAGCGCTTCCTCCGGCGTCAGGCGGAAGAGGGTGCAGGCCATGCTCAACATGAGCGTCGGCGAGAGGATGGGGGAGGTGCCGGGGTTGCAGTCGGTAGCGACCGCCATCGGCACCTTGTGCCTGCGGAGCAGGTCGACCGGCGGCTTGTGGGTCTCGGAGAGGGCGTAGAAGGCGCCGGGGAGCAGCACCGCCACCATGCCCGCCGCCGCCATCGCCGCGACGCCAGCCCCGTCGACATGCTCGAGATGATCAGCGGAAAGGGCGCCGAATTCCGCCGCCAGCGCGGCCCCGTTGAGGTTGCTGAGCTGCTCCGCGTGCAGCTTCACCCGGAGACCGTGCCGCTGCGCCGCTTCGAAGAGGGCCCGCACTTCGGCCGGGGTGAAGCCGATGCCTTCGCAGAAGGCGTCGACGCTGGTCGCCAGGCCCGAGGCCGCCGGGAGGAGCTCTTCGAGGACGAGGCGCAGATAGTCCTCGCGGCGGCCCTTGTATTCGGCTGGAAGGGCGTGGAGTGCGAGCAGGGTGGGCACGACCCGCACCGGCTCGCTGGTGCCGAGCGCCTTCGCCGCATTGAGCATCCTGAGCTCACTCGCAGTGTCGAGGCCATAGCCGGACTTGATCTCGATCGTGGTGACGCCGCCGCGCATCAGCGCCTGGAGCCGCGCGCGCGCCGACGCGATCAGCTCGCCCGCCGAGGCGCCGCGGGTCGCCGTGACGGTCGAGGCGATGCCGCCCCCGGCGCGGGCGATCTCCTCATAGGTGGCGCCGTTGAGCCTTTGCTCGAACTCCGCGGCCCGATTGCCGCCGAAGACGAGGTGGGTGTGGCAGTCTACCAAGCCGGGCGTCACCCAGGCGCCGCCGAGCCTCTCGATGGACCGCGCCTGCATTCCTGCGAGCTCTACCCGCCGTCCAACGCGGATGATGCGGCCGTCCTGGATCGCGACGGCGCCGTCCTCGATTGTGCCGAACGGGGCAGCGACGGCCGGATCCATGGTGGCGATGTTGCAGTCGATCAGCAGCCGGTCCCACATGCTCGCCCTTTGGCACGAAGCCGCCTAAGGGCAAAGCATGAGCTGGCCCCGCATCACCGACCTCCTGGTCACCGATGGACCCGCCGACGTCGCCGTTCTCGGCGCGCCGATGAAGGAGAGGTCCGTCACTCCCGCCCGCTACGACCTCGCGCCCGATCTCATCCGCCAGACCCTCCGCCGTTTCAGCACGTACGACGTCGAGACGGGGCAGGAACTGGCGGCGCGGATCCGCGACCACGGCAACCTCCCCGTCGAGACGCTGACTCCGGAGCAGGGCTTCGAGCCGATCCGCGACGCTGCGCTTCGCTGCACCTCAGAGCATGACCTGACCCTGCTGCTTGGCGGCCACAACGGCGTCACGCGTCCAGCGGCCCACGGACTCGGCGTTCCACTGGACCAAGTCGGGCTCATCACCCTCGATGCGCATTTCGATCTTCGGGATACGGACGAGGGGCCGATGAACGGCAACCCGATCAGTTGTCTGCTGGAGGACGGTCTGCCTGGCGGCAACATCTGCCAGATCGGCCTCGCCCCCTACGCCAATTCGCCGAAGATGCACCGCGTCGCCAACGAAGCGGGGATCGGCGTCTACAGCATCTCCGACGTGAAGAGCCGCGGCGTGGTGCCGGTGCTGGAGGAGGCGCTCCAGCGGCTTAGCCACGTGTCGGCGATCATGATCGACTTCGACATCGACGTGATCGACCGCGCCCAATGTCCCGGCGCGCCCGGAGCGCGCCCGGGCGGCATGCCGGTAGACATGTTCTTCGCCGCCGGCCGCTACCTTGGCGCACAGGAGAAGGTGAAGCTGGTCGACCTCACCGAGTTCGATCCGGGGCTGGACGTCAGCGACATTACCGCGCTGACAGGAGGTCGCTGGGTGTGCGAGGTGCTGGCGGGGTTCTCATCACGCTAACGCATCGCGCCCTCTCCCGAGGGGGAGAGGGCTGATCGAGGTCAGGTCTTCGGAGCCTCTTCTGTGACAACGGTCACCACCGGCACGTCCACCGGCTTCGGGGCCGCGCCGGCGACGAGGTTCTCCAGCGTGGAGCCGTCGAACCCGAGCTCCTTCATGAGACCGTCGACGATCGGCGCCTGGGCGCGGTAGCGGAGCGCCGCCGACACGGCGCTGCTGGCCAGGTTCCCCTGTTCGGCCGTCGCTCCGTCCACGCCGGCAGCTCCCCCGCGGCCAGTCAGGCCATCGACCTGGACGATCTTGATGCTGTCGATCGCCTCCATCGGCTTGGCTGCCTCACGCACCACTTCCGGCAGCACCTTCAGCAAGGCGAGCTTGGTCTGCAGCGAGATCTGGTCGGACGAGAGCAGGTTCGCCGCCTCGTTGATCGCCCGCTGTCCGGCTGCCTCGACTTCGAAGCGCACCCGCGCGGCTTCTGCGCGAAGCTTCTCGGCCTCGGCCTCGCCCTCGGCGGCCAGCCGGGCCGCTTCGGCGCGGTCGGCGGCGGCCTGCTTGTCGGCGTCGGCCTGGACCTTGATGCCGATCGCGGCCCGCTCGGCCTCGCGCGAGGCGTCGATCAGCTCGATCCGCTTGGCGCGCTCGGCGATCTCGGTCTCGCGGGCGGTGCCGACCTGCTCCTCGGCGGCGACGGCAGCGGCGCGCGCCCTGTCGGCCTCGGCCTTGGCCTGGCTTTCCTCGCGGCTCTTATTCTGCACCGCGATCTGCTGCTCCTGGCGGGCGATCTCGATCGCCTGAGCCTGGGCGATCTTGGCCTGCTCGATCAGGCGATTGGCCTCGATCTGGCTGGCGTCGATCTGCTGCTTGGCTTCGATCCGCGCCTGCTCCGCCTCGCGCTGGCGAAGCGACTGCTCCTGCGCCACCTCGGCATGCTGGGCGGCGCGCCGCACCTCGACCTCGCGCTCCTGCTCAAGCCGGGCGAACTCGCTGTCGCGGGAGATCTCGAAGCTCTTGCGCTGCGCCTCGAGATTCTTCGCCTCGATCTGCACCCGCGTCTCCTGCTCGATGTCGTTGCGAGCCTTGCGGCGCAGCTCGATCTGCTCGGTGAGCTTGGTCAGACCCTCGGCGTCGAAGGCGTTGTTGGCGTTGAAATGGTCGATCGAGGTCTGGTCGAGACCTGTCAGCGATACTGACTCGAGCTCAAGACCGTTCATGGCGAGATCGGCGGACGAGACCTGCTGCACCTTCTGGACGAATTCGGAGCGCTGCTCGTGGAGCTGGTTCATCGTCATGCCGGCTGCGACCGACCGCAGCGCGTCGACGAACTTGCCCTCAATCAGCTCCTTCAGATGCTCCGGCTGCATGGTGCGAAGGCCGAGCGTCTGGGCGGCGATGGCGATGCTCTCGCGATCGGGGCGGACACGCACGTAGAATTCCGCCTTCACGTCGATCCTGAGGCGGTCCAGCGTGATCAGCGCGTCGTTGTTCTTGCGCTCGACGGCGAGGCGAACCGTGTTGAGGTTCACCGGCATCGTCTCGTGGAGCACGGGGAGCACCATCGCGCCGCCGTTGATCACCACCTTCTCGCCGCCGAAGCCGGTGCGGACGAAGCCGATCTCCTTGGTCGCGCGCTTGTACAGGCGCGTGACGATCAGGCCGATCGTGACGAGCGCGGCGAGGATGATCCCCGCGTAAATGGCCATCTGGACCATTGGATTGTCTCCCATTTGCTAGCTCCTGAATGCAGATTGCTGGTCGAGGCGCGGCAGCAATGCGTCGCCTTCGCCAAGGCCGATGAAGATGTCGCCTTCGCGGCGGACGAGAAGGACGGTCTCGCCCGCGGCGAGGCTCTGCTCGTCGTCATTGGGCTCGACCATCACATAGTGGGTCTGGCCATGGGCATCGCGGACCTGCGCCCGGGCCGGCGACCCGCGCCGGGCTACGCCCACCGTCACCGTCGCGCGCTTGGCGACAAGGCTGTCGAGGCTGACCGCAGTGGTCTCGTCGCTGGGCATGATCCGTGCGAGCCCGCGCGCGCCGACGCCCAGCAATGGCAGCGAGGCGACGAATGCGATTGGCGCCGCGAGCCAGGGCGAAAGGGGGGCGCCGATGAGAACGGCCGCGAGCTGCTGCAGGCTGATCCCGATCAGCCCGAACAGAGCCAGCAGGACGACGATCAGCATCAGCAGCGGCACCCGCCCGACACCGAGCCAACCGAGCAGGTCGGCGTCGCCATCGGCATGCATGTCGAGATGCGCCGCGCTCGCGCCAAGCCCGACCGCCTCCACCGCCCCGATCATCAGCATGAGTAGCAGCGCCACCGCGAACGGCAGATTTTCAGGCGCCATGAAAAAATCGAGCATCGTCCCCCGTCCCTGATTCGAAGCTAAGCCGGTTTGGCGAATTTCTTCAATGAAAATCGAGAGTTGCTGCTGCTCCTCCGGCTCCGTGCGTGGCGCCGGCAGACGCCGAAGCCGCGGCAGAGATTGCCTTTTTCGCCTTCGAGGCCCAGTTCAGCCGCGATGAACGATAGTCCCTCGGATCTCGGCCAAACCTTCCGCGAGGCGATGCGCCGGGTCGCTTCGACCGTGAACGTCATCACCATTTGCGTCGACGGGCAGCCGATGGGCATCACCGCCACCGCCATGTCGTCGCTGGCAATGGACCCGCCGAGCCTGCTGGTCTGCATCAACCGCACCGCCTCGCTCTACGGCTCGATCAAGGACGTGTCGCACTTCGCCGTGAACGTGCTCCACCGCGACCAGGAGCATCTCGCTCAGATGTTCGCAGACCGCAGCATGGCGGCAATGCGCTTCGCCAGCGGCTGGCATCTCGACTGCGACCGCCCGCCGCGCCTTGCCGACGCCCAGGCAAGCCTGCTCTGCCGCCGCACCGACCACCACCAGTTCGGCACCCACAGCATCTTCATCGGCGTGGTCGAAGACATCGTGGTGCGCGACGACGTGCACCCGCTCCTCTACCTCAACGGCAGTTACGGCAGCGCAGCCTAGCCGCGGATGAAGGCCTCGAGCGCCTCGCAGGCGGCGTCGTCGGTCATCTGCTCTGGCGGGTGCTTGCAGAAATAGGCCGAGGCAGGATGGATCGGGCCGCCGAGCCCGCGGTCCTTCGCCAGCTTGGCGCAGCGGATCATGTCGATCGCGACGCCGGCGCTGTTGGGCGAATCCTCCACCGAGAGGCGCAGCTCCAGGTTCATCGGCACGCCGCCGAACAGCTGCCCTTCCATGCGCAGGAAGCAGACCTTGTTGTCATTCTGCCAGGCGACATAGTCGCTCGGCCCGATATGGATGTTCTCCTCGTCGAGCCGGCGCTCGGCGACCGATTGCACGGCCTCGGTCTTCGAGATCTTCTTCGACTTGAGGCGGCTGCGCTCCTTCATGTTGAGGAAGTCGGTGTTGCCGCCGGTGTTGAGCTGGTACGTCCGATCGAGCCGCACGCCCCGCTTCTTGAAGAGGTCGGTGAGGACGCGGTGGACGATGGTCGCGCCGAGCTGCGCCTTGATGTCGTCGCCGATGATCGGGACCCGCGCTTCCTCGAAGCGCCTGGCCCAGGCCGGGTCGCTGGCGATGAAGACCGGGATGTTGTTGACGAATGCCACTCCCGCTTCGAGCGCGCATTCGGCGTAGAATTCGGTGGCCTGCTGGCTTCCGACGGGGAGGTAGTTGAGCAGCACGTCCGCCTGCGTCTCGCGGAGGGTCCGGACCACGTCCGCTTTCTCCGGCTCGGCCGCGTCGGCGAGCAGGAAAGTGCGGTCGTCCGGCGCTTCGGACATATGTTCGGCGACGCCGTCGAGCACCCGGCCCATCAGCACCTTCGCGCCCGAGGCCGGCACGTGGTCGCAGAACACCGCGGTGCAGTTCGGCCTGGCGAAGATCGCTTCGCCGACATCGCGCCCGACCTTGCGCCGGTCCACGTCCCAGGCGGCGACGAAGCGGATATCCTTGGGGCGGTACCCGCCGAGGTCCCAGTGCAGCAGCCCGATCTGCTCGTTGGCGCCGCCATTCTGGTAATGCGCGACGCCCTGGACGAGCGAGCTCGCGCAATTGCCGATGCCGACCATCGCCACGTTGATCGTGCGGGGATCGTGCAGGCTCATTCGGCCGCCACCTTCACCGCCTGGCGCGGCGCGTAGCGCTCGATCATCCGGGCGCAGAAATCGGCGAAATACATCGGGTCCTTCGGCGGGCTGGTATGGTGCGGCTGGATGCCTTCGCAATCCGGCGTGAAGCAGAAGGTGACGGTGGTGTCGAACTCGGCGAGCGCGTCCATCTGCCGGTCGAACCAGTTTTCCCAGCCGGGCCGGTAGCTGTCCCACCAGCTGAGGCCGGTTCGCAGCCGCTTCACGCCCAGCCGCCGCATCCACTGCACCGCATCGTCCAGCCGGTGATCCTCGAAATGGAACCACTGCATGATGCCCATTTCCGGTGTGTGCCGCGCGAAATGGTCGAGAGCGAGTTTCGGCGTCCCGTCCTCCTTGATGAGGCCCATGTAGAAATGGCGGTAATAGCTGGAGCCCTCGGCCTGCTTGTGCCGCGTGGTCGCTTCCCAGCTCTTCGGCAGGTCGAACAGCGAATACCAGTAGACGCGCGGCACCCGGCCGAGCAGCAGCTCGGCGGTGCGGTCGATGCCGAACACCTGCACCTCCTCGGCGCCGAAGCTGCCGACGCCGACCTCCGTCGCCCAGATCTCGTGATCGGGCGCGACCGCCTCGATCTCGGCGATCCGGTCGGGCCATTCGTTGATCGGCCACAGGTTCCAGTCGAGCGGGAAGCCGTGCACCGCGACCACGTCGACTTGGTCGAGCACGCCGTTGCCTTTGAGGCGGTTGATGAAATGCGGATCGATCGGCGAGATGCCGCCGAGCACGCGCCTCACCGCGGGGTTCACCGACTGGATCGCCTTGCCCGCTTCGATGACGGTCGTGGAAAAGATCGACCAGTCGGGGTCGAGCTCCGGGTCCCAATGCGACTTGTTGTTGGGCTCGTTCCAGATCATCGCCGCTTCGAGCAAAACCTATTTCCTCCCTGTTGCCGGGTAGACCGCGCCCGTCTCACCCCAGTTCGCATAGGGCATTTCCGCGACCCGGCAAATGTAGACCTCGTCTTCCGCTCTGGTTTCTATGGAGAATCCCGACGCGCGCAGCATCGCTTCCGCGCAGGCGCGGTTCGGAATCCACCAATTGGTCCAGTCATGCGCATATTCGCGCTCGACGAAATGAAGCTTGGGATAGCCCGGCTCGTCGAAATAAGCGGGAGGATCGAACGTCCCCGGCACATAGAAGGGATGGTCCTGCGGCACCTCGGCCACATCCTTGCTCCCGCGCTGCAGCGACTGAAAGATCAGGATGTCGCCGGCGACATGCTCCCGGATCAGGTCCAGCGCCAGCAGCGGGTGCCTGAGATGATAGAGCACGCCCATGAAGATGACGACGTCGAACCGCTCGCCCAGCGCCCCCACGTCGTAGACGGAGAGATTGCGGAACTCGATATTGTCGTAGCCGAGGGCCTCGCCCGCGAGCCGGGCTTGGGCGAGGTAGCGATCGTCGCTGTCGATGCCGAGCACGCGGTCGGCGCCGCGCCGCTTCATCTCCATCGAATAGAAGCCGGCGTTGCAGCCGATGTCGAGCACGCTCTTGCCCTTGAGGTCGGCGGGCAGGTGCTCGGCAAAGGCCTGGAACTTGAAGTTGGGATAATCGCCGAGGAAATGGTCGGGCGCCGTCCAGACGCCGCCGAGGTTCATGTTGTGGAACCAGGGGCCGAGCGCCTCGATGCGCTGGCGCAGTTCGTCTGTGTCCTGTTCTATCCGTCCGGCAAAGTTCACTGATAGAGCCTTTCGTTGACACTCATCACCCGCGCCCCCCAATTTCCGACGACGAGCCTGGAGACGGAGGCGGGGTCGATATCGAAGCGAAGCAGATTGTCGAGCGGCAGCCCGAGATAGTGAGCGATGACGCCGCGGATGATGTCGCAATGGCTGACGGCTGCGATCGACTGGTCCGAATGGTCGGCAGCGATTGCTTCGAGGCCGCCGACCGCCCGCGCGACCGCCTCCGCCATCGCCTCGCCTCCGGGGGGACGCGCGCTGCCGCGCTCGCTGTTCCAGATGTCCCACAAGGGATCGCCTTCGAGGTCGTCGAAGCTGCGTCCGGTCCAGTCCCCGAAATCCACCTCGTCCAGCGCATCTACGATACCAACACTCATCTCATGCTGCTCGGCGATCTGGCGCGCGGTATAATAAGCGCGCTCGCGCGGGCTCGAATAGACTGCGGCGATCGGCTCGACGCCGAGCAGGTCGGCGACGATCTCCGCTTGCTCCAGCCCTTCGCGGCTCAGCGACACATCCCGTCTCCTGCCGGTCAAGGTCCGGCCAAGCTCAACATGGGCTGCGTGACGGATAAGAAGGATGGTTGTGGTCACGCAGGAATTGGAACTGACATGTAACGACCTCGTTATCCCCTCAACCCGCCATTCCCCCGCGGGTTCCAGAGCGCCGCATTCGAGGCCGAACGGATCGGGTGCGGAACCAAGCGCATCGGGAATCATTAGGGGCAGAGATGAAGAAGATGATGATGAAGCAGCCGGCGGCGTCCTGCCGCGGCTCCATCCGCAAACCGCAACAGGGGGAAAGCATTGCCTGAGACGATTCTGATTACTGGCGGCGCCGGCTTCATCGGCCGCTTCGTCACGCGCGAGCTGCTGCAGCGCGGCCACCGGGTCCGCATCCTCGACAACCTGATCGAGCAGGTGCACGGCGACCGCGAGCGGCCGGAGGATCTAGCCGACGAGGTCGAGCTGATCCGTGCCGACGTCCGCAATGGCGATGCAGTGGCGAAAGCGCTCAAGGGCGTCGACAGCGTCATCCATCTCGCGGCCGAGGTCGGCGTCGGCCAATCCATGTATGCCGTGGAGCGCTATACCTCCGTCAACGATGTCGGCACCGCGGTGCTGTTCGAGAAGCTGATCGAACAGCCGGTCCGCCGGGTGGTCACCGCGTCCTCGATGAGCATCTACGGCGAGGGATTGTACGAGGATCAGGACGGCAAGCTGGTGCAGGACGCACGGCGGCAGGTGCGGACCAGCGAGAATGAGAGCTGGGATCCCCTTGATGCGCAGGGGCGACCGCTGAAGCCGGTCGCCACGCCCGAATGGAAGACGCCGGACCTCGCCTCCATCTACGCGCTCAACAAATATGTGCAGGAGCGCACGACCATGATCATGGCCGGCGCCTACGGCATGGAGGGCGTGTGCCTGCGCCTGTTCAACGTCTACGGCCCCGGACAGGCGCTTTCCAATCCCTATACCGGCGTCCTCGCCATCTTTGCGTCGCGCCTGCTCAACGGCCAGCAGCCGATGATCTACGAGGATGGCGAGCAACGCCGCGACTTCGTCTATGTCGGCGACGTCGCCCGCGCCTTCGCCGACGCGCTCGAGCTGCCGCAGGCGAACGGCCAGATCTTCAACATCGGCTCCGGCCACGACCGGTCAGTGACCGAGGTCGCGCAGGAGCTTGCCCGTGCGATGGGCAAGAACGACATCTCGCCCCAGATCGTCGGCAAGTCCCGCATCGGCGACATCCGCCACTGCTTCTGTGACGGCACCCGCGCCGCCGAGACCCTGAATTTCCGCGCGAGCAAGGACTTCCAGGAGGGACTTGCCGAGCTCGCCGAATGGGTTGCGGTCCAGACCGCCGACGATCGTGTCGAGCAGGCGCGGGCCGAGCTCGAGGCGAGGGGGCTGGTCGCGTGAGCGTCCCCGTGGGTCCTGCCGACACGCGGCCGGTGCTCGTCACCGGCGGTGCCGGCTTCATCGGCTGCAACATCGCCAACAAGCTGGCCGAGGACGGGCACGAGGTCCTGATCTACGACTCGCTCTCCCGGCCGGGCGTCGAAACCAACCTCGCCTGGCTCAAGGAGCGCCACCCCGGCCTGGTCACCAGCATCACGGCCGATATTCGCGACGAGGACGAGCTTGCCCGCGCCGCCCGCGACGTGAAGGCGGTGTTTCACATGGCGGCCCAGGTCGCGGTCACCACCAGCCTCGTCGATCCGCGCGAGGATTTCGAGATCAACCTCAAGGGCACGATCAACCTGCTGGATGCCGTGCGCCTTCGCGGCGAGCGGGTGCCGGTGATCTTCGCCTCGACCAACAAGGTCTATGGCGACCTCGCCGACATCGATTTCCACCTCGAGGGGGACCGCTATGTCCCTCAGGACCGGCACGTCCGCGACCACGGCATCGGCGAGGCGCGCCCGCTCGATTTCCATACGCCCTATGGCTGCTCGAAGGGCGCCGCGGATCAATATGTCCTCGATTACGCCCGCAGCTTCGGCCTGCCATCGGCAGTGATCCGGATGAGCTGCATCTACGGCGTCCGCCAGATGGGCACGGAGGACCAGGGCTGGGTCGCGCATTTCCTGATCCGCGCGCTCGAAGGCCAGCCGATCACCCTTTACGGCGACGGTCATCAGGTGCGCGACATCCTCGACGTCTCCAACGCGGTCGAGGCATACCTTGCCGCCTGGGAGAGCATCGATCGCATCAGCGGCCGTGCCTTCAACCTCGGAGGCGGACCCGCCAACGCTGTGAGCCTGCGCGAGTTGATCGCCCACATGTCGCAGCTGCTCGGCCGCGACATCGACGTCCGCTTCTCGGACTGGCGCGCCGGCGACCAGCGCTATTTCGTGGCCGACACGCGCGCTATCCGCGAGACGCTCGGCCTCTCGGCCGCCGTGCCCTGGAAGGAAGGCGTCGCCCGGCTGGCGGAGTGGCTGAGGGAATCGCGCGGCATCAACCGCGAGTTCGCCGCTCCGGCCCAGGTGGCGGTTTGATGCCCCTCCCTCAACGGAGGGAAGGCAGGTGAAGATCCTGCTGACCGCAGATGCCGTCGGTGGCGTCTGGCAATATGCGACCGACCTCGCGAAGGCCCTCGTTCCGCTCGGTGTGGAGCCGATCGTCGCGATCCTCGGTCCTTCGCCTTCGCCCGAGCAGCTCCGGGACGCGGCGGAGCTGAGGCTCATCGATACGGGCCTGCCGCTCGATTGGCTCGCCACGAAGGTGGAGGACGTCGCTGCCGCGGGGCAGGCAATCGCCGGCCTCGCCCGTGCCGAGGGAGCCGATATCGTCCAGCTCAACAGCCCGGCGCTGGCGGCGGGCACCCACTTCGACATGCCGGTCGTCGCCGTCTCCCACAGCTGCCTCGCCACCTGGTGGGACGCGGTGATCGGCGGGGAGCCGAGCGAGGATTTCCGCTGGCGTGCGCAACTCCACGGCCGGGGGCTCCATGCGGCGAATGCCGTCGTTACCCCCACTGCGGCTTTCGGCGAGATGACGCGCCGCGCCTACGGGCTTCGGGGGGCGCCGATCACGGTGCACAACGGCCGCTCGCCGCTGCCGCTGCCCGATGTCCCGCGGCAGCCATCGGCCTTCACCGCCGGCCGGCTCTGGGACAAGGGCAAGAATGTCGCCACCCTGGACAGGGCCGCTGCCGGGCTGGGCGTACCTCTCTACGCCGCCGGGCCTCTCCGTGGGCCGAATGGGGATCATCTCACCTTCGAACATATTCGCGCCGTCGGCTCCCTTTCCGAGCGGGAGATGGCCGAGCGTCTCGCGGCTCGCCCGGTCTTTGTGTCGGCGGCCTTGTACGAGCCGTTCGGCCTCGCTGTGCTCGAGGCCGCCGCTGCCGGTTGTCCGCTGGTCCTGTCGGATATCCCCACCTTCCGCGAGCTCTGGGACGGGGCGGCGACCTTCGTCGATCCGCGCGACCATGCCGGCTTCGCGGTCGCGATCACGCGCAGTCTCGGCGATGAGCGGATGGGCGCCGCCGCCTGCGAGAGAGCGGCACTCTTCACCCCCCGCTCCATGGCCGGCGCCATGCTCGACATCTACCGCGGCCTGGCTGGCGGGGAGGCGAGGGCGGCGGCATGAGGATCGTCTATTTCACCCATTCGCTGGCGAGCTGCTGGAATCACGGCAACGCCCATTTCCTCCGCGGCGTGCTTCGCGAGCTGATCGCGCAGGGCCACCACGTGACGGCATACGAGCCCGCCAGCGCGTGGAGCATGGAGAATCTGATCAAGGATCATGGCGAGGAGGGCCTCGAACCCTATCGCCAGGCTTATCCCGAACTCTCCTCCACCATGTTCGGCAAGCGCCCGCCGCTCGGCCGGATGCTCGATGGCGCGGACTTGGTCATTGTTCATGAGTGGAACGAACACGACCTCGTCGCGGCGATCGGCGAGCGGAGGAAGCGGGGCGGGCGGTTCACCTTGCTGTTCCACGACACCCATCACCGGGCCGTCAGTGAGCCGAAGGCGATGAAGGCCTATGACCTGTCCGGCTATGACGGCGTGCTCGCCTTCGGCGAGACGCTGGCGGAGGTCTATCGCCGCTGGGGCTGGGGTGGCCGGGTCTTCACCTGGCACGAAGCCGCGGACATCCGCCACTTCCACCCGCCGCAGGAGGAGGGCGAACGCTCAGGCCTAGTCTGGATCGGCAATTGGGGCGAGGGCGAGCGCACCAAGGAGCTGAAGGAGTTCCTCTTCCGCCCCGCGCGGGAGGCCGGCCTCGGCCTCGACATCTATGGCGTTCGCTATCACGAGACGGCCAAGAACACGGTCCGCCGCTATGGCGGCCGCTATCATGGCTGGCTCGCCAATGCCGAGGCGCCGAGGGTGTTCGCCCGCCACCTCGCGACGGTGCACGTGCCGCGCCGCTTCTACACCCGCATGCTGCCGGGCATCCCCACCATTCGCCCCTTCGAAGCGCTCGCCTGCGGCATCCCGCTATTGTCGGCGCCGTGGGAGGACAGCGAAGGCCTGTTCCGCGTCGGCCAGGATTTCCTGATGGTCTCCAGCGGCGAGGAAATGGCCGCGGCGATGAAGCGCCTGCGCGACGATGCGGACCTCCGCGCCTGGCTGGTGCGCAACGGGCTGGAGACGATCCGCGCCCGCCACACCTGCGCCCACCGGGCGGAGGAGCTCATGAATATCTATGCACGCCTCACGGCGGCGCCTCTCAAGGACGTTGCATGAAGATCGCCTTTTACGGATCAAGCCTGCTTTCCTCCTACTGGAACGGAGCCGCGACTTATTATCGCGGGCTGCTCCGCGATCTCGCCGGCCGCGGCTACGACATCACCTTCTACGAGCCCGACGCCTTCGACCGGCAGCAGCACAAGGACATGGACGCGCCGGAATGGGCGAAGTCCGTCGTCTATCCGGCCACGCCGGAGGCGCTGCGATCGGTGCTCGAGGAAGCGCGGAAGGCCGACGTCGTCGTCAAGGCGAGCGGCGTCGGCGTGTTCGACACAGAGCTGCTCGAAGGCATCGTCGCCCACAGTCGGCCCGGCGCGATGCGCATCTTCTGGGACGTCGATGCCGCCGCGACCCTGGACGAGATGCGCCAGGACGAAAGCCACGTCGTCCCCCGCATGCTGCCAGCGCTCGACATAGTCTTCACCTATGGCGGCGGCCCGCCCGTGGTGAACGCCTATGAGGGCTTCGGCGCCCGACGCTGTGTTCCCGTCTACAACGCGCTCGATCCCACCACGCATCACCCGGTAGAGCCGGACGCGCGTTTCGCCTCGGACCTCGCCTTTCTCGGCAACCGACTGCCCGATCGGGAAGCCAGGGTGGAGGAGTTCTTTCTCAAGGCCGCGTCATCACTCCCCGAGCACAGCTTCCTGATCGGCGGCAACGGCTGGGAGAGCAAAGGCATGCCGCAGAACGTGCGCCATCTCGGCCACGTCTACACCCACCAGCACAACGCCTTTAACTGCACCCCGCTTGCCGTCCTCAACGTCGCCCGCGACTCGATGGCGCATATCGGCTTCTCGCCCGCCACCCGCGTGTTCGAGGCGGCCGGCGCCGCCGCCTGCCTGATCACCGACGCCTGGGAGGGACTCGAGCAGTTCCTGAAGCCGGACGAGGAAGTGCTCGTCGCCCGCGACGGCAAGGACGTCGCCGAGCATGTCCGCTCGCTGACGCCGGAAAGGGCCGGCGCGATCGGCGAGGCCGCGCTCCGCCGCATCCTCGCCGAGCACACTTACGCTCATCGCGGCGAGCAGGTGGACGCGATCCTCCGGGCCGCGACCGATCAGCGGAGCGCGGCATGAAGCTGGTCGTGCTCGGCCTCAGCCTCTCCTCCTCCTGGGGGAACGGCCACGCGACGACCTTCCGCGCCTTGCTGAAGCAGTTCGCCGCCCGCGGCCACGACATCCTCTTCCTTGAACGCGACGTGCCTTGGTATGCGAGCCAGCGCGACCTCGCAGACCCGGATTATTGCCGACTCGAATTCTATACGGACCTCGAGGACCTGGAGCGCTGGCGCGGCCAGATCGCCCGGGCGGACGCGGTGATCGTCGGGTCCTATGTGCCGGAAGGCGTCGCCGTCGGCCGCTTCGTGCAGGAGCATGCGCGCGGCGTCACTGCCTTCTACGACATCGACACGCCGGTCACCCTCGCCAAGCTGGAGCGCGGCGACTTCGAATATCTCTCACCCGATATCATCCCCGGCTACGACGTCTATCTCTCCTTCACCGGCGGCCCGACGCTGCGCCACATCGAGCGCCGCTACGGCTCCCCCGCCGCCCGCGCACTCTATTGCTCGGTCGACCCAGAGGCCTATCCGCCGCTCGACGTACCGAAGCGATGGGACCTCTCCTATCTCGGTACCTACAGCCCGGACCGCCAGCCGACGCTGGAGCGCCTCCTCATCGAGCCCGCATGCCGGATGCCCGAGCGCCGCTTCGTCGTCGCCGGCCCGCAATATCCGACCGACATCGACTGGCCCGCCAATGTCGAGCGCATCGACCATTGCCCGCCGGCCGACCATGCCGAATTCTATTCCGCCTCGCGCTTCACGCTGAACGTGACCCGCGCCGACATGATCGCCGCCGGCTGGTCTCCGTCGGTCCGCCTGTTCGAGGCCGCCGCCTGTGCAGTGCCGGTGATCTCCGACCGGTGGGAGGGGATCGACAGCCTGTTCGTCCCCGGCCGGGAGATCCTCCTCGCCGACACCAGCGACGACGTGGTCCGGTTCCTCCTGGAGGATTCCGCGGCGATCGGCCGCGCCGCCCGCGCCCGCGTCATGAAGGGCCACATCGCCGCCGATCGTGCTGCCGAACTCGAGACCTACCTGCGCGAGGCCGCCAAGGCCCCGCTCCCCTTAACTGCTTAACCTGGATCAGCAGGATCGTTGCTGAGGTGAACCAAATCGAATCCGCCGAGTTGGACGAGAGACTTAGATGATGAAGATGAAGCCTGATGATAACGAAGGGGAGCGCTCAGTGAAGAACGGCAAGACGAAGACGGCGCTGGTTACGGGCGGCGCCGGGTTCATCGGCTCCCACCTCATCGATGCCCTGCTCGCCGAAGGGGCAAGCGTGGTCTGCGTCGACAATTACCTGACCGGCCGTGCCGCGAACCTCAGGCATCTCGAGAACGAAAGCCGCTTCGATTTCGTCGAGGCCGACGTCATCGATCGCCTGCCGCCGAAGGTGCGCCTCGGCAAGACGCGCTTTACCCACGTCTACCACCTCGCCTGCGCCGCATCGCCGCCCCATTACCAGGCGGATCCCGAGCACACGATGCTCACCTGCGTGCTGGGCACCCGCAACCTGCTCCGCTTCGCCGAGGAGCAGGAGGCGCGCTTCCTGCTCACCTCGACCAGCGAGGTCTATGGCGATCCCGAGATGCATCCGCAGCCGGAAGGGTATCGGGGCTGGGTCAATTGCACCGGGCCCCGCGCCTGCTATGACGAGGGCAAGCGCGCCGCCGAGACCCTCACCTTCGACTTCGCGCGCTCCGGTCGCGTCGACGTCCGCGTCGCCCGCATCTTCAACACCTACGGCCCGCGCATGCGCCACGACGATGGCCGCGTCGTCTCCAACGTAATCTGGCAGGCGCTGCACGGGGAGAACATCACCGTCTATGGCGACGGAACGCAGACCCGCAGCTTCTGCTACGTCAGCGACATGGTCGACGGCCTGATGCGGCTGATGGATTCGGAGCCCGCGCCCGGCGCTCCGGTGAATCTCGGCAACCCGCAGGAGCTCACCGTCAGCGACTTGGTCGCGCGCGTCCTCGCCCTGACCGGCTCGGGATCTGAGATCGTCCACCTGCCGCTGCCGATGGACGATCCCCGCCGCCGCCGCCCGGATATCGGCCGGGCGCAGTCGATCCTCGGCTGGGAACCGCGCGTCCAGCTCCAGCAGGGCCTCGAAGCCACCGCCGCATGGTTTGTCGAAGAGCAGCGTCAGGGAGGCCCGAGGCCGGCGAGCCGCCGCCCTGCCCCGGCACCTCGCGAGACCTTTACCGGCGTCGCCGCCGAGTAGGTCACTTCGCGAACAGATTCTCCGGCCGCGCCATCGCCTTGAGCTCGAGCGCGTTGCCGCTGGGATCCAGGAAGAACATTGTCGCCTGCTCCCCAGGCTGGCCCCTGAAGCGCACGTTCGGCGCGATCACGAACTCGGTTCCGGTCGCGCTCAGCCGGTCTGCCATCTCCTGCCACTGGTCCATCGCAAGCACAGCCCCGAAATGCGGCACCGGCACGTCGTGCCCATCGACCGGGTTATGGTGCCGCCGCGGCTCCATCCCTTCCGCCAGATGCGCGACGATCTGGTGGCCGAAGAAATCGAAGTCGATCCACGCGTCCGCACTCCGCCCCTCCGGGCAGCCGAGCAGGCCCCCGTAAAAGGCGCGCGCGGCTTCAAGGTCATGAACGGGGAAGGCGAGGTGGAAGGGGGGCAGCGTGCTCATTGCCACCCCTTAGCCCGAACCAACTGCTCCCGGAACGCCTGCCGTCATGGCTCGCGGGAACTGTTCGGCGGGGTGAGCCGTATCTCGGATGCATTGCCCAGGGAGACAGCCATGAAACTTCAGTTCCTGTTCGTAGGCGCCGCCGCACTGGTAGGCGGCTGCGCATCCTACGCCGACGAACCGCTTCCGCCCGAGCCGATGGAGGCGGCGGTGCCGGGCATGGCGGCGCCTGCCTATATCGAATCGGCGGCCAGCGGCGATCTGTTCGAGATCGAGTCGAGCCGGCTTGCGCTCAGCGTGTCGCAGAATCCCGAGGTCCGCTCGTTCGCGCAGATGATCATCAACGATCATACGCGCATGTCCAGCCAGCTGATGGCGGCCGCTCGAAGCTCGGGCATCAACCCGCCCCCGCCGCAGATGCTTCCGCATCATCAGGACATGCTGGCGCGCCTGCGCTCCGCCGCGCCCGGCGGCTTCGATGCTGCCTACAAGGCAGAGCAGATCGCCGCCCACCAGGAGGCGCTCACCCTCCACCGCACCTACGCCGAGGAGGGCGACGTGCCCGCTTTGCAAGCCGTGGCGTCGCAGGCAGTCCCGGCGATCGAGGCGCATCTCGCGCACGCGCAGCGCCTGCCGGAATGGGCGCCGCCTCCGCAGCCGCTGAACCCCGCCGGCGAGCGCGGCTGAGCCGGGATTCGGCTTGAGCGATAATTGGAGCGCGGCTCGCCAGCCGCGCTCCAGGCAGGTTCGGTCACTTGCTCTGCCGGGCGAGGTTGCAGCGCTTCGCCATCGAGGCGATATGCGCGGCGAATGAAGTTCCTCCTCGCGTCCCTCCTCCTCGGCATCGTCAGCGCCTGCGGCTTCGCGCCCTGGAGCCTGTGGCCGCTGACCTTGCTCGCCTTTGCGGGCCTGTTGTGGCTGATCCGGGAGGCGCCGAGCCTGCGCAGCGCCCTGGCCCGCGGCTATTGGTTCGGCGTCGGCCAGTTCGTTCTCGGCCTCAACTGGATCGCCACGGCCTTCACCTTTCAGGCCAAGATGCCCCACTGGCTCGGCTGGATCGCGGTCGTGCTGCTGTCGCTCTACCTGGCGGTCTACCCCGCCATGGCGACCGGCCTCGCCTGGCGCTGGGGCAAGTCCCCTCTCGCGCGGGAGAGGGAGGGGATCGCCCTCGTCCTCATTCTCGCCGCCGCCTGGGCCGTCACCGAATGGCTGCGCGCGACCATGTTCACCGGCTTCGCCTGGAACCCGGTCGGGGTCGTGCTGATCGATTCATGGGCCAAATGGGCGGCGACGGTGATCGGCACCTACGGCCTCTCCGCGCTCCTGGTCCTGCTCTCCGGCCTGCTGTGGCTGATCCTGTCGAGGCGCTCCTGGCTGCGCTTCCTTCCGGCCGCCGCCCTGATCCTCCTCCTCATGATCGATCTGAAGTTCGTCGCTCGGCAAGCCGAGGAAGAGCGCGCCGGTCAGCTCGCTCTGCGCATCGTCCAGCCGAACATCGGCCAGCAGGACAAATGGACGGAAGGCTTCGAGGCGCGCAACTTCGCCCGCCTTGCGCGCCTGACGGGCCCGGCCGCCGCCCGGCCCCGCCTGATCCTTTGGCCGGAAGCCGCGGTCACCGATCCGCTCGGCGATAACCGGCCCGCAGCGGCGGCCGAGGTCGCGGCGTTGCGCCGCCGGGTCGGCAGCCTGCTCGGCCCGAACGACCTGCTCCTGACCGGCGGCATCACCCTCGCTGCGCCCGACGGCCTGCGCGTGACCCAGGCGACCAACAGCGTCTTCGCGATGGACGCCTCCGGTCGCGTCCTCGGCCGCTTCGACAAGGCCCATCTCGTACCCTATGGCGAGTATCTGCCGATGCGGCCGATCCTGTCGGCGATCGGCCTGTCGCGGCTCGCGCCGGGCGACCTCGACTACATACCCGGCCCCGGTGCGCAGACGCTCACGCTGCCGCTGGCCGGCGAGGTCGGCTTCCAGCTCTGCTATGAGATCATCTTTTCCGGGGAAGTCGTTGATCCGGATAACCGCCCGGCCTTCATCTACAATCCGTCGAACGACGCATGGTTCGGCGCCTGGGGCCCGCCCCAGCATCTTGCCCAGGCGCGGCTCCGCGCGCTGGAGGAGGGACTCCCCGTGCTCCGCTCAACGCCGACCGGTATTTCGGCCGTGGTCGATGCGGAGGGGCGTCTGCTCCACAGCCTGCCGTGGCGGACCGCCGGCGTGATCGAGGCGACCTTGCCGCCGCCGAAGCCGCCGACCCTGTTCTCGCGGCTGGGTAATGTCGCGCCCTTCCTGTTCGCGCTGCTGCTCGTTCTGATCGCGGTTGCAGTGCGGCGGAAGGCACGCTAAGGGCGCATATAAGGATATCTTTATATCCGTATGTATCCCATCAGAAGGTTCCGTCCGTCCATGCGCAGCCACTACATCTTCACGTCCGAATCGGTTTCCGAAGGCCATCCCGACAAGGTTGCGGACCAGATTTCCGATGCGGTCGTCGATCTCATGCTGAGCAAGGATCCCGAGGCGCGCGTCGCCTGCGAGACGATGGTGACGACCCAGCGGATCCTGATCGCAGGCGAGGTCCGCTGTCGCGGCGTGTTCGATCTCGATAGCTTTCCCGATACCGAGGGCTGGGCGCCGGGCTCGCGCGACGAGATCGAGCAAGCGGTGCGCCGCACTGTCGAGAAGATCGGCTACGAGCAGGACGGCTTCCACTGGCAGACCGCGCATTTCTCGAACCACCTCCACGGCCAGTCGCAGCATATCGCGCAGGGCGTCGACGAGAGCGGCAACAAGGACGAGGGTGCCGGCGACCAGGGCATCATGTTCGGCTACGCCACCGACGAGACGCCGGACCTGATGCCCGCGACGCTCTATTATTCGCACCGCATCCTGGAACGCCTCGCCGCCGACCGCCATTCCGGCGCGGCTCCGTTCCTGGAGCCGGACGCGAAGAGCCAGGTCACCCTCGAATATGAGAATGAGGTGCCGGTGCGCGCCACTGCGCTCGTCGTCTCCACCCAGCACGCCAAGGGCTACGATCAGGGCAAGCTGCGCGATTATGTGAAGGGCGTGCTCGCCGACGTGCTTCCCGACGGCTGGCTGCCGGAGGACGAGGCGATCTTCGTCAACCCGACGGGGCTGTTCGAGATCGGCGGCCCCGACGGCGACGCAGGCCTCACGGGGCGCAAGATCATCGTCGACACCTATGGCGGCGCCAGTCCGCATGGCGGCGGTGCCTTCTCGGGCAAGGACCCGACCAAGGTTGATCGCTCGGCGGCATACATCACCCGCTATCTCGCCAAGAACATCGTCGCCGCCGGCCTCGCTCGCCGCTGCACGATCCAGCTTTCCTACGCGATCGGCGTCGCCGAGCCGCTGTCGCTTTATGTCGACCTGCACGGCACCGAGCTCAACGGCGCCACCGCGGCGCGGCTGGAGGAGGTGCTGCCCCAGCTCGTTCGTCTGACGCCGAAGGGCATCAGGACGCATCTCGGCCTCAACAAGCCGATCTATCTCCCCACCGCCGCCTATGGCCATTTCGGCCGCCAGCCCAACGGCGAGCATTTCACCTGGGAGAAGACCGACCTCGTGGACCAGCTCAAGCAGGCCCTCTGACGAAGGAGACACGCCGATGCCGATCGCAACGATTGCAGCCGCACTCCTGGGATTGGCATCGGTGGCCACCGCTAGGCTCAGCGATGCCGACGAGGCGGCCGCTTTCAAGGCGGCCGGTTTCGCCCTGAAAGGCGGTCAGTGGCGCAGCGACTGCGACGATCCCGGCACGGCTTCCTACACGCCGGGCGCGATCGAGACGGTCCACGACTTCAACGGCGACGGCTTTCCCGAAGCTGTCGTCACCGAGGGCGGCGCTTATTGCTACGGCAACACCGGTTCCGGTTTCACGCTGGTCAGCAAGCAAGCCGACGGCAGGTGGACCCGCATCACCGGCGACACCGGCATTCCCGAATTCCTGACGACAAAGGGAGCCGGTGGGTGGCCGGATATCTCGATCGGCGGCCCCGGCTTCTGCTTCCCGGTGCAGCGCTGGAACGGCAAGGCCTACGCTGTCCACCGCCACCAATATGAGGGCAAGCCGTGCCGCCCGCCGCGTTAGGCGCCGAGATCGGGCGCAAGGATCCGGCCACCATCCGCCGCCTCTACGGCCGCGCCAAGGGGCATAAGCTCCGGCAAGGCCAAACCGCGCTGGTGGAAGCGCTGCTTCCGGCGCTGAGCGTGCTGGAGGAGGGGGAGGTCACGTCGCCTCTCCTGTTCGGCGATGACCGTCCGCTCCATTTCGAGATCGGCTTCGGCTCCGGCGAGCATCTCGCCTACCGCGCCGATCTGCTCCCGGATCACGGCTTCATCGGCGCCGAGCCGTTCCTCAACGGCGTCGTCGGCGCCCTCACTCACATCCGTGACAAGGGCCTTGCCAACGTTCGCCTCCACATGGGCGATGCGCTGGACGTGCTCGAGCGGCTGCCCGACGCCTCGCTCCGCTTCGTCTACCTCCTCCACCCGGATCCCTGGCCCAAGGCTCGACATGCCAAGCGCCGCATGGTCAATCACGGCCCGCTCGATCTGATCGCCGCCAAGCTGCAGCCCGGCGGCGAGTTCCGGCTCGGCACGGACGATCCGACCTATTGCCGCTGGGCGATGATGATCATGAACCAGCGTCGCGACTTCGAATGGCTGGCCGAGAGCGCGAAGGATTTCCTCGCCCGCCCCGGCGGCTGGCCCGAAACGCGCTACGAGGCCAAGGCCCGGCGCCACGGTCACGAAGTGTGGTATTTCCGCTACCGCAGGAACTGATCCGAATCGGGGAGGGCAGATGCTGAAGGCGCTTCGACACCCGCTTCCGAACGCGGCTTTGCTGCCCGCCTCAATCGCAATCGTAGCCGCCGTGGCGCTCTACTGTGTCGCTTACACGACGCTCTCAGGGCAATCTGAGCCGATCGGCGAGGCGGCTGCCTGGGCTATCGTGAACGTGTTGCCGTGGTTCCTGGCGTTCGAAGCGGCGAAGCGCGCGCCTTCGCTGCAGCTGAAGGCAGCCGCTCTGGCGACCGCAATGGCCGCGTCGCTGCTGATGCATGTGCTGCTTTCCGGCCTCGCGGCCGAACCCCTGTTCGAGCTGGTGCGGCGCGTGCCGGCCTTGCTGCTCGTCATCGGCCTGCTCGCTCTGGGCCGGCTGCCGGCCGCGCAGGCACAGGAGGCCCGGGAAATCCCGCTGCTGCCGCGCCAGATCGACTGGGTGTCAGCTGCAGGCAATTATGTCGAGCTGCATGGCAGCGGTCGCACGATTGTCCACCGCTCCTCGCTGAGCTCCGTCGAGGCAGACCTTGCCGCCCACGGCTTCGTTCGCATCCACCGCTCGACCTTGGTGAGGCGGGACGCAGTCGCACGCGTGCGGCCGAACGATGTGCTGCTTGCCGACGGCACCAGCCTCCCGACCGGCAAGCGATACCGCTCCACCCTCCACTGAATTTCGTCCCTTCGTCCCCACGGCTTTGGCGCACGGGGCACCTTGCGCTGATCTCCTCCCGTCAAACCGAGCGAGGATCCATGCGCCTGAAGCTTCTGTTCCTGCTTGCCCTGCTTGCCACCCCTCCGGCCGCAGCTCAGATGTCGCGGCTAGTCGGCGACCTCCCGCGCAACGAGGGCAAGCCCCTCCAGTCTTTACCGGGCCTGGAGACCGAATATGGCTCGGTCCGCACCTCCGAGGGCACGCGCCTGCGAACGATCCTTACTCGCCCGTCCGGCACGCGCGGGCGCTTGCCAGCCATCTTCCTCGCGCAGTGGGTGTCGTGCGGCTCGCTGGACTTCGGGCCTGATCGGCAGAGCCAGCTCCGGCAGATCGCGGAGCGCAGCGGGACGGTGCTGGTGCGGGTCGAGCGGTCGGGCACCGGCGACAGCGAGGGGCGGCCGTGCAGCGAGCTGGATTACGACATTGAGGTGCGCCACTATCGTGAAGCGTTCGACCAGATCGCCCGCCATGCCTGGATCGATGCGGACCGGATCGTCATCTTCGGCAGCAGCCTCGGCGCCACCACCGCGCCGCTGATCGCCGACGGCAAGCGGGTGGCCGGCATCGTCGTCCAGGGCGGCGGCGCAGTCACTTATCTGGAGCGGATGATAAGTTTCGACCGGCTCTTCCTCGAGCGCTCAGGCAAATACACGGCCGCGCAGATCCACGATGAGATGCTGAAGCGCATCCCGTTCCACGTCGAATATCTCGTGCGCGGCAGGACGCCGGAGCAGATCGAGCAGGAACGGCCGGAGCTCCGCGGCGTCTGGCAGAGCATCCGCGGCGGCGCCGAGGCTCCGCCCCATTACGGCCGCCCTTATGCCTGGCATCAACAGGCGGCGAACCGCGACTTCCTCGAAGCGTGGAGCAAGGTCGAGGCGCCGGTGCTCGTCTTCTACGGGGAGTACGACCAGTTCGAGCCGCGCCACGGGCACAAGCTGATCGCCGACACCGTGAACAAGCTGCGGCCAGGCACCGCCACCCTCGTCGAGTTGCTCAAGGCCGATCACGAACTCGAATTTTACGGCTCCGCGGACGATGCCTACGCGTACAAGGATGGCCAGATCCGATACGATGCCTTCATCCAGCCGCTCGTGGAGTGGCTGGCGAAGGTCACCGCCCGCTAGCTGCGGGCGCGAGCTTCAGCAGCCGGCCGCCTTTGCCTTCGCGCTCGTCCTCGAGGACGTAGATTGCGCCGTCGGGGCCTTGCTCGACCTCGCGGACGCGGGCTGTCATCGGGAAGCGCTCGGCTTCACGGGCCTGGTTGCCGTTGATCGCGACGCGCACCAGCGCCTGGCCGGAAAGCGCGCCGAGGAAGGCGTTGCCGCGCCACTGGGGGAACTGGCTGCCGCTGTAGATGATGAGGCCGGCGGGCGAGACGACGGGGGTCCAGGTCACCTCCGGCGCGTTGAACTCGGGCCGCGTCGGGTGGTCGGGGATCGGCTTGCCGTCATAATGGTCGCCATTGGAGACGACCGGGTAGCCATAATTGGTGCCCCGCTCGATCAGGTTGAACTCGTCCCCGCCTTGCGGGCCCATCTCATGCTCCCAGAGCCGACCTTGGCCGTCGAAGGCGATGCCGAGCGGGTTGCGGTGGCCGGTCGTCCAGAACTGCGCGGCGACGCCGCCGCGGCTCGCCCAAGGATTGTCGGAGGGGACGCTGCCGTCGTCATTGAGGCGGACGATCTTGCCAAGCGTGGCGTTCATGTCCTGGGCGGGGTCGAATTTCTGGCGGTCGCCGTTGGAGATGTAGAGCTTGCCATCGGGACCGAAGGCAAGGCGGTGGCCGTAATGGCCGCGGCCGGTGACCTTCGGCGTCTGCCGGTAGATGACCTGCAACCCCTCGAGCCGGGCCGCATCGCCCTGTTGGACAAGGCGGGCGCGGCCGACCGCTGCGCCGCGCGTGTCGCCGTCGCCCGCCTCGGCCCAGCTCAGATAGACCATGTTGTTGGAGGCGAAGTCGGGGTGGAGGATCACGTCGCCCAGGCCGCCCTGTCCGCCATAATCGACCTCAGGCGTGCCCGAGACAGGGGTCGCCTTGCCGTTCGCCCACCAGATCAGCCGCCCGCGCTTTTCCGTCACCAGCGCCTGGCCGCTGTTGCCGGGGAGGAAGGTCATCGCCCAGGGCTCGTCGAACTTTGCGATCTCCTGGATCGCGAACGGACGGCCCGACGCGGCCTGCCCGGCGGGCGCGGCTGCCATGTTGTCGCCGGCGCCTGCGTCCGCGGCGCCGTTGCAGGCGGCGAGGGTGATCAGGGAGAGGCCGCCGAGAAGGAAAGCGCGCATTGTTTTGACTCCGGGGCTGGACTGGTTGCTGTGTGAAACCAACATGTGTGGGACAGCGCCGTTCCGTCAACGGTGGTGCCACGTTGAGGCGATTGCATTTGTCGCAAAGAAATCAAGCCAAGGTTTCCCTGCTTTCGGTCGCGACCGCCGTTCCGGACACGGTTCTGCCGCAGGAGGAGGCGAAGGCGCTCGCCCGCACCCTGTTCGGCGATCGGGTGGCGCTGTTCGACAAGCTCGCGCCGGTGTTCGACAATGCCGGCATCGCCAGGCGGCACATCGTCCGCCCGCCCGACTGGTATCGCGGCGATCATGGCTGGAAGGCCCGCAATGACGTCTATCTGGAGGAGGCCGAGGCGCTCTACATCGCGGCGGCGGAGCGGGCGCTCGCGGCGGCCGGCGTGGCGGCGGATGAGGTGGACGGGCTCGTCACCGTCTCGACGACTGGCATCGCGACGCCGAGCCTGGAGGCACGGGTCGCCGGACGAATGGGGTTTCGCAGCGACGTCGAGCGGGTGCCGCTCTTCGGCCTCGGCTGCGCGGGCGGGGTCAGCGGGTTAGCCGTCGCGGCGCGGCTGGCGGCGGCGGGCAAGACGATCCTGTTTGTGACGGTGGAGCTGTGCTCGACCTCGATCCGCCTCGACAAGCTCTCGAAGGCGAACATCGTCGCCACCGCCTTGTTCGGCGACGGCGCCGCCGCGGCCGTGGTGCGGGAGGGCGAAGGCGGCATCGCCGCAATCGAGGGCGGCGGCGAGATCCTCTGGCCGGACACGCTCGGCATCATGGGCTGGGACGTCGAAGATCCGGGGCTCGGCGTTATCTTCGACCGGGCGATCCCGCCATTCGTCGAGGAGAATATGGCGGCCGGCGTCGAGCAGATCCTGGAGCGGCTGGAGCTAGGCCGAGACGAGATCGACCGCTTCACCTGTCATCCCGGCGGCGCCAAGGTGATCGCTGCGCTGGAGCAGAGCCTGCACCTGGAGGAGGGGACGCTCGACCATGAGCGCGCGGTGCTGCGCGACTATGGCAACATGTCCGCGCCGACGGTCTTGTTCGTGCTGGAGCGGCTGATCCAGGCCGGCCTGCCGGAACGCACGCTTCTGCTCGCGCTCGGGCCGGGCTTTACCACCAGCGGTCTTTCACTCGCGCGGGCATGACTGCGGCGCTCATCCTCGCCCTGGTGACGGCGCAGCGCCTGGCGGAGCTGGTGATCGCCCGTCGAAATACCGCGGCGCTGCTGGCGCAGGGCGCGCGCGAATTCGCACCCGGCCATTATCCGCTGATCGTGCTCGTCCATGCATCGTGGCTGGCGGCCTTGTGGTGGCTGGCGCCGGGCCGTCCGGTGAGCTGGTCGCTGATCGGGCTGTTCGTCCTGCTTCAGCTCGGGCGGCTGTGGGTGCTGGCGACGCTCGGGCGGCGCTGGACCACCCGCATCATCGTGCTGCCGGATGCGCCGCTCGTCGCGCGGGGACCATTCCGCTTCGTGCGCCATCCCAATTACCTCGTCGTAATCGGTGAGATCGCGGTGCTGCCGCTCGCCTTCGGCCTGTGGCAGGTCGCGTTGCTGTTCAGCCTGCTCAATGCCGCCGTGCTCGCAATCCGCATTCGGGCGGAGGAGAAGGCATTGGCATCCGCGGCGCCGAGGCCCTAGGCTTTCGCCGATGAAACAGATGCTTGCGGCCGCGGCCGCGCTTTCCCTCGTCGGCTGCGTAACCACCGCCGCCGCTCCCGATCCCGATCCGGCCGCTCCGTTCTTCTCCCGGCTCTCGAAGCTGTGCGGCAAGGCGTTCGAAGGCCGCATCGCCAGCCCTCCGGTCGAGGCGGACGCCGCATTCGCCGGCAAGCGCCTGGTCATGCACGTGCGTGACTGTTCGGCCGATACGATCCGCATCCCCTTTCACGTCGGCGAGGACCGTTCCCGCACCTGGGTGGTGAGCCGGACCGCGTCGGGTCTCACGCTCAAGCATGATCACCGGCACGAGGACGGGAGCGAGGACAAGCTCACCCAATATGGCGGCGACTCGCTGGCGACCGGCACCGCCGCGCGCCAGGACTTTCCCGCCGACCGCTTCTCGCAGCAGCTGTTCGTGCGCGAGAAGATCCCGCTATCGGGAACCAATGTGTGGGGAATGGAGGTCGAGCCCGGCCGCCTCTTCGCCTATGAGCTGCGGCGACAGAACCGCTTCTTCCGCGTCGATTTCGACCTGACTCGGCCAGTTGCAGCGCCGCCTCCGCCCTGGGGCTCCCGCTAGTAAATGGCCGCAGCGGCCGCAAAGGTCCGCGCTGCGGTGACGACCATTCCCGACAGGCGCGCATGGCGTCGGCTTATGCTTGAGGCTGGTTGGTCGATCCCTGTCTCCCTCGCTCTGGTGTGGCTCGGTGGTCTGGCGGAGCCCGGCTGGTCGGACGACCCGCAGCTGCTCCTGCGGCTGGCGCTGGTTGCCGTCGTGGCACCCGCCTTTGGGGAGGAGTTGCTGTTCCGGGTCCTGCTGCTGCCGCGACCGGGCGAGCCTGCTCCGGCGTGGCGTTATGCGCTTCCGGTTCTCCTGTTCGTGCTCTGGCATCCGCCGCAGGCTTTGCTGTTCGGACCCGCATGGGGCGAGGTGGTGCTCAACCCCTGGTTCCTTGCCGCCGTGGCGGTGATGGGCACCGCGCTGACCCGGCTCTATCTCGCCACTGGCTCGATCTGGCCGTGCGTCCTGCTCCACTGGACGGCGGTGGTCGGCTGGAAGGCTTTCTTCGGCGCGCCGTCGCCGTGGACCGGCAGCTAATCCGCTTGCCCGTATCAATGCTTGCGCCTATATAGCGGCTGCCTTTCCTCGACATCGGTAACATGTTGAGGCTGGTCCCGGAGGCGGGGCCGGCGGCAACCACGCATATCTGGAGCGCTGATGGCGGATATCGCCAGACTGACCGAGTTGATCGAGCCCGAGGCCAAGGCCGAGGGGCTGGAACTCGTGCGCGTCAAGATGATGGGTGGCACCTCCGATCCGACCCTGCAGGTGATGGCCGAGCGGCCCGACACGCGCCAGCTCACGCTCGACGATTGCGCGCGGCTGTCGCGGCGGCTGTCGGATCTGCTCGACGAGAAGGACCCGATCGAAGGCGCCTACCGGCTCGAGGTCAGCTCTCCCGGCATCGACCGGCCGCTCACCCGGCTCAAGGATTTCGACGACTGGAAGGGGCATGAAGCGCGGATCGTGCTCGCCGAGAAGCTGAACGGCCGCAAGGTCTTCAGCGGCGATCTCACGGGCGCGGAGGGCGACACGGTGCTGGTCGACGTTCAGGGACTTGGGCCCACCGGCCTGCCCTTTGCCGCCATTCATTCCGCCAAGCTCGTCATGACCGACCGGCTCATCCAAGCAACCGCGCCGCTCTCCGCCGAGGGCGCAGACACAATCAAGGTAGTAGAGGACTAAATCATGGCCACCGCAGCCGCATCCGTCTCCGCCAACAAGGCCGAGCTGCTCGCCATCGCCGACTCGGTCGCGCGCGAGAAGCTGATCGACAAGGGCATCGTCATCGAGGCGATGGAGGACGCCATCCAGCGCGCCGCCCGCGCCCGCTACGGTGCCGAGAACGACATCCGCGCCAAGCTGGACCCCGTCTCCGGCGACCTGCGCCTGTGGCGCGTCGTCGAAGTGGTCGAGCAGGTGGACGACTATTTCAAGCAGGTCAGCCTCGAGGACGCGCAGAAGCTCCAGCCGGGCGCGACGCTCGGCGACTTCATCGTCGATCCGCTGCCGCCGATCGAGTTCGGCCGGATCGCCGCGCAGGCCGCCAAGCAGGTCATCTTCCAGAAGGTCCGCGACGCCGAGCGCGAGCGCCAGTATGAGGAGTTCAAGGACCGCGCCGGCGAGATCATCACCGGCGTCGTCAAGCGGGTCGAGTTCGGCCACGTGGTGGTGGACCTCGGCCGCGCCGAGGGCGTCATCCGCCGCGACCAGCAGATCCCGCGCGAAGTCGTCCGCGTCGGCGACCGCATCCGCTCGCTGATCCTGCGCGTCGTGCGCGAAAATCGCGGGCCACAGATCTTCCTCTCCCGCGCGCACCCCGACTTCATGAAGAAGCTGTTCGCGCAGGAAGTGCCCGAAATTTACGACGGCATCATCGAGATCAAGGCCGCCGCCCGCGACCCGGGCAGCCGCGCCAAGATCGGCGTCATCAGCCACGACAGCTCGATCGATCCGGTCGGCGCCTGCGTCGGTATGAAGGGCTCGCGCGTGCAGGCCGTCGTTCAGGAAATGCAGGGCGAGAAGATCGACATCATTCCCTGGAGTCAGGACCTCGCCACCTTCGTCGTCAATGCGCTGCAGCCGGCGACGGTCGCCCGCGTCGTGATCGACGAGGAGGAGAGCCGGATCGAGGTGGTGGTGCCGGACGACCAGCTCAGCCTCGCCATCGGCCGCCGCGGCCAGAATGTTCGCCTCGCCTCGCAGCTCACCGGCTCGGCGATCGACATCATGACCGAGGCCGATGCTTCGGAGAAGCGCCAGCGCGAGTTCGTGGAGCGCTCGACGATGTTCCAGGAGGAGCTGGACGTCGACGAGACGCTCGCCCAGCTGCTGGTCGCCGAAGGCTTCGGCGCGCTCGAGGAGGTCGCCTATGTCGAGCTCGACGAGATCGCCGCGATCGAGGGCTTCGACGAGGAGCTTGCGACCGAGCTGCAGAGCCGCGCTGCCGAGGCGCTCGAGCGCCGCGAGGAAGCGGCGCGCGAGGAGCGCCGCGGTCTCGGCGTGTCCGATGACCTGGCCGAGATGCCTTACCTGACCGAAGCGATGCTGGTCACGCTCGGCAAGGCCGGCATCAAGACGCTCGACGATCTCGCCGACCTCGCCACCGACGAGCTCGTCCAGAAGAAGAAGCCCGAGCAGCGCCGCCAGCGTGAGCCCAATCGTCCCGAGGACAAGGGCGGGATCCTCGCCGAATACGGCCTGAGCGACGAGCAGGGCAACGAGATCATCATGGCCGCCCGAGCCCACTGGTTCGAGGACGAAGGCTCAGAGGGGGAGGACGCAGTTGCGGCAAGCCCCCAATGAGACGCTGACTCCCAAGGACAAGCACGTCCCCGAGCGCAAGTGCATCCTCTCAGGGGAGCATGACGCGCGCCACAATCTGATCCGGCTGGCCCTGGGGCCGGACGGGCAGGTTGCGCCCGACGTGCGCGCTAAGGCGCCGGGACGCGGCGCGTGGATCGGCGTTGATCGGGCGGCGCTCGATGCGGCCCAGAGCAAGGGCAAGCTGAAGGGCGCGCTGTCGCGTGCCTTCAAAACCGGCGATCTCTTCATTCCGGCGGATCTCGGCGCGCGGACCGAGGCGGCTTTGCGCCAGGCGGCGCTCGACCGGCTCGGCCTTGAGGCACGGGCGGGAAACCTGATCACCGGCGGCGAGAAGATAGAGACGGCGGCGCGGCGGGGCGAGGTCCACCTGCTGATCCATGCCTCGGATGCGGGCGCGGACGGCAATTCCAAGCTGGATCAGGCCTGGCGGGTCGGCGGCGGCGAGGAGCAAGGGCTGGTTTTTCCAGCGGATAGGGCCATATTGTCGTTGGCGCTTGGCCGGCAAAATGTGGTACATGTCGCCATAATTGACCGGGCTGCCGCCTCGCGCGTGCTTCACGCGATCGAAAGGTGGCGCGCTTTTATCGGACCGGATGCTGGGCTAAGCGCCGCTGCGGCGGCGTCGCCGATTGTTTCGGCTGTGGATTGAGACGAAGGATTTTATGAGCGAGACGACAGACAAGCCGAAACTCGGAGCGCGCGCGCCGCTGGGCCTGAAGCGCACCGTCGAGACCGGCAAGGTCAAGCAGAGCTTCAGCCACGGCCGCTCGAACACTGTGGTGGTCGAGGTGAAGAAGCGCCGAATTCTCGGCCCGGCTGCTGCGCAGGAAACGCCCAAGGTCGAGGAAGCCGCGCCGCCGCCTCCGCCGCCCCCGCCGGCTCCGGTTGCCGCGAAGCCCGCTGCCCGTCCGGTCAGCGACGCCGCGTCGCGCCGTGAGCTGCAGGAGAAGCTGCTGCGCGAGGCCGAGGAGGCCCGCATGACCGCGCTCGAGGAAGCGCGGCGCCGCGAGGATCGCAAGGCGGTCGAGGCGACCGAAGAGGAAAAGCGCCGCGCGGACGACAATCGCCGGGCCGAGGAAGAGGCGCGCGTTCGCGCCGAGGAAGAGAAGCGCCGCGCCGCCGAGGAAGCCGAGCGCGCCGCCTCGCAGCCGCAGGCGGACGCCGCTCCCGCGGCCGCTCCCGCAACGACTGAAGACGACCGCCGTCCCAAGCCGCGCGGCTTTACGCCGGTCAAGCGGCCGGAGCCGCCTGCGCGCCCGACCCGCTCGGCGCGCGGCGGCGACGACCGCCGCCAGTCCGGCAAGCTCACTGTCACCCGCGCACTCGATGACGGCGAGGGCGGTGCCCGCGCCCGCTCGCTCGCCGCGCTGAAGCGTGCCCGCGAGAAGGAAAAGCGCGCCCACCAGCAGTCCGGCCCGTCCGCCAAGCAATATCGCGACGTCGACGTTCCCGAGACGATCACGGTGCAGGAGCTCGCCAAGCGCATGGGCGAGCGCGGCGCCGACCTCGTCAAGTCGCTGTTCAAGATGGGCACCCCGGTGACCATCACCGAGACGATCGACCAGGATACGGCCGAATTGCTGATCGAGGAATTCGGCCACCGCATCAATCGCGTCAGCGATGCCGACGTCGACATCCAGGCGGAAGCCGATGTCGATGCGGCCGAGACGCTGAAGCCGCGTCCTCCGGTGGTCACCATCATGGGCCATGTCGACCACGGCAAGACGTCGCTGCTCGACGCGATCCGCGGTGCGAACGTCGTCTCCGGCGAGGCGGGCGGCATTACCCAGCATATCGGCGCCTATCAGGTGAGCCTGCCGGACAAGTCGAAGATCACCTTCCTCGACACGCCGGGCCACGAGGCGTTCACCGAAATGCGCCAGCGCGGCGCCAACGTCACCGATATCGTCGTGCTGGTGGTGGCAGCCGACGACGGCCTCAAGCCGCAGACGGTCGAGGCGATCAATCACACCAAGGCGGCCGGCGTGCCGATGATCGTGGCGATCAACAAGATTGACAAGGATGGCGCCCGTCCGCAGCGCGTCCGCGAGGAGCTGCTGCAGCACGAGATCGTGGTCGAGGATCTGGGCGGCGACGTCCAGGACGTGGAGGTCTCGGCGCTCAAGAAGACCAATCTCGACGGCCTGCTGGAGGCGATCAACCTCCAGGCCGAACTTCTCGAGCTCAAGGCCAACCCCGATCGCGCCGCCGAAGGCGCGGTGGTGGAAGCCAAGCTCGACAAGGGCCGCGGCCCGCTGGCGACCGTGCTCATGCAGCGCGGCACGCTGAAGGTCGGCGACGTGTTCGTCGTCGGCGCGGTCCCGGGCAAGGTCCGGGCGATGATCGACGACAAGGGCAAGCAGGTGAAGGAAGCCGGTCCCTCGGTGCCGGTCGAAGTGCTCGGCCTCTCCGGCGTTCCGGCGGCCGGCGACACGCTCACCGTCGTCGAGAACGAGGCGCGCGCCCGCGAGGTCGCCGAATATCGCCAGACCATGCTGGACCGGAAGCGGACCACTGCCGCTCCCGTCAGCCTTGAGAATATGTTCGCGTCCAAGGCGAGCCAGACCAAGGAGTTCGCCCTGGTCGTCAAGGCCGACGTGCAGGGCTCGGTCGAGGCGATCGTCACCGCGGTCAACCGGATCTCGACCGAGGACATCCGCGCGCGCATCCTGCACGCGGGCGTCGGCGCCATCACGGAGAGCGACGTCATCCTGGCGAGCGCGTCGGGTGCCCCGATTATCGGCTTCAACGTTCGCCCGAATGCCAAGGCGCGGGAGATCGCGGAGCGCAACAAGGTCGAGTTCCGCTATTACGACGTCATCTATCACCTCACCGACTGGGTGAAGTCGGCGATGGCGGGCGAACTCGGACCGGAGATCGTCGAGACCGTGCTCGGCCGCGCCGAGGTCAAGGAAGTCTTCCCCGCCGGCAAGCGCGACAAGGCGGCCGGCCTGCTGGTGCTCGAAGGCGTCATCCGCAAGGGGCTGCATGCGCGGCTCACCCGCGAGGACGTCATCGTCTCCAAGACGACGATCTCGTCCCTGCGGCGCTTCAAGGACGACGTCGCGGAAGTGCGCGCCGGCCTCGAGTGCGGCGTGCTCCTGGCCGACACCAACGACATCAAGCCGGGCGACCATCTCGAAGTCTTCGAGGTTGAGGAACGCGCCCGGACGCTTTGAAGAGCTCCCTCTCCCCTTCAGGGGAGAGGGTTAGGGAGAGGGGCAGCTCCCAAGCTGCCGAGAGGTGATCGACTCCCCCTCTCCTAGCCTCTCCCCTGAAGGGGAGAGGGATCATGGCACGTCACACTGAAAGCCCCGAAGGCCGCTCCGTCCGCCTGCTCCGCGTCGGTGAGCAGGTGCGGCATGCGCTGTCCGACATCCTGATGCGCGGCGACGTGCATGACGATGTGCTGGCGAGCCATGTCGTCTCGGTGACCGAGGTTCGGATGTCGCCGGACCTGAGGCACGCGACCGTGTTCGTGAAGCCGCTGCTGGGCGCAGACGAAGCTCAGGTGCTGAAGGCGCTGCGCACCCACACCGCCTTCCTTCAGCGTTCGGTCGCGTCCCGGGTGAACACCAAATATGCCGCGAGGCTGAAATTCCTCGCCGACGAGAGCTTCGACGAGGGCAGCCATATCGATCAGCTCCTCCGTTCGCCGAAGGTCGCCCGCGACCTCAATGGAGACGAGGAGGAGTGAAGCTTGCCGATGCGATGCAGGACGGCGACCTGCGGCTGGAGCCGCTCGCCGAAGAGCATCGCGAGCCGCTTCGCGCCGCCTGCGCCGAGGATGGCGAGATCTGGAAGATCTACGCCACGTCCTACGATCCGGAGCATTTCGACGCGAGTTTCGATCTGCTGCTGAGCCGGCCCAACTGGGCGGCTTTCGCAATCTTCCTGGCCGAACGGCTCGTCGGCATGAGCTGCTTCATCTCGATCGAGCCCGACCGAGGCGTGCTCGAGATCGGCAACACTTATTATGTGCCCGAGGCGCGGGGCACGGGCATGAACCGCCGCGTCAAGAACCTCATGGTCGGCCGCGCCGTCGCCTGCGGCTTTCGCCGTATCGAGTTCCGCGTCGACAGCCGCAACGCCCGATCGCAGGCGGCGATGGCGAAGATCGGCGGCGTGCGCGAGGGCGTGATCCGCGCCGAGCGCATCACCTGGACCGGTCACGTTCGGGACACCGTCCTTTTCTCGATCCTGGCGGACGAATGGCGCTCCACGGCTGGCTGATCATCGACAAGCCGGTGGGGCCGGGCTCCACCCAGATCGTCTCTGCCGTAAAGCGAGCCTTGCGCGAAGGCGGCTATCCGAAAGTAAAGGTGGGGCATGGCGGCACACTCGACCCGCTTGCCAGCGGCGTGCTGCCGGTGGCGCTCGGCGAGGCTACCAAGCTCTGCGGCCGCGCGCTCGATTCCGACAAGACCTACCACTTCACCATCCGCTTCGGCGAGGAGACGAGCACGCTGGATGCGGAAGGGGAGGTGGTTGCTAGGTCGGAAGAGCGACCGACGATGGAGCAAGTGCAGGCGATCCTGCCGCGTTTCACGGGCGAAATCGAGCAGGTGCCGCCGGCCTTTTCGGCGCTGAAGATCGACGGCGAGCGCGCCTACGATCTCGCCCGCGCCGGCGAGGCGGTGGAGATGAAGGCTCGGATCGTGAAGGTGCGCTCGCTCACGCTCGCGGCCCACCCTTCGATCCCCTCCCGGGAATCCGGGAGGGGAGGAAAGGACGGCGACGCTTCCTCTCCCCTCCTGGATTACCGGGAGGGGTCGGGGGTGGGCCCTTCGAATGAAGTCACCCTCACCGCCCTCGTCTCGAAGGGCACCTACATCCGCTCGCTCGCCCGCGACATCGCTCGTGCCTTGGAAACCCTCGGCTACGTCACCATGTTGCGGAGGACCAAGGCCGGCCCCTTCGACCTCTCCCAAGCGATTTCGCTGGACAAATTAGGTGAACTCGCCCATGCGCGCCGGCTTGAACAGGCACTCTTGCCGCTGGCGGCGGGGCTGGACGACATCCCGGCTCTCTCCGTCACTCCCGATCAGGCAAGGGCGCTCCGCGAGGGGCGCAGGTTGACCGGGATTGCCGCAAAGCCAGGGCTCCATCTAGCAACCGCAGGGTCTGTTCCGGTTGCGCTTGTGGAGCTTTCCGAAGGTGAGCTTCGGCCGGAGATACGGGTGGTGCGCGGCTTCAACCTGAATGAAGAAGGAGTTTGACGATGTCGGTGACCGCCGAGCGCAAGCAGGAAATCATCAAGGACAATGCCCGCGGGGGCACGGATACGGGTTCGCCCGAGGTCCAGGTCGCGATCCTTACGGAGCGCATCACCAATCTCACCGAGCACTTCAAGACGCACGCCAAGGACAATCACTCGCGCCGCGGTCTGCTGATGCTCGTCAACAAGCGCCGTTCGCTGCTGGATTATCTCCGGAAGACGGACGCGGAGCGCTACACCAACCTCATCGCGAAGCTCGGTCTTCGCAAGTAATCCGGAGCGGCCCCTCGCGGGCCGCTTCGCATATCGGGCGCCCGCAATCCGGCGAGCGTCACCGGAGTCCATGACTCCACACAGGCCCCGCCGGAAGGTCCGGCGGATGAAGGATAAAACCAAATGTTCGACATGAAGAAAGTGGAAATCGAGTGGGGCGGAAAGACCCTCACTCTCGAGACCGGGCGCGTTGCCCGTCAGGCCGACGGCGCGGTTCTCGCGACCCTCGGCGAAACCGTCGTGCTGTGCGCCGTCACGGCCGCGCGCACGATCAAGGACGGGCAGGATTTCTTCCCGCTCACCGTCCACTACCAGGAAAAGTATAGCGCTGCGGGCCGCATCCCCGGCGGCTTCTTCAAACGCGAGCGCGGCGCGACCGAGAAGGAGACGCTCGTCTCCCGCCTCATCGATCGCCCGATCCGGCCGCTCTTCCCGTCCGCGTTCTTCAACGAGATCAACGTCATCGCCCAGGTTCTCTCCTATGATGGCGAGAACGAGCCGGACATGCTGGCGATGGTCGCTGCCTCGGCCGCGCTGACGCTGTCGGGCGTGCCGTTCATGGGCCCCATCGGCGCCGCCCGCGTCGGCTATGTCGACGGCGAATATATCCTCAACCCGACCGATGAGCAGGTCGAGGCGGGGCAGCTCGACCTCGTCGTCGCCGGCACCCACGACGCCGTCATGATGGTCGAATCCGAGGCCAAGGAGCTGTCGGAAGAGGTCATGCTCGGCGCCGTAATGTTCGCCCATCGCGGCTTCCAGCCGGTGATCGAGGCGATCATCCGCCTCGCCGAGCAGGCCGCCAAGGAGCCCTGGGAGCTGTCGGCGGAGATCGACCGCTCGGCGACCAAGCAGAAGCTCAAGGACCTGATCGGCGCCGATCTCGCCGCGGCCTACAAGCTCACCAACAAGTCCCAGCGCCAGAACGCGATCAACGAAGCCCGCGCCAAGGCCCGCGACGCGTTCGAGGGCGAGGACGCCGCCGAGCGGATCGCGAGCCTCAAGCTGGTCAAGAAGCTCGAGGCCGAGATCGTCCGCCAGGCGATCCTCAAGGACGGCCAGCGCATCGACGGCCGCACCACCTCGCAGATCCGCCCGATCGACGCGATGGTCGGCTTCCTCCCGCGCACCCACGGCTCGGCCCTGTTCACCCGCGGCGAGACCCAGGCGATCTGCACCACCACCTTGGGCACCAAGGACAGCGAGCAGATGATCGATGGCCTGACCGGCCTTCGCTACGAGCATTTCATGCTGCACTACAACTTCCCGCCTTATTCGGTCGGCGAAGTCGGCCGCTTCGGCGCCCCCGGGCGCCGCGAAGTCGGCCACGGCAAGCTCGCCTGGCGCGCTTTGCACCCGGTGCTGCCGACCAAGGACGAGTTCCCGTACACGATCCGCGTCCTCTCCGACATCACCGAGAGCAACGGCTCCTCGTCGATGGCGACGGTGTGCGGCGGCTCGCTGTCGATGATGGACGCCGGCGTGCCGCTGAAGCGCCCGGTCTCCGGCATCGCCATGGGCCTGATCCTGGAAGGCAAGGATTATGCGGTGATCTCCGACATCCTCGGCGACGAGGATCATCTCGGCGACATGGACTTCAAGGTGGCGGGCACCAGCGAAGGCATCACCTCGCTGCAGATGGACATCAAGATCGCCGGCATCACCGAGGAGATCATGAAGACTGCGCTCGCCCAGGCGAACGAGGGCCGCGCCCACATCCTCGCCGAGATGGCCAAGGCGCTCGACCACACCCGCGAGGAGCTTTCCGCCCACGCGCCGCGGATCGAGACGATGCAGATCGACAAGTCCAAGATCCGCGAAGTGATCGGCACCGGCGGCAAGGTGATCCGCGAGATCGTCGCCGAGACCGGCGCCAAGGTCGACATCGACGATGAGGGCCTGATCAAGATCAGCTCGTCCGACGTCAGCCAGATCGAGGCCGCGCGCAAGTGGATCCAGGGCATCGTCGAGGAGCCCGAGGTCGGCAAGATCTACAGCGGCAAGGTCGTCAACCTGGTCGATTTCGGCGCGTTCGTGAACTTCATGGGCGGCAAGGACGGCCTCGTCCACGTCTCGGAGATCAAGAACGAGCGCGTCGAGAAGGTCGCCGATGCCTTGAGCGAAGGCCAGGAGGTGAAGGTCAAGGTCCTCGAGATCGACCAGCGCGGCAAGGTCCGCCTGTCGATGCGCGTCGTCGACCAGGAGACCGGCGCCGAGCTGGAGGACACCCGTCCCCCGCGCGAGGAGCGTCCGCGCGGTGAAGGCCGCGGCGACCGTGGCGATCGTGGTGATCGCGGCGGCCGTGGCGGCGGTCGTGACCGCGGCCCCCGCCGCGACGGCGAAGGCCGTGGCGACCGCGGCGGCCGTGACCGTGATCGCGGCCCGCGCGGCGAAGGCGGAGACCGCGGCCCCCGCCGCGACCGGGAGGGCGGCGACCGCCCGGAGCGTGACAACGGGCCGGAGCCGGAGTTTGCGCCGGCGTTCCTGACGCGGGATGATGATTAAGGCGTCGGCGCTTCAGAGCTGAACAGAGGAGGCCCCGCAGCGATGTGGGGCCTTTTCCTTGCAACCTTGATTGCCCGGTTTGCGCCCATCTCAGCCCTTGCCAGCCGCCGGCCCGAATGTCCGGATATGGCCGTTAGCGGACCGTCAGCTTCTGGGAGGTTAAGCGGCACAGCGGACCTTCAGCCGCCTAGGCTGTGTACGTCTCGGTAGTCGGACCTGACATCCGTGCTTTGGCTAGGTTCGCTGCCCTGACCCAGTTGTGATTCGAACGGCTTCCGACAACGGCACTGTCATCAGTAGCGCGTGGTTCTGGTCCTCGATCTCGATAAACGAACTAAGGTCAATGTTGCCTCTACGAAGCTCACCAGCCACGACATCGCGAAGCCCTTCTATGGCCCGCCTTCGAGCGTGCGCCGGATCGGGGAGCTCGCACCCCTCCTCGTCCTCGATAACGGCATCGCCTAGGCTCAGGTGGAGGTAGAAGCGCGGCATCACGTATAAATGCCTATGCTCCCGATTTGATGCCGCCGGAAATTACGGAACGATAGCGAGGGACCGGAAGCGGAGCCATTCGCCGCCGCCTGCACCTGGTGGTAAGCGAAGTGCGGCCTACTATTGAACGATGCTCCCGTCGTCCCGCAGATGCAGGTACGTATCGGTGAAGCCGCCCTGATCTTCCATTCGCTTCCAGTCTGCGATGGCGACATATTTCTTGGTTCGGGCGATGAGGCCGCGCTCCTCCAGCTCCTTCAGCGTGCGGTTCACATGAACGGAGGTGAGGCCGGTCGCGTCTGCCAGTTGCTCCTGCGTCATTGGAAGTTCGTAGCTGACGCGGTCGCCGAGCCCGATCGCCTCTAGCCGCAGCCCGAACTCGCAGAGCAGATGCGCCAGCCTTGAGGCCGCGTCCCGGCGGGCGACGTTGGCGATCCATTCCCGAAAGATGGACCCGTCCACAAGCGTGTCATACCACATTGCCAGCCCAACGTTGGGGAACGCGAACGCGACCCGCTTGATCTCCTCGCGTTGAATGAACGCCACGCTGCAGCGAGTGAGCGTCTGGACACTGTGATCAGCGGTTCCCAGAAGCGAGTTCTGAAGGTCGACGATGTCGCCCTTCATGTGGATGGCGCTGATCGACCGAGAGCCGTCCACAAGCACTTTGTGGCGAAATGCGAAGCCCTCCAGCAGCAAGCAGGAGCGAGTTGGTTTCTCGCCCTCCCGAACGAGATGCTTGCTTGGTAGAACCTCCTCCACCTTGTGCGGCAACGCGAGGACCGCTTGCTGCTCGGCCTCATCCAGAGGACCCCAAAGCTGAAGCTTCTTCACGAGCGGTGCGAGGGCTGGGTGAACGGTCATTGCGCTTCCTTTATTGCCGGGAGCGCGATCACGTCTCTCAGGCGCTGGAGGCCAAGTGATCCAGCGATGCACCTTATTAGCCTTCCTTGAGGTGCGCTGCTCCAACCTATGATGGAGCAGTTGCAATTTCACTCTTCACTGAAATGCGAACCATTCGCTCTGGGCAGCTCAATTTCCCGATCGGCCGAACACCGATTTTACCTTCTCGGCTGCGTCATGGAGCAGGCCGCTAGCAGATGGTGAAACAAGGTCGCCCGCGCGTTGCGAAACCTCGGGGTCGCGGCGCTCTGTCCTGATGAGGTGAAGATAGGAGCTGTCGTATTTGGCAACCCGCTGAAGGCCTTTGGGGTCCACGATTGTCAGCACCTTGCCACTTAGATCGATCAGGCCCCGGCTGCGGAGTTCCTGGAGCATCCGATTGACGTGGACAGGCGTCATCCCGGTCGCATCGGCCAGCTCTTCCTGAGTAAGCGGGAACGGGAAGCTGTCGTCCGTTGTCTCCCCAACGACGCGGTATCGGATCAACATCTCGCACATGAGGTGCGCGATCCGCTCAACTGAATCGCGGCTGCCATGATCGACTATCCATTCCCGAAGAACCGCTGAATCGGTCATCGTGCTCCACCACAGCGCCTTGGTAAGCTTCGTAGACTCCGTCAGCAGTCCCTCGATGATTTTTGCGGGGATGAGCACGCAGGTTGTCTCGGTCAGAGCCGTTATGTCGTGATCCATGCCTTCGAGGATGAACACCTCCACATCGCAGAGGTCGCCGGGTACGAGCAGGGCCATGAACTGACGTTCCCCGCTGCGGAGCGTCTTGGAACGCGCGGCGAGGCCGGTGAGGATGAGATGGATATCGTCCACCTTGTCGCCTTGGCGGATGATAGTCTTGCCGCGAGCGAAGGCTTCGGTCGGATAGGTGAGAAGCTGGTCCAGACGCCGTCGCTCCTCAGGGTCGAAGCTCGTAAACTGCTCCAGCTTCATCGTGAGGGGGTTTGCCACTTCTCATCCTTCCTGATACATGTTTCGAACGCATCAACCGGCGGAAGAAGCCTGCCGGACCGGTCGCGCGCCAGGGTCGGAGCAGACATCAGCCGAACCGCGACCGAACGCCCGCTTCGAGAAGATCGCAAGCTGCCTTATGCGACAACGATGGCGCAAGCGAACAATGACGCCTAACTGAACGAAGGTCAGCATTGCGGGAAGCTCCGGAGGAGTGCTGGACGTCCGGGATTGGCGCTGAGCGGACGTTCAGCCGTCAAGCTCCGGATGGCCGCTAAGGGCGCTTACCGGTCGAAGGGGCCTTTCCTACAGCCCCGACTCTGCAATATCTGAATTGCCTCCGTGGAGGCCGTCACGAACTGAATTCGTGACGTCAGTCGGGTTCGGCTGCGCCGACCCGCTGGCCGGCACCTCCATGGCTCTTCGCGCTGCTTCGGCGACGCTTTTGGCGTCGGCGGCGCTGCGCTCGGCAGGGAGGTGCTATGTCCGCGAAGATTTCGGCCGCGAAGCGGGCGGCGTTTCTGGAGGCGCTGGAGGCGACGGGGAACCAGACCCTCGCCGACGAGCGGGCCAAGGTGTCGCGGTCGTGGGTGGTGCTGCATCGCTCGCGCGATCCGGAGTTCGATGCGGCGGTGCGCGGGGCGTGTCTCGGCTTTGCCCGACGGCGGCAGACCGGGGCGGAGCCGGCGGCTGGGTGGGGGTTCCTCGACGGGGAGGAGCTGGTCGTGCGGGGCACGGGCGGCTCCGGCGGCGGCAAGAGGGTGCAGATCGCGCGGGCGCGGATCCGGGGGTGGTCGCCGCGGGTGGAGGACCGGTTTCTCGCCACGCTGGCGGCGACCTGCAACGTCAAGGCGGCCTGCGCCGAGGTGGGGCTGTCGGCCACTTCGGCCTATGAGCATCGCAAGCGCTGGCCGGCCTTTGCGGCGCGATGGGACGCGGCGGTGGCGGAGGGCTATGCCAGGATCGAGATCGCGCTGCTCGAAAACGGCGCCAACCTCTTCTCCTCGCCCGATTTGCCGGACGCGGCGAACGGGGTCGGGCCGGTCAGCGCGGAGCAGGCGATCCACCTCCTCCACATGCACAAGCATCAGGTGCTCGGGATCGGCAAGGCGCCGGGGAAGAGATGGCGGCGGCCGCGCACGCTCGACGAGATGCGGGGGAGCATCATGCGGAAGATCGAGGCGATCAGGAACGCGGAGCACCTCGGCGAGGCGGACAAGGCGCGGGACCGGGAGGAATATGCGCGGCGGCGGGGCGGACAGGGCCGCGTTTCCAGCTCGCGCTAAGGCACTAGCGGGACGGCATTTTGTCGCCCTGTCCGGGGCCAAAAAAGCAGCCGGTGCATCCTTCCCCTGCCGCAGATCTTGTGTATGCTGTGACTAACACACCTCGCGTCATTCATCCGGTGTGCAAAAGGGGGGCTGGTGCGGGCATTGGTGAACTGGGTGCGGCGTCACCCGATCTGGTCGGGTCTGATCGCATTGGTGGCGGCCTTCGCGCTCTACAAGATCCTGGTGCCGACGCCCCCCGACTACGAATATGTCGCGGTCGAGGCCGATCGGGGCGAGGTCGTCCGCGTCGTCTCCGCGAGCGGCAAGCTGAGGGCGCTCAACACGTTCAAGATCGGCTCGGAAGTCTCCGGCCAGGTTACCGCCGTCTATGTCGACTTCAACTCGCCGGTGCGGGCGGGACAGGTGCTCGCCGAGATCGACGGGACCCGGCCCCGGGCCCGCGTCGCCCAGACCAGCGCCCAGGTCGATCTTGCCCAGGCGACGCTCGCCCAGGCGCAGGCGGCGATCGGCCGCGCCCGCACCGACGTCGAGATCCAGGAACGCGAATATGCGCGCCGCAAGGAGCTCGAGGCGCGCGGCTTCATCTCCAAGGCCGCGATCGACCAGGCGCAGAACAACCTCTCGACCGCGCGGGCGGCGTTGAAGACGGCGATGGCCCAGGCGCAGAGCGGGCGGGCGCAGATCGCGCAAAGCTCGGCGGAATTGTCCTCGGCGCAGCTCGACCTGCGCCGCACCCGTATCCTCGCGCCGGCGAGCGGCGTCGTCGTCAACAAGCTGATCGAGCCGGGCGCGACGGTCGCGGCCAGCTTCCAGACGCCCAACCTGTTCGAAATCGCCGCCGACACCAGCCGCATGCAGGTCGAAGCCTCGGTCGACGAGGCCGATATCGGCCAGGTCCGCGTAGGCCAGCCGGTCCGCTTCACGGTCGATGCCTATTCCGACGAAAGCTTCCCCGCCACGGTCAGGCAGATCCGCAAGTCGGCCACGGAGACGCAGAACGTCGTCAGCTATCTCGTCATCCTCGATGTCGACAACAAAGCCGGCAAGCTGCTCACCGGCATGACCGCGAACGTCGACATCATCACCGGCCGCAAGCCCAATGCCTTGCGTGTGCCCGTGGCCGCGACGCGCTTCCGCCCCCGTCCCGCCGACCGCCCCAAGGAAGAGGAGAAGGGCAAGGCCGCCGCCGCTGCGCCCAAGCCCGTGACGGTGTGGGTCGCCGGCGCCGACCCCTACAAGCCGGTCAGGCGCGCTGTCAGGCTCGGCCTCGAGGGCGAGGAGTATGTCGAGATCGTCCGCGGCCTCAGGCCCGGCGAAAAGGTGATCACGCGCTCCAAGTCGCTGATCGAGAAGGAAGAGGAAGAAGGCGAGGAAGAACTGGACGGCGAAGGCTTGTGACGATGCCGCTCGTCGAGACCGTCGACCTCGTCAAGGAATATGCCTTTGGCGGCGGGATGGTGCATGCGGTCGACGGCGTGTCGCTGGCGATCGAGCGCGGCGAGTTCGTCGCGATCATGGGCGCCAGCGGCTCGGGCAAGTCGACCTTCATGAACATGATCGGCTGCCTCGACGTGCCCACCTCGGGCGACGTCCGCATCGACGGCCTCTCCACCCGCGAACGGGATTCCGACGCGCTGGCCGAACTGAGGAACAGCAAGATCGGCTTCGTCTTCCAGCAGTTCAACCTGCTCCCCCGCACCACCGCGCTCGACAATGTGGCCGTGCCCCTCATTTACGCCGGTGTCGGCCGCGCCGAGCGGCAGGAGCGCGCCCGCGCGAAGCTCGCCGCCATGGGTCTCGCCGATCGCCTCGATCATTCCCCCGCGCGATTGTCCGGCGGCCAGCAGCAGCGGGTCGCCATCGCCCGCGCGCTGGTCACCGAGCCGCTGATGCTCCTCGCCGACGAGCCCACCGGCGCGCTCGACAGCCAGACGTCCGAGGACATCATGCACCTCTTCCAGACGCTGAACGAGGCCGGCAACACGATCGTGCTGGTGACCCACGAGCGCGAGATCGCCGATCACGCGGCGCGCCGCATCATCTTTCGCGACGGCAAGGTGATCGAGGACACTGCGGTCGCCGACAGAAGGTTCGTGCGCCAGTGAAGCCGCGCATCGGGCGCCTTGCCAGCCGCATCGGCGTCAATCTCACGATCGCCCTCACCGCGCTTCGCGTCAACCTGATGCGGTCGATCCTGACCACGCTCGGCGTCAGCATCGGCGTCTTCGCCGTCGTGCTGGCGGTCGCCGTCGGCTCGGGCGCGCAGGTGTCGGTGATGCAGGTGGTCAATTCGCTCGGGTCCAACATGGTGATCGTCTTCCCCTTCCCCGACAACGTGCCGGGGCGCCGGCCCACCGACCGGGGCCGCCTCACCATGCGAGACGCCACGGCGGTCGAGCGCCAGGTCGAGGGCGTTACCGCCATCGCCCCGCAGCTTCGCTCCCAAGTCTCGGTCGTCAGCGGCGGCCGCAGCGCCAGCACGGAGGGCCGCGGCGCCACCCCGGGCTTCGGCCAGGTCTCGAACCTCTCGGCCGAAACCGGCCGCTTCATCAGCGACGCCGATGTCCGCACCGGCGCCCGCGTCGTCGTCCTCGGTCAGACCGTCGCGGACAAGCTGTTCGGCGATTTCGAGCCGCTCGGCGAAACGGTCCGGATCAACAAGGTCCCCTTCACCGTCATCGGGCTCCTCGAAGCCAAGGGCTCGAGCCTCGGCGAAGACAGCGACGACCGCATCATCATCCCGATCAGCGCCGCCCGCCAACGCTTCACGAGCGAGGCGACACAGGGCCCCGACGACCTCCACGTCCTATCGGTTGGGATCGAGGACGGGGTTTCGCTCAAGCAGGCCAAGCGCGACATCACCCGTGTCCTGCGGGAGCGCTACCGGGTGCGGGGCAGGGATGCGAACCCGTTCACCGTCCGCACCACCGAGGAGTTCATGGAGGAGACCTCAACCGTCACCGGCATCTTCCAGGCCGTGCTCGTCGCCATCGCCTCCATCTCGCTGCTGGTCGGCGGCATCGGCATCATGAACATCATGCTGGTCAGCGTGACCGAGCGCACCCGCGAGATCGGCCTGCGCATGGCCCTTGGCGCCAAGCGCAGCGACATCCGCAACCAGTTCCTGGTCGAGGCGGCCGTGCTCTGCATGATCGGCGGCGCGACGGGGCTCGTCCTGGCGATCCTAGCCGCGCGGATCTTCGAGGCTCAGGCCGACTTCCCGGTGCCGATCGGCGTCGGCACCTCGACCGGAGCGATCCTCTTCTCCGCCGCGATCGGCCTCCTCTTCGGCGGCTGGCCCGCCATCCGCGCCTCGCGCCTCTCGCCAATCGAGGCGCTCAGGACCGAGTAGCGCGCCACGCCCGCTTGGGGCTCCGGCATCGGCAACCCGTCAGGCGGCGCGCCTGGCCTTCTGGCCCTGGAGGATGGTGAGGGCGAAGCTGTCCCAGTCGGCGAGGCCCCAGCGGCCCGGCTCCTCGCGGGCGACGATGCGGTCGGGGGAGGGGATCTCCGCCAGGTCGAGCTCGTGGACCGGCACGTGGGCGCCCTGCGGAATTGAATAGAAGACGCGGACGACCGGCTTGGTGAGCTCGTCGCGGCGCTGGGCCGAGACGCAGCCGAGCATGCGCGATTCCAGCCGAACCAGGCTGCCGACCGGATAGATGCCGATGCTGCGGATGAAGTTGGTCAGCACGCTCTCGTCGAAATGGCCCTTGAGCTTGTAGAGCTCGGCGACGGCGTCGGCCGGGCCGCGGGCGGGGCGGTGCGGGCGCGCCGAGGCGATCGCGTCATAGGTGTCGCAGATCGCTGCCATGCGGGCGAACAGGCTGATGTCGTCGCCCTTCAGGCCCTTGGGATAGCCGGTGCCGTCATATTTCTCGTGATGGTGGAGGCAGACGTCGGCAACGATCTTGGAGAGGTCGCCGGACGCCTTGACCGCGTCGGCGCCGAGCTCGGGGTGGCGGCGCATCTCGGCCCAGTCGGCTTCGGAATAGGTGCCGCGCTTGCTGAGCAACGCAGGGGTGAGGAAGGCCTTGCCGACGTCCATGAACAGGCCGGCGGTGCCCGCCTGGCGGATGTAGTCGGGCGGGAGGTTGAGCTGGCGGGCGAGGTTGATCATCAGCGCGCTGACCGCGATCGAGTGCATGTAGGTATATTCGTCGAGGGTGCGGACGCGGAGCAGGGGGATGAGGGCATCGGGATTGCGCTCGACGGACTCGGCGATGCCGCCGACGATCGGCGCGGCCTCCTCGATCGCCTCCGCGCCCTTGCCTTCGTGGATGCGGGCGAAGAGCTCGCCGACCGCGGCCTTGCAATCCTCGAGCACGCGCTCGGCCGCCTGGAACTCGTTGGGCGCGGAGATGCGGCGGGGCTTGGCCTGGGGTGCGGCGGCGACGGGCGTGGCGGGCTTTGGGGCGAGCTCCCTCAGGAGCTGCTCGCGCGGGCTGAGCTCGGGCTCCGGCGCGTCCGGCTCCGGCGCGGGCGCCTGGCCGGTGAGGTGGGCGATGGCGGGGGCGAGGCTCTGGTCCTCGTCGACCCAGACGCCCTCGATGTCGCTGCTCTGCAGCGCGCGCAGGTCGTCGTTGCTCTCGAGCAGGAACTTGGATTTCCAGAACGGATGGTCAAACCAGGACCCCTCCAGCGACTGGATATACATGCCCAGCCGCAGATCTTCTTTCCGAACACGAATCATGCGCCGAATGTCCCCCAGAGAGCCCCGCCTCCCTCCTGCCAAAGGGAAGTTTGGAATTCCTTAAATACGGGAGGGAGTTGCCAGGCGCTCGGCGGCGGCGCGGCCGGAGCCGGCCAGCCGGCGCGGGTATGAAAAAGGGCCGCCGGACGCTGTGCCCGGCGGCCCTTCCTGAATTTGCGGTAAGACTTAGTTGGCGTCGTCGACGGCTTCGGCCTGGTTCTCGCCGGCCTCGCTGACGTTCGATGCCTCGTTCTCGAGCGCGGTCGCCTCGTTCTCGAGCATGTTGGCCTCGGCGCCGGTAGCGTTGTCCGCCTGCTCCATCAGATTGTCGGCCTGCATCTCAAGCGATTCCGCCTGGTTGTCGGCCGCAGCCTCGATATTCTCCGCAGCGCTGTCGCCGCCGCCGCCACAGGCGGAAAGCGTCGCGAAGGCGGAAATGGCGAGGGCTTTGATGACGAGCTTCATTGGAAATTCCCCTTGTTGTGGCGCGCCCCTAACTGAATAGCGGACCCGGTTTCATAAGGCAGGCGGCGGCGAGCGGCAAGTCGTGACGCCGGCGAACCGAGTTGCCGCCCGCCGGAGCAAAAAGAAGGCGCCACCCGCGTTTAGCGGGCGACGCCTTCTCCTGTCGCTTCTTCGTCGCTTACTGGGCTTCGTCGACGACGCCGTTCTCGGCAGCCTCGTCGGCGGCCTCGGACTGGTTCTCGAGCGCCTGAGCCTCATTCTCGAGCGAATTGGCGGTGGCGCCGGTGGCGTTCTCGGCCGCCTCGCTCACATTCTCGGACTCATTGGCGAGGGCATCGGACATGTTGTCCATCGCCTCTTCCTGGTTGGCCGCAGCGGTGTCGCCGCCGCCGCCACAGGCGGTGAGGGTCGCGAACGCCGCGATCGCGGCCGCCTTGATGATGAACTTCATAGTCAGGATCCCCTTGTGTCCGGCGACCGTCGCCGGGTGATTGGAACGCGGGTGATAGTCATCGCGTCCGGCAGCGGCAACCCGCGGCAGGCTGGCGGGGCTTGTGCCGGCAAAGAGGAGAGAATCAGCCGATCATTGTGCCGTTCTGATGTGAGGTGGGGGGCTTCTGTTGCCCGGCGCCCCCCGTGCCGCTGGAATCCCCTTCTGTTGCCCGGTGGGGTCCGACCGCGCTTTAGCTTTGTAACCTTACCCTTGCGGGCTCAGTTACGCGGCGATGGCGAGTGCTTCGTTATCGTTGGCACTTGTGTGATGGGCCGTTGCGGTGGTCCCATTCCGAACGAAAACAGCGCCTTTCAACACACGTCGATCCTAGTTCGGCCCCGTCAGAAACCGCCCTCGCAGGCGGATTTTGGTGGAGCCGCCGGGTACCGCCCCCGGGTCCGCTGCGTCTATTCTACGCCGCAATTTATCGTCATAGCCGGGCGAACCCGGCACCTGCCCATATAGGGCATCGGCGCGACCAATTCAAATCCATCGGAAGAACGGCAAAGGCGGCTTAGTCGTAACTGTCGGTTAACCTTACAAAAGCAGCCGCCCGGCTCGCGGCCGTTAACCACAGGTCATCCCGCAATCGTGGGTTTCCGGCGGGTGGCACAGGCGTTGCTTGCAGGGGTTCGGACGGCCGGGCTTTTGCGCCGGTCACGAACAGGTGGGAGAGTTTTTCATGTTCCCTGTGAAGAATGCGAGACGGATCAGGCTCTTGGCGGCCGCGGCAGCAGTGTCGGCCATTTTTGCAGTGCCTCAGGCCGCATCCGCGAGCCTCATCTACGATTCGACCATCCTCGTCACGGCGCAGGGCTACGGCAACAATCCGCGCCTGCTGACGCTCCAGGAGCGCGGCAAGGGCGACGACGTCCAGTCGGGCTGCGTCTCGGCCGGCTCGGGCGGCTCGATCGCGATCGGCTCGGGCTCGTGCATCAGCGACAGCTCGGTCTTCCAGGGCAACGGCCTCACCAATGTCGGCGGCGACGAAGTCAATCCGCAGGCCGACAACCAGAAGTTCGGCATTCCGACGCTGGGCGAGATGGGCTTCCAGGATGCCAGCGACATCGGTCTGCTGTTCAACGCGATCGAACCCGGTGGCGGCGGCAAGAACGACGTCAATGTCAACGACGTGACGCTGAAATTCTACGACAGCAACGGCGGCCTGCTCGCCGCGATCGACGGGTCGCAGAACTTCCCCACCACCGAGACCGGCAACGGCCGCGCCGGCAACGTCTTCGTGGTCGACGCGGAGCAGCAGGCGTTCCTCAACTCCACGATCTTCGGCCTGCCGAATTTCAGTGATATCCGGATCGCGCTGGAATCGACGATCTCGGCGGCGCAGGCGGGACCGGAGAGCTTCACCGCGATCAATCTTGGTCGTTCGAGCTCGGGCGGCGGCAGCACGGGAGGAACCCCGGTTCCGGCGCCGGCCGGCCTCGGCCTGTTCGCCCTCGCCGCGATCGGCCTGCTCGGCGCCCGCCGCAGGAAAACGGCCTGACTTACCAGCCGGAAGAACGCTCCCTGGACCATTATTGAACGAGCGGGTGCCGGGGGTCCCTGGCATCCGCTCTTCTCATTTTCGGCGCCATTGGCGCCGCGCATCCAGTTCCGCTACACTCGGGGCATGAACGCAACCTTCCGCATCGCCGCCATCCTCACAGCCATCTCGCTCGCTGCCTGCGCGCCGTCTGCTCGCGAGACCGCCGACGCACCGGCCGGAGGCGATTCGCCAGACGCGCGAACAACGAGCGGAGCTGCTGCCGTGAAGGAAAAACCGGAGCTCGTGGCGGATGAAGCGCCGGACGTGGACCCGGTCACGGGCCTCAACCGCAGCGTTACTTATGAGCCGCAAGTCGGGCCGGAGCCGCAGGAACGGAACCGTAAGGACGCCAGGAAAACAGCGCCAAAGTAGTGATTCCGGGTCGTTTCGTGGCCCGGAATAAAGTCCCGGAATGGGAAATTAACCTTACTCCCTCAATAGTTTATTGACTATTATGAACAATCCGTTCACCTAGAGTGCCTGGGGAGGGCGCCGACTCGCCTTCCGAGATTGCGATTATTCAGTCGGAGGGGAACTCACATGCGCCGTATCACTCGCGCCCTTCTCGGGGCCGCTGCCATTGCCTGTCTCATGCCTACTGCCGCCAACGCGGTCACCATCAATCTCTTCGACACGAACGGTCGCGTCGCGGGGACCGCTGCCGAGAAGGGCTTCCGTGAAGCTGCGGCCTTCTGGGAATACATGTTGCGGGACAACATCACGATCAACCTCGGCGTTGACTATGCTGCGCTCTCTGCGGGCGTGATCGGTTCCACCGGCAGCACCCGCGGCACGGTGGCCACCTCCCAGGTCTATGCCGCGATGGCGGCCGACGCCAAGACCGCCCTCGACACGACCGCCGTCACCAACCTGTCGCCGCTCTCCGCGGTCGGCGGCATCTCCATGATCACCAGCGGTTACGACACCGACGCGACGCGCGCCGGCATCGACGTGACCAAGCGGGCATGGGACAATGACAACTCGGCGAACAACCTGTTCCTGGGCGTCAACACCGCCAACCTGAAGGCGCTCGGTTATACGATCAATTACGGGGCGAGCAATCCGAACGGGCTGGACGGCAACGTCACCTTCAGCAGCAACTTCGCGTTCGACTTCGATGCCAGCGACGGCATCGCGGCGAACCAGATGGACTTCGTCGGCGTTGCGATCCACGAGATCGGCCACGCCCTCGGCTTCACCAGCGGCGTCGACGTCTACGACAACCCCGCCAACGTGAACTTGAACAACGTAAACGCCAACGGCGCGGCGGGCATCTTCTCGGCGCTCGACCTGTTCCGTTACAGCAACGATCCGACCGGTGTGGCGCCGGGCACCGGTCCGGTGCTCGACTTCGCGGTCAACTCGCCGGCTTATTTCTCGATCGACGGCGGTGCGAGCCAGTTCAACGGCCGGTCGCTGATGTCGACCGGGCGCAACTATGGTGACGGTCGCCAGGCGTCGCACTTCAAGGACTCGGCCACCTGCAGCGGCCAGATCGGCATCATGGATCCGACCTTCTGCTTCGGCCAGATGGGCGAGATCAGCGGCACCGACCTCGCGGCGTTCGACGCGATGGGCTGGGACATCCGCTTCGACGTGCTCCGCAACAAAGATTTCATGCTGACCACGGTCGGCGTCCAGGCCCTCGCGGCGGTGCCGGAGCCCACCACCTGGGCGATGCTGATCGCCGGCTTCGGCATGGTCGGCTTCACGATGCGTCGTGCGCAGCGCCGTCAGTCGAAGGGATCGATGGCGATCGCCTGATCGTCCTACCGGACCTGAAGAAAGCCGCCGACCGCGAGGCCGGCGGCTTTTCTTTTTGGAACCTGTCCCGGTGGCGCCCGTTGCGGAGGCGCACCTAACTCCTTAGCTCTGCAGGGTGTTCGCAACGGAGGGACCCAGATGATCCGCAACCGCTTCGCCGCCGCCCTGATCGCGCCTGCCATGCTCGTCTCGCTGGCCGGCTGCGGCGTGAACACGATCCCGACCGCCGAGGAAAATGCGAAGGCCGAATGGGCGGACGTCCAGGCCGCATTCCAGCGCCGCGCGAACCTGATCCCGAACCTGGTCGAGACGGTCAAGGCGTCGGCGACGTCCGAGGAGCGGATCCTGACCGGCGTCACCCAGGCGCGGGCCGACGCGACCCGCATCACGGTCAGCCCGGAACAGCTCAGCGATCCCGCGGCGATGCAGCGTTTCTCCGAGGCGCAGAGCCGGCTCAGCGCCGCCATCATCCCGCTCCAGCGGCTGCAGGAGGCTTATCCCAATCTCCAGAGCCAGCAGAATTTTGCGACCTTGATGTCGCAGCTCGAGGGCACCGAAAACCGGATCAACATCGCGATCCAGGACTATAACCAGGCGGTGCAGGCCTATAATACCGAGATCCGGACGTTCCCGAGCGTGATCGGCGCCAAGGTGATCTATGGCGCCCAGCCGATGGTGCCCTACCAGGCCGTCACTCCGGGCGCCGAGGTCGCGCCGCAGGTCGATTTCGGCACCGCGAAGTAACGTGCCCCTGCCCCTGGCCTGGCTGCCGATCCTGCTGGCGCTGCTGCTCGCGGCGCCGGCTGCGGCGCAGACCTTCCCGAAGTTCAGCGGCTTCGTCGTCGATGACGCCAACGTCCTGCCGCCCGAGGTGGAGGCCGATCTCACCGCCAAGCTCGATGCGCTCCAACGCGACACCAAAAGGCAGTTCGTGGTCGCGACGATCGCCGACCTGCAGGGCTATCCGCTGGAGGATTACGGCTACCGCGTCGGCCGTGCCTGGGGCGTCGGGCTCCAGAATGCCGATAACGGCGCGATCCTGTTCATCGCCCCCAACAACCCGCCCGGACAGCGTGGTCCCCGGCTAGAGGTCGGCGTCGGGCTGGAGCCGATCCTGACCGACGCCTTTTCCAGCGTCATCATCAACCGCGAGATGATGCCGAGACTAAAAGCCGGCGACATTTCCGGCGCGATGACCGCGGGCGCGGATGCAGTGATCGCGCAGTTGCGCGCGTCTCCTGAGGAAGCGCAAGCCGAAGTGAATGCGGCGATTGCCGAGTTCGACCGCACCCACACGCGGACAGCCGCGCAGCAGAGCGGCGGCGGCTTTCCCGTCTCGCTGATCTTCTGGCTGGTCGTCTTCTTCTTCGTCATCCTGCCGCTGCTGCGCGGCGGCAGGCGCGGGCGGCGCTACCGTCGCGGCGGCGGTGGCGGCATCCTTCCCATCGTCCTGTGGAGCGTCGCCAACGAGATCGGCCGCGGCGCCAGCAGTGGCGGCGGTTGGGGCGGCGGTGGCGGCTGGGGCGGCGGCGGTGGCGGCGGTTGGGGCGGCGGCGGCTTCACCGGCGGCGGCGGCGGCTCGTTCGGCGGCGGCGGCGCGTCGGGGAGTTGGTGATGCGGCTCAGCGAAGCGGACCATGAAGAGGTCACCGCTGCCGTGACGGCGGCCGAGGCCCGGACCGACGGTGAGATCGTCACCGTCGTGGCCGGCCAGTCCGACGCCTATCATGACGTGGGCCTGCACTGGAGCGTGCTGGCGATGCTGCTGGTCCTGGCGCTGCTGGCCGCTTGGCCGGAGGCGGCGGCGGCGCTCTACGAGGCGGTCGCGGGCGCGTGGAGCGTTCCGGGTCCGGGGGCGCTGTTCACCGTGGCTTTGGTGCTGCTGGCGCTCACCTTCCTGCTCTTCCGCCTGCTGTTCGCCTATCTGCCGCTGCGCATGGCGCTGACCCCCCCTGCGACCAAGACGCGGCGGGTGCGCCGGCGGGCGCTCGCTTTGTTCCGAACGGCGGCCGAGAAACGGACCCGGGCAGCGACCGGCGTCCTTCTCTATCTGTCGCTGGCGGAGCATCGGGCCGAGCTGATCGCCGACGAATCCATCCACTCCAGGGTCGCGCCGGAGATCTGGGGCGAGGCCATGGCTGACCTCATCGGGGAAGTGAAGGCGGGCCGTCCCGGCTCCGGCATGGCCAAGGCAGTGGAGCGGATCGGCGCGGTGCTGGCGGAGCATTTCCCGCGTAGCGCAGGCGACCAGAACGAGCTTCCCGACCGGCTGATCGAACTATGACCAAGGCGCGACCCAAGGGCGAGCCGGACGTGGTCTGGCGCGGCAAGTATATCGAGGTGAAGAAGCTCGACACCTGGGAGTTCGTCGGCCGGACGCGCGGCGTCAGCGCCGCGGTGATCCTCGCGGTCGACGACGGTCACGTCATCCTGGTCGAGCAATATCGGGTGCCGATCGCGCGGCAGTGCCTCGAACTTCCGGCCGGTCTCGTCGGCGACGAAGAGGAAGGCGAGGACGTCAGCGTCGCCGCGATCCGCGAGCTGGAAGAGGAGACCGGCTACCGCGCCGAGCGAATGATCGATCTTGGCCGGTTCCACGCCTCACCGGGCATGTCCTCGGAAGGTTTCACGCTGCTGCGGGCCGAGGGGTTGACCAAGGTGGGCGAGGGCGGCGGCGTCGACAGTGAAGAGATCATCGTCCACCGCGTGCCGCTCGGCGAGGTCCCGGCTTTGGTGGAGCGCAAGCGCGCCGAGGGGGCGGCGATGGACGTGAAGCTGCTGCTGCTGCTCGGGAGCGGCTTCCTCAGCGCGTAGGCCGCGCGCCTATTTGAAATTGTCGGCGTAGGATTGCAGGCGGAGCTTGCGCGTCGCCGGCGGGATGACATGGTAGGAGACACCCTTGCGGTCAGCATAGGCCTTGGCGTCTTCGAGGCTGGCGAAAGTGAGCGAGACCTGCGCCTGGGTGTCGGCGCCGCCGGACCAGCCCATCAGCGGGTCCGGGCGCTTGCGAGCGTGGGATTCAAACTCCAGCACCCATTCGCCGGCGCGGGCCTTGCCCGATTGCATCGCATTCTTCTCACGCTGGAAAATCCGAGCCGCCATCGCCGCCGCACATCCTTCTGACCAGAAGCGACGAAGTGCGCAGGAGCATCGCCCAAGTCAAGCGGGACGCTGCGAGGCGCGCTTGGTGCGGAGCGTCGGATCGGCGCGGGCGGGATCATCCGGCCAGGGATGCTTGGGGTAGCGCCCGCGCATCTCCTTGGCGACGGCCGCCCAGCTGCCGGCCCAGAAGCGGGGCAGGTCGCGGGTCGTCTGAATCGGCCGCCCGGCCGGCGAGGTCAGGCTGAGCACGAGCGGGACGCGGCCGCCGGCCACGGCGGGGTGATCGGAGAGGCCGAACAGCGCCTGGACACGCGCGGTGACGGTGGGGCCGGCTTCCGCTTCATAGTCGATCGCGTGGCTGCTCCCGGCGGGCGTCTCGAATTCTGCCGGCGCCAGGCGGTCGAGGAGGCGACGCCCCTCATAGCCGAGGAGCATGTCGAGCACGCCGCCCAGCGCGCTTGGATCCACGGCGGAGAGGCGGCTCTTGCCGGCCACCAGCAGCGGCAGCCATTCGTCGAGCGAGACGAGCAGGGCCTCGTCGGACAGGTCGGCGACGGAAGGATCATGGTGCCGGGCGAAGTCGGCGCGGCGACGCAGCGAGCGGGCGGCCTCGCTCCACGGAAGCAGGTCGAGGCCGTGTTCGCGGACGCCGGCGACCATCGCCGCCGTGATCGCATCTGGCGAAGCATCGGCGTCGCGCCCTTCGCTGAGCCTTATGGCACCGAGACGGCGGCCGCGGCGCGCCTGGACGCTGCCGCTCTTCGGATCGAAACCAACTTGGGTGCCACTCTCGATGCGGTCGCCGAACAGAGCCTCGACGACCGCCTCGGCGATCGGCGCTGCCGAGAGGATTCGCGCCCCGACCGCGCTCCCGCCGACTTCCGCCACGGCGAGCCATTCCTCCCGGGCGAGCGGCGACAGCGGGTCGAGCCGAAAGCCCCGTCCGCCGACCGAAATCCAATTCTCCCCCGATGCGTCCCGCCGTTTCGCGATGCGGTCAGGGAAGGCGAGGGCGGCGCAGGCGCCGACATCTGCCGGGGCAGGCAATGGCTCCATCCTGGCAGGGCTGCGGATCATCTTGCGCCACCGCCTCGCCAGCGCCCGCGCCGCGTCGGCGCGCTGGCCGCGTTCTCCGTGCCAGCGGCGGATGCGGAGCTCGAGGTCCGTGTCGCTGCCGCCGAGGCCACGCTCGGAGAGGAGCACGGCAACCTCGGCCGCGGTCTCGCCCCAGCCCCGGGCCTCGGCCTCGATCAGCATGTGGGCGAGGCGCGGCGGCAGCGGCAGGGCGGCAATGGCCTTGCCGTGCGCCGTCGGCCGCCCTGCCTCGTCGATCGCGCCGAGAGCCAGCAAGCGCTGGCGAGCTTCCTCGACGGCGGCCGGCGGAGGCGGGTCGATCCATTTGAGCATGCGTGGATCGGAGACGCCCCAGATCGCGCAATCGAGCAGCAGCGAAGATAGGTCGGCGCCGAGGATCTCCGGCGGGTCGTAGCGAGGCAAGGAGGCAGTCGCCGCTGCCTCCCACAGGCGGTACACGGTGCCGGGACCTTGGCGGCCGGCACGGCCGGCACGCTGGGCGACGGCCGCCTGGCTGGCGCGCTCGGTGACGAGGCGGGTCAGCCCTGCGGCGCGGTCGTAGCGGGGGCGACGGGCGAGGCCGCTGTCCACCACGATGCGGACGCCTTCCAGCGTCAAGCTGGTCTCGGCGATGGAAGTGGCGAGCACGACCTTCCTCCGGCCCGCGGGCGCAGGGGCGAGCGCGGCGCGCTGCTCCGCCGGCTCCAGGGTGCCGTGGAGACGGAAAAGGTCGACATGCTCGGGAAGCCCGGTGAGCCGCTCGGCGGTGCGCTCGATCTCGGCCACGCCGGGAAGGAAGGCGAGCAGGCTGCCCGCCGTTTCGGCAAGCGCGCGCCGGACCGCAGGCGCCATCTGATCCTCGATCCGCTGCTCGGCCGAGCGGCCGAGATGGCGGATGTCGACCGGGAAGGCGCGGCCCTCGCTCTGGATGAGGGGGGCGCCGCCCATCAGTATGCCGAAACGCTCGCCGTCCAGCGTCGCCGACATGGCAAGGAGCCTGAGATCGGGGCGCAGCGCCGCCTGCGCGTCGAGGGCGAGGGCAAGGCCGAAGTCGCTGTCGAGACTCCGCTCGTGGACCTCGTCGAACAGCACCGCAGAGACCCCGGCCAGCTCCGGATCCGCCTGGATTCGGCTGAGGAAGATGCCCTCGGTGAGCACGAGGATTCGCGTCCGCGCCGATCGCCTGGTGTCGAGCCGCGTCGCATAGCCGATCGTCTCGCCGACCCGTTCGCCGGCGATCTCCGCCATTCGCTCCGCCGCCGCCCGCGCCGCAAGCCGGCGGGGCGAGAGCAGCAGGATCTCGCCGGTGCACCAGGGTTCGCCGAGCAGCGCAGGCGCGACCGCCGTCGTCTTGCCCGCGCCGGGAGGCGCGACCAGCACGGCGTTCGAACCCGCCCGCAGCGCCGCCAGCAGCTCCGGCAGAACCGATACGATCGGAAGAGCGCTCACGCCCCTCAGTAGGCGCGGCTGATCGCGAACTCCACGGCTTCGACCAGCGCCGCCTTGGCCTTGCTCTTCGGAAAGGAGCCCAAGGCGTCGATCGCGCGCTGACCGTAGGTGCGGGCGCGTTCCAGGGTGTCGCGGATCGCGCCGCTCGTGCCGAGCAGGCGGGTCGCGTGGGCGAGATCCTCGTCCGAGACGCGGCTACCCTGCATCGCCTCGCGCCAGAACAGGCGGTCGGCCTCGTTGCCGCGGGCAAAAGCGAGGATCACGGGGAGGGTCACCTTGCCGTCCCGAAAGTCGTCGCCGACGCCCTTGCCCATCGTCTTGGCGTCTGAGGCATAGTCGATCGCGTCGTCGATCAGCTGGAAGGCGATACCGAGGTTGCGGCCATAGGCGTCGAGCGCGTCCTCCACCGCCTCGTCACGCTCGGCGACCACCGCCGCGATCCGGCAGGCGGCGGCGAACAGGGCCGCGGTCTTGGCGCTGATGATCTCCAGATAATGGTCTTCGGTGGTCTCCACGCGGCGCTGCGCGGTGAGCTGGTCGACCTCACCCTCGGCGATGATCGAGGAGGCACGCGAGAGGATGCGCAGCACCTTTAGGCTGCCATCCTCGACCATCAGCTCGAACGAGCGCGAGAAGAGGAAGTCGCCGACCAGCACGCTCGCCGGATTGCCCCAGATGATGTTGGCCGTGCGCCGGCCGCGCCTGAGGCCGGAGCCGTCGACCACGTCGTCGTGGAGAAGGGTCGCGGTGTGGATGAATTCGACCGCCGCGGCGAGCTTATGATGGCGGCTGCCCGGATAATCGAGCAGCTTCGCGCAGGCGAGCGTCAGCATCGGCCGCATCCGCTTGCCGCCGCCGGCGATCAGATGCCCGGCCAGCTCCGGAATCAGCGCCACCTCGCTCTGCATCCGCTCCAGAATGACGGAGTTCACACGATTGAGGTCGGCCGCGACGAGCTGCACCATTGCATCGAGCGTAGGCACGGCGCGCGCGTTCAGCGGATGAATAGTGGCGGTCACTCGCGCGATTTGCTCGCTCGGCGGGGCGAAGGCAAGGCCGCTCAGCCCGACAGCGGCAGCTTCAGCCGGGCAAGGAGGCCGCCCAGATCCTCGCTCTCCTCGAGTGCGATCGAGCCGGCGTAGATTTCCGCCACGTCGCGGACGATGGCGAGGCCGAGGCCGGTGCCGGGCTTGTCGGTGTCGAGGCGGGCGCCGCGGGCGAAGATGCTGACGCGCTCTTCCTCAGGTATGCCGCGGCCGTCATCCTCGACATCGATCTCTACGCATTCGGGTGTGGAGCGGACCGTGACGAAGACGCGGCCGCCGCCATATTTGGCGGCGTTCTCGATGAGATTGCCGACCATCTCGTCCAGATCCTGGCGCTCGACGCGGACGGCGGCGGCACGGTCGCCGTCGAGGTCGATGGTGACATTCTCGTAGATCTTCGTGACCGCCCGCTCGACCGCCTCGAGCGAGGACCAGACGTCCGCTCGGGCCTGCGCGCTGGAGCGGCGGCCGATGGCGCGGGCGCGGGCGAGGTGGTGGTCGACTTGACGTCTCATTGTCGTCGCTTCGCGACAGACCGTCTCGGCGAGATCGGGGCTCCGCGCCGTCGCCGCGTTGGTGATGACGGTCAGCGGCGTCTTCAGCGCGTGGGCGAGATTGCCGGCGTGGCGGCGCGCTTCCTCGGCCTGGACCTCGTTGTGGACGAGCAGGGCGTTCAACTCCTCGGTGAGCGGCTCGATTTCCTGCGGGAAGCGCTCGTCGATCCGCGATCGCTGCCCGGAGCGGATCTCGGCGATGGCGCGGCGCACGCGGCGCAGCGGCCACAGGCCGTAGAAGGCCTGCAGCGCGGCGAGGAAGATGAGTCCCAGGCCGAGCGCGCCGAACGACCGCACCATCGTCTTGCGAAGCACCTTGATCTGCTCGTCCAGGGTCTCGCGGCTCTGCGCGACCTGGAAGCGCCAGCGCACGGCGGAGCCGGGAAGGCGCACGTCGCGCTCCAGGATGCGCAGCTCCTCGTCCTCGAATTCGCGGCTGTCATAGGTGTGGACGTCAAAATCGTTATGCCCTGCGCGAACCAGGATCTGCCTGTCCCACAAGGAGCGTGACGGGAAATTGGTGACGCCGGGGCTCGGCTGCCCGGCCGCGTTGGTGCCGCTGATCTGGAAGTAGAGGCCGGAATATGGCTCCAGGAAGCGCTGGTCGGCCGGCGGCCGGTTGAGGAAGACCTCGCCGTCCGGGCCGATCTCCGAAGAGGCGATCAGCGCGGTCAGGACGTAATCGAGCTGCGCGTCGAAATTGTTGGTGATGGCGGTCGTCAGGACCCGATCGAGCGCATAGCCGCCGACGCCCAGAAGGACGACGATCCAGATCGCCGCGACGCCGATCATGCGCCGGGTGAGCGAGCCGGTCGAGCGGCGCCGCTTGCGTTGCGCGGGGGCGGGCGCGAGCCGGTCGACGGGCATCGGCTTGTTCATCGCCGCACCATCCTGCGGCAGCGTTCAGTTACGCAAGCTGAACCGATCGCGGCGAGCCAGACAAAGCCGGGGATCAGCATCGCATCGCCCGAGCTCAGGCCCGCGGCTCTTCCAGCGAATAGCCGAGCCCGCGGATGGTGCTGATCACGTCGGGCCCAAGTTTCTTGCGGATGCGCGTGACGAACACCTCGATCGTGTTTGAATCGCGGTCGAAATCCTGGTCGTAGATATGCTCGATCAGTTCGGTGCGGCTGACCACCTTGCCCTTGTGGTGCATCAGGTAGGAGAGGAGCTTATATTCCTGCGCGGTCAGCTTCACCGGTTCGCCGTTCAGCGTCACCTTGCCGGAGCGAGTATCGAGGCGGACGTCGCCGGCGGTGAGCTCGGAACTGGAATTGCCTGAGGCGCGGCGGATGAGGGCGCGGAGGCGGGCGATCAGCTCCTCGGTCTGGAACGGCTTGGCGAGATAGTCGTCCGCGCCCGCGTCGAGCCCCGCCACCTTGTCGGACCAGCTGTCGCGGGCGGTGAGGACCAGGACGGGAACTTTCATCCCCTCCTTGCGCCAGCGGTCGAGCACGGTCAGGCCGTCGACCTCGGGCAGGCCGAGGTCCAGGATGATCGCGTCATAGCTTTCGGTGGAGCCGAGATAATGGCCATCTTCGCCGTCGGTCGCCAGGTCCACCGCATAACCGGCCCCTTCCAGGGTCGCGCGGAGCTGGCGCCCCAGATTCGGTTCATCCTCGACGATCAGGACCCGCATAGTCTCTTCCTTGGCTTCGCGTTCGGCCGCAGCCGTTCAACCAGCGCGATAGACTATGGTTTCACATGTGGGAAGCGAGGCGGGAGGCGGAAGGTTACGCCTCCGCGACGAACCTCAGCGGGTGCGGCCGATGACGTCGCCGGTGCGGGCGTCGACGTCGATCCAGATCACCTGGCCGTCGCGCATGAACTTGAGGCGGTATCGGCCGGAGCTCGGATCGAGCTCGGGGCCGAGATAATCGGCGCCGCGCATCTTGGGCAGGATGCGGGATTCGATGTTGCGCAGCGAAAGGTAGCGGCCCTCCTGCGTCTCCCGCCAGGCCGTCGCCTGCTCCTTGTCGCGCGGACGCGCGTCCGCCGGCGCGGCGGCGAGGGCGACGCCGAAGGCGGCAAGGATGAGGGGGACGAGCTTCACCATGATCGCTTCACTTCACGCTAACTGCGAGGACCCGTAGCCAATTTCTATTGAATGAGCCATGAATGTGGCCACAGCGACCGCGGCGTCCGTGCAACAGATTTGGTCAAGTCACGGAAAAGAGGGGCGAAATCAATGGCAGGAGTCAAGCGGCGAGCGTTTGTGGCGCTGTTCGGGGCGATGCTTGCCTGCGTGCCGGCGACGGCCGCCGAGCCGCCGCAGGGCATGGAGCCGGTGCCGGCGCGGCGTGCCGATGAAGGTATCGGCCCGTTCCGCAAGCTTGTCATCCGCGGCGCCATGTTGATCGACGGCAGCGGCGCGCCGCCGCGCGGGCCGGTCGATATCGTCGTCGAGGGCAACCGCATCGCGGGCATCAACGGCGCCGGCACGCCCGGCCTCCCGCTCCCGCCGGACCGCGAGCCGCGTGACGCCGCCCACGAGATCGACGCTACCGGCATGTATGTAATGCCGGGCTTCATCGACACGCACGGCCACAACGGCGATCCTGCGAAGGCGCCGAACCCGAGCTATGGCTACAAGCTCTGGCTCGCGCATGGCGTCACCACCGTGCGCGGCGTTTCGCTCTACTGGGGCCGGCCGAATGAATCGCTCGCCGACAAGAGCCGCAGCGCCGCCAACAGCATCGTCGCGCCGCGCCTCTTCGCCTATCTGGCGCTTGGCGATGCCTGGGATCAGGGCAGCATCGACAGTCCGGAGAAGGCGCGCGCCTGGGTGGGTTGGGCCGCCAAGGCGGGCTATGACGGCGTCAAATTCTTCAACGATGTCCCGCGCGCGATCACCGCGGCGGCGATCGACGAGGCGAACAAGCAGAAGCTCGGCACGGTCGCCCATCTCGGCCAGGGCGGCGTCGCGGAGGTGAATGCGGCGGTAGCGGGCGAGCTTGGGCTCGGCTCGGTCACCCATTTCTATGGCCATTTCGAAGGCCTGCTGAAGGACGGCCGGCTGCCCAGATATCCGGCGGACTACAATATGCTCGACGAGGAGAGCCGCTTCTTCGAGATCGCCAACTTCACCGACCAGATCGTCGAGCCGGGCGGACCGGAGTGGCGCGCCTATCTCGAGCGGCAGCTGGAGAAGGGGGTCGTCTTCAACCCGACCTTCAACATCTATTCGGCCGGCCGCGACCTGATGCGGGCGCGCAACGCGGACTGGCACGAGCTTTACACCCTGCCGTCGCTTTGGGCTTTCTTTCAGCCGAGCCGGGTCAACCACGGCTCCTATTGGTACGACTGGACGACGGCCAAGGAGATCGCCTGGCGCCGCTTCTACGGCCCCTACATGCGCCTGATGAACGACTATAAGAATATGGGCGGCATCGTGACCGTGGGCTCCGACCCCGGCTATATCTACCAGACCTGGGGCTTCTCCTACATCCAGGAGCTGGAGATGCTGCAGGAGGCAGGCTTCTCTCCGCTGGAGACGATCCAGGCCGCCACCCGCAACGGCGCCCATGAGATCTACCGCGCCAAAGGCGTCGACGCCCCGTTCGGCATGGTCCGCGAGGGCATGCTCGCCGACCTGGTGATCGCGCCGGAAAACCCGCTTCACAATTTCAAGACGCTCTACGGCACCGGCTTCGAGCGGCTTGACAAGGACGGCAAGGTGGAGCGGGTCGGCGGGGTGCGTTGGACGATCAAGGACGGCATCGTCTACGACGCCAGGAAGCTGCTGGACGACGTTGCCGCGATGGTTGCGGCGCAGAAGGCAGCGGGTACGACAGCGGCGTACCCCTGAGCAGTCGAGGGCATTATATGCCTGGATCGTCCGCTATGGGTGGTAAGCGGGCATTGCGGCAGAGGGCGCTGGCCGATCGTAAAGCTAATCGCGACGACCGGCCGACCGGAGCGCACTTCAACAAGCAAGCCGCTCGAGGTCGCCGAGTGGAAGTAGCCGCCGTGTCGTCCGAACCCGTCGATCCGCACCCTCCTGCGCTTGGCTATTGGGCCTTGTTCGTGCGCTTCCTGCGCTTCGGCTTCATGGCATTCGGCGGCCCTGTCGCACAGATCGCCATGATACGCCGCGAACTGGTGGACGAAGAGAGGTGGATCGCCAGCGCCAGCTTCAACAAGCTGCTGGCCGTGATGCAGGTGCTCCCCGGCCCGGAGGCGCATGAGCTTTGCGTCCATCTTGGCATCCGGGCCAAAGGACGGCTCGGCGGCCTGCTCGCCGGGCTCGGCTTCATGTTGCCGGGCTTCATCCTGATGCTGGGGCTCGCCTGGCTCTACACCCGCCTCCAGATCGAAGGGACGGTGCTCGGAGCCATGTTCCTGGGGATACAGGCTGCAGTTCTGGCCGTGATCCTCAGGGCGGTGCACAGGATCGGCGAGCATATCCTTCTCGACCGCTGGCTCTGGATCGTGGCTTTGGGCGCCGCCGGTGCGTCGCTGTCAGGGATGAGCTTCTGGATTGTTTTGCCGGCGGCCGGGGCGGCCTACGCGCTTCTTTCGGCAGGAAGATACTGGCTGGCGGTGCTCGTGTTCGGAGCCGCGGCCGTCGCCGCCGCTGCTACTTTGACCGCCGGCTCTGCCTTAGGCGGGACTACCACCATCGTGCGGGACGCTGCGCCGACTGCGCTTGCCCTGTTCGCCGCGGGTCTCAAGGGCGGGCTGCTGACCTTCGGTGGCGCCTACACCGCCATCCCCTTCATCCGCAATGACACGGTGGGCCGGGGATGGATGACCGACGCCCAGTTTCTCGATGGCCTCGCTCTGTCCGGGGTGCTGCCTGCCCCGCTCGTGATATTCTCGACGTTTGTTGGCTGGATCAGCGGCGGCCCTGTCGGTGCGCTCGCCATCACCGCCGGCATGTTCCTCCCGGCTTTCGCCTTCTCAATGATCTTCTACGAGCGCCTCGAGGCCGTGGCCGAGAACAAGCGCCTGCAAACCTTCCTGGCAGGCGTCGCTGCGGGGGTGGTTGGCCTGATCGCGGTCACTCTGATCGATTTGACGCAAGCCGCCGCCGCCGAGACCCGCAGCCTCTCGGTGAGCGCCGCCATTTCCGCCATCGCGCTCGTCATCCTCTACCGGTGGAAGAGCAAGCTCGGCACGGCGGTGGTGCAGGGCATTGGAGCTGTCGCCGGAGCCATAGCTCTTGCCTGACGAACAGATGGCTGGCGAAATCGGCGATGTAGTTGCGGACCGGGAGCTCGGATGGGTAGCCGATGTCGCACGACGGCGACTTTAGCTCAGGCGCCACCCCACCCCAACCCCTCCCCATCGAGGGGAGGGGCTAAGGCATCGGCGCTGAGCTGGGAGAGCTACTCCGCTGCGAGGGTTCGCACGCGGGTGCGTTTGGTCGACTTGGTCGCCTCCAGCTTTGCCTGGCGTGCGGCGTCGAGCTTGCGGAAGGTCGCCAGGGCCTGGCCGACGACCTGGTCCATATTGTAATAACGGTAGGTTGCCAGGCGGCCGACGAAGGTGACGTTCGGGGTCGCGTCCGCCAGCGCTTCGTATTTCTTGAACAGCTCCTGATTTTCCGGCCGCGGGATGGGGTAATAGGGGTCCCCTTCCGCCGACGGATACTCGTAGGTGATGCTCGTCTTCCGGTGCTTCTGGCCGGTCAGATATTTGTACTCGGTGATCCGAGTATAGGGCACGTCCGGGTGCGGGTAGTTGACCACCGCAACCGGCTGGAACACCTCCTGATCGAGCACCTTATGCTCGAAGCGGAGGCTCCGATAGGGGAGCTTGCCGTAGCGGAAGCCGAAATATTCGTCGATCGGGCCGGTGAAGATGACGTGATCGGCGTCGATCTCGTCCATCACGTCCTGATAGTCGGTCGAGAGCATGACATCGATCAGCGGGTGGTCGAGCATGTTGTTGAACATGACCGTATAGCCGTCCGCCGGCATGATGTTGTGCTTGTCCGAGAAATAGCGGTCGTCGGTGTTGGTCCGGGTCGGGACGCGCGAGGTCACCGACTTGTCGAGCTCGCTCGGGTCGAGGCCCCATTGCTTGCGCGTATAGCCCTGGAAGAAGAGCTGGTAGAGCTCACGCCCGACCGCCGAGACGACAACGTCCTCCGATGTGCGGATCTGGTCGACCGGCTCCGCGCGTGAGGCGAGGTACGCCGCCGCTTCCTCGTCGGTGCGAAGGGCGAGGTCGAAGAGCTTGTTGAGCGTCGTGCGGTTGATCGGGATCGGCACCAGTTGGTTGCGGACATCGGCGAGCACACGATGCTCGTATGGGCGCCAGCGGGTGAACTGGGAGAGATAGTCGACGATCTCGTCCGAATTGGTGTGGAAGATGTGCGGTCCATATTGGTGGATCAGCACGCCCGCTTCGTCGAGATGGTCATAGGCGTTGCCGGCGATGTGCGGACGCTTGTCGATGACGAGCACATGCGCGCCGTGCTGGCTGGCGAGACGCTCGGCAAGGACGGAGCCGGCAAAGCCCGCGCCGACGACCAGATAATCGTATTTCTTCTTGCCGGCGCTGGCGACGAGGCGCGGCCCGGCCTGCGGCACGGAGATCGCCTCGCGGACCAGACCCGCCATGCGCGCATAGGTGGTGTCCCAGCTCAGGTTGGCGAGCTTGGCGTCGACCGCGCCCAGCCACTCGTCGTCGCCCTGCATCAGCGCCAGCGCCTTGTCGCAGGCGGCGATGAAGGCGTCGGCGCCGTCGGCGATGAACACGGCATCGAGATCGCCGTAATGGCGGATCACGTCCTTGATCGGCGTCGAGACGACCGGGCGCCCGCCGGCGAGATATTCCGGCGTCTTGGTCGGCGAGATAAAGGTGGTGGATTCGTTGATCGCGAACGGCATCAACGCCACGTCCCAGCCGCCGAGATAGAGCGGCAGCTCCTCATATTTCTTGCCGCCGAGATAGTGGATGTTGCTGCGCTGCGGCAGCTCGGCCGGATCTATCTTCACGACCGGGCCGACCATGACGATCGACCAATCGGGCCGTGCGTCGGCGAGCGCGGCGATCAGCTCCAGGTCCATGCGTTCATCGATGACGCCGTAGAAGCCGAGGCGCGGGGTGCGGATCTCGGCCTGATCCGCGGGCGTCTCGACCACGGCCCGGGCCGCCGCGAAGTGCTTGCGGTCGACGCTGGAGGGGAAGGGGTGGACGTTCGGGTGCCGGCCCTTCTTCGCCTCATAAAGGCTATAGCCGCCGGTGAAGACGACGTCCGACGTCGCTAGCAGCTCGCGCTCCAGCTCCAGCAGGTCCTTGGGCGCGAACCGGAAATTGGCGAGCTCGTCCATGCAGTCGTAGACGGTGCAGACCGCGTCGATGTGCCGCGAGAAAGGCAGCATCATCGGCGTGTAATACCAGCGGATGACCGACGTCTCCTCGTTCTCGAGGTATTCGTCGAGCAGCCGGCGCAGCGTCGCCTGCCTGTCCTCGTCGCTCATCGTCTCGGGAAGCGAAGGCGTGACGACGGTGACGCCGGTCTCGGCGCACTCGCGGACACCGAGCGACGGCTCGAAATCGGGGAGCGCGTTCTCCGGCTCTTCCCAATAGATGACTCGCCGTTCCTTGGCGAAGCGGCTCATCAGATGCTGAGGCCGCTGAAAGACGAAATTCCACCGCAGGTGCGAAAAGCAGATCAGCGTCTGATCCGTCGAAGCCGTTATCGCGCTCTTGTTTGGCCCCAGGGACGAGGCGGAGGAAAATGTGATCAATGGAAGCCTCTGAGGAATAGAAGGAACCTCGGAACAACGTTGACTCCCGTAACGAGTTCCGCGGCAGCTTCTTCTACTCTGCTGATACAGGTTAAGAACGGGCCGGAAGGCGCAGAAAACCGGGCGAAACGAGCTGCTTCGCAAATGCAGCATCTGTGCTGTACCGGTTAGTGGTGCCTGGGAACAGGTTTGGTCCCCGATGGTCGAGCTCCTACTCCGCCAAGCCCTGGGTCAGTTCGTCGAGCCACGGCGTGGCCACGCCGTCGGAAGGGGCGCGCCAGTCGCCGCGGGGGCTGAGGGATCCGCCCATGGAGACCTTCGGTGCGTTGGGAAGGGCCGAGCGCTTGAACTGGCTGGTCTGGAAGAAGCGCCAGAGGAACTCGCGCAGCCATTTCTCGATGGTGGGGAGGTCATATTCGCGCTTCAGCGCCTCGGGATAGTCGAACGGCCAGAGCTGCTGCGCCTTGTCGCGCCAGGCGGCCCAAGCGAGGAACGCCACCTTTGACGGCGGCTGGCCCGCGCGCAGTGTGTGGAACAGGAAGAAATCGTGCAGCTCATAGGGGCCGATGCGGTCCTCCGTGCTCTGCATGCCGGCTTCGTCCGCGGGGACGAGTTCGGGCGAGATTTTGGTCTGGAGGATGGCGGTGAGGATACGATCGGTCTCCGCGTCGAACTGGTTCGATTTGACGCACCAGCGGATCAGATATTGCATCAGCGTCTTGGGCACGCCGGCATTGACGCCGTAATGGCTCATCTGGTCGCCGACGCCATAGGTGCACCAGCCGAGCGCGAGCTCGGAAAGATCGCCGGTGCCGATCACGAAGCCGCCGCGCTGGTTGGCGAGGCGGAACAGATAGTCGGTCCTGAGGCCCGCCTGCACATTCTCGAACGTGACGTCGTAGACCGGCTCCCCGCTCGCGAAGGGATGGCCCATGTCGCTCAGCATCTGGCGGGCGGCCGGCTTGATGTCGATCTCTTCGCCGACGATGCCGAGCGCCTTCATCAGCGCCCAGGCGTTGGACTTGGTCGTCTCGCCGGTGGCGAAGCCGGGCATGGTGAAGCCGAGGATGGTCGAGCGGGGAAGGCCGAGATAATCGCAGACCTTGGCGGCGACGATCAGCGCATGGGTGGAATCGAGCCCGCCCGAGACGCCGATCACGAGATGGCGGCCGGCGGTTGCCTGGAAGCGGCGGGCGAGGCCCTGGACCTGGATGTTGAAGGCCTCGTAGCAATCCTGGTCGAGCTGTTCGGGCCGGTTCGGCACATAGGGGAAGCGGCGGAGCTTCCGCTCAAGCCCGACATCCTTCAAGTGCGGCTTGTGCTCGAAATGGATGCGGCGGGCGCGTTTCTCCGGATGGCCGGCGGCGATGGCATTGTCGTTGAACGTGCCCATCCGCATCCGCTCGAGGCGCAGGCGCTGGACGTCGATATCGGCGACGGCGAGCTCGGGCTCCCGGTCGAAGCGGCTGGACTCGGTCAGCAGCTCGCCCAGCTCGTAGATCGAGCCTTGGCCGTCCCAGGCGAGGTCGGTGGTGCTTTCGCCCGGCCCCGAGGCGGCATAAATATAGGCCGCGCAGCAGCGTGACGATTGCGAGGCGCAGAGGAGCTTCCTCTCGTCCGCCTTGCCGATCGTGATGTTGGAAGCCGACAGATTGCAGAGGATGAGAGCGCCGGAGAGCGCCCCCACGGTGGAGGGCGGTTGCGGCGCCCAATAATCTTCGCAGATCTCGACATGAAAAATGAAGTCGGCGAGGTCCTCGGCGGCGAAGATGAGGTCGGTGCCGAAGGGCACGATCTCGCCTGCCACCGCGATGTCCATGCCGTTGAGGCCGAAGCCCATCGCGAACCAGCGCTTCTCATAATATTCGCGATAATTGGGAAGAAAGCTCTTCGGCACCACGCCGAGGATGCGGCCGCGCGCGACGACGATCCCGCAATTGTAGAGCCGCCCGTTGCGGCGGAGCGGCGCGCCGAGGCAGAAGACCGGCGCCAGCCCCGCCGTCTCCCTCGCAAACTCGGCAAGGCCGTCCTCCACCGCGTCGAGGAACGCCTCCTGGAGGTGGAGGTCGTCGACCGCATAGGAGGAGAGGTTGAGCTCCGGATAGACGACGAGGTCGATGCCGCGCTCGTCCGCCTGCCGCGCGAGATCCAGCGCCGCCTTGACGTTGAACTTCACGTCGCCGGCCGAGCCGATCGGCGTCGCCGCGGCGACGCGGACGAAGCCGTGGCGGTGGATCGCGCCGAAAGGCGGCTTCTTTGCCATCACAGCATCTCCGTCATCATCTCGATCGCGACCCGCATGCATTCGATCCGTGTGCGGCCGCGCCCGATCGGCCCGAAATGCTCCTCGCGATGGGCGGTCCTGCGGCCTGCCCGCGCGCAGGCGAAGTGGACGAGGCCGGGTTCGACGCCCTTGTCGGCAAAGCCGGTGATCGCCAGCGCGACATTGGCGCGCGACCGGGCCAGCGCCCCCTCCGCCATCGCGACCGCCACTTCCCGGGTGACCGCATCATTGGGCTCGATCACCTCCATCGGGATGCCCAGCATTTCGTTCTTCGCCTCGTAGGAATAGGTGACGAAGCCGCGGTCGAAGGTGTGGGCGACGCCCTGCACGTCGGTCAGGAGCGATGCGAGCATGCCGCCGGTGCAGCTCTCCGCCGTCGCCAGCATGAGGTCTCGCTCCGCCGCCTTGGAGAGCAGCCGCCGCGCCGCTTCCTCGGTCTCGTTCGGGAGGACCTGGGAGAGGGTTTCGGTATCGTTCAATTCTTGGCTCCAGACCCGCTCAGGCGGCGGAACCGGCGCCCGGTCCGAATGTTCCGCTCGTGAACCGAGGAGGCATTGTTATGGCTGCGCAAGGAAAGCAAGACGCGCTGAAGCTGCTCGCTCAGGACCATCGCGAGGTCGAGGCGCTGTTCGAGAAATTCGAGAAGGCGAAGGACGACGACAAGAAGGAGCAGATCGCCCGCCAGATCTGCACCGAATTGAAGGTCCACGCGATGATCGAGGAGGAGATCTTCTATCCCGCGCTGGAGGGCAAGATCGACGAGGACGACCTCAAGGAAGCCTATGTCGAGCATGACGGCGCCAAGGTGCTGATCAACGATATCGAGGCCGGGTCGCCCGAGAGCGAATTCTACGACGCCAAGGTGAAGGTGCTGCAGGAGGAGATCGAGCACCACGTCAAGGAAGAGGAAAAGCAGCACGGAAACATCTTCCAGCAGGCCCGCGCCGCCGACGTCGACCTCGACGCGCTCGGCGAGCAGATGGCCGCGCGCAAGGCCGAGCTGATGCAATTGGCGGAGACGGAAGGCCTGCCGCCTGCCCAGACCAAGACGCTGGAGACGCAATGATGCCCGAGTGGAACCGCAAGACCGCGCTCCTGACCGGCATCGGCGCCGCCTGCGCGGCCGCCGCCGGTTATTTCCTCAGCAAGCGCCTGACCGGAGACGATGACGATCCCTATGCGCCGGCGCTGAAGCATGGCGGCGCGCATGGTGCGGTCGGCAATAGCGGGAATGTCCGCCCGGCCGGCCCCGGCGCGATGCGCGATCCGCCCAACGAGTGGACCAAGGTCGACGAAGCGTCGGACGAAAGCTTCCCGGCCAGCGATCCGCCGGCGGTGAAGCACGTAGACTAGCCCGCCGGAGGCGGCGCGTCCCGGTCCGGTCCCGCTTCGACCATCGTCTCGCGCGCCAGCGCCAGCTCGCGCATCGCGCGGGCGGTGGTGGCGCCCCAGACGAGGTGGGAGCCGATCATGAGGAGGTTGCGGCGGAGCGGGTGCTCTGTCGCCGGCTTCAATATCCCGACGCCAGGGATCCAGCCGAGATAGCTCGCCAGCCACACGCCGACGCCTGCGACTGCGCCCTCGGCTTCGGTCGGGCGCGGATCGGCGGCGGCGATCAGCGCTCCGCACGCGGCTCCGTAGAGGAAATGGGCCGCCAGCGTCGCATCCTTGGCGGCATCGTTGCCAAGCTCGAGGCCAGCCTTCGCGGCTGAGGAATCGATGATCTCCCGCGGCGTCAGCGGATAGCGCTCCTGGCGAGGCAGCCGCCGGTGCCCGCGCGCCATCGCTGAGGTCATCGCCAGCGTGCCGACGAAACCGGCGATGCCGCCGATCAGCAGCCGCGAGCCGAGACCGAGCGTCCGGTCCTTCAAAGGGAGATCTCCGGACGAACGATCATCAGCCAGAAGATCAGCAGCACCGCGGCGAAGGCCGGAAAGCCGAAGGCGAACCACCAGCGGAACAGGCGATGATATTCGGGAGGCAGCGGCGCACCGGATGCGGCCGCGTTCCTTGCGAGCGTGCGCATCCGCGACTGCATCCACACCACCGGAAGCCAGAACAGGCCGGTGAAGATGTAGAGGGCGATCGAGGCCAGGATCCACCCTTCGGTGAGATCGTAGCCGATCGCTCGGGCGAGCAGCAGCCCGGTGATCGGCTGGGCGACGACTGCGGTGGCGGTGAAGACATAGTCGGCGATCACCACGATACGGGCGACGCCGGCCACGACTGCGACGTTGCCGGTGCGGTGCGCCATCAGCATGAAGAAGGCGATGCCCGCACCGGTGCCGAGCAGCACGGTCGCGCCGATGACGTGGAGGAACTTCAGGACGTAATATTCGGTCATCTCTCCTCCAGCACGGCGAGGGCGACGAGGTTGAGGACGAGGATCGGCCAGATCTTCATCATCGGTCCCAGTGGATCGGCCCAGAGCACCGGCAGCAGCAGGGTGCCGGCGATCACGTAGAAGATCGAGATGCCGAGGGCGGCGATCAGTGCGAGGCGAGTGGTCCGACGGTAGAGGATGCCCAGCCCCACGAGGATATCGGCGACGCCTCCGGCGATCACGCTGGGGCCGGCGAGGGGGCCGCCGCCGCCGACCAGCATCAGATGCTCGGCATGGCCATAGCCGGGGCCGAGCGAGACGATGCCCGTCATCAGCCAGAAGAGCGCGAAGACGCCGATGACCAGCGGCTTCAGCAGATAGAGGTTGGAGAACCAGCGTTCCTGGACGGAGGCCGGCTCCCCGGCCAACGCCTGGCTCAGCGAGCGCGGCTCGATGCCGGTGGCGCGGATCCATTCGCCCGGATCGCCGACGGCGCCGCGGACGATCTCCTTGCGTGCCGTGGTGCGGATCGGCGGGCGCCAGCCGAGCTTGGCGACGAAATCACCGAGCCGGTAGGCGCCGCCCATTATGAAGCCGGGCGCATCGACGATCCGGGCCGGACGTCGGCCGAGCCAGGCGCGATAGGCGGCGACGACCTGCTCGAAGGTCAGCCGCTCCGGACCGGCAAGCTCGAGCGCGATCCGGGATGGCGCCTCGGGCCCGAGCAGGCGCACCACCGTCTCGACCACATCGTCGAGCTGGACGATGTCGAGCGGCCCGGCGTCGGGCGTGCGCGCGAGGATCGGAAAGGCGGCGAGGCCGCGGAACAGGGCGCTGCCGCCATAGGCCTGCCGCCCCACCACCACCGACGGGCGGAGGATCACCCAGTCGAGGTCGCGCGCCATCAGCGCTTCGTCCCCCGAAAGTTTGGTGCGGGAGAAATCGGTGAGGCCGCCCCGGTCCACGCCCATCGCCGAGAAGTGGATGACCCGGCGCACGCCGGCGCGCTCGCAGGCTTCCCACAAAGCCGCCGGCCCGTCGCGATGGGCGGCGGCGGTGGAATCCCTCGCGCTGTCTTGGAGCACGCCCGCGCAGTTTACGACCGCGTCAATACCGGCGAGATGCGGCGCCCAGGCCTCCGCGCTGGTGGCGCGCCGGAGGTCGAGCTCGATCCAGCGGGAGACGGGCAGCCGCCTTGCCACGACGCCGCGGCTTCGGGCGACGCCGATCACCTCATGCTTGTCGGCAGCCAGGCGTGAGGCGGCGGCCGATCCGATCAGTCCCGTCGCGCCCAGCAGCAAGATCCGCAAGTTCTTCTCCTCGGGCACAGAGCGCTCGGGCGGGAAAGCCGTTCCACATCCGGTTCGATCAAGTGACTGACATGGATCAACCCCTGAGGAACAGCCGCTCTTTGCGCCCGTTCAGCCGATCATGGCACGCAGCGACGACGATCGGGCGATGATCCTGGGTCTGGCGCAAGCGCCGCAGGTGCGGCTGCTCGGCTCGGTCGACGAGGCGATGCTGAATGCATTCCACGATCAGCTTGCCCAAGCCCAGTCGGGTGAGGGGCCGATCGGCATTGAGATCACCAGCACCGGCGGCGATGCCGACATCGGCCGCAGGCTCGCCCTGGAGGTGGGCCTCGCCCGCAGCCGGCTGGCGCGTCGCCTCGTCTTCATCGGCAAGACCGTCGTCTACTCGGCGGCGGCCACGTTCTTGGGCGGCTTCCGCAAGGAAGACCGTTACCTCACCGCTGATGCCGTTCTACTGGTTCACTGCAGGCAATTGGAGAAATGTCTGGACCTCGAAGGCCCGCTCAACGCCAGCCGCAACCGCGTGGCGCAATTGCTCGGCGAGATCGAGAACGGCCTTCTCCTCCAGAAGGAAGGCTATCAGGCGTTGATCGAAGGCAGCCAGATCTCGTTCGACGAGATCAGCGCCAAGGCCGAGGACGGCTGGTATATCCAAGCCGAGGAAGCCGCCGCCCGCGGGCTCGTCGCCGGGTTGATCTAAACCCCCTCTCCCCGTGGGGAGAGGGCTTTAGGCTCACTCGTATCTCAGCGCGTGGATCGGGTTCAGCCGCGCGACCTTGATGGCGTGTCCGGCGATGGTGCCGATCGCGATCACCAGCGCCAGCAGGCCGGCGAGCAGGAACGGCCCCGGCGTCAGCGCGATCCGCGCGTCGAAGCCGTTCAGCCAGTCGCGCATCACCCACCAGGCGACCGGCCAGGCGATGAGGTTGGCGATCACCACCGGCTTCGAGAATTGCCAGGCGAGCAATTGCACGATGTCCCGTACCCGCGCCCCGAACACCTTGCGAATGCCGATCTCCTTGGTGCGCCGCTCGGCGGTGAAGGCAGCGAGGCCGAACAGCCCTAGGCAGGCGATCAGGATGGCGAGCATTGCGAACGCGGCGAAGGTGGTGCCGCGGGCTTCGTCCGCCCCGTAGAGGCTGGCGAGCTGCTCCTCCGCGAAGCTCGCCTCGAACGGCACTTCCGGGAGGAGCTTTCGCCACGCCTGCTCGACGCCGCGCAGGACCGCATTGGGATCGGCCGCCGCAAAGCGGGCGACGATGTAGCGGTAATAGCCGTCGTCATAATAGACGATCGGCTCCACCGGCTCGCGCACCGAGCGGAAGCGCGTGTCCCTGGCGACGCCGACGATGGTCACCGGGACCGGGCCGATCTCCTCGTTGAAGGCGGCAACGGCGATCTGCTTGCCGATCGCGGCGGCGGGATCGGCGAAGCCCAGGGTCCGGGCCGCGCTTTCGTTGACCACCACGTTCGCGCCGCGCGCGGCGATCGCCCGCGCTGCCACCTCGATCGCCGCCTCGTCGGGGTTCTCGTAGTCGACGAACATCCTGTCCTTGGCGTGGGCGCTGGAGAGCTTGCGCCCGGCCACCGTCTCGATCCGCATCGTGTCGAAGAAGCTCGGCTCGACGCTGTACCAGCCGAGCTTCAGGGTGCCGGGGCGGCCGGGAACGGTGGCCGCGATGTGGAAGGTGGGACCTTCTGCCGGCACGATCTTGGTCGCCGACACGTCGCTCACGCCTTCGATCCTGGCGATCTCGCGGGCGAGCGTCTCCTGGACCTTGCGAACCTCCGGATTCCTTAGGCCGGCGACGGTCAGCAGGCCCTCGCGCTGATAGCCGGGATCGGCGGTGCGGGCGAAGACGGTCTGGTGATAGACGATCGCGGTGCAGGCGATGAGGCCGATCGACACCGCGAACTGCGCCACGACCAAGGCGTTGCGCAGCCGGCCGCTCCCCTCCGGAGCCGCGATGGACTTGTTCGCCTTGAGCACTGCGGCGGGCCGGTAGCGGGCAAGCTGGAAGGCGGGATAGAGCCCGCCCGCAAGGCCGACGATCAGCGTCAGCGCGATCACCGGCAGCGCGATGCCGTCGGCGCCAAGATAGCTGATGTCGAAATCGGCATCGAGGAAGGCGGAGAAAGCGGGGATGGTGAGCTCCACCAGCGCCAGCGCGATCAACATTGCGATCGAGACCAGCAGCATCGATTCGCCGAGGAATTGACCCATGAGCTGGCCCTTGCGCGCGCCGAGCACCTTGCGCACGGCCACCTCCCGCGCGCGCTGGCCGGCACGGGCGGTGGCGAGGTTAACGAAGTTCACCACCGCCATGCCCAGGATCAGCAGCGCGATGATCGTGAAGGTGACGATCGTCCGCATGTCGTTGCCCGGCTCATCGCTGTCCTGCGCGACGCCCAGATGGATGTCGCGGACGTTGGTAAGCCGCCAGTCGGTGGTGGCGCGGAGCGGGGTGCCGGCGACGTCGAGCTGGGGGACGTTGCGCCGCTCCCAATCCGGCATCCGGCTGTGGATCGTCTCGACGTCAACGCCGGGCTTCAGCTTCACATAAGCGGAGCCGTTGACGCAGCCCCAGGGGCAATCCTCCTCCTCGGCCGAGTTGAAGCGGCGGATCATCCTGATGTCCATGTGGCTGTTCTTCGGCAGATCCTCGAAGATGCCGGTGACGCGCAGGTCGAACTTCTTGCTGTCGCGCACGGTCGTGATGGTGCGCCCGACCGCGTCCGGCGTGCCAAGCAGCCGGATGGCTTCGGAGCGGCTCAGCGTCACGCTGTCGGTGTCGCGGAGCGCCGTCCGGCGGTCGCCTTCCACGAAAGGCAGCTGGATGATCGAGAAGAAGCTGCCGTCCACCGCCGCCGCCCTCTCGACAGTCAGCGCCTGGCCGTCCTTCAGGATCACCGCCTCGTCGGTCTCGAACTTGGAGACCTCGAGCTGCGGGAAATCCTTGGCCAGCGCGTCGGCAACCGGGCGCGTCACTGCCGGATAGGCGAAAGGCTCGCCGGTCGTGGCATCGGTGCCGAACGTCTGCACCTGATAGACGCGCTCGGCCTCAGGGAGCCAGGCATCGTAGCTCGTCTCGTAGCGAACGTAGAGCAGCAGCAGCAGCGTCGCCGCAAGGCCGAGCGCGAGGCCGAAGATGTTGATGAACGCGAACGTCCGGTTCTTCGTCAGCGCCCTGAGGCCGACCGTCAGATAGTTGCGCCACATGGCTGCATTCCCCTCATTCGTATCTCAAAGCATGGATCGGATTGGCGCGGGCGACCTTCACAGCGTGTCCCGCGATGGTGCCGATCGCGATCACCAGCGCCAGCAGGCCGGCGAGCAGGAAGGGTCCCGGACCGAGGTCGATGCGCGCGTCGAACCCGTTCAGCCAGTCGCGCATCACCCACCATGCCACCGGCCAGGCAATCAGGTTCGCGATCACCACCGGCTTGGAGAATTGCCACGCGAGCAATTGCACAATGTCCCGCACCCGGGCGCCGAACACCTTGCGGATGCCGATCTCCTTCGTGCGGCGCTCCGCCGTGAAGGCGGCGAGGCCGAACAGGCCGAGACAGGCGATCACAATAGCAAGCAAGGCGAACGCAGCGAAGATCTGCCCCCGCGCACGGTCGGTCTCGTAGAGCTCAGCCAGCCGCTGGTCGGCATATTCGCCCTCATATGGCACCGCGGGCGCGAGCCGCTTCCAAACCTCGCCGACCGCGTGACGAACGGCCTCCGGGTCCTTCGCGTCGTAGCGGACCATCAGGTCCGAATAGATGCCGCGGTCGTAGAAGATCTGCGCCTCGAACTTCTCGCGCAGCGAGCGGAAGCGGCTGTTCTCGACGACGCCGACGATGGTGGCGGGAAGGAGGCCGATCTCATCAGCGTAGAAGTCGAGCCGCACCGTCTTGCCAACCGCGGCCTGGGGCGTGCGGAAGCCCATCTGCTCGGCGGCTAGGCGGTTGACGACGATATTCAGCCCGCGTGCCACCAACGCGCGTTCAGCCGGTGCCACCGCCTCTTCGGGTTCATAGGGCGTCCAGCCATTATCGTTGGCGTAGCGTCGGGAGAGCGCGCGGCCGGCCAGCAGCTCGGCGCCCATGCTCTCGAAGAAGTTCGGCGTGATGCTGTAATTGCCGATCGTGACCGGCTCCGCCCGCCCGTCCACCTGGACGCCCGTGTTCATCGTGGTGTCCGTCGCGGGCACGATGCTGGTGGCGGCGACCGACACGACCCCGTTCACCTTCTCGATCTCGCGCATCAGCGTTTCGGCAAGCGGGACCATCGCCGCCCGGTTCATGTTACCGACCTGGATCAGCCCCTCACGCCTGTAGCCAGGATCCGCCGAGCGCGCATATTCGGTCTGCGCCCATACGATGGCGGTGCAGACGATGAGGCCGATCGAGACGGCGAACTGCGCCACGACCAAGGCATTGCGCAGCCGCCCGGTGCCGAGCGGCTCCGATGATGAACGGTTCGCCTTCAGCACGGCGGCGGGCTGGTAGCGGGAGAGATAGAAAGCCGGGTAGAGCCCCCCCGCCAGGCCGACGATCAGCAGCATCGCCAGGGCCGGCAGAAAGATGCCGTCCTCGCCGAAGTAACTGAGCTTGAAGTCTGCATTTAGGAAGTCGGCGAAGAGCGGCAGCAGCAGCTCGACGAGGGCAAGCGCGGTCACCATCGCCACCGTCGTCAGCAGCATCGATTCGGCGAGGAACTGCACGACCAACTGCTGGCGGCGGGCGCCGAGTACCTTGCGCAGCGCCACTTCCCGCGCCCGCTGGCTGGCGCGAGCCGTGGCGAGATTGACGAAATTGACCGCCGCCATGGCGAGGATCAGGACTGCGACGACTGCGAAGGTGACAATGGTCCGGGGATCGTTGCCGGGCCGCTCGAGCTCGCCCTCAGCCTCGCTGAGATGGACGTCCTTCAGGTTGACCAAGCGCCAGTCGAATGCGTCGCCTTCGCTGGTGCGCATCGCGCCCACCATGCGGGTCGGGATGTTGCGCTTCTCCCAGGCGGGGAGTGCACGCTGGATGTCCTCGGCCGACGCGCCGGGCCTGAGCTTCAGATAGACGAAGCCGTTGATGCAGCCCCAGCCGCATTCTTCCTCCTGTGCCGCGCTGATCCGCCCGACCAGATCGAGCTCGAGATGGCTGTTGCGCGGTATGTCCTCAAAGACGCCGGTGACGCGAAGTTCCGCTTTCTCATCTCCGCGAAGCTGAGTGATGCTGCGGCCGACGACGTTGGTGCTGCCGAACCGGCGCATGGCCTCGGTGCGGCTGAGGACGATGCTGTCTGCTGAGCCCAGCGCGGTCGCGCGATTGCCGGCGACGAAGGGCAGTTGGAGGATCTCGAAGAATCCCGGACTGGCGTAATAGACGTCGGCGTAGCCCGGCTCGCCATTCCGCAGGAAGACCGGCTGCCGGTAGTCGGCGCGCGCGATCGCCTCGATCTGCGGGAAATCCTTGGCCAGGCTCTCGGTGATCACGCCATGAGTGAACTGGCTGACGCTGACCTCGCCCGTTTCGGGATCGGTGTTGACTGCCTGCACCTGATAAACGCGCTCGGCATCGGGGAGCCACTCGTCATAGCTGGTCTCGTAGCGCACGTAGAGGAGCAGCAGCAGGCAGGCCGCAAGCCCAAGCGCAAGGCCGAAGATGTTGATGAAGGCGTAGGTGCGATTCTTGGTCAGCGCCCGGAAGCCGACGGTCAGATAGTTGCGCCACATCCCTTGCATCCCCTCATTCGTATCTGAGTGCGTGGATTGGATTTGTGCGGGCCACCTTCAGTGCGTGGCCGGCGACGGTGCCGATCGCGATGGCCAGTGCGATGAGGCCGGCGAGGACGAAGGGGCCGGGGCCGAGGTCGATCCGCGCGTCGAAGGTGTTGAGCCAGTCGCGCATCGCCCACCATGCCACCGGCCACGCCACCACATTGGCGATGATCACCGGCTTGGAGAATTGCCACGCCAGCAGCTGGACGATGTCCCGCACCTTGGCGCCGAGCACCTTGCGGATGCCGATCTCCTTGGTGCGCCGCTCGGTGGTGAAAGCGGCGAGGCCGAACAGGCCGAGGCAGGAGATGATTACGGCCATCAGCGAGAAGACGGCGAAGATGGCGCCGCGGGTGCGCTCGCGCTCGTAGAGCTCGGCGACCAGATCCTCGGCGAAGGCGGCCTCGAACGGGATTTCGGGGAGGAAGCGGCTCCAGACGCGCTGCAGGCTGGACATCACCTCGGAAGGCACGGCGTCGCGGTAGCGGACGATGAACTGGCTCGTTTTCGCCGGCTCGTAGACGAACACGAGCGGCTCGATCTCGTCGCGGGCGGTGCGGATGCGCGTGTCCTCCACCACGCCGACGATCGTCGCCGGGCTCATCACGTCGGTGCCGGCGACGCTGGCTTTGACCTGCTTGCCGACCACGGCGGCGGGCTGATCGGAGCCGATCTGCTTCGCCGTCCTTCGGTTGATGACGATGTTGATCGGACGCGCCGGATCGAACTCCGCGCCCTCGGCCGGAGCGTCGATCCGGTCGTTGGCGAAGCGGTCGCCGGGGAGACGCCCGGCGAGCAGGCGCATCCCCATCGTCTGGAAGAAGTCGGGATCGGCGCGATAAACGCCGACGTCGGTTGTCTCCGTCGTGCCCGGCCGGGTGATCAGCTGGATCGACTTGTTGGTAGCGGCCACGCCGAGATTGGTGCGGCCGACGCCCGCCACGCCGGGAAGGCGGGCGATCTCGCGCTTCACCGCCTCGGCATTGCCCATCCCGTTGAAGCGCCACGCACCCTGCATCTGGATCAGGCCGTCGCGCTCGAAGCCCGGGTCGACGGTCTGGACGAAGCGCGTCTGCGAATAAACCACGGCCGTGCAGACGATAAGGCCGATCGAGATGGCGAATTGCGTCACGACCAGGACGGCGCGCAGCCGTCCCGAACCCTGGTGTCCCGCCGCCGACTTGTTGGCCCGCAGCACCTTGGCGGGCTGGAAGCGCGAGAGGAAGAAGGCAGGGTAGAGGCCCCCCGCCAGGCCGACGAAGATCGCCAGCGCCAGCATCGGCAGCAGATAGCCCTCGCTGCCAAAATATTCGATCCGGAGGTCGGCTTCCAGGAAGGCGGCGAGGAGAGGGGCGATGAGCTCGACCAATGCGAGCCCGATCAGCATCGCCAGCCCGACGATCAGCAGGGATTCGCCGAGAAACTGGTTCACCAGCTGGCGGCGCGAGGCGCCGAGCACCTTGCGCAGCGCCACTTCATGGGCGCGCTGGCCGGCGCGGGCGGTCGAAAGGTTGATGAAGTTGATCGAGGCCATGACCAGGATCAGCATCGCGACCACCGAGAAGGTGGCGACGGTGCGCGCGTCGTTGCCGGGGCTCATCGCCCCTAGCTGCGCCTCGCCGAGATGCACGTCCGGCACCGGCACCAGTTCCAGGTCCATGATGTCGGCGCGGCTGGAGCTCCGGCCCTCGATCGTCTGGGGCGGGATGATCCGTTTCTCCCAAGCGGGGAGAGCGGCGTTGATCGCCGCCGCGTCTGCGCCGGGGCGCAGCTTCACATAATGATACTGCCCCATCCTGCCCCAGCCTTTGGAGTCGGCGGGGACATCATTGTAGATGTTGGGGTCGAAGCGGGCGATCGTCGCCAGCTGCAGGTGGCTGTTCTTCGGCAGGTTCTTGATGACGCCGGTGACGGTATAGTCGGTCGCGCCGTCCTGCGTCCGCTCGGTGATCACGCGGCCGATCACGTCGAGAGTGCCGAACTGCTTCAGCGCCTCTTCCTCCGTGAAGACGATCGAGCGCACGTTCGGCAGCGCCGTGTCACGCGAGCCGCGCACGAACTCCAGCTGGAAGATGTCGAAGAAGGCGGGATCGACATAGAGCTCGTCGACGAACACCGGCTGGCCGTCCCGCATGATCTGCAGCCGGCTCGGCTGGGCGATCGTCACCGCCTCGATCTGCGGGAAGCCGCCCGCAATCGTGTCGCGCACCGGCAGCGGGCTTGCCTGGTTCTGGGTGACGGGCTGGCCCGGCTCGTGCCAGGTCGCCTGCACCTGGTAGATGCGGTCGCTGTCCGGCAGCCATTTGTCGTAGCTGGTCTCGTAGCGGACGTAGAGCAGGATCAGCAGGCAGGCGGCGAGACCGAGGGCGAGGCCAAAGATGTTGATGAAGGCATAGGTCTTGTTCTTCGCCAGAGAGCGGAGCGCGACGGTCAGATAGTTGCTCCACATGTGCGTGATCCTCACTCGTAGCGAAGGGCGTGGATGGGATTGGCTCGCGCCACCTTGAGGGCGTGGCCGGCGATGGTGCCGATGGCGATGACCAGCGCGAGCAGGCCCGCCAGCATGAAGGGGCCGGGGCCGAGGTCGATGCGGGTGTCGAAGCCGTTCAGCCAGTCGCGCATCACCCACCAGGCGGCAGGCCAGGCGATGAGATTGGCGATGATGACCGGCTTCGAGAATTGCCAGGCGAGCAGTCGCACGATGTCGCGGCTGCGCGCGCCCAGCACCTTGCGAATGCCGATTTCCTTGGTGCGCCGCTCGGCGGTGAAGGCGGCGAGGCCGAACAGGCCGAGGCAGGCGATCACCACCGCGAGAATTGCGAAGGCAGCGAACAGCTGGCCGCGGCCCTCCTCCTTCTCATATTGCTCGCGGACGATATCGTCGGCGAAGCGCCCACTGAACGGCACCTGCGGAATGTTCCGCTTCCACACGGTCTCGATCTGGTCCCGGATCGCCGAGGGGTCGCCGGAATAGCGGACCATGATGTCGCCGAAGCCGTTGCGGCGCATCGTATAGACGATCGGCTGCAGCGGCTCGTGGATCGAGCGGAAGCGCGCATCCTTGACGACGCCGACCACGGTGATTGCCACCAGGCCATATTGGGAGGGGAGCAAGGAGGCGCGTAGATTCTGTCCGACGGCGTCCCCGGGGCTCTTGAAGCCGAGCCGCCGCGTCGCCGCCTCGCTCAGGACGACGTTGATGCCGCGATCGGCGATGCGCCGGAGCGCCGCCTCATAGTCCGGAGCGTCGGGGAAGGGCGTGGTCGTATCGTCGCGGCCCTGCGCCTCGGAGAAGTCGCGCCCGGCGACGATCTCCATGCCCATCGCGCGGAAGAAGTCGGCCTCGACAGCATAATCGCCGATCTCGATGCCTTCGGTCGCGTTGGGCGGGTAGACGTTGCTGACGGAATTGCCGCCGGGATCGATGCTGATCTGCGTGCGGGCGGCTGCCTGAACGCCCGGGACGCGGCGGATCTGCTCGGTCACCTGTCCGTCGCGATTGTCGACGCCGCGATAGCCGAGGTTGCCGACCTGGAGCAGGCCGTCGCGCTTGTAGCCGGCATCGATGGTGCGCGCGTAGACGGTCTGCGCGTAGATGATCGCCGTGCAGATGATAAGGCCGATCGAGACGGCGAACTGCGCCACCACCAGCATGTTGCGCAGCCGCCCGGATCCGGACGAGTCCGCCGCCGACTTGTTCGCCTTCAGGATCTTGGCGGGCTGGAAACGCGCCAGGTAGAAGGCCGGATAGAGCCCGCCGGCCATGCCAACGACGATGACGAGGAGGAGGATCGGCAGGATCACGCCGCCCTCGCCGAAATAGGTGAGCTCGATGTCGGCCTCGAGGAAGGCGTTGAAGGCGGGCAGCAGCAGCTCGACCATGGCAAGCGCCACCGCCATCGCGATCGCCACGACCATCACCGATTCCCCCAGGAACTGGACGACGAGCTGCCTGCGCGAGGCGCCGAGCACCTTGCGCAGCGCCACCTCCCGCGCCCGCTGGGAGGCGCGCGCGGTCGCCAGGTTGGTGAAGTTAACGCAGGCCATGCCGAGCACGAGGAAGGCGATCACCGCGAAGGTGATCACGGTGACGCGGTCGTTCCCCGGTGTCACCGACGCGTCCTGCGCGTCGCCGAGGTGGACGTCGCGGATGTTGACGAGCCGGAAGTCCTGCACATCGCCCGCGTTGGAGCGCTCCTGCCCATTATTCTCGTCCGGGATGTTGCGCTTCTCCCAGGCCGGCATCTGGGCGTGGATCAGCTCCGCATCCTGCGGTGAGCGCAGGCGCAGGTAGTTCCAGCCCTGCTGGTTGTTCCAGCTCGTGGTCGCGCTGAGGCGATCGGCGAACTGCACCCCCAAGTCGAAGCGCGCGACCGCCTCGGCGCTGAAATGCGAGTTCTTCGGGAAGTCCCTGAACACGCCGGTCACGCGATAATCGACGTTGCCCATGTTATCGACGATCGTCAGCGTCTTGCCGATGGCATCGACGGTGCCGAAGCGGCGCCTCGCTTCGCTTTCGCTGAGTGCGATCGAGTGCGTGTCGGGCAGCGCCGTCTGCCAGGTGCCGCGGACGAAGGGCACGCGGAAGATCTCGAACAAATTGTCCTCGACCATCCTGAGATTCTCGATCTCGGAGGCCTGGCCGTCCTGGATCACGATCGGCGAGAAGCCGCGCACCCAGACCAGCTTCTCGACCTGCTGCGGATAATCCTTAACCAGCGCGCGGCCTGCGGCGATGCTGCTCACCTGCAGCTTCATCTCCTCGCCGCCGGTGTCGGTCGCCTCATAGAGGTTCTGGAGCTGGAAGGCATTCTCCGCGCCCTCCATCCACCGGTCGTAGCTGGTCTCGTATCGAACGTAGAGCAGGATCAGCAGGCAGGCGGCGAGGCCAAGCGCCAGGCCGACGACGTTGATGAACGCATAGGTCTTGTTCGATGCCAGGGCACGGAATCCGACCGTCAGATAGTTGCGCCACATGGCTGTCGGCTCCCTTATTCGTAGCGGAGGGCGTGGATCGGGTTCGCGCGCGCCACCTTGAAAGCATGGCCGGCGATGGTGCCGATGGCGATGGCGAGCGCGAGCACGCCGGCCAGCACGAAGGGAGTCGGCCCAAGGTCGATGCGGGTGTCGAACGTGTTCAGCCAGTCCCGCATCACCCACCAGGCGACCGGCCAGGCGATCAGGTTGGCGACGATCACCGGCTTCGAGAACTGCCACGCGAGCAGGCGCACGATGTCATGGCTGCGCGCGCCGAGCACCTTGCGGATGCCGATCTCCTTGGTGCGGCGCTCGGCGGTGAAGGCGGCGAGGCCGAACAGACCGAGGCAGGCGACGACCACCGCCAGGATCGCGAAGCCGGCGAAGGTCTGCGCCCGCGCGTCCTCGGCCTCGTAGAGTTCGCCGACGATCTCCTCGCTGAACTGCGCCTCGAACGGCACCTCGGGGGCGAGCCGCTTCCACACCGCTTCGACGTCGCGCCGGACGCGGGACGGGTCGTTCGCATTGTAGCGGACCAGCATCCAGCCCTGGCCGATGCGGCTGGCCCGGAAGATGATCGGATCGATCGTCTCGCGGATCGACCGGAACCGGCTGTCTTCGACGACGCCGATGATGTTGACGTTCACCACGCCGCCAAATTCCGGATCGGCCAGCAGCTTGATGGTCTTGCCGACGGCAGCCTGTGGAGTGCCCAGGCCGAGCCGACGGACGGCGAGCTGGTTCAGCACCACATTGTAGCCGCGCTCGACCATGGCCCGCTCCGCCGCTTCGTCCTCCGGGAAGGGCGTGGTGGAATCGTCCATCGGCCGGTTCTCGTCGAACAGGCGGCCGGCCACGACTTTGATGCCCATCGTGTCGAAGAAGCCGGTGTCGATGCTGTAATTGCCGATATTGATCGGTTCGTTCCGGCCCGGCATCTGCACGCCGGTATTCTGGTTGTTGCGGGTCGCCACGCCGATGTTTGAGCGGCCGACGTTCGTGACGCCGTCGATCTGCTTGAGCTGGCGGATCAGCGTCTCGGTGATCGGGAACATCTCGCGCCGTCCGACCCCTTCGATCTGCAACAGGCCGTCGCGCTTGTAGCCCGGGTCTGCGGTGCGGGCGTGGACGGTCTGGGCGTAGACCACGGCCGTGCAGATGATGAGTCCGATCGAGACGGCGAACTGGGCGATCACCAGCACGTTGCGGAAGCTGCCCGAGCCGGACGCCTCGGCGGCCGACTTGTTGGCTTTCAGCACCTTGGCCGGCTGGAAGCGCGACAAATAGAAGGCCGGGTAGAGACCGCCGGCGGCGCCGACCAGCAGGACCAGGCCGACGATCGGCAGGATCAGGCCGCCCTCGCCAAAATATGTCATCTCCAGGTCCGCGTCGAGGAAGGCGGCGAAGGGCGGCAGGGCGAGCTCGACGAAGGCAAGTGCGAGCAGCATGGCAAGGCCTGCGACCAGCACCGACTCTCCCAGGAACTGCGTCACCAGCTGCTTGCGGTTGGCGCCGAGCACCTTGCGCAGCGCGACTTCGCGAGCGCGCTGGCTGGCGCGGGCCGTCGCGAGATTGGTGAAGTTCACGCACGCCATTGCGAGGATTAGGGCTGCAATCACGCCGAAGGTGATGATCGAGCCCCGGTCGTTGCCCGGCGTCATCGCCGCTTCCTGCGCCTCACCGAGATGGACGTCGGCGATGTTGACGAGCTTGAACTCGGCGAAATCACCCTGGTTGGTGCGCTGACCGCCGAACACCTGGTCCGGGATGTTGCGCTTCTCGAACGCCTCCATCTGCGCGTTGATCGCTTGCGGGTCGGAGCCTGGGCGAAGCTTCACATAGACCCAGCCGGACTGCCAGCCCCACTGGGTCATGAAGTCTTGCTGGTCTGCCCAATAGGACTTGGGCTCGTAGCGGGCGATCATGGTGGCTACGAAATGCGAGTTCTTGGGCAGGTCCTTGAGAATGCCGGTGACGCGATAGTCGACCTGCTGGCCGCGCGAGGAGAGGGTCAGGGTCTGGCCCATCGGATCCTCGTTGCCGAAATATTTGCGCGCCTCGGTCTCGGTCAGGACGACGGAGCCGACCTCGTCCAGCGCGGTCTCGCTATTTCCTTTCACCAGCGGGAATTGCAGGATCTCGAGCAGGTTGCCGTCGACAAAGCGGAAATCCTCGGTCGCATAGGCCTGGCCGCCCTTTAGCACGACCGGACCCGATGAGAGCGCGTGAACCGCCGTTTCGATCTGCGGGAAGTCCTTCTTCAGCAGGTCCTTGGACACATAGGCCGCCATCTGGAGCTTCTGGACTTCGCCCGCATCCGGATCGGTGAACGAGGTCTGGAACTGAAAGGCCTGGGAAGCACCCGGCAGCGCCTTGTCGTAGCTCAGCTCGTAGCGGACGAAGAGCAGGATCAGCAGGCAGGCGGCGAGGCCGAGCGCCAGGCCGAAGATGTTGATGAAGGCGTAGGTCTTGTTCTTGGTCAGGGCCCGGATGCCGACGGTCAGATAATTGCGCCACATGATTGCTGATCCTTCCCCATCCGTTCGCCCCGAGCTGGTCTAAGGGCCGTCTTGTCTTCTTCCGTTTCCGTCCCTGAGAAGGGCAGGGCTTCGACAAGCTCAGCCCGAGCGGAATTTGTGATCCGACCTAATTCGCTGCCGCTTTTGGCTGCATCGGCCGCCGTGCGGTGATCTTGATCTCAGTGATGCCGTTGCCGAGGATCTTGGCGACGCCGATCGCGGTCCAAGCCGGGTAAGGCGCCTTCACATAGGTCTTGTGGACCTCGGACATCGGCTTGAGCTGCGCCTCCACGTCGGTGTGGAAGCTGGTCATGTCGACGATGTCGTCATAGCTCGCGCCCGCGCGCTTCAGGATCGCGCCGATATGGCGGTAGACCCGGTCGTAGCCGGGCTTCATGTCGGTCTCGCCCGGCGCAGTGCCGGCGACGATGCCGGACAGATAGATGGTATCGCCGACGATGATCGCGTCGCTGAAGCCGTATTCCTCCTGGAACTGCCGCCCGCGCTCGCTTTCGGCCATGAGCACGGTCGCGTCCTTGCGGGCCTGCGCGTCGGCGGGACCGCCGAGCGGCACGACGGCAAGCAGGGCCGCGATCGTGGCGCTGAGGCGCCTCACGCCGCGCGGCGCCGCTCTTGCAGGATGCGACCGTCCAGCATGTTGACGACCCGCCCGGCATAATCGGCATGACCCGGCGAGTGGGTGACCATGACGATGGTCGAGCCTTCGCGGTTCAGCGCCTGGAGCATCTTCATGACCTCCTCGCCATGCTGGGTGTCGAGGTTGCCGGTCGGCTCGTCGGCGAGGATCAGCTTGGGGTTGCCGACCAGCGCGCGGGCGACCGCCACGCGCTGCTGCTGGCCGCCGGAGAGCTGGCTCGGCCGGTGCTTGGCGCGGTGGCCGATGCCGACCTTGTCCATCACCGCATCGGCGCGCTGGCGGCGCTCGGAGGCGGGCACATTGTGGTAGAGGAGGGCGAGCTCGACATTCTCGCGCACCGAGAGCTCGTCGACCAGGTTGAAGCTTTGGAAGATGAAGCCGAGATTCTGCTTGCGGACGTCGGCGAGCTTTCCCTCGGGCAGGCCGGCCACTTCCTGGCCGTTGAAGACGTAGGAGCCGCTCGAGGGGCTGTCGAGCATGCCGATCACGTTGAGGAGCGTCGACTTGCCGCAGCCGGACGGCCCCATGATCGCCACGAACTCGCCCTCGGCGATGTCGAGATCGATCCCGTCGAGCGCGGCGGTTTCGACCGTATCGGTGCGGTAGACCTTGGCGAGATCACGCATCGTCAGCATGGATAGGCTCCCTTCTATTTCGTTTCGAGGTCGAGCCGATCCTTGTCGGCGAAACCGGTGTAAGGTGAGGTGAGGACCTTCTCGCCGGGCTCCAGCCCTTCGAGCACCTCGATGAAGTCGGCGTTGCGGCGGCCGAGCCGGACCAGGCGCTTGACGGCCTCTGACCCATCCGGCGTCACCACGAACACCCAGGACCCGCCGGTCTCGTTGTAGAAGGCGCCGTTCGGGATCAGCAGCGCCGGCGTCGGATCGCCGAGCGTGAGCTTGGTCTGCAGCGTCTGGCCGCGCTGGATATCCGCCGGCTCCGCGCCGACGAAGACGAGGTCGACGGCGAAGGTGCCGTTGCTGACCTGCGGATAGATTTTGGCGACCTTCAGCTGGTAGGTCTTGCCGCCCCAATCGGCGGTCGCCTTCTGGCCCGGCTCGACACGGCCGAGATAGAATTCGTCGACCTGCGCCCTCAGCTTGTTGCGTCCGGCGCTGTCGATCTGGCCGAGGCGCTCGCCCCGGTTCATCGACTGGCCGACCTGGATAGAGAAAGCAGTGAGCTGGCCGCTGACGGGCGCGCGAATGTTGAGCGAGTCCAGCGTCGACCGGGCGATTTCGAGGCTCCCGGCCAGTGACGCGTTGGAAGCGCGGAGCTGGGCGAGCTGGCTCGTCTGCAGCCGCTGGTTGGTGGCGCGCGCCCGGCGGAGCACCTGCGAGCGCCGCAGAGCGGACTGATATTCGTCGCGGCTGTCGTTGTAGATCTTGGCGGGCACGAAGCCGCGCTCATGCAGCGGCTTCTGCAGCTCGAACTGGCGCCTCGCCTTGTCGGCGAGCAGCTCGGCCTCGATCACGGCGCGCTCGTCCTGCATCGAGGTGACCGACAGCGCCAGCTCCTGGCTGCGCATCGAGTTGACCTCGCGCGACACGTCGGCCTGGCGGGCGAGCAGGTTGAGGGCGAGGTCGCTGTTGGAGAGCACCGCGAGCAGCTGGCCCTGCTGGACCATGGCTCCATCCTCGACGAGCACCTTCTCGACCCGTCCGCCCTCGACCGCGTCGAGAAAGACGGTGACGAGCGGCGTGACCGCTCCGCGCAAGGGCAGGAAGTCGTCGAAGCGGCCCTGCGTTACCGTCGAGACGGTGACGCGGTCGGCAGCGACGGTCTGGCTGGCGGCGTCGGGCGCCATCGCATAGAAGCCGGCGGCGCCGAGCACGAGCAGGCCCGCGCCGATCGCGATCTTCACGCGCTGCGGCAGGCCCTTCTTCTCGATCACGCGGTCCATGCCGCCGCCACTCGCGGGCTTGGCCTCGGACGGGCTGGCTTGCATCCTCACTACGCTCATCGACTCCCCTCCGCCGGCATCATCCGCGCTGGCCTGTCCGCTTCCTTCAAGCATCGTGCCAGCAGCCGGCGCATCCTCTGTCATCCCGCTCATCCCTGCCGGCGGCGCGGGCCTGTCCGATTCCGGACAGGAAGCGTCCGCCAGCGGACAATCAGATGTCGGCGAAACCGGCGGCGATCTTCACCGCAGCGAACTCGGTCTCCCCGATCGGCGAGGGCGCCGGCTCGAAGGTGGCGAGCATCAGGAGCGTCGCGACTGCCATCCAGACCGCTCCACCCAAGACCGACTGCAAATTGGACATGATGTTCTCCTCCCGAAAATCGTTGATAACCCCTGTTGCCGGATACTCAGCATAAGCCGTGCCAAGCGCGCTGAGCCGCGGAAAACCGCCGTTTCTTGTGCTGGAGTGGCAAGCTGGAGGAGAGTCATTGCTGTTCGGAAACGAACAGGATGTGCGCATCCGGACGAAAGCGGACAGGTGCTGGCACGGAAATTGTTTCGTCGCCGTCCATAAGAGGCTTTAGGAGAGGGCCGTGAAGAGGGGGAAGGCATTCGAGCGCTGCATCGTCGTCGACGACGATCCTGACATCCTGCTGTCGGCGCGGCTGCTGCTCCGCGACATGTTCGAGGAGATCGCCACCTTCCAGGCGCCCGAGGAAGCGCTGACGGCGATGGACCGCGGCCATACTGACGTCATCCTGCTGGACGCCAATTTCGGCCGCGGCGCGACCAATGCGGCCGAGGGCTTCCAGTGGCTCGGCGAGATTTTGAAGCGCGATTCCGAGGCGGTGGTGGTGATGATCACTGCCCATGGCGGCATCCAGATCGCAGTCGAGGCGATGAAGCGGGGTGCTACCGACTTCGTCTCCAAGCCGTGGTCGAACGAGCGGCTGCTGGCGACGGTGAGGACGGCCGCAGCTTTGCGCAACTCGCGCGAGGAGGCGGTGACGGAGCGCAAGCGCGCGGCCGCCGTGAACGCGCCCGCGGCCGGCGCGGAATCGGTGATGCTCGGCTCCTCGCCCGCCATGGCACGCGTGATGTCGCTGGTGGAGCGGGCCGCGCCGACCGAGGCGAATGTGCTGATCCTCGGCGAGAACGGCACCGGCAAGGAGCTGGTCGCGCGCGAGCTGCACCGCCGCTCACGCCGCGCCGATCAAGTGCTGGTCTCGGTGGATCTCGGTGCGGTCGCGGAGAATCTCTTCGAGTCCGAGCTGTTCGGCCATGTGAAGGGCGCCTTCACCGACGCCCGCGGCGATCGCATCGGGCGGCTACAGGCCGCGGACGGCGGCACCCTCTTCCTCGACGAGGTCGGCAACCTTCCGCTCCACCTCCAGCCCAAGCTGCTGACCGCCCTGGAGCAGCGCCAGGTGATTCCGGTCGGCGCCAACCGGCCGGTGCCGATCGACGTGCGCGTGATCGCCGCCACCAACCTGCCGCCGGAGCGCCTCGCCGACGAGGGCCTGTTCCGGCAGGACCTGCTCTTCCGGCTCAACACGGTGGAGATCGAGCTGCCTCCCCTGCGCGAGCGGCGGGAGGACATCCTCCTGCTCATCGATCATTATGTCGGGCTCTATTCGAAGAAATACGGCAAGCCCGCGCGGCGGCTGCCGGCGGACGTCGTGGCGGCGCTGGTGGCTTATGAGTGGCCCGGCAATGTCCGCGCGCTTCGCCATGCCGCCGAGCGGGCCGTGATCCTGGCGGCGGACGATGCGTTCACCGTCGAGGATTTTTCTCTTTCAAGAACGATGGCGCCGAGGACCGCCACCCCGCCGCCGCCGGCCCCGGGTTCCGACCTCAACCTCGACCGCGCCGAGAAGCAGATGGTCGAGGCTGCGCTCAAGAAGCATAGCTACAATATCTCGCTTGCCGCGGCCGAGCTCGGCCTCACCCGTGCGTCGCTTTACAGGCGGATGGACAAGCATGGGCTCTGACCTCCGGCGCCCGGACCGATGAGCTTCCGCCGCAGCTTCCTTGTCGGTCTGGTCGGGCGCGTGCTGCTGCTGCTCCTGACCAGCTTCGGGTTTGTCTACTCGCTTGGCGTTGAGGGGCTTGGCGCCGCGCGGGTGCTGGCGGGCCTGATCTGCCTGGGCTCGATCGTCGGCCTGTGGCGCTACGTGCAGCGGACCAACCTGGAGCTGGCCCGTTTCGTCGAGGCCGTGCGCTTCGGCGATCTGTCGCAGGGCTTTTCCCATCGCAGCGAAGGGAGCGGCTTCGGCGAGTTCGGCGAGGCGCTGGAGCAGGGCATAAGGCGGCTGCGCGAGGAACGGCATCGCCTCAGCGACGACAACCGCTTCTACGAGGCGGTGCTGGACGACGCGCCGATCGCGCTGCTGACGGTGGACGGGGAGGGGAAGGTCGAGCTCGCCAACAAGGCGGCGCGGCGGATGCTGGTGCGTCACACCGGCGTCCGGATCGAGGATTTCAGGGACTATGGCACCGCCTTCGCCAAGTCGCTGAGCGAGGTCACCGTCGGCAGTCCCAAGCTCGTGCCGCTGACGCTGGATGCCGTGCCGCAGACCGCGATGGTCAGCGCAGCGACCGTCCACCGGCTGGGTGGAACTGTGCGGGTGGTGGCGGTGCAGCCCATCCAGGGCGAGCTGAACGCCGTCGAGCTCGCCGCCCAGAGCGACATCGTGCGGGTGCTCACCCACGAGATCATGAATTCGATGACGCCGGTCACTTCGCTAGCCCATACCGCCGCCGACCTGATGGCGGAGGCGGACAAGGGCGATCCCGCCGTGGCCGACGCCCGGGCGGCGGTCGAGACGCTCGCCCGCCGCGCCGACGGCGTGATGGGCTTCGTCGAAAGCTATCGCCAGATCAGCCGAACACCCGAGGTGCGCCGCCGCCTGTTCGAGGTCCTTCCCTGGGCGCAGGAACTGCAATCCCTGTTTCGCGCGACCGAGGCGGGTAGCTCCGTCCGGTTCGATCTCGAGGTCTCACCTGAAACGCTGACGACCGAGGTCGATCCCGACCTGATGTGCCAGGTCCTGCTCAACCTGCTGAAGAACGGCGCCGAGGCCGCGACCGGGCATGCTTCCGAGCCGGGGCTGTCGATGCGCTTCACCCGCACCCGCGGCGGACGCACCCAGATCGAAGTGGCGGACAACGGGCCCGGCATCCCCGAGACGCTCCAGCAGGACATTTTCCTGCCTTTCTTCACCACCAAGCAGAAGGGGACGGGCGTCGGTCTCAGCCTCGCCCGTCAGGTGGTGCTCGCCCATCGCGGCGCGATCAGCCTCGACCGCTCGCCCACCGGCGGCGCGTTGTTCCGCATTCTGATATGAGCCGGACGGCCTAGCTCAGGCGAGCGCGAGCTCCCGGCGGCGGCGGGCGCGCATGGCGCCGCCCACCAGTCCGAAGCCCGTAATCAGCATCGCCCACTGCGCCGGCTCCGGGACAGCCGTAACGAACGCGCCGCCGGTGCCCGACGCCGACTGCTGCTGATTGATGCCGACCCGCTGCCAGCGCGTCGCGAAGTTGCTGAAGGTGATCGCGGTCGGCGCAGGGTTTCCGTAAGTGAGCTTGAACGTGCCGAAGGCCTGCAACAGCTTGTTCGGATCGGAGGCATTGGTCGGCGTGTTCACATAGAGACCGTCATTGCCCCCGCCATTGCAGTTCGAGCCGTCGTAGAGGCAGAATTCGCGATTGCCGAGGCCGCTGAAATTGCCCTTCTTTCCGAGTGCGAAGGGGCCACTGAGGACCTTGAGCGTGGCGTTCGGGGCAACATCGAAGCCGAATACGGCCATGCTCGACCCGAGGTTGTTCAGCGACGAGATGTTCTCCAGCGTATAGCGGAAGGTCAGCACGTTGGTGTTGAAGCCGCCGATCAGCTCGAACAGGATCGAACCCTTTAGGCCGGCCAGATCGGTGCCCGCATCGCCCTTGGTCCCGGTCGTGATGACGGTGAAGCTGTCGGCAGCATCGGTGGTGATGGTCGCCGATCCGTCCGGATTGACGATCACGGCGGCCGCTCCTGGCGCGGCATAGCCGACGGAGACGATGGCAGCAGCCAGCAATAGACGACGCATGAAACCCCCTTGGGACGGTCAGAAGTGCGGGAACCAGCAAGCCCCCCGGCTTGTGAGTCGCGTTTATTAAGGAGCTCACCGCCTATTGTAAAATTTACAATTCGGAAAGGCAGCGCTGCCCCCCGCCTGTCCCGAGATGACGCAGCCTCCTGACGATCTAAGCGTCTGGAGCGGTCAGAGCATCCGCGAGCGCGCGCACCTGGTGACGAATGTCGGGTATCGCCACGATTTCCCAGAACGCACCGCGCGTCATCGGTCCCACAGCAAATAATGTATCGGACGGCTCCCCGCTCTTGCCGAGCGTCCGGTATGCTCCATCGACGTCGATCCCAATTCGGCAGGGGTCCGGCCTGACCCGCCCGGCAGCAAGAAGGCTGTCCAGCAGCGGCTCGCCGGCCCGTGCGATGTCCGCCTGCGGGCCGGTGCAGTTGACGATCCGGCGGACTCGGAGGCTTCGTTCTTCCTCCGCGCCGCGGGGGCGCCAGCGCACCCGAGCTCCCTCGCCGTCCGGTTGCGCCTCGACGACCCTGCCGGCCTGCACATCCAGCCTCCCTTCGCTCCGCAACCGCTCGATGCGCGCGGCGATGGCCGGGGCAATACGGTGGCGGTGTACGTCCCACCAGGGACGAAGGTGGCGAAGGAAACGATGGCGTTCGGCGACGCTCGCATCGCGCCAGAGCTGCTGGGTGACCGGGCGCAGCGAGTCCACCTTCGATCGCCAGTCGTCGTCGCTGCTGCCGCGCACGAAGCCGAGCAGGGACGTGCAGCGGGGCTCCGGACGCTCGGCGAGAGGCTGCGGCGAGAGCGGGATGTCCGCATGGGCTCGCGGGAGCAGGCCACGCCTCGACAAGGCGAGGATGCGGCCGCCGAAGCCGGCGCTTTCCAGCACCAACGCCGCGTCGACGGCGGTCAGACCGGTGCCGACCATCAGCACGACGTCATCGGCCGAGAGACCGAGCGCCAAATCGCCAGCCCAGGGGTTCTCGACATAGACGTTCGCCGGCAGCTCCGCAGGCCGGATGCCGCGCGTCGGCTCGGGCGGCAGGTTTCCGATCGCGAGGATCGCTGCGTCGGTTTCGACCCGGGCGCCGTCGCGCAATTGGAGGCGCTCTCCCGCCCCTATGGTCTCTATCGAAGCGACTTCGGCGTGCAGGGTCTGGAGCCCCTCGCCATGCTCGGCACGCGCGTCGTGAAGGAGGTCGCCGAGATAGCGACCGTAGACGCGCCGCTGGGCAAAGCCGTCGGGGCGGCCATCCGCCTCGCGCGCGAACCAGGATGCGAAATGGTCCGGCTGGTCGGCAAAGGCGCTCATCCCGGCGGCGCGGACGTTCAGCAGGTGATCGGGCTGCTCGGTGCCGTAGGCGGCGCCGCGCGCGAAATGCGGCGCCCGCTCGATCAGGGTCACCCGCGCGCCGCGCCTCAGCAGCTCGATCGCCTGCAAAGTGCCCGAATAGCCGCCGCCGACGACGGCGATGTGCGGCGCGCTCAAGACCGTGCTTCCATCCTCGCTTCGAGCGGCACCGGATCGGCGAGGCTAAGGCCGTCGAGAATTCGCGCGGTCTCGTCGCGGACCATCAGCATCACCCGGTGGAGCCGGCACTCATCCTCGCTCACGCAATTGCGGCAGGGTTCGTAGGCAAGGCGGCTGGCGCAAGGCAGCAGGCCGAGGGAGCCGCGCGTGAGCCGCACGATCTCGCCATAGCTGATCTGATCCGGCTGCCGGGCGAGCCAATAGCCGCCCTCGCGCCCGCGCATAGTTTCGACCAGTCCCTTCCGGCGCATGTGCGACAGCATCACGGTCAGGAATTTGGCCGGGATGTTCTGCGCCTCGGCGATTTCGCTCAGCTGGACCGGCCCCTCACCATAGCGGTCGGCGAGGTGGAGCAGGGCCCTGATCGTATAGCGCGTGCGCTGCGAAAGCATGGCCGGCTAATGGCTGGCGGCCCGCGGCTTGGCAACCGGGCGGCAGGAGCGGACTCCCTGCCGCTACGTCACGCTCGCCAAGCGGCAGCCGGGGCGGGCATTAACCAGCGTGACTCGACCTGATGGTTTCCAGAATATAAAATTCTGATCGAATCAGTATCTTAACCAATCGGCAGGTTGGTTGTCGGGGGACCCTGGATGAAGACCTTCCAGCTGCGGCTGATCGGCGAGAGCGACGGCGTCGTCTACGGCATCAAGGAATATGAAGCTTCGAACGAAGTCCACGCTGCGGAGGTCGCTTCCGGCCTGTGCGGCGACGATACCGACCTCTGGTGGGGTGGCCAGCGGCTGTTGAAGGAACTGGTTCCGGCCGTCGCGCCTGAGGCGAATGCCTGCTTCATCTGATCCTTACAGGGTCCAGCGATCGGTACCCTGGGGCAGCGCCCGGCTCCCGTAAAGGTTTTTGAGGTCGGCGAGGAGGCCACCCTCCGCCAGCAAGCCGCCGATCTGCTCGTCCGGCAAGGCGCCATAAGCGGCGTGCGGGACCGCCACCACCACCATGTCGTAGCGTCCGGTGAGGCCGTCGGTGGCGAGCTCGACGCCATATTCGTGCATCGCCTCGGCCGCATCGGCGAGAGGGTCGTGAACCGTCACCCGGTGCCCCAGCGCCTGCAGCCGGCGGATGACATCGATCACGCGGCTGTTCCTGAGGTCCGGCACATTCTCCTTGAACGAAAGACCCATGACCAGCACCGATCCGAGCTTGCCGCGGCGGGCGTGGAGCTGCTCGGCGACCCAGCCGCCCATGCCGTCGTTGATCGAGCGGCCGGCGAGGATGACGTGCGGCTCCTGGCCGAGCTGCTGGGCGCGATAGCTCAGATAATAAGGATCGACGCCGATGCAGTGGCCGCCGACCAGGCCGGGCTGGAACTTTAGGAAGTTCCACTTGGTGCCGGCCGCCTCGAGCACATCCCAGATCGAGATACTCATCTTCGAGAAGATCTGGGTGATCTCGTTCATGAAGGCGATGTTGATGTCGCGCTGGGCATTCTCGATCACCTTGGCCGCCTCGGCAGCCTTGATCGAGCGCGCTTCGAAGACTCCGGCGCTGGTGACCTTGCCATACATGTCGGCGAGGCGCTTGGTGACCTCCTCATTCTCGCCCGCCACGACCTTCACGATGCGCTCGACGGTATGCTCGCGATCACCCGGATTGATGCGTTCCGGCGAATAGCCGAGGAAGAAGTCCGTGCCGCGCTTCAGGCCGGAGAGGCGCTCGATCAGCGGACCGCAAATGTCCTCGGTAACGCCGGGATAGACGGTGCTCTCATAGACGATGATCGGCTTCTTCGCCGCATCGAGCATCCCCGCCACCGCCTCCGTCGCGCCGATCACCGGCTTCAGGTCCGGCTGATTGTCCCCGTCCACCGGCGTGGGCACGGTGACGATATAGATGTCGGCTCCCACGCAGTCGGAAGCCTCGCTGGTATAGCGCAGCCCCGACGCGGAAAGCGTCGCCTCGTCGACCTCATGCGTGCGGTCGTGGCCGCTCTCGAGCTCAGCGACGCGGCGCCGGTCGATATCCAGCCCCACGACGTCGAAGCTCTTCGCCAGCGCGACAGCGAGCGGCAGCCCAACATAGCCGAGCCCGATCACGATTATTCGTTCGCCGCTGACGCTCATTTTTTGCTTCGCTGCCCACCCAATGATCGGCGCTGCTAAGCCCGCCCTGTCGGCCGATTGTCAAGCGCGGTCGGGCGCTTAGCGGCTGGCGAAGAAACCCGATGGTTCACCGGCAACGCCACGAGCAAAAATAACAGACTTTCCCGGAAACGAACCCACTGTTAACCATATGATGGTGGAGGGCCGCCGTCCGTGAATTGGGGGCAGGACCTGCTGTTTGGACGGCGCCCGGCGCCTCGCGGAGACGTACCGGCCAACTGGCGCTTCCGCCGCGACGGCAGCGAGCCGATCTACGTCATCAACGAGCATATCGATCGGAGCCTGGAGCTCACCAAGATTGTCGTTGGAGTGGTGTCGGGCCTGATTTTCCACCGACTGGTGGCGGAGACCGTGCGGCGGACGGCGAGGGCGCGAGCGGCTAGCCCCGCTCTCCCTGATAAGAAGGGGCCGAGCTGATCTGCCCGGCCCCGCAGAAACAAGTTACTTCTTCGAACCGCCGGCCGAGGAATCCATCGGCCGAAGGCCTTGCTCCTGAAAGCCCTTGTTCACGTCGTCGGCAACCTTGGCGTTGTATTCAGCAACGGTGCTGATGACCTCGCCCTTCTTGTCCAGCAGCACGGCGGCTTCGCTGGAGCCGACCGGAACCAGCCGGATCGAGACGGGGTCCGGATAGAGGTGGTTGGACGCGCCGTTCGAGCCGTCGACGACGCCGCCGATGATGCCGCCGGCGAGGATGTTCCCGAACGCGGCGCCGCCCGTCCGGCTCTGGATATAGACCGTCTCCGACTTGTAACCGTCCTTCGTGAAGGTGACGGCATTATCCTTGCCCCGCTTCAGGCTGGCCTTGCACGGCGTGTCGCACTTCAGGCCCGTCATGATCGCGGCCTCCGCGCCCGTCGGATCCGACTGGAATTCGACTGGCTGGCTGGTGCCGTTCATCACCGTCGCGCAGCCGGCGAGGCCCCAGGACGCCGCGCCCAAAGCAATAACGTTCAACAATCTCTTCACTTGGCAATCCCCCCTCGTTGGAACAGCATGGATAGATAGCGAAAAACTCAAACGCCACAGGTTTTTAGGGGGCGTATTGGCGTTCACCGCTCCCGCAGCGTCCGGAACGTGATCGAGTAGCGAAGGCTCTCGACGGCCGGGATGCTGTGCTCCCATTCGGCGCGTGCGGGACCGGTCAGGAGGTAGGCGGAACGCGGCGCGACCTCGATCGCCGCGCGCTCCCATTTCGGCCCCTGCCTGCGGCGGAAGCGGAGCTTTGCGGGGTAGAGGAGGGAGAGGCCGATCACGTCCTCGAAGACGGAGCGGTCGCGATGCCAGCCGATCGTGGCGCCGGGTTCATATTCGGTCAGCAGCACATGCTCGAGCGCGGCGGCCTCCATCCCGGCGAACGCCGCCGCTTGCGCCCGGAGCGGCAGGAGGAAGGCGGGCATCGGCTCCGCCTGCTCCAGGCCGCTGCCGTCGAAGACGTAGCGCCAGCCATAGGAGACCACCCGGCGCTTGCCGAGGAAGCCATGAAATTCAAACGCCTTGAAGGGGAGGGTGGCGAGATTGCAGACGAGCTCCCGCTCTTCTTCCGCCGTGACGAACTCGCTGCGATAGCGGAAGCCCTCCGGCATTGCGGGCCCGGAGCCGAACAGATCGGTCTGGCTGCTCACGGCCTTAATCTCTGTTTCCCAAGGCTTTCGCGGCTGTCGCTAGGGATTCGGTAAGCTTTCGTCCCGCATAAGCATCGAAATCTTTCGGGGGCATCATGCACGACATCCGCTCATCTTTCGTGGCCGGCGAAGGGCTGCGCAAGGATTCGCCGATTGCCCGCAAGGGGAGCAAGTCCCGAGAGGAGAGCCTCGCCGGCAGCCTCACCGGCATATCGATCCCGCGCTCGGAATCGCGGACCAGCAACCACCGCAGCGAGGACCGCCGGCCGAACCTCGTCGACGCGGCCACCCTGACCCTCCGTCGCCGCAAGCTCGACGTCGAGGTGGTCAACGTCTCGTCCAAGGGCGCGATGATCCGCAGCGACGAGGAAGCCTTCATCGGCGAATTTGTCGATATCCGCTTCGCCGACTGCAATCGCATCCAGGCCACGGTGCGCTGGGTGAAGGACGGCAAGATCGGTCTCGAGTTCGAGGAGCGGACCGAGATCATCGCCGGCGCTCGCATCCAGGAGGAGATCGCACGGCCGCATCTGTCGCTGGTCCCCGCCGCGGCGCCGAGCGGCGATCCCCGCAAAGACCAGGCTCTTGTAATGCGCGCCGCCCGGCAGGGGCTGGTATGGAACGGCACGCTCTACTGGACTTTCGAGGCGTTGACCGTGCGGGTCCGCAACATCTCGCCCGAAGGCGCCATGGTCGATTGCGAGCGCGACCTGCCGGTCGGCTCCGAGGTGCGGCTGAACCTGGCCGAAGCCGGCACGATCGCGAGCGTGGTGCGCTGGTCCCAGAGCGGCCAGATCGGCCTCAGCTTCGATGAGAAATACGATCTGACACAGCTGGCCCGCGCCAGGCCGGCAGCCTTCGTCGGCGCGATGCCGACCCTGAGCGCGGCGGAGCGAAAGAAGCAGGCGCGGAGCATCGGCGCGCTGTGGAACCGGGCATTCGGCGGCCGGGCGGGTCAGGGCTGAGGAGATGGCCATGGCCCGGCAATCAAGCCGCAGCATCCTTAACGGGACGGTAACGATTGCAGGGGCAAAGCTTTGGGAGGGGATTGGCGGCCGCCGGTCCCGAGCAGCGTAGGGAGGAGAGCGAGGATGGAGTCAAACCTTCGCTATTATTCGCGTCGGGCGTACGAGGAGCAGATGGCCGCGACCAGGGCGATCACGCCGCAGGCGCAGGAATGGCATCGTCAGCTTGCCGAAGGCTTTCGCCAGAAGGTGCAGGAGCACCAGATGCAGGCGCAGAGCGCCTGATTTGATCCGTCCGACGGGGAGCCGCCGGACGGACCAGATGAAATGTTCTAGCAGCGCCGGCCGATTTCGCGGCCGAGCAGCGCACCCGCCGCGCCGCCGAGAATGGCGCCGGTCGTGCCGTTTCCACGTCCCCGATATCGATAGCCGCGCCGGTCTCCGCGCCCGATCTCGCGACCGAGCAGAGCACCCGCCGCACCGCCGATGATGGCGCCGGTCGTGCCGCTGCCGCAGCGGCGATAGCCGTAGCGCCGACGGTCGTAGCGCCGCCTGTCGTAGCGCCGGTCATAGCCGCCGCGATAATAGTCGCCGCCATAATAGCTGCGGTCATAATAACCGCGGTCATAATAGCCGTAATCGTAGCCGCGATAGCGGTGACGGGCTTCGGCGGCTTCGGGCATGGTCGTCGCGGCGGCCGCGAAGGCGAGCAGGCCGAGGGTGATCTTCTTGAGCATGATACTGGCTCCTGCGAGAGATGCGGGCGAGCCGCCCCACAAGACTCGGGAGGCCGCCTGAATATTGGTTAATCATGAGTATCCTGACGGACTCATGAACAGATTTCGTCAGGCGGCGCTGCTGCTTAGCGGGTGAATTTCTCCCCTGCCTCGGCCTTGCGGACGAGGAGGTCGGAGAGCTTGAAGTCGGCGCCGAGGCGCTCCTGCTGGCGGGTTATGCCTTCGACGATCTTCTTGAGGCCTTCGGTGTCGGCCCAGTGCATCGGGCCGCCACGGTAGACCGGCCAGCCATAGCCGTAGACCCAGACGACATCGATGTCGGAGGCGCGCTGGGCGTAGCCGCCCTCCAGGATTAGGGCGCCTTCGTTGACCATCGTGTAGAGGGTGCGTTCGACGATCTCCTGGTCCGTGATCTCGCGGGCTTGGACGCCTTCCTTCGTGCGGAACTGCTCGATGATCTCCTGCACCTTAGGGCTCGGCGAGGGGCGGCGCTTTTCATCGTAGTCGTAGAAGCCAGCGCCCTTCTTCTGGCCCCAGCGGTCGATCGCGCAGAGGGCGTCGCGGATATTCTCGACACGATTGGGGTCGCGGTGCCAGCCGATGTCGACGCCGGCGAGGTCGGCCATCTGGAAGGGGCCCATCGGCATGCCGAACTCGACATGGACGCGGTCGACCTGCTCCGGAGTCGCGCCTTCGAGGAGCAGCCGCATCGCCTGCGTCTGGCGCGGGATCAGCATGCGGTTGCCGATGAAGCCGTAGCAGACGCCCGCGACCACCGCGACTTTCTTGATGCGTTTGGCGAGCTGCATGGCGGTGACCAGAACGTCCGGCGCGGTCTTGGCGCCACGGACGACCTCGAGCAGCTTCATGACGTTGGCGGGCGAGAAGAAGTGGAGGCCGAGCACGTCCTCAGGGCGCGAGGTGGACGCCGCGATCTCGTCAACGTTGAGGTAGGAGGTGTTGGAGGCGAGGATCGCGCCCGGCTTGGCGATCTTGTCGAGGCGGCCGAATATGTCCTTCTTCACGTCCATATTCTCGAACACGGCCTCGATGATGAGGTCGCAGTCGGCGAGGTCTTCGAGGCTGAGCGTGGGCTTGAGCAGGCCCATCGCGCCTTCGACCTGCTCGGCCGTCATCTTGCCCTTAGACGCGGTCGCCTCGTAATTCTTGCGCATCACGCCGGTGCCGCGGTCGAGCGCCGCCTGCTCCATCTCGACGATCGTGACCGGGATGCGGGCACTCAGAAAATTCATCGAGATGCCGCCGCCCATGGTGCCGGCGCCGATCACGCCGACCTTGCGGATGTCGCGCGGCTTGGTGTCCTCGGGCAGGCCGTCGATCTTCGAGGCCTTGCGCTCGGCAAAGAAGAAATATTGCTGGGCGCGCGCCTGGGTGCCGCTCATCAGCTCCATGAACAGCTGCCGCTCGGTCTGCACACCCTCGGCATAAGGCTTGGCGACCGCCGCCTCGATCGCGCGGACGTTGAACTCGGGCGCATCGAAGCCGCGCATCTTCTTCGCATTCGCCTCGCGGAACTCGTCGAACAGGCCGGGATTGTCGCGCGCCTCCTGGAGCTTGTCCTCGACCTGGCTGCTGCGCGGGATCGGGCGGTCGTCCTTCGCCTCGTGCGCGAAGGCGACGGCGTGCTGGAGGAGATCGCCTTCGATCAGCTTGTCGACGAGGCCGATCTCATAGGCTTCCCTGGCGCCGATCGGGTTGCCGGTGGCAGCCATTTCCAGCGCCTTGCGCACGCCCGCCACGCGTGGCAGCCGCTGGGTGCCACCCGCGCCCGGGAGCAGACCGAGCTTCACCTCGGGAACGCCGAGCTTCGCGTCGGGCACGGCGACCCGGTAGTGGCTGGCGAGCGCGACCTCGAGCCCGCCGCCAAACGCAGTGCCATGGATCGCGGCGACCACCGGCTTGGTGCAATTCTCGATGATGTCGACGACCTGCGGCAGCGCCGGATAGGCGAACGACTTGGGCGTGCCGAACTCGCTGATGTCGGCGCCGGCGAAGAAGGTGTTGCCCTGGCAGATGATGACGACCGCCTTCACCGCATCATCCCCGTCGGCCTCCTCGATCGCCTTCACCAGCCCTTCGCGCACGGCATGGCCGAGCGCGTTCACCGGCGGATTGTTGGAGGTGACGATCAGGACGTCGCCGTGACGCTGGGTGGAAATCGGGCTCATGTTCTTCTCCGGTTCAATGGGCCGTGCGGCCGTAATCCTGGCGGTTGACGGGGAGCGAGGAGGTGAGGCCGCCGTCGACGACCAAGGCGTGGCCGTTGACGTAGCTGGACTCGTCCGAGGCGAGGAAGAGCGCCGCATTGGCAATCTCGCGCGGCTCGCCGCCGCGGCGGAGCGGGTTCAACTGGCCGAGCTTGTGCTCGACGCCGCGCTCGCGGGCGCGCTCGTAAACGGGCTGGGTCATGCCGGTCTCGATGAGGCCGGGGCAGATGGCATTCACGCGCACGTTTGAGGTGGCGAGCTGCTGCGCCGCGGTGCGGACGAGGCTGATCACGCCGGCCTTGGACGCGGAATAAGCGGGCCCGCCGGCGCCGGAGCGGATGCCGGCGACGGAGGCGGTGCAGATGATCGAGCCGCCGCCGCGCTCCTTGATGACCGGCGCGGCATGCTTTATCGCGAGGAAGGGGCCAATCAGGTTGACCTGCAGGATGCGCTGCCAGTCCTCGACGGACTGCTCGAAAATGCCTGCGATGCCGCCCGAGACCCCGGCATTGGCGAAGAAGATGTCGAGCCCGCCGAAGCGTGCGGCGGCGCTGCGGATCAGGTGCTGGACGTCCTCTTCATTGCCGGCGTCGCAGCGCACGCCGACGATATTCTCCGCGCTTTCCGGCTCGTCGATGTCGGCGGCCAGAACGTGAGCGCCTTCGGAGGCGAACAGCCGCGCCGTCTCGCGGCCGATGCCGGAGGCGCCGCCGGTGACGATGGCGACCTTGTCCTTGAGCCTCACAGGCCCACGCCCACCGTCGAGCCGCCGTCGACGATCACGGCCTGGCCGGTCATGAAGGTGGAGGCAGGGGAGGCGAGGAAGACTGCGGCCCCGGCAATCTCGTGCGGCTCGCCGATGCGGCGCATCGGGGTCCCGCGCGTGACGGCCTTCAGCGTGTCGGGGTTCTCCCACAAGGCGCGCGCAAAGTCGGTGCGCACCAGGCCGGGGGCGATGCAGTTGACCCGGACGCCTGCCGGGCCGAACTCGGAGGCGAGGTTGCGGGCGAGCTGGAAGTCGGCGGCCTTCGAGATGTTGTAGGCGCCGATCACCTCGGATGCGGTGAGCCCGCCGATCGAGCTGACGATGATGATCGAGCCTTCCTTGCGCTCCAGCATCTCCGGCGCGACCATCTGGATGATCCAGTGGTTGGCGATGACGTTGTTTTCCAGGATCTTGCGAAACTGCTCGTCGCTGATCCCCGCCATCGGGCCGTAATAGGGATTGGACGCCGCGTTGCAGACGAGGATGTCGATGCGGCCGAACTGGCGGCGGGTCTCGTCCACAAGGTTCTGGAGCGCTTCCTTGGAGGAGATATTGGCCGGGACGACGATCGCGTGGCCGTCGCCATGCTTGGCGTTGATCGCGTCGGCGGCTTCGGCGCAGGCCTCCGCCTTGCGGCTGGAGATCACCACCCTCGCGCCCTGATCGGCCATGGCCTCGGCGATGGCCCGGCCGATGCCGCGCGAGGAGCCGGTGATGATGGCGACTTTGCCGCTGAGATCGAACAGGCTCATGACGCCGCTCCCACGCCGGCGCCGGTTGGCTGCCCCGCTTCGCTGAGCGGCGGGTGCTTCGAGAACTCCATCATTGCGATCGAGCGATTGTGGACCTCGTCCGGACCGTCGGCGAGGCGCAAGGTGCGGATGCCGGCCCAGCTCGACGCGAGGTTGAAGTCCTGGCTGACGCCGGCGCCGCCATGGGCCTGGACGGCGTCGTCGATGATGCGCAGGGCCATTTGCGGCGCCTGCACCTTGATCATCGCGATCTCCAGCTTGGCGGCCTTGTTGCCGGCCTTGTCCATCATGTCGGCGGCCTTGAGGCAGAGCAGGCGCGACATCTCGATGTCGATCCGCGCCTGCGCGACGCGCTGCTCCCAGATGCTGTGCTCCGACAGGCGCTTGCCGAAGGCGACGCGGCTTTGCAGGCGCTTCACCATGGCGGCGAGCGCCTCCTCGGCCGCACCGATGGTGCGCATGCAATGGTGGATGCGGCCCGGCCCGAGGCGCCCTTGTGCGATTTCGAACCCGCGGCCTTCACCCAGCAGCAGGTTCGAGGCGGGCACGCGCACGTCCCTCAGCTCGATCTCCATGTGGCCGTGCGGCGCGTCGTCATAGCCGTAGACGGTGAGCGCGCGCTCGACCGTGACGCCCGGCGCGTCGAGCGGCATCAGGATCATCGACTGCTGCTGGTGCTTGAGGGCGCTGGTGTCGGTCTTGCCCATCAGGATGGCGACCTTGCAGCGCGGATCGCCCGCGCCCGACGACCACCATTTGCGGCCGTTGATGACGTATCCGTCGCCATCGCGGCTTATCTCGCACTGGATGTTGGTTGCGTCCGAAGAGGCCACCGCGGGCTCCGTCATCAAAAACGCCGAGCGGATCTCGCCGTTCATCAGCGGTCGCAGCCACTGCTCCTTCTGCTCGCGCGTGCCGTAGCGGTGGAAGACCTCCATGTTGCCGGTGTCGGGCGCGGAGCAGTTGAACACCTCGCTCGCCCAGGGGACACGCCCCATCTCCTCGGCGCAGAGCGCATATTCGAGATTGGTGAGCTGGGTGCCTTCGAACTCGAACGTCTCGTCGACATGCTGGAGCGCGTGGCCGGGCGGCATGAACAGATTCCAGAGGTCCGCCGCCTTGGCTTTCGGCTTCAGCTCCTCGATGACCTCGACCGGCTGCCAGCGATCGCCGGTCGCGATCTGCTTCTTATAGTCGCCGGTGCGGGGGCGGACGTGAGTCTCGATGAACTCGCGCACGCGGGTCGCATAATGCGCCTCGCGTTCCGTAAGGGAAAAATCCATGGCGCGCCCCTCGCTTGCTTTACGTGCCCGTCAACCTATCATTCCGCGCTAGAACGCGGACGCCCGGGAGACAAGAGCGATGGCCGATCTCGACACCTTCCGCACCGAAGTTCGGACTTGGCTCGAGTCCAATTGTCCCCCCGAAATGCGCGAACCGATGCGCGACGAGAGCGACGCCTGCTGGGGCGGGCGCAATCCCACCTTCAAGAACGACGCGCAGAAACGCTGGATGGAGATCATGGCGGAGCGCGGCTGGACCGTGCCCGACTGGCCGAAGGAATATGGCGGCGGCGGGCTGTCGGCGGCCGAGACCAAGATCCTGAAGCAGGAGATGGCGCGGATCAATGCGCGCAATCCGCTGATGAGCTTCGGAATCTCGATGCTCGGCCCGGCGCTGCTGAAATACGGCACCGAGGAGCAGAAGAAGCGGTTCCTGACGGAAATTGCCCGCGGGGAGATCCGCTGGTGCCAAGGCTACTCCGAGCCGGGCGCCGGCTCCGACCTCGCCTCGCTCCAGACGAAATGCGAGGACAAGGGCAATCACTGGCTAGTCAACGGGCAGAAGGTCTGGACCAGCTATGCCGACAAGGCGGACTGGATCTTCTGCCTGGTGCGCACCGACCCCGCAGCGCCCAAGCATAAGGGCATCAGCTTCCTCCTGTTCGACATGGCAAGCCCGGGCGTGTCGACCAAGCCGATCCTGCTCATCTCCGGCTATTCGCCCTTCTGCGAGACCTTCTTCGACGACGTGCAGGTGCCGAAGGACCAACTCGTCGGCGAGTTGAACAAGGGGTGGGATGTCGCCAAATATCTGCTCGGCCACGAGCGCGAGATGATCAGCGGCATGGGCCTCGGCGGCAACGCTGAAAGCCTCGGCGCGGCGATGAAGGACCTCGTCGCGGACGATCCCCTGCTGCGGGCGCAGGTTGCTCAGTTCGACGTCGACGCGATGGCGTTCCGGGCGATGAGCGAGCGCTTCATCGACGAGCTGAAGGCGGGGCAGGCGCACCCGGCCCAGCCCTCGATGATGAAATATGCGGGCACCGAATTGAACAAGCAGCGTCACGAGCTGGTGATGGCGGCGGGCGGCTCGAACGCGCTCGAATGGGAGAGCGATCGCTCCAAGAAGGGCAAGGCAGCGCGCGAGTGGCTGCGCACCAAGGCCAATTCGATCGAGGGCGGCACATCCGAAATCCAGCTCGGCATCGTCGCCAAGCATATCCTGCAGCTGCCGGGGGCCTGATGCCGCTCTATCTCACCGAAGACCAGACCATGCTGCGCGACACGGCGCGCGACTTCATGGCGTCGGAAGGCGCGATCTCGAAGCAGCTCCGCCATTATCGCGACAAGAGTTGTAAGGACGGCTTCGGGCACGCCTTGTGGAAGCAGTTCGGCGAGATGGGCTTTACCGGCATCCTCATCGACGAGGCGGATGGCGGGCTGGGTCTCGGCCATGTCGAGGCAGGGATCGTGCTGGAGGAGATCGGGCGCAATCTGACGCCGTCGCCCTTCCTGATCACCGCCGTGGCCGTGGTCGAGGCGCTGAAGGGGTCGGCGCTGCGGGAGCGCTGGTTTCCCGGCATTCTCAGCGGTGAGACCGTCGGCGCCTTGGCGATCGACGAGGGCGCCAAGCACCGGCCCGAAGGCATCGCCATGCGGGCGGAGCGGTCGGGTAATGGCTTCCGCCTCACCGGGCGCAAGCAGTTCGTCGTGCAGGGTGCCTCCGCCGACGTCTTCGTCGTGGCCGCGCAGTCAGACGAGGGGCTCGGGCTCTTCCTCGTTGAGAAGGAGGCAAGCGGCCTCGAGGTCGAAGGCGTGCGCCTTGCCGACAGCAGCATCGGCGCGCGGCTGGACTTGAACGGCGTCGAAGTGGACGCGGACGCACTGGTCGGAGGCGAGGAGGTGCTGAAGCGCGTGCTCAACGCCGGCCGTGCGGGCGCCGCGGCGGAGATGGTCGGCATCGGCTCTGCGGCGATGGGGATGACCGTCGATTATCTCAAGCAGCGCAAGCAGTTCGGGCGACTGATCGGCGAGTTCCAGGCGCTCCAGCACCGCTCCGCCCACCTCTACTCCGAGCTCGAGATCGCCCGTGCGGCGACCTTGAAGGCGCAGCAACTGCTCGATGAGGGCAGCGACGAGGCGGAGGCGATGGTCTCCGTCGCCAAGGCCAAGGCCGGCCGCGTCTCGACGCTGGCGGTGCAGGAGGGCGTGCAGATGCATGGCGGCATCGGCATGACCGACGAATATGACATCGGCCTCTACATGAAGCGCGACCGGGTGCTGAACGAGCTGTTCGGCGATCCTAACTACCACGCCGACAAACTGGCCCGCATCAAGGGCTATTGAGGTGGCGCTCGACGCCGAGACCTTCGAGGCATTGCTCGACACGATCCGGCGCTTCGTTGCCGAGCGCCTGCGTCCGCTCGAGGAGAAGGTCGACCGCGAGGACGAAATCCCGGCTGAAGTGGTTCGGGAGATGCGGGAGATGGGGCTGTTCGGCCTCTCCATCCCGGAGGAGCAAGGCGGGCTCGGCCTCTCCATGTCGGAGGAGGTGCGGGTCGCGCTGGAGCTCGGCCGCACCACACCCGCCTTCCGTTCGGTGTTCGGCACCAATGTCGGGATCGGCAGCCAGGGCCTCGTCATGGCCGGCAACGAAGCACAGAAGGCGGAATGGTTGCCTAGGATCGCCGCCGGCGAGATCATCACCAGCTTTGCCCTCACCGAGCCGGGCGCCGGATCGGACAGCGCCTCGGTGCAGACCCGCGCCGTTCGCGACGGCGACATCTACCGCCTCAGCGGCTCCAAGCGCTTCATCACCAATGCGGACAAGGCGTCGCTCTTCACCGTAATGGCGAGGACGGGGGCGCCGGGCGCGAAGGGCGTGTCGGCCTTTCTGGTGCCTGCGGACCTGCCCGGCCTCAGCGTCGGCAAGCCCGAAAGGAAGATGGGCCAGCAGGGCGCCCATGTCTGCGACGTCAATTTCGACGAGGTGCCGGTGCCGGCGGCGAACCGGCTCGGCGAGGAGGGCGAGGGCTTCGGCATCGCGATGCGGGTGCTCGACCGTGGGCGGCTGCACATCGCGGCGGTGTGCGTCGGGATATCCGAGCGGCTGATCGGAGATGCCGTGGCCTATGCCGCGGAACGCCGGCAGTTCGGCAAGCCGATCGCCGAGTTCCAGCTCGTCCAGGCGATGATCGCGGATTCCAAGACGGAGACGATGGCGGCAAGGGCGCTGGTGCTGGAGGCGGCGGCGCTGAAGGATGCCGGGCAGCCGATCACGCTGGAGGCCGCCGCGGCCAAATATTTTGCCAGCGAGACGGTCGGCCGCGTCGCCGACCGCACGGTGCAGATCTTCGGCGGCGCCGGCTACATTGCCGATTACGGGATCGAGCGGCTCTACCGCGACGTGCGCCTGTTCCGGATCTACGAGGGCACCAGCCAAGTCCAGCAACTCGTCATCGCCCGCGAGACGATGAAGCGCGGCGGCTAGGCCTCCGCGCGCCTGATCAGCACGTTCATCTGGGCCGAGGCGATCGGCTTATTCGGGTCGTCCTGCCAGGCGCGGGCGATGACGTTGGCGACACGGCGGCCGAGGCGCGTCACGTCGGCGGAGGCGTAGGTGTCGTGCACGCCGCCGCCGCGCATGAAGTCGACGGTGACGTTGATCGGCTTCACCGTCACGCCATGGCGCTCGCCGAGCGCCTCGTAGACCGAGCCCAGGGCGGCGAATTCGAGCAGGCCGGCGATGGCGCCGCCGTGGAGGAAGCCCGGCCTCCCGACCACCTCCTCGCGAAACGGCATCACCCAGAGCAGGCGCTCGCCTTCGCGCGTGGTGCTGAGGCCGAGCAGGTCGGCATAAGGCGGGAGCGGGTGCATGGGGCTCGGGCTAGCCTCTGGCCCGATGCGGCGCAACGTTCAGGCCGTGGAGGTGATCACAACAGCTCGCCGGCGGCTTCGAGATCCTCGGGCTCGTCGATGTCGCGCAGCGTCTCGCCGATCGAGAGCGACCAGCCGATCGCCTCGATCCTCGCGATCGTGTCGGCTGCGACGGTCGGCCCGCTCCATGCGATGCCGGCGAACAGCGACGGGTCGAAGCGCCTGAGCCCGAGCAAGGCATAGCCGCCGTCGAGCGTCGGATGGACGACGGCATCATGGCTGAGCAGCGCCTCGGCCGCCGCGCGGAGGCGGTGGCGGTCGAGGGCGGGGCAGTCGGTGCCGATCAACAGGACATTCTCTCCTAGCAGGGTAATGCGCTTGGCGGCTCCGGCGAGGCGTTGGCCGAGATCCCCTTCGCCTTGGTCGGTGTAGCGGATCTCCGCCTTCGGCAGGAACGGCTGCCACTCCGCATCATAGGGGTGCGGGGTCGTGCAGAGCTCCGGGATCGCGAGACGGGCGGCCTCGGCTTCGGCGATGGTGGCGAGCAGCATCTTGTGGGCGAGCCGCGCCGCGCCGATCTCGCCGAGCGCGGGGATGAGGCGCGTCTTCGCCTTTCCCGGCACCGGCGCCTTGGCAAAGATGACGATCCGGGTCCGCCTCATGACCTCCGCCAGGCATGGTAGCGTTCGAGCCAGCGCAACGCCCGCTCGGGCTTGTGCGCCTTCTTCCACTCGCCGGCGGCATATTTGTTCGCCTCGGCCATAGTCGGGTAGGCGTGGATCGTGCCGAGCACCTTGTTGAGGCCGAGCCCGTGCTTCATCGCCAGCACATATTCCGCGATCGTCTCGCCCGCATTGTGGGCGACGATGGTGGCGCCGAGGATACGGTCCTTGCCCGGCTGGACGAGCAATTTCACGAAGCCGCTATTGGCGCTTTCCGCGACTGCGCGGTCGAGATGGCCGAGCTCGTAGCGAACGATCTCGTAAGGCGTCTCCTGCGCCTTCGCCATCTCTTCGGTCAGACCGACATGTGCCACCTCCGGATCCGTATAGGTGACCCAGGGGAGCACCGAATAGTCGGTGCGGAACTTGTGGAAGGTGCCGAACAGGGCGTTGACGGCCGCATACCAGGCCTGGTGGGCGGCGAAGTGAGTGAACTGGTAGGGGCCGGCCACATCGCCTGCGGCGAAGATGTTCGGGTAAAGCGTCTCGAGATAGTCATTGGTGACGATCGTCTTGTCCGTCTCGATGCCGAGCTCCTCCAGTCCATAGCCGGTGAGCCGGGCCTTTCGCCCGACCGCGACGATGATTTCGTCGAACGGGATTTGCACTTCCGCTGAGCCCCTCCCCTCGATGGGGAGGGGTTGGGGTGGGGTGGGGACTCCGGAGACGCGTCGCCCTTCATTGACGTCACCCCCACCCAACCCTCCCCCATCGAGGGGGAGGGCTTTGCGGGCGATGAGGGTCTTGCCTTCGCAGCGAACCGCTTCATGTGCGGTCAGAATGTGCACGCCCTCGCTCCGCAGCGTGGTGGCGACGAAATCGGATACCTCCTCGTCCTCGCGCGGCAGGATCCGAGGCCCGTGCTCGACCTGCGTCACCTCGGCCCCGAGGCGGACGAAGGCCTGCGCCATCTCGGTGCCGATCGGGCCGCCGCCGACTATGACGATCCGGCGCGGCACCTCCTCGCGTCCCGACAGCGCGTCCCACATCGTGTCGCTGGTGAGGTAGCCCGCTTGCGCCAGGCCCGGAATGGCGCAGACGAGCGGCTCGCCGCCCGTCGCGATCACTATCGAGCGGGCCGTCAGCCGCTCGCCACCATCGATTTCCACCGTCCACGGATCGATGATGCGGGCGTAGCCTAACCGTACGTCGACGCCGAGGCCGGTATAGCGCTCGACGCTGTCGGCCGGCTCGATGTGGCGGATGATCGAGGCCACCCGCTCCATGACGGCGCGGAAGCGGACGCGCGGCTCCACCGGTTCCAGACCGTAGGTGTCGGCGGTGCGCAGCTCGTGGGCGGCGCGCGCGCTGCGGATCAGGGCCTTGGAGGGGACGCAGCCGGTGTTGAGGCAATCGCCGCCCATCCGGTGGGCCTCGATCAGCGTCACCTTCGCCCGCACCGTCGCGGCGATATAGGCAGTCACCAGCCCGCCCGCGCCGGCGCCGATTACGATCAGGTTGCGGTCGAACCTCCGCGGCGGCTTGAAGCGTCGATAGATGCGCCGTCGCTTCCACCAGCCGAGCAGCGCCCTGGCGATCAGCGGGAACAGACCGAGCAGGACGAGCGAGCCGATCAGTGCGGGGGAGAGGATGTCGCTCATGCTCCCAATCCGCGCGAGCTGGGTGCCCGCGAGCACGTAGACGATCGTGCCGGGCAGCATCCCCACCTGGCTGACGAGGAAATAGGTGCCGACCCGCATCGCCGTCAGGCCCATGGCCAGGTTGATCAGGAAGAAGGGAAAGACCGGAATCAGCCGCAGCGTGAGAAGATAGAAGCTGCCGTCCTTTGCCACCCCCTCATCGATCGCCTGCACGCGCCGGGCGAAGCGCGCCTTCACCCAGTCGCGCAGCACGTAGCGGGAGGAGAGGAAGGAGAGGGTGGCGCCGATCGCCGAGGCAAGGGAGACGACGATCGTGCCGAGCAGCAGGCCGAAGATCGCGCCCGCCGCCAGCGTCATGATCGCCGCGCCCGGCAGCGACAGCGCCGTCACGGCGACATAGATGAGGAAGAAGCCGCCGATCGCCAGCACCGGCCGCTGCGCGACGATGTCGGCCAGCTCGGCCTGGCGTGCCTTGAGACTGTCGAGGGTCAGCCAGGAGCCGAGATCGAACAGGAAGAAGGCGGCGACGGCCGCGAGGATCAGGGCGGCGAGGCCCAGCTTGCCGAATACGCCCCGCTTCATCGTCTTCGGTCAGGTCCTCGCTGCATCGCCAGAGGCTGCGATGACATATCCGCGGCCGTGATTATATATGCAGCATGCGCTTTTCTCTCGTGATCGCGGCTTCGGCCTTGCTCGCCTCCTGTGCCGATGCGGCGCCGCAGCCCGCCCCCGGCAGCAACCGCGCCGCGGCCGTGTTCGCGACCGGCTGCTTCTGGTGCACCGAGGCCGATTTCGACAAGGTGCCGGGCGTGATCTCGACCACGTCCGGATATATCGGCGGCCGGATCGCCAATCCGAGCTACGAGCAGGTCTCCGCCGGAAATACCGGCCATATCGAGGCGGTGCGGGTGGTCTACGATCCACGCCGGGTGAGCTATGCGACGCTCGCCAACCACGCCTTCCGGACCTCCGACCCACTCGATGCGGGCGGGCAGTTCTGCGATCGCGGCTATCAGTATCGCTCCGCGCTGTTCGTCGCGAACCCGGCCGAGCGCCGCGCCGCCGAGGCGGCCAAGGCCCGGGCCGGGGCCGCGCTGAAGCAGCCGATCGCGACCCTGATCCTGCCCGCGGCGACCTTCTATCCGGCCGAGGATTACCACCAGGATTATTACAAGAAGAACCCGGTCCGCTATAAATTCTACCGCTGGAATTGCGGGCGGGACCAGCGGATCAAAGCGGTCTGGGGAGACGCGAAATAGCCACCGCGGCGGACCTGTCGCCGTTCGTCGACCGGCATGCGCGGCGGCTCGATCCGGCCAAGTTCCGCGACCCCTTCGTCACCGCCAAGGGGGAGCCGCGGGCGCATGTCGCGCTCCAGCGGCTTGAGACGCTCTGGATCAACACCGGCACGCTCTGCAATCTCGCCTGCAAGACCTGCTATATCGAAAGCTCCCCGACCAACGACGCGCTCGTCTACGTGACACTGGCGGAGGTGGACCGCTACCTGGACGAGGCTGAAGCGCTCGGCACCCGCGAGATCGGCTTCACCGGCGGCGAGCCGTTCATGAACCGCGACATGATCGCCATGATGCGCTCGGCGCTCGGCCGCGGCTTCGAGGTGCTGGTGCTGACCAACGCGATGCGGCCGATGCGGCGCTTCGAGGAAGCGCTGAAAGCGATCGTGCTGGAGCATGGCGACCGCTTGACGATGCGCGTCAGCCTCGATCACTATACGAAAGCGGTGCACGAGGCGGAGCGCGGCGCCGGCACCTGGGACAAGGCGATCGACGGCCTGCAATGGCTGTCGGAGCATGGCTTCCGCCTCGCCGTCGCCGGGCGCCGCCTGGCGGGCGAGAGCGAGGCCGACGCACGCGCCGGCTATGCCCGCTTGTTCGCGCAGCTCGGGGTGAGGATCGACGCTGCCAATCCGTCACGCCTCGTGCTCTTCCCGGAAATGGACGCGGGCGCCGACGTGCCGGAGATCACCGAAGCCTGCTGGGGCATCACCGGGCAGTCGCCGGGCGCGATGATGTGCGCCTCCAGCCGCATGGTCATCAAGCGGAAGGGCGCCGCGCGACCGGTGGTCGCCGCCTGCACGCTGCTCCCCTATGACGACCAGTTCGCCATGGGCGAGACGCTGGCCGAGGCCGGCGGCAAGGTGATGTTGAACCATCCGCACTGCGCCAAATTCTGCGTGCTGGGCGGCGCGAGCTGCTCGGGCTGAACCTCTCGATCGTCATCCCGGCGCTGAACGCCGCACGAACGCTGGAGGCCTGCCTTGAGCGACTGGACGGCGCCTCGGAGATCATCGTCGTCGACGGCGGCTCAACCGATGGCACGCAGGAAATCGCCGTTGCGCGGGGCGCAAAGCTGATCGCTGCGCCGAAGGGAAGAGGCGTCCAGCTCCGCACCGGCGCTGAGGCAGCGCGTGGCGAGTGGCTGCTCCTCCTCCACGCCGACACCCTCCTCGCTGTCGGCTGGCGCGACGCCGCCGAGCGACACATGGCTGAAGCACCGGCAAAGGCGGCCTGTTTTCGCTTCCGTCTCGCCTCCCAAGCCTGGCAGGCACGGCTCCTGGAGCGAGGCGTTGCCGCGCGGGTGAATCTGTTCGGCCTCCCTTATGGCGATCAGGGCTTGCTGATTTCGCGGGCGCTCTACGACGCGATCGGCGGCTACAAGGCGATCCCGCTGATGGAGGACGTCGACATCGTCCGTCGCCTCGGCCGGCTGCGGCTTCGAACTCTCGAAGCGAACGCCATCACTTCGGCCGAGCGCTGGGAGCGGGACGGATGGTTCAGGCGTTCGGCACGGAACCTGGCGTGCCTTGGACTGTATCTCGGCGGCCTGGACCCGGCGCGGATCAACACTCTCTACACCGGCCGGAAGGGCTAAGGCCCGCCGGCAGCGACTTCCGGCGGTGCGTTGGCGTTCAGCGGCGCCCCGGGGATGTAGGCGTATCTGGACGCCCGGGCACGAACGGCCGGGTCGGCGCGAAACCTCTTGTAGCGTTCGGCGATCAGCCGCTCATAGTCGCTGGCATGAGGCTCCTCCTTCGATGGCCGCAGGAGGGCGAGCATCACGGACCGCGTCTCCTCATTGTCGAGCGCGCGTAACGCCGCCTCCCTCGCCGCCCGCAGATCATCCTTGCACAGGAACAGGCGAACTGTGTCCGTAGGATCGACGGCCTCGCGCGCGCGCACGATTTCGACGGAACGCGCATCCTCCGCGCTGCGGCCGAGAGCGGCGAGCGCGCAGGCCCGCTGAAGGTGCATCGAGGCAATCGCGCCGTGATTGACCTGTCCGCCCCATTTCGGCGCGGCGGCGATCGCAGCGTCCAGGTCCGCGAGGCCGCCGGCGAAGTCGCCGTTCGCCATCCTGAGCCGGCCGCGATTGGAGGTGAGATTGAGGGCGAGCACGTGGTCGTCGGCCGGCCATGTCTTCAGCGGCTGTTCGAAGATGGCGATCGCCTCCTCCCGGCGACCGAGATTGGCGAGCGCCGACGCGACGCTGGTGGCGATGAAGATGAGCGGCTCGTCACGTTTGGCAATGGGTTCGCGGAGGCGCAGTCCGAACGTGTCGACCAAAGTGCGGTCATGTCCTGCCAGGGCGAGTGCGTAGGCATAGCTGCGGCCTGGTTCGAGATCCCGTTTGGCTTCCCAGCGCCGGCGTGTCTCATTGAGGTGGATCGGCCAGATCTTCTCCAGCCAGGGCCCCGCTCGGGCTTCGGCGCTCGCGCGGAGCGGCGCGAACTTCTTCTCCGTCAGCAGCCTGGCGAGCAGGCTCGGCGTGGTGAGCCGCGGGACCATGGCCTCGGCGCCTTTTATGTCACCGCTGTCGAGCCGCGCCTGCAGGACCGAAAAGGCCATCGAGGAAAGGGTTGCCGGGCTTCCGTTTCTCCAGCCTGCCTCCAGCAGCCGCTCGCTGAGCGCGATCACGCGCAGGCGGTCGTTCACTTCGTTGAGGCGGCCGAGGAGATTGCCGGCCTCATAGTCGTCGAGGCTGTGGAGGATACGCCGGTCGATCCGGGCGGCGCGGAGCAGGAGGTCGACGGCCTGTCCCGGCCGGTCGTCAAAGGCCTCGATCCGCGCAGCGACGAACAGAGGGGCGGTATATTGGGGAAGCAGGAGAATGCTCTCGTCGATAGCCGCCCTGGCATCGCCGCTGTCGGTCCGAACCATCATCTCGGCGCGAAAGAACTGCACCAGGCCCCGCATCGGCGTCTGACGCGGCAGCTTGGCGAGCAGGACGTCCAGCGAGGAGAGGGTCGCGGGGGCGTCAGTCTTCGCCTGCTCCAGCGCGGCCTCCAGCTCCGGCACGAGATGCTTCTCGTCAGGAAGGGCTACCTCGTCGCGCCGAGGCAGCGGGGTCGCTCCGGCCTCCCAGGATGTGAGGAGGATTGCGGCCGACAGAAGCAGAGCGAGCGTTTTCAAAAGAGCATCCCAGACGAGGATGCTCTTTCTAAGCCGCGGAAGTTCCGGCGGAAAGGTCTCGCTCAGGCCGCGTCGGCGAAGACCGAGGGGCGGGCGGGGGTGCGGTAGCTGCCGTGGCCGGTGACCGCTTCCACCAGCGGGAGGGCGGTGGCGCAGAAGGCGCATTCGGCCGAGACGCGGCCGACATACCAGTGGGTGCGGCCGCAGGACGGGCAGTGGTTCACCTGATCCTGCCGGTAGAGGATGTTGTAGCCCCGCGCCGCCGGATCGTGCGCGAAGATCTTGCCAGTGTCGCCGGAGATCGCCTTCAGCATATTCTCGTTCCTTCTGCCCCGTAGGTGCCTTGGGCGCTGAACGGTGGACGAGTCGCTTGTTTCCGTCGGCGGAATGAAAATCCCAAACTGTTTCCCAGTCGCAACAGTTTATTAAGATGCAGGGTTACCGCGCCTTCAGAGCGTGTGCCGGGCGATGGCGGCGGCGTAGGTCCGGGTCGCGTCGGCGCTGAAGCCGACGAACAGGATCTCGTCGAAAACGTGGGCGCTGGAGCCGAGGAAGCGGCTGACCGCGGCGGCGGCGACGTCGGCCGCGCGGTCTGAAGGATAGCCGTAGACGCCGGTCGAGATGCCCGGAAAGGCGATGGTCCGGAGGCCATGCTCCGCCGCCAGAGCGAGGCTGTTGCGGTGACAGGCGGCCAGGGTCTCGGGCTCGCCTTCCTTACCGCCGCGCCAAACCGGACCCACCGTGTGGATGACGTGGGCAGCGGGCAGGCCGTAGCCTCTTGTGATGCGCGCCTCGCCGGGCGGGCAGCCGCCGAGCGTGCGGCATTCATCGAGGAGCTCCGGCCCGGCGGCGCGGTGGATGGCGCCGTCGACGCCGCCGCCGCCGAGCAGGCTCGAATTGGCGGCGTTGACGATCGCATCGACGGCGAGGGTCGTGATGTCGGCTGTGACCGCGCGCCAGGCGGTCACGGAAGCGGCTCCCGGAGGAAGGCGCGGATCCAGCCCGCGACGCGATCGCGATCGTTCGGCTCGTCCAGCGAGGCGATGGCGAGGTCGGGGCTCGGCACCCGGTCCCGCCGCGTCTCGATCAACGCCTTGGCATAGGCCGGTTCGAACTCCGGATGGCACTGGAAGGAGATTGCGGGCTGGTCCTGATATTGAAGCAGCCCGAAGGGGTTGAACGGGCTGCCGGCCAAAGTGCGGGCGGAGGGCGGTGCCTCGACCACCTGGTCCTGGTGGGAGACGGGAATGCCGAACCGCTCGACGTTCGGGTCCATCCAGGGCGCGTGCTCGTGCACGTCATAGTGAAGGAGGCCGATGCCCCAGCCGCGGTGCGATTTCTCGACCCGGCCGCCGAACGCCTCCGCCATGATCTGGTGGCCGAAGCAGATGCCGACCAGCTTGGCCTTGCCTTTGGCGGCACGCAGGAATTTCTTGAGCGGCGGGATCCAGGCATGGTCCTCGTAGACGCCTGCGGGCGAGCCGGTGACGATATAGGCGTCCTGCTCTTCCGGCAGGCGCGGGTAGCGGCCGTCCAGCACCTCGTAGGTGGTGGTCTGGAAGCCTGAACCGAGCAGCTTGGCGAACATCGCATCGTAGCGGCCGAAGCGGGGCAGGAGATCGGGGGGTGGGACGCCGGTTTCGAGGATGCCGACCTTGATCATTCGAGCTCTATCCAGGTGGGAGCATGGTCACTCGCGCCTTCGCGCCCGCGCACCTCGCGGTCAACACCGGCGGCGCGCAGCCGCGGCGCGACCGACGAGCTGAGCAGGAGATGGTCGATCCTGAGGCCCGCATTGCGGCCCCATGCATTTCGGAAATAGTCCCAGAAGGTGTAGATACGCTCGTCCGGATGGAGGTGGCGGAGCGCGTCGGTCCAGCCTTGTGCGAGGAGCCGCGCATAGGCTTCGCGGCTCTCCGGCTGGAGCAGCGCGTCCTTGAGCCAGCTGCGCGGATTGTAGATGTCGAAGTCGGTCGGCACGACATTGTAGTCGCCGGCGAGCACCACCGGAATGTCGGCTGCCATGAGCTCGGCTGCATAATCATGCAGGCGCTGGAACCAGGCCAGCTTGTAGTCGAACTTGGGGCCGGGCTGCGGATTGCCGTTCGGGAGATAGAGGCAGCCGATCAGCACGCCCTTGATCGCCGCCTCGATATAGCGGGCCTGCGCGTCCTCAGGATCGCCGGGGAGGCAGCGGCGGGTCTCGACCGGCTCGCAGCCGCGGGCGAGGATGGCGACGCCGTTCCAGCGGCTCTGGCCGGCCCAGAGCGCGCCGTAGCCGGCTTTCTCGATGGCGGCTTCCGGGAACTTCTCCTGCGGCGCCTTCAACTCCTGCAGGCAGGCGACGTCGGGCTGCGTCTCTTCCAGCCATTCGATCAGGCGCTGCAGCCGGCCGTTGACGCCGTTGACGTTGAAGGTGGCGATCCTCACCCGGCCATCAACCCGAGACGCTCGCGCCGGGTCCATCGGAACAGCATCAGCACCGCCACGACGGCGAGACCAGAGGCGAGGCCGGTCCAGATGCCGACGCCCTCCCAGCCGAGGCCGAAGCCGAGCCAGACGGCCACACCCATGCCGACGATCCAATAGCCGAACAAAGCGTAGATCATCGGTATGGTCGTGTCGTGCAGGCCGCGCAGCATGCCGGCCCCGACCGCCTGCGCCCCGTCGAAGATCTGGAACAGGGCCGCGAGCGCGAGGAAGGAGACGGCGAGCGGGATGACGGCGCGGTTCGCCGGGTCGTTCACGTCGAGGAAGATCGACACGAGCGCGTGCGGCGCCGCCCACATCAACAGCGCCATCAACGCCATGAAACCGGTGCCGAGCGCGAAAGCGGTCCAGCCGGCGCGGGCGATCCCCTCCGGGTCACCGCGGCCCCAGGCATGGCCGACCCGTACCGTCACCGCCTGGCCGAGCCCCATCGGCACCATGAACGACAGAGCGGCGATCTGGATCGCGATCTGGTGGGCGGCGAGCGAGGCGGTGCCGATGATGCCCATCAGGAACACCGCCGCGTTGAAGATGCCGACCTCCAGCGTCAGCGTCACCGCGATCGGCAGGCCGACCCGCCAGACCTCGCGGAAGCGCGGCCAGTCCGGTCGCCAGAAATTGCCGAACAGATGGTAGCGGCGGAATTGCCGGTGCCGCGTGACGATCAGCGCAATGCCGATGAACTCGAGCAGGATCGTGCAGGCGCTGCCGATGCCGGCGCCGACCAGCCCCATCGGCGGCAGCCCGATCGCAGGCACGCCAAAGATCAGGCAGGTGTTCACCGCCGCGTTGAAGATTACCGCGCAGACGGCGACGACGAGCGACCAGAGCGGGCGCTCGAGCGCGGCGAGGAAGTTCCGCAGCACGAAATAGAGGAAGGCGGGCAGCAGCCCCCACATCAGGAAGCGGACGAAGCTCTGCGCGTCGGCGGCGAGCGCGGGCTCCTGGCCGAGCAGCATCAGCACCGCCTTTGCGTTCCAGAGCAGGACCCACATCGGCAGCACGATCAGCACCGCGGCCCACATCGCCTGGCGCACCGTGCGCCGGACGTCGCGGACGCTGTTGAAGCGTCGGCCGCGCTCGCGCGCGATCATCGGCGCGGCGGCGGTCATCAGGCCCATGCCGAAGATCAGGCAGGCGACGTAGAGGTTCACGCCCAGCGCCGCCGCCGCGAGCGTGCGCGGGCCGACACGCCCGAGCAGCACCACGTCGGTCGCATGGATCAGCGACTGGGCGAGATTCGTGAGGACGATCGGATAAGCAAGCAAAGCCGTCGCCCGCGCCTCGGCGCGCCAAAGTGTGAGAGAGGCGGTGCGGCGAAGCATGGCGCGGCTTAGAGCAAGGGGCGGTTCGGCCCCAATGCAATTCCTTCCGGTTGAGCGGGAGCGCGGGCGGCTATAAAGGTTGCAGTCGGAAACGAAAGCCGGGGAGTGGAAGATGATCGTCTATGGTTCGTCGCTGTCGCCGTTCGTCCGCAAGGTGCTGGCATTCGGCGCGGAGAAAGGGATGGAGCTGGAGCTGAGGCCGACGGCGCTCGGCGGCGACGATCCCGATTTCCTGGAGGCCAGTCCGTTCGGCAAGATGCCCGGCTTTCGCGACGGCGATTTCGCGATTTGCGATTCCAGCGCGATCGTCACCTATCTCGAGGCGGTGAAGCCCGAGCCCAATCTGATCCCGACGGAGCCGAAGGCGCGGGCGCAGACGATCTGGTATGACGAGTTCGCGGACACCATCCTGTTCGACTGCGGCCGCAAGATGTTCTTCAACCGCATCGTCGCGCCGCGTTTCCTGAAGCGCGAAGGGGATGCGGCGGCCGCCGATGCGGCGGAGCGGCAGGAACTGCCGCCGATGCTCGATTATCTGGAGCGGGTCATGCCGGAGAGCGGCTACCTGATCGAGGACCGGCTGACGCTCGCGGACATCGCGGTGGCGAGTCCGTTCGTGAACTTGCGGCATCTCGGCGTCGGGATCGGCGATCGTCCGAAGCTCGCCGCCTATGTCGATCGCATGCTGAGCCGTCCGAGCTTCAGCAACTGGGCGGATCGCGAGACGGCTTTCCTGGCGAGGGCTGCCTAGCTCGCTCTGCCTGGCAGGGAGAGGGCTTCAGTCCTTGCACCCCAGGCGCGTGCGTAGCGGGTCCCGGTCGATCGCGGCCATGGGCTTCGCGCCGCGCTTGCGGGCGAGATTTTGCTCCTCGCGAACGAGGCGCAGGCTGCCGTCCGGCATCAGCCGCCACATTACATAACCGCAGACGAATTCGAGCTTCTCGAACTCGGCGCTGTAGTCCGCGGCGACGTAGATGCCGGGCTCCGGGGCGTCGCTCGGGTGATTGTACCAGCTGATCTCGACGATCCGGCGCCCCAAAGCGGGGCCGGCGGCCTCGTTGAAGTCGCGTGCGGCTTCCGCCCAGGCGGCGAGCGGTGTGTCCGCCCGCATCCGATCGGAGAGGAAGTCGTAGGCGTCGGCATAGCGCGCCGCGTCCTTGGCCGCGAAATAGGCATAGGTGGCCGCGACCAGGCCTTGCTGGTTGGCGGAGGTCGGCGCCCATTCCGCATCGAGCGTGGCGGCGGCCGGCGTCGGGGTGGCCTCTGCGTCGAGGCAGAGGAGCTCCTGCTGAAGCGCGCCCTCGTGAATCCTGTAGCGGGCGAGGACCGGCCGCCTGGCCTGGCAGGCGAGGCGGGCGGAGGGGAGCAGCCGCTGCTGAAGCTCCGCAACCCTGACGTTCGCAGGGGCTGCGATGCTCATCGCGAACGTGCTGTCGTTGAGGCGTTCGATCGACACACCCGGTGCGGCGGGCGCCGCCTGCGCTACGGCGGCCACGAAAAGGCTGAACATCGGCACGTCTGACGGTCCCCACCGGTTTCGCGCACGCTAAACGCGAATGCCAGCACCGGCAAATGCTTAGCCGGACGGTCGAACGCGTGGTCGGAGGCTGCGGATCACCCGGTCTTGACGGCACCGATCCCGGACGGAAAAGGACCGCGCATGGGCAGACGATCTAAACGCGGGCTTCGAGTGCCGATGAAGCTCGACTATACGACCAAGGTGCATCTGAAGCGGCGCGCCGAGCGGATCGATTACCGCTTCCTGCTCGCCATGATCGCGCTCGCGGGCGGAGTGGCGGTGGCCACTCGCATGATCTGAAGGGGCAGCGGGAACCTCTTCTGGGGCGACTGCTGCACGGGGCCGTCCACGCCCTCCACCGCCTGCGGCGCTCGCTCTGGTTCTTCACCAAGCCGAGCACGACCGGCGTTCACGCGGTGGCGCTGACGCCGGATCGCAGGATCGTCCTCGTCACCTTGAGCTATGCCACCGGCTGGCGGCTCCCGGGCGGCGGACGCAAGAGCGGCGAGGGCGCGGAGGAGGCGATACGCCGCGAGCTGCGCGAGGAAATCGGCATGATGTCCTGCGGCGCCGTCCGCAAGGTGGCGAGGTTCAGCCATCGCCCTGATTACCGGAACGACCGTTCGTCCTTGTTCGTGGTGGAGGAGGTGCGCTACCGCCCGCGCTGGTCGCTGGAGATCAAGGCCGTGCGTGAGTTCGATCTGGACGAGCTGCCGCACGACCTTGCGCCGATCACCCGCCGCCTGATCGCTGCCGCGCAGTCCGGTCTATAGTTGGAGGCCAGAGGCGCGGACGCAAAATATAAAGATATGCTCGCTAGGGTCGTCTGTTCCGCGGATTTCGACCGGCCGGGGAGGGGCCGCCAATGGGTGTTTCGCATAGCAAGGCTGCGGCGTGGGGCGGTGCCCCCGGGCGCGCCAACGCCGAAGCGCTCGTCGGCAACGGCTCGCTGGAAAAGGCGCAGCGGCGCCTGTTCAATGCGATCGGCGAATTCCTGTTCGAGCACAGGCTGGCGCCGACTCCGGCCAATTATATGCTTGCCCATATGATGATCACGCGCAGCAGCCCGGATGCGGTCGATGCGCTCGAAGCCGTCACGAACGATGGCGTCCGCCTGACGCAGGAGGAAGCCGATCGGATCCTGAGCGAGGCCGGAGGCGGCCAGGTGCCGTCGGTGGTGCAATATGAGGTGCTGAATTCCGCCCGCGCCCAGATGGATGAATTCGCGCGGCTCGTCGACCATACCCGCAAGGAGGCGCAGACCTACGGCCGCGACCTCGAGGGCTCAGCGGCGCAGCTGACCAATCTCCCCTCCGGCGACGGCGCCGAGCTGATCCGGATCACCGGGGCGATGATCGAGCGGACGCGAATCGCGGAGGCTCAGCTTGCCGAGACCACGAGGGAGGCTCAGGCGCTGAGGATGAAGCTGGCCAGCGCCAAGGAAGAGGCGCTGAGCGACTGGCTCACCGGTCTGCCGAACCGGCGCGCGTTCGAGGACCGCTATCGCCAGCTGAGCGAAGCCGGCGTCGCCGTCACCATCGCCATCTGCGACGTCGACAATTTCAAGCTGATCAACGATTCCCACGGCCACGGCGTCGGCGACCGGGTGCTGTCCGCCGTCGCCCACTCGCTGCAGCGTCACTGCAGCGGCCACATGGTCGCGCGGCTCGGCGGCGAGGAGTTCGTGATCCTGTTCGAAGAGGTCGCCGCGGACCCTGCCGCCGCCATCGTCGACAAGGCGCGGCAGGAATTGGCCGGCAAACGCTTTCGCGCCCGCGGCACGGATGCGCCGATCGGCAGCATCACCTTCTCGGCAGGCGTCGTCTCAGCGGCCAGGGGCGAGGCTCAGGCCGACCTGCTGAAACGCGCCGACAACCTCATGTACCGCGCCAAGCAGAACGGACGTAACCGCATCGAAACGGGCGGCTGATCCGCCGCCCGGCCTCGCTCAGCTCGAATAATACATGTCGTATTCGATCGGGCTCGGCGTCGTCTCCCAGCGGAGCTGCTCTTCCCACTTCAATTCCATATAGGCGTCGATCTGGTCATCGCTGAACACGTCGCCCTTGGTCAAAAAGGCGCGGTCGTTCTGGAGCGCGATCAGCGCCTCGCGCAGCGATCCGGACACGGTCGGCACGTTGACCAGCTCCTGCGGCGGAAGGTCGTAGAGGTTCTTGTCCATCGGCTCGCCGGGATGGATGCGGTTCTGGATGCCGTCGAGGCCGGCCATCACGATCGCCGCATAGGCGAGATAGGGGTTGGCGAGCGCATCGGGGAAGCGGAACTCGACCCGCTTCGCCTTCTCGCCAGCGCCGTAGGGGATGCGGCAGGAGGCGGAGCGGTTGCGGCTCGAATAAGCGAGCAGCACCGGCGCTTCGAAGCCCGGCACCAGTCGCTTGTAGCTGTTGGTGGTCGGGTTGGTGAAGGCGTTGAGCGCCTTGGCGTGCTTGATGACGCCGCCGATGAAGAACAGCGCAGTTTCGCTCAATCCCGCATAGCCATTGCCCGCGAAGAGCGGCTTGCTGCCGTTCCAGATCGAGATGTGGGTGTGCATGCCCGAGCCGTTATCGGCCTTGATCGGCTTCGGCATGAAGGTTGCGGTCTTGCCGTAGGCGTGGGCGACCATGTGCACGACATATTTGTAGATCTGCATCCGGTCGGCGGTCTCGACCAGGGTGCCGTAGGTCATGCCGAGCTCATGCTGCGAGGCGGCCACCTCGTGATGGTGCTTGTCCATCGGCAGGCCCATCTCGATCATCGTCGAGACCATCTCGCCTCGTATGTCCATCGCGCTGTCGACCGGCGCGACCGGGAAATAGCCGCCCTTGGCGCGCGGGCGGTGGGCGAGATTGCCTACATCATATTCGCGGCCGGTGTTGGTCGGCAGCTCGATATCGTCGATGCGGAAGTAGGAGGCGTTGTACGTGTCCTCGAAACGGACGTCGTCGAACATGAAGAATTCGGCTTCGGGGCCGACATAGACGGTGTCGCCGATGCCGGTGGTCTTCAGGTAGGCTTCGGCGCGCTTGGCGGTGGAGCGCGGGTCGCGGGCGTAGAGCTCGCCGCTGCCGGGATCGACGATGTCGCAGAACATGATCAGCATGTTGGTCGCGCTGAACGGGTCGATATAGACGGCGTCGAGATCCGGCTTCAGGATCATGTCGCTCTCGTTGATCGCCTTCCAGCCGGCGATGGATGAGCCGTCGAACATGAAGCCGTCGGTGAGCTGGTCCTCGTCGATCAGGCCAGAGACCATCGACAGATGCTGCCACTTGCCCTTGGGATCGGTGAAGCGCAGGTCGACCCATTCGATCTCCTGCTCCTTGATCATGCTGAGGATCTTGCCCGCGTCGTTGGCCATGCCGATGTTCCTTCAGTTCGAAACGAATCTGCCGCGACCATCGCCATTGGTTCGGACCAGCGTCCAGTGCCGGACGGCGTGGTGTGAATAATTCACGTGGAGAAACGGGCCTAGAACTGCCGGCGCTGGGCGGCGATCAGCATGCGCAGCAGCATCGCAACCGGACGCGGCACCCCGACCTTGCCCTCCAGCCACAGGCTCACCGCCGAGCGGCTGACGCCGATCGCGGCGGCGAGGTCGTTCTGCGTCCTGTAGCCCAGTGTCCGCATGGCAGCGCGGAGCTCGTCGGGAGACATGGAGGCGAGCAGGGGGTCTTCCACAGGCGCGCCCTAGCCTAACTCGTCATTGCGGCGAAGGCCGGGATCTCGGGACGAGAAGACACCGGCGCCTCTTCCTCGCCGAGATCCCGGCCTTCGCCGGGATGACGCCTATATCGCGTCGCTCCCCCGTTCGCCGGTGCGGATGCGCAAGGCTTCCTCGACGTTGAGGACGAAGATCTTGCCGTCGCCGATCCGCCCCGTCCGCGCCGCGGTCGCGATCGCCTCGACCACACGCTCCGCCAGCCCGTCCTCGACCACCACCTCCAGCTTCACCTTGGGCAGGAAGTCGACCACATATTCGGCGCCGCGGTAGAGTTCGGTATGGCCCTTCTGCCGACCGAAGCCCTTCGCCTCGGTGACGGTGATGCCGCTGACGCCGAGATCGGTCAGCGCCTCCTTCACTTCGTCCAGTTTGAACGGCTTGATCACAGCCTCGATCTTCTTCACCCGCGACTCTCCGGATTTGTCTCGTGCCGAGGATAGCCGCTGAGGCGCGCCCTGTCTCGCAATGAGCCGCTCGCAGTGACGCTTTCATGTCCACTGAGGCTCGTAAGCGGTTGATTCGTTAAGCGCGGGCCTGCAATAAGTTCCAGCTGTTCCAAACCGGGCAGTCCGGAAGGCTTGATGTCGCTTCTCATCCCGATCGAGGAAATCTACGACGCCGCGACCGACGACGAGTGCCTGGAGCGGCTTGCCCTTTCGCTGACCGAGAGCCTTGGGGCGCGCTCCGGCGTCGTCCACTGGCGCAACCTCCAGACCGATACCGGTGGCATCTCGATCAGCGGCTATTTCTCGGAAGAGCAGATGGCGGAATATGACCGCCACTTCGCCGATTGCGACCTGTGGGCGGAGGCGTTCGCCGCGAACGGCTCCGCCAACCGTGTCTGGAGCAGCGAACAGCTCGTCTCCTCCCGCGCCTATGAAGGAAGCCGGATCTACAACGACTGGATCCGCGCCATGGGGGACGATTCGTTCCGCTGCCTGGGGGCCGGCATCCGCACGGATGTGCTGGTCGCCGACATCGGCTTCCATCGCGCGCGCAGCCAGCCCGCCTTTGAGGAAGCGGAGATTGGGCAGCTCACCCAATGCGTCGGCCACCTCCAGCGGATGATGACGATCCGCAGCAGGGTGAACGCGGCCGAGCAGGCGCAGGCGAGCGTGGCGGGCGCGTTGGATTCGATCGGCTATGGCCTCTTCACCCTCGGCACCGACGGGCGCGTGCTCCACTGCAATCGCGGCGCGGAGATCATTGTCGAGCGAGGTGACGGACTGATCATCAAGGCAGGCCGCCTGAACGCCTGCGGGCTCGCGGACCAGAAAGCGCTGGCGGAGGCTTATGAGCGGGCGTCAGCGCCGACGCAGCCGGAGGCGAGCGCGCTGAGGATCATGCGGAGCGGCGGCGGCCACTACGAACTTTCGATCGTGTCGATGCATGCGGGTTTCGCCGGACGCCAGCTGCTGGTTACGGTCACCGATCCCGACGGCAGGGACGACAGCCTCGCGGCGCGGCTCAGGACCCTCTACGCCCTCAGCGCGAGCGAGGCGGAAGTGGCGATCCGGATCTCCGAAGGCGCATCGCTCGCCCAGCTCGCCGAGGAGCGGCGGACCGCGATCGGCACGATCCGCAACCAGACCAAGGCGGTCGCGGAGAAGCTCGGCTGCGGCCGCCAGGCCGAGATCGTGGCGCTGGTGAAGAGCCTGCCGCCGCTCCGCGCCGCCGACTAGGCAGGCGCAATTTGGCTTCATGACGCCATTTCTGTATCGTTCGCGGCCAGAAGGAGAGCAGCATGCGTAAGCCCCTGATCGCGCTGGCCGTCACCGGCGCCTTGATGACGAGCGGCTGCGCCACCGTCTTCGGCGGCGGCGGACGCGCCGGATCGGAGCTGGTGGGTCGCAGCGCTCAACTCGATCCGGCCCGCGGCCAGGCCTCGACGCTCCATTTCGGCCGCGACGGCATCGTCCGCTCGGTCTTCGGCAAGCGCGAGGCGACCGGCCGCTGGTCGGTTCGCAACCGCCAGCTCTGCTTCGTCTGGGCCGGCAGCTTCCGAGAATGCTGGCCCTACGTCACTCCGCTCCAGCCGGGCCAGACTCGCACGATCATGAGCGACCGCGGCAATGTCGTGAAGGTGACCCTGCGCTAGTCCGGCGCGTCAGGCGTAAGGCGGCTTGTCGAGGCCCTTCGGGCTCTTGGTGAAGATCTCGCAGCCGGTTTCGGTGATGCCGATCGAATGCTCGAACTGGGCGGAGAGCGAGCGGTCGCGGGTGACGGCGGTCCAGCCGTCCTCCAGCACCTTGCAGGCGGCCTTGCCGATGTTGATCATCGGCTCGACGGTGAAGAACATGCCCGGGCGCAGCTCCGGGCCGGTGCCGGGCTTGCCGGCATGGACCACCTCCGGCGCGTCGTGGAAGAGCTGGCCGAGGCCGTGGCCGCAAAAGTCGCGCACGACGCTGTAGCGATTGCGCTCGGCATGGCTCTGGATGGCGTGGCTGATGTCGCCGAGGCGGTTGCCCGGCTTGGCCTGCTCCAGCCCCAGCATCAGGCATTCATAGGTGATGTCGACCAGCCGCCGCGCCTTTACCGGCACGTCGCCGACCAGATACATCCGGCTGGTGTCGCCGTGCCACCCGTTCAGCACCGGCGTCACGTCGATATTGACGATGTCCCCGTCCTTCAGCGGCCGGTCGCCGGGTATGCCGTGGCAGACGACATGATTGATCGAGGTGCAGCAGCTCTTGTCGTAGCCGCGATAGCCGAGCGTCGCCGGATGCGCGCCGGCATCGGCCATCATCTTGAAGACGAAATCGTCGAGCTCCTGGGTGGTGACGCCGGGGACCACGTGCGGCACGAGAGCGTCCATGATTTCCGCGGCGAGGCGGCCGGCGGCGCGCATGCCGGCAAAGCCCTCGGGCCCGTGCAGCTTGATCGCGCCGCTGCGGGCGGAGGCGGGAGCGTCGTAGCGGTCGATGACCTGATAGTCGTTCATGCGCCGCATATAGGCGATGGCGGCGAGATTATCGAGTGACCGAGATGTCCGAGAGCGGATCATAGTAGATGGGCACGCGCTCGCACTGCCTGCGGTAGTCGGCGCCCCTGGCCCTGAGCTGCCTCATCAGCTCCGCGAACGGCGCCTGAAGGGTGCGGACGCTGTCGGGCTCGACCCAACCCTGGGCCCGCACCTGCCGCGACGAATAGAACCAGTCGACCGGCAGCGGCGGCTCCATCAGCCGCCACTTCAGCCGGGAGACCTTTCCCTTGAAGCCGAACAGATCCTCGAGCGGGATCGAGAATTCGGCGCTCGTCTGACGCCCCTGCCATCGATAGGCATAATCCATCAATCCGGTCGACTCATGCTCCCCTTTCGCGAGCAGCAGAAACACCTGCTCGGGCAGTCTCTCCCGCGTCGACACGTTCATCCGGAACTGGCCGGCGGTGAAGGTCGGAAGCGTGCCGCCGCGCTTAATCGTCAGGTCGCGTATGTCCCAGACGAGGGAGAGCCGCACATGATGATCGATGCTCCGCCGCTTCAGCTCCCGCCAGTTCTCGGCGAAGAAGAGATCGCCGATTTCGTCGCGCACTCCGTAATATTGTGCGGAGAAGCGGTCCGGCTTTCCCTCCTCGGTGACGACGAGCGCGCCCTGCAGCGGTTCGGACCCGATTTCGACCTTGGCAGTGCAGCTATATTCGTGGCCGACGAGTTCCAGCCCATCGGCGGGCGGCGCCTGGGCCGCGGCTTGAAGCAGCATTGCGAGGACGGCAGGGACCATGATCAGGAGGCTATTTGGGATCGCCGATCTGGTCTAGGGCCGGCGTTCAGGAGCGACGGGACAGCATGAGCGAACGGATCTGGACGGCGGGGCTGCTGATCATCGGCGACGAGATCCTGTCCGGCCGCATCCAGGACCGCAACGTCGCGCCGATCGCGACCTGGCTGAACCTCCAGGGCATCCGGCTGAGCGAAGTGCGGGTGGTGCCCGACGTCATGGCGAAGATCGTCGCCGCGGTGAACGAGCTGCGCGCCGCCAACGACTATCTGTTCACCACCGGCGGCATCGGGCCGACCCATGACGACATTACCGTCGATGCGATCGCGGAGGCGACGGGCGTCGGCGTCGAGGTGCACCCGAAGGCACGGGCGGTGCTGGAAGCCTATTACGCGACCCGCGGCGGCATCACCGAGGCGCGGCTAAGGATGGCGCGGGTGCCGGCCGGTGCCAGCCTCATCGAGAACCGCATGTCGGGGGCGCCCGGCATCCGCCACGGCAACATCTTCATCCTTGCCGGCGTGCCGCACATCGCCACCCTGATGCTGGAGGCGCTGTCCGGCACGATCGAGGGCGGGCGGCCTCTCCTCTCGCGCACGATCGGCTGCTGGGTGCCGGAGAGCGAGGTCGCCGACACCCTCCGCGAGACCGAACGGGCGCATGAGGGCTGCCAGATCGGCAGCTATCCCTTCTTCCGCGAGGGCAAGGTGGGTGCGAACTTCGTCATCCGCAGCACCGACCAGAAGCGCCTCGACGCCTGCCTGGCCGATCTCGTCGGGCGGCTCGAGGACGACGGCCGCATGATCGTGCAGGACGGGATCTGAAAAGCTCCGATGGCGCATGTCCTGCTCGGCTGGGAATTCGGCGGTAATCAGGGCCATGCGACGGCGCTGCTGAGCCTCGCCGGGGCGCTCAGGAAGCGCGGGCACCGCGTCAGCTTCGCGCTCCAGCGTGTCGATGCCATCCCCTCGGACAAGCTGGAGGGCGTGCCGGTCTGGCCGGCGCCGGTGAGCCCGCGCTTCCTCATCAACACCAGCCGGCCTAGGAGCGGGCATCCGCAGAGCATGGGCGACATTGTCGCACGGCTCGGCTTCGACGATCCCGCGCTGACGGAAGCGATGCTGCGCGCATGGCGGCAATTGCTGGCTGCGATCAATCCCGACCTCGTCATCTCCGATTACGGGCCTTTCCTCCTCCTTGCGGCGCGCGGCCATCTCCCCACGATCGGCTCCGGAACCGCGTTCAGCACGCCCCCCTCGGTGATGAACCGCTTCCCGAGCCTGACCGGCGAGGCGCCGGTCTTCGACGAAGATATGGTGATCGAGGCCACCAACCTGGCGCTCCGCCGGACCGGGCTCGAGCCGATCGAGCGGCTTCCCCAGATCTTCGAGGGCCGCCGTGAGATTGCCGGCAGTTTCAGCGAGCTCGATCCGTACGCCGAATGGCGCCGCGACCCCCTGGTACAGCCGATGCTGCGGGGTGACCTGCCGGACCTTGCGCCGGGCGGCGGCGAAGAGGTCTTCGTCTATACGCCCGAGCAGGTCCCGGTCGCGGCGCCGCTGTGGGAAGGATTGGCGCGTTCCGGCCTGCCCGTGCGGGTCTTCCCGCTCAACGCATCGGCCGATCTGAGGCAAACTCTGGCAGCGAAGGGACTGGAGGTCGAAACCCAGCCACGGCCTTTCGCCGAAATTGCGGAGCGCTCGCGCCTGCTCGTTTCCCACGGAGGTCACGGCTTCGTCTGCTCGGCGCTGCTCGCCGGGCTGCCGCAGGTGATCTGCCACTTCGACCTGGAGAAACTGATCCACGCCCGCGCGCTGACGAAACTGGGACTGGGCGGCATGGTGCCGATGAAGCAGATCGAGCCGGACGCCTTCGCCGCATCGCTGGTCGAGGTCTATCGCAACGAAGATCTCGCCGCCCGCGCCCGTGCTGCGGCTCCCGGCTTCAGGAGCCGCTACGACAAGCCCAAGGAGGAAAGCGTCGCCGACGCGGTCGACGACCTGCTGAGCTAGCGCGGAGGCATCCTGTTCAGGCTGGAGCGGGTAGCGGGAATCGAACCCGCGCGTTCAGCTTGGGAAGCTGACAGGCT
>NZ_JCACEU010000014.1:0-1073367 GCF_059502505.1 Allosphingosinicella sp.
CCGCGGCCCTCCTCATGTCCCATGTCCAACACGGCAATGTCCACTTCCCACCCTTAGCGGTCATTCAGTGGGAGCGTCTGCTCTCGACCCATTGCGGACTGTGGCCGAAGATCATTTGCCAGCTACTTCTCGAGGAGAGCAGGAGCACGCGAGCTACTAATCAACCCGGCCCGTATCATCGCGTCGACAGCGGCTTCTGTGAAAAAGGGGGAAGCTCCATACGGCTCGCGGGATCTGTTGAGCAGGAGCACTCCGAAAGCTCCACGCGATACATTGATTGAGAGCTTACCTTCTGGGCATTGCGGCCTGGCTAGTTCGACCTTGATGCGCGCTCCGTTTGTAAGGCTTCCCTTGTAGACGTGCAGAACCTTTAGGCGTCTGACGTCGTGCATCCATTCATGTCCATCATGATCATCGACAAGTTGGCCATAGACGATGTGAGTTGCACGGTTCACCCAATCGCGAGCTGTGACCTCTACCCAATAGTTTGGCTGAGAGGGCGGCGGCGGAGGCGGGGGCGGACAGGCCCAAGAAGGGCTTGCGACGATCGCGAGAAGTAATCCTACGGCTTTCATTCTCTTCCTCGCTGTCATCAACCGTGCGAAGCCTCAATCTTAGCCTCTCCTGGCCACCCTTGATGTCCGCTTACCACCATCAGCGGACTCTCAGTGGACTAGGCCTGCTTTCGACTCATTGCGGACGATGCGGTGTGCCGTTGCACGATCAGTCACTCCAGGGAGAAATCAGTGGACCCAGCAGCTACTCTATGGGTCGAAACTCCCACTCCGGTGGAACGTCTCCACAGCGCACCAGCTTCTGCGTGGTTTCGGCGCTGTCGAACAGCAGCACGCCGGGAGCGATCCGGGTGAAGCGCTTCCTGTAGACCTTCCCGTCAGCGTTCTCTCCGTAAGCTTCCCCATGCCGACCCTGACGAGCTCGTCGCCGTCGATCCACCATCGCACCGAGGTCTGACCACTCACCACGTAGCCGTCGCGTCGGTAGAATTCGACTTCTGGTGAACAATCCCCCTGCAGTTTGGACTCTTCGGAAGCATCAACCCACCCCCACTTCCCTACCATCCAGGCAGGATGTCCCCTGGGGTGAATAGCGCGCGGCCCGATTGTGCAGGAAGCGACGAGCATCAGAATCAATATTGGCCAAGGCTTCCACATCAGTTTGCCTTACCGAAGCTCAATGAAGGAGCGGTCGACCTCAGCCGATGCTCAACGTCCGCTTTCCACCCATTGCGGACGTTCGGACGAGAGTCTGCTTCCGACCCAAAGCGGACGTTCGGCTGACGTCCGTCTCGAAACCCCTTGCGGAACACCAGGTTGGGGTCAGCTCTCGACGCAAGTGGACCGAACCTGATCCATTTGGGTGCGAGACCCAAACGTCGCACATATGGACGTAGCCTACACGAGGAGAGCAATATGTCGGACGACGGACCTCGCCCTAGGCAGCGCTGGGGAGTGATCCCCTCGGTTGCCGTGGCAGCTGTGATTGTGGTCGGAGTGGTCGGATTGGTGCGCGGGTGCAGCTATGCCTCCGACGAGACGAACTATCAGAACAGCGCGAACGGCGTTCGGAACGATCCCAGCGTATAGCGTCCGCTCTCCGCTATTGCGCACGTTCAGCGGAACGTCCGCCTTCCACCCGTTGCGGATGTTCCAGCCGTAGCCCGCCTTGCCTTCTCGTTTTAAGATGCCGGGGCAGGTTCATTCCTTGTAATTGTCGCCCCGAACTATCCAGCAGTCCTCGTATTCGGAAGCCCGGCTCCCCATATCGTGTTCATCACCTGATCTTCCCGCAGGCATCCCGTGACAGAGAGACTTTGTGTGCTCTCGCTTGCAAATCGGGTGAATGTCCATGAGCGTTCGGCTTAGTTGCCTCCAATCCGTCAATCCGGCTTTCGTCCGGGCTGATCGTGAGAGCTCGCCAGCATGAGCCTCCACTCCCTGTTCGGCCGCCATAATCCGGACCTTCAGAACAGCCATTGGCAGTATGGCCGCTTCGTAACCGACTGCACGATATGCAGGAAGACCATGGTCAAGCTTCCTGGACAGCCTTGGCGAGCAACAACGCGTGCAGACGCCATGAGCCGTCTGTGATCGCGTTATCTCGCAGGCGGGCCGTGAACCCCTGGGTTCTTGCAATTGCCCTGCTCGCCGCCGGCTGTGGACAGGCATCGTCGCCAGAGAGTGTCGCTGCGATGGTCGCTGCGGACGGCAAGGCTGCGGACGAGGTCGTCGCGGCACGCTCGCGAAGAGTTGAGGCGCAGGAGCGCGGTGCCGCACAGGCACAGTCCGACCTGCGCTGGGCCGACCAACGGAGCGAAGAGTTCGATCGGTCAGCCGGTTCGCCAGCGGACCTGGCGCCATCGCCAAGCGTCGCATCGAACGACGGCGGCAGTCCGGTATTGCCGGATCGCCAAGGTCGCTGAGACAGGGCGGTAGCGATGCAAAACACGTGCAGGAGTTCGCCGCCAACGAGGTCGACTGTTCCCTTTGCAGCGCATGGCACGAGGAGGGTAAAGTGGCTCCGTTGAGTGGCTTGGATCGAACCGCGTTCTGAACGGTTCAAGCCCAAGAGAGGAAGCTCCGATCCCGGACACGCAAACCCGTCTCGACCGCCGCAATCGCCAAGCCGCCGAGATAGAGAAGAATCAGCGCGACCTTCGCGCAAGCATCTCGACGAGCAAACGACTCGTTGATGAGGCTGAAGTGATGATACAGCGTCATCGAAAGGAGTGCGACGAGGCTGAGGCAGGCGAATAGATCACGAGCCTTAGGATGGGCAGAGTGCCTCGTTCTAACTGGAAGCCACCCGGCGTCCGCGCGCTACAACAATGACTGAGCTCTCTCGGCGGCGGGCACGTCCTCCAGCGTCTGCCAGCGCAGTTCGTCAAAATCCGGCAGATAGCCGCGGTCGCGATAGAGCCGCTCCTCGATGTCGAACGAAATGCTGCGGTCCTTCACAAAGGCTGTATCCGATCGGCCGCCAATGCCTCGCGTTCGATGTTTTCCCATTCCTTCTCTCATCGTGGTCCCTTTTCTCGCCCGGCTAATGTGAGCATCTGGTCAGAAGTCTCTTGGCTTGATGGTCCGCTGCGGCGTCTTCGGCTCTCAACGCATAAGCGGCGCCGGCCTCGAGGTGCTTCGCCCGCTCGGCTGCGTCCGTGGCTCGGTCGGCCAGGTATTTCGCCCCCTGCTCCAAACACGAATAATAGAAGTGATCGGATGTCTTGTCGTTGAGGGGGCCCGGAGGCCGCGTCGAAGCGATGATGAGTGAGGCGGTCAAACGTCGCGCCACCCGCGTCGCTTCAGCCGCTCGCGCCCCCTTCACGCTATACATGCCGGCGAGTTGATAATGGGCAAGCCTAGCGCGGGAGCTTGTTGCGGTCCGCGCCATCTCCACGGACGAGCTCTCTCTGTCGAGCCAATATTGGGTTTCCATAAGCATCACCATGATCTTCAAGCGAGAGCACAACAACGTCTCTCAGTCACAGGAAGCTTGCAAAAAGATCAGGTGATGATTGTGCATAACACCGGTCGATATATTTAGCTAGGCTTATCTTTGGCGCGTCGCGGTAAATGACCCCGCCCAATTCCGCGCACATAAGTTTATTTTCATCACCGGTTCCGGATGGCTTACGAATGTGGTAGAAGAGACGATCACCTGATCCGCCAGCAAGCATCCTGTGACAGAGAGACTCCGCGCTCTCGCTTGCACTCGAGAAGGTGATCCCCGATGCCCGCCGCAAATAGCCAAGAACCCGCGCAGGCCGACGAAGCTCGTCGGCTGACCCAGCGTCATGCGGATCGTTTCGCTGACGGCAGCTATGGCCCTCGCCAAGGAAGTTATCAGCACCAATCCCGCGTCTTACGGCAGACCCTCGCACGGCTCTCCAGCCAATCATGAGAAACGTGTCCGCGATGATGGCTCGACGTGCCACGATTGCCGAAGCAATGCTCATTCTCCGGGATTTCGACCCGGGCCGCGATGGCGTGACCACGGCTCCCCCGCCCCCCTTATGGGATGAGCCAAACGAGAATCCTGATCGTGGCAAGACGCAGCAATGAAGCGTGCTCCAAAGGCGAAGTCTCAGGTTCCGGGGCAAACCGACGAGTTTGTCGTGGACACCGCGGCGGGATGTCGCGATTTTGCCGCAGCCGACCTCGCCCGGGCCTGTTTGATGGACACGTCGAACGCACGGCGTCGCCTTGAGTCCAGCGCGTTAAGCTGGACGAACCGAGCGCTGTTGATCGAACGTCCGAATGACACCTTTGAACAGTTGCGAGCCCGCGCTGAGGCGGAATGGAGGGCAGCGCTCAAGCTCGACCAGAATGGGTCGGTGAGAAAAGCGTGAAGATGCCTGTTCCTCCAAACGGCCGTCGACCGCCTGCTGTATCATCAGCCATGCTGTTGTTTATGCTCCTGGCGGTGAGATGAGACTGCCCCGGCCACTCTGATTAGAACGCGCCAGCCGTCCTCCTCCCGTTGCGGATGGGTCCCTGGGGCAGTAGGCGCTCGAACGAGACGATACCTGAATGTCCGTTTTCCACCCATTGCAGACATGGGTCGCTCGGCTATTCGGCGTGGGTGGGACTGGAACGATGTCACGGTTGCGGAGCCTTCTTCGCTGAAGGCAATGGCCCGACGCATCTTTACATGCTCTCTTCCACCGGCTGCTGGGCGCGGTTCGGGGAGGTCCTGGCGCGCGAGTATTCGCACGCGGAACTGCTCCCCACGCACCGCCTGAGCGTCGATGTCTATGCGGTTCAGCACCCGGGCTCGCTCGAACGAAGGGCGATACAGTCTGTAGGTCTTCACCTCGCGCGGTTGATGCTTCAGCTGGAACGGCCTGTGACGCCTCGGGAAACGAACGACGTCATGCTTGGGCTCTCGAAGTCGAAGGCCGGCATTCCCTTCCTCGAGCCCCCCGAGAGATTTGATGTGACCGTTGCAGACATTCCCCTCGACGGATCCAGCGACGATCATGTTCGGGCGGTGCGAGCTTGGGCCCAAGCGGCATGGGCGGCTTGGCACGCCCATCACAGCTTTATCCGCTGGTGGGCCCAGTCGGCGCTCAATCGCCACTAGTGAAGCATTCGCGTTCGCCGGTTGCTCGGCGGCCTGAACATCCGCTTTCGACCCATTGCGGACGTAAGGTGATCCTGCCAACTTGCTGCTCAAGCTGATCACTGGAGCGGGCAACGTGTTCACGGTGCTGATCATGCTGGCTACGCCAGCTTACACCGTGCCGCCTGGTTTGGCCGGGGTGGCCGAATTGCAAGGTTGCTGGCGAGTGAGCGGGAAAACGCTCGGCGAAGACACTCCCGCAATTGCGCGCGGTCAGTGGCATCTAGGCCGCCGCTATTTCAATCTGCAACTACGAACGATCGGGTCAGACCCATATGAGGCATCGATAACCTATGGTGCTGGCGAGCAGCCCCGAGCCATCGGGTCAGTCTTCCTCGATGTAACTGGTGGCCTGTACGAACCCTCGCTGGGTCTCGGCGAGCTTGAACAAGGCGGCTTCGTGCAACGCTACCGCTTCTCAGGCGCGGTGTACCTTAATCGTTTCACACGCACCGGGTCTGGCTGGCGCTGGACGATCACTGAGCAGACCAAGGACAAGCCCACCTCAATATTCGCAGATTACCATCTGCGCTCCGCTTCATGTCGCGGAATGCGCTTCGACTACTAAGGCGCGCATCTTTTTCACTCTTGCTGAAGCATCTGCGTTATCTGCCTAAGGCGCTCGCTCCTATCGCCTTTCAGTTCAGCCCAATCACCGCCGTCCGAGACTAAATGTCCGCCGCAGCGAAGGCATGGGGTCACGGCCCGTCCCACCAGCAGGACTGCATGTGGAGCAGGTCTATGGCCTTTGAAGCGGCAGAGGAGGTGCATCGGCCCAATGATCAAATTCGTGGGGCGAAACAGGCGCTTGGACTCATGCACTCGCCGCTTCACCAGCGCGCTGTCGGCTAAACCAAGCCGGTTTCGGCCTCGTTGATTTTCATGCGCTGGTAAACCGCGGTCGGTCTATTCGTGGTTTTGCAACCTTCACCACATTACGTGCATCGGCCTCTGGTCATCAGGGAGAGGTGCTTTGACCGATCAAACGAAACCCGCCGCACGCGCTCAACGGCGCAAGCCCGAAGTTCGTTGGATCGAGGCAGGCTCGGCTGAGACGGGTGGTACAACTACTACGAATTTGGCTTCCGACCAGTCCCGAGGGGCGTCGGGCTTCTCGCACAGTTTCGTTGCTCCGTCCCGGGGAGCGGAATGATAGTCAATTAGGATCGGAGATCCTGTCGCAGCGCTTCCAAAAGCGGCTCGATGGCGGGTGAAAGGATGCTACAGCCGGTCACCTTGGAAGTTTCGAAGGGATGAAGAGCCCGTTGAGCGAGGCTTGGCCGCCGCCTCTCCCTCGTGGCCGCCGGCATCAGCACCTTGCTCCCGCAGTGCCTTCAGTGTGCCCGCGGAGGTGGTCCCACCCGGCTCTTGCCATCGACCTCGTCGATTAGGTCAAGCAATGTTGTGAAGTCAGTATTCTTCTCCAGCAGGAATGCTCGACGGAAGCCGCTGCCCAATACGTCTAGGTCGCGCCGTGTGAGCAATCCCACTGCAACGAAGTTGTCGTCGCTCATGGTTCGCTCCAATGCTGATTTGGGTTTGACAACGGCCGTAAGCGGTTCAGGTGCCAATTGTTTCGCTCCGAGCCAAATCTGGTGCTGAATTGGCCTGCTTGTCGGCGATCGCAGCGGCGCTGGCGCCCGCCTGATAGAAAGCGGCTCGCCACGCTCGAGTGCGGCGATGACCACCTCCTACTTCAACACCATAATTTGTAGGGTAACCGAAACAAGCTGCGACAGCAGCTTTCCAAAAGGCTACAGCGTGCACATCGTTAGCCGGACCTAGGCGCTGACGGCTGAGAGACCATTGCGCTCCGCCTCGTTGCTGGAGCGTCTCATGGACCGGTTTTTCTTCCACGTTGCAGATGGCCGGGATTATCCGACCTTCAGGGGACTGAGCTGCCAAGCCTTGAGGCCGCGATATCAGAAGCGCTTCGCTTCGCCGCTGCCCTGTTGAAGGAGCGGGACAACAAGTTCTGGACTGGCGAAGAGTGGAAGATGCGGGTTACAGACCATGCTGACCTGACCCTGTTCACACTGGTTTTCATGGCGACCGAGGCGCCATCTATTTCGGTCCCGCATTCCCCGCTGGCGTCTGCTTAGCGTCTATGCATCTGACAACCCACCCTTGAAGAGGGCGTGTGGCGCCGGTAAGTAAGGCGCAGATTGAGCATTTTACCCCGGCCTAGCTCCCGCCAAACCTTTGCGGAGAGCTTCATGCCCCGGTATTTCTTCAATACCCAAACCGGCACCCGCTTCACCGATGAAGACGGCTTTGAATTGGACGGACCCGTTGAAGCCCGCCGCCAAGCCATCATCACGTGCGGTGAGATGATGCGGGATGCTCCTGAAGGCTTCTGGGGCAGCCGCCCTTGGCACGTGACCGTCACGGATCCGGACGGACTGGTTCTGTGGGAGATCATGATGGATGGGAACGCTTCAGCCGCTGCAGGCTAACCAAGCATTCTCAACACCTCGACCGCTCCGGCCACAAAAGCGCCGCTCACCAGCAGGGTTGCCAACCACCTTTCGATCGCTTCGCATGTTTTCTCGCTTCATCCACCAGCGTGAAGCACAAGGCCGAACCTGTAGGAAAGCGGTTAGCGGCTCGCGGCGCAGTGTACTATTGATGCGATGGGCTGGCGGAGGATGGTCGTCACTTCAGGTGGGTGAGACCCGTGCGGCTCCAGGTTGTGAGCTGCTATATCGAGCACGCGCGCCAGCTTAAGGATCTCAGCGCCCGTTGGCTTCACCAGCCCGCGCTCGAGCTTCTCCAGCCGCTCAACCCGGATCCCGGTGTCCCGCCGCACGTCGCTGACCGCGAGCTGCCGAAACTCGCGCCAGACCTTCAGCGGCGCCTCGCCTGCAAAGATGCGGTCGCACTGGTCAGGCGGCAGGCGCATCGGTCAGCTCTTTGAGCTTCAGCCGCAGAGCGTAGTTCTCATCCTTGAGCAACACATTCTCGCGGATCGTGCCGGCGGGATCGCAGTCGTTGACGACGTCGTGGAAGAATAGCCTGAGGGGCGCCGGCAGCGCGTTGATGTTCGCCTCTGTCGGCGTCCAATCCTTTGGAATGTGGAGCGTCTCGCCCACGAAGTCGCGGAGCAAGACGGAACGGGGGATCACGGCCGCTCTCCGAAGTCGATCTCAGCGAGCCAGTCGGCTAGCTTCTCAGCGACGGCCGGCCGGGGGCCCAGGTTGACCACGGTGGCCGAAGGTCCCGACCCGCTCACGAGCCACACGCACTCGTCCTCATCGGGACCTTCGATCTCGAAGAGGGCTCCTTGCTCCAGCTCATCGTTCTCAGCCACCGCTGCACTCCTTCGGCAGCGCAACCGCCCCGGAAGAAAGTTGTTTCCCGGCATCTGGCGGCAGGTAGCCACGTTCTATATCTGTTCTCGAATGAGCGATCGAATCAAGATGAATGAACGCCAACTCGCCGCGGCCATTGCAGGTTGGCTGAGGCACGTTCCGAAGAAGGTCTGGGAGCAGTTCATCGAGCACAAGGTGCTGCAGTTCTACAAGCGCCAGAGCCTGCAGGCGACGACGCTGGAGATGCAGATCGCCGAGCATGTCGCGGCCGAGATGACTCAGCTCGACTGGGAGGTGACCCATCCGAAGGCGCACCATCCTGGATCATCGCCGCCCCGCAAGGACGTTTGAAGGCATGATCCTCAGCGCCGACCGGTGCAGGACAGGAAGGTGGAGGAACCGAACGCCGATTGATGCGCTTGCCGGCACCATGAATGACAAAGTGCATGACGAAGCGAGTGACGTCGAAGCTCTGGATGGCCGCGTGGTAGTGGATGGTCCCGACGGCGTGGCAGTGCTGCTGACGCCGGATGCTGCACTCGAGACTAGCGATCGGCTGCACGAAGCGGCGGTCACGGCGCAGGGTCAGAAGGTGATAGCCGACAAGGAAGAGCGCTGAGCGACGCGGCGTCGAAGGGAACCGTGAAGGGCCTGCCTCGGACCCCTGATGGTCGCTATATCGCGATTCAGGGTTCGGCAGGCCCGCGCCTCTGGAGGGCCAGCAACCCGCACATTGATGAAGCGGAGCGCGTGCGGCTCGTTAGCGAGCTAGCCCTGGCGCGAAGTGCTGTCAGGAGAGCTTACGGCGACGTTGCCGCTCTGGCACAAGCAAGAGCCGCAGTCGATCAGGCGAAGCGCGCGCTAGGTGAGCGGGGACCCGTCTGGTGGACCGATGGCGCTCCAGATCTAAACAGGACGCTCGTGAAGAACTCGCCCTATGCGGCTTGGTGGGCCAGTATCTCGACCGCGCAGAAGCTCAGTTAGAGGTCGGCGGCGCCGGCATCGTGCCAGTGCTCGGGGTGGTGACGAAGTCTGTCAGATACCAAGCGGCTGCCGCGATCATGGCGATCGCTAAAAGCAGTAGAAGCAGACACGAACGGTGATTGCTCGAAGGGTTCGGCATGGCTGCCTTTTGATCAGCGTTTTTTGAAAAGCGCCCCGGCAGGTAAGCAGCCGGGGCGCCGGGAGAGTCATGCTTTGGAAGCTCCTGCCGAACTCGCCACCGCCGACAGCGTTCCACCTCTCACAGCATCTTGTTGTAACGTCATCTAGCAAGCATATTCCGCTGCCACATTGGAGCGCGTCGATGTTGGGATCACTTGTGCAGGCAAGCCGGCGGCATCTATCGGGCGCTGGCGAGACCTATTTCCAGCACATGCGCTTCGCTGGCGCGGTTGGGTGCATGCTAGTGGCTGCGGCCATCGCCTGCTTGCTGCACGCGCTGATACCGGGCGTGTGCACCACCACTGCGAGTGATACGATTCGGCGCCTCCAGCTCGTTATGAGTGACCGGGATCGCATCCTTGAAGCCGCAGAAGGCGCCGAGGAGGCAACCAGCTTCAGCGCCCTGCTAATGATGTCGGTCGCAGCCGCCGCTTCGGTCTGGCTGGCCGGAGCGGCTCCATTGATTGCGTTGCCTCTCTCGCTGATGGCTCTCGGCCTTCCAGCCGCCTTCCTGCTCAGCAACCCTCAGCTCCAGCCGCCGGAAGAGTCGCCGCTTCGTGCCTGATTTGGGCATTGTGCCTGGAGATTTGCTGCTCTTCATCCTCATTGGGTTCCTTGCGCAGCTCGTCGACGGCGCTCTGGGGATGGCCTTTGGGGTCATTTCCAGCACCCTTCTTGTGACATTGGGCGTACCACCCGCTGCAGCTTCAGAGGGGTACACGTTGTGGAGAGCTTCACGACAGGCGCCTCGGGCATCAGCCACGTGCTTCATCGAAACGTCGATTGGCGGCTGTTTTCCCGTCTCGTCCTGCCCGGTGTGATCGGAGGTGTGCTTGGCGCCTATGTGCTCACGCAGCTGGATGCCGATACGGCTCGCCCGCTCATCCTCGCTTATTTAGCTGCAATAGGCGCCTACCTCTTGTGGCGCGGCTTTAAGTTTCCGGCGGAGGAGAGAAAGCCCCGATTTGTCTCGGCGCTGGGCCTGGCCGGAGGCTTCTTGGACGCTGCCGGAGGCGGCGGCTGGGGACCTATCGTTACGGGGAACCTGCTCGTGCAGGGAGCAAGCCCGAGAAAAGTGATCGGCACCGTCAATACTGCCGAGTTCTTCCTGACAATCACGATCTCGGCCACGTTCATTGCGGCACTCGGACTTGAGGCGTTCACAACTGCAACATTGGGCCTCCTTGCCGGCGGGATCCTCGCAGCCCCGCTAGGTGCCGTGGTCGCCAAGCGCCTGCCAGCTAAGCAGCTCATGATCCTGGTGGGAGCGGTGCTGACGATCACCAGCCTCTATGGAGTTGTGACAGCTTTGTCGTAACTGCGTCGACCGTCCACTTTCCACCCAGTGCGGACATTGAGCCACGGCCCGCTTCCACCCTTTACTAACTCTGACGCGGACTTTGGCGAGCTTGCGCGGCAACGGCCTTTCTGGTGAAGCTCTGTCATGAGATGGAACAATCGCCAGAAGGTCGAACGACCTGAATATCCCAAGCTGATCCCCGTCGCTGGAACGGTAGTGGAAGCCAGCAAGCTGCTACCGCTTATCCAGAACTATGACCCAGACGCTTCGATCCTGGATGGCGGCGAGCGCGGGTCATTTCTGAAGGTCCACAACGAGGCCGCCGAAGCAGCGGCGACGCCAGAGGAACGCGATTTCCCACTCGCCTGAGCGTCCGCTTTCCACCCATTGCAGACGTTCGGGCTAGGCGACGGCCATGAGCTGCGACGGAAACGGAGTCGCTAGCGAACACACATCATCCACCTCGCCAGACAGCCAGCGATCTTCGTCCTCTTCGTGCAGGATCACGGGACAAGCCTTCTCGTGAATGGCGCCGACAATATGTGTCGAGGAATCCCCATCGTAGCCGCAGGTGAGGAATGCGTAGGCATTTCCGTCGAGGGTTGGCCTCCAGATGCCGGCGAAGCTGAAGATCGGAGCGGACGGCAGGCTGAACCAATGCTCGCGCTTCGACCCTTTCTCCCCAGACCACTCGCAGAAGTCCGTCACCGGCACGAGGCAGAGCCGTGCCGGGTCTTTCAACATTGATCGCCAGAAGGGGCTGCTGAGGTTGCGTACGTTGGTGACCGGCTTTCCCGTAGGTGGCAGCGGGATGCCCCACTTCATCGCGTCGAGCCGCCTTCCCCCGCCCCCCGGACGATCCACCCGAGGCGTTTCGGGAATAGCTCAGGGGGCGGTAGTCGCTCTGGCTCCGGAAACAGCGTCGCCGGATCGAGGCCATAGCGCTTCGCAATCTCGAGCTGCTTGGCGGTGACGCGGTAGCGGTTGCACATGCCTCAAAGTAGGCAGAGGCCGCCTTTTAGTCCACGCTCCTTCAGGTGAGCACTGCGAAGGGCAGCTCATGCCCGAAGGACTGCCTGCCCGGTGCAGCTCGGAGATACAGCAGACGTTTGTCTCGTCTCCGACCATAATGAGGCCACGTGTAGCCCCATATCTGCAACACTTTGACCGGCAAGACCATGGGCAGGAGACCGTCAGGCCTCATCATTCGAGCCGGTGACGCTAGTAGAGCACTCAGCCAACGTGGGCGCGGGTCCAGCATCCACCGCATGCTGGTCGTAGGCAGTGACGAAGATGATGGCGGGGCGATCCGCGGGATCGGGACGATCATCATGCTGCGTAGATGGGGCAGGGCTCTGGATGGTCAACTAAGCAGCTGGTTGCTCTGCCCTTAAGACCCGAAGCGAAGTGGCAGCGTGCCATGAACGGGTCCGGACAACGCAAGTCCTATGCCGGAAGCATAAAAGAACGGCCGACCTGTCCGAAGTCACGGGCCTAGCTCGTCAAGCAGGCTGTCACGCTCGTCTTGCGCGAGCGCCGAAGCGCAGCTCCCGCCGCACCGAACCCGACGATCAGCAGCGCCCACTGCTCCGGTTCCGGCACGGCGCCCGCGCCGACCGGCGTGGTGATGGCGTTGGCAAAGTCCAGCTCGCCGACCGCGAAGTTCGCATTGCTGGCGAAGATGAACTGTCCGCCCGACAAGGACACGACCTGGTCGCCGCCCAACGCCGTAAAATCGAAGCCGCTGAGAACGCCGTCGGTGAAGGTCAGCCACGGAAAGGACGGGAACGCGATGTCGTCGTTCTGGTCGAAGGACAACGCGCCTGCGGTGAGCGACAGGGTGATCCCCTCCAGCGGCGTCAGCACGGTCTGGCCGGTGGCGGAGACGAGCTCACTGTCATAGCGCGCGATCACCGTGAACACCGAATCTAACGGCAGGGTGGCCTCGTTACTGTTGTTGATCGTGCCGGTGACTTTAGTCTGCAGGATCGTCGCGGCTTCGGCATTGACCGCAGCCAGGCTCAGGGCCGCAACCGCGGCTAGCACCATTTTCTTGAACACCACGTTTTCCCCCAAGATCATGCGATAAGTTGAGACTGAACAGCCGCGGCGGTGAAGTCCGAGGCGTCGAGCTGACTCAGCTGCAGACCCGAAAGCAGCAGCGTCGAACCATCGTCGGCCGTTAACAGGACACCCCCGGTCACCGACTTGGCAGACGCTAAGGCCTCGTCGACGCTGGCGAATATGGAAGACACGTCGAGCCTGTCAACGCCATTGGCAAAGTCGGTGACCCGATCTTGGCCACCTTCGAACACGAACAGGTCCGCGCCGCGGCCGCCGGTCATCTCGTCATTGCCGACGCCGCCGATCAGAACGTCACCATCGATGCCGCCGAACAGCTTGTCGTTGCCGTCGCCGCCGATCAATGTGTCGAGACCGGAGATGGCGAACAGGATGTCGTCGCCCGCGCCCCCCTCCAGCCGGTCGGTGCCCGCACCGCCGTTGAGGTTGTCGTTGCCCTGGCCGCCGAGGAGGGTGTCGTTGCCGCCCCCCCCAACGAGGCTGTCGGCGCCGCCGTTGCCGGTGAGCAGGTTGTCCGCGGCATTGCCGGTGAGGGTGTCATAGCCGGCGCCGCCCTCGACATTCTCGATCGAGGCGAGCCTATCCCCCTCGTTCGTCGTGTTCTGGAGCAGGTTGACGTTCACCCCTGCGGTGCGGTCGGCGAAGCTCAGCGTGTCGGTGCCGAGCCCGCCGTCATAGAAGTCCGCGCCCGTGCCGGCGAGGATCCGGTCATCGCCGCCGCCGGCAAAGACCTGGTCGCTGCCGCCCCGGTCCGAGAGCAAGTCGGCCATGTCGCCGCCCTCCAGCCGGTTGACGCCGTCGCTGCCGAAGAAGCTGACTGCGGTGTCGGGCGACCCGTTGGTCAGGTTCTCCACGTCGAAGAGGAGGCTGCCGTCATAATAGCCGCCGCCGACCAAGCCGGAGATCAGGTCGACCACGACCTCACCGCCCGCCGACATCGTGACGAGGGTGTCGACGCCGCCGCCGCCTTCGATGCGGTTGCGCTGGGTGATGGCGTCGCCGCCCAAGCGGTCGTCACCTTCGCCGCCGAGCAGCTCGTTCTCGCCCGCGCCGCCGGTGATCGCGTCGTTGCCGCCGAGGCCTTCGACGCGATCGTCGAACGCCGTGCCGGTGAGGACGTCGTCCCCTTCGGTGCCGCGGATGAGCTCGATGTGGCCGTTGATCGTCAGCGTCACCGTCGCGACGCTCTCCGCGCCTGCGGAGTCGCGCATCGTGTAGCTGAACGAAGTGGTGGCCGTCTCGCCCTCACCGAGCGCGTCGAACGCGTCAGCGATGAAGCGCAGCGTCTGCGTCTCCGGATCGAAGATCAGCGTCCCCTGGAGCCCGGTCGTGTCGACCGTGACGATGCTGCTTGTGTCGCCCGCATCCACGTCGGTGTCGTTGGCGAGGAGCAAGGCCGCAAGATCAATCGAGCCGTTCTCGTCCACGCTCGCCGCATCGGCGACCGCCACCGGCGCGTCGTTGGCGCCGACGATCGTCACCGTCACCGTGGCCGTCGAGGTCGCCCCGAGGGCGTCCGCAATCGTGTACGTGAAGGTGTCGGTCGCGGTCTGGCCGGCACCGAGCGCATGGGCAGCGGCCAACGGCGCATAGCGCACCGAGCCGGTCGCCGCATCGTAGGTCAGCATGCCCTGCGCACCCGTGCCGTCCACGCCGACGATGCTGCGCGTGTCGCCCGCATCGACGTCAGTGTCATTGGCCAGGAGCAAGGCGGTGAGATCGGTTGCCGCAGCATCTTCGCCGATCTCGACCGCATCCGCCACGGCCACCGGCGCATCGTTGGCGCCGACGATCGTCACCGTCACCGTCGCCGTCGAGGTCGCCCCGGAGGCATCCGCGATCGTGTAGGTGAAGGTGTCGGTCGCGGTCTGGCCGGCGCCGAGCGCCTGCGCTGAGGCGGGCGGTGCATAGCTGACTGAGCCGGTCTCGGGATCGAAGGTCAGAGTGCCCTCCGCGCTCGAGGCATTCACGCCGACGATGGTGCGAGTATCACCCGCATCGACGTCGGTGTCGTTACCGAGCAACAGAGCAGTGAGGTCGGTCGCCGCCGCGTCCTCACCGATCTCGACCGCCTCGGCCACCGCCACCGGCACGTCGTTCGCGCCGACGATGGTCACCGTGACCGTGGCCGTCGAAGTGGCCCCCGCCGCGTCCGCGATCGTGTAGGTGAACGTGTCGGTCGCCGTCTCGCCCTCGCGCAGCGCCTGGGCCGCCGCGGACGGGACGTAGCTGACCGTGCCAGTCGCCGGGTCGAAGGCCAGGTTACCAGCAGCGCCCGTGGCGTCCACGCCTACGATGCTACGGGTGTCGCCTGCATCGACGTCGGTATCGTTGGCCAGCAACAAGGCGGTGAGGTCGGTCGCCGCCGCATCCTCGCCGAGCGCGACCGCGTCGGCGCCCGCCACCGGAGCGTCGTTGACGCCGGTCACGGTGACGAACACCGTCGCCGTGTCCACCGCGCCGGCGCTGTCGACCACCTGATAGGTGAAGCTGTCGGTGAAGGTCGCGCCTGCGCCGAGCGACTGGAACAGCGCGCCCGGATCGTAGACGACGTTGCCGGCCTCATTTATCGTGACGGCCGCACCGCCGACGCTGGTGGTCACGGCCGCAATCGCTTTGGTGTCGCCGGCATCGACGTCCGTGTCGTTGCCGAGCAGGTCCGCGGCGAGGATCGTGACCGGACCGCCGTCTTCCACCGCCGCGGCCATGTCGTCGACCGCGGCCGGCGCGTCGTTGACGCCGGTGATCGTCATCACGACCGTGGCGGTCGAGGTGGCGCCGGAGCCGTCCACCATCCTGTAGGTGAAGCTGTCGGTGGTGGTCGCACCTTGGCCGAGCGACTGGAACAGCGCACCCGGATTATAGACGACGTTGCCAGCCTCATTGAGCGTCACGCTGGCGCCAGCCTGGCTCTGGGTAACCGACAGGATGGTCTTGGTGTCGCCCGCGTCGGGATCGGTGTCGTTGGCGAGCAGCGACGCTCCGCCGAGCTCGACCGGACCGCCGTCCTCAACGGCTGCGCCCGTGTCGTTGGCCGCGGCCGGACCGTCATTCTCGCCGGTGATCATCACCGTGACGACCGCCGTGTCGTTGCCGCCCTTGCCGTCGCTGACGGTGTAGGAGAAGCTGTCGGTCGTCGTCTCGCCGGCCCTGAGGCTGTTGAAGCGGTTGCCCGGATCGTAGCGGAGCTGCCCGTCGACGAAGCTCAGGGTCACGCCGCGCGCGGAGGTGCCGATGCCGGTGATGGTGAGCGGATCGCCGTCCGCATCCACATCGTTGGCGAGCAGGCTGTCGGCGGACACCGTGATCACGCCATGCTCGGTGCCGGCGAGGGCATCGTCGCCTGCCACCGGTGCGCGGTTGGCATTGTCCGTCACGCCCTTGATCGTCACCGTCACAGTCGCCGTGCTGCGCGCGCCGGCGCCGTCCTCGATCGTGTAGGTGAAGGTCGTGGTGGCGGTCTCGCCGGCGTTGAGGCCCTCATAGCTGTCGTCGTCGGCGACGAAGACGAGGGTCTGGGCGGCTTGGTCGAACAGCACGCTGCCCTTGGTGCCGGTCGTGTCGACCGCCACGATCGTGCGGCTGTCGCCGATATCCGGATCGGTGTCGCCGGTCAGCAGGGTCGAGACGAGGTTGGCCGAAGTGGCGTCCTCGTCCACCGTCACGCTGTCCGCATCGGCGGTCGGCGCATCGTTCTTGCCGACGACCGTGAGCGTCACCGTCGCGGTGTCGGTTGCCCCTGCCTCGTCGCGAATGCGATAGGTGAAGGTATCCGTTGTCGTCTGGCCTTCACGCAGCGACTGATAGGCGCTGCCCGGATCAACCATGACCTTGCCGTCGACGATGCTGAGCGTCGCGCCCTTGTCGGTGACCAGGCTGGTCAGCCCGTCGAAGCTGAAGGCCTGGTTGAGGTCCGGATCGCTGTCGTTGGCGAGGAGCGCCGACACTTCGATCGCGATGGCCGCGCCGTCCTCGAAGATCGTGAAGCCGCTGTCGTTGCCCGCGACCGGCGCGCTGTTGCCGCCGATTGCAAAAGCCGGGCTGAAATTGTCGGCGGTGAGCGTCGATGCGTCGACGTTCTGCAGCCGGACGACCGTCTGCCAGGTGTCGTCGGTGCCGACCGAGTCCGCGTCGAACTGCACGAGCGTGTCGGCGCCGTCCTGCACCAGCCGCATGAAGCCCGCGGTGAAGGGGTTGGAGCCGTTTACATAGCCGGTCAGGTTGGCGAGCGTCTCAGTGATCTCGAGCACGTCGCCGCCGGCGCCGCTTTCGAAGTCGGTGATCGTGTCGACCACCACCGCCGCGGTCGGATCCGCGTCGAGCTTGAAGGTGTCGCGCCCGGTGCCGCCGGTGAAGCTGTCGAATGCGTCGTTCTGGGAGACGGACTCCAGGCGGTCGTTGCCGTCGCCGCCGTTGAAGACGTTGCTCCCCTGCGTGTCGATCAGGGTGTCGTTGCCGTCGCCGCCGATCAGCGTGTCGTTGCCGGTGCTGCCGCGCAGCGTGTCCTGACCGGCGCCGCCCATCAGCGCGTCGTTGCCGCTGCCGCCGTCGATCGTGTCGTCGTCGCCGCCGCCGTCGATCTGGTCGTTGCCGTCATTGCCCTCGATATTGTCGCTGCCGAGGCCTCCGTCGATCACGTCGTGGCCGCCCTGGCCCCTGATCGTGTCGCTGCCGCCGAGGCCGCTAATCGTGTCCGCATCCGAGCCGCCGGTGAGCGTGTCTGCGCCTTCCGTGCCGGTGATCGTCAGGCCGACGCCGCTCAGCCCGAATTGCGGGCTGAAATTCTGCGGCACCAGGTCGGCGACGTTGAGGTTCTGGAAGACCGCGAGGGTCCGATATTCGTGGCCCGTCCCAGGGCCGTCGAGATCGACCTGGAAGAGCGCGTCGTCACCCTGCTGCACGAAGCGGAGATGCCCGGTCGTGAACGGATTCTGCCCGGTCGTGTAACCGGTTAGGCGTGCCAGCACCCCCTGATAATCGAGGATGTCGCCGGCCGGACCCGCCTCGAAATCGGTGACGATGTCGGGCGTGTAGGTGTTGGGCGTATTGACGATCGCGAGCGCGTCGAAGTCGAACGTGTCGCGCCCGCTGCCGCCGCTGACGATGTCCGTCTCGGAGCCCAGCCCCAGGTTGTTGAACTTGTCGTCGCCTTCCTCGCCATAATGCTGGTTGCTGCCGGCGGCGTCGTTGAAGGTGTCGTTGCCGGCGCCGCCATAATAGATGTCGTTGCCGCCGCCGCTGACGAAGCTGTCATTGCCCTCCTCGCCATAGCCGATGTCGTCGCCGTCGCTGCCGTCGAGCTCGTCATTGCCGACGCCGCCGTTCATCATGTCCTGGCCGGCGCCGCCGACCAGCTTGTCGTCGCCCTGTTCGCCGAACAGGATGTCGTTGCCGGCCCCGCCGTTGAGCGTGTCCTTGCCGAAGCCGCCCGACAGCGAGTCGTCGCTGCGCGTGCCGGTCAGCACGTCGTCGAAGATCGTGCCCGAGACCGTATAGCCGACGCCGTTCGGCGCATAGCTCGGGTCGAAATTGTCGATGGTGAGCTGACCCGGCGTGACGTTCTGGAGCCGGACCATGGTGACGAAGCCGCGCGCCGAGCCGGTGCCATCCACGTCGAGCTGGAGCAGGGTGTCGGAGCCGTCGGCGACCAGCCGCAGATGCCCGGTCTGGAAGGGGTTCTGGCCGTCAGCATATCCGGTAAGCGACGCCAGCGCGGACCCAAGCTGGAGGACGTCGCCTTCCGGGCCGGTCGCGAAGTCGGTGATGACGTCCGCCACATGGGCCTGGTTGAAGCGGATCGTCGTGTTGGTCAGCTCGTAGAAGTCGCGCCCGCTGCCGCCGGTCAGCGTGTCGACGCCGTTGCCGGAGGATACGAGCTTGAAGCGATCGTCGCCCGCGCCGCCATCTTGGCTGTTCGCGCCGCTGGTGTCGCTGAACGTGTCGTCGCCGTCGCCGCCGATTAGGGTATCGCCTTCGGCTCCGCCCTCGAGCTGGTCATTGCCCTCGCCGCCCGAGAGCATGTCGACACCGGCGCCGCCGCTCAGCTTGTCATGGCCGCGGCTGCCATTGTGCACGTCGGGGCCCGCGGTGCCGTTGAACGTCACGCCTGCCCGGCTGTCGAAGTTGCTGGTCAGCGCCGACCAATTGTCGGTGGTGATGTTGCCGGGCGCCACGCCCTCCAGACGCACCAGTGTTTGCCAGGTGCGCGCGCTGCCGCCCGCGTCGAGATCGATCTGGAGCAACGTGTCGTTGCCGTCGGCGATAAAGCGGACGTGGCCGGTCGCGAACGGATCGTTGCCGCTGAAGCCGGTGAGATGGCCGCGGATGCCCATCAGGTCGAGCACGTCGCCGCCCGGCCCGGTCTGGAAGTCCGTGATGGTGTCGACTGCGAGAGTGGTCGGGTTGATGCGGGCGTCGAAGCCGCTGACGCGATAGACGTCGCGGCCGGCGCCGCCGGTCAGCGTATCCGAGCCGCCCGGGATGCTGTTGGACGAGCCGTTGAAGGCAGTCGCGATGAAATCGAACACATCGTCGCCGTCGCCGCCGATCTGAACGTTGGAGCCCTTGGCGTCGCCGAAATAATCGTCGCCCGCGCCGCCCTCGAGACGGTCGTCCTCCGAGCCGCCGTCGAGCTTGTCGGCGCCGTCGCCGCCGATCAGCGTGTCATTGTCCTTGCCGCCGTTAAGCTCGTCATTGCCGGCGCCGCCGACGAGCATGTCCTGCCCGTCGGCGCCGTTCAGGATGTCCGCGCCGGTGCCGCCGTCGAGCCGATCGGCGCCGAAGCCGCCGTTCAGCGTGTCGTTGCCGCCAAGGCCCGAAATGTCGTCGTCGCTCGCCGAGCCGGTCACCGTCTCGTCCAGCGCCGAGGCGGAGACCGTGTAGCCGACGCCGTTCGGTGCGTAGCTCGGCGAGAAGTTCAGCGCCTCGAACTCGGCCGGCGTGATGTCCCTGAGGCGCACAAGGGTCTGGAAGGCGAGCGCGCCGCCCGCGTCGAAATCCACCTGGAGCAAGGTGTCGGCGCCGTCGGTGACAAGCCGCAGATGGCCGGTGAGGAACGGGTTGGTGCCGGTTGTGTAGCCGATCAGGCGGTTCACGACGTCCGTAAGGTCGAGGACGTCGCCGTCCGGGCCACCCGCAAAATCGGTGATCACGTCGACGAACACGCTTCCCGGCGAGGACCGCCCGGTTGAGCCGTCGATCTTGAACGTGTCGCGGCCAAGGCCTCCAGTGAAGGTGTCGACGCCGCCTGCGCTCTGGCCGGATTTGGAAACGCCGATGAAGACGTCGTCGCCCGCGCCGCCGTCGAAGATGTTGGCGCCGTCCTGGTCGTCGAAGCTGTCATTGCCGTCGCCGCCGTTCAGCGTGTCGTTGCCGGTGCCGCCGCTCAGATTGTCATTGCCGTCGTCGCCGTTCAGCACGTCGGCGCCGGCGCCGCCGTTCAGCGTGTCGTTGTCCGCGCCGCCGTTCAGCGTGTCGCTGCCATTGTCGCCGTTCAGCGTGTCGGTGCCCTCGCCGCCGTTCAGCACGTCGTTGCCGTTGCGGCCGTTCAGGGTGTCGTTGCCGCCGAGGCCGTTCAGCACGTCCTCGCTCTCCGTGCCGGCCAGGGTCTCGCCGGCCTCGGTGCCGTTCAGCGTGACGCCGACGTTGCTGGGCGCGTAGCTGGGCACGAAATTGGCGACCGTCAGCATCTCGGGCGTGACGTTCTGCAGGCGCACGAGGGTGGTGAAGCTCACGCCCCCGGTGGCGCCGTTATTGTCGAGCTGGAGCAGGGTGTCCGTGCCGTCGGCGACGAGACGCAGATGGCCGGTGAGGAACGGGTTCTCGCCCGTGGGAACGCCGATGAGCTGGCTGATCACGTCGGTGAGATCGATGATGTCGCCGCCCGTGCCGGCCTGGAAGTCGACGATGATGTCGGCAACGTGGGTACTGGGCGACTGGCGCACCGTCTGGCTCGACAGCTTAAACGTGTCGCGGCCCTCTCCGCCGATCAGCGTGTCGACGCCGCTGCCGCGGGAGACGTTCTGAAAGATGTCGTCGCCTGCGCCGCCGTCCTGGGTGTTGGTGCCCTCGTCGTCGTTGAGCGTGTCGGCGCCGTCGCCGCCGTTGAGCGTGTCGTTGCCCGCACCGCCATTCAGAGTGTCATTGCCCTCGCCGCCGTTCAGCGTGTCGTCGCCGCCGTTTCCGTTCAGCGTGTCGTTGCCGCCGAGGCCGTTGAGGATGTCGGCAGCCTCGCTGCCGGTGATGATGTTGTTGCCGTTGTCGCCCGTTTGCTCAGCCATGTGTCAGCCCCCCAAAATGCGCGGCGCCCCCCGGCGCGCGCTGCATGATTCTTTCGATTTATGGTGAGAGACGCGGCCGGACGGCCCCGTTCAGAACCCCTCGAGGCGGCCCGTTAGGAGCCCATCGGCCGCCGCGGCGCGCTCATTTGGACAAAATTTACATATTCTGCGACGAATACGTTCCGACCCGCCGCTGAACCTCACCCACCCTGCACTGGTAGCCCCGCGCACCGGCCGTTTTGGGCGTCGGGCTGCGGCAGCTTACGTCGGGAATGGCCGCTAAGCTGCCGCAGCCAAATGTCCGCAATGGGTCGAAAACGGACGCTCGCACTTTACGTCCGCAATGGGTGGAAAGCCGACTTTGCGGCATCGAGGCGCGGCGGGCAGTGTGCGGCTATGCGCTCAGAGACTGCCAAACTGCCGAAAGGGCAAAGCTACCCTCTCAAGCCAACGGCGCTTGAGGCCGCGCTGGCGAGGGCCGGGATCAGCATCGACCTGCACCTCATCAGAAGTCCGGGTGAGTTGTTCGATGCCCATTTCTGGCCGCCCAACCACAATGTGCCGCACGAACGGCTATACGTTCGCGCAGGGTCAGTGCCGACGGAACGAGCCGCCGATGCCCGCACCGCATGGAGACCATTGTCATCCCGTCTCTCGTGGGCTGGATTGCTGATATACTCGCACAGGACAGAAACTCGCCCGTTCGGCGCGAGCAGCAGGTGATCGACCTCAATCGCGCCTAACCTCCGCTTTGGGTCGAGAGCAGACATCGCAGCTGGAAGCCGAAGGTCCGCTTCCGGGACTCCCATCGACAGTGTTGGACGGCCGACATTGGCGCAAAGCCGCCGCCTCGCCGAATGTCGAATGCGAGGAAGCGGGCACCTCACTGGCGGTAGGAGCGAGGCCCATTGCGAGTTACTCATCGGCTGTCCCGATCCCGGCTCTGGCTTACGGCGTTCCTCAGGATGCTGCGCACCTGCACCACCCCCGGGGGCCGTGACGCGGAGACGCCCACCCCTCCTACGCGCATGAACCTACCTCTCTGCGGCAGCGAGGTACCGCGCCTCTTGATCGTCCGCGGCTCTCTCACTTTTCGTAAGGAGCAACCAGAAGCAGCCGGAAAGGAACGACCATGGACAGCTACAACAGGATCTTACGCATCAGGACCGTTCTCGAGCGGACAGGCCTCAGCCGCTCAACCCTCTATAGGAAGATCGAGCAAGGCACCTTCCCGCGGCAGTTCAAGATTGCCGACAGGTGCGTCGGGTGGCGGGAAGCAGCCGTCGAAGCGTGGCTGCGTGGACACTGGGCGGATCCCACCCGCGCGAAACCGGTCGATTGTCTCGGCCTCGCGGAGCTCGACTGAAGTCCTCCGGATTCCGGCAAAAGGCGGCGGCGAGCAGCGTCGCTAGAGCCAATGTACTTCGCGGAGTGGTCCTGTGGCGTCGGGCTATGCAACTCAGGCGGCGCGGCGAAGTCGGCCCTTCACCACCTTCGGTCCGAGGCGCAGCTCGTCCAGGTAGTCCGACCAGAACTGCATCATCCGGACGCGTTCCTCCCAATGCTCGCCCCGGGCGTAGGCGCGTCGAACATCGTTTCCTTCCACGTGGCCCAGCTGCCGCTCGATGGCGTCCGGATGCCACTTCCCGCTTTCGTTGAGGAGCGTGCTGGCCATCGCGCGGAAGCCGTGGGCGGTCATCTGCGACTTCTCGTAGCCGAGCCTGCGCAGCGCCGCGTTCATGGTGTTGTCCGAGATCGCGCGCTCGCTCGACAGGATGCTTGGGAATAGCAGCTTCCCGTCGCCGGTAATCGCCTCAAGCTCCCGCAGGATGCCGACCGATTGCGTTGAGAGCGGCACGCGGTGAGGCCGCCTCATCTTGGTGCGCTCCGCCGGGATCGTCCAAAGGCGGTCGTCGAGGTCGAGCTCCCGCCACTGCGCGAGCCGCAGCTCCCCAGGCCGCACGAAGACGTGCGGAAGGAGCCGCAAGCCGTGGCGGACCGCCGGCTGGCCCTCATGTCCTTCGATCGCGCGAAGAAGCGCCCCAACCTCCTTGGGGGCGGTGATGGCGGAGCGATGGTTCACCTTCGGGGTGATCAAGGCGCCTCGGAGATCGTAAGCCACGTCGCGCTGGGCGCGGCTGGTGGCGATCGCGTACCGGAAGATCGTGCCGAAGGTGCTCCGCAGCCGGTTCGCAGTCTCATAGCGCCCCCTGGCTTCGACCTTGCGAAGAACCTCCAGGAGCTCGGGTGCGGTGATTTCCGCGATCGGACGATCGCCGAGCGCGGGGCGCGCGAAGTCCGTCAGCCACCGAAGCTTCGAGAGAGTCGAGGCCGAGCGGCCCTCTTTCTCCAATCGCTCGAGCCATTCGTCGGCAATGATGCTGAATGTCTCCCGCGAGCGCGCGCGCTTCTCTGCTTCAATGCGCTTCTTGTTGGCTGCGGGGTCCTCTCCCGCCGCGACGACCTTCCTGGCTGCGTCGCGCTTCTCGCGCGCGTCGGCGAGGCTCACGTCCGGATAGACGCCGAACGCGAGGATCTTCTCCTTTCCATCGAACCGATACTTGAAGCGCCAGTAGCGGTGGCCCTTCGGCGTCACGAGCAGAAAGAGCCCCCTATCGTCGGTGAGCTTGTAAGGTTTTTCCCTTGGTTTAGCGTTGTTTACGGCCACGGCGGACAGGGGCATGGGGGTATCTCCCGGAGGGCATTTCGGACATACCCCCAAAAGTACCCTCACCTCTGTCGGATGCAAAGCGACGCTCCGACGCAACTCGGGACATCAAAACCGCAGAAAACTGCCGTTTTTAGGACTGTCTGAAGCTGTTTGGAGGGCCCTGAAACAGGGTTCTGGTGCCCAGGGGCGGGATCGAACCACCGACACTGCGATTTTCAGTCGCATGCTCTACCAACTGAGCTACCTGGGCATCGCCGCATGTGCGGGAAGGAGGCGCCTATAGAAGGCGCTAATGCTCGCTGTCCAGCCCTTCCGGCAGCGCCTCGTCCGCGGGCGGGCCGGGCACGCGATAGCCGTCGCCGAGCCAGTTGAGGAGGTCGCGATCACGGCAGCCCTGGCTGCAGAAGGGCGTCTGCGCGGCCGAGGCGGGCTTGCCGCAAAGCGGGCAGCCTTGCCGTCGGTCAGGGGAACTGGCTGTGGACATGCCCGGCCGATATGGCGAGCCCCGGCTCGCCGCGCAACTGGACCGGGGCACCGATCCGCCGCTCAAGCGCCTCTATCCATTGCCGATTGGCTTCGATCCGCGCGACGACCTCCGGCGCCGCGACGAGCGTCCGCGTGCCGCTGCCCGCCGCCCGCTCCGCCCGCCGCAGCAGCGCCCGGGCGGCCGCCCCGACAGGGTCGCCCTGAAGCAGCTCGGGAAGGGAGGCGCGCTGCCGCCTGCGCACGATCTGCAGAAAGCCGAAGCCGTTGACCGCCGTCCGCTCGAAGGGCTGCGGCAGCACCGCATCCAGCGCCGCCGCGGCAGCCTGCCGGTCCGCCTTCGCAGGGAGCGTCGGCAGGTCGATGCCGATCGAGCCGCCGATCCCGAACCGCCGGATCGCGCGTCCCGCCGCCTCCGCGCCCGCCACGGCAAGCGCCGGCGCCGGAAGACCGCCGTCGACATCGAACAGGGTCATCGCGGGCGTGAGGCTCATCCGGAGCGCGCCGCCCGAAAAGCCGATCTCGCCCGTAGCCGCTTCCTCCAGGAGCTCCGACCAGCCGGCCTCCTCTAGCCGATCAGGTTGCGCCGCGCTCAGTCTCACGATCGCGCAACCTGTGCCCCCCAGCCGCTCGAGCAAGGTCGGGCCCTCCCGCTCTTCATCCTCGCTGATCCTGCCCTTGGGCGCCTTCTCCCGTCCCATCTCGGAGATCGCCTCGCGCACGATCTCGACGCGCACGGCGGCGCCGTCGGTCGGTGCTTTGGGCAGCGGCTCCACCACCACCTCATGGCCGTCGCGCAGCGTGACGATCCCGCGCCGCCCAGGCTCGAGGATCGAAGTCAGGCGCCCGGCAAGGACACTGCCGGTGCGCAGGCTGCCGGGCAGCTCGATGGCGGCTTCGAGGATGCGGCCGGCTTCGACGAGGGCGGCGCGGTTCTCGCCGATTCCCTCCTCGTAGAGCCACTCAGCCAATTGGATATTCCGCCGCCCGCAGCAGCGCGCGGCTCTCGTAGAGCGGCAGGCCGATCACGCCGGAATGGCTGCCGGAGATCGACCGCACCAGGGCCTCCGCGCGGCCCTGGATGGCATAGCCCCCGGCCTTGCCGCGCCACTCGCCGCTGCCGAGATAGGCGGCGAGTTCGTCGTCGCTGAACCGCTTGAACGACACCATTGTGGTCGAGAGCCTGTGCCTCGCCACACCGTCGGCGCCGATCACCGTCACTGCCGAGAGCACGCGATGACGTCGACCCGAGAGCAATCCGAGCGTAGCCCGCGCCTCCTCCTCCTCTTCGGTCTTGGGAAGGATGCGCCGACCCGCGGCGACGACGGTGTCCGCGGCCAGGATGATCGCGCCGTCCTCCAGCGCATGCACCGCCTGCGCCTTCTCAGCCGCCATGCGCGCGGCATAACGAGCCGGCAGCTCGCCCTTGCGGGGCGTCTCGTCGATGTCGGCAGGGACGACGGCCTCAGGCTCGACCCCGATCCGCTTCAGCAGATCGAGCCGACGGGGGCTGGCGGAGGCGAGGACGAGCCGCATCGCGCGGGCGGCTCCCTTATTTGAAACGGTAGGTAATCCGACCCTTGGTCAGATCATAGGGCGTCAGCTCGACAAGCACCTCGTCGCCAACCAGCACGCGGATGCGGTTCTTGCGCATCTTGCCGGCGGTGTGGCCGAGGACCTCGTGCTCATTCTCCAGCTTCACGCGGAACATGGCGTTGGGCAGAAGCTCCACCACCTGCCCGCGCATTTCCAGAAGTTCTTCCTTGGCCAAACAAACCTCATAGGGATCGAAGAAGCGCCAGGGCGCCGCAGGAGGCCGCCCTTAGCGTCACTTGGTCGTAAAGGAAAGTCATGGTCAGCTTGCGGCAAGCTCGGATCGGGTAGAACAGGCGGTGGTGCAAAAGGTCCTTCCCTTACGTTTCGTGATGTCGGCGCTCGCCCTCGCGGCCGGCGCGGCCCCCGTGGGCGCGCAGGAGACGCCGGCGCTCCCGCGCGTGCAGACGGCGGTCGAGGCGCTGGCGCAGGACGCGGCCGAATATGCGCGTCTCAACGGCGTCGGCCTCGACGAGGCGATGCGGCGCCTCCGCGCGCAGGAGGAGAGCGTCGCCGCCACGGACCGCATCCAGGCGGCTTACGGTGACCGGCTCGCCGGCATCTCGATCGAGCATCAGCCGCAATATCGCATCGTCGTGCTGCTGACCGGCTCCACCCCCGTTCCGAACGAGACGATCCAGGCCGGCGGCATGGCTGTGCCGATCGTCTTCCGCACCGGCGCGACGGCGACGCGGGAGCAGATGCTCGCGACGATGGCGGAGCATCGCACAGGCGTTCGGGATCTCACTCCGCGCGCCAGAGGCATGGGCCTGGATCAACGAACCGGAGAGCTCGTCCTGCTCCTCCACGCGAACGACAGCCGCGAAGGCCTGGAGGAAGAGCTCGAAAGCCTGATGCAGGTGCCCGTGCGCATCCGCATCCTCGATGGAATGGATGCCGATCTTGCCGTGGAGGGCGGCTCGCGCGTCGAAGGCGCCGATCCCGGCAACGGCCGCCTCTATTATTGCACCACCGGCTTCGTCGTGACCGATCAGGCGCGGACCGGGATCGTCACCGCCGCCCATTGTCCCGACATGCTTAGCTATCGCGACCCCGCGGGCACGGACATCCCGCTCGAATTTGTCGGCCAGTGGGGTGCGCGCTACCAGGACGTGCAGGTCCATGTCAGCGATCGTGCCGAGCAGCCGCTCTTCCATGCCGATAAAGGCCGCAATGCGCTGCGAAGGCTGACCAGCTGGCGCAACCGCACCAGCACCCGCGCCGGCGACGCCGTCTGCCATCGCGGTGAGAGCACCGGCTACAGCTGCTCCCAGGTCGAGCTCACCGACTTCGCCCCGCCAGGCGAGCTATGCGGCGGCCCCTGCGACCCGACCTGGATCACCGTCACCGGCCCCACCTGCCGCGGCGGCGACAGCGGCGGCCCGATCTTCAACGGAACCATCGCGTTCGGCATCGTCAAGGGCGGCAATTACAGCCGCAACGGGCGCTGCAACTTCTATTACTACATGTCGACCGACTTCCTGCCCGAAGGCTGGTCGCTGCTGCACTAGCCACCGTCGATCATCACTGCGGACAGCTTATCTCCCGCACACCTCGGCTGCGCGTGTCGACGACAGGCGCGTCAAGGAAGACCGGAATGACGTGCTGATCCCCACAGCCTCCGGCGCGCAGCGCCGCAGCTGGAACCGCACCTTACGCGCCCGGAAATCGAGTGAGATCCGCCGGAACGCCTCCAGCAGGTCCGTCCCCAGCAGCAAAGCCGGACGGTCGGCAAGACCGAACACCTTGAACGGCGGCACGTCGGCGAAGGCCATCGGAACATTGCGCAGGGTGATCGAGCCGAGCCGAAGCTCCGGGATTTCCGCATATTCCAGATCGATCGTTTTTCCGGTCACACCAGTCGTAGCGACCGTCATGGTCTTCTTGCGGTGGCGAGGTACGAGCTTGTCTCTGAGGGCGAGATTGCCGATCGTGACCTGGGTGCCGGTGTCGATCACGGCGTCGAGCGACAAGCCGGCAGCTTTCACTTCGGTGAGGATCAATTGCCCGCGCTTTAGGCGCGCCGTGACGATGATCTCGCCGGGAAGCGCCTTCGCCGGCGTGGCAGCGTCCTCGACCTTGATCAGACGCTTCTCGAAATCCATCATCAGGCGCTGGCGCACGAGCGCGTCGATGCCAATCATGCCCGCGCCGCCAATATCCTGTTCGCGCAACGCAGGCAGCTGCAGGTCCCTGATCGTGCTGGGACCGAGCGTCAGCGCGTCGACCTTGACCCGGTCCACGATGTTGCGGTCGGTCATGCCGTTGAGGATGACGGGCGTGCCGAGCGGCAATTCCAGCTCGCGCGCGATGCGCAGCCCCACCACGGACGTATCGGCGCCGCTGTCGACGACGAAATGATAGGGGCCGCGACCATTCACCCGCACTTCGACGCTCAGGCGCGTCTCCACCTTGCGAGCGTCGATCTCGTCCCCCTCGACGGCGAGTGTGTTGTCGATTGCCGCCGGCGGGAGCGGGGGCAGGGTCGAGACCTCGGATGGAGCAGGCCTGGGCTTGCCGATCCGGGGCGGTTCCGCCGCCGATCCGGCGCCGCCGGCGATCGCCGACCATGCCAGCACCCATGCCAGGACGAGAGTGTGGCGAGACATGCCGCTTCCTCCGAATGCGCCGATTTCAGGCTATCCTCAGCAGCCCCTCCGTTCCACGCTTCATCGACATATGGCCGCTGCATTCGACAGAGCACAAAAGAAAGCGCCCAGGCCGGGGCCGGGGCGCTCTCTTTGCCCGACGGGCGTAGCCTGAATCAGGCGCCGCCGCCCGCCAGTGCCGCCAGCAGCAGCAGGGCGACGATGTTGGTGATCTTGATCATCGGGTTCACCGCCGGGCCGGCCGTGTCCTTGTAGGGATCGCCGACCGTGTCGCCGGTCACCGCCGCCTTATGGGCTTCCGAGCCTTTGCCGCCGTGATTGCCGTCCTCGATATACTTCTTCGCATTGTCCCACGCGCCGCCGCCCGAGGTCATCGAGATGGCGACGAAGAGGCCGGAGATGATCACGCCGAGCAGCAGGGCGCCCAAGGCCGCGAAGCCCTGCTCGCGGCCGCCGATCGCGGCGATCGCGAAGTAGACGACGATCGGCGCCAGCACCGGCAGCAGCGAGGGAACGATCATCTCCTTGATCGCCGCCTTGGTGACGAGGTCGACGGTGCGGGCGTAATTCGGCCGCGAAGTGCCGTCCATGATGCCGCTATTGTTGCGGAACTGGTCGCGAACGTCGATCACCACGTCGCCCGCCGCGCGGCCGACGGCGGTCATGCCCATCGCGCCGAACAGGTAAGGCAGAAGCGCGCCGAGCAGCAGGCCGACGACCACGTACGGGTTCGACAGCGAGAAATCGACGCCGGCCGGTCCGATGCCGAGCTCGCCGGCAAACTCCTGCAGGTCGGTCGTGTAGGCGCCGAACAGCACCAGGGCGGCGAGTGCGGCCGAACCGATCGCATAGCCCTTGGTCACCGCCTTCGTGGTGTTGCCGACCGCGTCGAGGGCGTCGGTGCGGGTGCGCACTTCGTCCTCCATGCCCGACATTTCGGCGATGCCGCCGGCATTGTCGGTGACCGGGCCATAGGCGTCGAGTGCCACAACCATGCCGGCGAGCGCCAGCATCGCGGTCGCGGCGAAGGCGATGCCGATCAGGCCGGCAAGCTGATAGGAGACGATAATGCCGACGCAAATCACGATCGTCGGCATCGCCGTCGATTCAAGGCTGATGGCGAGGCCCTGGATGACGTTGGTGCCGTGACCGGTGACCGACGCCTTGGCGATCGAGCGCACCGGCCGGTAGTTGGTGCCGGTATAATATTCGGTGATCCAGACCAGCAGCCCGGTCACGCCGAGACCGACGAGAGTGCACCAGAACAGGTCCATGCCGGTGAAGCCGTCCGACACCGCGGTGCGGGCGACCTGCGTCTCGACGTCGAAGCCGGCCGCTTCCTGCGCGCCGCCGATGACCGCATTCATGTCGGGCAGGGTCTGCGCCATCACATAGTAAATGGCCGGAACCGACAGGATCGCGGTGGTCCAGAAGCCCTTGTAGAGCGCGCCCATGATCGACTGCTTGGAGCCGAGGCGGACCAGGTAGGTGCCGATGATCGAGGTGATGATGCAGACGCCGCCGATGATCAGCGGCAGCGCCATCAGCGCCGTCAGCTGCTCGGTCGTGCCGGCGACCAGCAGGGCGGTCAGCACCATGGTGGCGCCGACGGTGACGACATAGGTCTCGAACAGGTCGGCGGCCATGCCGGCGCAGTCGCCGACATTGTCGCCGACGTTGTCGGCGATCACGGCCGGGTTGCGGGGGTCGTCCTCGGGAATTCCGGCCTCGACCTTACCGACCAGGTCCGCGCCGACGTCTGCGGCCTTGGTGAAGATGCCGCCGCCGAGACGGGCGAAGATCGAGATGAGCGAGGCGCCGAAGGCGAGGCTGACGAGGGCGTCGACGACCTCGCGACTGGACGGCTCCCGTCCGACGACCTCAACGAGATAATAGAAGAGACCCGCGATCGCGAGCAGAGCCAAGCCCGCCACCAGCATGCCGGTGATCGCGCCGGCGCGGAAGGCGACGGTGAGGCCGCGCTGCAGGCTGGTGCGTGCGGCTTCCGCAGTGCGGACATTGGCGCGGACCGAAATGTTCATGCCGATATAGCCAGCGACGCCCGAGAGGAACGCGCCGATCACGAAGGCGATCGCCTCGGTGAGGCCGAGGAAAACGCCGACCAGCACCGCGACGACGACGCCGACGATGGCGATGGTGGTATATTGGCGGCCGAGATAGGCCTTGGCGCCTTCCTGGATGGCTTCGGCGACGCTGACCATCCGCTCGTTGCCGGCCGAAGAGGCGAGCACCTGGCGGCTGGTGAAGATGCCGTAGAGCACTGCGACCAATCCGCAGGCTATGGCGATGAGCACCACGTTCATGAATCTTCCTTCCCTGTTTGCGGGATACTCACCGGCAAGATGAGTCCCTTCGAGCAGGACCTTGAGCCCCCAAGGCGGACGCGCCCGAATGTGGCGCAGGTCTTAGGTTGGTTAGGAAAAGGTTTCAACAGGCTGAGAAGAGCCGCAGACGCTTGCGGGCCAGCTGTGTCGTCTCAGCTTTGATCTACATCATGCTGCCAGCCGAGACTTGCCGGCAGCGCGACTTCGCGGCCACCGTCGAAGAGACGGATGCCGTCACCGGCTTCGATGGTTCCGATCCTCGTCAGTCGAAGTCCGATCACTGCCGCCATCTGTTCGATCGCCTCCCCACCTTCCGCGGGAAGGGTGAAGAGCAGTTCGTAGTCGTCGCCCGCAATCGCGGCGTCGATGCGGGCGCGCTGCGTATCGCCACAGGCCGCCACGTAGTCGCCCGAGAGCGGCACCGCCCCCAGCTCGATGCTGAAGGCGCATTGGCTCGCCTCCGCCATCCGGGCAGCGTCGATCAGCAGTCCGTCCGACACGTCCATCATCGCCGAGACCAAAGGTGCGAGCGCCTGCCCCAAGGCGAGGCGAGGCGCTGGTCGGCGATAGCCGGTCACCAACGCCTGGGCGCCCTCGATTTCGCCGAGCGCGACCCTGAGGCCGGCACCGGCATCACCGATGGTGCCGCTGATCCAAAGCGCATCGCCCGGCTTGGCGCCGGCGCGGGAGGGCACCATGCCTGCCGCGCTGCCGATTGCGGTGAGGCCGAAGGAGCGCCGGTCACCGGGCAGCACCGACACCGTGTCGCCGCCGAGCAGCGGCACTCCGAACGCCCCGGCGGCCTCGGCAAAGCCGCGGGCGAAACGCCGGTTCCACTCCGCCTCGCCGAGGGTGTAGCCCATCAACAGCCCGACCGGTTTGGCGCCCTTTGCTGCGAGATCGGACAGATTCACCGCCACCAGCTTCCACGCCACATCCTCGGGCAGGTCGGAGGAGAGGAAATGAACGCCCTCCACGATCATGTCGTGGGTGAGGACGAGGGTGGTTCCGCCGATCTCCAGCACCGCGGCGTCGTCGGCGAGGTCGCGCGCAGCGGGGTGAGAAGCAAGCTTCCGAAGCGAAGCGATGAAATCGGCTTCCACTCATCCTCCCCTGAACGGGGAGGGGGACCGCACGAAGTGCGGTGGAGGGGGCCCTCCACGCGCACAGCAGGCCTCAGGGCCCCCTCCACCAGCCTGTGGCTGGTCCCCCTCCCCGTCCCGGGGAGGAATGGAGGTCACCGCCGCACGTCCTTGGCGATGGCGTCTAGAAGCCCGTTCACAAAGGACGCTTCCTTCTTGTCGTAGAAGGCCTTCGCCACGTCGACATATTCGGAGATGACGCTGCCGGTCGGCACGTCGATCCGCGCGACCAGCTCATAGGCGCCGGCGCGCAGGATCTGGCGCATCGGCTTGTCGAGGCGCGCCAGCGACCAGTCCTTGGCGAGCTTGCCTTCGATCAGCCGGTCGAGCTCCTCGCTCCGCGCATGGACGCCGCTCACCACGTCGTCGAAGAAATCGACCTCCGCATCCTCATATTCCACATCCTCGATCGTCGCGCCGAGGCGGTGATGGTGGAACTCGTGGAGCAGCAGCGGCAGCGGCGTCTGCTCCATCTCCTGCTGGTAGAGCGCCTGGACCGCGGCGAGGCGGGCGGCGGAACGGGATCGGGAACGCGTGGGAGTCGGCATGGGAGGCGGGGCATAGCCGGGCGAGCCAAGGACCCCAAGGCTTAATCCGCGGCCGGTGGTGCCCGGACGCGCCGGCATCCCCATATGAGGGGGATGATACCCCTCTCCATTCTCGATCTCGCACCCATCGTCGAAGGCGGCGACGCCGGCCAGGCGTTCCGCAATGCCCGCAGCCTTGCTCAGCATGGCGAGCGCCTTGGCTACAAGCGCTTCTGGATGGCCGAGCACCATTCGATGCCCGGCATCGCCAGCGCCGCCACTGCCGTCGCACTCGCTTATGTCGGCGAAGGGACCACCAGCATCCGCATCGGCGCCGGCGGCATCATGCTGCCCAATCATTCGCCGCTGCAGGTCGCCGAGCAGTTCGGCACGCTCGCGTCGCTCTATCCCGGCCGCATCGACCTCGGCCTCGGTCGCGCGCCCGGCACGGACCAGGCCGCCGCTTACGCGATGCGAAGGAACCTGAACTCCGACCCCAACCAGTTCCCGCGCGATGTCGTCGAGCTGATGGCCTACTTCCAGCCCGCCGAGCCGGGGCAGCGCGTTCGCGCGATCCCTGGCGAGGGCCTGCGGATCCCGCTCTGGATCCTCGGCTCCAGCCTGTTCGGCGCGCAGCTCGCCGCCATGCTGGGCCTGCCCTACGCCTTCGCCTCCCATTTTGCGCCCGGGCAGATGATTGATGCGATCCGCGTCTACCGGGAGACGTTCAAGCCCTCCGAGCAGCTCGCCGAGCCCTATGTCATGCTCGGCTACAACGTCTTCGCCGCCGACACTGACGAGGAGGCGGCGACGCTCGCCACGTCTCTCTATCAGGCGTTCGTCCAGCTGCGGACAGGCCAACCGACTGCGCTCAAGCCGCCGATCCCGGGCTACCTCGAGACCCTGGCGGGGCCGCAACGCGCAAGCCTCGACCAGATGCTCTCCTGCTCCGCGATCGGATCGCCGGCGACGGTCGCTGCCGCGGTCGAGGCTTTCATCGCGGAGACCGGCGCCGACGAGCTGATGATCACGTCCCAGATCTACGATCACGAGGCGCGGTTGCGCTCCTACGCGCTGCTCGCGGAGCGGCTCATGCCTCGGCCATGAAGTCCCGGATCGCGCTGGTCACCACCTCCGGCTTCTCCCAGGGGATGAAGTGGCCCGCATCGGGCTCGAGGACGATGCGGAGGTCTTCGATCAGGCCGTCGAGCCCTTCGAGCTGAACGGGCAGCAGCGCCTTGTCCTTGAGCCCCCAAATGACGAGCACGGGCATGTGGAGCTTCGGAAATGGCGCATGCGTCCAAATCGGCTTGTGCGCCTTCTCGCCCACCTCCGGCACCTCGATCGTCGATGCGCGATACCAGTTGAGCATCGCCGCCATCGCGCCCGGCTGCGACCAGTCGTCGACATAGGCCTGCCGCTCCCGCTCGGAGAGCAGGCGAATATCGACATGCGGGCTCAGCGACTTTTCGAGAAAGGTCTCCCACCCCATCGCCTCGATCGCCTTCTCGAAGCCGGGGGTGCGGAAGGCGCGGATATATTGCGACGCCGCCCGCTGCGCCTCATGATCGATCAGGCTGCGCTGGAAGATCAGCGGGTGCGGCGCGTTGACGATTACCAGCCGCTTCACGCGGTCCGGATGCTTCAGCGCCGCCAGCCACGCCGCCGCGCCGCCCCAATCGTGGCCGACCAATGTGAACTGGCCGATGCCGAGCGCGTCCGCGAGCGCGAGCAGGTCCGCGACCGGCTTGCTCGTCTCATACTCCTCGACAGCTTCCGGCTTGTCCGACCCGCCAAAGCCGCGCTGGTCCGGCGCGACGACACGAAAGTCGGGGGCAAGGCTGTGGAGCTGGTGCCGCCACGTGCGGTGGGATTCCGGGAAGCCGTGGAGGAAGATGATCGGCTCCGCACCCTCCGGGCCGCCGAGCGCGACCTTCAGCGTCACACCAGTCGGGAGGCCGATGCGGGTGGTCTGGACCTCGTTCACGGATAGCTGACCGTCTTCGGCGTCACCACCGGCAGCGGGATGCGCTCGTGGCTATCTTCCGGCACCACCGGGAAACGCTCGCCCCGCCAGTCGTCCTTGGCCTGGTTGATGCGATCGCGGCGCGAGGAGACGAAGTTCCACCAGACGTAGCGCGGCCCGTCGAGCGGCGCCCCGCCGCACAGCATGACATGCGCGCCTCGCTCCGAGCGGAGGGTGGCGCTGATGCCGGGGCGCAGGAGATAGAGCACCTGCGGCTCGAGCCTCAGTCCATCGAGGGTTGCATCGCCCTCTGCAAGGTAGACCGCCCGCTCGTCGGCAGGAGAGTCGATCGGAACACTGCCACCTGGCCGCAGCGCGATGTCGGCGTAGATCGTCTCGCTATGCTGGGTGACGGGGGAGGTCGCGCCGTAGAGGCTGCCCATCACCACGCGCACTGTCGCTGCGCCGGCCTCGATGACGGGCAGCGCATCCTTCGCCACATGCTCGAAGGCGGGGTCGATCTCCTCCTTGGCGCTCGGCAGAGCGAGCCAGGTCTGGATGCCGCTGAGCTCCGGCCCGTCCGGGCGCAAGCCCGTCGGCGAGCGCTCCGAATGAACGATGCCCCGCCCCGCCGTCATCAAATTCACCGCGCCCGGCTCGATCGTCCGAAAGGTGCCGAGCGAGTCGCGATGGTCAATCGCGCCGGCAAACAGATAGGTGACGGTGGCGAGGTTGATGTGCGGGTGCGGCCGGACGTCCAGGCCCTGGCCGGCCGGCAGATGCGCCGGCCCCATCTGGTCGAAGAAGATGAACGGGCCGATCGTCGTCCGCTCCTTGTGCGGCAGCGTCCGGTAAACCTTGAAGCCGCCGAGATCGTGAGTGGCGGGGCGAAGCGTCTGGATGATCGTATCGTCGGTCATGGCTCTAACCTAGCGCTTTTGTCGCGTCACGCCACTCGCATGACGGGCCTGGCGCGAGCTGCCAGAAGCCGGAGCGTTCGGGCCGGAATAAAATTGCTCTCGCTCCTGGAAGATCGACGGGGATTTCGCGGCTGAGCTAACTTTATGGAGCGAAATCCACTCAGAAGCGCTTAGCCTCGGACGCTTCGCAACAGGAGGAAGTTAGATGCGCGCAATTCTCGTTATTGGTGCGACCTTGGCGCTGTGTGCTTGTGGAGGTGGCGAGACGCAGTCCGACGAGGCCAACATGGCCGCCACGGACAACATGATGATGGATCAGAACATGGCCATGGATCCCATGATGAACGTCGACGCCAACATGGCGATGGACCCGATGATGAACGGGACGACCAATGGCGTCGATCCGGCCACCCAGAACATGATGCAGCAGGACATGAACACCAACGACCCGGACACCAATCTAGCCAACGGCATGTAGGGAATCGGTCTGGAGCTGCTCCCACGTAGGCAGCTCCGTGGAGCGCTCGACCCCTCGCGAGCGCTCCCTTTGTCGTTCCAGTCGAGGGGTCGCTGCCTCGGAACCGGCGCTTCAGGTTAGGCCCCAAGGCCCACTGGAGATTGGCTCCGCTCGCGCCTGGCGCCGCTCGATAAGCGGCGACAGGCTCTATTCGCCCGGTGCGCTCGCCTTGATCGCCATGGCGTGCACGCGCTCCACGAGGAGGTCGGCGAGAGCTGTGTTGACGGCTCGCTGGCGCTGAACCCGGTTCATGCCCGCGAAAAGGGGCGACTCGATCTCGACGGTGAAGTGGCTCTCGCCGCCATTGGGATTGTAGCCGCCGTGGCCGCGATGCTTTTCGCTGTCGTCGATCACCCGCAGCTGCGTTGGGGCGAGTGAATCCGTCAGGCGTCTCGTGATTTCCGCGGCCACCGGGCCGCTACTCTCGGTCTGCATCGCGCCTATATAGATGGTTTGATCGCGGAAGGGAGTGCGTTGGCGAGCGCCGGCAAGAGAGAGACACGGTTCCACGGCCGAATAGCGGGAGAGCGCCACTGCTCGCGCCCCGGCTGCACCGAGGCCGGCGAGTTCCGCGCCCCGGCCGAGGACGGCCCCCGCTCGGGCTTCGATGGCCCGGGCGACTGGCGCTGGCTGTGCCTCGACCATGTGCGCGAGTTCAACGCCGGCTATAATTTCTTCCAGGGCATGAGCACCGAGGAGATCGAGGCGGCGCAGACGCCCTATGGCGGCTGGGACCGGCAGACCCGCGCCTTTGCAGGCAATCCCTCGCCGCCGCCCAAATGGGCCGATTTCGCCGATCCGCTCGACGCGATCGGCGCGCGCTTCAAGCGTCCGTCCACCAGCGGCGTGCGCCAGGACGGGCGCGAGCTCAGCGCCACCGACCGCAAGTCATTGGGCGTGATGGGGCTTGGAACCGATACCGACCGGCGTGCGCTGAGACGGCGCTATGCCGAGCTGCTGCGCCGCTACCATCCCGATCATAATGGCGGCGACCGCGGGCACGAGAAAGCGTTGCAGGCGGTGATCGAGGCTTATACGCAGCTCAAGTCCCGCCCCGCCTTCGCCTGAGTTTTGGAAAGACGCGTAAGATGGCCGATCTCGCCAATGTGAAACCCGACAGCCGCTCCACCACGCTGATGGACGCGCCCGACAAGATGGTGCGCGTGCGCGAACTGTTCGGCATCGACAGCGACATGGACGTTCCCGCTTTCTCCGAGGCAGACGAGCGGGTGCCGGACCTCGACCCCACCTATGTGTTCGATCCGGACACCACGCTCGCAATCTGCGCCGGCTTCGGCAAGAACCGCCGCGTCATGATCCAGGGCTATCACGGCACCGGCAAGTCGACCCATGTCGAGCAGGTGGCGGCGCGGCTCAACTGGCCGCTGATCCGGATCAACCTTGACGCCCATATCAGCCGCATCGACCTGGTCGGCCGCGACGCGATCGTGCTCCGCGACGGCCAGCAGGTGACCGAGTTCCGCGAGGGACTGCTCCCCTGGGCATTGCAGACGCCGACCGCTCTGGTGTTCGACGAATATGATGCTGGCCGCCCAGACGTGATGTTCGTCATCCAGCGCGTGCTGGAGACGGAGGGAAAGCTCACACTGCTCGACCAGAACAGGGTGATCCGCCCCAACCCTTATTTCCGCCTGTTCGCCACCACCAACACGGTTGGCCTGGGCGACACGACCGGCCTCTATCACGGCACCCAGCAGATCAATCAGGGCCAGATGGATCGCTGGAACATCGTCGTGACGCTCAACTACCTGCCGGCCGAGACGGAGGCCCGGATCGTCCTCGCCAAGTCGGGCGAATATGACCACGAGGGCGGCCGCCAGGAAGTCGAGCGGATGATCAAGGTCGCCGAGATGACGCGGCAGGGCTTCATCAACGGCGACATCTCGACCGTGATGAGCCCGCGCTCGGTGATCAGCTGGGCGCAGAACGCGCTCATCTTCGGGGACGTCGGCTTCGCCTTCCGCCTCACCTTTCTCAACAAGTGCGACGAGGCGGAGCGGCCGCTCGTGGCGGAATATTATCAGCGCGTGTTCGGCAAGGACCTGCCGGAAAGCGTGGTGGGGCGGGCGTGAACAGCCCCTCTCCCATTTCGGGAGAGGGAGGGGCCCGCCGTCTTGGCGGTGGGAGGGTGAGGGCATGTCGCTCCAGCCTCCGGCCTAAATGCCCTCACCCCCCCATCGCTGACGCGATGGGTCCCCCCCTCTCCCGAAATGGGAGAGGGTAATTGGCGAACGACAATCCCCTCGAAGCCTTTCGCCAGGTGCTGACCGGCGCCTCGCGGGCGATTGCGGCCGAGCCCGAGGTGGAGCTCGGCTTCACCGCGGACATGCCCTCCGCGCAGGGCAAGAGCATCAAGGTGCCGATGCCCGGGCGGACGCTGCCGGAGCGCGAGGTGGCGGAGGCGCGGGGCTATGCCGACGCCGCCGCGCTGAAGCTGCGGCATCACAATGCCCTGCTGCACAATCGCAATGCGCCGCTCGACGAGGCGGCGCGGGCGGTGTTCAACGCCGCCGAGCAGGCGCGGGTCGAGGCGCTCGGCGCGCGCTCGATGGCGGGCGTGCGCGCCAACCTCAACAGCGCGGTCGAGATGCGGATGCGCACCGACCCGATCACCCGCGCGCGCAACAGCGCCGAGGTGCCTCTCTCGACCGCCGTCTCGCTGATGATCCGCGAGCGGCTGACGGGCGAAGCACCGCCCGAAGCGACTCGCTCGGGCCTCAAGCTCGTCTCCGACTGGATTGAGGAGAAAGGCGGCGCCGATCTCGACGCGCTCGGCCTCGCGCTCGACGACCAGGCCGCCTTTGCCGCGCTCGCGACCAAGCTGCTCAAGGATCTGGAGCTGGTCGAAGGCGATGCCGAGCCCGATAAGGCGCCGGAGACGGGCGAGGAAGGCGAGGGCGAGGATCAGGACGAAGGCGACAAGGGCGACGACCAGGACGAGAACCAGGATTCGGGCGCCGAGGGCGAGGCCGAGATCAGGGTCGAGCAGGGCGAATCCGGCGAAGGCGACGACGAGACCGACTATTCGGAGGAGGAAGCCACCGAAGGCGACGACGGCATGGGTCAGGAAGGCGAGGAGGGCATGCTCCCCGTCCGCCCCAACCGCCCGCTCTCCGATTTGCCGCAATTCGACTACAAGGTCTTCACCACCCGCTTCGACGAGACGGTGGAGGCGGCCGAGCTCTGCGATGAAGAGGAACTGGGGCGCCTGCGCTCGTATCTCGACCAGCAGCTCGTCCACCTCCAGAGCACGGTCACCAAGCTCGCCAACCGCCTTCAGCGCCGCCTGATGGCGCAGCAGTCGCGCTCCTGGGACTTCGACCAGGAGGAAGGTCTGCTCGACGCCGCGCGGCTGGCGCGCGTCATCGTCAACCCCGCCCACTCGCTCTCCTACAAGATCGAGCGCGACACGGATTTCCGCGACACTGTCGTCACCCTGCTGATCGACAATTCAGGCTCGATGCGCGGCCGCCCGATCTCGATCGCGGCGATCAGCGCCGACATCCTCGCCCGCACCCTCGAGCGCTGCGGCGTCAAGGCCGAGATCCTCGGCTTCACCACCCGCGCCTGGAAAGGCGGGCAGAGCCGCGAGAAATGGCTGACCGAAGGCCGGTCGCCGCATCCCGGCCGTCTCAACGACCTCCGCCACATCGTCTACAAGCAGGCCGACGAACCCTGGCGCCGCGCGCGCAAGAATCTGGGCCTGATGATGCGGGAGGGCCTGCTCAAGGAGAATATAGACGGCGAGGCCCTGCTCTGGGCGCACCAGCGGCTGATCGGCCGCCCCGAGGAGCGCAAGATCCTGATGGTCATCTCCGACGGCGCGCCGGTCGACGATTCGACGCTGTCGGTGAACAGCGGCACCTATCTGGAGCGCCACCTGCGCCAGGTGATCGGTTGGATCGAAGGTCGCTCGCCGGTCGAGCTGGTCGCGATCGGCATCGGCCACGACGTCACCCGTTATTATGCGCGGGCCGTCACCATCATGGATGCGGAGCAACTGGGCGGCACCATGATCGAGCAGCTTGCCGGGCTGTTCGAGGCCGCGCCTTAATCGCGTGACAAGCCCGGGCTGCTAGGGAGCGCCGATGCTCCGGGTGCTGACCCTATCGACGCTCTTCCCCCATGCGGCGCAGCCGACGCTCGGCGTCTTCGTCGAGCGCCAGACGCTGGGCCTCGCCGGGCTCGACGATGTCGAGGTGGAGGTGGTCTCGCCGCTCGGGTTGCCGCCCTGGCCGCTGTCGCGCCATCCGCATTACGCCCCGAAAGCGAAATTGCCGCGCGAGGAGGTCTGGAAGGACCTCAAAGTGCACCGGCCGCGCTTCCCGGTCCTGCCGCGGGTCGACGAGGCAGGGGCGGCGAAGGCGATGGCAAAGGCCCTCCTTCCCCACCTGCGGCGAATCCGAGAGCGCTTCCCGTTCGACGTGATCGACGCGGAGTTCTTCTGGCCCGACGGCCCGGCCGCGATGCACGTCGCGCGCGAGCTCGACCTACCCTTTTCCATCAAGGCGCGCGGCGCCGACGTCCAATATTGGGGCTGCCGCCCCGGCATCGGGGAGCAGATCGTCCAGGCCTCGCACCCAGCCGGCGGCCTGCTCGCCGTCAGCGCGGCGCTCCGCGACGTGATGATCGGCCTTGGCATGGTCGGGGAAAAGATCGGGGTGCACTATACCGGCGTCGATCTCGAACGTTTCGTGCCTGTCGACCGGGCAGCCGCCAAGGCGCGCCTGGGCGTGGGCGGTCCGCTGCTGATCACGGCTGGCGCACTGATCCCGCGCAAAGGTCAGGCATTGACCCTGGAGGCGATGAAATACCTGCGCGATGCCACCCTGCTGATCGTCGGCGAGGGGCCCGATCGAACGGCTTTGGAACGGCAGGCTTCGGCTCTGGGGCCACGCATCCATTTCATGGGTGCCCGGTTCCATGAAGCGCTGCCCGAACTCCTTGCCGCCGCCGATGCGATGGTGCTGCCGTCGCTCTCCGAGGGCCTCGCCAACGTCTGGGTGGAAGCGCTCGCCTGCGGTACTCCGATCGTGATCAGCGACGTCGGCGGCGCGCGAGAGGTGCTGGATCGCCCGGAGGCCGGGCGGTTGGCAGCGCGAGAGCCGCGCGCGATTGCGACGGCGGTCCGGGAAATCCTGAGCAATCCGCCCGCGCCCTCAGCGGTTCGCGCGGCGGCGGAGCGGTTCAGCTGGGAGAAGAATGCGCGCGAGCTGCGCGATCACCTCGCCCGCTTAATCTAGCGGCATCAAAGCCGCGGCGATCCAGCGTTCCTCGGCGCGGAGCACGCCCCAGGTGCGGGCGGCGGCGCGGCTGTCCATCGCTTCGATACCGATGCCGCGCTCGTCGAGTGCCCGGACCAGCGCCCGAGGAGCGAACCGCATCGTCGCGCCCGTGCCGAGCAGCAGGAATTCAGGCTGCGGCTGCAGCCGGAGGACGGGCTCGAGATCCCCGACCGTCAGCGCCTCGAGCGCCGGCGGCTCCCAGCCGTCCGCCCGCTCCGGCGTCAGCAACAGGCCCCGGTAAATGCCCCCGTCGACGGTGAAGCCGCGGGCCCCGACGCCCTGGACGATCGGGCCGCGCGCCTGCGGATCGCGGTCGAAGCGCGGCATCGGCCACCCCTAGCGGGTGTAGCCCTCTTGATGCTCGACGCGCTCGGCCGAGCCGGACAGAGCGGTCTTCGGCAGGAAGCTGTTGGAATCGACCTTCAGCCAGATGAGGAAAGGCGCGGCGATATAGATGGTGGAATAGGTGCCGACGACGACGCTGATCAGCAAAGCGGTGGTGAAGCTCTGGATCACGTCCGGCCCGAGCAGCATCAAGGATCCCAGCGCCAGCAGCATCGCGAAGTTGGTCGCCACCGTGCGCGACAGCGTCTCGTTCATCGTCAGGTTGAGCAGCGGCACGATCTCCATCTTGCGGAACTTGCGGAGATTCTCGCGCACGCGGTCGTAGATGACGATCGTATCGTTGAGCGAATAGCCGATCAGCGTGAGCAGCGCCGCGATGACGTTGAGGTCGAACTCCATCTGCGTCAGTGAGAAGAAGCCCAATGTCAGGCTGACGTCGTGGAACAGGGAGAAGAGGCCGCCGACGCCGAACTGCCATTCGAAGCGGATCCAGATGTAAATGGCGATGCCGATCGCCGCGAGCAGCAGCGCCAGCGCACCGTCGCGGATGAGCTCTTCCGACACCTTACCCGAGACGGTCTCCACCGCATCGATGCGGGCACCGGGATATTGCTGGACCAGCGACTGCCGCACCTTCGACGCGGCGGCATTGGCGCCAGCTTCGCCACCCTCGGGCAAGGGCAGTCGTATCGCGACCTCGCGGGGAGATCCGAATTCCTGGATGCTCGGGTCGCCGAGGCCGAGGCCGCCGACGCGCTCACGCAGCTCGTCGACAGAGACGGGCTGGCTGAAGGTGACGCGGATCAACTGACCGCCGGCGAAATCCACGCCGAAATTGAGGCCCCGCGTTGCCAGCAGCGCGTAGGAAGCCAGGATCAGCAGCACCGAGACGATGATCGCGATCGTCCGCCAGCGCAGGAAATCGAGATTGGTGTTGTCGGGAACGAGCTTCAGCAGGCGCATGGCGCTTTCCTAGATGGATTCTTAAATGACCAGGGCCGTCGGACGGCGGCGCCCCAGCCAGAGCGACACGAACATGCGCGTGACGGTGACGGCCGTGAACACGGACGTCGCGATGCCGATCAGCATGACCACGGCGAAGCCGCGCACTGGGCCCGAACCGAAGTAATAAAGCAGCGCGCCGGCAATCACGTTGGTGATGTTGGCGTCGAAGATGGCGGTCTGCGCTTCCTTGTAGCCGTGCTCGAGCGCCTGGACGATCGAGCGGCCACGCCTGAATTCCTCGCGGATCCGCTCGTTGATGATCACGTTGGCGTCGACGGCGGCGCCGATCGTCAGCACGAAGCCGGCGATGCCGGGCAGGGTCAGCGACGCGTTGAAGATCGCCATGATGCCGAGGATCAGCACCACGTTCAGGATGAGCGCGATGTCGGCATAGACGCCGAACCGGCCATAGGTCGCGACCATGAAGATCAGGATCGCAACGCTGCCGACGATGCCGGCCAGCACGCCGAGCCGGATCGAATCCCGGCCGAGATCCGGCCCCACCGTGCGTTCCTCGATCACCGACAAGGCAACCGGCAACTTGCCCGAGCGCAGCTGGATGGCGAGGTCGTTCGCGCTCTCGACAGTGAAGGTGCCCGCGATCTGCGCCTGGCCGCCGAGGATCGGCTCGTTGATGTTCGGCGCCGTGATGACGACGTCGTCCAGGATGATCGCGAACGGCCGGTTGACGTTCTCCTGCGTCGCTTTGGCGAAGCGGCGCCCGCCCGCGCTGTCGAAGCGGATGTTGACGACCGGCTCGTTGGTGGTCTGGTCGAAGCCCTGAGTGGCGTCGACGAGTTGCTCGCCGGAGACGAGCACCCGACGGTTGACGGCGATGCGCGGCACGCCGCCGGGATTGTCGGGATAAGGGAGGAACTGGCTGCCGACCGGCGCCCGCTCGGCATTGGGATCGGCGGTGACGTCGACCAGCTTGAACTCCAGCCGCGCGGTCTTGCCGAGCAAAGCCTTGAGTCCCTCAGGGTCCTGGAGGCCCGGCACCTGGACGAGGATGCGCCGCTCGCCCTGGCGAACGACGGTGACTTCGCGGGTGCCGTCGGGATCGACGCGGTTGTAGACGACCTCGCGGGCCGTGTTCATGGCATTGTCGAGCGCCGCGGCGATCCCGGCGGCGCTCGGCTCCATCACGACGCGGCTGGTGTCGACCACGTTGACCGACCAGTTGCGCTGGCCGGCAAGGCCCACCGGCAGCGTCTGATTGTAGGCGATCTCACGCGCGGCATCGACCTGCGCAGGGTTACGGACGAGGAAGCTCAGCCGGCCGCCGGCGGTCGAGATCTCGCCGATCTCGATGCGCGGGCTGGCGCGACGGAGCTCGGTGCGGATGATCTCCTCCATCTGCTCGAGCTGCTGGCCGGCGACATCGCGCGTGTCGCCTTCGAGCAGCAGATAGGAGCCGCCGGCGAGATCGAGGCCGAGATTGATCTGCGCGGAGGGCAGGAAGCCCGGCCATTTCGCGACCTGCTCCTTGGGAACGAAGCTCGGGACCGCGAACAGGATCCCGACGATCAGCATGAGGGTGACCCCCCAGACCTTCCAGCGCGGAAAATCGAGCATCAGTCGTTCGCCGGTTTCACGCCATGCGGCCGGACCTCGCTGAGCGTGCCCTTCAACGCCTTCACCTTGACGTTCGGCGCCAGCTCGACCTCGACCTCGGTTTCATCGACCTTGGTCACCTTGCCGACCAGACCGCCGCCGGTCACCACCATGTCGTTCTTCTTGACCGCGCCGATCATCGCCTGGTGCTGCTTCATCCGGCGCTGCTGCGGGCGGATCAGCAGGAAGTAGAAGATCACGAAGATCAGCAGCAGCGGGAAGATCGAGACGAAGAAGCCGGCTGCTCCTCCGGAAGCGGCTCCGCCGGTGGCGGCGTAGGCGGGTGATGCGAACATTCGATGACTTACCTGACAAAAGGCGGCCGCGGTCGAGGGGCCTGCCCGGGAAGCGGGCGCGACTAACATGGGGCCCTTCCCCACGCAAGTTAAGGGGAAGGGACCGGCGCTCCATACCGGCCATCAAAAGGTGTGGTGGACTAGCGCGCCGGCAAGATGATCAGCGTCGAAGTCCCATGGGCGAGCAGCTTGCCGTCCTCGGACAGCAGCCGCGCGTCCGCGGTGGCGATCTGGCGCCCCTGCGAGAGCACCCGCCCCTCGCAGCGCACGAGACCGTCGTCCGGGCGGATTGCCCGCGTCATGTTCGCCTTGGTCTCGACCGTGGTGTAGCCGACGCCCGCCGGCAGCCGCGTGTGCAACGCGCAGCCGGTGGCGCTGTCGATCAGGGTCAGCGCCCAGCCGCCATGGACGCTGCCGAGCGGATTGAGGAGATGCGGACCGGGCCGTCCCTCGAACACGGCGGTGCCATCGCCGGCCTCGACCAGCAGGAAACCCAATGTCTTCGCGATCGGCGGCGCTGGAAAGCGGCCGGCGATCATCGCGTCCAGCATTTCGCGGCCTGTCAGGCCTGCCATGTCGCCGGGCTCGACGACGCCATATGTCCGCTCGCCCATCATGCCTCCACTCAGTTGCTTTTCGCAACTAAGCTTCAGCGGACCCTCGGGTCAAGACGGTTGCCTTGGCTGCGGCGTGCGCCTAGATGCGCCCTCTCGCCCGCGGCTTGGCTGCGGGCGGCCTCTTGGTCGGGGCGTAGCGCAGCCTGGTAGCGCATCACACTGGGGGTGTGGGGGTCGCTGGTTCGAATCCAGTCGCCCCGACCATTCGCTTTCCTGCCGGCAACGGTCGGCGTCACGCCGGCGCCATTTCCTCGATCGTCACTGGGGCGCGTCGGCAGCGCCTACCAGCGGTGCGCGGATGGTTTCCATGACCACCTCCACGACCGGATCCATGCCGGAATGTTGCAGCATCCGCAGGGTGTTGATCGTGTTCAGCGCCGGCCCGACGAACTCGAAATTGCAATCGCTGATCTCGTTCCCGCCGAGCAGGAACGGCAGTCCGCCGCCGTAGATCAGCTTGCAGTTCCGGAAATTGCAGCCGACGAACTCGCGGCCGTCCAGCCGCACCTCCTGATCCGCAAAGATGCGGCCCGTGATCCGTTCCATGATCGCCTTTCAATCGCAGGGTTCGGTGCGCGAACTGAGGCGGGAAGCGCGGCGTGTCAATTCGCGCGTCCGCCCATCTCGCCCGCCGGCTCCTTCCAGCTGCGAAGCGCCCGCCGCCTTCGCCATTGGTCGATGGCGGTGTCGCCTTTGTCGCACGGCCGGTGATTTCCCACCGCCCCTGGGGCTTTCTGCGCCCGAGACACCAACCTGGACAAAGGCGCAACGTGAGCTTCCATCTCGATACCGACAGCCGCGCCGAGGCCGTGCGGGCCCGCGACGAAGCCGATGCCGCGCTGAAGCGCGCCCGCTTCATCCTGGAGCGCTGCCGCTTCCTGCTCGCGGCCGGACCGGGTGCCTCAGCGCGCCCCCCGGAGGTCAGGAAGCACTGACGGCGGCGGCGCGCGCCTTGGGCGCAAGGATCTTGCCGTAGAGCTTGCCGATCCCGATCAGCGCGACGCCGAGGCCGAGGAAGGAGAGGATGCGCAGCACGCCCTCCAGCTCCGAGGCATCGACCAGGAACACCTTGAGAATGGTGGCGGTGAGCAATGCCAGGCCCGCCACTCGCAGCGCCCGGTCGGGCAGCTTCACGCCGGCGACCAGCAGCCCGATCGACAGCAGCAGCCCGGCCAGCGAATAGCCGTAGGATTCGCCGATCGGCACACCCGGCCCGCTGAGGACGCTGCCCTGGAAGAGCTGCCGGACGAGCAGCGCCGTGCCGACGATCAGCGCGGCGAGGAAGAGGGCTAGCCAGATCCCCTGCTGCTGGACCGCGGCGGCTCGGCGGCGGGCGAGGTAGAGCCAGATCGCCGCGGCGCCATAAGCCGGCAACAGCAGGTTGAGCAGAGGCAGGCTGCCGACGCGCTGTTCGATGAAGGCGGGATTGTGGATGGCGAGGTCGAACCAGGCGAAGCGCGCGGCGGCGAGGCCGGTCAGGGCCGTTCCGACAGCGGCGAGCACCTTTGCGTCCAGCCGGGCGAACAGCCGGCGGTCCGTGCCGGCAAACCATCCCAGGCCGAACAGGAGCTGGGTGAGAATCATCCGCTCGGCGAATCCCCGGCTCACGAAATCTTCTCCCGAGCCCAGCGCGAACACCTGCTTGTAGAAGATGTAGCCGCCGCCGAGCGCCAGCACCGCCGCCGGCACGAGCAGGATCGGCCGCAGCTTCGGCTGCGAGGCCGGCAGGAGATAGCGGACCAGCATCAGCAGGACGGCCGGAAGCAGGAGCAGCTGCAGCGCATCGATCGGCCCCGGCAGCCGCGTGACGAGAGGCGGCGAGCCGAACAGCGATGCCTGCAGCTCGATCCAGAGCGGGCTGAGCCGCACCCAGGCACTGAGCGCCGCCAGCAGCGCCACCGCGACGGCGAGGAACGAGAGCCCGCGATCGTCGAGCCGTCGAGCCGCGAGGGCAACGGCGACTCCCGCGACTAGCCACCCAGCCGGTTCCAAACCGCCCGGCAGCCAGTCCCCGGCAGCGACGAGCAGCAGCAGCGCCGACGTTGATCCGGCGACAAGAAGCGGCCAGTCCACCATCTCGGCGCGGGCATGAGCCCGCTGCAGCCAGACGAGCGCGGCCGGCCCCGCCGCCAGCGCCGCCATCAATCCGCCCCACAGGCCGATCGGCATCAACTGCGGCTCGGCGAGACGCATGATCAGCGCCGGACCGGCTGTCGCGGCGCCAGCGATCGCGGTCCAGAGCAACCGGTCGTGCCCCCGAACCGCGAATGCATAGCCGAAGGCGCCGAACAGCAAGGTGATGCCAGCGGCGATGGTCGGCATCTGCGCGTCGTCCGGTCCGAAAGCCTTCCCCGCCAGCAGGACGAGCGCGAGCATCAGCGCCAGCGCCGGCAGCGGACGGTTCTCGGTCCTCAGCCCCGCCAGCACCAGGCTGCCGAGCGACAGGGCGCCGAACAGGATCCAGGCGGGCAGGCCGAGGTCGAGGCGCGCGACCAGCGCGGCGAGCTGCACCAGCCCGATCGCAGCCGGGAAGATCAGCCTCAGGTGCCGCCCGGTGCCGGGGCTGACCAGCGACCCCGCTATGCCCATCGCGACGATGAACACCCCCGCGGCAAGCGCGTCGTTGGGCTCCCCGAACAGCAGATAGCCGGTCCAGAGGAAGCTCAGCAGCACCGCGCTCGCCGCCAGCCAGGTCCAGCCGCGGCGATAGGCGAGCGCGAACAGGGCCGCGTTCAGCAAGGCGAGGTAGGCGATCAGCGGCACCGCGCTGCTGTCGGGATCGCCGACCAGCAAGGGCGTCACGAAGCCACCGGCCAGGCCCATCACCGCCGTCGGCGCGCCGTGGCGGAGCGCGAGGACCAAAGCTGCCGCCGTGATCAGCGCCATCAGCGCCGAGGCGGTGCCGAGCGAGATCAAAGCGTGGAGATAGAGCGATCCGTAAGTGGCGGCGTAGAGGACGAAGATGCCGGCGCCGACCAGGGCCTGCGCGATCCGCGGGTCATCGGCCAGGTCGCTCCGGCGCCGCGCCGCCTCGCCCGCACCGACCAGCAGCAGGCCGAAGATCGCCGCCATACCCATCCGCACCCGCGGTCCGACGAGCCCCGTCTCGATCGAGTAGCGGACCAGGAAGACGCCGGCGACGGCGAGCGCGATCCCGCCGATCCAGATCAGCAGCCGCCCGCCGACCAGCCGCTCGAAAAGAGTAGCGAAGGTGTCGTCCGCGGCCTCCGGCTCCGCTTCGGGGATCGGCCCGGTTTCGGCCGCGACCTCCTCGCCGCTCGGTGCAGGCGCGGCATCTGCATGACTGGACCTGAAGGTGACGTAACGGGCGGCGTCTCGCGGCGGAGGCGCGGCCGGCGCGACGGGTGGACGGGCGGCTTCAGACGGCGTCCACACGGGCGGCTGTGCGGCCAGCGGCTGTTCGCTGGCGCGGCGCCGGAGCGCGTCGACCTCTGCTTCGAGCGTATCCACCCGCGCCTCCAGCCGCCTCAGCGGCGCGATCGCGAACAGGAGCCCGGCAAGGAGGATGAGAACGACAGCGAACTCCATATCCCAAGGCTAAACTGCGCCGCCGCCCCTGTCATGCCGCAAAAATTGCGGCGCCACCGGTAAAGGCTATTTCCTACAGATAACCGGTTTGGTTATCTAGTGGCGCCTCGAAGGAGACGTGACATGGATGTGGACGAGCTGATCGACGACGTGATCGGCCGCGAGGGCGGCTATTCCAACCATCCCGCCGATCGCGGCGGGCCGACTCGCTGGGGCATCACCGAAGCCGTCGCCCGCGCGCACGGCTTCGCCGGCGACATGCGCGCTTTTCCGCGCGAGGAGGCGGTCGCCGTCTATCGCCGCCTCTACTGGCTGCGCCCGGGTTTCGACCGGGTTGCGGAGCACGCGCCGCTCGTCGCCGCCGAACTGTTCGACACCGGCGTCAATATGGGTCCCGAAGTCGCCGCCGGCTTCCTCCAGCGGGCGCTCAACGCGCTCAACCGCGGCGCCAGCGACTATGGCGACATCGCCATCGACCGCCGCATCGGCAACGCGACAATCGCGGCGCTCCGCGGCTTCATCGCCCGGCGCGGCGCCGGCGGCGAAGCCGTGCTCCTCAAGGCGATCGAGGCGCTCCAGGGCGAGCGCTACCTCCGCCTCGCCGAGCAGCGCCCGGCCAACGAGGCCTTCCTCTACGGCTGGCTCGCCAACCGCCTCGGCTGATTTTCCTCTTCTCGTTTCAACTTTGCCAACTTCGGAGAAGCGACATGGCACTCATCGAAGCCGTCATCGGCCCCATCGCCAAGCTGCTCGACAAGATCATCCCCGATCCCGAAGCGCGCGACCGCGCCAAGCTCGAGCTGATCAAGGTCCAGGGCAGCCAGGAGATGCTGGCGCTCGAGACCCAGATGAAGGCAATCGTCGCCGAGGCGAACAGCCAGGATCCCTGGACCAGCCGCGCCCGTCCCAGCTTCCTCTACGTCATGTATGTGCTGCTGCTCTGGTCGATCCCGATGGGCCTGATCGCGGCGGTGAACCCCGGCATGGCCCAAGGCATCGCCCGCGGCATGAACGCCTACCTGGCCGGCATCCCCGAGGAACTCTACGCCCTCTTCGGCACCGGCTACCTCGGCTACACCGCCGCCCGCGCCTGGGGAAAAGCAAAGGGCGTGGAGAAGTAACGCGTCCCCTCATTCGCGTCACCCCGGCGAAGGCCGGGGTCTCAGCGGGTGAAAGGCTCGTGCTCGAAGCTCGCCGAGATCCCGGCCTGCGCCGGGATGACACCCGTATTTCATTGTTGACTTAATTAAGTCATAACTTAATATCTCCTTCATGGACAGATTCGCAGCCCTTTCCGATCCGACGCGCCGGCACATCGTCGAGATGCTCGGCGCCGGCGAGCAGGCAGCCGGGGCGATCGGCGCCCACTTTCCGGTGAGCGCGCCCGCCGTCTCCCAGCATCTGAAGACACTCCGCGACGCCGGCCTCGTCCGCGTCCGCGTGGACGGGCAGCGCCGGCTCTACAGCCTCGATCCCGACGGCTTCGCGGAGATGGAGGCCTGGTTCGAGAAGATGCGCCGCTTCTGGAGCGGCCGCCTCGATGCGCTGGAGCGCGAACTCAAGAAGGAGGACGAGAAATGACGACGGCCACGGCGGAACATGGCGTGATCACCGAAGCCGGCGCGATCCGCTTCGAACGGCTGCTCCCCGGCCCGATCGAACGGGTGTGGGAATATCTGGTGGATCCGGAGAAGCGCCGCACCTGGCTTGCCGACGGGCCGATGGACGTCCGCCCCGGCGGCGAATTCGAATATGTCTGGCGCAATTCCGAGCTCACCGAGCATGACGATCCCGCGCCCGAAAAATATGCCGGTCATGCCGAGCACCGAATGAAGGGCCACGTCGTCGAAGCCGATCCGCCGCGCCGCCTCGTCCACACGTTCGACGAATATGGCACGACGCCGAACGAAGTGACGCTCGAGCTGGCGGAGCGGGGCGACAAGGTCCTGCTGACCCTCACTCACCGCCGTCTGTCCGGCCGTGCCGGGATGCTCAGCGTCGGCGCCGGCTGGCACACGCATCTCGACATCCTCCAGGCCCGCCTGGAAGGCCGCGACCCGCCGCCTTTCTGGAAGACGCACGAGGGGATCGAGCAGGACTATGAGCGCCGCATCCCGGCCGAATGAGACCCAGATCCTCGCCATCCGGAGGTTGGAAACCATGAGCAGAACATTTGAAAACGCGCCGCCCGTCGTATCGCGGCAGGAGTGGCAGGACGCGTGGGAGCGGCTGCTGGTCAAGGAGAAGACACAGACCCGCGCCCGTGATGCCTTGGCGGCCGAGCGGCGGCGGATGCCGTGGCTGGCGGTCGAGAAGGACTATGTTTTCCAAGGCCCTGAGCGCCAGGCGAGCCTGCTCGATCTGTTCGACGGCCGCCGCCAGCTGATCGTCTACCGTGCCTTCTTCGAGCCAGGCGTGTTCGGCTGGCCCGACCAGGCCTGCCGCGGCTGCTCGATGGTGGCGGACCAGGTCGCCCATCTCGCCCACCTCAATGCCCGCGATACGACCCTCGTCTTCGTCTCGCGCGCGCCGCAGTCGGACATTGCGCGTCTCAAGGCGCGGATGGGCTGGGAGATGCCCTGGTACACCGTAACGGACGAGTTCGATGCCGACTTCGACGTCGACGAGTGGCACGGCACCAATGCGTTCATTCGCGACGGCGCCCAAGTGTTTCGGACTTACTTCGTCAACAATCGCGGCGACGAGGCGATGGGCAGCACCTGGAGCTACCTCGACATCACTGCGCTCGGCCGACAGGAGGTATGGGAGGACTCGCCCGAAGGCTATCCTCAGACCCCGACCTACAAATGGTGGAACTGGCACGACAGCTATGTCGACGGCGCCGCGCCCGACAGGAAATGGGTCGAGGTGTCGGACGCCGGAGAGGCCGCGTTCCGCGACCGCGCCGACGCGTAGCCGCAGGAGGGAAAGCATGACCGAGCTTCGTACCGGCCTGGCCGACTGGCTCGGCCTTGCCGCAGCGCCGACCTTTGCCCTGCTCGCGCTGCTCACGGCGCTGGGCGGCCCGCCCGACATGCTCTGCTCGCCCGCGCACGAGGCGTCGCCGCTGCACGGAATGGCACTGATGTACCTGCTGATGAGTGCATTCCATTCGGCGGCGTGGCTGAAGCTGATCTCCAGCCGTCGAAACGGCGCTCATCCCGCCGAATAGGCAGCGCTAACACTTTGCCGAGAATGCTTGACCATCATATAAAGATATCTTTATATCCTTATCTCGATGGTCAACGCACCCGCCATGTTCCAGTCGCTCGCCGATCCGACGCGGCTGCGCATCCTCGCCCTTCTCAGGGCGATGGAGTTGTCGGTCGGCGAACTGGCGCAGGTGCTCGGCCAGAGCCAGCCCCGCGTGTCGCGCCACGTCAAGATCCTGATCGACGCCGGCCTCGCCGAGCGGCGCAAGGAAGGAAGCTGGGTGTTCCTCAGCCTCTGCGCCGAGCGGGCCCAGCCGCTCTTCACCCTTCTCGACGCCTGGGGCTGCGCCGGCGGAGAGGCGGACATGGCGCGGCTCGCCGCCGTCCAGGCCGACCGTGCCGCCGCCGCTGAGCGCTATTTCGCCAGCCACGCCGCCGACTGGGACGAGCTGCGCTCGCTCCACATCGCCGAGAGCGAGGTCGAGGCCGCCGTCGCCCGCGCGCTCGGCGACAAACCGGTCGGCGAGCTGATCGACATCGGCACCGGCACCGGCCGCATGCTCGAACTGTTCGGCCGCGCCGCCCGCCGCGCCCTCGGCGTCGACCGCTCGCCCGAGATGCTGCGCCTCGCCCGCGTCAAGCTCGCCCAGGCCGGTATCCAGTCGGCCGAGCTTCGCCAGGGCGACATGTACGCCCTGCCGATCGCCAGCGGCTCCGCCGACACGGTGATCCTCCACCAGGTGCTCCACTACGCTCAGCAGCCCGCCGCCGCGGTCGCCGAGGCCGCACGCCTGCTCGCGCCGGGCGGCCGCCTGCTGATCGTCGACTTCGCGCCGCACGACCATGAGGAGCTGCGCATCCGCGACGCCCATGCCCGCCTGGGTTTCGCCGACGAGGCCGTCTGCAAGTGGATGGAGGAAGCCGCGCTCGAAGCGCGCGTCGTCGACCGTCTCGAAGGCGGCGATCTCACCGTCACCATCTGGCTCGGCGAACGCACCGAAGCCCGCCTGAAAGTCGTCGCATGAGCCCCATTTCCGCCATCTCAGGCAAGCCCCTGTTCGAGGATGTCGCCGGCGACATCGACGTCAGCTTCGAATTCTTCCCGCCCAAGACGGAGAAGATGGAGGAGACGCTCTGGGAGTCGATCAAGACGCTGGAGCCGCTCGGCCCCCGCTTCGTCTCGGTCACCTACGGCGCCGGCGGCTCGACCCGCGAGCGCACCCACGCGACCGTCGAGCGCATCCAGCGCGAGACCAGCCTCGACGCCGCTGCCCACCTCACCTGCGTCGGCGCGAGCAAGGCCGAGATCGACGAGATCGCGCGCGACTATTGGAATATCGGCATCCGCCACATCGTCGCTCTGCGCGGCGATCCGCCGGTGCCGGGCGAGCCCTACCAGCCGCACCCGCAAGGCTATGCCAATGCCGAGGAGCTGGTCCGCGGCCTCAAGGCCGTGGCACCCTTCCAGATCTCGGTCGCGGCCTATCCCGAATGCCATCCGAATTCGGCCAACAAGGCGGCCGACCTCGACAATCTCTGGCGCAAGATCGACGCCGGCGCCGACCGGGCGATCACCCAATTCTTCTTCTCGCCCGACTGCTTCTTCCGCTTCCGCGACACCGCCGCGGCAATGGGCATCGACGCCGAGATCGTGCCGGGCATCCTTCCGGTCTCGAACGTCGCCCAGACGCGCAAATTCGCGGCGATGTGCGGCGCCGCCATCCCCACTTGGATGGATCGCCTGTTCGAGGGCCTCGACAACCTCCCCGCCGCGCGCCAGCTCGTCGCCGCCACCGTCGCGGCCGAGCTCTGCGGCCAGCTTTATGCCGGCGGCGTCCGCCACTTCCATTTCTACACCCTCAACCGGGCGGAGCTCGCTTATGCGATCTGCCACCTGCTGGGCCTGAGGCCGAAGGAAAGCCATGTCGAACACCGCCTCACAGCTTAGGGCCGCCGCGGCCGAGCGCATCCTGATCAAGGACGGCGCCTACGGGACGCAGATCCAGGCGCAGAAGCTCGTCGAAGCCGACTATCGCGGCGGCTTCGACCTGTCGCGCGACCAGAAGGGCAATAATGACCTCCTGAGCCTCACCCGGCCGGACGTGGTCGGCTCGATCGCCGACCGCTTCGCCGCGGCGGGCGCCGAGCTGCTCGCCACCAACAGCTTCAACGCCAACCGCATCAGCCAGGCCGATTACGGCGCCGAGCATCTCGTCCGCGAGATCAACGCCGCCGCCGCCCGCATCATCGCCGAGACGGCGCGCAAGTTCGAGGCGCAGGACGGCCGCCGCCGCTTCGTGGTCGGCGCGCTCGGGCCGACCAACAAGACGCTGTCGCTGTCGCCCAACGTCAACGATCCCGGCTTTCGCGAGATCGACTTCGACTTCCTCTCCGACGTCTATGTCGAGCAGATCGAAGGCCTGGTCGAAGGCGGCGCCGAGATCGTCCTGATTGAGACCGTGTTCGACACGCTGAACGCCAAGGCCGCGATCCACGCCGCCAAGGTCGTCGAGCAGAAGATCGGCCGCGAGCTGCCGATCATGCTGTCAATGACGATCACTGACCTCTCAGGGCGCAACCTCTCCGGCCACTGCATCGAGGCCTTCTGGGCCTCGGTCCGCCACGCGCGGCCGCTTTCGATCGGCCTCAATTGCTCGTTCGGCGCCGCCCAGTTGCGCTCGCATGTCGCGACGCTCTCCAACATCGCAGACACGTTGATCATGGCGTATCCCAATGCCGGCCTGCCCAACGATCTGGGCGAATATGACGAGTGCCCGCACACCACCTCGACCCAGGTGCGCGACTGGGCCGAGCAGGGCATCGTCAACATCGTCGGCGGCTGCTGCGGCACCACGCCCGAGCATATCCGCGCCATTGCGGAGCAGGTGAAGAACTATCCGGCGCGCCAGCTTCCCTCAGAGCGCAGCCGCCGCACTGTCCTCGCGGGCATTGCGCCGATGGTGCTCGCCGCCTGATCCGGCTGACGTTTCGACTTCGAAGGTATTCTTGAGTGTCTGTTTCGATTGCCACTGCCCGACGTGACGTTCCCGCGCCCGCTCCTGCGCAAGAGGCCGGAGCCGCCAGTTCTACCTTCGTCAATATCGGCGAGCGGACCAATGTTACCGGGTCGGCGGCGTTCAAGAAGCTGATCATGGCCGGCGACTATGCCGCCGCGGTCGAGGTCGCGCGCCAGCAGGTCGAGAACGGCGCGCAGATCATCGACATCAACATGGACGAAGGCCTGCTCGACGCCGAGTTCGCCATGACCACCTTCCTGAAGCTGATCGCGGCCGAGCCGGATATCGCCCGCGTCCCCTTCATGATCGACAGCTCCAAGTGGAGCGTGATCGAGGCCGGCCTCAAATGCGTATCGGGCAAGCCGATCGTCAATTCGATCAGCATGAAGGAAGGCGAGGAGGAGTTCCTCGCCTACGGCCGCAAGGTGCGCGACTATGGCGCCGCTGTCGTCGTGATGGCGTTCGACGAAGTCGGCCAGGCCGACACCAAGGAGCGCAAGGTCGAGATCTGCGAGCGCGCCTATAATCTCCTCGTCGAGGACGGCTTCCCGCCCGAGGACATCATCTTCGATCCCAATATCTTCGCCGTCGCAACCGGCATCGACGAGCACCGCCGCTACGCCCTCGACTTCATCGAGGCGGCCCGCGAGATCCGGGCGCGCTGCCCCCACGCGCATATCTCCGGCGGCCTCTCGAATTTGTCCTTCTCGTTCCGCGGCAACGAGCCGGTGCGCCGCGCCATGCACTCGGTCTTCCTCTACCACGCCATTCCGGCGGGCCTCGACATGGCGATCGTCAATGCCGGCCAGCTCGACGTCTACGACCAGATCGATCCGGAGCTGCGCGAGGCCTGCGAGGACGTGATCCTCGACCGCCGCGATGACGCGACCGAGCGGCTGGTGACGCTGGCCGAGCGCTACCGCGGGTCCGATCCGGTGCGGGAGAAAGCCGAGGCCGAATGGCGCGGCTGGCCGGTGGCGAAGCGCCTCGAGCACGCTCTCGTGAAAGGCATCGACGCCTATGTCGTCGAGGATGCCGAGGAAGCGCGCCAGTCGGCAGAGCGCCCGATCCACGTCATCGAAGGCCCGCTGATGGACGGCATGAACGTCGTCGGCGACCTGTTCGGCTCCGGCAAGATGTTCCTGCCGCAGGTGGTGAAGTCCGCCCGCGTGATGAAGAAGGCCGTCGCCCACCTCATCCCCTTCATTGAGGCGGAGAAGGAGAAGCTCGGCGCCACCGCGGGCAAGGGCCGGATCGTCATGGCGACCGTCAAAGGCGACGTCCACGATATCGGCAAGAACATCGTCGGCGTGGTCCTGCAGTGCAACGGCTTCGAGGTGATCGACCTCGGCGTGATGGTCCCGTGGCAGGAGATCCTGAAGGCCGCCAACGAGAATGGCGCCCACATGATCGGCCTCTCCGGCCTGATCACACCCTCCCTCGACGAGATGGTGACCGTCGCGTCCGAGATGCAGCGCGAGGGCCTCAGCCTGCCGCTGCTGATCGGCGGCGCCACCACCAGCAAGGTCCACACCGCGCTTCGCATCGACCCGGCCTATGAAGGGCCGGTGATCCACGTCCTCGACGCCAGCCGCGCCGTCGGCGTCGCCTCGTCGCTCGTCTCGGACACGCAGCGCGACCCGCTCGTTCAGACCACCCTCTCCGATTACGAGAAGATCCGCGTCGCCCGCGCCAACAAGGGCCAGAACGACCTCGCCACGATCGAGGAGGCACGTGCCAACGCCTTCCCCTACGATCCCGCGGGCAAGGCGCCCGCCCCGCTCCGCCCCGGCGTTCACAGCTACGGCGAATGGGAGCTCCGCGATCTCCGCGCTCAGATCGACTGGACCCCCTTCTTCCGCGCCTGGGAGCTGGCCGGCAATTATCCCGCCATTCTGGATGATGAAGTGGTCGGCGAAAGTGCGACCGCCCTCTTCAACGATGCTCAGGCAATGCTCGACCGCATCATCGCCGAGCATTGGCTGACGCCGCGCGGCACGGTCGGCCTCTGGCGCTGCAAGCGCGAGGGGGACGATGTGCTGGTGCTCGCCGGCAACGACTGGACCCGCCTCCCGATGCTCCGCCAGCAGGTCAAGAAGCGCGAAGGCCGGGCGAACATGTGCCTTGCCGACTTCATCGATCCCGACGGCGAGGACTGGATCGGCGGCTTCGCGGTCGGCATCCACGGCCTCGAGCCGCACCTCGCGCGCTTCAAGGCCGAGAATGACGATTATTCCGACATCCTCCTGAAAGCGCTGTCCGATCGCCTCGCCGAGGCATTTGCCGAGCGCCTGCACGCCCATGTCCGCGAGAATGTCTGGGGCTATGCCGGCACCGAGCACCTCACCAACCAGGATTTGATCCGCGAAAGCTACACCGGCATCCGCCCCGCGCCCGGCTATCCCGCCTGTCCTGACCACAGCCTGAAGCCGGTCCTGTTCGACATGCTTGGCGGAAGTCCGGCCGGCGTCACCCTCACCGACAATTTCGCGATGCTGCCGACCTCGGCCGTCTCAGGCTTCTATTTCGGCCACCGCGACAGTCAGTATTTCGGCGTCGCCCGGATCGACCGCGACCAGCTCGAAGATTATGCGTCCCGCCGCGGCGTCAGCCTCGAGCAGGCCGAGCGCTGGCTCAGGCCGAACCTGGATTGATCAGGCGCACCAGGGCTCGCGCCTGCCGGTCCAGGTGCGTGCCAGCCCTTCGGCGACGAGTCGGTCACCCAGCGAGCGGCCGGCCCGCGTCACGACGCGGAGCTTGCGTCCATATTGGTCCTCGTCCCGGCTGATCCGCTCGAGCTCGAACGGGCCCGCCAGCAGCAGCGCCTGCATCCGCTGCGTCGCCCGAGCGGCGAGCGCGGTCTCCGACGGGCAGCGGCCACGCACTTCCGGCGTGTCGATGTCGGCGATGCGAATGGTCTCCCCATTATAGCGGAAGGTGTCGCCGTCGATGATGCTGACGCTGGCCAGCCCGGCACTCGGCACCTGCGCGGAGACACCGCCGGACATGCCGGCATAAGCGAGCCCCGACAGGATGCCGCCAAGCAGCATCAGCCGCATCTCGCCAGCGGAAATGGATCTTGAGAACATCCGGGAAAGCTAGCGAGTCGCCGCTAACGCTTTGCAAAGATCAGGTCCGTTTCGGACGGAAACTCAGGATAAACCGGCGATGAACCGCAGGTAATCTGCGGTTCATGCAACGGGGATCAGTCTCCGCTCGTTGAGGCCCCAGCGCCCAGCGCGGGCGTGATGACCAGGAGAGTGTGTGATGCGTATTCTCGTTCTCGCCGCCACGATTGCAGCGACGGCGCTCCCGGCCTCAATGGCCTCCGCCCAATATTATGGCGGCCGCAGCGACTATCGCGAATATCAGCGCGACGTCCGCCAGGCACAACGCGAGTGCCGCCGTGACCTTCGCCGCGCCGACAGCCGCCGCGAATATCGTCGTGAGCGCCGCGACTGCCGCCAGGACCTGCGCGAGGCCCGCCGCGAATATCGCCGCGATCTGCGCGACAACCGCTATGGCTATGGTCGCGGCTATAACGACAACCGCCGCTATTGGGACGGTTATCGCTGGCGCTACCGCTACTGAGGCCGCTTCCAGGGCAGGACGGCGACTGGCATCGCGCTGGTCGCCGCCCGCCGCAGGCTCCTCGATGAGACCGCCCGCACGAAGGGCTGGTTACGGTCAGTCGCGGCCTTCTCAGTCGAGCACCGCGCTCAGCACCCGCATCGACAGGAACAAGCGCTCGCGCTCGTCCGCCGGCAGAAGATCCGCGAGCAATCGGTCGAAAGCGGGCTGGTCCTGCTCAGCCGCAAGTCCGAGCATCTCCGCGACCAGGGCCTCGTCATGGCTGAGGCAGGCGCAGCAGGGCGGTGCCACTGCGAACGGATCAGGCCAGGCGCAGGCGATCTCGGCCAGCAGCATCTCGACATGAGCGGCCGCCCGCGCGGAGCCGAGTCGGCTCTTCAGCGCCTGCGAGGGCTCGCGTCCCAGCCGATGCGCCACCACCCAGTTTCGAACGGCGCCCACCAGCCGTGCCTGCGGCGGCGCAAGGCTTGAGAGCCGGGGCAAGGCGGCAATTCGTTCGGCAAGCATTCGGTCTCTCCTTGTGGAGCGATCTTATTGAGAGCAATTCGCATTAGCAACAGAGTTTCTGTGCCTACAGGGGATGGCTCCTAATCCACCCGCTTCGCCTGAGGGATCGGAATCGGCTCCTCCAGCATCTGACCCCGCATCGCGCCGCGTCCGGCATTCTGCACGGTCGGCGCCGCCAGGATCCGGCGAACCACGTCCATCCCCTCCACCACCCGGCCGAAGGCGGCGTAGCCCGGCTTGCCCTCCTTCGCGTCCATCGCGGGCATGGCCGCCGTGAGGATGAAGAAGTCTCCCATCGCCCCGGCACCCTCGTCGGCTCGCGCCATCGAGATCGTGCCCGCCTCGTGCCTCAGCCCTGTGGTGGAGGTCGGCTCATGTGCGATCGGCGGCAGCATCAGCCGGTAGTTGCGCCGGATCCCGCCCTGGATGAAACCGCGTTCCGGTGCGCCCTTCGTCGGCGCCACGCGGTAGAAGGTGGTGCCGTCAAACCGCCCCTCGTCCACATAAGCGAGGAAGTTGGCCGCCGTGATCGGCGCCCGCTTGGCGTCGAGCTCCACCACGATCGGCCCCGCCCCCGTCTCCAGCCGCACCCGCACCGTATCGGGAAGCGGCGTCGGTGCAGGGGCCGGCGCTTTGGCAGTCGCCTCGAGCTTCGTGTCGCCGGACGGCTGTTGCCGTGACGTCTGCTCGCCGCAGCCGGCAAGCAGGCAAAGAAGCGATAGCGGGACGAAGCGGGTCACGCCTCCCATTAACCGGAAAAGACCTTGCGGCGTAGCCGTCCCATGCTGGAACCCGCATGCCGGGCCATGGGAATGGCGCTTGCCGACCCTTAACCCGGGATGGTTAGGTGCCGCGCCAGCCATTCGAGAGCCGCGTTGGACGACATCAGCACGCATAAGACCGCCGGTGCGGGCGCCGTAGCCGAGCGGACGCGCCAACTGCGGTGGCCGGCGCTGCTGGCGCTGGGCTGCGCAGCCGTCATTGCCGGTTACCGCCTGCTCGTGGCGCTCCGGCCTAGCCTCGGCGATGCCGCGCTCTTCTTCTATTTCGGCCGGCGGATGAACGAGGGAGCCACTCTCTACGTCGACATCTGGGACCTGAAGCCGCCGGTCATATTCCTGGTCAACGCCGTCGCCGCACGGTTCGGCGACCCGTTCATGGCGATCGCCTTCGTGGAGACAATCACTCTGCTGGCAGGCGCTGCCCTCCTGGCAAGGGCACTCTATTCCATCGGCGCGTGGCACCCGTCGATCGCTGCCGCGCTGATCTTCTACGCGCTGCTCGTGAGCTTCAACTCGGTCGCGGAAGGAGCGAATTACACCGAGATCTACGTGATCCCGTTCGCGACTCTGTCGGTCCTGCTGTTCGTCCAGGCGCTCGAGCGGCAAGGCCGAAGCGGCCTCCGTTTCGCCGGCGCCGGCGCCGCGGCTTGCCTCGCAGCCTCCGCCAAGCTGCCCGGCCTCTCGCCCCTGCTGGCGGAGCTCGCCTTCCTGGCCGCGATGCTGCTCGTGCCGGGGCGCCGCACCGCTGCTGCCGCCGCGATCGCCTGGTGCTTGGCCGGCTTCCTCGCCTGCCTTGCCGCCATTTTAGCGCTCGGAGCGCTGTTCACGGACCTGCGGCTGCTGATCGACGGCAGCCTGCTCCACCCGATCAATTATGCCCGGCAGCCGGTCGCCGGGTCCGGCCACAACCTGGCCGATCAGGCGCTCGTTTTGTCCGCGCTCGCCATGCCCCTGCTGTCCACACTTCTGGCGGCAATGGTAGCCGCTATTGCCTTCGCCGGAGCCGCCCGCTCCCAACTCGGTGGAGACCTCGTGATCCCGCGACTCCGCCTGCAGCAATATTGCGGCCTCTTCGCCCTCTGGGCCTTCGCCGATCTCGCCGGCGCGCTCGGCACCGGCCGCAATTACGGCCACTATTTCCTGCCGCTTGCCGCCAGCGACGCCGCCGCTTCGGCCGCCTTGCTCAGCTGGGCGCGCCTGAAGGCGCCGCGCGCGGCGCTCCTGCTGCTCGCTCTGTTCGGCGCCAGCCTCTGCCTGCCTGCCTTCAACGCCGCGCGGACGGCGCGCTGGACCATTCAGCTGCGGCCGCCCGGTGCCGAAGCGGCCGTGCCGGAGATCCAGCGGCCGATCCTCGCGGCCTTGCGTGCCCGTGCGGGGCCGGGCGACACCCTTGCCGTCTGGGACAATATGCACGCCTTGTACCTGCAAAGCGGGCTGCGTAACGCGACGCCGCACCTCGCGCTGCTGAACGGCGCCGATTCCGACTATGCCGCGAGAACCAAGGCGCCGGCCATTCTCGATCACCTGCGCCGCTGTCCCGCCACGTTCATCGTGATGCCGACAGCGCCGCAAAGCTTCTCCCCCGCCGCCGCCAGCTTCGACGAGCAGATCCGGATGCTCCTCGTCCGGTCCTACGAGCCCGTTCCACTCCCCGCCGGCGGCTCCTATGAGCTACATCAGCGGCGGGATGAGGCCGGTCCGGGCTGCGCTCGGGGCTAAGCTCGCCCCCTTCGAGAAGGTCAATTCTTTCGGCCTCTTAACTAAGCATCAAGCCTCTCTCATTAGTGACGATCCGTCTCGACCAGCAGGCATTGGATGCTGATGTACCACGCACCCGTTTCCCCAGATGCGTCATCCCAGGAGGCTCCGCTGGCCGAAATGGCTGAGGAGGACATCTCCTACGAGGACGGCAATCACCGCCTTCGCGAGGCCCATCTCCAGAACGGTCAGGCGGAAGTCACGGCCCTCTTCGCGCCCTATCTCGCCGTTTCGGGCATCGGGACGGCCCTGCTCGCCGCCTGGGCGATGTACGGCCATACCCGCGTCGAATTCATCATCGGCTGGCTGGCCGTGGTCGGCTTCGCTCACTGGGTCACCTATCGCAGGGCGATCGAGGCGGGTTCCGCCGCCGGCAGCCGCTCCGCCCGCAAGCGCCCCGAATGGCTGCCGATCATCGAGGCGGTGGGGCTCGCGTCGATCTGGTCCGCGCTGCCCGCTTATGCGTTCGCGACCACTCCGCCCGAGGCGCAGGTCGTGGTCGGCGGCGCGATGGGCGCGATGATCGTCGCCGCCATCGCCATGGCCGCCTTCCCGCGCGCCGCGCTCGCCTGGATCGGCACCCACACCGCCGCGCTCTGCGTCGCCTGCTTCTTCGGCAGCCCGACCGTGGATCTGAAGCTCGCCGCGACCATCGTCGGCGTTGGCGCGATCACCATTTTCGGCGTCGCCCGCCTCACCGGCTGGACCTACGCCCAGCTCCTCGCCGTCGCCAAGATCCGCACCCAGAGCGAGAGTGTCCGCCTGCTGCTCAGGGAATATGAGCATCGCGGCGTCGGCTGGCTGTGGCAGGTCGATAGCGAGAATCGCGTCGTCTACATCTCCTCCCGCATGACCGCCCTGCTCGGCCGCTCGACCAGCCAGCTGATCGGCCACTCGCTGCCGGCCTCACTCGGCGGCAACAGTGCGCTCGGCCGCACTCTGCTCGCCCGCCAGCCCTTCGCCAATCTCGAGATGGAGCTGCGCACCCGCCGCGGCACCCGCTGGATCAGCCTCGCCGGCGACCCTATCATCGACATGGCCGGCTCCTTCCAGGGTTTCCGGGGTGTCGGCTCCGACATCACCGAAGTCCGCAAGACCCAGGAGCGCCTGACCAATCTCGCCAACATGGACGTGCTGTCCGGTCTTCCGAACCGAGGCCGCGTCCGGCAACTGCTCGGCGAGGCGCTGTCGACCGCGCAGGCCACCAATGTGCCCTGCGCGATCATGTTCCTGGATCTCGACGGCTTCAAGCCGGTCAACGACACGTTCGGCCACCCCAAGGGCGACGCCGTCCTCAAGTCGGTGGCGCAGCGTCTGGTCAAGGAAGTGGGCGATGCCGGCCATGTCGGCCGCATGGGCGGCGACGAGTTCGCGATCGTCATCAAGGACGCGCAGGGCCGCAAGACGGTCGAGAATCTCGCCAACCGCCTGATCGAGTCGGTCGCCAAGCCCTATCATATCGACAAGGTCGAGATCCGCATCGGCACCTCGATCGGCTGCGCCTTCGGCCCGATCGATGGCCAGACCGTCGACGACCTCATCCAGAAGGCCGACATGGCCCTCTACCAGGCCAAAAATGAAGGTCGCGGCACCTGCTGCTATTTCAACGACGACATGCGCTCGGTCGCCGAGCACCGCATGCGACTCGAGCAGGACCTGGCGAACGCGATCACCAACGGCGAGCTTCGCCTGCTCTACCAGCCGCTGATCGGCGCAGCGGACCAGCAACTGGTCGGCTTCGAGGCCCTGATCCGCTGGCACCACCCGACCCGCGGCGTCGTCTCGCCGGTCGAGTTCATCCCGCTCGCCGAAGAGACCGGCCTCATCATGCATCTCGGCGACTGGGTGATCGAGGAGGCCTGCCGCGCCGCCTCGACCTGGCCCGAGAATATCACGGTCGCGATCAACATCTCCGCACGCCAGCTCGTGCTCCCGGCGCTCCCGGCGACCGTCAACGCCGCCTTGTCGCGCTACCGCGTCCAGGCCAACCGCCTCGAGCTCGAAGTAACCGAGACCGTGTTCCTCGAGGACACGGCCGGCTCGCTCGACGTGCTGAAGCGCCTCCGCGCCCTCGGCGTCGGCATCGCGCTCGACGATTTCGGCACCGGCTATTCCTCGCTCGGCTATTTGAACAAGGCGGTCTTCCACAAGCTGAAGATCGACGGCTCGTTCGTCCGCGAGGCTGCGCAGAACAAGGAGACGGTGGCGATCATCCAGTCGATCGTCCAGCTCGCCAAGAGCTTCCGCATGACCGTGACGGCCGAAGGCGTCGAGACCGCCGACGACTTCACCCGCATGCGCGACCTCGGCTGCCACCAGATCCAGGGCTACCTCTTCGGCCGCCCCATGACCTACGAACGCGCCAGCGAACTCGTCCACGGCGCCAACCGCAAGATCGCCTGAACCGACATCGTCATCCCGGCGAAAGCCGGGATCTCAGGACACAATGCACTGGTGTCCGATCGACGTCAGGGCCAATCTCAGCGTATGAGGGGCGGCTGGGTCTACATCATGACGAACAAGCCGCGTGGTGTGCCCTATATTGGAGTCACTGCCGATCTCGCCGCGCGCGTCCATCAGCACCGCACCGGCGAAGGCTCCTCCTTCTGCCGCCGCTACAATCTGACGCGACGGGTCCTCGCCGAACCTTACCCGACCATCGATGAAGCGATCGCTCGCGAGAAGGCGCTGAAGGAATGGAAGCGCGACTGGAAGATCAGGCTGATCGAGGAGAGGAACCCGGATTGGAATGATCTTTGGGAGACCATCCTATAACCGTCATCCCGGCGAAAGCCGGGATCTCAGGACCAGAGGTCACAGCGTGTCTCCACGAGATCCCGGCCTTCGCCGGGATGACATGTTCTCCTCTTACGCCAGCTCCTTCTCCCGGGCCATGGCGGCGATCTTCTCCCGCCACACCAGCGGCGCCATGTGGTGGACGCTGGCGCCCTGCGCGTCGACCGCCACCGTCACCGGCATGTCCTCGACCTCGAACTCGTAGATCGCCTCCATGCCGAGATCGTGGAAGCCCACGACTTCCGCCTTCTTGATCGCCCGCGCGACCAGATAGGCCGCGCCGCCGACCGCCATCAGATAGGCCGCGCCGTGGCGCTTGATGCTTTCGATCGCGATCGGGCCGCGCTCGGCCTTGCCGACCATGGCGATTAGCCCCGTCGCGCTCAGCATCATGTCGGTGAACTTGTCCATCCGCGTCGCCGTGGTGGGACCAGCCGGCCCCACCGCCTCGTCGCGCACCGGATCGACCGGTCCGACATAATAGATGACGCGGCCCGCAAAGCTGACCGGCAGCTCCTCGCCCCGCTCCAGCATGTCCTTGATCCGCTTGTGCGCCGCATCGCGCCCCGTCAGCATCTTGCCGTTGAGCAGCAGTCGGTCGCCGGGCTGCCAGGCGGCGATCTCCTCCTTGGTCAGCGTATCGAGATTGACCCGCTTGGCCGCCTTGTCCGGGGTCCAGTGAACCTCCGGCCATTCGCTGAGCTTCGGTGTCTCGAGATAGGCCGGGCCCGACCCGTCCAGCACGAAATGCGCGTGGCGCGTCGCCGCGCAGTTCGGAATCATCGCGATCGGTTTGGACGCGGCATGGGTCGGCCAGCTTTCGATCTTAACGTCGAGGACGGTGGTGAGCCCGCCCAACCCCTGCGCGCCAATGCCGAGCGCATTGACCTTATCGTGCAGCTCGATCCGCAGCTCTTCGGTCGCGTTCTGCGGCCCGCGCGCTCTGAGCTCAGCCATGTCGATCGGGTCCATCAGCGACTTCTTGGCGAGCTTCATCGCCTGCTCCGCCGTGCCGCCGACGCCGATGCCGAGCATGCCCGGCGGGCACCAGCCCGCGCCCATCTTCGGCACCATCTCCAGCACCCAGTCGGTGATCGAATCCGACGGATTGAGCATCGCGAACTTGGTCTTGTTCTCGGAGCCGCCGCCCTTGGCCGCGACCGTCACATGGACATGGTGACCCGGCCCCATCTCGACATGCATCACGCTCGGCGTATTGTCCTTGGTGTTCTTGCGGCTGAACGCCGGGTCGGCGACGATCGACGCCCGCAGCCGGTTGTCCGGGTGCAGATAAGCCCGCCGCACTCCCTCATCGACCACCTCCTGCAGGCTCCGGTCGCTGTCGAGCACGCATTGCTGGCCCCATTCGACGAAGACGGTGACGATGCCCGTATCCTGGCAGATCGGCCGGTGCCCCTCGGCGCACATCCGGCTGTTGGTCAGGATCTGCGCGATCGCGTCCCGCGCCGCCGGCGACTGCTCCTTCTCGTACGCCGCGCCCAGTGCCCGGATATAGTCCATCGGGTGATAGTAGCTGATATATTGCAGCGCATCGGCGACGCTCTCGATGAGGTCCGCCTCGCGGATGATGATGGTCATGGATCGCCTCCCCAGGCCCTAGGCCTGCCTCCTTACGCCTTCCGCGCCCGGCCGTGAATATGTCCTTGGAAATGAATCGGTAACGCAACGGAACAGGACGCGCTCTCGGTGGTTTGACTCCTTCGCGGCTGTTCCGCCGCCTGTTTCTCTGTCCGGAGGGGTCTCGTCGATGATTGGCAAGCTGATCCGCGCGCTCGTCGGCCGTTCGATGGCCAGGAAGCATGGCCTCAGCGGCGCTGCCGGGGCCGCGGCCGGGCTGCTCGCCCCGTTCGTCTTCAAGAAGAGCGCCTCCCTGCTCGCCAAGGGCGGACACCGGGCCATGGAGGCCCGCCGCCGCCGCCGCGCTCCGCGCTATCTCGACCGTTCCTTCACGAGGCTCTGAGATGCAGCAACAGCATAGCGTCCGCCCCAGCGTCGCAGGCCTGATGGCGCGTCAGCCGACCAGCGCCGAAACTGCGCTTATCCTGCCCTCCGCTCCGCTCGGGCTGCAGGCCGCTTTCGCCATGCTTCCGGCTCGGAAGAGGCCGCGCCGGTGAAGACCGACGCAACTTATTATTCCGAGCTCGCGATCGGCGCGGAATATCTGGCCGCGAAGACCAGCTGCGCCATCGAGCGTGCCGAGCATTTGAGGATGGCCCGGCTCTACCGCCTCCGCGCTGAAGATGCGGCGCCGCAGCGGCGCGTCACGGTCCACTAAAGAGCGGGTTCGCTCCTGGCCACCTCGGCCGCCCATGCCTTCGTCGCCTGACATGTGTCCATGGCCCGCTTGTACGCGTCGCGTGCGCTGGTGCGGGTCACATAGGCGCGCTCCGCCTCGCCAAGCGTGAAGCAGCCGGTCCTCTGGGCAAGCTGCAGAGCATAGGTCACCGAGATGTCGGCCGCCGTGAAGCTGTCGCCGGCGAGAAAAGGCGAGCGCGCGAGCTGCCGGGTCACCAGCCCCAGCCGGCTCTCGAACAGTTCCAGGGCCTTGCGGGCGCCCCAATTGTTGCGCTCGGCTTCGGGCGCCAGCATGCGGCTGACAATGGCGATGAAGACGAAGACGGAGAGGCCGGCCTCACCAAGGTGAAGGAACTGCTGGTAGGCGGCGAAAGCGGGATCGTCCGGAGCCGGCGCGAGCGGTGTTGGCCCGTGGCGCGCCATCAGATACTCCATGATGGCGATCGATTCGACCATGGTCACGTCGGCATCCTGGATCGCGGGGATGAACCCGGCGGGGTTGATGGCGAGAAACTCGGTGTCCTTCTCGACGCCCGCAAGCATGTCGACCGGCCTCAGCCGGTAGGCGAGCCCCATCTCCTCCAGCAGCCAGACGACCCGGAACCCTCTTCCCTCGCCCCAGACGGTGATCATCTTAATCCTTCCTCGGTTCCATGAACGCGGCGAGGTTCGCGAGGGTCGAGCTCAGCCCCGCCTCATGATCCTCGGCGGAAATCCCACTCGGCACATCTTCGCAGCGGATCGTCACTTCCGTGCCGCCGGCGACGGCTTCCAGCGCCGTGACGATCCTCATCTCGCCAGCGAAGGCGGGATCGTCGGACTCGAACCTCACCACCTCGACGATGCGCTCATTCGGGATCAGCTCCGCGAACCGCCCCTCCACCACGTCCTCGCTCGCGCTCGTCTTTCCCGGCGCCGTCTCCGCATCGGCATAGGTGAGCACCATCCGGAAGCGCCCGCCGGCGCGCGGCTCGAATGCTTCGAAGCGGCCGGTCATGCCCTCCGGCGGCCGCCATGCGGCGAGCGCCGCCGGGTCGAGGAGAGCGCGATAGATGGTGTCCGGCGCCGCCTTGATGATCCGAGAAGCGGTGTCGGTCCGCTTTGCCATCGTCAGTCCCGGTCCGGCGCGCCGCCGGGGAAATAGGGGCGATAGGGGCGTGCCTCGTCGATCGCCCGCTTGAAGGCGGGCCGCGCCATCAGCCGCTGGCGGTAGGCGGCGACATTGGGGAAGCGGCCATCCATCGGATGGCTCCAATCCGCATAGAAGAGGAAGGGGCCGGCCGCACAGTCGGCGAGGCTGAATGCGCCCGCCGCCCATTCGCGGCCCGCCATGCGCGTTTCCAGCCAGCCATAGGCCTTGTCGAGCATCACCCGCGCATCGGCAACGCCGGCCGGATCGCGCTCACCCTCCTGGCGGATCTGGTCGAAGACTAGCTTCTGCTGCGGCGTCGAGACATAATTGTCGAAGAAGCGGTCCATCATCCGCACCTCGAGCGCCGCTTCCGGATCGTCCGGGATGAGCCGCACCGGTCCCGGATGGTGGACGTGCAGATATTCGATGATGCTCGTCGCCTCCGGCACCACGCGCTCGCCGTCGCGCAGCACCGGGAACTTCCCGATCGGCCAGAGCCGCTTCATCTCGTCGATGTTGGGCCCGCCGCCCGGCTCCAGCAGCCTGAACTCGAACGGGATGTTGTTCTCGTAGAGGGCGGTGATCGCCTTCTGGCAGTAGGAGGAGAATGGGTGAGCGAAGAGTTCGAACGTCATTCCTTGTCTCCCTCAGTGACGCGCCGGCTGCTCATGGACCGGTGAGCAGCGCGTCCACGTCGCCCCCATTCGTGGCCAGCGCCTCCTCGACCCGGAGCCGCCCCTCATAATAGTCCGCCGCGGGGTGGCCGTTCCCGCCGCGGCTGATCATGCGATATTGCTCGCGCGTGAGGCTGCTCTCCCTCGCCACATGGTCGGCATAGCCTTCCTGCTTCCACGTCGGCAGCATCATCGCCTGGAGTTCGCCCCCCCTCCTCGACACCAGCACATGCGTGGTCTCGTGCGCGATCACGCCCGACAGCGAGCGCACTCCGCCCACAATGCGCCCGTTCATGATGCGATCTGTGGCCATGTCGCTGCGGTTGAAGATGAGCGCGTTGTTGAACGGCCGCCGAAAGGCGAAGGCGCCGCGCGTCTGGAGCGCGAGCAGGGACCAGCGCCATCCGCCCTGGCTCAGGAACAGCCGCCGCCGCATCTTCGGACGGTGGATCGGGCTCTCGCTCAAGAGCCGCTCCGACCGCGCGAGCACGCGGTCCATGTCGGCCGTGATCGGCGCTTCCGAATAGATGGTGATGGGCCCGCGCTCGGCCCGGTACGGCCATGCCAGCAGCTCCGGCGCGAAGCTGATGCTCCCGAAGATCCCGACCAGCACCAGCGTCGCACGGTCGGCGATCCGCCTCAGCCGCGACTTGGGCTTCCGTTTGAAAAGGGATGAAAGTTTCGGTTTCCGCACGCGTCGCCCCCCAATCCATCCCCGGTACGGAGGCTAGTTCAACCGAATGCTTTTTGGAACCGGTGCCTTGCTGCCCCGATGCACCAGGAGTAGTGAGAACAAGACAAGAACATGTGCTGCCGATTCGGTCGGAGCGAGCGACTTGAGAGCCTTGATGAAAAAATTTTTTACCGCGTTGACAGCATCGAAAACGACTCTTTTCCGGCGCGTCGCGCGTAACGGAGCCGCAACAGCAGGGCCGCGCCCCCGAGCCTCCCGCTTGTCAAATTCCGGGGCATCATATTACCCCGTGAATCACAACACGTAGATGTAACGCAGCTGACGAGTGCCTACATGTTGTGTATAGAACGGGGGAGAAAGCTGTGGATTTTTCTTTGAGCGAGCATGCGCAGATCGACGCCGCCGCGGCGGCCGACACGGACATGAGCGACAGCAAGGCGGTCGCGCCGAAGCGCTTCCCGGTGAAGACCGACGCGTCCCGCGACGCGCTCCTCACCGACTTCGGCAAGGAGACGCTTGAGGACCGCTATCTGCTGCCCGGCGAATCCTATCAGGACCTGTTCGCCCGCGTCGCCTCGGCCTATGCCGACGATGCCGATCACGCCCAGCGCGTCTACGATTACATCTCGAAGCTCTGGTTCATGCCGGCGACGCCCGTCCTCTCCAACGGCGGCACCGGGCGCGGGTTGCCCATCTCCTGCTATCTCAACAGCGTCGACGACAGCCTCAACGGCATCGTCAACACCTGGAACGAGAATGTCTGGCTGGCCGCGCGCGGCGGCGGCATCGGCACCTATTGGGGCAGCGTCCGCGGCATCGGCGAGCCGGTCGGCCTCAACGGCAAGACCAGCGGCATCATCCCCTTCGTCCGCGTCATGGACAGCCTGACGCTGGCGATCAGCCAGGGCTCGCTGCGCCGCGGCTCGGCCGCCTGCTATCTCGACATCAATCACCCGGAGATCGAGGAATTCCTCGAGATCCGGAAGCCCTCCGGCGACTTCAACCGCAAGGCGCTCAACCTTCATCACGGCGTGCTCGTCACCGACGCGTTCATGGAGGCGGTTCGGGCCGGCGACGAGTGGGTCCTGCGCTCGCCCAAGGACGGCTCCGAACGGGCCAAGGTCGACGCCCGCAGCCTGTTCCAGAAGCTGGTCGAGACCCGTCTCGCGACCGGCGAGCCCTACATCATCTTCATCGACCAGGTGAACCGGTCGATGCCGAAGCATCACCGCGATCTCGGCCTCAAGGTCTCGACCTCCAACCTCTGCTCGGAGATCACGCTCCCCACCGGCCGCGATCATCTCGGCAACGACCGCACCGCGGTCTGCTGCCTCTCCAGCCTCAACCTCGAGACCTGGGACGAGTGGAACAAGGACAAGGTCTTCATCGAGGACGTGATGCGCTTCCTCGACAACGTCCTCACCGACTATATCGACCGCGCGCCCGACGAGATGGCCCGCGCCAAATACTCCGCCGAGCGCGAGCGTTCGGTCGGCCTCGGCGTGATGGGCTTCCACTCCTTCCTCCAGGCCCGCGGCCTGCCCTTCGAGGGCGCGCTGGCCAAGAGCTGGAACCTCAAGATCTTCAAGCACATCGCCGCGCAGGTCTCGGAGGCCTCGATGATGCTCGCCAACGAGCGCGGCCCGTGCCCGGACGCCGCCGACATGGGCGTGATGGAGCGCTTCAGCTGCAAGATGGCGATCGCGCCGACCGCGTCGATCAGCATCATCTGCGGCGGCACCAGCGCCTGCATCGAGCCGATCCCGGCCAACATCTACACCCACAAGACGCTGAGCGGCTCCTTCTCGATCAAGAACCCGTATCTGGAGAAGCTCCTCAAGGAGAAGTCGAAGGATTCGGACGCGGTCTGGAACTCCATCCTAGAGCGCGGCGGCTCGGTCCAGCACCTCGACTTCCTCACGGCGGAAGAGAAGGACACCTTCAAGACGTCGTTCGAGATCGACCAGCGCTGGCTGATCGAGCTCGCCGCCGACCGCACGCCCTATATCGACCAGGCGACCTCGCTGAACCTCTTCATCCCCGCCGACGTCGACAAGTGGGACCTGCTGATGCTCCACTACCGCGCCTGGGAATTGGGCATCAAATCCCTATATTATCTCCGGTCGAAGAGCGTTCAGCGCGCCGGCTTCGCGGGCGGCGTCGAGGCCGACAACACGCCCGACCTCAAGGAAATCCAGCTCGCCGCGACCACCGACTACGACGAGTGCCTGGCCTGCCAATGATCCGGCGGGGGCTCCTTGCCGCGGCCGGCGCCGCCTCCCTCTCCGCCTGCGCAGCGACGCAAGGCGCAGGGGCGGTCGCGCCGGCGGCGCCGGGCTTTCTGCTCGGCCTGTGGCACGGCTTCATCTTCCCGGTCGCCTGGGTCGTCTCCCTGTTCATGGATGACGTCGCGATCTACGCCGTGCCGAATAACGGCGGCTGGTACGATTTCGGCTATTTCCTCGGCATCGTCGTGTTCGGCGTCGGCGCCCGCAAATCCCATGTCGTCTATCGCGACCGTGTCGTGCGGGTGCAATCATGACGGGCGAAAAGACCGAAGCTGCCCGCATCGAGCGCATGTTCTTCGTCCCCCTCGTGGGCGTCGCCATCTTCATGGTGGTGAGCTTCTACGTCCGGGTCACGACCGACACCGACCCCTTCTGGACCGAACTGGCGACGCCGCTCTTCTTCGCGCTGCTCGGCGCGCGTTCGATCGCACTCCCGGCGCCGCCCGAACAGCGCAAGGGCGCCCGCTTTCTCGGGTTCCTGCTGATCGCCTGCGCCGCCTTGATCTTCCTTCTCAATATTTTTGACTCCTAAGGAGCCGGACATGCCCCTTCTCGAAGCCTCCAAGCAGTATAAGCCCTTCGAATATCCCTGGGCGTTCGAATTCTGGAAGCGCCAGCAGCAGATCCACTGGATGCCGGAGGAAGTGCCGCTCGGCGAGGATTGCCGCGACTGGGCGCAGAAGCTCACCGCCCACGAGCGCAACCTGCTCACCCAGATCTTCCGCTTCTTCACCCAGGCCGACGTCGAGGTGCAGGATTGCTACCACGACAAATACGGCCGCGTGTTCAAGCCGACCGAAGTGAAGATGATGCTGACCGCCTTCTCCAACATGGAGACGGTCCACATCGCCGCTTATTCGCACCTGCTCGACACGATCGGCATGCCCGAGAGCGAATATTCGGCCTTCCTCCAATATGCGGAGATGAAGGACAAGCACGATTACCTGCAGAAGTTCGGCGTCGACACGGACGAGGACATCGCCAAGACGCTTGCCATGTTCGGCGGCTTCACGGAAGGGCTGCAGCTCTTCGCCAGCTTCGCGATGCTGATGAACTTCCCGCGCTTCAACAAGATGAAGGGCATGGGCCAGATCGTCTCCTGGTCGGTCCGCGACGAGAGCCTGCATTGCGAGGGCATCGTCCGCCTGTTCCACGCCTTCACCAAGGAGCGCGACTGCCTGACGCGGGCGGTGAAGGAGGACATCATGGACGTCTGCCAGACGACCGTCCGCCTCGAGGACGCGTTCATCGACCTCGCTTTCGAGCAGGGCCCGGTCCCCGGCATGACGCCCAAGGAGATCAAGAAGTATATCCGCTACATCGCCGACTGGCGCCTCGGCCAGCTCGGCCTCAAGCCGATCTACATGATCGACGAGCACCCGCTCCCCTGGCTGGCGCCTTTGCTGAACGGCGTCGAGCACGCCAACTTCTTCGAAACCCGCGCCACCGAATATTCCAAGGCGGCCACGCGCGGCAATTGGGGCGAGGTCTGGGACAATTTCGATCGGCGCAAGGCGGCCAAGGCGGCGAACGACGTCCCGGCGGCCGAGGGCGATGCGGATATGTTTGCGCGGGCCGGAGTGGCGGCGGAGTGAACTTCTACAAGGCTACGGAGGTATTTGTTCCGAGTGACTTCCCTACAGTCACTTACGTTGAGCGGGAGGAAGAGAAGCTTGAGAAGCGGGTGCGCGATGCTATCGACACCCCCCGTTCTCCGATATCGATTTCCGGGCCATCAAAGACAGGAAAAACGGCGCTCGTCCGGAATATTGTTGGCGACGATAACTTGATTCACATTTTTGGTTCGCAGATTGAGACCGCCTCTGACTTATGGGAGTCCATACTTAATTGGATGGCCACTCCTTCTTCAGTCACAGCCGGCACGAGTGCCACTGAAACCCTGACGCCGAACGCCACGACGAGCGGGACCGTGGGTATTCCCGGTGTTGCCTCTGTTACGGTGGGCGGCGGGATTGCCACAAGCACCGCCGCTAACACGACGACCTCGTCAGTTCAGCAAAACCGTGGGATGGCAGCGGTCGCCCGAGAAATCGCAAACAGCGATTTCATCGTGTTCCTCGACGACTTCCACTATATCGCCCGTGAGCTTCAAGAAGCCGTAGGCAGGCAGATCAAAACTGGCTCAGAGGCCGGAATTCGCTTCTGCATCGCTTCCGTGCCTCATCGTTCAGACGATGTCGTTCGCTCAAATCATGAACTCAGAGGGCGGACAATCAATATAGACACGTCGTTCTGGTCCATTGATGATTTGGTTAAGATTGGAATCCAAGGCTTCCGAGCTCTGAATTTAGATGCTCCAGATGATGTTATTCTGAGATTTGCCCAGGAGAGCTGTACGTCGCCGCAGATCATGCAGGCGCTCTGTCTCCAGCTGTGCTTCAATCTCAGGCTACGAGAAACTTTCGAGTTTAGAAGGAATCTCGAGGTCAGCGAGGTAGAAATCCGAGAGGCTCTCGAACAAGCGTCTACTCGGGCTGACTACACCTCCTTGGTGAAGCAAATGCATGCCGGTCCACGGGTTAGAGGTACGGAGCGTAAGGAATTTCGCTTCACGGATGGTTCGTTGGGCGACGCTTACCGGGCGTCACTACTAGCACTATCGCAAGACCCGCCCTCAATGGAGTTTAATTACGCGGATCTGCAGAACCGCATCAATGCGGTATGTGTCGACGATAAACCGGTTGGCAGCAGTATCACCGAGTCGCTCAAGCAAATTGCCGGCTTTGCGGAGCAGATGCATCCCACTCAGAGAATTGTAGAATGGGATGCTGAAGCGGCCTCGGGGACGTTCGCGATCATAGACCCATATTTCCTGTTCTTCCTAAGATCGAGCGAGTTGATGAAGAATCTCGGTCGACGTGCCGAGGCTGCTCAGCCTAACTTGATCTGAGTAGGGAGAACGGGGTACCCATCATTAGCAAGATTTATGCACTTCCCCGTTTCCTAGAGGGGCGGGTCACACAGGCTGCTTATAGTCGCTGGCTGGAGCGGAAGGCCGACGCCCACGTTCGCCGCGACCGCAAAAGATCTTTCCATGACATCAGAGGCGCTGGCTATCGCCGACTAATTCATGCGGCTGTCTGCGCGTCCCAAGGTGATGACTTTTACACAGGGGAGCCGTTGGACTGGGAAAAGATCAGCACGTACGACAATGAGGAGTCAAAGGCCCAGCGATCGGCTTACAAGGCTAGCCTGGCGCTTCTTCCTACAGTCGATCACGTTCTGTTGCCCGACGGTCGATATGACTTTGTCGTTTGTGCTTGGCGAACGAATGACGCCAAGAACGACTTGTGCCATGCGGACTTTTTGGCGCTTTGTCGGCGGGTGATTGCCCACAGTGGACCTTGAAAGAAGTTCCGCCCGCCTCACACTTGACCTCACCCGTGCCTCTACATAAATGCGCCGCCACCCATTCTGGAGTGGAATATGCCGGAGATTGCCGCCCGCTGAGACGGACCTAACGCCGACGCGTCAGTGCTTTCCGTTCGCGCGTGGAATGCGGCCCGGCCATCCCAGCCCGCCGTCATCTCCCACGCCGTCTTCACGTTACGAAGAACGGTGTTTTCCAGTGAACATCTCGAAACACGAACAGCGCGTGCTGCACGCGCTGGCGCAGGGCGGGCGCATCGTCCATCGGCGCGATCCGGCGACCGGCAAGATCACGCAAGTGGACTGCTTCACCCGCGAGGGCTGGCGGCTCGCCGACTGCCGCCTGGGCGTCTTCCAGCGCCTCAAGCGCCGGCAGCTGATCGGATCCGAGGGCGGCGCCCCCTACCGAATCAGCCGCCGCGGCCTCGCCGCGGTGCGGGCGCAGCTCGACAACCGCTGACAGGCAAGAGGCGCGGAAGCCTGGGAGCTTCCGCACCTCCACCCCAGGCGCCGGTCAGATCGTGACGCGGCTCTCCGCCGGCTCGGCCGGAGTCTTCTCCCGGCCGCCGTCGCAGTCGCCCGACGTGCGTGTGACGACGTTGGGCTCGGCGTCCGCTTCAGTGCGAGTCATGTGCACGGTGCGGGTGCAGCCGCCCTGCGTCACGCTGCGCGAGACGAAGCTGTAGCCGCCCTCCGGCAGCGTGCCGTTGCTGGCGAGCCTGAGGCCTGGCGCACCATCCAGCGCGACCGGAGTGGCGAGCTCCATCAGCCGCATCATCTCGGCCATGCGCTGGTTCATCTCGGCGGCAATCTGGTGGAAGGTGGCGAACGGCGCCGCTTCAAAGCGGTATGCGGCCACGGGCATGAACCAACGCGGCGCAGGCGCCTCGGCGATCACCACGCGCGGCGGGGTGTCGCCTTGATAGTGGATCCGGGCCACCGACCCGTCCGGCAGGCTGAGGTTCATCACCTTGACGGCCTCGTCGCCGGGGGCGGCGGTTGCGGCGCCTCCCGCAAGCGCGAGCGAGGCAATGCCGGCAAGAACGGCCTTTCGGTTGAATTGCATATGTCTCCTCCATTCGAAGCTACTGATCGGATGGGCAGGAGGGCGCCGGAGAGAGCCCCTCCGCCTCGCGCCGGGCCGCGAAGGAGCCCGGCGATTCCAAAATTATTCAATTCTGAAGCTCGATCAACCCCTTGGTGGCCGACTGTGCGAGCCCCGGCCAAACAAAGGCGGCTCATCGGCTCTCGCCGCGTCCTCGCCGCGGTGCGGGCGCAGCTCGACAACCGGTGACCGGGGGAGCGGGCCTCCGGCCTCGCCCAATCTCCGGCTGCGTATCACGCGCGGGCGGGGTAAGGAGCGATGCAACAGATGGCGCCAAACAGCATCGATCCCAAGGCCGTCGTCACGGACGGCTATGACCGCATCGCCGATGCGTATCTGGCGGAATGCGGCTCGTCCGTGGTTCGGGAGCGCTGGCTCGAGACCCTGCTCTCCCTCCTGCCTGCGAAGGCGCGGGTGCTCGATCTCGGCTGCGGCGCCGGCGTGCCCGTCTGCCGACGGCTGGCCGAAGCGGGCCATGACGTGCTCGGCCTCGACGGATCGGCCCGCCAGGTCGCGCTCGCCCGCGCCAACGTGCCCGGCGCCGAATTCGTCCAGGCGGACATGGCCGCAGCCGCATTCGAGCGCGGCAGCTTCGATGCCGTCGCCGCCTTCTACTCGATCACCCATCTGCCCCGCGCCGAGCATGCCGGGCTGTTCCGCCGCCTCGCCGAGTGGCTCAGGCCCGGCGGCGTCTTCCTCGCCAGCCTCGGCGCCACCGCAACGCCGGAATGGAGCGGCGACTGGCTCGGTGCCCCGATGTATTTCAGCCACTTCGACGCCGAGACGAACCTCGCCCTGATCCGGCAGGCGGGCCTCGCGGTCGAACGGGCGGAAGTGGTGCCGCAGGACGACGAGGACGGCAGCTTCCTCTGGGTCGTCGCCCGCGCTCCCGCCTGACCGATCGATGAGCCGCGGGGGGGCCCGGCCTTCACCCCCCGGCAACGTGGATTTAACCATGCTCGAATAGTCTTCCCGCCGAACGGGGGAGAGGGACTATGTTCCTGAGGTCATTCGCATTGATGACGCCGATCGCGGTCGGCGGCGTGTGGGCCGCGGGCGGGCTCGGCGATTTCAGCGGGTTCGGCAGCGCGGAACCCATCCCCTATCACGAATATAAGATCGTCCACGACGAATTCTCCGAGGTCTGCCAGGAGATCCGGGCAGGCGTCTCCGAGAAGCTCGGCGAAGAGGTGGCGGCCAAGAAGGACACGACCGGCGCCGGCGGCATGCTCTCCGCAATGGGCGCCGTCGCCGACATGGAGCGCGCGCTGGGCGAGGCCGGTTGCCCGACCAATTTCGGGCCGCGCGGCGACGTCGATTCGATCGGGGCCATCAAGGACGACATCTCCGCCGAGCTCTCGATGGACGAAGAAGAGGAAAGGGAGCAGGCGGAGGAGTTCGTCAGGGACATCCTGGACGAGCATCCCGAGCTCCGGCCCCCGGGCTCGCCGGCCGATTGATCCGCATCCGCTCCTTCCGCTCGCGCGGGAAGGTGCCGAGATGCTTATTGCAGCCAGGGTGGCACAGAACGAGATTGTCGAGCGCCCAGGTGCCTCCGTGACAGAGCGGCGTCAGATGCTCGATCGTCGCTGCTTTGCCGCAATTGGGCGGGCCCTCGAAGCGCATCGGATGATTGCAGCGCCAGCACTTGTCCCCATCCCGTTGCCGGACCTGCGCGATCTTCGCCTTGCGGCGATGTTTTCTGTGCATCCACCCCGGCCAGAACCATCGGGCATTCTTGCGGGCACTCATGCGGGCAAAGCTCGCACGCCGGCCTTTCCGTTCGATTAATCCCGATCGATCAGGCGGATCGAAGCTCCCGCCCGGCCCGCACCGCCTCCGGCAAAGTCAGCGCCAGCGTCGCGGCCGAGACCAGGGTCGCGATCTGACACCAGCTGCACAAAGCCTTGTTCTCCCGCCACTCCTCCCGCGCCAGGCGCACGCAGGTGACGAGGTCATAGCCCGCCTTGGCCGAGGCCGCGATCGGCAGCGCCGGATTCTGCCGCGCCCGATCCTTGCCGCCCGCCGCCGCCAGCGCCGCGGTGATGCCGTAGGTGATCGCCATCAGCGGCCCGTCCGGCATCTGCATCCGCTCATAGGCGTAATCGGAGGCGTCGACTTTCTCGGCGTCGAAGATGCGCCCCGGCAATATGTCCGGCAGCCGCTTCAGGATGCCGGTCTGGTAGGCGCCGACAACCATGCCGATCGCGCTGCCGGCGAAGCTCAGCCCGATCGTCCAGCGTCGCCGGGCCAAATCCCCGCTCGTCTCCTCGCGCAGCTCCCGGCTGAGCTCCCGCGGCGGCACCGTCTCGACCATGCTCGATCTCCTTCGTGGAGGAGAACGGCGCGCCGGCAGCCGCGTTCCCGTGGCTATTTCTTTGGGCAGGCCTTGCCCGTCTCCTTGCAGAAGGCGGCAAGCGTCTCGCCCTTGAAGTCGATCGGCCCCGCCGCCTGCATGGTCGCCATGATCACCGCCGGCATCACCTCGCGCTGCCGCCGCGCCGCCGGACTTTCATGAAAGGCGACCAGGGCTTTCAGCTCCTCGACGCTGAGCCGCCCCGCATAAGCGTCGCCCTCCGCCTTCATCAGCCGGTCCGATCCGGCCTTGGCCGTCGCCGCCGCGACGCTCCGCAACTTCGCCTTGTCGGCGTCGCTGAGCTCCGGATGGGCGGCGACCATCTCCTCCGTCTCCTTGGCTGCTATCATCGGCAGCAGGGAGGCGAGCGTTCCCGCCTCCGCCAGGCGTCGCCCCAGCGCCTGCGCCTCCGGCGCGGCCGGCGCTTGCGCGGCGGCCAAGGCGATCAAGACGGTCATTCCCAACATCGCATCCTCCCTGCTCAGGATGCCATGCTGGGCTGATCGAGCACGCCGCGCAAGCAGTCGCGGGATCGCGGCGGCTGGGGCGACCATCCTCTTGGACTCTTGTGAACTTCCGGGGCGCTAGCGGAGCAGGCCCGCCGCCCGCAGCGCCTTCTCGATCACCTGCTGGGGTCCGCTCGCGGCCTCCGGCGCGGCCGCCTTGCGCGGGGCCCGCGGCTTGCCTGGCGCCGCCTTGGCAGGCCGCGCCTTCTCCTCCGGCGCGATGCCGAAGAAGGCGGCGATCCGCGCGGTCGAGCTCAGCCCGACGTCGAGCATGTGCGCGCCCGCCACGCCCAGCGCGTCCTCGACACCGCCGGCGAGCGGCACGCCGTGGGCCATGCCGGTGATCGAATAATGCTCGATCAGCGGCCGGCCGTCGGCGCCGAGCCAGGCGCGGCGGGGGTAGCCCGCCACCTCGTCTGTCCGGCCCGGCTGCGGCGCCAGCCCGTGGAGCGCGGCCCATTGCAGCACGATCGCGTCGGCATTGCTCGCCACCACCGTGCTGTCGGCGCTGCCCTGCCACACCTGCACGCGCGGCCACGGCCCCTTGTGCGGGCTGGCGCGGCGGACATGGGCAGCGAGCTCGGCGGCATCGGCACGGGATCGGCCGCCCATGCAGTCGAACGCCTCGCCGACGCTGTCCGCGCAGCCATAAGCGACGCCGGCCAGGATCGCCCCGGCCGCGAACACTTCCGGGTAGGTGGCGAGCATCACCGACGTCATCGCGCCGCCGGCGCTGAGGCCGGTGACGAAGATGCGCGCGGGGTCGATCGCATGCTGCTTCTTCACCGCCTCGATCATCGCCCGGATCGACGCCGCCTCGCCCATGCCGCGCTGGGTGTCGTTGCCGGAGAACCAGTTGAAGCAGAGCAGGGGGTTGTTCGCCCGCTGCTGCTCCGGAAAGAGGAGGATGAAGCCGTGGCGGTCGGCGAGCGTCGACCAGCCCGAGCCGTGATCGTAGACCGCCGCATCCTGGGTGCAGCCGTGGAGCACGACGACGAGCGGCGCCGGCCCCTTCAGCCCCTTCGGGACGTAGCAGCGGCCGCGCAGATTGCCGGGATTGTCTCGCACGCCCTCCAGGTCGGAGAGGCGGTCGGTTGTCGCGGCGGCCGGGGCGAAGGCGCTCCGCCCCTTGGCGCTGCGGCGGAGGCGGAGGCGTGGTGTGATAACGGGCATTCGGGTCCCTCCGTGGCGCCCCGGAAGGGGGCCGCTCCCCGCTCAACCAGCGGCGGCGAGACTTTGTTGCACTGCAACATAGCAAATCGAAATTTGGTTTCCAGGGCGTATTGGGCCATATGGGCGAAATGAACGATGTTACGACGCTAGAACGCGCCTTCGCCCTTGCCCGCTCCGGCACCTGTGCCAGCATCGACGAGATCCGCCTCACGCTGAAGCGCGAGCGTTTCGACCAGATCGACGCGCATCTCGCCGGCCACTCGATCAAGCGGCAACTCCGCGCACTTTGCGAGGCGGCACGCGCCTCGGAGCCTGTCGACGCGGGCTAAAGCGCCCTCCATGCAACCCCGCCCGCCGCTTTTCGTTCTCCTTCCCGGACCCGCCCCCAGGTCCGGTTTCAGGAGTTCCAGTGATGCGTAAGTTGATCCTCGCCGCGGCGGTGAGCGCTGTCGCCCTTCCCACCCTGCCTGCCGTCCCCGCTTTCGCGCAGACCCAGCGCCAGGCAGTCAATGAAGTCCGCCGCGACTGCAATCGCGACCTGCGCAATGCCCGCACCCGCGCGGAATACAACCGCATTCAGCGCGATTGCCGGCAGGAGGTCCGTGAGGTCCGCCGCGACTACCGCCAGTATCGCAACTATGACTACAACCGCTACGAGCCCGGACGGAACGCTTATTATGCCGACGATTATTATCGCGACGGCCGCTACTATAGCGAACGCCGCCTGAGCTCCCGCGACCGCATCTATCGCGGCCGCAACGGTCAATATTATTGCCGCCGCTCGGACGGCACGACCGGCCTGATCATCGGCGGCGCGGTCGGTGCCCTGCTCGGCAATGCCATCGACGGCGGTCGCTCGAGCATTCTCGGCACCCTGATTGGTGGCGGCGCCGGCGCGGCACTGGGCCGCGAAGTCGCCCGCGGCAACGTCCGCTGCCGCTAAGGCCTGGGACGGGCGGCGCGCCTCCCCCTCGCGCCGCCCACATCCGCCGCCCGCCGGCAACATGCCCTCGACGATCATCAGGTCGTTCGAATACCGCGCAGACGGCCGGGAGCTCGACGTCCAGCTCACCACCGGCCGCCGCTACGTCTATCACGACGTCCCACCTGAGGCCGCCGAGGCTTTCCGCTCCGCCTTCGCCAAGGGCCGCCACTTCAACGCCCGCATCCGCGGCCGCTACCCGTTCGAGGAGCGCGAGCCGGACGATTGAATTCGTCGGGCGAAAGGTTGGAAAGTCGCGACCAAAATATGCCGTGAGTGCCTTGCCTTTCCGATTCGCCTGCGCGAAGATTCGTCCACTGCAGGCGGGTCGCAGTGGGGGTACAGCGTGGTTTCCAATCAGCGTTATTTCGCGCGTCGGGCGCTTGAAGAAGCGGCTCGGGCGAACCGGGCGTGCAGCCCTTCGGCGCAGCTCTGGCACAAGGAGTTGGCTGACAAGTTCGGCCGGCTCGCCCGGGGCGAAGCGGCCGATGCAATAGCCCAGGAACCGGCGCTCGCCTAATCCAGGTCAGTGGGGTGCGTCTGGAACGGACCTGCGGCATTTACTATATCCCGCCGATGAGTCTCGGCTGCCTATTCGGACGTCACCGGCCGTCCTTGAGCTCGATCGCGCGCCGCCAGGGCGGCTATGTCGCGATCTGCGAGCGATGCGCGCGTCCGCTGGAGAAAAGGGCGAACGGGCGCTGGGCTGCCTCCAAACCGGTCTACGAGGCGAAGGACAGCGCCTTCTGAGCAGCTGACGGCCCGCCTGTGGCCGAAAAGACTCGCCTCGGCGACGATCGGACTCACTTGATCGCCCGTTCATTGCGGGGACAGCATCACATTCGGTATCTCTCTGAACCACTTGTTCGGGGGAGTAGCGTCATGTTCAAGCTCGGGTTCCTGAAGCTGGCCGCAGCGGCCGGCCTCGCGCTCGCCGGTGCGCCGGCTGCAGCGCAAGTCACCACCATCGATCCTAACCAGGTCGACGCCTACGAGGCCGCGCCTGGGGAATCCGCTCCGGTCCAGGAGCCGGAATATCAGCCGGTGGATGAGCCGATGCAGGCCGAGAGCACGGGCACCGGCGATACTGCCGCTGCCGCCATCGATCCGCAGATGACGCCGGTCCAGGACACGCTCGAGCGCGACGACGTGTTCAGCGCGGCCGAGGGCGTGTTCGGCAAGGGCGCAGAAGGACTGGCGGGCCTGCTCGAGAACATCCTCGCCGACCAGGGCCAGCCGGTCGCCTACATTGCCGGTCGCGAAGCGGGCGGCGCGTTCGTCGCCGGCGTGCGCTACGGATCGGGCACCATGCGCCACCGCGTCGAGGGCGACCGGGCGGTGTTCTGGACGGGCCCCTCGGTCGGTTTCGACTTCGGCGCCGACGCCAACAAGGTGTTCGTGCTCGTCTACAATCTCCACGACGGCCAGAAGCTGTTCCGCCGTTACCCCGCTGCGGAAGGCCGCGCCTACGCAGTCGGGGGCTTCACTGCGAGCTACCTGCGGCGCGGCGACGTGGTGCTGATTCCGGTCCGGCTCGGCGTCGGCCTGCGGCTCGGCCTCAATGCCGGCTACATGAAGTTCAGCGAGAAGAACCGCTGGCTGCCGTTCTGACGCGTCAGGCGAGGCGCCAGCCGAGGCGCTCGCCCGCATGGAAGGGGACGATGTCGGTGAAGCCGAGCTCCAGCCGATCGGGCACTGTCACGCTTGAGCGCTCCAGCGTAACCGTGCCCTGGTTCAGCGGCAGGCCGTAGAAGCGGGGGCCATTCTCCGACGCGAACGCCTCCAGTTTGTCCAGCGCCCCCTCCTCCTCGAAGACGGCGGCATAGCTCTCCAGCGCGTAGGGCGCGTTGAAGATGCCCGCGCAGCCGCAAGCGCTCTCCTTGGCTGAGACGGCATGTGGCGCGCTGTCGGTGCCGAGGAAAAATTTCGGCGAACCGGACGTCGCCGCCTTCCTGAGCGCCAGGCGATGCCGCTCCCGCTTGGCAACCGGCAGGCAATACATGTGCGGCCGGATGCCGCCCGTGAATAAGGCGTTGCGATTGATGTGGAGGTGCTGGGGCGTGATCGTGGCACCGATGTTCGGCCCGCTCGCCGCGACGAAATCAACGGCGTCGGCCGTGGTCGCATGCTCGAACACGATCCTGAGCTCCGGGAACCCGGGCACGAGCGGGATCAGGACGCGGTCGATGAACACCGCCTCGCGATCGAAGATGTCGACTTCGGGATCGGTCACTTCGCCGTGGACGAGCAGCGGCATCCCGATCCGCTGCATCGCCTCCAGCGCGGGATAGATATTGGCGATATTCGTGACGCCGTGAGCGGAGTTCGTGGTGGCATGCGCCGGGTAGAGCTTGGCGGCGGCGAACACCCCCTCCGAGAAGCCGCGGGCGAGTTCGTCCGGATCGGCATCGTCGGTGAGATAGCAGGTCATCAGCGGCGTGAAGTCGGCACCTGCCGGAAGAGCGTCTAGGATGCGCTCGCGATAGGCGGCGGCCGCGGCGGCGGTCGTGACAGGCGGGGTCAGGTTCGGCATCACGATCGCGCGGGCGAACTGTCGCGCCGTGTAGCCGGCCACCGCCGCCAGCATGGGCCCGTCGCGGAGGTGAACGTGCCAGTCGTCGGGGCGGCGGATCGTGAGACGGTCGGTCATCGCTTCTCGGCTTGGGATTCGGCGGGCGCGACCCTAACTAGCCACCATGGCCGCGACCACCCTCATCGATCGTGCCCTGATCCGCCTGTCCGGCGAGGACGTGCGCGGCTTTCTCCAGGGGCTCGTCACCAACGACGTCTCGCTCCTCGCCGAGGAGCGGCCGCTCTGGGCCGGGCTGCTGACCGCTCAGGGCAAGGCCCTGTTCGACTTCATCCTCTGGGCGGACGGCGATGACGTGCTGATCGACTGCGAGCGTGAGGCTTTCGAGGAGTTGGCCAAGCGGCTCAAGCTCTACCGCCTACGCAGGCCGATCGTGATTGAGCTGGAGGAGACGCTTGCGGTCCATTGGTGTTCCCCGGCGAAGGCCGGGGTCCAGGACGCGGCCGCAACTGGGCCCTGGCGTTCGCCGGGGAGCAGCCTGGATCCGCGCCTTCCGGAACTCGGCCATAGGTGGCTCGCGGCGGCGGAAGAACCTGCCCAGGGCTGGCTCGAACACCGCCTCTCGCGCGGCGTGACGGAAGGGCGGGCCGAGCTTGGATCGGACAAGACGCTCTGGCTGGAATGCAATGCCGCTGAGCTGAACGGCGTCAGCTTCACCAAGGGCTGCTATGTCGGTCAGGAGAATACGGCGCGGATGAACTACCGCTCCAAGGTCAACCGGCGGCTTGTGGTGGTGCCGGCCGAGGCTCCAGGCGAGCGCACCCGCATCCACTATCCCGAGCTGGGCTTGGCGGTGGAGCATCGCCGTGTCGAGGATCTCGGCAACGCGATCATCCCCAGCTGGCTGGCGCCGGCGCTCAGCCCGCAAACCGCTCCCTGAGCTTCATCATCGCGAGCGCCGCCTTGGCCGCCTCGCCGCCCTTGTTCTTTTCGTCCGGGCGTGCGCGGGCGAGTGCCTGCGCCTCGTTCTCCACCGTCAGGATGCCGTTGCCGATGGCGAGGCCGTCGAGCGTCAGCGCCATGATGCCGCGCGCGCTCTCGTTGGAGACGATCTCGAAATGGTAAGTCTCGCCGCGGATCACCACGCCCAGTGCCACATAAGCATCGTAGCGGCCCGTCTCCGCCGCCAGCGCGATCGCGGCGGGAATCTCTAGCGCGCCGGGAACCGTCACCACGTCGACATTGTGCCCCTCGGCGACGGCCGCCTCGGTCGCGCCTTCGATGAGCAGGTCGTTGAGGTGGTCGTAGAAACGCGCCTCGACGATGAGCAGCCGCGCCATCAGACCTCCTTCAGCGGGATCGGCCGCTCGCCGACGATCTTGAGACCGTAGCCGCCGAGCGCGACCGGGCTGTGGTGGGTGTTGGTGAGCAGGATCATGTCGTGCACCCCCAGCGCCGACAGGATCTGCGCGCCAACGCCATAATCGCGCAGCTCCTCCATATCCTTGGCCTCCGTTTTTCCCGAACGGATGTTGAGGGCACGGCTCAGGGCGTCCGGCATGGGCCGGTTGATCACCACGATCACCCCCGCGCCCTCCTCGCCGATGATCTTCATCGCACCCTGCAGGAGCCCGGAACGAGCGCCCGCCTCTCCGAAGGCATCGGAGAAGAAGCTGAGCGCGTGCATCCGGACGAGGGTCGGCTTCGACGGATCAACCGTCCCCTTCACGAGCGCGATCTGCTCGTTGCCGAGCGCCTTGTTGAGGAAGGTCCGGGCCGTCCAGGTGCCGCCCCAGCGGCTCTCGAAGCTCGCCTCCGCGGTCTGCTCGACGAGATGGTCCTTCTTGAGGCGATAGGCGATGAGGTCGCGGATCGTGCCGATCTTGAGGCCGTGGAGCTGGGCGAAGGCGACGAGGTCGTCCATCCGCGCCATCGTCCCGTCTTCCTTCATGATCTCGCAGATCACGCCGGACGGGTTGAGGCCGGCGAGGCGCGCGACGTCCACCGCCGCCTCGGTATGGCCGGCGCGGATCAGCACGCCGCCGTCCTTGGCGACGAGCGGGAAGACGTGGCCGGGCGTGACGATATGCTCCGGCCCCTTCGAGGCGTCGATCGCCACCGAGATGGTGCGCGCGCGGTCGCCGGCGGAGATGCCGGTGGTGACGCCTTCCTTCGCCTCAATGGAGGTGGTGAAGGCGGTCTCGTGGCGGGTGCCGTTGTGGCGGCTCATCAGCTGCAGGCCGAGCTGCTCCACCCTGCTCTTGGCGAGCGCCAGGCAGATCAGGCCGCGGCCATGCTTGGCCATGAAGTTGATCGCGTCGGGCGTCGCCATCTGCGCCGGAATGACGAGGTCCCCCTCATTCTCTCGGTCCTCGTCGTCGACGAGAATGAACATGCGCCCGTTGCGCGCTTCGTCGATCAGCTCTTCGGGGCTGGAGAGGAAGCCGCGTTCCAGGGGCTGGGTAGCCATCAGCGTCTCAGCTCCATCATCCGGCCGAGATAGCGGGCGAGGATATCGATCTCGATATTGACCCGATCGCCCGCCTGAAGGGCAGACAAGGTCGTCTGCTCGGCCGTGTGCGGGATGATGTTGACGGCGAAACGGGCACCTTCCGACAGATTCTCGACCTCGTTGACGGTGAGCGACACGCCGTCGACCGCCACCGAGCCCTTGGCGGCGATGTAGGGCGCCACGTCGTCGCCCGCGATGATGGTGATGCGCGTCGAGCCGCCGACTTCGAGCGTCGCCTCCACTTCGCCGATGCCGTCGATATGGCCGGTCACGATGTGGCCGCCCAGCTCGTCGCCTACCTTGAGCGCCCGCTCGAGGTTCAGGCGGCGCCCCTCCGCCCACATGCCGGGAACAGTGCGGCTCAGCGTCTCGGCCGAAGCATCGATGGCAAACCAGCCTTCGCCCTTGTCGACGACGGTGAGGCAGACGCCGGAGCAGGAAATTGAGGCGCCGAGATCTACGGTGGCCATGTCATAGCCGCACGCGATCCTGAGCCGCGCGTCGCCGCGCTGCTCCACTGCCTCGACCCGGCCGATGTCGGTGATGATGCCAGTAAACACTATTCCCGCACCTCACCCGTTCGGGCTGAGCTTGTCGAAGCCCTGCCCTTCTCTTCGGCAGGAAAGTAAGGACAGCCCTTCGACAGGCTCAGGGCGAACGGTGCTGTGTGTCATTCCGCACGCGCTCGTAGACTTCGAGCCGGTCCATGCCAAGCGGGCGCGTATCCGCCAGCCGCCAGCGCCGGTGCGCGTCGGCGAGGTTGGCGAGGCCGATATAGCCGACGGATGACTTGCCGTCGCCGATGAGCAGCGGCGCCCGGTAGATGAGCAGGCGATCGACGAGATCGGCCTGCAGGAAGGCCGAGGCGGCGCCCGACCCGCCCTCGACGAGCAGGTCGTTGACGTCATGAAGGCTGTGCACCTCCTGGGGGCTCGAAAGCCGCGTCCAGCCTTCCACCGCCTCACGCCTGGTGAGCAGCGCGCGGCGGGAGGAGCGGTCCTCCAGCCCCGGCAGTCGCACGTCGAGGCGCGGCTTGTCGGCTTCGTATGTACCGCGGCCGACCAGGATCATGTCTGCGCGAGCGCGTTCGAGGTGGACGTGGGCGCGGGCATCCTCGCCGGTGATCCATTTGCTCTCGCCCGACGGCAGGGCGATCTTGCCGTCGATCGACATGGCGAGCTTCAGGGTGATGCACGGCCTTCCCAATCGCACGCGGGTGAGGAATCCCGCGATCGATCTCGACGCCTCCTGGGCGCAGGTTCCGAGCTCGACCGCAACCCCGGCCGCGCTAAGCCGGTCGATGCCGGCGCCGTCAGTCCGGGGGTCCGGATCGCGGACAGCGACCATCACCTTGGCGACGCCGGCTTCGACGAGCAGATCGGCGCAGGCAGGACCGCGCTCGCTCACATGTGCGCAGGGTTCGAGCGTGACATAGGCCGTGGCGCCGCGCGCCTCGTCGCCCGCTTCGGCGAGCGCCATTGCCTCCGCATGAGGTCGCCCGCTAGGCTGGGTCCAACCGCGGCCGACCACAGCCTCGCCCTTGACGATCACGCAGCCGACATTGGGGTTGGGCGAAGTCCGGCCGCGCCCGCGCTCGCCGAGCGCGATCGCCGCCGCCATCCAGCGCCCGTCACTCACTTCATGCCGAACTTCTTCTCGAGTTCCTTGAACTGGCGCTGCCGTTCGGCCTGGGCCGCCTCGCGCCGCTTCTCGCGCTCGGCCTGGGCAGCCTTGATTTCCGCATCGCTGCGGGTGCCGGTCCAGCTCTCGGCGAAGACGATCTGCTCGCCGGGCGCGATGTTGGTCTGCGCGTCCTTATAGAAGCCGAACAGGATGATCAGCGGCATCACGACCGCGGCGGTCGCGGCGATCCACTGATGCTTCGGCCGCTCGCGGGCAAAGGCGCGAAGGTCCTGCCAGAGGACGCGGGGCGAGGAGGGGCGGGGAAGCGGCATGTGATGAAGATAGGGCCGGCGCGCGTCACGCGCCAGCCCCTCCAGGTGCCGCGGCCGTCAGCTGTCGAGCACGAACCGGACCGTCATCTGTTTGGTGCTCTCGACCGGCCTGCCGTCAATTGTGGCCGGTTTGAAACGCCAGTTGCGCAGGGCGTGGCGCTGCGTCTCGCGCCAGAAGGCCTCGCTCGCCGCCGACACCTTCTCCGCGCGCTTCACGCGCCCGTCGGTCCCGATATAGACCTTGATGGTGACATTGCCCTCGCGCTCCGCCCTTTGCTCTTCCGGCGGGTAGGGCGGCAGCAGTTCGCTGCGCGGATCAAGCCGCGCCTCCATCCGCACCGGGTCCGGCAGCGGCCTGGGAGGCTCGGGTGGCTGGATAGCGATATCCCTGGGACCCGGCGGCCTCATGTCCACCATGGTGAAATCTGTCGGCCGCGGGGGTAGCTCAAACACCGGCACCTTATCGGTGGTGACAATCGGGTCCGGTCGCGTGATCACCGTCGGCTGCTGCGGCTCGACTTCCGGCTCCACCCGCGGCTTCGCCGGAATGGGCGGGGGATCCTTCGGCACGGGAATATTACGCACCTCAAGGCGCTTGAACAATTCCGGCCCTGGCATTTCCATCTTCGACAAAGCGAGGGCGGAAAGGATGGCCGCATGGACCACGATGACGATCGCGAGGCCGGTCGGGCTGCGCGGTTTCTGCTCGAGAAAACCTCCTTCAGGCATGGCACTCTCCTTCTCACGCGCTGAGTCCTTCAGCTGCAAAGACAAAGATACAATATAATGTAATGTTATAAAATATCCTTTTTGGCTTCTGCTGAAGATTTCTGCGAGTTGAGACGCTTACTGATCAGCCCGCCGCGTTGCGCAAACGAGTAACGCTTCCTTCCCGTCCGATCAGCGGGAGGAGCGCCGCCATTTCGGGGCCGCTGTCACGGCCGGTCAGCGCACGGCGAAGCGGCAGGAAGAGCGACTTGCCTCCGCGGCCGGTGCTGGCCTTGAGCGCCGCCGTGAGCGCCGCCCATGGCCCGGTGCTCCAGTCGATCCGCTCGGCCTCGTCCGCCGCCTGGCGCAGGAAGGCGCGGTCTTCCTCCGCCGCCTCCGCAGCGACCGGACCTTCGAGGATGTGCCACCAGTCGGCCGCTTCGGCGACGCTCTTGAGGTTCGGCCGGATCGCCTCCCAAGCCTCCGCATTCATCCCCGCCGGCAGCCGCTTCGCGACAGTGTCGAACGGAAGCTGGTGGACGACACGCGCATTGAGGCCGGTCAATTCGTCCATGTCGAACCGCGCCGGCGCACGGCCAAAAGACGAGAAGTCAAACGTCTCGACCAGCGGCTTGACGCTGGTCACCGGCTCGACCGGCAGACTGGTGCCGATGCGGGCCAGCTTGGCGAGCAACGCAATCGCCTCGATGCCGGCGTCCTTCATCGCCTCCACGCCCAGGGAGCCAAGCCGCTTCGACAGCTTGCCCTCCGATCCCACCAGCAAGGCTTCATGCGCAAAGGCGGGCGGCGCTGCCCCCAGGGCCTCGAACATCTGGATCTGCAGCGTCGTATTGGTGACATGATCCTCGCCGCGCACGACGTGGGTCACGGCCATGTCGATGTCGTCTACCGCGCTTGGCAGCATGTAGAGCCAGCTGCCGTCCTCGCGCCGCACCACCGGATCCGACAGCAAGGCCGGGTCGATATGCTGAGGCCCGCGGATGAGGTCGTTCCACTCGATCCCAGCCGCATGATCGAGCTTGAAGCGCCAGTGCGGCCGCCGCCCCTCGGCCTCCAGCCGCGCCCGGTCCGCCTCGCTCAGTTGCAGCGCCGCGCGGTCGTAGACCGGCGGCTTGCCGCGGCCGAGCAGCACCTTGCGCTTGAGGTCGAGCTCCTGCGCCGTCTCATAGGCGGGATAGACGCGGCCCATCTCCCGCAGGCGCTCCAATGCAGCCTGGTAGCGGCCGAAGCGCTCCGACTGGCGATGCTCCTCGTCCGGCGTCAGCCCGAGCCAGTCCAGATCGTGCCGGATCGCCTCGGCAAACGCCTCGGTCGAGCGTTCCCGATCGGTGTCGTCGAGGCGAAGGATAAACCGCCCTTCGTGCCGCCGCGCCCACAGCCAATTGTGGAGCGCCGTGCGGATGTTGCCGACATGGATCCGCCCGGTCGGGGAGGGCGCGAAGCGGGTGACGACATTCATGCCGCGCGTCTAGGCAAGGCCGCAGGCTCGGGCAACGCCCTTGCCTTCGCGCCGCCCGGGCTTCAGAGGCGGCACGAGCGCGCTGATCCAGGATAGTTTCCCATGAAGCTGATGTCGGGCAATTCGAACCTGCCGCTGGTGAAGGCGATCGCCGGCTATCTCGAGATGCCGGTGACCGAAGTCAGCGTCCGCCGCTTCGCCGACGAGGAGATCTTCGTCGAGATCCACGAAAATGTCCGCGGCGAGGACGTGTTCGTGGTCCAGTCGACCTCCTATCCGGCCAACGACAATCTGATGGAGCTGCTGATCTGCATCGACGCGCTGAAGCGCGCATCGGCCAAGCGGATCACCGCGGTGCTGCCCTATTTCGGCTATGCGCGGCAGGACCGGAAGCCCGGGCCGCGCACGCCGATCTCGGCGAAGCTGGTCGCGAACCTCATCACCGTCGCCGGCGCCAACCGGGTGCTTTCGGTCGATCTGCATGCCGGGCAGATCCAGGGCTTCTTCGACATCCCCACCGACAATCTCTACGGCGCCCCGGTGATGGCGGCGGACATCCAGGCCCGCTTCACCGGCCGCAACATCACCGTCGTCTCGCCGGACGTCGGCGGCGTCGCCCGCGCCCGCGCACTTGCCAAGCGGCTCAACAACGCACCGCTTGCGATCGTCGACAAGAGGCGGGAGCGGCCCGGCGAATCCGAGGTGATGAACATCATCGGCGATGTCTCCGGCCGCTTCTGCATCCTGGCCGACGACATGGTCGATTCCGCCGGCACGCTCTGCAACGCCGCCGCCGCGCTCAAGGAAGGCGGTGCCGAGGATGTCGTCGCTTATTGCACCCACGGCATCCTCTCGGGCGGCGCCGTAACGCGCGTCGACAATTCGGTGCTGCGCGAACTGGTCATCACGGACTCGATCGCCGCCTACGAAGCCGCCGCCGCAACCGACAAGATCCGCATCCTCACGATCGCGCCCCTGCTCGCCGAAGCGATCCGCCGCATCGCCGACGAAAGCTCCGTCTCCAGCCTGTTCGACTGACTTGCCTTCGACAGCTTCCGTCCGTATAGGCACCCGCTTTCCAGCTTTGGAAGAACTGAACCGCCCGGCTCACGAGGGCTGCCGTGGCTGTTCCTAAACGTCCGCTCGAAGCGGCAAGGAGACGAAAATGCCCAAGCTCAAGACCAAGAGCGGTGTGAAGAAGCGCTTCAAGCTCACCGCGACCGGCAAGATCAAGCACGGCGTCGCCGGCAAGCGGCACCGCCTGATCAGCCACAATGCCAAGTATATCCGCCAGAACCGCGGCACCACCGTGCTCGCCGAGGCCGACACGGCCCGCGTGAAGCTGTGGGCGCCCTACGGCCTGAAGTAAGGAGATACTGACATGGCACGTGTGAAACGCGGGACGACCACCAAGACCCGTCATAAGAGATTGCTGGATCAGGCGAAGGGCTATTACGGCCGTCGCAAGAATACGATCCGTATCGCCCGTCAGGCCGTCGAAAAGGCCGGGCAATACGCCTATCGCGACCGCAAGGTGAAGAAGCGGAGCTTCCGCGCCCTGTGGATCCAGCGCATCAACGCCGCGGTTCGCGCCGAGGGGCTGACCTACGGCCAGTTCATGCACGGCCTGAAGCTCGCCGGCGTCGATCTCGACCGGAAGGTCCTTGCCGACATTGCGATGCACGAGGGCGATGCCTTCAAGGGCATCGTCGCGCAGGCTCGCGGAGCGCTTCCGGCCCAGGCCTGACGCTCAGCGGATCGAAGACAAAGGCGCGGAAGGGACCTCTCTTCCGCGCCTTTTCTTTTGCCTTCGAGAACGGCTCCTGAGCCGTTCCGAGCCCACACTGGCGGTTCGGGCGTTGAATCCCTATATTCCGCGTGTGAGGAACAAGGCGATGAGACCGCTCCATCTGACCATAGTGGCGGGTGCCGCGCTGGGTGTGGCGCTCGCTTTCGGCGCGTTCGGTGCCTTTACGCCGGCCGAAGCCCAGCCGCAGGGCGCCAAGCAGGCTGCTGCGAAGACACCCGACAATTTCCCCTACGAGATCGTCAACGGCAAGCGCGTGCCCCGCGGCAAGCGCATAACCGCCGCCGACGGTTCGTGGCGCGAGGATATCAGCGACGGCCCCTGCTCGACCGTCAAGGAGCTGACCAAGTCGGGCGAATATCGCGAAGTGCGCAAGTGCGACTGAGCTGAGCTATTTCGGCGCCAGCGCGAAGTCGGCCCGCACCCGCACCTCGCTCGTCGTCATTCCAGCCCGCACCGGGGGCGCAACCGTCTGCGCCGCCGCCTCGACGCGCACGATCGGCGGCGGCTCGTAATAGCCCGGCGGTCCATCGCCGGAGTCACGGATGACCAGCACCCGGGCGACCTTCAGTCCCGCCGCCTCGGCATAGGTCTCCGCCCGCGCCCGGGCGGCCTTGTAGGCCTGCGGATAGGCCGATCGGTTCGCCGCCTCCGGATCGGAAATGGCGAGGTTGGGTCCTGACAGGACGTTCGCGCCCGCTCCAGTCGCCGCGGCAATCGCCTCGCCCGCCTTGGCCATGTCGCGGACCCGCACCTCGATCATGTTGTTTGCCTGGAAGCGGCCCCGCTCCGGTCCGTAGTCGATCCGGGACATGCCGATCTGCCGGGTCTGGAGGTCGTCCGGCTTGATGCCGAGTTGCTCGAGCGCGGCCGTCACCTGGTTCATCTTCTGGTTGTTGGAGTTGCTCGCCGCGGCAGCGCTGGCGGCGATCGTCTGCACGCCGGCGGTGAAGCGCGCCTCGTCCGGCCGCGTATCGGCTCGCCCGCTCGCCGCCACCTGCAACAGCACCTCGTCCGGGCCGACGCCGCGTGGATCGGGCGTCCTTTCCCCGCACCCGAAGAGAGCGAGCGACAAAGGTGCAGCCAACATCATGATACGCATGGACTTCTCCTCTCCCACGTAGAATGCAATGTTATACTGTCACTCGCAAGAGCGGAATTGCTTCGGCTCCGCAACGGGAGCAAGGTCGGCGCGTTCTGGGCCTGAGGAGCGGCGCCGATGCTGGAACATGTCCCCCAATGGCTCGGGCAGGCGATGCGCGGACTGCGCGCCGGCGCGGACAAATTGTGCATCGCGCAGATCGAGCTGGGGGCGGGCTTCACGTCCATCGAGCTGTCTAGCCCGGCCTTTGCGGACGGCGCGCGCCTGCCGCCGCGCTTCACCGCCGACGGCGAGGGCGTCTCGCCGCCGCTCGTCTGGGGCAAGCTCCCGGACGGCACCGAGAGCCTCGCGCTGATCGTGGAGGATCCCGATGCGCCGACGCCCGCTCCACTGGTCCACGCGATCGTCTGGGGGATCGGCGCGGATGAGCAACGCCTTGCGGAGGGCGCCATTCGCGCTGACGGCGAGGTCGAACTGAACGGCTCCGACGTCGGCCGGAACAGCTATTTTCTCGAAGGCTGGTTGCCGCCCGACCCGCCGACGGGCCATGGCGACCATCATTATGCCTTCCAGCTCTTCGCGCTCGCCGGCGCGCCCAACCCGGGAGCCAATCCGCGGCGCTCGGCGCTGGTCCGCGCCATGGCGGGGCACGTCCTTGCGGCAGGCTTGCTCACCGGCACCTATTCGCGCGGCGAGCCCGCCGAAGTGGGTCGCGCCGGCGCGATCCGTGCATCCTCAGTGCGCGGAGCCGGGTGACGTCATGACGGAGGCTCCCGGCAACGGACGATCCGACATGGTCGCACGGGCTGCGCTGATCATCGCCTGTATCGCGCTCGCGGTGGCGATCCTCGGACTGTTCCTCCCGATCTGACACGGCGGCTTGCCGCCACCGGGCAGGCGGTTTAGCGCCGCCGCGATGACCAGCCAGTCCCATCCCCTCGTCGAGCGAGCGCGCGAGGCCGCGCTCAAGGCATACGCGCCGTATTCAGGCTACAGCGTGGGCTGTGCGGTCGAATCCGCCGACGGCGAGATCGTCGTCGGCGCAAACATGGAGAATGCCTGCTACCGGCTCGGCATCTGCGCGGAGATTTCTGCGCTCACCGCAGCCCGCCAGGCATTCGGCCTGGACAAGGTCGCACGGATTGCAGTCGCAGGAGGGCATGTCGGCGATGGCGCGCTGGCGGGCGCCGGATTGGTCACGCCGTGCGGCGGCTGCCGCCAATCCATCCTGGAGGCGGCGCATCTTGCCGGCGTCGATGTCGAAGTGATCGCTGCCAATGGCGACGGCACGGAGGTGAGGGTGCTGAAGATTTCCGAGCTGATCCCGCTCGGCTTCGGACCGGCAAACCTTGTCGATGCGGAGCGCGGCGGTCCCGCCTAGCGCCTGGAGGGCGGCTTGCCCGGGGGCGCAGCGAGCAGCATCTGCAGCCGCATCATGCAGATGCGATAGAGGCTCCGGCGCATCGCCTTCTCTCAGCGCTGGGGAGCGATGAAGCCGGTAACGAGATAGAGCAGGATCATCACCGGGGCGAGAAAGAGGCTGGTCGCCACGACGCCGAGGCGGACGATCAGCGGATCGATGCCGCTCCAGTTGGCGAAGCCCGAGCAGACGCCCATCAGCCTGGCGTTGCTCTTGTCGAGAAGGAAACGGTCGTTCATCCCTTTAACTCCTGAAGAGAGGGCCGGCCCCTCAGATGAACTGAGAGACCGGGCCGACGGCGGCGGAAACGAAGATCGTGGAGGCGAGGACCGCACCGACGATCGAGGCGAGGAGCTGCTGGGCATTGGCGAGATTGAAGGTCATTTTGGTCTTCCCTGAACTTGCCGTCGAACCATTTCGCGGCATGCCAGAGGTTTTGCAGAGAGCGTGCCAAGTGGTGAAAAGCGCACAAAACTGCCGTTCTCGTGGCGAGAGCTGAGCTACGGCTGAACAAGGACACAGAATTCCCGGGATTTTCTACCAACAGTTGGTGGTAAAATTCGCCAGATTGTCCGCTGCGTCCGTTTCCGGACGAAATTACCCCTTCCGAAGCTTGATCTAGTTGCCGGGGATCGTGCACCCCCAATTGCCAGTCGCCGGCATGTCCCCTTTCGCCTCCGACCATTGGACCCTAACTGAGAAGGGTCCCCCGAGTCCGAAGGAGCCCCGAATGGCCGAACAGATGCTGTGCCCCGTCGACAAGACGCCGCTGGTGATGAGCGAGCGGCAGAATATCGAGATCGATTATTGCCCGACCTGCAGGGGCGTGTGGCTGGACCGGGGCGAGCTCGACAAGATCATCGAGCGCAGTGCCGGGGCCGGTGCGCCGCCCCGCGCCTCCGACCCGCCCCATGGCGGCCACGCACCGCGTCCTGGCTTCGGCGGCGGCTACGGTTCGGGCTACGATCAGCCCTACCGTAAGCGGAAGAAGTCGTTCCTGGAGGAAATCTTCGATTGAGCCGAAAGGCTTAACGGTTCGGCAACCGCAGCGGGCTTAACGCCATGCCTGATGTCGAGCCTGTCCTTCCGCCTCGCCAAAGCTCTCACCGACAGCCGCAAGCTGCGCTGGCGCCCGATCAATCGGGAACAGGTGCTCGCGCGCCTGCTGGTGAAGCGCGCCGAAGCGCGGCAGGCCGGCCTAGAGGATCTGGAAGAGCGCCTGCGCCAGCAGATCCGCTGGTCGCTGCCGATGCATCGGCCGGCCGAAGATGATACGGCCGCCGACGATGAAGCGGACGCTGTTCACAATCGGCTATGAAGGCAAGACGGTCGAGGAGCTGCTCGACCAGCTTGATGCGTCCGGTGTGAAGCTGCTGATCGACGTTCGGGCCGTCGCCGCCTCGCGCCGCCCCGGTTTCTCTAAAACCGCCTTGGCAGGCGCACTCAGGGAGCGCGGCATCGACTATCTGCACCTGCGGCCGCTCGGCACGCCCAAGGCGGGTCGCGAGGCTGCTCGTAAGGGTCGGATCGCGGAGATGCACGCCATCTTCGAGGATCAGTTGGGGACGCCGGAGGCGGAGCTTGCCATGGAGAAGGCCAAGTTGGCGGCACTGGAGCGGCCGAGCGCCCTGCTCTGCTTCGAGGCGGATGTGGGCCACTGCCACCGTGCAGTCGTCGCCGAGCGCATGGCCGCGGCCGAAGGGTTTGAGATCAAAGATCTCTAGCGCGGCCGCCGCTCGAGGTAGAGATATTCCGGGGTGAATTCGGCGATGCGCTGAAGCCGCTCCCAATCCTGGATAAGGACCTCGCCGCCGCGGAAGGTGACCAGCTCCTCGTCCCGAAGGCGCTTCAGCATGCGGTTGACGTGGACTGAGGTGAGACCGGTCGCGTCGGCGAGGTCGACCTGGGTGAGCGGGAGGGCGAACCGCCTGTCCTTCGAGAGGCCGACCAGCTCGAGCCGCACGTGCAGCTCGCAGATGAGGTGGGCGATGCGCGCCACAGCCGTGCGCCGGCCTACCGACAGGATGTGCTCGCGGTGAATGGCGGCATCGAGCAAGGTGGAGAACCACAGCATGCGGGCGAGATGCGGATAATCTTCCGTGATCTTTCGCAGCGCTTCGTGCGGCACGAGCGCCACCCTGACCGCGGTTAGCGAACCGACATTATGCTCGAGCCGCTTCAGCAGGAACCCGTGCAGGTCGAGGAAATCGCCGGGGACGTGCAGCTCCATGATCTGGCGCTGCCCGTCGGCGAGATCCTTATAGCGAGCGATGACGCCCTCGATCAGTAAGGTGGAGTTGCTCAGCGTGACGCCGGCCCTCACGATCGTCTTGGCCGCGGGGATCGTCTTCACCTCGCTGACCGAGGATCGCAGCACCCGCTCCTCGTCGGGGCCGACGAGATCGCGGGCGCGCAGCTTCATGAGCAGCCGGTCCATGCCCGTCTCATCGCCGGCGAAGGCGAGCGGCTCAGTCGCCATGGGAGCGTTCAGCGTTCTTCTCGAAGCGGACGCCCGCAGCGGCGAGCTCTTTGTCGATCCCGCCGGTCAGCCACAGCCACCACATCCTGAAATCGGCGCCGAGCGACCAGAGAGGGTAAGTGAAGGTTGCCGGACGATTGCGTTCGATCATCGCGTGACTCGCCCAGGCGAAGGCATAGCCTGCTATCGGCATCGCCAGCAGCAGCCACCAATTGCCGGTGACGAGCGCCGCCAGGGCGATGACCACGACTAGGCTCGTGCCGGCATAGTGGAAGGCGCGGGTGCGCGGTCGCGAATGCTCGCGCAGGTAGAAGGGCCAGAACTCCGCGAAATCCCTATAGCGCTGCATCGCGCGCCTCCGGTGCGTCTGGCGCGGCGCGGTCCCGGCGGCGAACGAGGTGGTTCGCAACCAGGCCGCCGAGAAGGGGCGCTACGATGGCGGAGACCTGCATCCAGACCGGGTGCGGGATGACGAAGATGTTGGTCAGCGCGCCTATCGCGATCAGCACGGCGATGGTCCAGGCGGCCCAGTCACGTCCCGCGATGGCTTTGGCGACCGCAGCCCCAGCGAGCCCGCCGCCAAACCAGGCGGCGACGACGAACAGCTTGGCCGCAAGGGGAATGGTAGGGAAGACGCGGGCGATCTGCTCCGGATCATTGAGGTCGATGTCGGCCGGATACGGGTAGAGCGCGTGGCCCAGCGCCTGCACGGCCATGACCGTCAGGACCGCGACGACGATGCCGGCAACAATGCCCAAAATGCTGCGGATCATCTGCGCCCCCTGATCATCGGAGGGCGCAGCATAGCAGCTTCCGCGCGTGCAGCGAGTCTAGCCGTTGACGATCGTCCCACCATTGGGATGCAGCACCTGGCCCGACATGTAGCTCGAATCCTCGCAGGCGAGGAAGAGGAAGCTCGGCGCCACCTCATTAGGCTGACCGGGCCGCCCCATCGGCACATCTTTGCCGAAGTCCTTCAACTTTTCCGGCGGTTGGCCGCCGAACGGGTTGAGCGGCGTCCAGATCGGACCCGGCGCCACCGCATTCACGCGGATGCCCTCCTCGACCAGGCTCTCCGAAAGCGAACGGGTGAAGGCCGTGATCGCCCCCTTGGTCGCGGCATAATCGAGCAGGATCGGCGCACCCTTGTACATCGTCACCGATGTGCAGTTGATGATCGCCGCCCCTTTCTTGAGGTGCTGGCGCGCGGCCTGAACCATGAAGAAATAGCCGAAGATGTTGGTCTGGAAGGTCCGCTTCAGCTGCTCCTCGGTGATGTCCCGGATATCCTTGTCGGGATGCTGCTCGGCGGCATTGTTGACGAGGATGTCGAGCTTTCCGAGCTTCTCCACCGTCTCCGCAACGGCACGCTCGCAGAAATCCTTGTCGCCGACGTCGCCGGCGATGGTGATCGCCTTGCGGCCCTCCTTCTCGACGATCTCCTTGGTCTTGGCGGCATCGTCATGCTCGCACAGGTATAGGATCGCGACGTCGGCACCCTCGCGTGCATAAAGCGCCGCCACCGCGCGGCCGATACCGCTGTCGGCGCCGGTGATCAGGGCGACCCTTCCTTTCAGCCGATCCGAGCCGGGATAGCGCGGCTGCCATTCCGGCTTCGGCTCGAGTTCGCTTTCGTGGCCGGGGAGCTGGTCCTCGTGAACCATTTCGAGGGTTTCGGTGTCGCTCATCTCATTCACTCCTTGGCCGCGATGCCGGCGCCTTCGCGGCCGAATTCCTCGATCGTCGCCTTGTTCTGCGCGTCCTGACTCGGCTTCTTCAGCTCCATCGCGTTAGGCGCGCTCGCCTGGCCGATCGTGTCGGAGTTGCGGCTGCCGTCGCGGGGATCGTCGGACATCTGGTTGTTCTGGTTCTCCGAGCGCTCGCTGCGGTCCATATTGTGCTGGTTCTTGCTCATCAGGGGTCTCCGGAATTTCGCTTGCCCGCCAAGGGGCTCACGAGAGAGAACAGCCTTGCGCCACGGCGGTTCCGGCAATCCGAGACCAGCGGTTGGTCGATATAAGAGCCGATGCATCGAGCCCCACGCGCGCACGCGGCGGGGCGCGCCGGCAAGGCGCAGTTGCACCAATATTTTTGAAATTGCCTAGCTGCGCAGGCGGCGCGGATCGAGGTAGCGGGCGCGCTGGATGCGCGGCTTGCCCTGCACGTCTTCCGGGCCGGGCCGCTCGACTTCGTCGGCCCAGACCTTGCCGGCAGCCTGGGTGTCGGCACGCTGGCACTGGGCGACGACCACCGGGAAAGCGGCGTCGACATGGTTCATCAGCGCGCCTTCGCTGGCTTGGTTGCAGGCATCGACGCTTTCATAGGAGGAGCCGGCGGTGGTGATCTGCTGGCACGCGGTCTCGCCTTCGCCGCAGCCCAGGATCGCAAGAACGTAAAATGCCGGCCCCATTCGCCCTACTCCACTACTGGAAGGCTAAACCCCTGAAAGGTTAACGCGTTCCCCGCTGAGTCGCCTTAACTTGGTTCAGGCCTGTCGCATCATTATCTAGACCAAGATGGTTTCCCCTGCGACGGACACGACAGACCAGCCTGAGCCGGGCTGGGCGGCGATGCGCCGCTTCCTGCCCTATCTGTGGCCAGCCGGCGAAAAGGCGCTGAAGGCGCGAGTCGTCATCGCCTTGCTGCTGGTGCTCGTCGCCAAGGGCGCGACTTTGGTCATGCCGTTCGCCTACAAGGCGGTGATCGACCGCATGGCGGCAGGGCTGGAGGCTGCCGTCGCGCTCGCCATCGCGCTGGTCGTCGCTTATGCGGCCGCGCGCTTTGCCGGCGTGCTGTTCGACAATCTGCGCAACGCGATCTTCGAGCGGGTCGGACAGGATGCGACGCGGCGGCTGGCGGAGAATGTCTTCCGCCACGTCCATGCGCTGTCGCTCCGCTTCCACCTCGAGCGGCGCACCGGCTCCCTCACCAAGATCGTCGAGCGCGGCACCAAGAGCATCGATACGATGCTCTATTTCCTGCTGTTCAACATCGCGCCGACGATCATCGAACTGGCCGCGATCTGCATCATCTTCGGCGTCAAGTTCGGACCGGGGCTGGTGGTCGCGACGCTGGTGATGGTGGTCGTCTACATCTGGTTCACCCGCACCATCACGGACTGGCGCGCCAAGCTCCGGCGCGAGATGAACGAGGTCGACAACCAGACCATCGCGCGGGCCGTAGACTCGCTGCTCAACTACGAGACCGTCAAATATTTCACCGCCGAGGAGCGCGAGGCGCGCCGCTACGGCGAGGCGCTGCACCGCTACCAGGAAAGCGCGATCAAGAACGAGACGTCGCTGGCCTGGCTCAACATCGGCCAGTCGCTGATCACCAATTTGATGATGGCGGGGGCCATGGCCTACACCGTCTGGGGCTGGAGCCGCGGCGATTTCACCGCCGGCGACGTGGTGCTGGTCAACACATTACTCGCCCAGCTCTTCCGGCCGCTCGACATGCTCGGCTTCGTCTACCGCAACATCCGCCAGGGCCTGATCGACATGGAGCAGATGTTCGGCGTGATCGACACGCCCGCCGAGGTGCGGGACCGCCCCGGCGCTCCGGACCTGCGCGTGACGGCAGGCCATGTCCGGCTGGAGGACGTGCATTTCGGCTACGAGGCCGAGCGGGAGATCCTGAAGGGCATCGACCTCGAAGTGCGGTCGGGGACGATGACGGCGATCGTCGGCCCCTCCGGCGCCGGCAAGTCGACCCTCTCGCGCCTCCTCTTCCGCTTCTACGAGCCGACCTCCGGCCGCATCACCATCGACGGGCAAGACATTTGCGCGGTCACCCAACATAGCCTGAGGGCCGCGCTCGGCATCGTCCCGCAGGACACCGTCCTGTTCAACGACACGATCGGCTACAATATCGGCTACGGCCGCGAAGGCGCGAGCCAGGGCGAGATCGAAGGCGCCGCCAGGGGCGCCGCCATCCACGACTTCATCATGAGCCTACCCAATGGCTATGACGCCGAGGTCGGCGAACGCGGCCTCAAGCTTTCGGGTGGTGAGAAGCAGCGCGTCGCCATCGCCCGCACTCTCTTGAAGGATCCGCCGATCCTGATCCTCGACGAGGCGACCAGCGCCCTCGACAGCCGCACCGAGGCGGCAATCCAGGAGACGCTGAAATCGGCGGAGCGGGGGCGGACCAGCATCGTCATCGCCCACCGCCTCTCGACGGTCGTGGATGCAGACCAGATCGTCGTGCTCGACCAGGGACGCGTCGCCGAACGCGGCACCCACGCCCAGCTGCTGCGCAAGGGGGGTCTCTACGCCGAAATGTGGACGCGCCAGCAGACCGAGCGTGAGGAAGCGGCCGAAGCGGCTGAGTAAAGTCTCAGGCGCAGGTCAGCCTGATCCGACGCGCCTTCTTGTCGAACACGATCGAAGAGCAACGCTGGAGCTGATCCGCTCCCAGCCAGAGCCGGTCGCGGCTGATGTTGCGCTTCCGCCGGCCGGTGACGACGATTTCGTCGGGATCGCCGCCCTGCTCTCGGATCGTGCCGGCATTGCCGAAGTCGGCGGTGCGGACGTCGAGTGCCGTGATCGAAAGCGGCCCGACCTGAAGCGGCCTTTCGAGCTGCAAGGCGCGGACCGGGCGGCGAATGCCGTAGGCGATCGGCAGGGAGCGCGTCTCGCCGCCGATCCGGCCGTCATGGGAAGCCGCGATCCGCACGCCCGCGCCCGCCGTGGCGAGCGTGTGCGGATGATAGGGATTGAAGCGGACGCGCAGCGGCTGGCCGCCGACCTGGATCATCGCATAAAGACCTCCCCAGCCGCCGAGCATTCCGCCCTCGTCGACCAAAGGCAACGCCACCGTCCGCTCTCCCGGCAGCGACGGCCGCAGCACGAATCGGATCACCGGTTGGCGCAGGGCGCCCGGGCCAAGAGTCGCGTCGGCGCCCTCGAAGAAGGGACGCTCGGTCCACCCAACCCGCCGTTTCAACGGCGGCGCATTATCGACGCCGATCCGCGCCACCGCAGTGACCCCGCGCACCTCCTGTGGCCCGACGAGATTGACGAACGCGAACGGCCCAGGCTTGAGACGAGCACGATTGGCGTAACCCGTGTTGAGTAGCGGCATGGCGAAGGCCGCCGGATCGATCCGGGCGCGGCCCGGAACGCCGCCGACATTGACGGGAACGATGCCGTTGCCGCTCACCACATATTCGGCCGCGCCGCGACTGAGCTGGGCCACCGCCGCGGCTCCCGAGGCAAACAGCAAGACCAGGACGGCAGCTCGCACCGGTCTCCGCTCGAACATCGTCGCCCGCTCCTTTATCGCCGAAATTACCGAAGATTGCGGCGGCACAGTGGCACCAGGAGGAGAGGATTGTGTTCTTCTTATGTTCACGTTAACCGGTGAGGATGCGACTCGCGGCGGCTCTCCGGCATGATTACGGAAGCGCGGTGACTGACCCGCTCCTGATTCTCCGTGAGACGTTCGGCTTCCATGACTTTCGCGGCGTGCAGCGAGAGGTCGTCTATCGCGTGATGGCCGGTGAGCACACGCTTGCGGTGATGCCGACGGGCGCGGGCAAGTCGCTTTGTTATCAGGTGCCGGCGCTGGCACGGGAAGGCACAGCCCTCGTCATCTCGCCGCTGATCGCGCTGATGCATGATCAGATCCGCTCGGCCGAGGGCTTCGGCATCCGTGCGGCGGCGCTCACCTCCGCGGACGACAATCGCGAGGAGACGGTGGCGCGGCTGCGGCGCGGTGACCTCGATCTGCTCTACGTCGCGCCGGAGCGCGCGTCTGGCGAAGGCTTCCAGAACCTGCTCGCGCGCCTGCCGCTTTCCCTGATCGCGATCGACGAAGCCCATTGCGTCAGCGAATGGGGACACGATTTCCGCCCCGACTACCGGCTGCTGCGGCCCTTGCTCGATCGCTTCCCGAACGTGCCTCGCCTGGCGCTAACTGCCACTGCGGATCACCAGACTCGGGCCGACATCCTCGTCCAGCTCGGCATCCCCGAGGACGGCCTCATCCTCGCCGGCTTCGACCGGCCGAACATCCGATACCATATTCGCCCGCGCGACGGGATTTCAGCGCAACTCAAGGCGCTGCTGGCCGAGCAGCCCGGCCCGGGCATCGTCTATGCCACCAGCCGCGACGCGACCGAACGCCTCGCTGAGCAACTCGGCGGCGCCGGACGTCAAGTGCTGCCTTATCATGCCGGGCTGGAGCCACGGGTGCGAGCGCGCAACCAGGCGGCGTTCGTTGCCTCGGAAGACATGGTGATGGTCGCGACCATCGCCTTCGGCATGGGCATTGACAAGCCGGACGTGCGCTTCGTCGCCCATGCCGGTCTGCCCAAATCGATCGAAGCTTATTATCAGGAGACCGGCCGCGCCGGACGCGACGGCGACCCCGCCGAGGCGCATCTCCTCTGGGGCGCCGAGGATTTCTCGCGTGCCCGACGCCGGATCGAGACGGAAGTGCCCGACGACCGCCGTGCCGGCGAGCGGCAGCGTCTCAACGCGCTGGCCTCGCTCGTGGAGACGGCGGGCTGCCGCCGCGCGATTCTGCTCAGCCATTTCGGGGAGCAGCCGCCCGAGCGTTGCGGCAATTGCGACAATTGCCTGGCGCCGCCGAGCGCGGTCGACGCGACCGAGGTGGCGAGGAAGCTGCTCTCGGCCGCGTTCCGCACCGAGATGCGGTTCGGGATCGGCCATTTGTCCGATGTCCTGGCGGGCAAGGAGACCGACAAGATCCACAATTTCGGCCATCATCGCCTGTCGGTGTTCGGCATCGCAACCGATGAGGACATGGCGCTGGTGAAGCCGGTCGCCCGCGCGCTGCTCGCGCGCGATGCGCTGCGTGCGGACGAATTTGGCGGCCTCTCCTTCGGGCCTGCGGCCCGCGCACTGCTGAAGGGCGAGGACCGGCTCGAGCTGGTCCTGCCGCCGAAGCGCCAGCGCCGGGCGCGCAAGGAGCGCTTCACCAGTCCCGAAGATCCCTTATTCGAGGCGCTGCGCGCCCGCCGCCGCGATCTTTCCAAGGAGGCGGGCGTGCCGCCCTATGTCATCTTCCACGACAGCACCCTGCGCGAGATGGCGGAGCTGAAGCCCACCAGCCGCGCGGCGCTCAGCCGCATCTCCGGCGTCGGCGAAGCCAAGCTGGAGCGATACGGCGATGCCTTCATCGAAGTGCTGCAAGGGTTCGCAGCGTGAGACGGCTCGACGAGCAGACATGGGTGGCAGGGCAGATCGATCCCGACGATCTGCCGGCGATCAAGGCCGCTGGCGTGACGATGATCGTCAACAACCGGCCCGACGGCGAGGAGCCCGGGCAACCGGACGCCGCCGAAATCGAGGCGGCGGCCCGTGCGGCGGGGCTGAATTATCGCTTCGTGCCTGTCTCCTCGGGCTTCTCGGCCGATCAGATCCGGGCAATGGGTGAAGCGATCCACGCCGCCGACGGGCCGATGCTCGCCTTCTGCCGCTCCGGAACGCGCTCGACTTTCCTATGGGCGCTGGCCAGATCGCAGGAGGGCGATGCGGCGGAGGAGCTGATGCGCAAGGCCGCTTCGGCCGGCTACGACCTGAGGCCGATCGCCGCCTACCTTCAGCGCTGATCCTCGGCCAGGATGATCCGGGCCTTGTCGAGCTCGTCCTCGTCGACCATCAGACGGACAGGAATGGCGCCGTCCAGGCCGCCAAAGTTCATCTGGGTGTCGAAGACGTAGCTGTCGATCCCCTCGGCCGCGAGGACCGAGCGCATCACGTCCGCTTCGATGCTGGTGTAGCAGCGCCGGAGCTCGACCAGCGCCATCACCAGGGGACCACATCGCCGGCCGCGACTTCGTCGGGGCGGGGCGTGCGGCCGAGGATCGCATTGCGGTGCGGGAAGCGGGCGAAGCGCTCGATGACGTCATGGTGCTTCTTCGCGAAGCCGAGCTGATAATCGTCCCCGAGCGCGGTGAAGAGCGCGACCGAGCGCTGCTGGTCGTCGAGATCCTCGCTGTGCTGGAATGGCATGTAGAGGAAGCCGCGCCGCGGCTGCTCGAAGGCGTCGTCATAGCCGCGATCGATCGCGGACTTGGCGATCGCCAGCGCCATGTGATCGGTCGCGAACTGGTCGGCATGACCGCGGAACATGTTGCGGGGGAGCTGGTCGAACAGGATGATTGCCGCCAGGGTCTCCTCGGGCGAGCCGAGGAAGTCGGCGACCTGCCTTTGCCTCTGTGCCTCCCAGAGCTCGACGAAGCGCTCGCGGCAGCCTTCGTCCAGCTCCGGGTCGGCCTTCCACCATTGCTCCGGCTTCAGCCCGAACCAGAAGTCTAGGATCTCGCCGACCCAGGGCTCCGCCATCAGGCGGCGGTGCCGCCGACGGTGAGGCCTTCGATCAGCAGCGTCGGCTGGCCGACACCCGCCGGGACGGACTGGCCGCCCTTGCCGCAGATGCCGATGCCTTCGTCCAGCGCCATGTCGTTGCCGATCGCGGCGACGCGGGTGAGGACGGTGGGGCCGTCGCCGATCAGGGTCGCGCCCTTGATCGGGGCGCCGAGGCGGCCGTTCTCGATCTTGTAGGCTTCGGTGCAGGAGAAGACGAACTTGCCGCTGGTGATGTCCACCTGCCCCCCGCCGAAGCTCTTGGCGTAGATGCCGTTCTTTGCGCGGGCCAGGATCTCGCCTGGATCATCCTTGCCGCCGAGCATGAAGGTGTTGGTCATGCGCGGCATCGGCGCGTGGGCGAAGCTCTCGCGGCGGCCGTTGCCAGTCGGGGCGACGCCCATCAGCCGGGCGTTGAGGCGGTCGTGTATGTAGCCCTTGAGGATGCCGTCCTCGATCAGGGTCGTGCAGCCGGTCGGCGTCCCCTCGTCATCGATCGATAGCGAGCCGCGCCGCTCGCCGATCGAGCCGTCGTCGACCACGGTGACACCGGGCGCGGCGACGCGCTCGCCGATGCGGCCGGAGAAGGCCGAGGTGCCCTTGCGGTTGAAGTCGCCCTCGAGGCCGTGGCCGATCGCCTCGTGGAGCAGCACGCCTGGCCAGCCGGGGCCGCACACGACTGTCATCTCGCCAGCGGGCGCGGCGACCGCATCCAGGTTCACCAAGGCCTGGGCGAGCGCCATGTCGATCGCGCGGTTCCAGCTCTCCGGCTCGAACAGGCTGTCGTAGAGGCGGCGGCCGCCGAGGCCGTGATAGCCGGTCTCGCGGCGGCCGTTCTGCTCGACCACGATCTGGACGTTGAGGCGGACCAGCGGCCTGACGTCATGGGCGACGAAGCCGTCGGGGCGCACGATCTCGACCACGCTCCAGCTGCCGGCAAGCGACACCGAAACCTGCACGACGCGCGGATCGCGCGCCCGGGCGGCGGCGTCGATCTGCTGGCAGAGCGCGACCTTCCTGGCGAAGGGGATAGCGCTCAGCGGATCGGAGTCGGTGTAGAGGGTCGCGTTCGTGCGGCGCGGCGGCGCCGGCTTCGCGTCCTTGGCCGGGTCGAGCACGGTCATCGTCTCGGCCGCGCGGCGGATGGCGGCTTCGCTGAGCTCGTTGGCATGGGCGAAGGCGGTGGTCTCGCCCGAGACGCCGCGCAGGCCGAACCCTGCCTGGGTGTTGAAATCCGCCGTCTTCAGCCGCCCGTCGTCGAAGCCGAACGCCTCGGACGCGGTATATTGAAGGAACAGCTCGCCATCGTCGCAGCTCTTCAGCGCCTCGGCGGTGAGGCGTAGCGCCGCATCGGGATCGAGCCCGTCGGGGCGATAGAGGAAGCGGCGGGGATCGGAGAGCATGTTCATAGTGCCGATATAGGCACATGGATTGTCCGCACCAGCCCCGACCCCCTATCGGCTGGCACATGCGCGCCCTGATCCAGCTCGGATTCCGCCTCCGCCGCCTTCTCCTGGGCTGGCTCCGCATCCGCACGCGCGGCGTGAAGGTGATGCTGTTCAACGATAGCGAGGAATTGCTGCTGATCCGCCACAGCTACGGCAATCAGCGATTGTTCCTGTTGCCCGGCGGCGGCGTCGGCTGGCGGGAAACGCCGGAGGCGGCCGCGAAACGCGAGATCAGGGAGGAAGTGGGTGTCGGCGTCCGCGAGCTGGCGCTGGTGTCCGTCCACCGCAACGCCGCCGAGGGGAAACGCGACACCGTTCACCTCTTCAGGGCCAAGGCGGACGGCATTCCGGTCGCGGACGGTGTGGAAGTCGTGGAGGCCCGCTTCTTCCCGCTCGAGCGCCTTCCGGAAACGGTCTCGCCGGCGACGCTCCGCCGGATCGCCGAGCATCTCGGCGAGCGCCAGGCGGACGGCCGGTGGTGAGCTACGCCTCCGACTGCCCCCCATCGGCGGGACCGCCCTTCAGGATGAAGCGCTTGTCGCAATAGCCGCACTCGACGAAGCCCTTCTCGTCGATCTGCAGATAGACGCGGGGATGGCCGAGCGCGGGGCTGATGTCGGCCGCGCCGTCGCAGGCGACGCGCGGCGTCGTCACGTAGCTGATCTCGGGAACAAAGGGATCGTCGGCTTTCATCGTGCGCAGCGCTTAGCAACGTGCCGTGCCGCAGACAACTAGACGAGCGGCGCCCCCCCGGAGGCGATCAGCGCGATGAACGCAGCGCCGATCGCCGAAAGCCACAGGGCCCGGCGCGAGCGCGTTACGAGGTGCAGTTCGTGCCCGACCATGAGCGCCGCCTAGCCCGCGATCCTCAACCACCGCTTAGCGGCAAGGGTAAAGAATTGATTCGCCCTGCCGGGCCGCGGCCGCTTTGCGGCGTCCGGGGGAGCCGCTATGCGAGACGCCAATGTCCGAAGCCGCCATCCTCATCCGCGAACTCCAGAAAACCTATGCCGGCGGCAAGCGCGCGCTGGACGGGGTCAGCCTCGACGTGCCGCGCGGGCAGATCTTCGGGCTGCTGGGGCCCAACGGCGCCGGCAAGTCGACGATGATCAACATCCTGGCGGGCCTGGTGAACAAGACCAACGGGGCGGCCGAAATCTGGGGCTTCGACATCGACAAGCACCCGCGCAACGCCAAGGCGTCGATCGGAATCGTGCCCCAAGAGATCCTGTTTGATCCGTTCTTCACGCCGGCCGAGACGCTCGAGCTGCAAGCGGGCCTTTACGGCGTTCCCCCGGCGCAACGGCGGACGATGGAGCTGCTGCGCGCTGTCCATCTGGAAGACAAGGCGAACGCTTACTCGCGGACTCTTTCCGGGGGCATGAAGCGGCGGTTGCTGGTCGCCAAGGCGATGGTCCACTCGCCGCCCATCCTGGTGCTCGACGAGCCGACCGCGGGCGTGGACATCGAGCTTCGCCAGCAGCTCTGGGCCTATGTGCGTCAGCTCAATGCCGAAGGGGTGACGGTGGTCCTCACCACCCACTATTTGGAAGAGGCGGAGGAGCTGTGCGACCGCATCGCCATCATCAACCACGGCCGCCTGATCGCCAATGAGGCGACGCGGACGCTGGTCGGCATGGCGCAGGAAAAGGCGGTCGAGGTGACGGTGGATCGCGATCTCACCGCCGCGCCGGACGCGCCCTGCTTCGACAAGATCGAGCTGAAGGGCGAGCGCACCCTTGCCATCACCTACCGCAAGGATCGGGTGAATGCCGGCGACGTCCTAGCGGCGCTCCAGAAGGACGGCCTCGGCATCGTCGACGTCTCCACGCGCGAGGCCGACTTGGAGGACGTGTTCCTGAACCTCACCCGCGCGTCCAACGCCAGTGCCTGAACGCGCCTTCGACGTCGTCATCGTCGGCGCCGGGGCGGCCGGTCTGACGGCGGCGCTCAACTTGGCGGCGCGCTTCAAGGTGGCGGTGCTCGCCAAGGGCGAAGGCGCGACCGGTTGGGCGCAGGGGGGGATCGCCGCGGTGCTGGAGCCTGGCGACACGTTCGAGAGCCATGTCGAGGACACGATGGTCGCCGGCGCTGGCCTCAACAACCGCGCCACCGTCGAGTTCGTCGTCGGCCACGCCCCCGCCGCGATCGCGCGGCTGGCCGAGCTTGGGGTTCCCTTCAACGTCGCCGAAGGCAGCGACGGCTGGCATCTGACGCGCGAGGGCGGGCACAGCCACCGCCGTATCGTCCATGTCGACGACGCCACCGGTTGGGCGGTACAGCAGGCGCTCGAAAAGGCCGCCGCGGCCCACCCCAACATCACCGTCGTGCCTGACATGGTCGCAATTGACCTAGTCACCAGCCGCCACGGCGAAAGATACTCCGGCGACGGCCATGTCTGGGGCGTCTATGCCCTCAACCGCAGGCGCGCACGGGTCGAGACCTTCACCGCCCGCGCGACGATCCTCGCCACCGGCGGGGCCGGCCGCGTCTATCTCTTCTCGACCGCGCCGCGCGGCGCGACCGGCGACGGCATCGCCATGGCCTGGCGCGCGGGCTGCCGCATCTCGAACATGGAGTTCATGCAGTTCCACCCGACCTGCCTCTACAATTTCGAGGTCAAGAACTTTCTGATCACGGAGGCGGTGCGCGGCGAGGGCGGGCAGCTCAAGATCCCCGAAACCGGCCACCGCTTCATGCCGGATTTCGACGAGCGGGCGGAGCTGGCGCCGCGCGACGTGGTCGCGCGTGCGATCGATCATGAGATCAAGCGGCTCGGCCTCGATTACGTCCATCTCGACATAAGCCATCGGCCGGCCGAGTTCGTGACGTCGCACTTCCCGAACATCCACACGAAGCTGTTGGCGCTCGGCATCGACATCACCAAGGACCCGATCCCCGTCGTCCCCGCCCAGCATTATACCTGCGGCGGCGTGGTGATCGACCTCGACGGCCGCACCGACCTCCCCGGTCTCTATGCTGTCGGCGAGGTCAGCGACTCCGGCCTCCACGGCGCCAATCGCCTCGCCTCTAACTCTCTGCTCGAATGCTTCGTCTTCGGCGAAGCCGCGGCCAACCACATCACCGCCTGCTGGGACGACCTCCCTCCCCCGCCGCCGATCCGCGCCTGGGACGAAAGCCGCGTCACCGACTCGGACGAGGAGGTGGTCATCAAGCAGAACTGGACCGAGATCCGCCGCTTCATGTGGAATTATGTCGGCATCGTCCGCACCACCAAGCGCCTCGAGCGCGCCCAGCGCCGGATCAAGGTGCTGGCCGAGGAGGTGGAGGATTATTACGGCCAGTTCCGAGTGACGCCGGACCTTGTCGAGCTCAGGAACCTCCTCCAGAGCGCCGACCTCATCGTCCGCTCCGCGCTGCGGCGAAAGGAAAGCCGCGGCCTTCACTACACCACGGACTATCCCAAGAAGTTGGCGAAGGCGGTCGACACGGTGCTGACGCCCTAGCGGGCAAGGAACGTCTTCAGCGCCGCCCTGAACCGTGCCGGCTCGTCGTGCATGATCATGTGACCGCTGCCGTCCACGCGAACCAGCTTGGCGTCGCGCTTGCCCCGGTAGCCCGTCGCATAGCGGCTGCTCACTGCTCCCGCCGTTTCAGGGTCGGGCGCGGCATAGACGACTGTGAGCGGCGCCTGGATCCTGGGGAGCTCGGACGTGAGATCGGTGAGGGCGAGCTCGTGCGTGGCGCGGGCGACCACGTCGGAATCGCTGCGGCGGTCGGTCGGCTGGGTGCCGCCGAACATCTCGATTGCGGATTCCACAAGACGTCGGCCGCCGGGTGTGGCGGTCAGGCCCTTCAGCGCATCGGCAAGGCCGCGCACGCCCGCCGCCGAGGAGCCGACGAAGCCCGCGGGCTGCGGCAACATGTCGACTACCATCGCCTTGCCGACCAAAGTCGGATGCCGCGCCGCCACCATCAAGGCGACGGTGCCGCCCATCGAATGGCCGACGATGGCGGGCCGCTTCAGCCCCTTGGCGCGGATATATTGGGCGATCTCCTCGGCGACCGGCGCCACCACGTTGCCGTTGGCATTGCCCCGCGTAGGCTCACCCGCAAAGCCGGCGACCTGGACGAGATGGTAGCGATAGCCCGGCACGGCCGCGACCGTGCCGCTCCACACGTCGCGCGAGGCCGTGAGGCCGGGGATCAGTATGACGTCGGGACCGCTGCCCTTCACCACGACGGAGAAGCGCTTCGGAGCGAAAGCGGGAGCGGCCGCCTGCGTCGGGGCCGCCGTCCCACCCGTCGCAACGGTACCGAGAAGGGCCAGCGACAGCGCGCCTGCGAAAAGAGCCAATGATTTCATGGGGCGGGTCCTAACGGGCGCCGCTTGAACCGAAGCTGACGCCATTGCCCTCTCCCATGGCGCGGACGACTCGGCTAGACCCGCGGCCATGGCCTCCCCGCATCTCTATCTCGTCGACGGATCGAGCTACATTTTCCGCGCCTATCACCGGCTGCCGCCGCTCACCAACCGGCACGGGCTCAATGTCGGCGCCGTCTATGGCTATACGACGATGCTGTGGAAGCTGGCCGAGGATCTCGGCCGCTCCGACGGCCCGACCCACCTTGCCGTCATCCTCGATGCGTCGGAGAGCACGCATCGCAACGAGATGTACGGCGACTACAAGGCCAACCGGCCGCCGCCGCCCGCCGATCTGGTGCCGCAATTCCCGCTGATCCGCGACGCCACCCGCGCTTTCTCGATCCCCTGCATCGAGGAGAATGGGCTGGAGGCGGACGACATCATCGCCTGTTACGTCAAGGTCGCCACCGCCGCCGGCTGGAAGGTCACCATCGTCAGCTCCGACAAGGATCTGATGCAGCTGATCGAAGACGGCAAGGTCGACATGCTCGACACGATGAACGACCGCCGTATCGGCCGCGAGCAGGTGATCGAGAAGTTCGGGGTGCCGCCGGAGAAGGTCGGCGAGGTCCTCGCGCTGATGGGCGACAGCGTCGACAACGTACCCGGCGTACCGGGCGTCGGTCCCAAGACCGCTACCCAGCTCATCCAGCAATATGGCGATGTCGAGGGCGTCCTCGCCCATGTTGACGAGATCTCGAAGCCCAAGCTCAAGCAAAATTTGACCGAGCATGCCGACGCCGCGCGGCTGTCGCGCGAGCTGGTGCGGCTGGTCTGCGACGCGCCGCTGCCGGAGCCGCTCGACGCGCTGGAGATGAAGCACATTCCGGATGGACCGCTTCGCGAGTTCCTCGAGCATCATGGCTTCAAGTCTCTGCTGGCGCGTCTCAACGGCACGTCTGCGGCGCGGACGCCGGCGGCCGAACCGTCCGCGGTGCCGACCCAGGCGGAGGTGCGGCCGGAGCCGAAGATCGACCGGTCGCTTTACGAGACCGTCACTACCGAGGCGGCGCTGGAGAGCTGGATCGACGCGATCGCGAAGCGCGGCCTGGTCGCCATCGACACTGAAACCAACGGCCGCGACTGCGTGACAGCCAAGCTGGTCGGCATCAGTCTCGCCGTCGACTGCAACAAGGCCTGCTACATCCCGCTCGAACATGGCGGCGACGACATGTTCGCCGAGCGGCCGGAGCAGCTCTCCACGACCCTCGTCCTGGAGCGCCTGAAGCCGCTGCTCGAGGATCCAGGGATCCTCAAGATTGGCCACAATCTCAAGTTCGACTGGGTGGTGTTCAACCGCCGCGGCATCTGCATCGCGCCCTATGACGACACGCTCGTGATGAGCTTCAACCTCGATGCCGGCGGGCTCAACAGCCATTCACTCGACGATCTCGCCAAGAAGCATCTCGACCACGTCTGCATCCCCTACAAGGATCTGTGCGGCACCGGCCAGAAGCAGATCACCTTCGATAAGGTGCCGGTGGACAGGGCGACAGAATATGCCGCCGAGGACGCCGACGTTGCGCTGCGCCTGTGGATGCGGTTCAAGACGCGCATGCCGCTCGAACGCGTGACTCGCGTCTACGAGCTGGTCGACCGGCCGATGGTGGCGGTGATCGGCCGCATGGAGCGCGATGGCGTCAAGGTCGACCGCGAAGTGCTCCGCTCCTTGTCCGCGGAGTTCAACGTCCAGATCGCTGAGCTGGAAGAGCGCGTCTGCGGCGAGGCCGGGTGCAAGTTCACCATCGGCTCGCCCCAGCAATTGGGCGACGTGCTGTTCAACAAGATGGGGCTGACCGGCGGCCGCAAGGGCAAGTCCGGGACCTGGTCGACAGACCAGAACGAGCTTGAACGGCTGGAGCGCGAAGGCGTGCCGATCGCCCGCATGGTCTTGGAGTGGCGCCAGCTCACCAAGCTGAAGAGCACCTATACCGACGCGCTGCAGGAGCAGATCAACAAGGACACCGGGCGGGTCCACACCAGCTACAGCCTGTCCGGCGCGCAGACGGGACGGCTGGCTTCGACCGATCCGAACCTGATGAACATCCCGATCCGCACCGAGATCGGCCGCCGCATTCGCGACGCCTTCATCGCCGAGGACGGCTACGTGATCATGTCGGCGGACTACAGTCAGATCGAGCTCCGGCTCGCCGCCCATATCTGCGATGTGCCGCAGCTCCGCGAGGCATTTGCGGCCGGCGCCGACATCCACAATATGACGGCGGTCGAACTGTTCGGCGAGGCCAACCGCGATACCCGCGCCTCGGCCAAGACGATCAACTTCGCCATTCTCTACGGCATCTCGCGCTGGGGCTTGGCGGGGCGGCTTGGCGTCACCGCCGACGAGGCGCAGGCAATCATCGACCGTTATTTCGACCGCTTCCCCGGCATTCGCACCTATATCGGCGAGACGCTCACCAAGGCCCGGGAGACCGAGTTCACCACCACCCTGTTCGGCCGCAAGACCCACTTCCCCCGCATCAAGTCGAAGGTGCAGCACGAGCGGCAGGGTGCCGAGCGCGCTGCCATCAACGCGCCGATCCAAGGCACCGCTGCCGACATCATCAAGCGGGCGATGTTCCGAATGGGGTCGACGTTGGAGGCGGAAGGTCTCGGCACAACCCGCATGCTCATGCAGGTCCATGACGAGCTCGTCTTCGAGGTGCCCGAAGCCGACGTGGAGCGCGCCGCGGCCGTCGTCCGCCGCGTCATGGAGGGCGCGGCGGAGCCGGCGATGACGCTCAGCGTCCCCCTCGGCGTCGAGATTGGTCACGGCCCCAATTGGGGCGCCGCGCATTGAGCGCAGACGCCGCTTCGGAGGTCGTCTCCTTCTACATCCCGATCCTGCTCGCTCTGGGCGCTCTGGTCCTGCTCGTCGCTTGGCTACCTCTGGTGCTGAAGAAAGCGCCGCTCTCGCTGCCGATCCTCTGTGTGCTCGCAGGCATGGCGATCTTCTCCTGGACGCCTTTCTCAAACAATGCGCCCCATCCGATCGACATGCCGCTGCTGATCGAGCGCGCGGCCGAGCTGATCGTGATCATCTCGCTGATGGGCGCCGGGCTGAAGCTCAAGCGGCCGCTCGGCTGGAAGAGCTGGGCGCCGACCTGGCGGCTGCTCGGCATCGCAATGCCGGTCAGCATCGCCGCCTTCGCTCTGGCGGGACATGCGCTGCTCGGGCTCGGCGCAGCCGCCGCCCTGCTGCTTGCAGCGGCGCTCGCGCCGACCGACCCGGTGCTCGCCTCGGACGTCCAGATCGAGAGCCCCAAGAGTCCTCAGGACGACGAGGCGCGGTTCGCACTGACGTCGGAGGCGGGCCTCAACGACTCGCTGGCTTTCCCTTTCATCCATCTGGCGATCGGGGCCAGCCTCGCCGGCTTCACCGCCGCCACGTGGGGAGAGTGGCTGCTCGACGCCGTCCTGATCCGCCTGACCATGGGCCTGCTCGTTGGGGCTGCGCTAGGCTGGCTGTTCGGCTGGATCGTCTACCAGATGCCGCGCGGGACCGAGCTCTCCCGGACGGGCGACGGCTTCGTTGCGCTCGGCGCCACGCTCGTCACCTACGCCGTCACCGAGATGCTGCACGGCTATGGCTTCCTTGCGGTGTTCGTCGCCGGTCTCATGCTCCGCCGGGCGGCTCGCGAGCATGACTATAACGAGCGGATGCACGACTTCGCAGACGAGGTGGAACGGCTGCTGATGATGGCGATGCTGGTCCTTTTCGGAGGCATGCTGGTTGGCGGCGGGCTCCTTTGGGGGCTCGGCTGGCGCGAGGTGGCTTTCGCGCTGATCGCCTTGTTCGTCGTCCGCCCGCTGGTCGGCTGGATCAGCCTGGCGGGATTGAAACGGCCGCCGCTGGAGCGCTTCGCCATCGCCTTTTTCGGGATACGCGGGATCGGCTCGGTCTATTATCTCGCTTACGGCATCAACCACGGCGCATTCGAGGAGTCGCAGCTGCTCTGGGGGACGCTGGCGCTGGTCGTGCTGATCTCGATCCTGCTCCATGGCGTCAGCGTGACGCCGGTGATGCGCATGCTCGACCGCGCGCAGGGGCGCGATCAGCCTGCCGCGCCGGCACAGGCCTAGTCGAGCTCGATGAGCGAGACCGCGAAGCCAGCCGATGATATCGCGGCGCTCGCCAAGGGCGGGCGGACCAACTTCCTCGGCTTCCTGCTCCGCCTCGCCGCACGCCTCCCCTTCCTGTTCATCGCGGGACGCATCTATGGGCCGGAGCTGCTCGGCCGCTTCGCTTATGCCGTACTGGTGGTGGAGTTCGCGGCGCAGATCGCGACGCTGGGGCTGAAGCGCGGCCTCGCCCAGCAGCTCTCCTCCACCGATAAGCCGCATGTCTGCGTCGTCTGGGACGGGATGCTGGTCGCCTTCCTCGCCTCGGCGGTGGCGACGATCCTCCTCGCCCTCTTCCCGCAGATCATGTTCCCCAACAGCGAGGTGATCGGCCTCGAATGGCTGCTGCCGCTGGTGGTCTTCGCAGTGGCCGGGTCGGATGTGGCGCTCGCCGCCCTCGCCTATCGCCACAATGTGCAGGCGACCGTCACCGCGCGGGCCATCGTCGAACCCTGGACGATCAGCATCGCGGCCTTCCTGCTCTCCTTCGTCTCGTCCCGCGACGGCCTCATCATCGCCTATGTGATCTCGATGGTGGCCGCGCTGGGCGCGTCGCTATGGCCGCTGTTCAGGAGCTACGGCCCCCCGCGCGGCTGGCGGCCGGAGCCGGTGGCGCTCTGGATGATCGCCCGGCGCAACATGCCGCTCGCCGCTGCCGACGCGATCGAATGGGGCTCGCGCCGGCTCGACATCGCGATCCTCGGCCTGTTCTTCTCGCCGGCGATCGTCGGCATCTATTATGTCGCCCAGCAGGTCGCCTCGCTGCCGCAGAAGCTCAAGACCAGCTTCGACCCGATCCTCGGGCCGGTCATTACCCAGAAGCTGGCCGAGAAGGACCTGAAGGCGGTGGCCAAGCAGGTGCGGCAGGTCGGCTTCTGGATCATCGCCGCGCAGGTCGGCATCGCGCTCGCCCTCGGCATTCCCGGTGAGGCGGTGATGGGGCTGGTGGGGCCGAATTTCGTCGGCGGCACCGGTGCGCTCGCCTTCCTGCTCGCTGCGGAAGCCGTCGCAGCCACGGCGGTCGTGTCGGAAGCAGCCCTCGTGTACATCGCGCGGCACCGGAACCTCATGCTCTCGCTGCTGATGATCGGGGTGCAGGGGGCGCTATCGGTGGCGCTGATCCTCGGATTGCGGGCGGTGCGTCTGCCGCCGTGGCTGGTCGAAAGGTTCGATCTGCCCACGGACCGCCTCCCCGAGAGCTTCGCCGCCGCAGGACCGGCCGTCGCGCTCGTGCTCGCCGTCGGCCTGTCTTCGATCCTGAAGGCGCGGCTGCTCTGCCGGCTGCTCGACGCGCCGGTGCAGGGCTGGCGCTGGCCGATCGTCTGGGCGGCCGGCGTGGCGATCGTGGTCGGCTTTGCCTTCACCTTGCTGCCGCCGAGCCTCGAATGGGTCGAGCTGGCGATCGGCATCCCCGTGATCCTGGCCGCGTTCGGCGCTGTCATCTGGAAGCGCGGCTTTACCCACGAGGACCGCGTGCTGTTCCGGATGAAGAAGGGCGAGGACGCTACTCTTCCACCTCCGCCAGGGGCTTCACCGCCGGACCGTTGAGCACCTGTCCGTCGGGCGCGAACTGGGAGCCGTGGCAGGGGCAGTCCCAGCATTTCTCGAACCCGTTCCAGTGAACGAGGCAGCCGAGATGGGTGCAGGCGGCGGAGCGGCGGATGATCGTGCCGTCCTCTGCCTTGTAGGTCGCGACCTGGCTGAGGCCGTGGCGGATCAGCGCGCCCTCACCCGGCTGCAGTTCGTCCTCCGACTTGACGTCGCCGGGGCCGACATATTCCGCGAAGTTCTTCACCGCGCCGGCCTGGCCCTTGATGAACTCGCCGATCGAGGTGGTGGAGACGGACTTGCGGCTCGGGTCCAGCACGGGCGCGTAGCGGCTGTCCTCGCCGATGATCAAAGGCATGATGGTGAGGCTGCCGGCGACGCCGTTGGTGATGCCCTGCCCTGAATCGCCGGTATGGATGTAGATGTTCGTCTGGCCGGGGTTGCGGCCGGAGAAGGGCATGAAGTCGATCGGCTCCAGCACCTGGCCCGACCAGCGATATTCGGCGCGGGTGAAGGAGGGGTAGCGCTCGCGGGTCCAGCGCTCGAGATCGTCGAGCCGCTCGTCCTGATCATATTCCTCGCCGGAGCGGTGATCGCCGCCGCCGACGATGATCAGATCCTCCGTCTCGCTGAGCGGCTGGATGCGGACATAATGGTAGGCTTCGTACGTGTCCCAGACGAGCGCGTCGGGCACGCTGCCCTTGGGCACCCTGCCGGCGACCACATAGGTTCGGTCGGGCAGCTGCTTGGTGTGGATGGTCACCTTGTCGTTGGTCGGCGAGTTCGTACAGAACACTGCCGCCCGCGCCCGGATCACCGGCCCCGCCTCGGTGGTGATCTCCACTCCGTCCTCGGTTTCCTTGTCCGAGACATGGATCGTGTTCGCGTAGATGCGGCCGCCTCGATCGAGGATCGCCTGGGCAAGGCCGCGCAGATACTTGGTCGGATGGAAACGGGCCTGGCGGCCGAAGCGCAACGCCCGGCCGCTGTCGATGCCGGGGACCGGCGCGCGGTCCACCCACTCGACCTCCTCGACGCCTATTTTGTGGCAGGCGTCATGTTCCTCCTCGAGCCACTTCATGTGCTCGGGCTCGGCGGCGAAGAGGTAGCCGTCGACGCGCGCGAAATCGGCATCGATATTCTCATCGCGGCAGATCGCCTCGATCCGGTTGACCGCGCTCACCTGGCTATCGTGGTAGAGCCGGGCCTCGTCCTCGCCGCGCACCTTGATCAGCTCGGAATAGAGGTCGTCCAGCTCGGTCGCGAGATGGGCAGTCGTTCGCGCCGTCATGCCGTGGCCGATGCCGCCGCGATCGATGACGATGACGGAGCGGCCGAAGCGGGAGAGCTCGTAGGCGGTCGAGAGGCCGGCGATGCCCGAGCCGATGACAACGACGTCGCAATCCGCATCGGCCGTCAGCGCCGGCGCGTCGATGACGGGGGATTCGTGCATCCAATAGGATGTGCTTCGCTCGTCGCCGACGTTCATCTCGCTCTCCGCTGGTTACCCGACAGGGCGCCAACGGAGCGCCAGCGAGATGGGTTCCACCGAGCCGCGCCCAGCGCTGGACGTCGAGAAAAAGGCTCCGAAGTTGGCAAAGTTGAAACGAAACACATAAAATTTCGCCTCCGCGGCGATCGAGAGGCGGCCGCGACGCAAGGGCCCGCAATCGTGCAGCCGCGGCAAGGCGGAGGGGGCGAATCGCTCATTCACGAGTCTATGCTTGAGGAGCGGATCTGTAGGAAAGAGGGTGCAGCTTCGGTCAGAGCCGTTGAGTGGAAGAGAGAAGGGCCACCCCCTGCCCCCTTCTCGCAAGTGCGCAGGGGGTGACCTAGTGCCGGAAGTGACGCATCCCGGTGAACACCATCGCCAGCCCCGCCTCGTCGGCGGCGGCGATCACCTCGTCGTCGCGGATCGATCCGCCGGGCTGGATTATTGCGGTGGCGCCGGCTTCGACGGCGGCGAGGAGGCCATCGGCGAAGGGAAAGAAGGCGTCCGAGGCGACCGCCGAGCCGATCGTGCGGGGCTCTGGCCAGCCGGCCTTGTCGGCCGCGTCCCGGGCTTTCCAGGCGGCGATGCGGGCGGATTCCAACCGGTTCATCTGGCCGGCGCCGATGCCGGCGGTGGCGCCGTCCTTCGCATAGACGATGGCGTTGGACTTGACGTGCTTGGCGACCGTCCAGGCGAACAGGCAGTCGGCGAGTTCACGTTCCGTCGGGGCGCGCTTCGTGACCACCTTCAGGTCACTGCGTGAGATGCGGCCACTGTCGCGCGACTGGAGCAGATAGCCTCCGGCGATCGATTTGAGGGCGAGGCCGCCGCGGGCCGGGTCGGGAAGCTCCCCCGTCAGGAGCAGGCGAAGATTCTTCTTGCCGGCGAAGATTGCGCGAGCCTCCTCGTCCGCGTCGGGGGCGATCACGACCTCGGTGAAGATGGAGGTGATCGCTTCGGCGGCTTCGGCCTTGAGCGGTTCGTTCACCGCGACGATGCCGCCGAAGGCGGAGACGGAATCGCAGGCGAGGGCCGCCTGATAGGCGTCGAGCAAAGTGCCGCCGGTGGCGACACCGCAGGGGTTGGCGTGCTTGACTATGACGCAGCTGGGGCCCTGACCGGCGAATTCGGAGACGAGCTCCAGCGCCGCATCGGCGTCGTTGTAATTGTTGTAGGAGAGCGCCTTGCCCTGCACCTGGCTCGCCTGCGCGATGCCGCGGCTGTGGGGGCCGGCGGGTAGGTAGAGCGCCGCCTTCTGGTGCGGGTTCTCGCCGTAGCGCAGTTCCTCCGCGCGCTTCATCGTCAGCGGCAGGGTATCCGGGAAGAGCTGGCCCTGATCAGCGAAGGCGAACCATTGCGCGATCATGGAATCGTAGGCGGCGGTGGCGGCGAACGCCTTGGCGGCAAGGCGCCTGCGGAAATCCAGCGAGGTCGCACCGCCATTCCCGTCCAGCGCGGCCGCCAGCTCCGCATAGTCGCCGGGATCGGTGACGATCGCGACATGAGCATGGTTCTTGGCGGCGGACCGCACCATCGACGGGCCGCCAATGTCGATATTCTCGATGATCTCGTCACGTTCGGCGCCGCGCGCCACCGTCTGCGCAAAGGGGTAGAGGTTCACGACGACCAGATCGATCGGTCCGATGCCGTGCTCGGCCATGGCGGCAGCATGTGCCGGATCGTCGCGGACGCCGAGGAGGCCGCCATGGACCTTAGGGTGCAGCGTCTTGACGCGGCCGTCCATCATCTCGGGGAAGCCGGTGAGATCGGAGATGTCGCGCACCTCCAGCCCCGCTTCGCGGAGCGCCTTCGCCGTGCCTCCGGTCGAGACCAGTTCGACGCCGTGGGCGGCGAGGGTGCGGCCAAGCTCGACCAGCCCCTCCTTGTCGGAAACCGAGAGGAGTGCGCGCTTGATCGTGACCTGGGACATGGCGCGCCTCCTAGCGCGGCGCGGGGCCGCTTTCAGCATCGATTTTCCGGCGGCTTGCGGTTAGCACTCCGTCAACGGGGGTGAGCCTATGGCAAGGGTGAGCGTGGCATGGCGGGCGCTGCGGATCGGCAAGTGGCTGCTGATCGCGTTGCTGGTGCTGATCCTGCTTTCCGCCGCCTACTTCGCCTGGGTGCTGCACGCGACCAAGCCCCAGCTCGAGGGGCGGGTGGAGGCTCCCGAACTGTCGGCGCCGGTGACGGTGGCGCGCGATGCGCAAGGGGTGCCGGTGATCACCGGGGCGTCGCGGAACGACGTCGCCTTCGCGCTGGGCTATCTGCATGGGCAGGAGCGCTTCTTCCAGATGGACACGCTGCGGCGGCTCGCCGCAGGGGAGCTGGCGGCGTTGTTCGGCGGCGCTGCGGCGGACACGGATCGGAGGATGCGGGTGCACCGCTTTCGTGCCCGGGCAAGAGCGGCCGTCGCCGCCATGTCGCCGGCGGAGCGGGCGCTGCTCGGCGCCTATGTGGCTGGGGTGAACCGGGGGCGCGAGGCGCTCGGCACCGCGCCGTTCGAATATCAGCTGCTGCTGGGGCGGGCGGAGCCGTGGCGGCCGGAGGATTCGATCCTCGCCGTCTTCGCCATGTATATCAACCTGCAGCCGAGCGTGCCGCGGCTGGAGCTGGACCGCGCCTTGGCGGCAAGACGGGGCGGCCCGGCGCTCGCCAACCTGCTCTATCCGGAGGGGAGCGAGCTGGACGCGCCGCTCGACGGCAGCCGCCTTCCGGAGGTGCCGCTGCCGGCCGGGCTGCCGCCGATCAAGGCACCCGCTCCGCAATTGGCGGCGGTAGGACGCGAGGCGGGCGTGCCCGGCAGCAACAACTGGGCGGTGGCGGGCGGTCTCAGCTCGACCGGAGCGGCCCTGGTCGCCAACGACATGCATCTCGGCCATTCGGTGCCGTCGGTCTGGTACCGCGCGCGGCTGGTGGTGCGGCCCACAGCGGGGCAGGCGCCCCTCGACATCACCGGCGTGACCTTGCCGGGGACGCCGACCATGACGGCCGGGAGCAACGGCCGGATCGCCTGGGGCTACACCAACAGCTACATCGACACGTCGGACGCAGTCGTAGTGGAGCCGGTGCCGGGGCGGCGGGACCATTATGCGACGCCGCAAGGGCCGCAGCCGATCCGGCGCGTGACGGAGCGGCTCTGCGTGGGCGGATCGTGCGAGGATCTGCTGATCGAGGAGACGATCTGGGGGCCGGTGGTCGGCACCGACGCCTTCGGGCGGCGGATCGCGATGCGCTGGACGGCACACGATCCCGGCGCGGTCAGGATCGGCGCGACTTTGGACATGGAGCGTGCCGGATCAGTCGCCGAAGCCGTCGCTATCGCGCATCGATCGGGCATTCCGCAGCAGAATCTGGTGGTCGGCGACCGCTCCGGCGCCATCGCCTGGACGATCATGGGCCGGGTGCCGGCGCGGACAGGCTTTGACGGGCGCGACATCGTCAGCTTCGCCGATGGGGCGAAGGGCTGGCGGGGCTATCTGCCGCCACAGGAGATTCCGGTGGTGATGAACCCGCCGGCGGGCCGCATCTGGACCGCCAATACGCGCGTCGTCGGCGGTGTCGATTATGCCAAGCTCGGCGACGGGCGGTACGATACCGGCGCCCGGGCGGGGAGGATCCGCGACCTCCTGTTCGCGAAGAACCGCTTCGCGCCGCGCGACTTCCTTGCGATCCAGCTCGACGATGCGGGCGTGCGAAATCGCTTCTGGCAGCAGGTGATGGCGGCGGAGCTCGCCAAGCGGCGACGCGATCCGCGGTTCGCAGCGATGATGGAGCCGGTCGCGAAATGGGGTGGCCGCGCCGTTCCCGGCTCGGTCGGCTATCGCCTCGTCGCCGCCTTCCGTGAGGCGGCGGTGGAGCGCTTCTACGGCGCCTATATGGGCAGGCCCGAAAAGCCGCGCCGCAGCTATTCCGCCTCACAGGGCGAAGGGACGCTCCGCCGGCTGCTGAGGGCACGCCCGCCGGGGCTGGTGCCGCCGGGCGATCGAAGCTGGGATGCGTTCATCACCGCCGCGCTCATCGAAGTCGCGGAGGATGTCGGCAAGGCTGGGGGCATCGGTGATTACCAATGGGGCGGCGTCTCCAGGGCTGGGGTCAGTCACCCGCTGGCGGAGGCGATCCCGGGCCTCGGCTGGCTGGTCGACCCGAAGGATGTGGCGGTGCCGGGCGATGCCTCGGTCGTCCGCGCCCAATGGCGCGGCGCCGGGGCGAGCGAGCGTTTCGCGGTGTCGCCGGGCCACGAGCGGGAGGGGCTGTTCCACATGCCCGGCGGCCAGTCCGGCAACCCGCTGGCGCCTTATTACCTCGCCGGGCACCAGGCTTGGGTGGAGGGGCGGCCGACGCCTTTCCTTCCCGGGCCGGCGAAATGGACGCTGACGCTGGCGCCGCCGGAACGGCGCTAGCGCGTCAGGCAGCCTTCTTCAGCGCCCAGGAGATAGTGATGCCGTCGGCCGGCGTTCCGCCGGTGATGACGAGCTGCTGGCTTCCGTGCGGGCGGGCGGAGCCGTCGACCCAGAGGCTGTCCTCAATGGCGAGCTGGCCGCCGCGGCAGCGGAACTGCCAGGCGGCGGCGCCCTTGATGCGGAGGATGGCGCCCTGGCCGTCGGCCGTGCTGGTGACCTCAACCGACGGGTGGAGGTGGAAGCGGACCGCGTAGGAGGTGCCGCCGCGGCGCAGGCGCCCCTGCGGGATCAGGACGTCGTCGCCGGACAGCTCGCTGCCGTCGCTCTTGAGCGTCAGCTTGCGCTGGTGGAGGAACCCGAAACGGCGGACATAGCCGTCATGGCTCGCCTCGACGATGGTCGTGCCGCCGGTCTCGTCGCGCGACAGCTCGACCTGGCCGACGCCCTTGCCGAGCGTGCCGTCGTCATGGACCGCGGTGGAGTTTCGGTCGCCAAGCGTCAGCGTCGAATGGGCGGCGGTGGTGCGCAGCGCCTGCACCAGCTCGGGCGGGAGGATATTCGTGTCGGCGCCGACGCCGCCGCAGTTGACGACCAGCCGATTGGCGCCGTCGCCGAACTCGAAGGCGAGCGTCGAGGCGCAGCCGCCGGCGAGGGCGCGGCTGGCGGGCGGCGGCGCGGCGTCCAGCACAGCGACGCTGTTGCGCGCGGAAAGGCGCTGATAGCCCCAGCCGCGTGCCTGGCGCAGCGGACGGGTGGTGACGCCCGAGCCTTCCACCGCCGCCGTGACGCGGCGCTTGCTCAGCATGTTGCCGCCCTGCCAGCTCGACAGCGCCTCGTCGGCCAATGTGACCGCCAGCAAGGCGGCGACGGTGCTGGAAAGGATGTCCGCGATCTCGTCGGGAACGTCGCGCCGGCTCGCATAATAAACGGCGCGGAGCTGGCCGAGCAGTTCGACGAGCTTCACCTGCTCAAGCGGCGAGCGGCTGACGAGGCCGCCATCGTCATGAAGATTGGCTCGGAGCGCGCGGAGCAGGCCGGCCTCGCCCTTGCTGAGCCGCGCCGGGCCGCCCTGGATGACGAGGGCCGAAGCGATGACGCCGATCCAGGCGGCGATGCGGGGCAGCCCTTGGGGCGCCTTGTCGGCGCCCTTGTCGAGGTGGCGGGCCCCACGCGCGACGGTGTTCAGCACCGAGGAGCGGTAGACCAAGTCCTTCGATGCCAGGACATAAGGCGCGTAGGCGGCGATGAAGAGGATGCGGCGGCCCCAAATGTCCGCCCGCCAGGCGCGCTCGCTGACCTGGTCGGCGTGGGCGGCGAGCCATTTCCGCACCAGCTTCTCGGCGATCTTGTCGCCTTTCTCGCGATTGGCGGCGGCGGCGAGATCGCGCAGCCAGGCGAAGCTCTGCAGGTAATCGCAATATTCGGCCGAGAAGCGCGGGTCGCAGAAGCGGAGCTGATCGATCGGATAGCTTTCGTTGCCGTGGACGAGGCTGCCGAGCAGCATCGCCTCGCCGATCGCCTTGTCGCCGGCGATCGGATCCTTCGGCACGGCCAGCAGCTTCAGCGGGAAGCGGCCGCGGAGGCGGAAGCTGTGCACCGGCGTCCGCCAGGCGAGGCGGTGGAGGCGGTAAGCGAGCCGCTCCGACAGCGAGACGCCGCGATCGTCGCCGACCTTGATCAGCCGCTTGCCCGGCTCGATCTCCTGCTGGCCCTCGAACGGATCGATCCTGTCCAGCACGCTCATCAGCCTCTCAACCCCCTGATGTTGGCGGCATAAGCGGAAGGCCCGCCGCGAAAGGTCGCCGTGCCGGCGACGAGCACGTCGGCGCCTGCATCGATTGCGCGGCGCGACGTTGCGACATCGATGCCGCCGTCGACTTCGAGGTCGATGGGCTTGCCGACTTTGTCGATCTGCTTGCGGATCGCTTCGATCTTGCGGAGTTGACTGTCGATGAAGCTCTGCCCGCCGAAGCCGGGATTGACGCTCATGACGAGCACCAGGTCCACCTCCTCGAGCACATAATCGAGCATCTTGGCGGGCGTCGCCGGGTTGAGCGAGACGCCAGCGTTCTTGCCCAGCGACTTGATGTGCTGGATGGTGCGGTGGAGGTGCGGCCCCGCTTCCGGGTGAACGGTGATGATGTCGGCGCCGGCATCGGCGAAGGCCTGCAGGAAATTGTCGATAGGCGAGATCATCAGGTGGACATCAAACGGCTTGGCGGTGTGCGGGCGGAGCGCCTTCACGACGGCGGGGCCGATGGTCAGGTTAGGGACGAAATGGCCGTCCATGACGTCGACATGGATCCAGTCGGCACCCGCCTCGTCGATCGCTCTCACTTCCTCGCCGAGGCGAGCGAAATCGGCGGAGAGGATGGAGGGAGCGATGCGGACTTGCTGCTGCACGCTCAAGGAGTAACCAGCCGGGACTCGCGGGGCAAGGAAAGCGGGAAGTTATCCCCCGCTAATCCGTGTGAAACGCGCGATGAAGAAGCCGTCGGCGCCGCCCTGCTCGGCAAAGGCGCCGGGAAGGATGCGGAGGCGGCCGTCCTTGATCCGCATTTCCGCGGGTACCTCATCCGCCCGGATCGGATCGGGGGCGAAGTCCGGATGCTCGGCGAGGAACGCGTCGGCGACCTGCTCCCCCTCCTCCGGCTCAAGCGAGCAGACGGAGTAGACGAGCGTGCCGCTGGGCTTCAGCCAGCCGCAGGCGCGGGCGAGCATCGCCTTCTGCCCTTCCGCCAGCTCGGCGATGGCGCGCGGCCGAACCCGATGGAGCACGTCGGGGTGGCGGCGGAAAATCCCGGTCGCAGAGCAGGGCGCATCGAGCAGGATCGCGTCGGCAGGAGTGGCTGGCTGCCATTTCATGACGTCGGCAGTGACGACGCGCGCCTCGAGCCTGGTGCGTTCTAGATTTTCAGAAAGTCGTGCCAGACGACTTTGCGAGGCGTCCACGGCAGTGACCTCGAAGCCTGCGGAGGCGAGCTGCATCGTCTTGCCGCCCGGTGCGGCGCAGAGATCGAGCGCGGTGCGTCTCCGCCCCTCGCCCAGCAGGCGGGCGGGCATCGATGCCGAGATGTCCTGCACCCACCAATCCCCCGCACCATAGCCCGTCAGGCCGGCGACGGCCGCACCTCGCTTCAGCCGCAAGTGGCGCGGCATCAGGCTCGTGCCCTCCAGCCCCTCGGGCGCCTCGTCCCGGGCCAGCACGAGGTCGATCGGCGGCGGCACGGCCATGGCCTTGGCAGCAGCCTCGACGGCAAGCCCGCCCCAAGCCTTCTGCCAGCGATGCGCCACACCACCCGGTAAGGTGGGGATTTCAGGTAGCGCGGCGCCCCTCCGCATCAGGGTGCCGAAGACGCCGTGCACGAGCCGCCGTGGACCACCATCCACCAGGGGCAAAGTCGTGCTGATCGCCGCGTGCGGCGGCGTGTTCAGCGCCAGCGCCTGGACGAGCGCGATCCGCAACGCGAAACGCGCCTTGGCGTCATCGGGGAGCGGCTTTCGGGTGGCGCTGTCGATCAGCGCGTCCAGATCGGCGAGACGCCGCAACCCCTCGGCAGCAATGGCATGGGCGAAGGCGCGGTCGTCAGGGCGGTCCAGATCGCGCGCGGCGGTGTCGAGCGCCGCCTCGAGCGGCAGCCCTTTGCGGAGCACGGCATCGAGCAGCCGCATCGCGGCGCGGCGCGAGGCCGTGCCGATCGGATCCTCTAGGCGCGCAGCCCCCTTCATCTTGCTTTGCACGCCTCCACGCCCGAAATGTGGGGCCGAGCGCCCGCAATATCAAACGAGACCGTCATGGCCGAACGCCCCGCCCACGTAAAACCGCCCGCGCATCTGTCGAAGAGCCCGCCGCTGCCGCAGCCCGCCCCCGTCGCGGAAGGCGAGGAGCATGGCGGACCCAAGGGGCGCGAGCCGACCCGCTATGGCGACTGGGAGAATAAGGGCATCTGCTGGGACTTCTAGACGCCCTCGCTCCGCAACGGCCTCGAGAGCAGGCGCTCCAACACCTGATCGACCGACGCTTCGCCTGACAACAGGGCGTTGACGGCAGCAACGATCGGCATGTCGACGCCGGCCTCGCCCGCGGCGCGGTGCAGGACAGGCGCGGTGGAGGCGCCTTCGGCCACGGTGCGGCGATCGGCTAGGAGCTCCGCCGCGGATCGTCCCTCGCCGAGGCCTTTACCGAGGCTGAAATTGCGCGAGCTGGTCGACGAGCAGGTGAGCACGAGATCGCCGAGGCCCGACAATCCGGCGAGCGTCTCCGCGCGGGCGCCGCGGGCGAGGCCGAAGCGGGTCATCTCGGCAAAGCCGCGCGAGATGAGCGCCGCACGGGCGTTGAGGCCGAGGCGGCGGCCCTCGACCACGCCGCAGGCGATGGCGAGCACGTTCTTCACCGCACCGCCGATCTCGGCACCGATGACGTCGGTGGAGAGGTAGGGCCGGAAGAAGGGACGGGCGAGGCGGGCCCGCAACGCCTCACCCACATCCCGGTCCTCGACCGCCAGCGTGACGGCGGCGGGGAGACCGGCAGCGACTTCATGGGCAAAGGTCGGGCCGGAGAGGACCGCGATCGGCGCGTCGGGCTGCTCCTCGTGGGCGACGTCATGCATCAGCTTGGTGGTCGCCTCCTCCATGCCTTTTGCACAGAGGATGAGCGGCGACCGGAGTCGGGGCATGGCGGCGAGGACGCTGCGCATATGCTGGGCAGGAGTGACGACGAGGATGGTGTCGCATTCGGCCAATTCATCGAGGGTGGCGGTGGCGCGGATCGCCGGGTTCAGCGGGATCCCGGGGAGAAAAAGCCGATTCTCATTGTGGCCGTTGACGCTTTCCACGACTTCGGGCTCGCGCGCCCAAAGCAGGGTCTTTCCGCCACCGGCCGAGACCACCTGAGCCATCGCCGTGCCCCATGCGCCGCCGCCGATGACGCCGATTGGTCTGACTGCAGTCAAACTCCAACTCCGTCTGAGGTGAGGGTGAGCGGTGCGGTCATGCCTTCACCCCCGCACCGCGGGCCTTCTCGGCGGACGGATCGAGCGGCCATCGGGCGCGGGCGGGCGCGTCGAGACCATCCACCAAGCCCTGCTCGAAACGGAGCGCCCCGGCCCAGGCGATCATCGCCGCATTGTCGGTGCACAGCCACAAAGGCGGGGCGACGAAGGGCAGGCCGTGCGCCTTCGCGAGCTCCGTCAGGGCCGCGCGGATGCGCTGGTTCGCCGCCACGCCGCCGGCCACGACCAAGGCCGTGGCCCCACTCGCATTGCGCAGGGCACGCTCGGTGCGGTCGATCAGGCAATCGACCACCGCTTGCTGGAACGATGCCGCGATGTCCTCGTTGGTCCAGGTGCCAGCGTCGCGGGCGCGCAAGACCGCGCTCTTGAGGCCGGCGAAGGAGAAATGCGGCTCGGCCGAGCCGACCAGCGGCCTCGGCAGCGGCACGGCTAGCGGATTACCGGACTTGGCCGCCTGCTCCACTGCGGGGCCACCGGGGAAGCCGAGACCGAGCAGCTTCGCGCTCTTGTCGAATGCCTCGCCCGCGGCATCGTCAATGGTCGTGGCGAGGCGGCGGTATCGCCCGACGCCCTCAATAAAGAGTAACTGGCAGTGGCCGCCCGAGACGAGCAGCAGCAGATAGGGGAAGTCTAGGTCCGGCTGGGCCAGCATCGGCGAGAGCGCGTGCCCTTCGAGATGATTGAGCGCGATCAGCGGCTTGCCGCTGGCGAGGGCAAGGCCCTTCGCCGTCACCAGCCCGACCATGACGCCGCCGATCAACCCGGGACCCGCGGTCGCTGCGATGGCGTCGACCTCATTGAGCGAAATGTCCGCCTCGCGCAGCACATCTTCCACGAGCTGCGGCAGGATCTCGACATGGGCGCGTGCGGCGATCTCCGGCACGACGCCGCCGAACGGGCGATGCTCGTTCTCCTGTCCGGCCAGGCGGTGGGCGAGGATGCGCCGGTCGGAGGTGACGAGGGCCGCGGCGGTTTCGTCGCAGCTGGATTCGATGCCGAGGATCAGGCTCACGCCCTTTCCTGTAGTCAGCGGAGCCGCTAGCACAAGCGCCGCATGAGACAGCCCCTTCGCATCGGCAGCCGCGGATCGCCGCTCGCGCTGGTCCAGGCCCGGATGGTCGCCGAGGCGCTGCGCGAGGCCCATGGCTGGGGCCCCGAGCGGATCGAGATCGTGGCGATGACCACGACCGGGGACCAGATCCAGGACCGGCCGCTGGCCGAGGTCGGCGGCAAGGGCCTCTGGACAAAGGAACTGGACAAGGCGCTGCTCGACGGCCGCACCGACATGTCGGTCCACTCGATGAAGGATGTCGAGACGCTGCGTCCGGGCGAGCTGGTGATCGCCGCCATGCTGCCGCGCGCAGATGTCTGCGACCGGCTGGTCGGTGCCGACAGCATCGAGGCGCTGCCGCACTGGGCGCGGGTCGGCACATCGTCGCCGCGGCGGACGGCGCAGCTGCTCGCACGCCGGCCGGACCTCAACATCGTCTCCTTCCGCGGCAATGTCGCGACGCGGCTGAGGAAGCTCGAAATGGGCGAGGCGGATGCGACCCTGCTGGCTGCGGCGGGACTGGAGCGCCTCGGCCAGGGGGAGATCGGCACGACCGTCAGCGACATGCTCCCGGCGCCGGCGCAGGGCGCTGTGGGCGTCGAGGTTCTGGCCGGCAACAAGCGCGTGCGCCAGTTGGTCGAGGCGATCGATCATAAGCAGACCCACCTCTGCGTGGCGGCCGAGCGGCGGCTGCTGGAAGGCCTCGGCGGCGGCTGCCGCTCCCCGGTGGCGGCATTGGCCACGATGGAGGGCGAAGAGATCCTGCTTCGGGCCGAAATCCTCAGCAATGACGGCAAGGAGGTGGAGCGCGTGGAAACCCGCTTCCCTGCCGGCGACGAACAGGCGCCGCTCGCACTTGCACGCGAGATGCTGGACCGCGCCGCGCCGTCGCTCCGGGCGCTGTTCGCCGCGTGGCAGCCATAATTCTGATCCTGCGGCCGCAGCCCGGTGCCGACGAGACGGCCGCCCGCGCGGCCGCGCTGGGGCTGGAAGGCGTCGTCGCACCGCTGTTCGAGGTGAGGGCTCTGGAATGGCGGGTGCCTGAGACAGACGCGTGCGACGCCCTCCTCCTCACCAGCGCAAATGCGCCGCGGCATGCAGGCAGCGGGCTCGCTGACCTTGCCTCACTCCCCTGCTATTGCGTCGGAGAGGGCACGGCGGCCGCAGCGCGGAACGCCGGTCTGGTCGTCTCCCGGATTGGTCCGAGCGACGGAAGCGCCGTGGCCGAGATGATGGCGGCTGACGGCATCCGCAGGGTGCTTCACCTTGGCGGAAGGGATCATGTGGGTCTGGAGCATCCGGAACTCGGGATCGCGCACGTGCCGGTCTATGCCTCGGAGGCGTTGGATCGGCTCCCGGCCGAGGCCGAGGCGGCGATCCACGCGGGGGCGCTCGTGTTGATCCATTCGCCACGCGCCGGACGTCTGTTCGCCGCGATCATCGACGCCGCAGGTGTCGGCCGGGGGAGGATCCGCCTCGCGGCGATCAGCGATGCCGCGGCCGGGGCGGCGGGCGAGGGCTGGGCCGACAAGGCGATTGCCGCGGCGCCGCGGGATCAGGCATTGCTGGAGCTTGCCGCCAAGCTGTGCAACATTGACGCCGTGAAAGGCACAGGACTGGCCAGATGAGCGTCGAATATGTGCGCGGAGAGACCGCCCCCGGGCGGCGTTCGCTGATCGCCATGCTGCTGCTCCCCTTGCTCGCCTTCGCGGCGGGGCTCGTGCTGATGGGCTGGCTGCTCACCCGCTGGGACGCGGCCGCGACCTATCTGGGTATCCGTCCCGCGCCGCCGCCGGTCCAGCGCGCCGCGCCGGTGCGTCCGGCTGCCGTGCCCACCCCCGCGCCGACGCCGGCCGATACGGGAACCCAGCGCCTGGTCATCGATCCCGAGACGACGCGCCGGGTCAACCAGCTCGAGCAGCGCGTAGGCGAGATCTCGCAGCAGTCGCAGGCGGCGGCGGGCAACGCCGACCGCGCCGAGGGGCTGCTGGTCGCCTTCGCCGCACGCCGCGCGCTCGATCGGGGCGTGCCGCTCGGCTACATCGAGGGCCTGCTTCGCCAGCGCTTCGGTGACAGCCAGCGCCAGGCGGTGGCGACGATCATCACCGCCGCCCGCCAGCCGGTGACGCTGGAGGAGCTCCAGACCGGTCTCCAGGAAGTGGGGCCGCAGCTGATCGGCGGGGGTCCCGACCAGGACTGGTGGACGGCATTGAGAGCCGAGCTCGGCGAGCTCATCACCATCCGCAAGGGCGGCACGCCGTCAACGCTTCCGGCCGAGCGGCTGCAGCGGGCCAAGCGCCGGCTCGATGCGGGCCAGGTCGACGTTGCCCTTGCCGAGGTGCTGCGGACGCCGGGGCAGGCGAACGCGGCCGAGTGGATCGCCGATGCACGCCGCTACGTCTCCGCCCGCCGCGCGCTCGACATGATCGAGACGGCGGCTTTGCTCGACCCGCGCAATCCGCCGGACGGAGCGCCGGTGCCGACGTCTGCGCCCGCAGCAATGTTCATGCCCGGCCCGCGTCCGCGCTGAGCCCTCAGATTTCCAGCAAGGCGTAGGGCCGGCCGAGCTCCGCGCTCACCACGAACTGCGCGACATTGTAGACCGGCACGCCGCCCGGCGTGCGGCCCGCATAGCGGCCGCGATGGGCGTGGCCGTGGACCACTGCCCTGACGTTGTCGAACCGGTCCACCGCCTGGGCGAGGCGCGAGGAGCCGAGGAAAGGGAAGATCTCCAGCGGCTCGCCCTCGATCGTCTCCGGGATCGGCGAATAATGGAGCACTGCCATGATCCGCTCGGTCCGTAATGTGCGGAGCTGATGCTCGAGCTTGCGCGCCTCGCCGATAGACTCATCTACGAACGTCTTGATCGCGGTCTCGCCAAACGGGTCGAGCTCGGCCCGGCCGAAGCCGCCGATGAAGCCCTTGACGCCGGCAAAGCCGACGCCCTCGACCATCGTCGCCTGCTCGTCGAGGAGAGTGACGCCCGCCTGCGAGAGGATTTCGGCCACCTTCTCGGGCTGCCCGCATTCATAGTCGTGATTGCCGAGCACGCCGACGGCGGGGATGGTGCAGGCCCTGAGGTCCTCCGCGAGCAGCTCCGCCTCGCTGGTCTTGCCGAAATCGGTGAGATCGCCGGCCAGCACCAGCACGTCCGCGGCCTCGGAAATCTCGGCGAACAGCTCCCGATAGCGGCGCTCCCCGGTATCGCGGACGTGGAGATCGCCGATCGCTGCGACAGTTAGCGTGCCGTTCGCATCAATGCTTGGGTCGTTCATGCTTCTCGTCGATTCCCTTGCCGACGACGTCCGCGAAGCCCCATTCGCTGACGTCGATCACATAATCGGTGGGGCTCAAGAGCCGGCCGCGGCAGATGCGGACGCCGGAAGGTGGCATCTCCTCCTGCGCCTTGAGCCGGTCGATCAGCTCGTCGAATACGGCGCGCGGGATAAGGTCGCGCTCGGTTGGGTAGACGAAGCGGAAGTTGAGCACATTGATGAGCAGCACTTCCCAGTAGAGCTCGACCGCGGAGAGCAGCCATTTCCAGTCGATCTCCGCATGCTTCCGGAGGATGACGTGGGCGACGTCGGCGCCGTCATAACGGTAGCGCGTCTGCAGGAAGAGCTTGGAGAGGATGAACTGCGTCGGCGGCGTGATCAGCACCCGCGTGCCGTAGACCTCGACCGCATATTTCTCGTCGAACCACTCGTCGGTGATCGGGATCGAGACCGAGGAGATGTTGAAGATGACGTCGAAGAAATTCTCGCCCTGCCAGACCTTGCCGATCCAGCGCTCGTCCTCGACCTCGATCTCGTAGCCCTTGCTCTTGAAGAAAGCGAGGATCTTGGGGGCGTCCGACGGCTTGCAGAAGACGTCCAGGTCCTTGGTCGGCCGGATGATGCCGGTGAAGCAGGAGAGGGCGTATGTGCCCGAGAGCAGGAACGGCACGCCGGATTCGACCAGCAGCCTGAGACTCTCGACATAGAAATCGACCGCTTCCGGGGGCGGCTCGAAGGCCGAGGCGTCGAGGATCTGAAGCGTGTCGTCCATTAGCACCCGCGTCGATGGTCACGGAAGCCGCTGCCCCGCTGCCACGCCCAACGGCGCTTCACGCGATCCGTTCCGACCGCGCAACGGCAAGATACCTTCACGGAGAAATGGAGCGGGCGAAGGGATTCGAACCCTCGACCCCAACCTTGGCAAGGTTGTGCTCTACCCCTGAGCTACGCCCGCTCGACATGGCTGAGCCGATGCGCGATGCGGACCGGCTGAGGTAAGGCGGCGGCTGCTAGCATGGGCCTCCGGGGGTCGCAAGCCCCATCTGGCGGGCTTGGCAGACTCGCCCAGCATCCCACATAGGGGCGCAACGATCAGCCTTTTCGGAGTGACGAATACGTGGCGACCCTTGGCATGAGCGCCGCCGAGCGCGAGGCGCTGGACCAGTTCAAGAAGGAGGTGATCGAGCCGTCGATGACGAGCCTCGTCATCGTCGACTTCTGGGCGGAATGGTGCGGGCCGTGCAAGCAACTCGGCCCGGTGCTCGAGAAGGTGGCCGCCGATTACGCGTCGAAGGGCGTCAAGCTCGTCAAGATCGACGTCGACAAGAACAAGATGATCGCCGCGCAATTCCGCGTGCAGTCGATCCCCACCGTCTATGCGGTGTTCCAGGGCCAGCTGGTCGCTGACCTGACGCCGGCGCGGACCGAAGGGCAGCTCGCCCGCGCGCTCGACCAGATCCTCGGGCAATTGCCGGTGCAGGGCGAGGAACAGCAGCTGGAGGACCAGATCGAGCCGCTGATCGCGATGGGCGAAGAGGTGCTGGCGGGCGGCGATGCGGAACGGGCGGTGTCGATCTTCGGCCAGATCCACGAAATGGCGCCCGACCATGCCGAAGTGATCTCCGGCCTCGCCCGGGCGCTGGTGCAGGCGGGACAGGTCGAGGAAGCGCGGGCGCTGCTCGCCGACGTGCCCGAGAAGGCGGCGAAGGATCCGGCAATCGCCCGCGCACAGTCGGCGCTGGCGCTGGCGGAGATCGCTCCGGCAAATGCGGAAACTGGCACGTTCGAGCGGAGGCTCGCCGACGATCCGGACGATCATGAAGCGCGCTTCGAGCTGGCCGGCGCGCTGATGGCGGGCGGCCAGCGCGACGCGGCGGCCGATCAGCTGCTCGAGCTGATCCGCCGCGACCGCGAGTGGAATGACGGTGCCGCGCGCAAGCGGCTGCTCCAGTTCATGGAGGTGGTGGGGCTCGAGGATCAATGGGCGCGCGACCAGCGCCGCCGCCTCTCCGCGATCCTCTTCACCTGATGCCCGGCGCCGGCCCGTTGCGGGTGCCGATCTTCCCGTTGGCGGGCGCGCTTCTCTTCCCGCGGACCCAGCTTCCGCTCCACATCTTCGAGCCGCGCTACCGGGCGATGGTGCGCGACGCGCTCGCCAGCGACCGGCTGATCGCAATGGTGCAGCCGAAGGACGAGAGCGAGCCGCCGAAAGTGTATGAGGTCGGCTGCATCGGCCGCATCGTCGGCTCGGAGGAGCTGGACGACGGCCGCTTCAACATCGTGCTGGAGGGAGTTTCGCGTTTCCGCATCCTCCGCGAGGCCGACGTCACGACGCCATATCGGCAGGTCGATGCCGACCGCAGCGGCTTCGACGACGATGCGGAGCCGGAACCGCTCGGCATCGCCCAGCGCGCCGAGCTGGAGCGCGAGGCCAAGCGCTATGCCGACGTATTGGGCTATGCCGTCGACTGGGATGCGGTCGGACGGCTGGACGACGAGATGCTGGTCAATGGCATCGCCCAAATCGCGCCGCTCGATACGGGATCCAAGCAGGCATTGCTGGAGGCGGGCGACATTGCCGGCCGGGCCGACCTGCTGGTCCAGTTCATGCAGTTCCAGCGCATGGCGCCCGGTGGCGCCGACGGGCCGGAGACGCTGCAATGAGCATCGGCTTCGACGAGGCGCTGCTTGAGGTGCTGGTGTGCCCGGTCACGCGCACGCCGCTGCGCTACGATGCGCAGGCGCAGGAGCTGGTCTCGGACGAGGCGAAGTTCGCTTTCCCGATCCGGCAGGGCATCGCGGTGATGCTCGTCGACGAGGCGAGACGAACCGGCTGAACGGAGGACGTGCAATGGCCGATCAGGCGGTCCAGGACCCCAGCGATCCTTATGCGCGGCTGGCGCAGACCTTTCCGAAGCTGACCGCCGAGCAGATCGAGCGGATCGCCGGCTACGGCACGACCGAGACGCTCGGCAAAGGCGAGCCGCTGTTCCGGCGCGGCGACCGCGGCGTCGATTTCTTCGTCCTGCTGCAGGGCTCGATCGAGATCACCGATCCCGGCACGACCGGCCACGAGGAGATCATCCACGTCCACGAAGCTGGCCAGTTCACCGGCGAGGTCGACCTGCTGAACGGCCACGAAATCCTGGTCGGCGGCCGCGCCGGGGCCGATTGCCGGGTGATCCGCGTCCGCCGCGACGCGTTCCGGCGGATGCTGGAAGCGGAGTCAGACATCAGCGAGGTCGTGATGCGGGCCTTCATCCTGCGCCGCGTCGGACTGATCGGCCATGGCCAGGGGGGCGTGGTCGTGATCGGCTCCTCGCACTGCGCGGATGCGCTGCGTATCCAGCGTTTTCTAACGAGGAACGGCTATCCCCACCGGATGCTCGGCACCGATGTTGATGCCGAGACGGCCGACATCCTCAAGTCGCTGCAGGTGACCTCCGAGCAGCTGCCGGTCGTGCTCCTGCCCGGCGAATTCGTCCTTTCGAACCCGACCACGCCGCAGCTGGCGGACGCGCTCGGGCTGACCGAGAGCTTTGAGCCCGGACAGGTCTACGATCTCGTCGTCGTCGGCGCGGGGCCAGCGGGTCTCGCGGCGGCCGTGTATGGGGCGTCGGAGGGGCTGGACACGCTGGTCATCGAGCCGCTCGCGCCGGGCGGCCAGGCGGGCACCAGCTCCAAGATCGAGAATTATCTCGGCTTTCCGACCGGCATCTCGGGCGAAGCGCTGGCCGGGCGGGCACAGGTGCAGGCGCAGAAATTCGGAGCGCGTCTCGCCATCTCCCGCCGCGTCACCGGCATGGAGTGCGACCGCAACCCGTTCCGGATCGAGCTGGAGGACGGGCAGAGCGTCTCCACCCGCTCGGTCGTGATCGCCACCGGCGCCCGTTATCGCACGCTGGATGTCGAGAATTACGAGCGGTTCGAGGGCCAGGGCATCCACTATGCCGCCACTTGGATGGAGGGGAATCTCTGCGTCGGCGAGGAGGTGGTCGTGGTCGGCGGCGGCAATTCCGCCGGGCAGGCCGCGGTCTTCCTGTCGCAGCAGGCCAAGCACGTCCACATCCTCGTCCGCGGCGAGGGGTTGGCGGCGACCATGTCCGACTATCTCATCCAGCGGATCGACGCTTCGCCGAAGATTACCCTTCACCCCTTTACCGAGATCACAGGCCTTTCGGGCAAGCACTTCCTTGAGGAAGTGACCTGGACCAACCGGGAGACGGGCGAGGCCGAGACGAAGGCGGTCGGCAACGTGTTCGTAATGATTGGGGCCGTCCCGAATACGGACTGGCTCGACGGCTGCATCCCGCTCGACCGCGGCGGGTTCGTCATCACTGGGCGGGATTCGGAAGGGATGGCCCTGTCGTCGCCCTATGCGACGGAGAAGGAAGGCATCTTCGCGGTCGGCGACGTCCGGTCCGGGTCGACCAAGCGCGTTGCCTCCGGCGTCGGCGAAGGTTCGGTCGTGGTGTCGTCGATCCACGCCTATCTCGCCGGCGTCGAGGCGGTGCCGTAGCTAAATCGGCAATCCTCGCAGCAGCAGCGGCAGATCGCCGCTTTCGCCGCGTGCCTCGGCCATGAAGCGATCCTTGAGCGGCCCGATCCGCTGGACCGCGCCCATGCCGAAGCGGCGGATCGCCGAAGCGGTGCGGCCGGGAATGCCGTAGAGCCGGGTCAGGCCGTCCGTCGCCGCCGCGACCATGAAGGTGTCGAGGCTGCGCCAGCGCTGATAGCGGTCGAGCAGCTGGGCGTCGCCGAGGTCCATGCCGAGGCGGGCGCCTTCGACCAGCACCTGAGTCAGCGCGGCGGCGTCGCGGAAGCCGAGATTGAGCCCCTGACCGGCGATCGGGTGGATGCCGTGCGCGGCGTCGCCGGCCAGCGCGAGGCGCTCGGCGGTGATCGTGGTCGCATGGTGGAAGCCGAGCGGGTAGCTGGCGCGCGGCCCGGCCATGCGGATGGCGCCGAGGAAGCCGCCCATCCTTTTCTCAACTTCGGCCGCCATTGCGCGATCGGGCAGGCCCAGCACGGCGGAGGCGTCTCGCGACGGCACCGACCAGACGATCGCCGAACGCGTGCCGGGGAGCATCGGCAGGATCGCGAAGGGGCCGGTGGGGTAGAAGATTTCGTAGGCGGTGTTCTCGTGCGACCGCTCAAGCTCGATCGTGACGATGATCGCCGCATGATCGTAGCTCCAGCGCGCGACCGGGATGCGGGCAAGCTCGCGCGTCGGCGAGTTGCGTCCCTCCGCGCCGATCAGCAGCGGCGCCGCGAGCAGGCGGCTGTCTTCCAGCGCGACCCGCACGCCGGTGTCGTCGCGCACGATCTCGGCGGGACGGGCGGGCATCACCAGCTCGACCTTCTCCGCCGCCATCGCGCTGTCGCGAAGGGCGGCGCGGAGCAGCCGGTTCTCGAACATGATGCCGAGTGGATCGTCGTCGGGCTCCGGATCGAACTGCAGCCCGCCGGGCTCCAGCCCGTCGCTGACGCGGATCGACCGGATCGGGCAGCCCTGCCCTTCGAGCCTGTCGCCGACGCCGATCGCCTCCAGCATCCGCCAGGAGGTGCTGGCGACCGCGGTGGCGCGGCCGTCATATTGCGGCGTCAGCTGCGTCTGCGGATCGGCCGGGTCGACGACAATGCTGGTGAGGCCGTGCCTGTCGAGCGCGATGGCGATGGTGAGCCCGACCAGCCCTCCGCCGAGGATGATGACGTCCGCGCGCTGCATTTTCTTGCCCTAGCGATGCAACGGAGCAACGCCAAGGCGCATGGTCGCGCTTGACCGCGGACTCCGGCAATGCGCATTGTTAACGTGCGGAACATTTGGGGCACGTTCATGGCAGTATCGGTTGCACGCTCAGGCCGGCAGGAACGGCTCGCCAACTGGCGCGATGGCGTCAAGAAGGGGATCAGGCGCTCCGGCGCGGTGCTGACCGGCGCCGCCCTGATCGTCGCGGCCCTGCTGAGCGCAGCGGCCTTGGTGAACTACCGGCCGAGCGATCCTGCCTTCAACACCGCTGCCGCCGGACCGGTGAAGAACTGGCTCGGCTCGACCGGCGCCTACGGGTCGGACCTGCTGCTCAGCCTCTGGGGTCCGACGGCGGCGCTGCTGTTGCCGCTGATGATCATACTGGGTCTCCGCCTCGCCCGCGGGGCTGAAGCCGGGCGCTGGCTGCGCGCACTGCTGCTGACGATCGCAGGCATGGCGATGATCGGCACCGCTGCGGCTCTGCTGTGGGGCGGCGCCGTGAACGGCCTTCCCGCCGGCTGGGGCGGCGCGTTCGGCCTGTCTCTCGCCAAGCTGTTCGAGACCGGCATCGCCATGATCGGGCAGCCCGACGTGGCCGAGCCTTTCCGGCTCGTCGCGGTGGCGCTCACCGCCCTGACGGGGCTGTTCCTCGCCTATCTGGGCCTTGGCCTCCGCGCCGAGGAGCGCGCCTGGGTCGCCAGCCGCCGCGTTGCCATGCCGCGGCTGTCCAAGCGCGAAGCTGCAGCCGACGACGACGACGAATTGTCCGACGAGTATTACGACGACGAGGAGGAAGAGGAGCAGCCGGCGGAGAAGCGCGGCCGCACCCCCATCATCACCGCGCCGGAGCCGCCGCGCACGATCATCAACGACCGCTCCACGCCCGACAAGAACAAGCGCCCGGCGCGGGAGCGGCAGGCCTCACTGGCGCTCGGCGATGCCTACCAGCTGCCGACACTCGACCTGCTCAGCCCGCCGCCGGCCCGCACCAACACCACGCTCGACAAGGCGAGCCTGGAGCGGAACGCGCGGCTGCTCGAGTCCGTGCTCGAGGATTTCTCGGTCAAGGGCGAGATCGTCGAGGTTCGGCCCGGTCCGGTCGTGACCATGTACGAGCTTGAGCCCGCAAGCGGCATCAAGGCGAGCCGCGTCATCCAGCTTGCGGACGATATCGCCCGCAACATGTCGGCTTTGTCGGCACGCGTCGCGACCATCCCCGGCCGCAGCGTGATCGGCATCGAGCTGCCCAACGCCAAGCGCGAGATGGTGACGCTCTCCGAGCTGATCGCCAGCGACGCTTTCGAGGACCAGCAGGCCTCGCTGCCGCTGATCCTCGGCAAGAACATCGCCGGCGATCCGGTCGTGGCCGACCTGGCGCCGATGCCGCATCTGCTCGTCGCCGGCACCACCGGCTCGGGCAAATCGGTCGGCCTCAACTGCATGATCCTGTCCTTGCTCTACCGGCTGACCCCTGAGCAGTGCAGGATGATCATGATCGATCCCAAGATGCTGGAGCTCAGCATCTATGACGACATCCCCCACCTGCTCTCCCCCGTCGTCACCGAGCCCGCCAAGGCGATCCGCGCGCTCAAATGGACCGTCGAGCAGATGGAGGAGCGCTATCGCATGATGGCGTCGGTCGGCGTCCGCGCGCTTTCCAGCTTCAACTCCAAGGTGCGGGAGGCGAAGGCCAAGGGGCAGTCGCTCGGCCGCCGCGTCCAGACCGGATACGATCAGGAATCGGGCCAGCCGACCTACGAGATGGAGGAGCTGGACTACGACGTGCTGCCGCAGATCGTGGTGGTGGTCGACGAGCTTGCCGATTTGATGATGACGGCCGGAAAGGAGGTCGAATTCCTGATCCAGCGCCTCGCCCAGAAGGCGCGCGCGGCCGGCATCCACCTGATTATGGCGACGCAGCGCCCGTCGGTCGACGTCATCACCGGCGTCATCAAGGCGAACCTGCCGACGCGCATCTCCTTCTCGGTCACGTCGAAGATCGACAGCCGCACTATCCTCGGCGAGCAGGGCGCGGAGCAGCTGCTCGGCAAGGGCGACATGCTCTACATGCCCGGCGGCAAGCAGATCGCCCGCGTCCACGGGCCCTTCGTGTCGGACGAAGAAGTCCGCGCCGTCGCCGACTTCTGGCGCGGCCAGGGCCATCCCGAATATGTCCAGTCGGTCACCGAGGAGCCGGAGGATGGCGGCTACATGTTCGAGGGCCAGCCGACCGGCGACGACGACGCGGAGAGTCAGCTCTACCGCAAGGCGGTGCAGACCGTCGCCGAGAGCCAGAAGGCCTCGACCTCCTACCTCCAGCGGCAGCTCCGCGTCGGCTACAACAACGCCGCGCGGCTGATCGAGCGGATGGAGAAAGAGGGCAAGGTCAGCGCTCCCGACCATGTCGGCCGCCGCGAAGTGCTGATCGATCCGGATGGCCACGCCATCTGATTCGACTCGACTCGTTTTCGCAACGCTTCGACTCACGAGTGATGGCCGGCGGGCGGAAATGCGTTAACCAAACATAGTGCGAGTGGGCGAGGGCGTAAGGTGGACATTCCGGTTCATGGCCATGAGGGGCAGCGAGAGCACGGCCGCTCCGAAGGCGAAATCAGTACTGCGTTGAACTTGCCGGGAAAACCTTACGCCCTATTCCGCCGCCTCGCCTTGCTCGGCTATTATGCGACCCCCGGCGAGGCCTTCGCCGCCGGCATGGCAGAATTCCCCGACGGCGGCTTTTCGATCCAGGAGATCGGCCGCGGCGGCTTCCCGCAGGATCCGATCCCCTCTTCCCTCTCCTGAACCTCAGGGAACCGGCCAGTTCAGTAGGCATTCAATCGGGGACCCCCATATTCCCCGCGAACCGAACTGACGGAGATCCTGATGAAGCGTCTCGCAACGCTCGCTATCCTTGCCGCGCCCCTCACGGCCGCGGCGCTCGCGCCCGCGCCGGTCCTGGCGCAGGCCGCCTCGCCGCTCGCGCAGGTCAGCGGCCACCTCAAGGCGGTCGACACGATGACTGCGGCCTTCACCCAGACCGGCCGCAACGGCCAGACGCTCGACGGCCAGCTGACGCTCAAGCGTCCAGGCAAGATCCGCTTCCAATATGGTCCGGGCGTGCCGATGCTGGTCGTGGCCGACGGCAAATCGCTGACCATGGTCGACTATCAGGTGAAGCAGGTCTCGCGCTGGCCGATCGGCAATTCGCCGCTGTCGGTGCTGCTGGACCCGAACCGGAACCTCGCCAAGGTCGCCAAGATCCTGCCGAGCGACGACCGCGTCGTGCTGGTCCAGGCGCGCGATCCGGGGCGGCCGGAATTCGGCACGATCACTCTCGCTTTCGCCAAGGTGGCGAGCGCGCCATCCGGGCTGATGCTGACCGGCTGGACGACCATCGACGCCCAGAAGAACCGTTCGACGGTGAAGCTGAGCAACCAGCGCTTCAACGTGCCTGTCGCCGAAACGGCCTTCCGCTACGTCGATCCGCGCAAGAATGCCGGCCGGGGTTAAGAATAGTTAACGTCATTCATCCCGGCGACAGGAAGGTATTGTTAGAAGACCTATCTCAATTGCGGTTCGCCGCTCCGGGTTTTCCCCCTGTTGCCCGGATCGAGAATCGGAATTGGCCTCGCGTAGCATACGCTTGGTGGCCCTCGCTCCACGCCCCCGGAGCGGGGGCCTTTACGCGTACGGGCTGGACGGCCCGCTTTTCGCCCCGTTAGAGCCGCAGCCATGCCGACGACGCTGAAAATCGCTTCCTGGAACATCAACAGCGTCCGCGCGCGACTCGAGATCGTCCAGAAGTTCCTGCGCGAGGAAGCGCCTGACGTTCTTTGCCTTCAGGAGACGAAGGTGGTGGACCAGGATTTCCCGCGGGCCGTGTTCCACAAGCTCGGCTACGTCCACCAGATCCTCTGCGGCCAGCGCATGCATCATGGCGTCGCCATCCTCAGCAAGCTGCCGATGCGGGAGGAAGTGCGCAACGACTGGCAGGCGAACGGCGAGGCCCGCCACATCGGCGTGCGGCTCGAAAGCGGCATCCGGCTCGAGAATGTATATGTGCCGGCCGGCGGAGACATTCCTGACCGCGAGCAGAATCCGAAGTTCGGGCAGAAGCTCGATTTCGTGGAGCGGATGACGCGCTGGTCCGAGACGTGCGAATGCCCGACAATCATGGTCGGCGACTTCAACATCGCGCCGCTCGAATGCGACGTGTGGAGCCACAAGCAGCTCCTGGGCGTGGTCAGCCATACGCCGGTCGAGGTCGAGGCGCTGAACGGATTGCAGGCGAGCAACGATTGGGTCGATCTCGGCCGGCATTTCTTCCCGGCACCCGGACGGCTCCACACCTGGTGGAGCTATCGCTCGCCGGATTGGACGAAGAATGACCGAGGCCGCCGGCTCGATCACATGTGGGCCACGAAGGACGTCGCCGCGCTGGCGGTGCGGCATCAGGTCCACGAGCCCTGCCGCAACTGGGAGCGCCCGTCCGACCATGTGCCGCTGGTGACGGAGTTCGCCACTTGAGCGACGGCCGCGACGTCGCCCGCGCGATCGACGCGCTGCGTCGCGGCTGGCCGGTGCTGATCGACGGCATCGGCTTCCTGGCCATCGAGACTACCGACGAAGAAGGGCTTGGCGCCTTCGATACGCCTCGCCGCGCTGACATCCTGATCGCGGGCAATCGGGCGGTGACGCTGAAGCTCGCCAATCAGCGGGAGGCCGTCCCGACCGGGCCGGTGCGCATCGAGCGAACGTCCTGGATCGATCTTGCCGGAGCCACGGCGGTCGCGGATCCGGCGCTGGACCTCTCGACGCCGTTGAAGGGCCCATTCAGGACCGTCCCGGTGGAGTCGCAGGAGGCTGCTCACGCGGCGCTTCGGCTGGCGCGGCTGGCGGGACTGCTTCCCGCCTTCTTCATCGGCGGCGATACCGGCGCAGCGGCGCTAAGCCTGTCCTCCGCTCTGGTCGAAGAGCAGACCCGGTCCCCGTCCTTGGCCATTGCGTCGCGCGCCAAGCTGCCCACGCGCCATTCGGAAGGCGGCGAGATCGTCGCGTTTCGCTCACATGAGGACGGAGCCGAGCATGTGGCGCTCCTGATTGGCCAGCCGACGGGGACTCCGCCACTCGTCCGCATCCACAGCGAATGCCTGACCGGCGACGTGCTCGGCTCGCTGAAATGCGATTGCGGGCCGCAGCTCTCGGACGCGCTCACCGCGATCACCGCCTCGGGCTGGGGGATATTGCTCTATCTCCGCCAGGAGGGGCGCGGCATCGGCCTGGTCAACAAGCTGCGCGCCTACGCGCTGCAGGACCAGGGCTTCGACACGGTCGACGCGAATTTGAGGCTCGGCTTCGGCGACGACGAGCGCGACTTCGGTGTCGCTGCGGCGATGCTGAAGGCCTTGGCGCAGGATGAGGTGCGGTTGCTCACCAACAATCCTCGCAAGGTTGCGGGACTGGAAAGCGCCGGCGTCAGGGTCGCGGAGCGCGTACCGCTCAAAAGCGGTACCAACACCCACAACCAGGCCTATCTCGACACAAAGCGTCTGCGCAGCGGACATCACCTTTAAGCCCTCTCCCTTGAGGGAGAGGGTCGGGTGAGGGTGTACGGCGCTTGAGACTATTCGCGGATACAGAACCCCCTCACCCCAACCCTCTCCCGTCGGGGAGGGGAGCTAGGCGAGGGCGGCCGCAACCTCGTCGAAGCTGTGGGCGATGACATGGGCGCCGAGCGCCCGGAGACGCTCGCCGTGGCCGTCGAAGCAATGACTGCCCGCCGCCAGCCCGATCACGACCCCGCCGGACGCGACCGCGCCGGTGACGCCGACCGGCGAATCCTCAATGATGGCTATCCGTTCGATCGGCAGGCCCAGCGCCGCCGCGGCGTGCAGGTAAAGGTCCGGCGCCGGCTTGCCTCGGTCGACATGCTCCCTGCCGCTGAAGATGTTGGGCTCGAACCGGTCGCGAAGCCCGAGATGGTCGAGATGAGTGCGGATCCACCGACTCGAGCTGGATGAGGCGACAGCGCGCGGGAGGTGGCGCGGGAGGCTTTCGATGAATGCGACGGCGCCGGCCACGGCGTCGATGCCCTCCCGCAGCACGCGCGCATCCTCCTCCTCGCGCAAAGCATGGAATTCGTCCGGCAGGGTCCTGCCGATCCACCGCTCGATCGCGCCGATGAAGTCCAGGCCGGCCAGGCCCATGAACTCGTTCATCGACTGCTCGACGCTGGTCGGGTGACCAATTGCGGTGAGATAGTCGGCAATCTGCTTGTTGCCGACATATTCGCTTTCGACCAGCACGCCGTCGAAGTCGAAGATGAGCCCCGCGAATCTCAGCCCCGCTCTCCGAACAAGGCGGTGCCGACGCGCACGTGGGTGGCGCCGATGGTCACTGCCGTCTCGTAATCCGAGGACATTCCCATGCTTAGGCCGGCGACGTCATGACGCCGGGCGAGCTGGGCCAGCAACGCAAAATAGGGCGCCGGCTCGACGTCGGCGGGCGGGATGCACATCAATCCGGCGAGCGGCAGCTCCGCCTCGCGATAGGCGGCGACGAGCGCGCCGAGCTCTCCCACGGCACAGCCGCCTTTCTGCGGCTCGTCGCCGATGTTGACCTGGAGGAAGCAGGGCGGCCGCCGCCCTACCCTGTCCATTGCCCGCGTAAGCGCCGTCACGAGCGAAGGCCGGTCCACGGAATGGATGGCGTCAAACAGCGCCACGGCATCCTCGGCCTTGTTCGACTGGAGCTGCCCGACGAGGTGCAGGTCCAGGTCCGGAAATTGTTCGCGGAGCGGGCGCCACTTCGCCTGCGCCTCCTGCACGCGATTCTCGCCGAAGGCGCGCTGCCCCGCCTCGATCAGCGGCGTGATCGCTCCTGCCGTCTGGGTCTTGGAGATCGCGATCAGCGTCACTTCGTCCGGCGCTCGCCGCGCAAGCTTGGCGGCGCGAGCGATCCGCTCACGCACCTCCGCCAGCCGCTCCTCCGCCGATGCATCCGTCATCGCGGCTGCTATAGGAACCGCGATGAAGCGCCGCCAGCCTTTGCCTCGCCACTGGCTGATGACGGACGAGCGGCAGGGCGATCGACTCTGGGCGGCTCTCGAGCGGCTGCCGAGAGGCGGTGGCATCGTCTTCCGACACTATGGCCTCGCGCGTCACGACCGCCTGCGCCTCTTCGAGCAGGTGCGGCAGGTTGCGAGGCGAAGGGGGCTGATGCTGCTGGTCGCCGGTTTGCCGTTGCCCGGCGGGGATGGCACCCATGGCCGACCGGGGAGGGGCCTGAGAAGCGCTCCGGTCCACAATCTTCGGGAGCTCAGGGCTGCGGAGCGGCGCGGCGTGGACCTCGTCTTCCTCTCACCGGTCTACCCGACACGCTCCCATCCGGGGGCAGCGCCGCTGGGCCCGCATCGCTTCGCCCTGATCGCGCACCAGGCGAGGGTGCCTGTCATCGCCCTCGGTGGCATGGATGCGGAAAAAGCCCGCACACTTGGCGGCGCCTACGGCTGGGCGGGAATCGACGCCTGGTCGCGTTAGAAGCGGAAGGCGGTGCCGATGTAGACCGCCTGGCTGTCGCGGCGCTCGTCGGCGAGCGGCTCGAGGCGGTCGTTCTGGATCTTATAGCGGACGCCGCCGGTCACATCGAGGTTGCGGGTCAGGCGGTAGGAGCCGCCCACGTCGACCGAATAGCTGCTCTCGACCGGATCCAGACGCGCCATGGTGCCGTCGCGCCGATCGGCGCCGGCGCTGACGCGGCCGGTGAACTTCTTGAGCGAATAGCTGATGCCGACCTCGGCCGCCTCGCGGCCGCCGGGCAGCGGGCCGCCTTCGACCTTGGCAACATCGCCCGAAATGGCGAAACGCTTCCAGCCGACCGACAGGCCAAGGTTGTAAGCCGCCGGCGTGATTGCCGTGACCGCCGTCGCCGACGGCTCGCGCACAGCCGCGGCAGCCGGAGTCGCCGTCCGGGCGCGCACTGCGACGCGGACCGCCTTGCTCTTGTCGGCGGAAGCGGCGGACGGGGTGAAGCGGAAGCTGCCGGGCTGGAGGCCGCGGCGCGCGAATTCGGCGGCGAGGCGCTGATCTGCAACGGCCGGAGTGAAGCTGCCGATGACCAGAGAAGGCGCGGCGCGCTTCTTCTTCTGGGCCTGAGTCGAGGCTGCCGACGCGGGGGCGAGCAGAAGCGCCAGCGCACCCAGCGCTGCTCCTCCCATCGCGATCATCCCACCCGGCCTGAGCACTTGCGACTCCCCTAATGGTCCGGATGTAGGTTGACTCCCCAAGGGAGACCAGCCTTCGCCCGGCGCTGTGGCCTGAATCCCAGACTCCTGTTGCATCTTTTCCACAACCATTCGAGCCTGCGCCCGGTTGGTGAAGGAAGCTGCAACGAACCTGGTTAGCAGCACATGAACGCGAACATGGCGCCGCAGACGCTTGCCGCCTGCGTGCCGTTATCTATAACGGCGGACGGCCCCCTCCAGTTTCGAGGAATTTTATAGATGTCCCGCGCTGTTCCGTTTTTCCTGGCAATCGCATCCGCGACCATGCTGTCCGGCTGCCAGTTCATCCGCGACGACATCAACAAGACGCTTGGCGGCGGCTCCGTCGACCGCGTTCAGCAGGCCGATCTCGCGGCGTCGCAGGTCACCACGATCGGCGTCAACGCCTATCTGTGGCGCGCCGCGCTCGACACGCTCTCCTTTGCGCCGATGGCGCAGGTCGATTCGGCCGGCGGCGTGATCGTGACCGACTGGTACGCCAACCCCAACTCGCCCGGTGAGCGGGTGAAGGTGACCGCTACCATCCTCGATGCGGACCTGCGCGCCGACGCGCTGCGTGTCGCCGCCTCGCGCCAGGTGATGCAGAACGGCCAGTGGATCGAGGCGCCGGTCGCGGCCGCGACCGTGCAGAAGCTGGAAGAGATCATTCTCACCAAGGCCCGCGACCTCAGGCGCAGCGCCGTCACCGGCTAAGGGGTTCGTCATATGGCGACGCGCTTCAACCCGCTCGCGGCCGATGCGCGGTGGCAAAAGGTCTGGGAGGAGCGCGGAACCTTCCGCGCCCGCGACGACAGCGGCAAGCCCAAGGCTTACATCCTCGAGATGTTCCCCTATCCATCGGGGCGCATCCATGTCGGCCATGCCCGCAATTACACGATGGGCGACGTGCTGGCCCGCTACCGGCGGATGAAGGGCTTCGAGGTCCTTCATCCGATGGGCTGGGACGCGTTCGGCATGCCGGCCGAAAATGCGGCGATGGAGCGCAAGGTCCATCCCGGCGAATGGACCTGGTCGAACATCGACACGATGCGGAGCCAGCTCAAGCGCCTGGGCTATGCGATCGACTGGAGCCGCGAGTTCGCCACCTGCGATCCCGCTTATTACGGCCATGAGCAGGCGCTGTTCCTGGACCTGTTCGCTGCCGGCCTCGTCTATCGAAAGCAGAGCGAGGTCAACTGGGATCCGGTCGACATGACCGTGCTCGCCAACGAGCAGGTGATCGACGGCCGCGGCTGGCGCTCCGGCGCGCTGGTCGAGCGACGCAAGCTCAGCCAGTGGTTTCTCAAAATCACCGACTTTGCGGACGAGCTGCTGGACGGCCTCGGCACGCTCGACAGCTGGCCGGAAAAGGTCCGGCTCATGCAGGAAAACTGGATCGGCAAGAGCCGGGGCATGCGCTTCCGCTTCCAGCTGACCCAGCCGGTGGACGGGATCGACGGCTTCGAGGTCTTCACCACCCGCCCCGACACGATCTTCGGGTCGAGCTTCGCCGCTTTGTCTCCCGATCACCCCATCGCGCTGGCGGTCGCGAAGAGGAACGAGGACGCAGCCGCATTCATCGCCGAGTGCAAGAAGGGCGGCACCACCGCGGCTGAGCTGGAGACGGCGGAGAAGCGCGGCTTCGACACGGGCCTGAAGGTCCGTCACCCGCTCGATCCGCATTGGGAGCTGCCCGTCCATATCGCAAACTTCGTGCTGATGGACTATGGCACCGGTGCGATCTTCGGCGTGCCAGGCCACGACCAGCGCGATTTCGAGTTCGCGTCGAAATACGATCTGCCGATCCGCCGCGTCGTCGCCGCCTCGCCAGAGCAGGCCGCTGCGCCCATTGCGGACGAGGCGGAGAATGGCGACGGCGTGCTCGTCAATTCCCGCTTCCTCGATGGAATGGACGTCGAGGAGGCCAAGGCGGCGGTGATCGCGCGCGCAGAGGCTGAAGGCTGGGGCGAGGGGACGGTCGCATGGCGGCTCCGCGACTGGGGCGTGTCGCGCCAGCGCTATTGGGGCACCCCGATCCCAATCATCCATTGCTCCGCCTGCGGCGCCGTGCCGGTGCCGCGCGAGCAGCTGCCGGTCGTCCTGCCTGAGGACGTCACTTTCGATGTCCCCGGCAACCCGCTCGAGCGGCACCCGAGCTGGAAACATGTCGCCTGCCCGTCCTGCGGCGGCGAGGCAGCGCGTGAGACCGACACGCTCGATACCTTCGTCGATTCGAGCTGGTATTTCATCCGCTTCGCCAGCCAGCCCTCGGACCGTCCGTTCGACAGCGCCGTGGCGAGCCATTGGCTGCCGGTCGACCAATATATTGGCGGTGTCGAGCACGCGATCCTGCACCTGCTGTATGCGCGTTTCTGGACCCGGGCGTTGCGGCGGATCGGTCGGCTCGAAGCGGCGGAGCCATTCGCCGGCCTGTTCACCCAGGGCATGGTCACACACGAAACCTACCGATCGCTCGACGGTCGCTGGCTGTCGCCGGATGAAGTCGAGCCGAAGGGAGCAGGCGTCATCGTCGAGACCGCAACCGGTGCTCCCATCGAGACCGGCCGCATCGAGAAGATGTCCAAATCGAAGAAGAACGTCGTCGATTCGGACGTGATCGTCGAGCAATATGGCGCGGACGCCGCGCGCTGGTTCCTGCTCTCGGATAGTCCTCCGGAACGCGATCTCGAATGGAGCGAGGGCGGCATCGAGGGCGCCTGGCGTTTCGTTCATCGCCTGTGGCGCATCGCCACAGCGGAGCGAGCAGGTGAGGGCTGCGATGTCGCGCTCGACCGCAAGCTTCATCAGACGATCGCATCGGTGACCGCGAACATCGAATCGCTCGCCTTCAACAAGGCTGTGGCGAATCTCTACGAGCTCGCCAGCGCGATCGAGAAGGCAGCGCCGTCCGCCTCCCGGACCGAGGCAGCGGAGACCATGCTGCGCCTGGTTGCGCCGATGACGCCGCACGTCGCCGAGGAGGCATGGGCGAGCCGCGGGCAGGAGGGGCTGATCGCCGATGCAGTCTGGCCAGAAGCCGATCCGGCACTTCTTGTGGAAGATGAGGTCACCATCGCGGTTCAGGTAAATGGTAAGCTCCGCGACACGCTGACTGCGCCCAAGGGTGCTCCCCGGGAGACGCTGGAGGAAATGGCGCTCGCTTCGGAGAAGGTGGTGCGCATCCTGGAAGGCAAGAGCCCGCGCAAGGTGATCGTCGTTCCCGACCGCCTGGTGAACCTCGTCGCATGAAGCGGGCGCTAGTCCTCGCCATTGCCTTGATGGTCTCCGCCTGCGGGCTGAGGCCGCTCTACGAGGGCGGCGGCAGTGGCCCGGTTGCGCAGACGCTAGGTGCGGTCGAGGTGGCGCCGATCGGCGGCCGGGCCGGATGGATGGTGCGCACCGCCATTCAGGACCGTCTCGGCAATTCCGAGCCGTCGCAGGCGCGATACCGGCTCGAGGTTGAGATCGACGACGACATTACCGGCTTCGGCATCCGCTCGGACGATGCTGTGACGCGAGAGCGGCGCACGCTGCGCGCCCGCTACCGCCTCGTCGATGCGAGCGTAGGAACAGTCGTGCTCGACGCCACTGCCGGATCCGACGCCGGGATCGACGTCGTGAGTTCTGAATATGCCACCGTCGCGGCCGAGCAGACCGCGCTGGAGCGGCTGTCCCGCGAAGTGGCCGACCAGATCGTCACTCGCGTCGCCCTCTACGCCTCGAGGACCGGGAACGGCCGGTGAAGGCCAACAAGGCCCAGATCGAACGCGCGCTGAAGGCGCCTTCGTCTGAGACACGCTTCTTTCTTCTCTACGGACCCGATGAATCCGGCTCCCGCGCCCTGATGAAGATGCTGGGCCCGGCAGATGCGGAGCGGGTCGAACTGAGCGGAGCGGAGCTCAAGGGCGACCCGGCGCGCCTCGCCGACGAGGCGGCGGCCATCTCGCTGTTCGGCGATCCCCGCGTGGTAATCGTGGAGCCTGCCGGCGACGAAGTACTCACGGCCGTGGAAGCACTGCTTGATGCGCCCGCGGCCGGCAACCCAGTAGCAATCGTCGCAGGTGCGTTGAAGCCCACTTCGAAGCTGCTGAAGCTGGGACTCTCCTCGCCTGCGGCGATGGCCTTCGCGAGCTACGTTCCCGACGCGCGCGATGCGCCGAAGCTCGTGATGGAGATGGCGCGTGAGCACGGGCTCGGCATCCGGCCGGATGTCGCCCGCAGGATCGCGGATGCCGCCGCCGGCAATCGCGCCGTCATCGCGCAGGAGCTCGGCAAGATCGCCTTGTTCCTGGATGCCGCGCCGGAACGGCCAAAGCCAGTCGAAGCGGATGTGGTGGACGCGATCGGCGCGGCTAACGAGGAGGGCGACCTCACCCGGCTCGTGGACAGCGTCGGCGGCGGTGACGTCAAGACGCTACAATCCGAGCTGCTGCGGCTGTCGAGCGAGGGCATCGACGGCATTCCGCTGATCCGCGCGATGCTGAGGCGCATGACTTTGCTCGCAAAGCTTCGCGGCGAGGTCGAGCGGGGAAGCAGCGTCGACACGGTCATGGCGACACACGGCAAGGCAATCTTCTGGAAGGAGAAGGACGCGGTCGCTGCGCAGCTTTCGCGTTGGCCGTCCGAACTCATCGGAAAGGGCATGAGCCGGCTGCTTGAGGCGGAGCGGCAGGTAAAGGCCTCGGGCGGACTCGGACCGCTCGCGGTCGACGAGGAGCTGTTCGCGATCTGCCGCCAGGCAGCGCGGCTGCGCTAGACTAAGCCTCACGCGGTCATCCCGGCGAAGGCCGGGATCTCAGCGAGAACAGGCACCAGCGTCTTCTGGTCCTGAGATCTCGGCTTGCGCCGGGATGACGGAGAGGGTCAAATCTTCTCGCCGCTCAGCCGCTGGCAGATCATGTCGAGCTGATCGAGCGTCGAATAGCCGAGCGAGACCGTGCCGCCGGCGGCGCCATGCGCGATCTTCACCTTCAGGCCGAGCAGGTCGCCGAGCTGCCGTTCGAGCGCGTCGATGTCGGCATTGCCGCTCTTATATTCGAGCTTGCCCTGAACCGGCCGCCGCTCGCGTCCGGTGCGGACGAGCTTCTCGGTGTCGCGCACCGACAGGCCGCGATTCACCACCTCGACGGCGAGGGCCTCCGGATCATTGGCCGGGATCAGGGCGCGGGCATGCCCCATGCTGAGATCGCCGGCCGCCACATAGGCGCGGACCTTCTCCGGCAGATCGAGCAGCCGCAGCAGGTTAGCGACATGGCTGCGCGACTTGTGGACGAGCTTGCCCAGCGCTTCCTGGGTATGGCCGTAATCCTCGATCAGCCGCTTATAGCCCTCGGCCTCTTCGATCGCGTTGAGGTCCTGGCGCTGGACGTTCTCGATCAGGGCGACTTCGAGCGTCTCAGTATCGTCGAACTCGCGGATGACCACCGGGACTTCGTGCAGATGCGCCCGCTGGGCCGCCCGCCAGCGCCGCTCGCCCGCGACGATCTGGTAGCGGTGGCCGTTCGGCCTGACGACGATCGGCTGGATGACGCCGCGGGTGCGGATCGAGTCCGCGAGCTCCTCGAGCGCGTCCTCGTCGAAATGCCGACGCGGCTGGTCCGGGTGCGGCTCTATGCTGCTCACGGGCAGCGACTGGATGGAGCCGGCGGTGCCGGACGCCGGCACCTCGTGGGCGACTTCGCCGAGGAGCGAGGAGAGACCGCGGCCGAGGCCGGGGTGGCGCTTGCGCAGCGGGATCTCGTTCATGCCGCGGCCGCCGGCAGGGGCAGGCGTCCGATCAGTTCACGCGCAAGCGACATATAAGCCTCCGATCCGGAACAACGGTGGTCGTAGATCAACGCAGGGATGCCGTGGCTGGGCGCCTCGGACAGGCGCACGTTCCGCGGGATCACCGTCTGGAACACGACCTTGCCGAGGCAGGCGCGGACGTCGTCCGACACCTGGGTGGAAAGATTATTGCGCCGGTCGAACATCGTCAGCGCGACGCCGAGGATGGAGAGCTCAGGATTGAAGCGGACCCGGATCCGTTCGACCGTCTGGAGGAGCTGGCTGAGGCCCTCGAGCGCGAAGAACTCGGCCTGGAGCGGCACCAGCACCGAGCGCGCGGCGACCAGCGCGTTGATCGTCAGGAGCCCAAGCGAAGGCGGGCAGTCGATCAGGCAGATGTCCCAGCGGCCCGGCATGTCGATAATAGCCTTGTCCAGCCGGTGCGTCCGGTCCTCGAATTCGACCAGCTCGATCTCGGCGCCGGAGAGATCCACCGTGGCCGATACGAGGTCGAGCCTCGGCACGCGTGTCGACACCACCGCCTGCTCCAAGGTGCACTGGCCGGTCAGCAGCTCATAGCATGAATGTTGGCGCTGAGAATGACCCACCCCAAGACCCGTCGAGGCATTGCCCTGCGGATCGAGATCGATGAGGAGGACGCGCCAGCCAGTGGCGGCGAGGGCCGTCGCCAGGTTGATCGCCGTCGTGGTCTTGCCAACCCCGCCCTTCTGGTTGGCCACTGCGATCCGGATCATTTACGCCGCTTCCCCCTAGACTGGCGCCGAACATTCTCAGCGACGATGATCTGCGCATCGGGATCGGTGAGGCTCTGTTCGAGGCGGAAATCACCCTGCCACGAAGCACGCGCTTCTTCTAGCTCCGACTTCACATTTTTGCCCTTCGGCAAGACCCAGCGAGTCGCGGGCGAGACGAACCGTTCCCCGAGCGTCAGCAAACGGTCCAGCGGAGCGAACGCACGGGCGCTGATCACGTCGAAATTGGACGCCTCCACCCTTTCCACCTTCGAACAAAGGATGCGCGTCGATGCCGGCAATTCGAGCACGGCGGCAGCTCTCTGAAGGAAGTCCACTCGAAGCTTCCGCGCTTCGACCATCGTTATCTGCGCGGGATGGAGCAGCGCAATGACCAATCCGGGAAATCCAGCGCCCGTTCCCAAATCCAGCCATGTCTTCGCCTCGCCGGGTGCCAGGCGGAGGAGCTGAGCGGAGTCGACGATGTGCCGGCTCCAAACCTGATCCAGCGTAGCGCGGGAGACGAGGTTCTGCTCCTCACTCTCGGAGAGCAGGAATTCGACGAAGACCTCGAGCCGCCCGAATGTTTCACGTGAAACATCCAGCTCCTCCTCCAGCCACCTCCGGGCCGAACCTTCGTCCACTCAGGCAGCTCTGCGACGGGAGTGCACGAGGATAGCCGCGAGCGCCGCCGGCGTGACGCCACGAACGCGAGACGCCGCTCCCAAGGTCGCCGGCCGTGACGCGGAGAGGCGCTCCACCATCTCGTTCGAGAGACCTGCAATCGCCGCATAGTCGAGGTCAGCCGGGATCCGGATCGACTCATCCGCACGCAGCCTAGCGACTTCGCTCTGCTGGCGCGCAACATAGGGTGCGTAACGGTGATCCTCGATTGCTTCATCCAGCTCGTCGGTCCCGACTTCCACAAGCTCCGGAACTAGACGAAGCAGGATAGATCGGTCTACTTCAGGAAAACGTAGCCATTCAGTGAGCGGACGCCGCACGCCATCGTCGCGGACACCGGCACCCGCCTTGGCCAGCAGCGCACCGGCAAAGCAGCGACCTAGTTGATCTTCGATAGCAGCATGCTTCGCACGAGACGTTTCGAAGTGCCGCTTTCGCTCCTCCGTAACGCAGCCTGACGTAATCGCCATCGGGGTCAGGCGCGCCTCGGCATTGTCGGCACGGAGGCGCAGTCGATACTCGGCGCGGGCGGTCAGCATCCGATAGGGCTCGGTGACACCCTGTAGGACGAGGTCGTCCACCATCACGCCGATATAGCTTTCGCTGCGATCGAAGATGACCGGGCCCTTGCCCATCACCCAGGCGGCGGCATTGACCCCCGCTACCAAGCCTTGAGCCGCCGCTTCCTCATAGCCGGTCGTGCCGTTGATCTGTCCCGCGAGATACAAACCTTCGACAATGTCCGACCGAACCGCCAGGGTGGGCTCGAGCACCCGCGGATCGACATAATCATATTCCACCGCGTAGCCGGGTTGGATGATTTCCGCGCGCTGCAGCCCCTCCATCGATCGCACCATCTCCAGCTGGATATCCGCCGGCAGCGAGGTGGAGATGCCGTTCGGATAGATCGTGGAGTCATCGAGGCCCTCCGGCTCCAGGAAAATCTGGTGCCCGTCGCGATCACCGAAGCGGTGCACCTTGTCCTCGATCGACGGGCAGTAGCGCGGCCCCACCCCTTCGATCTCACCTGCGAAGAGCGGCGAGCGATCGAGCGACGCCCGGATGATCTCGTGGGTGCGTGCGTTGGTTCTCGTGATCGCACAGAAGAGCTGCGGGGCCTCGCGCCTCCCCAGCGACGACATCGTCCAGCTGGCATCGTCGGAGGGCTGCCGCTCCAGTCGGGCCCAATCTATCGTCCGACCGTCCAGTCTTGGCGGCGTTCCCGTCTTGAGCCGGGCGAGCGGCAGATTAAACGACCTCAATTGCTCGGCAAGCGACACCGCGGCCCGCTCACCCACGCGCCCACCGCGGCAGTTGGTCATCCCGAAGTGGAGCTTGCCGTTGAGGAAGGTGCCGGTGGCGAGCACCACTGCAGTGGAAGTCAGCCATCTCCCGTCGGCCAGTTGAAGGCCGCAGATCCGGTTCCTCTCCAGCCGAAGTCCGGCGGCTTCGCCTTCGACGATCGTCAGGCCCACCTGTGCATCGAGTTGACGATGGATCGACGCCTTGAATCGTCGTCGGTCAGCCTGGATGCGGGGACCCCGGACAGCCGCGCCTTTGCTCGCGTTGAGCATGCGGTAGTGGATGGCCGCGTGGTCGGCGGCGCGCGCAATGATCCCATCGAAGGCGTCCACCTCGCGGACCAGGTGGCCCTTGCCGAGGCCCCCGATTGCCGGGTTGCAGGACATCGCGCCAATGGACTCGCGGCTGAAGCTGACGAGGGCCACCGAGGCCCCCATGCGCGCCGCGGCAGCCGCAGCCTCGCAGCCCGCGTGGCCTCCACCGACAACTATGACATCGAACCGGTTCATTGGGCGGGGCCTTAGCCGAAGGCGGCGCTTCTCACCACATCAGCGATGTTCCACGTGGAACATTCACTTGCCGATGCAGAAGCTTCCAAACAACGCATCTAGCATTTCCTCGACACCGGCACGTCCAGTGATCCGGTCCAGCCCCACCCGCGCGAGACGAAGCTCCTCCGACGCCACCAGCAGGTCATTTGAGTCCACGGCCTGCTTCAGGTGCTGAAGCACCTCCCCGAGCACCGCCCGATGCCGTGCATTGGTGGCGACGTCGCCTTCACCAGGGAGGAGCGATCTAGCGCGCTCGACCAACAACGCGACCAGCCGGTCCATGCCCTCGCCCGTCTCCGAGGATACGCCGATCTCCACGCCGGGCTCGGTGGTCCCTCCAGAGAGGTCGATCTTCGACTGCACTAGGATGGAGTTGGAAGGGTCGGGACAGTCGGCGGGAGGGCCCAGCCACAGGACGAGGTCGGCCGCCGCGAGGCTCTCACGCGCGCGTTCGACCCCTTCGGATTCAATCTCGTCGAGGCCGTCGCGCAACCCAGCCGTGTCGATCAGGAGGAATGGCTGTCCGCCGATGGCGGTCGGCGCCTCCACGAGATCGCGCGTTGTACCGGCGATGGCGGAGGTGATCGCCGCCCGCCTGCCTGCCAACCAGTTAAGGAGGCTCGATTTTCCAGCGTTAGGCGGACCTGCGATGACGACCCTGACGCCGTCGCGGAGCCGCTCGACGGGCGGGCGCTGGAGCATGGCGTCGACCTCAGAGCAAAGCTGCTGCAGCGATGTGCGCCAGCTTTCAGGCAATTCCTCCGCCACGTCTCCCTCGTCGGAGAAGTCGAGTAAGGCCTCCAGCACGGCTACGAGCCCGAGCAGCCGCGACTGCCAGTCTCCGACGCGTCGGCTGAGCGCGCCGCCGGCCATCGCAATCGAGGCGCGCCGCTGCGACTGCGTCTCCGCCGCGAGCAGGTCCGCCAACCCTTCGGCCTCGGTGAGATCGATGCGGCCATTTTCGAAGGCACGTCGTGTGAATTCTCCGGGTTGGGCCGGCCGCACATCGACCACCACACCCACGGCGTCGAGCACCCCTGCCACCACTGCCCGGCCACCATGCAGGTGGAGCTCGGCTATGTCCTCGCCAGTCGCGCTGTCGGGGCCCGGAAAGCGGAGGACCAATCCATTGTCGAGGACCTCGCCACTTTCCGGGTGCCTGAGCGCCCGCACCGACGCCCGCCGCGGCTCCGGCAAATCACCGGTGAGCGCGCTCAGCGCCCGATCGGCGGCGGGTCCGCTGATGCGGATCACCGCTATGGCTGCTGGAGGGTTGCCGGAGGAGAGCGCGTAAATGGTGCTCTCTCGGCTCACCTCTTCCCGCCGCTCATATTCTCGAACATCTGCCGCCACACGTTCATGCCGGCCTCGCTCATCGGACCCCAGCTCTTCATCATGTCTCCGACCATATCGGGCGTGACGCCTTCGCTGACGAAGCGCTGCATCTTCTCGACATAGACCTGGTGGACCGGTGAAAGGTCGGGGAAGCCGAGGAAGCGGCGGGCCTCCTCCGGCGTGCAGTCGACATTGACGGTGAAATTCATGGTGGCTCCGATCCTTGCGCTCGGCGGTTGCGGCTGGCGAACGTCTATCGTTATGGCGCTCCTGCAAGGCAAGAGGAGGACGCATTGATCCAGATCCCGACGCTCGAAGGCGATGCGAGCTTCAACGCGTATGTCGCCGAGCCGGACGGTCAGCCGAAGGCCGCGATCATCGTCATCCAGGAGATTTTCGGGGTGAACCCCGGCATCCGCCGCAAGTGCGATCGCTGGGCGGAGCTTGGCTACCTGGCTGTCGCACCGGACCTGTTCTGGCGGCTCGAGCCCGGCGTAGAACTCGACCCGGATGTGCCCGAGGAGTTCCAGCAGGCACTCGAGCTAATGGGCAAATTCAACCAGGACCAGGGTATACGGGACATCGAGGCGACCATCCGAGATTCGCGTAAGCGTTTGGGAGAGAACGGGAAAGTCGGCTGCGTCGGCTTCTGCCTTGGCGGCCGGCTCGCCTTCATGACGTCAGCCCGCACCGACATCGACGCGAGCGTCGGATATTATGCGGTAGGCGTGGACAACCTGCTTCGCGAAAGCCACGCAATTCCAAATCCGCTGATGCTCCACATCGCGGGCGCTGACCATTTTGTCAGCCCGGAGGTCCAGCGCGCGATGCACGAGGCGCTGGACGACCATCCAAGAGTCGTCTTGCACGACTATCCCGGCGAGGATCACGGCTTCGCCGCCGAAATGGGCAATCGCCGGAGTGAGGAAGCGGCGCAACTCGCGGACGGGCGCACCGAAGCCTTCTTCGCCGAGCACCTCCGTGGCTGATCCCTACGCTTTCTGCCTAGAGCGCACCGGCGGACCCGAGGTGCTGGAGGCTCAGAGAATCGACGCGCCTGCGCCCGGGGAAGGAGAGGTCCTCATCCGGCACGAGGCAGTGGGGCTCAACTTCATCGACACCTATCACCGCTCCGGACTGTACCCGCTGCCGCTTCCGTCGGGGCTGGGCAACGAGGCCGCAGGCGTGATCGAGGCGGTCGGAGCGGGAGTCGACGAGTTCCGCGTCGGGAACCGCGTTGGTTACTTCTCCGGCCCACTGGGCGCCTATGCGACGCATCGCACGATCGATGCCGGCCGCGTCGTGAAGCTTCCCGACGAGATCGGGAGCGAAGACGCGGCAGCGATGATGCTGAAGGGCTGCACCGCCGAATATCTGATCGAACGCTGCGCCCGCATCGAAACGGGCGAGACGGTGCTGGTTCATTCGGCCGCGGGCGGCGTCGGGTCGATCCTGGTGCCATGGCTGAAGTCGATCGGCGCGGTGGTGATCGCCCATGCCGGGACAAGCCGGAAAGCGGAGTTGGCGACCGAACTCGGCGCCATCCATGCGCTTTGCTGCCCGATGGACGAGCTCGCCGCTCAGGTGCGGACTCTGACCGACGGCAAGGGCGTGTCGGTCGTGCTCGACGGTGTCGGAGCGGCGAGCTGGGAAGCGTCGCTGGCCTCGGTCGCCCGCAAGGGGCTGCTCGTCACCTACGGTAACGCTTCGGGCCCGGTGCCGCCCTTCACCGCGCTCGACCTTCTCCGCGCCGGCTCGGTCTTTGTGACGCGACCCACCCTGTTCGACTATGCGAGCACGCCCCAAGATATGCGCGCGTCGGCCTCAAGACTGTTCGAGATAATGAGGGGGGGCGCCGTACAGGTCCGGATCGGCGCCCGCTACCCGCTGCTGCAGGCCGCCGACGCCCACCGCGCGATCGAGGCGCGGGAGACGACCGGATCGACCATTCTCATCCCTTGAGGCTCAGGCGAAGAGGGTGGTGACCCCGACATTGGGATCGATATAGCCCTCGTAGATCATCTTGCCGGCGACGTAGACGATCACGAGCAGGCCGATCCAGGCGATCCAGCGATAGCGCTCGATATATTTGGCGAGGATGTTCGCGGCGACGCCCATCAGTGCGACGGCGAGAAGCAGGCCGATGATCAGGATGCCCGGATGCTCGCGCGCCGCACCGGCGACCGCCAGGACATTGTCCAGGCTCATGGAAACGTCGGCCACCGCAACAGCCCAGGCGGCGCCGGCGAAGCTCTTGGCCGGCTTCAGGCCGGCGTGCTCGTCGCCCTCGACTTCGGGTGAGCCGCCCGCCGGGCCCGCGTGGCGAAGCTCGCGATACATCTTCCAGCTCACCCAGAGGAGGAGGAGTCCGCCGGCAAAGATGAGGCCGACGATCTGCATCAGCTGGGTCACCAGCAAGGCGAAGAAGATGCGGAGAACCAGAGCGGCGATGATGCCGATCAGGATCACCTTCTTGCGCTGGTCGGCCGGAAGACCGGCGGCGAGGGCTCCGACGACGATCGCATTGTCGCCGGCCAGCATGATGTCGATCATCAGCACCTGGCCGAAGGCGACCCAGGCGGAGGCCTGGTCCAGATTCGACAGATCCGTGAGGATCGCATTCCACATGCCGGCAAGGCCGCCCTCGCCCAGCGCAGGCGCGGCATGGACGGAAAGGTTCAGGAGAAAATCGAGCATGCTCCGGCGAACGCCCCTCGGCGCTTATTGGTTCATCGAGGCGAAGAAGTCGTCGTTCGACTTGGCGTCCTTCATCTTGTCGAGCAGGAACTGCATCGCATCGATCGTGCCCATCTGCATCAGGATGCGGCGGAGGACCCACATCTTGGAGAGCTTGGCGGCATCGACCAGCAGCTCTTCCTTGCGGGTGCCGGACTTCCCGACGTCCAGTGCCGGGAAGATGCGCTTGTCCGCAACCTTGCGGTCGAGCACGATCTCGGAATTGCCGGTGCCCTTGAACTCCTCGAAGATGACTTCGTCCATCTTGGAGCCGGTGTCGATCAGCGCGGTGGCGATGATCGAAAGCGAGCCGCCTTCCTCGATGTTCCGCGCGGCGCCGAAGAAGCGCTTCGGACGCTGCAGGGCATTGGCATCGACGCCGCCGGTCAGCACCTTGCCGGAACTCGGCACCACCGTGTTGTAGGCGCGGCCGAGGCGGGTAATCGAGTCGAGGAGGATGACGACGTCCTTCTTGTGCTCGACCAGGCGCTTGGCCTTTTCGATCACCATCTCGGCGACCTGGACGTGGCGCTGCGCGGGCTCGTCGAAGGTGGAGGAGACGACCTCGCCCTTCACCGAACGCTGCATGTCGGTCACTTCCTCGGGCCGCTCGTCGATCAGCAGCACGATCAGGAAGACTTCGGGATGATTGTCGGTGATCGCCTTGGCAATGTTCTGGAGCAGCACCGTCTTGCCGACGCGCGGCGGCGCCACGATCAGCGCGCGCTGGCCCTTGCCCTGCGGCGAGACGATGTCGATGACCCGCGCCGACTTGTCCTTCTGGGTCGGATCACTGCTGTCGAGCGTGAGCTTTTCGTCCGGATAGAGCGGCGTCAGATTGTCGAAATTGACGCGATGACGCACCGCTTCGGGATCGTCGTAATTGACCGAGGTGAGGCGGGTGAGGGCGAAATAGCGCTCGCCGTCGCGAGGGCCGCGGATCTCGCCCTCGACGGTGTCGCCGGTGCGCAGGCCAAACTTGCGCACCTGATTCGGCGCGACATAGATGTCGTCGGGACCGGCGAGGTAATTGGCCTCAGGCGAGCGGAGGAAGCCGAAGCCGTCGGGCAGCACCTCGATCGTGCCCATGCCCATGATTTCCTGGCCATTTTCGGCCTGGACCTTGAGGATAGAGAACATCAGCTCCTGCTTGCGGAGCGTGGAGGCGCCTTCGATGCCGAGCTGCTCGGCCATGGCCACGAGGTCGGCTGGGGATTGTTTCTTGAGCTCTTTGAGATGCATGGAGATTTACTCGAAAAATAGGTCGTCGCGTGGCGCTCAGGATGGCTGCGGCGGTTGGATTCCCACTCGGACGGCGGGCTAACGACTTGGGGAGCCGTTAAGCTCCGCCTTGATTCAAGTCAACGAGGCTTTTCGCCGCTTAAAATGGGCGAACGATCACCAGGATGACGATGATCACGGTGGCGACGCCGGGCACTTCGTTCATGATGCGCAGCGCCTTGCCGCTGACGGGTCGAAGCCCCTGAGCGAGCTTCTTGCCGTAGCCGACCATATAGCCGTGATAGCCGCTGAGGCCGATGACGATCAGCAGCTTGGCGTGGAGCCAGCCCTGCGTCCAAGCCTCGGTGATCCAGGCCAGGGTGAGCCCCAGGATCCAGACCATGACCATAGCGGGAGTAATGATGATGTTGCGCAGCTTGCGCTCGCGCTCGATCCACTTCTTCTCCTCGGCCGAGCCCGGGGCCGCTTCCTGATGATAGACATAGTAGCGCGGGAGCATGAACAGGCCCGCGATCCAGAAGATCACGAAGATGACATGGGCGGCCTTGATCCAGGCATAGGTCACAGTGAGAGCCGTTCCCAGATCATAGCCGAACATTAGCCGCGCACCAGCTTCAGCAGCTGCTCGACATGCGCGATCGGCGTGTCCTGCAGAATGCCATGGCCGAGATTGAAGACGTGCGGACGCCCGTCAAGCGCCGATATGATGCGGCGGACGGCGCTTTCAAGCGCGGCACCGCCGGCGATGAGAGCAAGCGGGTCGAGATTGCCCTGCACCGGCAGGCCTTCCGGCAACACGGCCGCTGCCCATGCGGGATCCACCGTCTCGTCGAGCCCGAGCGCGTCCACGCCCGTGCCGCTCGCATATGCTGCGAGCTTGCCGCCGGCGCCTTTGGGGAAGCCGATCACCGGCACGTCCGGGTGGCGCGTTTTGAACTCGGCGACGATATTCGCGTTCGGCGCGATCACCCATTGCTCGAACTGCGCGGGCGACAAGCTGCCCGCCCAGCTGTCGAACAATTGCACGGCTTCGACGCCGGCGCGGACCTGGCCCGACAGATAGTCGACGGTCATCGCCGCCACCGCGTCGATGATCTCCTGAAAGGCGGCGGGGTCGCGATAGGCATAGCGCCGCGCCTCGGCCTGTTCCTTGCTGCCCTGCCCGGCCACCATATAGGTCGCCACGGTCCACGGACTGCCCGCAAAGCCCAAGAAGGTCACCTCAGGAGGCAAAGCTGCCTTCACCTTATCCACCGTCCGGTAGATGGGCTCCAAGCGCCCTGGTACGGCCTCCAGCGCCCCCAGCGCGGCATCCATGAGCGGCGGCGACAGTCGGGGACCCTCGCCGGTCTCGAAACGCAGGTCCTGACCCAGGGCATGGGGTACGATGAGGATATCCGAGAACAGGATTGCCCCGTCGAAGCCGAACCGGCGGATCGGCTGGAGGGTGATCTCGGCCGCCGCCTCGGGGTCGTAAACCAGCGCGAGGAAGCCCCCCTTGTCAGCCCTCAGTGCCCTGTATTCGGGCAGGTAGCGACCGGCCTGACGCATCAGCCAAATGGGAGTTTTCTCAGCTTTTTTTCCACGAAGGACGCTGAGCAGGGGCTTGTCCGGACCGGGCATGGAAAGGCGTCTGGCTCCGCTCTCTTATCTATAGAGTCTTATTAGAAGAGAGTCTGTAGAAGGTAGTAGGCTGTCGATTGCCGGGGTTTATTGCCTCCGCCCTTTTTTGCAAACAACTTGACTCCAGGGGGCTCACGGGCGGCCGCGGATTCGTGCGGGTTTTCCCCATTTTCCACAGGAAAGAGCAGGAACCTTTTCACTCTTCGTTAAACTGTGGATCGTTTCCGAAGAATGGGGAGGAAAGCTTTCCTTGAAACGCTCCGCAGGCTTCCGCTAGCGATTTCCCCATGGTTTTCCACAGGCCGAAATGGTGTGCAGCCGGGATGAAATCATTTGCAGCGCCGCCGCCTATGTGCCGCACATGAGTCGCCTTCATCTCCATCTTCTGTCCGATTCCACAGGCGAAACGCTCGAGGTGATCGCCAAGTCCTGCCTCGCCCAGTTCGACGATGTCGAGGCGGTGCGGCATCTCTGGCCGATGGTGCGTTCGGAGGGGCACCTCGATCGCGTCCTCGATGATATCGAGCGGCGGCCGGGCCTGCTCGTCTATACTTTGGTGAACAGCAACATCCGCCGTGAGCTTGAGCGGAAATGCCGGCGGCGCGGCATCAATGCTGTGTCAGCGCTCGATCCCGTGGTGGACGCGCTGTCGGCGGTGCTTGGCCAGGAGGCAAAGGCGCGCCCCGGCCGGCAGCACGCGCTCGACGCTGCTTATTTCGCGCGGGTGGACGCGATCCAGTTCACGATCGCGCATGACGATGGGGTCGGACACGAGAATTGGGAGGAGGCGGACGTGGTGCTGGCGGGCGTCTCGCGCACGTCGAAGACGCCGACCTCCATCTATCTCGCCAATCGCGGCTTCAAGGTCGCCAACATTCCGCTGGTGCCGGAATCACCGCCGCCCCGAAATCTGTTCTCGCTGCAGCATCCGATGGTGGTGGGGCTCACCACCAATCCCGACCGCCTGATCCAGATCCGCCGCAACCGCCTCCTGTCGCTCAACCAGCATCCGGAGACCGACTATGTCGATCTGGAGGCGGTCAATGCCGAGCTGGCGTACGCCCGCCGCCTGTTCGCGGACAATGGCTGGCCGGTGATCGACGTCACCCGCCGCTCGATTGAGGAGACTGCCGCCGCCATCGTGAAGCTGTGCAGCGAGCGCTCGGAAGCCGACACGGCTGCGGAGGCGTGAGGCTCCTCCTTGCGTCAAAAAGCGCGGCCCGGCGCCGAATGCTCCAGGCGGCGGCCGTGCCGTTCGAGAGCGCAGACGCCGATCTCGACGAAGATGACGTCAAGACGTCGCTCCGCGCCCAAGGCGTGGGCGCAGCGGATCTCGCCCTCGGCCTGGCGCGAGCGAAGGCGCTGGGGGTTAAGGCAGGTGCAGGCGATTTCGTGATCGGCTCCGACCAGACGCTGGAGCTCGAGGACGGCGCCATGCTCGACAAGCCTGGATCGGCGGAAGAGTTGCTGGATCAGCTCCAGCGGCTGAGCGGCCGGTCGCATAAGCTTCACGCCGCTGCCGTCATTGCCGAAGCTGGAACCATCGCGTGGAGCTGCATCGAGACCACGACGATGCACGTTCGTCCGCTCGGTGCGGATTTCCTGCGCGACTATGTCGAGCGCGAATTCAATACGGTGCGCTGGAGCGTGGGCGGTTATCATGTCGAGGGCAGGGGCGCTCAGCTCTTCGATCGCATCGAAGGCAGCCATTTCGCCGTGCAGGGCCTCCCGCTGCTGCCGCTGCTCTCATTTCTGCGTCAGCGCGGCCTGCTCCTGACGTAGGGCAACGCTCATGGGCCTTCCATATGCCGAGGTGATTGGTGATCCGATCACACACAGCAAGAGTCCGCTGATCCACCGATTCTGGCTCGGGAAGCTCGGGCGCGAGGCCGGCTATCGTCCTTGCCGCGTGCCGGTGCACGAACTGCCAGCTCATATCTCTGAAAGGAAGGCTGATCCGGACTGGCGTGGCTGCAATCTTACGATGCCGCTCAAGCTTGCCGCGATGTCACTTTCGGATCGTAGCTCTCCCACCGCAACCGCGGTCGGGGCGGCCAACACCATGTTCCGGCGCGGAAGCAAGCTTATCGGGACCAATACCGACCTCTGCGGGATTGCCGCGGCGTTGCGAGTGTCGGAGACGCCAGGCAACCAAGTTTGTCTCATTGGCTCGGGAGCGGCGGCAAGGGCCGCCCTGCTATACTTGCGGCTACGGAAGACGATGGGGGTGTCCATCATTGCGCGAGATCTGGAAGAGGCACGCCGGCTTCATCAAAGGGCGAGGCTCAGCGGTCGCGTGTATAGCTTCGCCGAATGTCGTGAGCCGTTGGAGGGAGCGGAGTGGGTGATCAACGCAACGTCCCTCGGCATGCCTGGGGAGCCTGCCATGCCTGATGGCGTCTTGGACGCGCTGGCGGAGACGGAGCATCACGCACTTGTTTTCGACATGGTCTACGCACCCCGCGAGACGCCATTGCTGCGGCGAGCAAGGGAGTTGGGCCTTCACACCGCGGACGGTCTGACCATGCTCGTCGCGCAAGCCGCCCCTGCCTTCAGGCGCTTCTTCGGAGCTCCGGCACCTCGAGAGCATGATGCCGAGCTGCGGGAGCTGCTGACGCGATGATCAAGCTCGGCCTCACCGGCTCCATCGGAATGGGCAAATCGACGGTGGCGAAGATGTTCGCCGACGAAGGCGTGCCAGTTCTCGATGCCGACGCCGTCGTGCATCGACTGCAGGGGCCGAAAGGTGCTCTCGTGGCGGACATCGAGGCGCATTTTCCCGGCACTACCGGTCCGGCGGGGGTGAATCGCACGGCGCTGGCGGAAGCCGTGCTTGGCGAGAGCGAAAAGCTGAAGCGGCTGGAGGGTCTGATTCATCCGGCGGTAGCTCGGGAGCGGGAGGCGTTTCTCGAGGCGAACCGGGACGCACCCTTGGTGTTGCTCGACATTCCCCTGCTGTTCGAGAAAGGCGGCTGGAACGAGGTCGACCGGATTGCCGTCGTCTCCGCCCCGCCGGAGATGCAGCGGGAGCGGGTGCTCGCAAGGCCCGGCATGACCGCCGAGAAGTTTGAGCGGATCGTCGCCCTGCAGATGCCCGACGCTGAGAAGAGGGCGCGTGCCGACTATGTTATCCCCACCGGCGTGGAGCTTGCGACGACTCGAGCGGCGGTTCGGGCGATCATCGCTGGACTGACGGGCGCTGGCGATTCATAACCCTCTCATGCGGGAAATCGTGTTTGACACCGAGACGACGGGCCTCAGCCCGATCAATGGCGACCGCATGGTCGAGATCGGCTGCGTCGAGCTGTTCAACCGCGTCGAGACCGGCCGCACCTTCCATGCCTATTTCAATCCGGGCCGGCCGATGCCGACCGAGGCCCAGATGGTGCACGGCCTGTCCGATGCCTTCCTTGCCGACAAGCCGAGCTTCCACGAACGCTGCGAAGAACTGCTCGAATTCATCGGCGACTCGCCTCTGGTTGCCCACAATGCCAGCTTCGATTTCGGCTTCCTCAACCACGAGCTTGGCGCTTGCGGCCGGGCGCTCGTCTGCCTCACCCGGATGATCGATACGCTGGCGCTGGCGCGGCAACGGCATCCCGGCGCCAAGCACAGCCTCGATGCGCTGTGCACCCGCTTCGGCGTCGATCGCTCGCTGCGCGTCAAGCACGGCGCGCTGATCGACGCGCAGCTGCTCGCCCAATGCTTTGTCGAGCTCACCGGCGGTCGCCAGATCGGTCTCTCGCTCGCGACGATCACCGCGACGGACGCCGCGCCCAGGCCGGGGGATGCACTTTCCGGCGCCCAGCCGATCAAGCTCATCGTGCGCCCGCCGCGGCCGCATGTACCCTCCGAGGAGGAGCTCGAGCGGCACGCCGCATTTGTAGCCACGCTCGTCGATCCTATATGGAAGAGGCTGGAGGCGGCCCGTTGACGAAGGTTAACGCGGAGGCCTAATCCGGCCGGGCCAAAGCAGCTGGAGAAGAACATGGAAATCCGGGTCTCTGGTCATCAGGTCGACACCGGTGAGGCTCTGAGGGGCCACGTCCAGGAACGGCTGGCGACCATGGCGGAGAAGTTCTTCTCCCGGGCGATCTCGGCACATGTGACGTTCGGCAAGGGACCACATGACCATGCCTTCACCTGCGACATCGTCGCGCATGTTAGCCAGGGCGTGATCCTCAAAGGCTCCGGCCGCGCGGCGGATGCGCACCCGGCCTTCGACCAGGCGGCGGAGCGAATCGAGAAGCAGCTGCGGCGCTACACCAACCGGCTCAAGGACCGGCACGGCGCGGCCCTGTTCCAGGCGCTCGAAGAGGTGCCGGCCGATGCGGGCTATACGGTTTTCCAGGTCGGCGACGAGGAAGCGGAGCCGAACGACCACCCCGCCGTGATTGCCGAGACCAAGGTCGACATTCCCGACGCGAGCGTGTCCGACGCGGTGATGCTGCTCGATCTCAGGAACACCAACGCTTTGCTGTTCCGCAACAGCGCCACCGCCAAGTTCAACATGGTCTACCGACGAGGCGACGGGACGATCGGCTGGGTCGAGCCGCAACGCGACTGAGCGTTCGCGCCGGCTCGCCGGCTTCCCTCCAGGTTGACGGGGCGGTGTCGCCCCAGGTGTTTCTCATGACCGATCTCAGCGATATCCTTTCCATCAATGACGTGAGCGCGTCGCTCTCCGTCGCCAACAAGAAGGGGCTGTTCCAGCAGCTTGCCGCCGCGTCGTCGCGTCGCACCGGCCTCAGCGGAAAGGCGATCGTCGCCGCGCTGAATGAGCGCGAGCGGCTCGGATCGACCGGCTTCGGCGGCGGCGTCGCTATCCCCCACGGCAAGATTCCGGGGCTTGAGCGCGTATTCGGCTATTTCGTGCGCCTGACGCAGCCGATCGACTTTCAGTCGGTCGATAATTTGCCCGTCGATCTGGTCTTCCTTCTGCTTTCGCCGCCGGATGCGGGCGCCGACCATCTGAAGGCGCTGGCGAGCGTCAGCCGTGCGCTGCGGGATCGGCAGACCGTCGCCAAGCTCAGGGGCGCGCGGTCCAAGGATGCGATCTTCGCATTGCTGGCAGGCGTCGAATCGCTCCATGCCGCCTGAGCCATATGCGGCCGGCTCGGCCGGAGCCGCCGCGCATTTCCGGGCGCTGGAGTCGCTCTATCGCAGTGCACCCGTCAATGGGCTGTTCCGTTCGACCATCGAAATCGTCGAGGAGGGATTCGCCCGGATCCGCTTCGATGTCGGGGAAGGCGCCTTCCATGCCGCAGGGGCCGCACATGGTACGGTCTATTTCAAGATGATGGACGATGCGGCCTTCTACGCCTGCAACAGCCTCGTCACCGACCGCTTCCTGCTCACGACTGCCTTCAACCTGCTGTTCACTCGGCCGCTGAAGGCGGGACCGGTGATCGCCGAAGGACGCTGGGCCAGCGGCCGACGGCGTGTGCTGATCGGCGAGGCGCGGCTGATCGATGCCGACGGCGAGGAGGCGGCGCGCGGCACCGGCACCTTCATGCGCAGCCGGATCCCGCTCTCCAGCCTCGCCGGCTACCGGCCGCAGGGCTGATGGAGGCGCGGCTCCAGAGTTCCATCTTGGTTAACGCGCTGCAGCGTCGCGCCGAATCGCGTGGCGGCTTCGCAGCCGTCATCGCCAAGGGCGATCCGACGGCCGGCGCAGTGCTCGTTATTCTTGCCGAGCGAGGCGAGAAAATTAGGATTTTGGAGCGGCTGCTGGAGGGGGGTGACCGCTACATCTGGCAGGATGTCGGACAACAAGCGCTTGCAAACGAAGAAGAATTCCAAAAGTTCCTCGCCAAGAGACGCCGATTCGACCCGGACATCTGGTTAATAGAACTGGACGTCGCATCTGCCGAACGGTTCGCCGCTGAAATGAACGAGTCGGTTTGACTCAGAAGCTGCCGGCCACCTAGCCATTGCTCGTCAGTTCCGAGAGCGGGGGGCCGCAGGTGTAAGCCCAAGGGGGCAGCGGCCGCGCAAGTCGGGGGGACGATCAGGATGCGATGTTGTTATGCATCCGGCGTGGATCGGCCAACCGCATAGGTTAGAGAATGAATGTTCCGATTTTCCCGGGCTGCGGCGTTCGCCGTGGCAAGTCTGGCCGTCACCTTCAGCACGGCCGTTGCTTCTCCCTCCCAAGCCATGAATATCGCGTCAGCACCGGTGGCGGCGCATCATCTGGCAAGCCTTACCGCGGTTCAGCAGCTCACCGACGCGCTGCCGCAGGCCGATTTCTCCTCTCCGGCCATTGCCGAGCCGCCTGTGAAGCCACGCTCGCTGGTCGAGTTGGTCGACGATCATCTGGAGACCGCCGAGGTCGCCGACAGCGAGCATGAATGCCTCGCGGGCGCGATCTACTTCGAATCGAAGGGCGAGCCGCTCGAGGGTCAGCTCGCCGTCGCCGAAGTGGTGATGAACCGGGCGGGGTCCGGCAAATATCCCAAGACCCTGTGCGGCGTCATCAAGCAGCGCCACCAATTCTCCTTCATCCGCGGCGGCCGCTTCCCGCCGATCCAGAAGGCCAGCGCCGCGTGGCGCAAGGCAGTCGCGATCGCCCATATCGCGCTTCAGGATCTTGCCGACAGCCGCGCCGAGAAGGCGATGTTCTTCCACGCCAAATATGTGTCGCCCAACTGGCGCGGCCTGACCCGCATCGCGGCGGTCGGCAACCACATCTTCTACCGCTGAGGCGAACTATCCGGAAGGGCGGGGGGAGGAGCAGAGCTCTTCCCCCTGTTCCCTTTTCATTCTAATCGGAAGCCATGGCCTCCATCTCGAGTCTCCTGGCTCCGACCCCGTCCAACGATTGCTTCGCTGATGCGCCTCTGGTCGCGCAGGATGTCGCGCGCGGGATCACGCGACTTTTCTTCCGCCAGGATCTGTTCGCGATGTGCGAGGTGCCGCTGCCGAACGGGCGGCGGGCGGACATGATGGCGATCTGCGGCAAGGGCCTGCTGACGATCGTCGAGATCAAGGTCTCCAGGGCCGACCTGATGGGCGACCATAAATGGCCCGATTATCTCGATTATTGCGACCGCTTCTTCTGGGCGGTTCCGGCCGGTTTCGGCCTCGAGCCGTTCGAGGGGGAAAGCTTCCGCCCCGATTGCTGCGGCCTGATCGTCGCCGACAGATATGACGCCGCGATCATCCGCGATGCACCCGTGCGCAAGCTCGCCGGCGCCCGCCGCAAGGCGGAGACGCTACGCTTCGCACGCCGTGCGGCCCGCCGGCTGACGGGCGAGGTCGATTCGGAGCTACTGGCTTTCGACTAGAGAGTCGGCCCTGCCACTTCCCTGGCGGGCTTTGCGGCCGGCTCTTCGAGCAGCTTCAGGATCGTGGCGGCGCGGGCGTCCTGCCGGGCATAATCGAGCGCCGAATAGCCGGCGACGCTGTCGGTGTGCTTGGGATTGGCGCCCTTGGCGAGCAGCAGGCGGACCATCGGCAGGTCGCGATTGCGCACTGCGAGGATCAGCGGCGTCTCGCCCTGGCTGTTGGCCAGGTCGACTCCGGCACCGCGCCGGAGCAGCATGTCGGCACCTTCCACCCAGCCGATCTGGGAGGCGAGGATGAGCGGCGTGTCGCCTTGGTCGTTCTGGAGGTCGGCCTTGGCGCCCTTCCCCAGCAGGAAGCTGAGCCAGGTGAAATCGCGGTCGCGCGTGACAAAGTGAAGTGCACCGTTGCCGCTGCCGCTCTCCTTCGTGTTGATCACGAAGTTGCTCGGCGTGGACAGCAGGCTGGTGACCTTGTCCCCGTCACGATCCTTCACCGCCTTGATGAAGGTGTAGGAGTTCGAGAAGTTCATCTGTGCGCCCGCGGGCACGGCCATCGTCAGGGCGGCTGCCGCCGCAAGGGCGCTACCAAGGAAGGTCCGCACGTCTTTTCCCCACCAGTCTCGACTTGATCGGCCGCCCATAGCAAAGCATGGCCGACAAGACCATGAACGAAACCCGCAAATCTCGCTTTTCCCTGTTGCTTCCGTTGGTTGGGGCGGCGTTGCTGGCCGCGTGCTCGTCGGGTGGCGGCGAGTCTCCGCCACTCCAGGGGGCGCGCATCGGGGGCCCCTTCACGCTGACGGACCAGGACGGCCAGCGGGTGAGCAGCGACCGCTTCGACGGCAAATACCGGCTCGTCTATTTCGGCTACACTTATTGCCCCGACATCTGCCCGGTCGACCTGCAGCAGATCGGCCTGGCGATGAAGAAGCTGGAGGAAAGCGATCCCGGGCTCGCCGCGCGCGTGCAGCCGATCTTCATCACCACGGATCCGGAGCGGGATACGCCGAAGGTGATGAAGGAATATGTCTCCGCCTTCCACCCGCGCCTGATCGGTCTCACTGGCACGCCGGAGGAGATCGCTGCCGTTTCGAAGGCGCACGGCGTCTATGCGATGAAGCAGGAAAGCGAGGGCTCTTCGGAATACCTCGTCAACCACAGCCGCTTGGCGATGCTGTTCGGCCCTAAAGGCGAGCCGATCGTCTTGGTGCCGCATGAGCAAGGCGCGGATGCGATCGCGGCCGAGCTCAAGAAATGGGTACGATGACGCCTCCCTTCTGGGAGAAGCCGCTCCACCAGCTCGATCGCGGCGAGTGGGAGGCGCTCTGCGACGGCTGCGGCAAATGCTGCCTGCACAAGGTGGAGGATGCCGATACGGGCGAAGTCTATCCGACCAACGTCGCATGCCGGTTGCTTGACACGCACACCGGGCGTTGCTCGTCCTACCGTGGGCGCCGCGCATTCGTCCCCGACTGTATCAGGCTGACTGCGGACGTTGTCGGCAAGCTCGCCTGGCTTCCCTCGACCTGCGCCTACCGGCTGCGGGCGGAAGGCCAGCCGCTGCCCGATTGGCATTATCTGAAGACAGGAAGCCGCGAGTCCGTCCACGAAGCCGGTGAATCGGTGCGTGGCTGGACGATCGCGGAGGATGAAGCGGGCCCGCTCGAACACCACCTGATCGAGCGTGACCTCTGAACTGAGCTTCCGCGGCGGCGCCATCAGCGCCAGCCTGACGGTGCGGCCCTCTGCACGTGCGCGCGTGATGCGCCTCCGCGTCGATCCGCGCACTGGAGCGGTCGTGCTGACGGTGCCGCCCCGGGTGCCGCGCAAGCGCGCGCTTGCCTGGGCGGCGGAGCAGCGCAGCTGGATCGAGACTGCGCTGGCCGGCATCACGCCTGCCCAGGAGCTCGTGCCGGGTGGCGAGGTGCCGCTGTTCGGCATTCCTCACCTGATCGACTGGAGCCCCGAACGGCCGCGCACGCCGAAGGTGCAGGATAGCCGAATCCTGGTCGGCGGACCGGTTGAGACGCTGCAGCCGCGGCTTCTACGGTGGCTAAAGCAGCAGGCGCTGGCCGTGCTTGGCCGCGAGACGCAGGAATATGCCGCACGAGCCGGCGTCGCGGTGGAGCGCGTCGGCGTCGGCGATCCGCTTTCACGCTGGGGAAGCTGCTCATCGAGCGGGGCGATCCGCTACAGCTGGCGGCTCATCCTCGCCCCCGAGTTCGTCCGCCGTGCCACCGTCGCCCACGAGGTCGCGCACCGCGTGCACATGAACCACGGGCCGGACTTCCATGCCCTCGTCGAACGGCTGTTCGAGGCCGACCCCAAGCCGGCGCGGCTATGGCTACGTCGCGAGGGGGCGCGGCTGCAGCGGTTCGGGCGGGCGCTCTAGCGGCGGTTCCTCCTGCTCCGGCTCGAGCTGGCGCGGCCGGCGGCGGGTGACGTTGTCGATCCACTCCTGGTCGAGCCTCTGCTCCTCGTCCGGCGGCCGCACGTCCTCGCGGGTGCGCGGCGGCAGGCCCGGCGGAGGCGCACCGCCCTCGGGCAGCGGATCGCCATAAGCGGGATCGGGGCGGGCGATCGGATTGCCGTCGGCGTCGACCATCATGCCGTCATCGCCGGGCTCGGTGAACCACGCCTCCTCGTCCGGCTCCACCTGCCAGTTCGGAAGCGTGACCTGGATGTCGAACGGCTCGGCCGGGCGATTGGCCACCGCCTTGAGCATATGATCGTGGAAGGCTGCGGCCGGCGCGCGGCCGCCCTGGAGGCTGGGAACCGCCTTTGCGTCGTCGCGGCCCATCCAGACGCCCGTCGTGATGCCGCTCGAAAAGCCGATGAACCAGCCGTCCTTGTTCGAGCTGGTGGTCCCGGTCTTGCCGGCCACCGGGCGGTCGATCTGCGCGGCCCGGCCGGTTCCGGTCAGCACCGCCGCCTGGAGCAGGTCGGTCATCTGCGCCGCGACCCACGGCGCCACCAGCACGCGCGATTCGTCCGCCTGATGCTGGTAGAGGATCTCGCCGTCGGAGCGGGTGACGCGGCGGATGCCGTAGGGCGTCACCGCCACCCCTTTGCGAGCCACCGCTGCGAAGGCGCGAGTCATGTCGAGCAGGCGCACGTCGGACGTGCCGAGCACCATCGACGGCTGGGTGTTGACCTCCGTGGTGATTCCGAAGCGCTGCGCCATATCCGCGACGGTGCGGAAGCCTACTTCGTCGCCCAGCTTCGCGGAGATGGTGTTGATCGACTGCGCGAAGGCCTGGCGGATCGTGACCGGGCCGCGGAAGGTGCGGGTGCTGTTGCGCGGGCTCCAGCCGGCGATCGTCACGGGCTCGTCGACGACCGTCGTTTCGGGCGTGTAGCCATTCTCGAGCGCCGCGAGATAGACGAACAGCTTGAAAGACGAGCCCGGCTGCCGCGTCGCCTGCGTCGCCCGATTGTAGATCGACGTCACGTAATCCTTGCCGCCGACCATGGCACGGACGGCGCCGTCGCGGTCGAGGGAGACCAGGGCGCCTTGCAGGTTGGCGGGCGTGTTGGCGTTGATCGCCTGGTCGGCGGAACGCTGCATGTTGACGTCAAGCGTGGTCCAGACCTCGATCGGGTCGACCGTCTCGTCGATCAGCGTGTCGAGCTGCGGCAGCACCCAGTCGGTGAAATAGCGGACGCTGTTCTGCTTCGGCGTCGGCACCAGCTTGACGTCGGCCGGTTCGGCGGCCGCCGCGTCCGCGGGCGAGATGAAGCCATATTCGCGCATCGAGTTGATGACGACGCCGGCGCGCCCTCGCGCCGCCTCGGCATCGGCCGTCGGGGAATAATTGGAGGGCGCCTTGACGAGGCCGGCGATGATCGCGGCCTCGGACAGGCTCAGCCGTTGCGCGCTGTGGCCGAAGAAGCGCCGCGAGGCCGCGTCGATGCCGTAGGCGCCGCCGCCGAAATAGACGCGGTTGAGGTATAGCTCGAGGATCTGGTCCTTGGTGAAGCGCCGCTCCAGCGCCAGCGCCAGGATCGCCTCACGCATCTTGCGTCCATAGTCGCGCTTGTTGGTGAGGAAGATGTTGCGCGCCAATTGCTGCGTGATCGTCGACACGCCGCGCACCGACCCGCCATAGCGCAGGCTGAGCCAGATGCCGCGCGCGGTGCCGATCGGGTCGACGCCCGGATGTGAGCGGTAGCGCCGGTCCTCGACCGCGATCATCGCGCTCTTCATGACCTGGGGAATCTGGTCGTTGCTCAGCCATTCGCCGAAGCTCGGGCCAAGGGAGACGAGCACGCTGCCGTCTGCGGCGCGGACGCGGATCATCTGCCCGAGGTCGTCGCGGCGGACGAGCTCCTGATAGGAAGGCAGCGAGCTCATCGCGACGCCGACCGCCACGACGAGCGCGATTAGGCCCACGATCGTGCCGTAAATGCCGATCTTGAGGAGAGTCATGAAGGTTCGCCGAACGGGCGAGGAAGCTTTACTGGCCATGGCGGTTAACGATTAGGGCCAGTGGGGCAGTGTCACAAGAGTCGCCCGTGTAGCGGGTCGCGTCGGCCAAGTCGTCTGGCGCGACTTTCGTGCCTGAGCTAGGATGAGGCCATGGCCACAGTGACGCCGCTGAAGCTGCCGGAGAAGGATCCGGACGAGGATCTGAGCCTGCCCGGCTGGCTCTATCACGACCCCGAATTCCACGCCCTCGAGATGGAACGGGTGATGCGACCCTCCTGGCAGATCGTCTGCCATGTGAGCGACGTCGCCGCGCCGGGCGACTGGCGCACGCTCGACTTCCTCGACGAGAGCGTGATCGTGGTTCGCGGCCAAGACGATGTCGTCCGCGCCTTCGCCAACGTCTGCCGCCACCGCGGCTCGCGGCTGGTGGATGGCGATGCCGGCTGCGCCAGGCGGCTGGTCTGCCCCTATCACGCCTGGAGCTACGGTCTCGACGGGCGGCTGATGGGCATCCCCGGCCGCGACGATTATCCCGGCCTCGCGCCCGAGCGGCTGCGCCTCAAGGTGATCGAGCAGGAGATCTGGCGCGGCTTCGTCTTCGTCCGGCTGCAAGGCGGCGGACCGTCGGTGGCCGAGATGATGGCCCCCTACGAAGCCGAGGTGGAGCCCTACCGCTTCGAGGAGCTGACCGCGCTCGGCCGCGTCACGCTGCGGCCGCGGCCGGTCAACTGGAAGAATGTCGCCGACAACTATTCAGACGGGCTGCACATCCCCGTCGCGCATCCGGGCCTGACCCGGCTGTTCGGCCGCGGCTATACCGTCGAGGCAGAGGCGCATGTCGACCGCATGACGGGCGATCTCATCGAGCGGCCCTCCGCCAACCCTTCAGAGCGCCTCTACCAGCATTATCTGCCGCGCGTGGAACACCTTCCCGAGCAGGCGCAGCGCCGCTGGCTCTATCTCAAGCTATGGCCGAACGTCGCCCTCGACATCTATCCCGACCAGGTGGATTTCATGCAGTTCATCCCCGTCTCCCCGACCGAGACGATGATCCGCGAGATCGGCTACGTCCTCCCCGACGACCGCCGCGAGATGCGGGCGGTCCGCTACCTCAACTGGCGCATCAACCGGCGCGTCAACGCCGAGGACGCGGCGCTGATCGCACGGGTCCAGAAGGGCATGCAATCGCCGAGCTACACGCCCGGGCCGCTCGGCCGGAGCGAGGTCTCGCTGCGCAGCTTCGCGCGCAAGCTCCGCCGCCTCATTCCGGAGGCGCGGCTGGAGCGGTCGCCGGCGCCGGGCTGGAGCCGCGGCTGAATCGCATTGCCAGATAGACCGGAATGCCGCTGAGGAGCAGCAATGCACCCCAGCCGGTTGCCTCCACGCCCGCCCCGTAGAGCGTCCAGACGCTGTAGATCGTCCCGGCGACTGCCGCGAGCAGAAGCGCCGCCGTGCGAGTCATGCGGCCCGCGCCCTGGAGCCGGAGCGCCGCAAGCGAGCAGGAGAGATAGGCGACCAGCGAAGCGGCGGTGGAGAGCAGGGCCATGAAAGTGAACAGGCTCGCCATCGAGCGGCTCTGATTGAGCAGCAGTAAGGCGGTCACCAGGCCGCTGGAGACGAGATGCGCCCGCACGGGGGCGCCTGAGGCGGCGCGTCTGGCGAACCAGCTCGGGAATACCCCGTCGCGAGCGAGCGCCACCGGCATTTCGCCCTGGATCAGCACCCAGCCGTTCAGCGCCCCCAATGCGCTGATCGCCGCAAACAGGGCGACGAAGGATGCCGGGCCCGCGCCCCAGTAGCGGCCGATAAAGTCGGCGAACGGCGCATTCGAGCTCGCTGCCTGCTCCGCAGGCAGCAGCAGGGCGACGCCCGAGCAGGCGATCAGGTAGATGAGGCCGGTCGCCAACGTGCCGATCATCGTCGCGCGCGGGATCGTCTTGCCCGGGTCCCGAATGTGCCCGGCCGGGATGGTTGCGGACTCGAAGCCCACCATTGCCCACAAGGTCAGTGCGGCCGTGGCCGTGATCCCGGCCCAGCTCACCTCCACCGGCGGCAGCGGAGGCGGCGACCCGCCGCCGCCGGTCGCGGCGATGCCGAGCGTCAATGCGATCGCTGCGACAAGCGGCAGGAGCTTCAGTACCGTTGTGGCGAGCTGCACCTCGCCCGCGCCTTTGACGCTGAGGCAGTTGATCAGGGTGAACGCCCAGACGAAACCAATTGCCGCCAGGCCGGGCGCCGCGGCGAGCCCCGGCAGGAAGTGGCTGAGATAGCTGACCGCCGCTACTGCGATCGTGGCGTTCGCCGTCCACACCGAGATCCAGTAGCTCCACGCCACCGCGAAACCCGGCACCGGCCCGAACGCCTCACGCGTATAGGCATAAGGCCCGCCCGCCCGCGGGAAATTACGGGCGAGGTTCGCGAACACGAAGGCGAGGCAAAGCGCGCCGGCGATCGTCACCGCCCATCCGAAGATGGCATTCCAGCCGTAGGGAGCGAGCGACGCCGGCAGCAGGAACACGCCGGAGCCGATCATATTGCCCATCACCAGCGCCAAGCAGATCCAGAAGCCGAAGGAACGGCGGGGCTGCGGCTCAGGCGAGGACGTATCCACGTCCTTCACCTACAGAAAAGGACCGTCACGCTGAACTTGTTTCGGGAGAGAGCCGGACCTCCGGCGGATGATTGATCTGGGATCGTCACCGGACGATCCAGATCAATCATGGTGCGGTCGAGAAGACTCGAACTTCCACGTCCTTTCGGACACAACGACCTCAACGTTGCGCGTCTACCAGTTCCGCCACGACCGCACGTGTGAATGAACCCGGATGATGGCCCGGGTCCGGCAGAGCGGCGCCTCTAACAGAGCCACCGCTCGCACGCAACGGCACAGATAGAGCGCTCTGACGCCGATCTCAAACCGTCCCTGGCACCAGGATCAGCGCTCGCATGCGCTGATAGGCGCGCATAGAGAATGCCGTCCCCTGGGGGCAGCGTCAGCAGGGGTCCGGCTTGGCGTCGCATTCAATCGCGATCCTGTCATTCCCGCGGGAGCGGGCCAAGAGCCGCGGACTCAATAGAGGAACATGGGCATCCCCTCGACGCGCATCAGCCGCGCGCGATAGGCCGAGGCGTCGTAGAGGCCGGTCACATCGACTGATTTGTGGCCCTGGAGCAGGGTGTCGATGGGCACGTGGCAGTAATTGCCGTCTTTCAGCGCCACCATCCTTCTCCGCTCGCCGCGCTGGAGGAGCTGGACGGCGAGCGCGCCAAAGGCGAAGCCGACCATCCGGTCCATCGCGTCGGGCTCACCGGCGCGCATCAGATAAGCGAGCTCTTGGACCACGGTGCCGCAGCCGATGCGCTTGCCGATTGCCCTGCCGAGCCTCTGCCCGACGCCGGCGTCGCTGCGCTCGACCGCCGGCCTCGACAGTTCGTCCTCCTGCGCCTCGCCCTGGATCGAGGCGCCCTCGGAGATCACGCACATTGCGTAGCTGGCGGGATTGCTGGCGATATCCTCCGCCAGCAGCGGCATCAGCACCTCGAGATCGGCTGGCACTTCGGCGATGATGGTGCGGTCGACTTGGGCAAGGAAGCCGGCAAGCAGGGCAGTTTCTCCGCTCCTTCGGCCGAACAGTTCGATAATTCCGATCCGCTCGTGACTCTCGACGGTAGTGCGGAGCGCGTTGATCGCCTCGACCGAGCGGCTGACGGCAGTCGAGAAACCGATGCAGTAATCAGTGCCGAAGACGTCATTGTCCATCGTCTTAGGGACGGAAACGACCGGCACGCCGCGGCCGGCAAGATGCGCGGAGAAGCGCAGGGTGCCGTCACCGCCCAGCGTAATCATGGCGTCGATGCCGAGCGCTTCCAGCACGTGTAGCACCTGATCGGTGCGGTCGCCTTCGTCGCGGGTGCGCGGATCGACGCGGGAGGTGTGGAGGATGGTGCCGCCCATCCGGTCGATGCCGCGCACGCCTTCGCGCGTCAGCTTCAGGCTGTGGGCGGCGATGGTGGCGGGATCGCGTGGATCAATCTCGAGAAAGCCTTGCCAGCCGCGGCGGAAGCCCACCACTTCCCAGCCGAGATCGTCGGCATTGAGGGTGACGGAGCGGATGCAGGCGTTGAGCCCCGGCACGTCGCCGCCACCGGTAAGGATGCCGATGCGCTTGATCATGCAGGGCCGCCTAGCATCGCGGCGCCCGTTTCACCAAATTGTCAGGAGAGCCGGCCGAACTTCACGCTGAGCGCGTGGGCGGTGCGGGGAACGTCCACCTCGGCGCTGTTGAAGCTCGCGCTCTGGCCCGGCTGGAGCTCCGAGACCGGTGCCGAAATCGCCCAATTGTAGACGACCCGGCCCTGCTCGTCGCGCAGCAGCGCCTGGATCTGCGGCACGCGCTGCACCTGATCGGTCGGGTTCAGGATGCGGCCGGAGAGCGCGAACAGCTCGTTGCCGCTCTCCATCATCCGGCGTTCCGGCTTGCGGGTCAGCTCGAGCACCAGCGGCGTCGCGGCCGGCGCCGTGGCGGCGGCTCCGCCCATCGTGGGCAGGCCGAAATAGGAAATGGCGGCGGTCGCGGACAGCATCAGCACCGCCGCGCCGGCGGCAATGGCCGTCCACATCTTGGCCGGGTTGCGGCGCGGCCGGAACGGGGGTTCATGAGCGAAGGTGTTGTAATCGGCCTCGGCCGCGGTCGCGCGCCGCTCGGGGCCGATATAGTCCCGGGTCGGTCGCGACGGCGTCGGCGGCTGGTCCTCGATGGCCGGAGCCGGAGCGGCCGCCGGCTGGGGCGGTGCGTCGGCGACAGGCGTGGCTGCAGACGCACGCGGCGCCTCGGCCCACGCCGTACGCGGCGGCGGCGCGCCACCGGCCATGGCGAGTTCCGGCTCCCGCGCCTCGGCCGTCGCCGGTTCCTGGAACCAGCTCGTCTTGCAGGCGGCGCAACGGACCTGTCGGCCGTTCGCGCCGACGGCGCTGTCCGGAACCACATATCGTGTGTCGCAGGCGGGACAGGAAAGGATCATCGCGAAAGCACAGGCCCCCTATTGGTGCATGGTGAATCTAAGCACGTGAAAGGCCGTTCTTGCAAGCAATTGCCACGCTTTACGCACAGGGTTTCGCCATGCCATGGCTGGCGCGGGGCAGTTTGAGCGGAGGCGGGTCTGAACGCCCAGGGAAGCATCGTCCAGTTCGAGAATGTGGGGCTGCGATACGGCACCGGGGCGGAGACGCTTTCGGACCTCACTTTCTCGCTGCGCGAGGGCGGATTCTACTTCCTGACCGGGCCGTCCGGTGCGGGCAAGACGTCGCTCTTGAAGCTGCTCTATTGCGCCCAGCGGCCGAGCCGCGGCCTCATCAAATTGTTCGGCGAGGACATCGTGACGATGTCGCGCAAGCGCCTGCCGGGGTTCCGGCGGCGGATCGGCGTGGTTTTCCAGGATTTCCGGCTGGTCCGGCACCTCTCCGTGTTCGACAATGTCGCGCTGCCGCTGCGCGTCGCTGGCGTCGAGGACCGTGACCTCATGACGCCAGTCACCGAGATGCTGAACTGGGTCGGCCTCGGCCACCGCTCCACGGCGCGCCCCGCGACATTGTCCGGCGGCGAGCAGCAGCGCGTTGCCATCGCGCGTGCCGTCATCGCGCGGCCCGAATTGCTGGTCGCCGACGAGCCGACCGGCAACGTCGACCCCGAAATGGCCGCCCGCCTGCTCCATCTGTTCGATGCGCTCAATAAGCTCGGCACGACCGTGGTGGTCGCCACCCACGACATCCACCTCATCGCCCGCATCGCGCGGTCGGAAATGCTGCGGCTCGACAAGGGCCAGATCTCCGACCCCACCGGCGCCCTCCGCCACCCGCCGCGCAAGCCCGGCCGGTGAAGGCGAACCAGCGAAAGTTCGGCTCCGCCGACCGCGGCCTGCTGCCGGAGGGGCGGCTGACCGGGCCGATGCCCTGGGTGCTGGCGATCATGATGTTCCTGACCGTGCTGGCTGCCGCTGCAGGGCTGGGGCTCGGCAACGCGGCCAAGAGCCTGGACGCGGAGATCGGCAACCGCATCACGGTGCAGATCGTCGAGGCCAATCCCGATTTCCGCGAGGCGCAGGCGCGGATCGCCACCGCGGAGCTCCGCAAGCTTGCCGGCATCCTTTCGGTGCGCCGCCTCGGCGACGAGGAGATGGAGGCCCTGCTCGAGCCTTGGCTGGGCGAGGGAGGTCTGGAAGCCGACCTGCCGATCCCTGTAATGATCGATGCAGAACTGACGCCCGAAGCCTATGGCCGCCTCGACGTCATCCGTGCCGCGGTGCGGGAGGTGGCGCCGTCGGCGCGGGTCGACGACAACGCGCAGTGGCTGGCGCCGCTCGCCAAGCTGATCGATGCGCTGGAGCTGCTCGCCGGCGGGCTGGTGGTGCTGATGGTCGGTGCGACCGCGGCCACCGTGGTGCTGGCGGCGCGGGCGGCGCTCGATACCCATCGGAGCACGATCGAAGTCCTGCACCTGATGGGCGCCACCGACGTGCAGGTGGCGCGGCTGTTCCAGCGCAGGATTGCGCTCGATGCGCTTTTCGGCGGCTTTGTCGGCCTGGTCGCGGCGTCCCTGGTGCTGCTGGTGATCGGCAATCGCGTCGGTGCGCTCGGCTCCGAGCTGCTCGGTTCGGCCGGTCTGCCGCTGGTCAGCTGGTTGATTCTGATCGCGCTGCCGATCGGGGGCGTCGTGCTCGCGACATTGGTTGCCCGGACCACGATTTTGCGGGCATTGGGCAGGCTTCTATGATCACGCGTATCCTCTCGCTCCTGCTGTTGCTCTATGTGCTCGGCTACGCGCTCTTCGTGGTGTTGCTGCCGCAGGCCGGAGACGAGCGGCGGACGGACGCGATCGTCGTCCTGACCGGCGGCGCCAAGCGGCTGGAACGCGGCCTCGACCTTCTCGAGCGCGGCAAGGCCGAGCGCATGCTGATCTCCGGCGTCGAACGCACCGTGCGGCCGATCGAGCTCGCGACGCGCTACGGCAAGGACGAGCAATTGTTCGACTGCTGCATCGACCTTGGCCGGGAGTCGGTCGACACCCGCTCCAACGCCGAGGAGACCGCCAGCTGGATCGCGCGCCACAAGTTCAAGAGCGTGCGGCTGGTGACCACCGACTGGCACATGCCGCGTGCGAGCTTCGAGCTGAGGCGCGAGACCGAGGGGCTGGACGTCCTCACCGACGCCATCCAGAGCCGGCCGAGCTTCCGCACCCTGTTCCTCGAATATAACAAATATCTGCTGCGCCAGGCTGCCGCGCTCGTCGGCATCTGATGAACCTGATCCGCTCGACGCTGTTCGCACTCTTCTTCTATCCCGGCACGGTGGTGGCCGTGCTGGCCGGCTTCGTGGCGATCGCGATCAGGCGCGAGGTGCTGATCGACGCCACATATCGTTGGGCGCGCTACCATCGCTGGTGCGCCAGAGTGTTCCTCGGGATACGCACGCATGTCGAAGGCACGATGCCGCGCGGCGCCGTCTTGGTCGCCGCCAAGCACCAGTCGATGTTCGAGACGATCGACTTCCTGCTGCTGCTCGACCGTCCCGCCGTGGTGATGAAGCGCGAGCTGGCGGACATGCCGGGCTGGGGCGCAATCGCCCGGCAATATGGCATCATCCCGGTCGATCGAGCGGGCGGCGCGGCCGCGCTCAGGCGGATGCTGAGGGCCGCGCAGGCTGCCGTTGCGGCCGGCCGGCCGATCCTGATCTTCCCGGAAGGGACGCGCGTCTCGCCGGGCGAGCATCCGCCGCTCCAGCCCGGCTTCGCCGGCCTCTATAAATCGCTCGGCATACCCGTCGTGCCGGTCGCGCTCGACAGCGGCAGGTTGTGGCCGCGGGGCCGCTTCGCCAAGCGCCCAGGCATCGTCACGATGCGGGTGGGTGAGGCGATCCCGCCTGGCCTCGCGCGCAGGGAGGTAGAAGCTCGCGTCCACGCCGCGATCAACGCGATGGATGACGGTCAGTGACGCCCGAGCTCGGCATCATCGAGGGGTTCTTCGGCCGCCCGTGGAGCTGGGACGAGCGGCGCGAAGTAGTCCGCACGCTCGCCCCTCACGATTATCGTTTCTACCTCTATGCACCGAAGGCCGACGCCTTTCTCCGCCGCCAGTGGCAGGAACTGCACCCGGATGAAGAGCTGGCGGATATCGCTGCTTTTGCCGCTTTCTGCCGCGGGGCAGGCGTCCGCTTCGGCATCGGGCTCAGCCCATTCGAGCTCCATCTTTCCGAGGGCGCAGACGCACGAGCGACGATCCAGGCCAAGCTCGACGCGCTGTCCGGCATCGCCATCGACGATCTAGCGATCCTGTTTGACGACATGCGCGGCGACATCCCGGACCTCGCCGAGCGCCAGGCCGAGATCGTGGGGCACGCCGCCGATCATGGTCTCGCGTCACGCATTCTCTGTTGCCCGAGCTATTATTCGGACGATCCGGTATTGGATCGCGCCTTCGGACAGCGGCCAGCCGACTATTTGGAGGATTTGGGGCGCCTGCTCGATCCGGCGATAGAGATCATGTGGACCGGCGAGGAAGTCTGCGCACGCGAGATTTCGCCCCACCATCTGCAGCACATCGCCGAACAGATGGGGCGCAAGCCCTTCCTGTGGGACAATTACCCCGTCAACGACGGGCCGCGCATGTCGCAGCATTTGCATCTGCGCGCCTTCACCGGCCGCCCTGCGGCGATGGGAAACCATCTCTCGGCGCATGGCGTGAACCCCGCCAGCCAGGCGATGCTGAGCCTCGTTCCGGCCGTGACGCTGGCGATGAGCTACGCGCAGGCCGGAGGCTACAGCTATGGCGCCGCCTTCGATGAAGCCGCCTCGGCACTGCTCGGCGAGCCGCTCGCCCGCCGCCTGCGCGCCGACCTGCTGACCTTCCAGGATCGCGGCCTCGACCGCATCGGTCCGCAGCGCAAGGCGGAGCTGCGCGACATCTACAGCGGCTTCGACCATCCGGCCGCGCGCGAGGTCATCGCCTGGCTCGACGGCGCCTATGAGGTGGACGATCAGCTCGTCCAGACGCAGTGATCAGGCCCTGAGCTCCGCCCCCAGCTTGGCGGCGGCGGCGACGATGCGACCGGAGATCGCCTCCAGCTCGTCATGGCTGAAGCTCTTCTCGCCCGGCTGCAGCGTCACCTCGATGGCGAGCGACTTCCGCCCCTCCGGCACGCCTTGGCCGGTGAAAACGTCGAACAGGCTGACACCGATGATGGCCGACTTGTCCGCACCGCGCACCGCCCGGAGCAGCGCGTCGGCGGCCAGTTCGGCCGGCACGAGGAAGGCGAAGTCGCGCTTTACCGCCTGGAGAAGCGGCGGTGCGTAGCGCTCGCGCATGTGGCCGGTCGAACGTTTCTGGGGGAGCGCGTCGAGGTAAACCTCCGCCGCGACCACCGGTCCTGAAAGGTCGAACGCCTTCAAAGCCGCCGGATGCAGCTCTCCGAATTCGGCCAGCGCGTTCTTGGGGCCAAGGCTGAGCCGGCCGGAGCGCCCGGGGTGATACACGCCCGAGGCACCGCCGAGCGCCTGCAGATTGTCCACCGGAGCACCGGCCGCGGCGAGGATCGCCAGCGCCTCGGCCTTGGCGTCATAGGCCTCGAAGCTCCGCGCCTTCCCCGTCCGCCAATGTCGAGCGTCGCGGTCGCCGGCGAGGAGAATGCCGAGCGTCGGCCGCTCCTTGTCCGCGAGATAGCGGCGGCCGACCTCGAACAGGCGCACCCCGGTTGCTCCCCGCGCGATATTGCGGCGGGCGGCGGCGAGGAGGCCGGGCAGCAATGACGGCCGCATGAACTTCATCTCTTCGCTGATCGGATTGGCGAGCACCCACTCGCCGCCGCCGAACGGCGCCGCCTCCGCTTCCGAAACGAAGCTCCAGGTCACGGCCTCGCTCAGGCCGCGCGCGGCGGCGGTGCGCCGGACCTTGCGCTCGAGCAGCTGCTCGGGGGTCGCCGTCGGCCGTGCAACGCCCGGCGCCCGGCGAAGCGGGGTCGCGGGCACCTTGTCTATGCCTTCGATCCGGATCACTTCCTCGACGATGTCGGCCGATCCGATGACGTCACGACGCCAGGTGGGAACTTTGATTTTCCAAGGTTTTCCAGTGGTCACCCCGAAATCCAGCCGCTCCAGGATGTCGCGCTGGCGGTCCTCGTCGACCGCGAGCCCACCGAGCTCTTCCGCCCGTCGCGGGTCGTAATCGACCGTCAGCGTATCGAGCGGCGGCGCGCCCACACGCACGATCTCGGAGGCTTCACCCCCGGCGAGATCGAGCGCCATCTGGGTTGCCAGCGCAATGCCCGTCTCGACGAAGGCCGGATCCGCGCCCCGCTCGAAACGACTGCGCGCATCGGTCGCGACACCCAGCCTTTGCCCCGACCGCGCAATCCGCTCTGGATCGAAATAGGCGCATTCGATCAGGATATCGGTCGTCTCCTCGGTGACGCTCGTCGTCTCGCCGCCGATGATGCCGCCGATGCCGATCGCGCCGCTGTCGTCGGCAATGGCGGTGATCGAGGGGTCCAGGCGGTAGGTCTTGCCATTGAGGGCAAGCACCTCCTCGTCCGCCGTGCCGCGGCGGGCGCGCAAGGCGCCCTGAAGCTTGGCAAGGTCGTAGACGTGCAGCGGCCGGCCGTAGCCGATGCTGATATAATTGGTCATGTCCACAAGGGCGCTGATCGGCCGCTGGCCCACCGCATTCAGCCGCTGCTGAAGCCAGGCCGGCGAGGCGCCGTTCCTCACGCCGCGAACGACGCGTCCGAAGAAGGCGGGGCAGCCCTCCTCATCCTCGATCCGGATCTCGACCGGGCTGGGGAAGCTGCCGGGGATCTCGCGCAGTTCGATCGCCTTCAGCGTGCCGAGGCCGGCGGCGGCGAGGTCGCGGGCGATGCCGTGGACGCCCATCGCATCCTGGCGGTTGGGCGTCACGGCGACCTCGATGACCGGATCGTCCAGCCCCGCCCAGGCAGCGTAGCTGGCTCCAACCGGCGCCTCGTCGGGGAGGATGATGATGCCGTCATGCTCGTCGCCGAGCTCCAGCTCGCGCACCGAGCACATCATGCCGCGGCTTTCGACGCGGCGAATGGCAGCGACCTTCAAGGTGAGGTCGCTGCCCGGCACATAGGCGCCAGGCGCGCCGAAGACGCCCTTGATGCCGGCGCGCGCATTGGGCGCGCCGCACACGACCTGGATCTGCTCGCCCGTGCCGGCATCGACGGTCAGCACCTGGAGCTTGTCCGCCTGCGGGTGGCGCTCGGCGGTCAGCACCTGCGCGATCGTGAACGGCGCCAGCTTCGCCGCCGGATTTTCGACGCCTTCGACCTCCAGCCCGATCCGCGTCAGCGTCTCGACGATCTCGTCGAGTGAAGCGTCCGTCTCGAGATGCTCCTTCAGCCAGGATAGGGTGAACTTCATGCGCCCACTCCTCCGCTCAAAGTGGGCACGTCGAGGCTACGGAAGCCGTAGTGACGCAGCCACCTGAGATCGCCGTCGAAGAAGGCGCGCAGATCGTCCATGCCGTATTTGAGCATCGCCAGCCGGTCGATGCCGCAGCCGAAGGCGAAGCCCTGCCATTCGTCCGGATCGAGCCCGCAGGCGGCGATCACCCGCGGATGCACCATGCCGGAGCCCAAAAGCTCCATCCACCCCTCGGTGCCGCCGAGCACGCGGCGGCCGTTCACCACCGTGTAGCCGACGTCGACCTCCGCGGACGGCTCCGTAAACGGAAAATAGCTGGGCCTGAGGCGCAGCACGATGTCCTCACGCTCGAAATAGGCCTTGAGGAATGTCTCCAACGTCCATTTGAGGTGGCCGAGCGTGATTCCCTTGTCGATCACCAGACCTTCGACCTGGTGGAACATGGGCGTGTGGGTGGCGTCGCTGTCGGAGCGGTAGGTGCGACCAGGCGCGATCACGTAAATCGGTGGCTTTTGGTTCACCATCGTCCGGATTTGAACCGGAGAGGTGTGCGTACGCAGCACCTTCGCTTCCTCGCCCTCAGGCGCGCGCAGGTAGAAGGTGTCGTGCATCGCCCGCGCCGGATGGCTCTCCGGCATGTTGAGCGCGGTGAAATTATACCATTGCTCCTCAATTTCGGGCCCTGTCGCGACCGAGAAGCCGAGATCGGCGAAGATTTCAGCCAGCTCGTCCATTACTTGGCTGACTGGATGAACGCTGCCCTGCTCGCCGGTCGCGACGGGCAGCGTCATGTCGAGCGTCTCGGTCGCGAGGCGGCGTTCCAGCTCCGCCGCCTCCAGCGCCGCCTTGCGATCTGCGATTGCGGCCGTCACCTGCTCGCGCAGGCTGTGAATGCGGGGCCCCTCGGCCTGCCTCTGCTCGGGAGACATCCCGCCGAGCGTCTTCAGCAGCTGGGTGATCGCCCCCTGCTTGCCGAGTGCGGCGACGCGCTCCGTCTCCAGCGCCGGAAGGTCCGGCGCTGCCGAGATGCGCGACAATATGGCTGTGTGCGTGTCGTTCAGCATGCGCCCGCCTCTAGAGGAGGAGGGCGGCGGATTGGAAGGCTTAAGCGGGGCGGGTGAGGTCGATCAGCACCGGGCCTGTGAAGGACAGGCCGGCCAGCTCGCCCTCGGTCCAGCGGACCTTGGCCGGCACCGTGCGGCCGCCTTCGAACACAACCTCCACCTTCTGCGCGTCTTCCAGTTCGATCGGCGCGTCGCCCTTGAGGCCGCCGACGGAAATGTCATGCACTGTGAAGGCGTGCCGCTGACCGTCGACGAGCAGCTCCAGTACGCGTCCGTCACCTTCCTTGCGCTCGTAGCGGCGGCGATCAGACCAGTCGACGGGCTCGACCTGGCTGAAGCGCGGCGGCGTGCTGCCGCTCTCGCTCCAATGCGCCTCGGCGAGCGGCAGCGCCGTCCCGCAGAACGCGCATTCCGCGGTGAGGCGGCCGACATGCCATTGGGCGCGGCCGCAGCCGGGGCAGTGATTGCTTTCATTGGCGCGGAAGTGGATTTGATAGCCGCGGGCGCTCAGATCGATGCTGAAGCCGCCCTGCTCAACCTGCGCCAAGACACCGGCCATGAATTCCGCTCCCCTGATCGCCGGCATCCCCTGGGCAAGACCGGCTTGAGGATTAGCTCATACGGCCGCGTGCGTTGCGAACTCCTTACTTTTCAGGCGAAGTTTCGCCGTTAACCACCTTCCTCACGGCGAGCGAATACTAGGAGGGCGGCCGCGCCATGTCGGGGCTTGCCAGGCATCCGGTGGAATCGCCCATGCACAGGCGCAGGATCGGCCGCACCGCATCGTCCAGGAAGGTGCGCGGGATCATGAACTCGACGGCGAAGCGGCTGCCCGGCTGCCATTTCCCGGCAATGTTATAGGCGCGCTTCCTGGCGCCTTCATTGGCGACATCGGTGGTTCGAACCTGGATCCGCGTCGCCGGCGGCGTCGGCTCCCCGGAGGGCTTCTGCGTCGGATAGGTCCCTTCGACGCGATAGCGATACTGATTGCCGGCCACCGCGCGGCCGACCCTGATCTCCTGCATTCGCAGCGACGGCTGGCGCGCGATCCAGCGCTGCTCGCCGCTGATCGCAGCCGGTGCCTTACGGCGCGGAACGAAGACGTAGGGCTGGCCCGTAATGCTGGCGCTGATGAACGGGCGTTGCTGCTCGCTAGTGGCGGCGAGCACCGCATCGCGCACCAGCCCGCCGAGGAACTGCACCGGCAGGCCCGGCTCCGGCAGATATTCGGCAAGCGCGGACGCGAACGGGCTGTTCGTGCCGGTGCCGTCCGCGGCGGTCTGGCCGGGCGCCGCCGCGAAGATCACGAGTACATTGTCCACCTCGATGGCACCGAGGCCGCGGCTGACCGCTCGCACATCGTCAGGCCACGCGGCGCCGAACGGATTGTTGCGGCACGCGTCGAGCACCAGCACGCGGATGCGCGCCTTGTCGAGCGCGTCGACAACCAGGTTGGCGTCGATCGCCTGCGCCTCGAGGTCCCCCGCGCCGGTCAGCGCCGCATCGGTCGGGATCAGCCAGTTGCGCCCCTTCGCCTCGATGCCGTGCCCGGCATAATAGATTAGAGCCGCCTCCGCGCCTTCTGCCTGGGTCGCAAAGGCTTGGAGGCTGCTGCGGAAGTCGGTGGAGTTCTGGTCGGTGCGCAGCTCGACGGTCTCGAAGCCGGCGCGGCGCAGCGCGTCTCCGACGAGCCGAGCGTCATTGGCGGGATTGGCGAGCGCGGGCACTTTCTCATATTCGGCGTTGCCGATGACGAGGGCGACACGGCGCCCCGGTTGCTGCGCCTGGAGGTCGGCCCAAGACCAGCTGCAGGCGACGAGCAGCAACAGGGACCAGCGCAAGAGACGCATAGGCATCCTCCCGCTCACACTCTGCCACAGGCTCGAGCGGCCGTCAGCCTCCGAGGAACGGATAGGGCGAGATCGTCTTCTGCATCTCGTTGACCATCAGGGTCCGCCCCGCCGGCGCCGCCGCTCGCTGCGGGCAGCGCATGCGCGGGCAGATCGCGCAGGCGGGGCCGATCGGCGTCACATAAGGCTCCGACAGGTCCAGGCCCTGAGAATAAGCGAGCTTCGCCGCATATTTGACGTCGCAGCCGAGGCCGATAGCGAGCTGGCTGTTCTCGCGCGGATCGAGCCGCACGGCGCGGTCGACGGTGCGCGACATGGTGAAGAAGCGCTGCCCATCCGGCGTCTCGACGATCTGGGTGATCACCCGCTCAGGCGTGCGGAAGGCGCCGTGCAGGTTCCATCGCGGGCAGGTCCCGCCGAACCGGGAGAAGGGGAAGCTCTCGCCGGCAAAGCGCTTCGAGATGTTCCCGGCTGCATCGACCCGCAGCATGAAGAACGGCACGCCGCGCGCGCCGCTGCGGTTGAGCGTCGTCAGCCGGTGCGCGACCTGCTCGACGCTCGCCCCGAACTCCGCGCACAGCCGGTCGATATCGTAGCGATGCGCCTCGGCCGCCGCGAGGAACTGCACATAGGGCATCATGATCGCGCCGGCGGCATAATTGGCAAGGCTCATGTGCAGCAGCCGCCGCGTCGGCATGTCCGGGGGCGCCGCGGCGTCGAGCATCTTCGCCAGCAGCGGCCGGAACTCGAATAAGGCGAGCTGATAGGCGACCGCGAAGGTCCGGCTTTCTGAACGCAGCAGCGAAGACAGCATCACTCGCTTGCGGTGATAATCGTAATGCTGGCTGGTCGCCTCCAGCGTCTCGGGCGGCACGATCCTCGTGTCGACCCCGAACCCTTCCTTCAGCCGCTTGCGCAAAGCCGCGAACAGGAAGAGCGGCTCGCCCAGCGCGCCCGCCAGAGTCTCCGCCGCTTCCTCGATATAGGGAAAGTAGTTGCGTTGCGCCTGGATATGGTCACGCACCCAGTTTTCGGGCGTGACCAGGCGCTTCTCCTCGGTCGGCTCGCCGCCCTCCGGCGCCTGCCGCCGGTCGAGCAGGGCCGTGTAGAGCCGCGAGATCGCGTCTGCGACCGACGGCGCGTTCTCGGTCACCTCAAGGAGCTCGTAGCGCGGAATGCCGATGTCGGCGAACATCGGGTGGGCGAAGATCTCGGCGAGATCCTCCATGCATGTGCCCTCACCCTCGGCGGTGAGGCTCTTCAGGTCGACGTCATAAGATTGCGCGAGCCGCAGGAGCACCTGCGCCGTCACCGGCCGCTGGTTGCGCTCGAGATGGTTGAGATAGCTCGGGCTCATGCCAAGCTCCGCCGCCATCGCACTCTGGTTGATACCGAGTTCGCGCCTCAGGCGGCGCAGGCGTCCCCCCAGGAAAAGTTTTCGTTCGGCAGCCACAGGATCTGTGACATTGTCAAAGATTTACAGCCGTCGCAAGTCGCGCTGTGACACGGCGACCCTTTTCGCTGCTCCCTTGGGACTCGTTCCATTGTTCACTGGACCAATGAGAACAAGACGAACGGGGTATAGAATGACCGACTTCAGCAGCGTCGTCCCGGCTCCCGCCGACCGTTTCCAGGGGATCACCCGTCCCTATGACGAGGCGGAGGTGAAGCGGCTCCGCGGCTCGCTCCCGATCGAACACACCCTCGCCCGTCGCGGTGCCCTTAAACTCTGGGAGCTGCTCAAGAGCGAGGATTATGTGAACGCGCTCGGCGCCCTCAGCGGCAATCAGGCGATGCAGATGGTCCGCGCCGGCCTGAAGGCAATCTACCTCAGCGGCTGGCAGGTCGCCGCCGACGCCAACACCGCCGGCGCGATGTATCCCGATCAGTCGCTCTACCCCGCCAATGCCGGGCCCGAGCTCTGCAAGCGGATCAACAAGACGCTCCAGCGCGCCGACCAGATCGAGCATTCGGAAGGCGGCGCCAAGCGCGACTGGTTCGTGCCCATTGTCGCGGATGCCGAGGCCGGCTTCGGCGGCCCCCTGAACTGCTTCGAGATCATGAAGGCCTATATCGAAGCTGGCGCCGCGGGAGTGCACTTCGAGGATCAGCTCGCCTCCGAGAAGAAGTGCGGACACCTCGGCGGCAAGGTCCTGATCCCGACCCAGGCCCACATCCGCAACCTCGACGCGGCGCGGCTAGCGGCCGACGTCTGCGGCGTGCCTACCGTGCTCGTCGCCCGCACCGACGCGGAGAGCGCCAAGCTCATCACGTCCGACGTCGACGAGCGCGACCATGAGTTCCTGACCGGCGAACGCACGCCAGAAGGCTTCTTCCGCCTCAAGGAAGGGACTGGCGTCGACCATTGCATCAAGCGCGGCATCGCCTTTGCCGAGCATGCCGACCTGCTCTGGTGGGAGACCAGCCATCCCAACCTCGAGGATGCCAAGCGCTTCGCCGAGGCGATCCAGAAGGCGCATCCCGGCAAGATGATGGCGTACAATTGCTCGCCCAGCTTCAACTGGGAGGCGAAGCTCGACAAGGAGACGATCGCCAAGTTTCAGCGCGAGCTGGGCGCGATGGGCTACAAGTTCCAGTTCGTCACCCTGGCCGGCTTCCACCAGCTCAACCACGGCATGTTCGAGCTTGCCCGCGGATACAAGGACCGCGGCATGGCGGCCTATTCCGAGTTGCAGCAGGCCGAGTTCGCCTCCGAAGCGGCCGGCTATACCGCCACCCGCCACCAGCGCGAGGTCGGCACTGGCTATTTCGATCTGGTCGCGCAGGCGGTCTCCGGCGGCAACGCCTCGACCACTGCGCTGGCAGAATCGACCGAGGCCGAACAGTTCATCACCGCCATTGCAGCAGAGTAAGGAGACCCGACATGAGTACGCGTTACTGGGTGATCGGGGGGGAATATGAGGATCCGGACTTCCAGGCCCTGATCCCGGGCACCGAAAAGATGTGCGGTCCGTTCGAAAGCGAGAAGAAGGCAAAAACCGAATGGACCCGCCTCACCTGCTGCCCCGAAGGCACCACCGCCACGACCCGTTATTCAATCGCGGCGGAAAGCATCCACTGATCGGTTCGACAGCACGGCCGGGGCACTTCCCGGCCGTGCCGCACCCTTATCATGGGTTAAGCGTTACAGCTCCGGGACGATGCCGGAGTTGCGCATGGATCGCCTGTTCACAATCATCGCCACGCGGATAGCGGGCGCCGCGGGACAACCCTTTACCTTCGTCGCCGCACTCGCGCTCATCCTGCTCTGGGGCGTGAGCGGTCCGGTCTTCGGCTTTTCCGATACCTGGCAGCTGGTGATCAACACGGCGACGACGATCGTCACCTTCCTGATGGTCTTCCTGATCCAGAACAGCCAGAATCGCGACGCTGCGGCGATGCAGGCCAAGCTCGACGAACTGCTGCGGGCGCAGAAGGATGCCCGCGTCCAGTTCATCGGCATCGAGCATCTCACCGATCAACAGATCGAGGACCTCCGTGCCGCGCTCGAGCGCGAGGTCGGCAAGGATCCCGGTAAGCGCGGCACCGCCGACGATACGGTGGAACGCCTGCTCGAGCGCTACTGACCGCTAGAAGCCGAGCTTCAGCCCGACGAAGCCTGAAACCTCGTCATGCTCCGGATGCTCGACGGTGGCGCTCGCCTGCACCTGTAGCGCGACCGCCTCCGCCAGCTCGAACGACAGCCCTCCCTCCACGCGCGCATAGACGTCGTCTTCTTCCTCTTCGCTTTCGAAGCTGTTGACGATGATCGGCGACGCCGTGTTGGAATAGGCGATCGGCCGGCCGCTGCTGTCGAGCTCCTGCTCCGCGAGCAGCTTGCCATAGGGTTTGATGCCGAGCCCGCCCACTTCGGTGTCGAACTCCGCCTCCAGGCCGGCAAAGCCGACCAGCTCGCTCGCCCGCTGTCTGCCGACATCGAGCGTCAGCACTGCATCCCCGGTCTCGGTATAGCCATCGATCGTCGCGCGGGCATATTGCACGCCGATGACGGGTCCGACCTTGGCATTGCTCATGCCGAACAGGTAGCCGACCTCGCCGCCGGCGACGAGGCTGTTGCCCTCTGTCTCGGCGAAGATGTCGTCGATCACTGCGCGCCGGCGCAGGTCGTAGTCGACGAAGCCATAGCCGGCATAGGCCTGCGCGGAGGCGCCGCCGGACTCGAACTTGGCATAGCCACCGACTTGCCAGGCGTCCGCCCGGGTGCGGCCGTTGCCGCTGAGGAAGTCCGTTTCCGGGCGCGAGTAGGACAAGGCGACGCCGACCACACCCTGGCCGAAGCCGAGTTCGGCACCGGCGGCCGCGCCGATGCTGTCATAATCGTAGGCGAAGGTGGTCCGCCCGTCCGCGACGTCATGGCTGGCGCTGGTTGCGACCAGGAAGAAAGAGAGCGGCTTGTCGCTCTCGCTGAGGTCGAGCCGGCCGCTCATGAATTGGCCGAAGCCGCTCGCGGTGGAGAGGCCGAGGTCGGTCTGCGCCTCGAAGGTGAGCGGCGCCTCCAGCTGGGCGAGTGCATATTGGCCGACGATCTCGAACCCGCGCGAGGTGAGGTGGAGCTGGTCGACGTAGAAGAAGTAGCGGTCGAGCAGCTCGGGGTTGGTGGTGACGCAGCTTGTCGGGCAGGCGCCGGTCCCCAGCAGGTTGAACGCGGACGGATTGGCCTCCAACGCATCGCCGATGCGATTAAGATCGAGGTAATTCACCGTCACGCCCTGCGCGGCATAGCCCGCCAGCGCCTGCTGGACGATGCCGTTATAGGCGGCCGAGTAGGCCGATCCGACCGCCGCGATCGGCAGTCCGCGCACCTCTGGCAGCCGGCCGACATCGCCGCCCAGCACCGTCATGTTGCGGGCGCCGGCACCAACCAGCAGGTTGAGATTGCGGATCGCATCCCCCGCCGCGAGCTGCGCCTGCGCCGGCACGCCCGCCTGCAGCGTCGCGATCTGCGCCGCAGTCGGGTTGACGCCAAGGCTGCGCTCATAGGCGCGGGCATCGTTGGCGCCGATGTTAAGGACCAGCAGATCGTTTGGCCCGAAGCTGCCCGACGAACGCGGGAAGGCGGCCGGACCGCCGCCGGCGAGGAAGGACTGCACCTGCAGGTCGAAGGCCTGCACGGTCGGCAGGTTGGTGTTCGCCGCCCGGGCGACGGCGCCGCCGATGCCGTAATTGAGCACCGGCACGTTCAGCGCCTGCGCCATCGTGTCGATCAGATTGGTGCCGTTCGAGAAGCGCCCGTTGGGGTAGACCGCCGGCCGCGGCGTGCCTGTCAGTTCGAATACATTGCCGTCGTCGATATAACTGTCGCCGAACGCGAGGATGCGGTCGACCCGCTGCGCCTGGACGGCGACCGGCAGAAGCAGCGCAGCTGACGCTACGGCACACAGGAACTTTGCGGACTTACGCGACATGATTATCCCCCTCCAGGCACGGCCTGCTGCCTGCAGGCCACTGTAATGCCGACATATTTGCCGGAAATTCGCTTACTAACAAGCCGGTAAGCGGGACCTGGAAGCGAAGTTGCGCCGAGCCGAGTCAGGGCCGCTCGCGGGCCAGGCGCGACATCAGGATCGCCGCCCGTTTCGCCTGGCGGGCGATGCTCGGGATATCCACCGTCTCGCGCGGCGCGTGCGACCGCTCGCCGGCCGGGCCTAGGCCGACCAGCCCGTCCACATCCTCCGCCACGAAGCCGATGTCGCCAGCGCCGCGGCGGAGCGGGTCGACCGCCTCCATCTGCGGCAGCCCCATGTCCTTGTTGACCACGTTGAGCTTGGCGAGGAGGGCGCGATTGCCCTCCGTCGGCGCCATCGCGGGATAGGTATCCGGATCGAAGATGATCTCGGCGCTCGTGCCGGGCAGGTGCCGCGTCACGATCTCCCGCATCTTCGCGCGCACCCGTTCATCCTGCTCGCGGGAGAGGACGCGGATGTCCCCGCGGGCGATGGCGGTCTCGGGAATGATGTTGGTCTTGCCGGTCGCGGTCGCGCGGATCTTGTCGGCGTCGAGCGCCGCGGTGGTGCCGCCAGCGATCAGGCCGACATTGAAGGTGAGGTTCGGCTCCGGCAGCTCGCTCCGGAAGGCGGCGATGATCCGCGACAGCTCGTAGATCGCGCCATTGCCGGAACCGGCGCTGAAGATGCCGCTCGAATGGCCGGTGCGGCCGGTCGCGCGCACTTCCCATCCGCCGGAGCTGCGCCGGGCGATCGCACCCATGTCGCGCCCGTCCTGCTGCGAGAGGCCCTCGAAATCGAGCGCGACGTCGGCGCGCTTGCCGGCGTCGACCAGATCACGGCGGGCAATCTCGATGGGCAGTCCGTTATCTTCCTCGTCGCCGGTCAGCACGATCTCGATGTCGGCGTCCTTCAGCGTGCCAGCCGCCTGCATCGCTCTGAGCGCCGCGACCATGACCACCATGCCGCCTTTGTCGTCGCCGATGCCGGGTCCCTCCGCCTCGGTGGGGCTCTTGCGGGTGAAGCGCTGGAAGGGCGAGTCCGGCTCGAAGACCGTGTCTAGATGGCCGATCAGCAGCATCTTCTTGCCGCGGCCGTTGCCCTTGTGAGTGGCGACGATGTGTCCTGCGCGGCCGGCCTCGGTCATAGGCACCCAGCGCACCTCGAAGCCCAAAGGCTCCAGCTCCGAGCGCATCATCCGCCCCACCGCCTCGACGCCGGGGAGGTTCAGCGACCCGCTATTCTGATTCACCAGCCGCTCGAGCAGGGCTATCGACCGCTCCTGCTCGCGATCCACGATCTGGATCATCCGCTGCTCGGGTGCGCTGAGGCGCGCCTCGGCGGCGGCTGGCACGGCAAGGGCGAGGCAGAGCAGGGCGACAAGCTTCATCGACATCTCCTTTGTCGGGAGACGCTTAGGGCTTCTCCGCCGGCTCGACCACCGCCTTCGCCGCTTCGAGTGGCCGGTCGAGGTCGAGTTTCTTCACCACCGCCACCGCATCGTCGAAGCCGGCGCCGCAGAAGGTCGGCACGCCTTTCCCCTCGATCTGCTGGAGCAGGTCGCCCTCCGGTCCGGAGCGGCAGCTCCCGTCGACGTCGCGGATGAACACGGCGGCGACACGCTGGCCGAAATCCTCGACGACCTTGGCATAGATGGTGACGTCCCGCTGGCCGTTGTCGCCGATCAGGAGGAATTTGAGATCGGGATAGAAAGCGAGCACCGTCTCGATCGCCTCCAGCTTATGCTCGTCATGGCCGGTATGGACGAGCTTGTCGCGGTCGACGCCGTAATCCTTGAGGAACATCGGCCCGTGCGGGATCGCGTTCAACTCCATGAACTCGGTGATGAAGCCGTAGAGGTTCCACGGGGAGGAGGAGACGTAGAAGAAGGGCCGCGCCGGTGCGACGTGGTCGCGGGCGATCATCTTGTAGAGCGTCGAGGCGCCCGGCACCGCCAGCCGGTCCTGAGGGCTTTCGATCAGCACTCGGCGCCAGTTCTTGAGGAAGTCGGTCGCGCCGGTCTCAATCACCGTATCGTCGATGTCGGACACGATGCCCCAGCGATTGTCGCGGCCGGGCGCCACAATCGGCACCTCGATCCGATCCTTCTGCGCCTCGCGTCCGGGGGTGGAGAGCGTCACCTTCTCCCACTGGGTCTGCTCCGGCAGCGGCTGCTCCACCGGGACCTCGAAGTCGAAATAGCCTTCCGCGTCGGTGACCGCATCGACGATGCGGCCATAGCCTTCGAGCCGCACCTCGACGCCGGGCAGCTCGTGGCTGTTGTAGATCTCCATCATCGCGCGGAGCCGCGACCAGGCTCCTTCGCCGGCATCGAGCGGCGGTTTGTAGCGGACGATCCGTCCCTTCAGCCGCATCGAAGCCTCGTTCCGATAGCCCGCATAAGCGAGCAGCCGCACCTTGTGCCCATGCTTGCCGGCCGAGAGCAGGTCCTCGACACGGTCGAGGTCCCGCTCAAGGTCAGCCACGGCGGCGTGAACGAAGCGGCGGAGACGGGAGGGCGGTCGCTGATCGGCCATCGCAGAGGCAACCCGATCGAGCGCCGGCTGTTCCATCGGCACCCAGAACCGGCGGAGCGCGTTACCAGCCTATGTCGAACGAGACCAAAGCTATCGAGAAAGCGGGTGAGGCGCTGATGGACGCCGACGCTTCCGTTACGGAAGCGCTGGTGCCCTTTCGCAAGGCGCCGGCGATCAAGGCCCTGAGCTTCCTTTCAGAGCTCGGCGATCAGCCGCAGGCGCGGGCACTCTGTCTCGGCATCCTCGCTCTGGGGGTCGCCCGGGCGGAGGGGCGGCTGGTTCGCGCCGGGGCGCGCATGCTGCTGGCGCATGAGGCGGCCACGCTTGCGAAGAATTTCGTCAAGCATCGGGTCGACCGCACCCGGCCGCGCTCACGCGGCAACGGGAAAGACCATAAGCCGAGGCCGGGCCGCAAGACCCACAAGGAGGAGACCAGCTTCCCCTCCGGCCACAGCGCCGGGGCGGCGGCAGTCGCCCGGGCCTTCGCGCGCGATTATCCGAAGCATGCCGCGCCTGCTTATGCCGGCGCGGGCCTGATCGCTGTGGCCCAGATCCCGCGCTGCGCCCATTATCCGACTGATGTCGGGTCCGGCCTCGCCATCGGCGTCGCGGCGGAAGCGGCGGCGTCCTGGCTTTTCGATCTGATTAGTGAACGTCTCGAGCCTGCTTTTCGCCCTTCGAAGCCAGCGAGAAGCGGGGTTCGCCAGCCTTGAGCGTGCCAGTGACCAGTCCCGCCGCATAGCGCCCCACTTCGGGTCCGTGCTTGAAGCCGTGGCCCGAGCCGGCGCCGACCAGCAACACGTTCCTCATGCGCGGGTGGAAATCGATCAGCAGGTCGCCGTTTGCGCTATTCTCATATTGGCAGACCCGCGCCTCGGTCATCGGGCGCCTCGCGAGGCTCGGGAAGCGCCGCTCCATGAACGCGCGCACGTCCGCAAGACCGGTGGCCGAGGGCGTGCGTTCGCCGCCGTCCGGATCGAAAGCGGGCCCGTGGGCGTCGTGCGCGATCTTGAAGCCGCGGCCCTCGAGGTCCGGGAAGCCGTAATAGATGTCCCCCGCGTTGAAGTCCGCCCAGCCGGGAAGGCGGCCCGGCTCGAAGCTGCGGTCGCCGGGTGCGGGCGCGAAGAAGAACACCTCCTGCCGGGTCGGAAAGATCCTTCGTCCGAGCACGGCCGGAAACAGTTTCGGCAGCCAGGGGCCGCAAGCGAAAACGAAGGCGTCCCCCTCGATCACGCGGCCGTCCCGGGTGCGGATCTGCGTCAGCCGGTCACCGCTCTCCTCCGGCGGCAGCACTTGGGCATGCTCGTAAAGGCCGCCGGCCGGGACATAGTGCGCCACCAAGGTCTGGATCGAACGGCGCGCCATCAGGGCGCCGAATTGCGGCTCGAACAGCCCCGCTTCGATCCCGCTGAAATCGATCTGGGGCCAGCGCCGCCGCATCTCCGTCAGGTCGAGCAGCTCGGTCGGCAGTTCCAGACGCCGGTGCACTGCCACGCTGTCGGTGACATAGGCTTCGGTCTTCGGGAAGAAGAACAGCACGCCCGTCTGGTGGAGCAGCGGCAGGTCCGACCGCGCGGACAGCGCCTTCCATTCGGCGAGCGAGTCCAGCGCCATGCGGGTGTAGACCTCGTCGCGGCCATAGGCGCCGCGGGTCATGCGCGACTCCCCGCCCGAGGAAGCGCGGCTGTGCGCCGGTCCCCAGGCGTCGAGCAGCTGGACCTTGGTTCCGGCGCGCCGGAGATGCTCCGCGGTCCAGGCGCCGAACGCGCCTGCGCCGACCACCGTCACTCGCGCACCGCCACCCAGCGATTGCGCCCGCACGATCGCGGGCGCGGCGATCGCTGAGGCCGCACCCGTCAGAGCGGCTCTCCGGGTCAGCCGGGGCAAGGCCGCCGCCCCGCCGCCGTCAGAACCGCTTGCGCGCGGTGATGCCGTAGATGCGCGGCTGGCCGACTTGGAAACCCAGGCGCGCCCGCCCACCCCGCTCGCGGTCGAACGAGAGGATGGGATTCTCGTCGAACACATTGTTGATGTAGGCGATCACCGACAGCTCGTTCGGGAATTCCACCCCAGCGCTGAGATTGACCAGTTGGTAGTCCGGCAGCTTGAGGTCGATCGTCGTCGCGGCGCCGGCCGGCTGGCCGCCGAACGGCAGGCCGTGGACGAAAGTGCGCGGATTGTTCTCCTGGTCGCCCGGTTGGGTGAAGCGGCTGCCGACATGCTGGACCGACGCGGCGAAGATGCCCTGTGTCCCGTCGGTGGCGAGATCGACACTGTACGCGGCGCTTGCGGAGATCTGGAACTTGGGCACCGACGGCAGCCGGTTGCCCTCGCGGATGCCGCCGATGACGTTGCCGCCGCTGGTCAGCGTGGAATCGAACTCCGCCTCGAGCAGGCTGCCCGACAGAGCGAGGTCGAGATTGTCGACCGGCTCTGCCGCCAGCTCGAACTCAATGCCCATCGTATGTGCCTTGGGCACGTTGAAGACGATGCGCGACGAGCAGGTGCCGGCGTCGAGCGTCACCTGAAGGTCGCTGATGTCGGTGTAGAAGGCAGCGGCGTTGAGAGTGACGCCGCCGCCGAACTGCGACTTCACGCCGACCTCGTAGTTCCACAAGGTCTCGTCGTCGAACGCGCCTTCGAACGGCTCGAAGGTCGTGCGGTCCTCGGGCGTGCAGAGCGGCAGGTTCAGCGGATCGTTGACGCCGCCAAGCCGGAAGCCCTTCGCCGCCTGCGCGTTGAGCGTGATCTGGTCGCTCGCCTCATAGCTTAGCAGCAGGCGCGGGTTGAACCCGTCGGAAGAAGTGGTCTCGCCCGTGCGGTTGGTCGGGTCGGCGAACAGGCCGCCGAAGCGGATGTCACGGACTTCCTCGAAGTCGTAATAGCGTAGGCCGCCGGTCGCGGTTAGGCGCCCGATCTGGTAGCTGGCCTCGCCGAACAAGGCCTTCTGTTCGATGTCGTACGGCAGGAAGGAGTTGAACGGCGAATTGGGAACGGTGAAGCCGTTGCGCGAGCCTGCAGCCGTGCCCGGCCCCAGCACCTGATCGGTAAACGCGTCGTAGCCGGGGGTCGGCAAGACCTGCGCATAGACGCGCTGGATGTCGGAGTAGAAGCCGCCGAGTACCCACTGGAACGGCCCGTCCCCGGTGGAGGCGAGGCGGAGCTCCTGGGTGAGCGTCTCGAGTTTGGTCGTGTCCCTGAGGTTGGACGGCAGCAGCACGCCGGCCGCGGGGAAGCCGAGGTCGACCGAGACGCTGCCGGTCAGCGCGCTGGCGTCGCGGCTGACGAGGATGTCGCGATCCGTGTAGGAGGAGACAGAGGTAAGCTCCACCCCGCCGAAATCCACGGTGGCGACGAGGTCCGCAATCAGCGTGTCGTCCTTGAACGTCTCGTCGAGCAGCAGATACTGCTCGCGCTCGTCGAAGGTAATGGCCGGCCGCGTCGTGGTGAACGGGTTGCCGTAGAGATTGTAGACGTCCTGCCGGTTGAACCCGTTTGCCCGAATCTGCTGATAGACAATACGCGGCGTGATGCTGAACGTCTCGTTGGGCTGGATCAGCAACGAGATGCGCCCGCCGCTTCGGCGTCCGTCATTGACATCCTCGTCAAAACCGCCGCCCTCGCGGAACGCGTTGATGAAGCCGCCATATTCGCTGTGATACCCGACGACGCGGAGCGCCGCGTAGGGCGAGAGTGGGAAGTTTACCGCGCCCTTGATGTGGCCGCCGAGATCGTCGCCGTCGACGAGGTTGAGATTGCCCTCGATAGTGCCCTCGATGCGGTCGAGGTTCGGCTGGTTGGTGATGTAGCGGATGGTGCCGCCGACCGAGCCCGAACCGAACAAGGTGCCCTGCGGTCCTCGCAGCGTCTCCACGCGGTTGAGGTCGAACAGGTCGAGGTCGGGAGTGAACAGCGAAAGCGAGATCACCGACTCGTCGAGATAGACGCCGACCTGCTCCTTCACGCCCGGCTGGTCGCGGACGATCTGGCCGGAGGAGACGCCGCGTACCGAGACCTGGCTCTGGCCCGGTCCGAGATTCTGCACGCTGAGACCGGCGACGTTGCGCGACAGGTCCTCGATCGTCACCGCGCCGGAGCGCTGGATGTCTTCCTCTGTCTGGGCGTTGATCGAGAAGGGAACGTCCTGGATGGTCGAGGCACGCTTCGTGGCAGTGACGATGATGGCGTCGTTCTGCTCGACCTCTTGAGCGCCGGTGCCCTGACCACCTCCTTGCTGAGCGAGGGCGGCGGAACCGCCGAGGAGAGCCGCGGCGGCAGTGCCCGCGAGGAGAAGAGTCGTCCGCCGGAAGTTCATGCGCGCCATAGCAACCCCCATTGCTTACCGTTGCAGTAGAGTAATGAAAGCGCGCGACCCGGCCAAGCTCTAGCACTAACCTGAAGCAAGAAGGCGGAGGTCTGTTGCAAGTTTGTGACAGGGTGAGGCTTCAGGGCCGCGGCTTGTCCGTCGCTGCGGGCATCGTTAGCGTCCGCCGCTTTCCGCACCGACAGGACGTGCCCGTGCCCCGCTTTCCAAAAATCGCCGCAATGGCCACCGCTTTTGGCATCCTGCTCGCCGGCTGTTCGGCGGAGAAGCATCAGGACCAGGCGGCGCAGGAGAAATCGGGCGAGCGGATGGTGGCGCCGGTGCTGACCGGCGCCGATGCGCGCGATCCGTTCAGCTATGCGCGGCCCCAGGAGGCGCGGGTCACGCACGTAGCGCTCGATCTAACCGCCGACTTCGCCGCCAAGCGCCTCGGCGGCACCGCCACCCTCGACCTGCAGGCCGCGCCGAATGCCAAGGAGATCGTGCTCGACAGCAAGGGCCTGGAGGTCGCTTCCGTGACCAACGCTGAAGGGCAACAGCTCCAGTTCGCCGTTGGACAGGCGGATGCGGAGCGCGGAGCGCCGCTGACGGTTCAGCTCAACGGCGCGAAGCAGGTCAGGATCGCCTACAAGAGCGCGCCGAACGCGGAGGCGCTGCAGTGGCTGACGCCCGCCCAGACTGCGGGCAAGCGGCAGCCCTTCCTGTTCAGCCAGGGGCAGCCGACCCTCAACCGCACCTGGATACCCACCCAAGACAGCCCTGGCGTCCGCCAGACCTGGGAAGCGCGGATCGTCGTTCCCGAGCCGTTGAAGGTGGTGATGAGCGGCGAGAATCTCGCGCGCGAGGGAGAGCCGGTGGAGGGCGGCGGCCGCGCCTTCCGCTTCCGCATGGACAAGCCGGTCGCCCCGTACCTGATTGCCATCGCCGCCGGCGACATCGCCTTCCAGTCGCTGGGGCCGCGCAGCGGCGTCTATGCTGAGCCTGTGACGATCAAGGCCGCCGCGGCCGAGCTTGGCGACACCGAGAAGATGATCGACGCCGCCGAGGCGCTTTACGGCCCCTATCGCTGGGGCCGCTACGACATGATCGTGCTGCCGCCTGCCTTCCCCTATGGCGGCATGGAGAATCCGACGCTGACCTTCCTCACGCCGACCTTCATCGCCGGCGACAAGAGCCTCAATGGTCTCGTCGCGCATGAGCTCGCCCACAGCTGGTCGGGCAATCTCGTGACCAACGCCGTGTGGGCGGACAGCTGGCTCAACGAGGGCTTCACCTCCTATTTCGAGAACCGCATCATGGAGGCCCTCTACGGCCCCGAGCGGGCGGCGCAGGAGGCGGCGCTGTCCTTCGCCGAGATCAACACCGTCCTCACCGGGAACGGCCGGACCTCGCCGGTCACGCGTCTGCATAACCCGGAAGCGGGCACCGGCGGCGAAAGCGGCATCGTCTACGACAAGGGCGCCGCCTTTCTCCGCACAATTGAGCAGACTGTCGGGCAGGAGCGGTTCGATGCCTATCTCCGTTCCTATTTCGATCGGCATGCGTTCGAGCCGATGACGTCGGCCCGCTTTCTCGCCGACCTGCGCGAGCATCTCATCCGCGGCGACGCGGCGCTGGAGGAGAAGCTCAAACTCGACGAATGGGTCTACCGGCCGGGCCTTCCCGCCAATGCCCGGGAGCCGCAGTCGCAGGGCTTCGCCCGCGTTGACGCTGCGATGCGCGCCTTCGCGGGAGGCGGCCCGGCTTCGGCAGTGCCTTATGCCGGATGGACGACCGCCGAGCGGCTGCGCTTCCTGAACGGCCTGCCGCGGGAGCTGCCCCAGCCGCGCCTCGCCGAGCTCGACCAGGCGCTGCGCCTTTCGCAAAGCGGCAATGCCGAGACCCTGTTCGCGTGGCTGCAGCTGGCGCTGGCCAATCGCTACGAACCCGCCGTGCCCGTAGCCGAGCGATTCTTGCTCGCCATGGGCCGGCGCAAGTTCGTGGCGCCACTGTTCGAGACGCTGATGGCGGAGGGCGAATGGGGCCGTCCGATCGCGGAGCGCATCTACGCCAGGGCACGTCCGACCTACCATTCGGTCACCACCGGCACGGTCGACGAGACGCTGAAGGGCGGCGCCTGAGGAACAAGGAGACGGTGATGAACGCGATACGGTGGATCCTCTGCGCAGCAATGCTGCCGGGGCTTGCGGCATGCGACAGCGGAGCGCCGCCGAGGAAGACCAAATCGATCATCGCCGCCAATCCCTATCAGGAGAAGCTGGTCGCCTTGAGCGAGCTCAACCGGTCGCTGGCGCTGCGGCGGGCGGTCCAGGATAGCGGTGAGCCCTGCAAGCGGATCGACCAATCCGGCTATCAGGGCATGTACAAGTCGCTCCACATGTGGACGGCGCGCTGCTCCGGGGGGCGGGACTGGGGCATTTTCATCGCTCCGAGCGGCGACGTCCAGGTGCGTAGTTGCGAGCATCTGAAGCAGCTCGGCCTGCCCGAATGCCGGTTGCAGCCGGCGGCGAGCTGAGCCGCGCCGGGGCGCGGGCGCAACACCTTCGCATCTTGTGCGTTCAACCTGCCGCAAGCGGCGGGGCGTACGTGGAGTTAGGTGTTATGAAGCTTCTTACCGCAATGACCGCGCTCGGCGCGCTCGCGATCGCGGCTCCTTCGGCCGCGCAATATGGCAATCAGAACCAGAATTATGCGAATGTGAATGTTGGCGGCGCCGTCGGCCTCAGCAACCGCATCGCCAATCTGGACACGCGCTTCCAGGCGGGTGTCCAGTCCGGCGCGATCACCCGGGCCGAAGCGCAGCAGCTTCGCCCGCAGCTGCGGCAGCTGCGCCAGATCGAGCGGCAGTATAGCGCCAACGGCCTCACCCGCACGGAGCGGGAGGACCTGCAGGCGCGGATCCGCGACGTGCGCCAGCAGCTTCGCGTCGCCGACAACAATGCCGGCAACCGCTACACCAACTGGCAGGACGACGACGGCTATTACGGCCAGGGCGGCGTCTATGAGCCGGTCGAGCAGACCTGCGAGCGCCGGAGCGGCATTGGCGGCCTGATCAGCGGTCTCCTCGGCGGCGGCCGCGATTGTCTCGAAGTAGGCGAGCGGGTGAGCGGCAACCTCTACGGGGTGCCGGCTGCCTACCGGAACCAGTTCCGCGACGGCTACGGCTATTATTACCGCTCCGACGGCCAGAATATCTACCAGATCGACTCCCGCAGCCAGACCGTGCTGCGCGTCTATCCGATGAATCGCTGATCCTCGGCGGCAGCTTCATCAGGCGCCCGGGCTTCGGCCCGGGCGTTTTCATTTGCCGAGGTCCGGTCCGACATAGACATGAGCCTCCTCGCCCGAAGCGAGCCGGGTGAGGATACGCGCGTACGCATCGGCCTCATAGCGGTCGGTTGCCTGAAGCTCTGCCGACGTGATCCGGAACACGACGCCCGGAATGCGATCCTCGTCATTGCCCGTGCGGCGCGCGATCGTATGGACCGCGGCACCACTGATCCGCACCACCGCGGGATCGGTGATGGCGAGCGGCGCCAGAGCATAGCGTGGCAGCACGTCCGGCCGTCCTTCGAGCAAGCGGCCGTACGTGGCGCGCTGCACTTCGGGCAGCTGGAGCGTGCCATAGGAGAAAAGGAGGACAGTCGGCTCGAAGAGATCGCTCATGTTGCTCCCATGGGCTCGCTATCCGGCGACCCGATTTGGGAGTAAACTATCGCCGCCAATGCCGCATGCCCATTGCCCGCCGGAGCATCAACTTACAAGCTGACACGGTGGAAGCTCTTGGCTAAGCAGTTGAAGCTTTTGGGAGAATCGGGATGAAGCGCGTTCTTGTCGGGTTGATGACGAGTGCAAGCCTGGTGCTGACCGCTTGCGGCGGCGGCGGCGGGAGCACGCCGACGCCAAGCCCCGGCCCGATCGCGTCGCCTGCGCCGACGCCCGCGCCGACGCCGGCACCGACAGCCACCTGCTCGCTGCGCACGCGGCAGGATTGGGTCCTCGCCCAGATGCGCGAATGGTATCTTTTCCCCGAGACGCTGCCGGCCAGCCTCGATCCGACGCCCTTCAACTCCGTGGAATCCTATCTCGACGCGCTGACCGCTACCGCGCGCTCCCAGGGTCGTGATCGCTTCTTCACCTTCCTCACCTCGATCGCCGAGGACAATGCGTTCTTCAGCTCGGGCTCGAGCGCGGGCTTCGGCGTGCGCCTCTCGACCGACCCCGCGGCCCGCCGCTTGCACATCGCCGAAGCGTTCGAAGGCGCGCCGGCGCTGAACGCCGGCATCGACCGCGGCACCGAGATCCTCGCCATCGGCACCAGCGAGGCGAACCTCCGCTCCGTAACCGACATCTTCGCGACAGAAGGATCGCAGGGCATCACGAATGCTCTGGGGCCGAGCACGCCCGGCACGACGCGCGTGCTCCGCATCTCCGATGCGTCCGGCACGCGCAACGTGAGCGTCAGTAAGGCGAACTTCGCGATCCCGCCGGTATCCAGCCGCTACGGCGCGAAGATCATCGACGATGGCGGCCGGCGCGTGGGCTATGTGAACCTGCGGACGTTCATCAACACGGCCGATCCGGCGCTACGCAACGCCTTCGCTTCGTTCCGCGCGCAGGGCATCACGGAGGTGATCGTCGACTTCCGCTATAATGGCGGCGGCCTCGTCTCGATCGCGGAGCTGATGGGCGACCTGCTGGGCGGCAATCGCGCCACCAGCGAAGCGTTCAGCTTCACCACCTTCCGTCCCGAGAAGGCGGTGAACAACGAGCGGCGCAATTTCCAGCCGCAATCGCAGTCGATCGGCTCGACCAAGATCGCCTTCATCGGCACCGGCGCCTCGGCCTCGGCAAGCGAGCTCGTGATCAACTCCTTCATTCCATATCTGAAAGCCAATGCGGCGCTGGTCGGCTCCAACACTTTCGGCAAGCCCGTCGGCCAGATCGCGCTCGACCGCGCGGTCTGCGACGATCGCCTGCGCGTGGTCGCGTTCAAGACCGCGAACGCGGCCCAGCGCGGCGAATATTTCAACGGTCTCGCCACCGAGGTCGAGGCGAGCTGCGCCGCCGGCGACGACATCAGCCGCCAGCTCGGGGATCCGCAGGAAGCCTCAACCCGCGCCGCGCTTGACTATCTGGCCGGGCGCAGCTGCACCCCGATCAGCACCGGCGCCACGACGCAGTCGTCCGGCTCCGGCAAGACGAAGCGGGAGATGCTGATGCCGGACCGGCCGAGCAGCGCACAGCGCGAGGTGCCCGGCCTGTTCTGACGGCCGGCGCGTGATCTAGCGCCAGCATTCCATCAGAACCGCCCGGCCCCAGCGCGTGTCGAGCGGCTCGCTGGCGATGCGGAAGCCGGCCTTCTCGTAGGCGCGGATCGCACGCTTGTTGTCGGGGTGCGGATCGGTGCCGATCGCGGGCGCGCCAGCGGCGAACAGCCGATCACAATGCGCACGGACGAAGGCGCTGCCGTGGCCGCGGTCCAGCATGTCCGGCTCGCCGATATATTGATCGATGCCGCGCGATCGCGGCGGCAGATGCGCGAACGGGTGCGCGTCCCAGGCGTGGGGGTCGTAATCCTGGGCGTAAGCAAATGGGCGGCCGCGCCACTCGACGATCCACATCGCCACATTCGGCTCGCCGAGCATTTCCTCCGGATCCTCGAGTTCGGGCTCGCCCCACCACATCCGGACTTGCGGCTGTCGTCGCCATGCGCGGAGGAGCGGGATGTCGCCGCGCTCGACCGCGCGGAAGCGGTAGCCCTCGTCCACTCGGGCGGCCCTCAATTTCCCGAGATGAGATCACCGAGGGGCCCGAGTGCAGATCCCTGCCCGCGATTGCCGCCCGGTCCGCCGGGCATGGCGGCGGCGAGCATCCGCCCGGCGAGGCGGGCAAAGGGCAGGGACTGGATCCAGACCTTGCCGGGCCCGGTGAGGCGGGCGAAGAACAGGCCCTCCCCGCCGAACAGGGCGCTCTTCACCCCGCCGGCGCCGATCAAGTCGAAATCGACCGAGGAGGTGAAGGCGGCGATGCAGCCGGTGTCGACGTGGAGCTGCTCGCCGGCCTTGAGCTCGCGCTCGATCACGGCCCCGCCCATCTGCACGAACACCCAGCCGTCGCCCTCAAGCTTCTGCATGATGAAGCCCTCGCCGCCGAACAGGCCGGTGAGGATGCGGCGCTGGAAGTGGATGCCGATCGACACGCCCTTGGCGGCGGCGAGGAAGCTGTCCTTCTGGCAGATGAGCGTGCCGCCGACCTGGTCCAGCCGGATCGGCAGGATCGCGCCCGGGACCGGCGCGCCGAACGCGACGCGAGCCTTGCCCTGGCCGCGATGGGTGAAGACGGTGGTGAACAGGCTCTCGCCAGTGACCAGCCTTTTGCCGGCGCCGAGCAGCTTGCCCATGAAGCCGCCTTCCTGGCCGCGGCCGTCGCCGAAGACGGTGCTCATCTCGACCGTCGCGTCCTTCCAGACCATCGCGCCGGCCTCTGCGACCGCGCTTTCGCCGGGATCGAGCTCGATCTCGACGAACTGCAGCTCCTGGCCCTTGATCTCATAGTCGATGTCGTCGGCGAGGCCGGACTGGCGATGATGCTGGCGCGGCGCGCCCCAAGGCGATTCGGGCATGACTTCTCCTTGCGAAAGACGGACGGTTCGACGGGCGGCGACTAGGTCGCGAAGCTGGGATCGAGGCGATAGGCCTTGCGGAGCAAAGCCGGCCAGGCAAGCGCGCCGGCGGCCATCTTGAGGCCCATCTTGCCCTGCTGGGCAGTGATCTCCGGCGAGCCCTGCGGCGGATTGTTGAGATTGCCCTCGCCGGCGGACAAGGCGAGGATCTGCGCCTGGCAGGCCCGTTCCAGGAAATAGAGCTTCACGAAGGCCTCGCCCACCGTTTCACCGACCGTGAGAGTGCCGTGATTCCGGAGCAGCATCGCGCCCTTGTCGCCGATGTCGGCGATCAGCCGCTCGCGCTCGTCCAAGTCGACCGCGACGCCCTCATAATCGTGATAGGCGACGTCCTCGCGGATCAGCATCGCGGTCTGGGTCAGCGGCAGCAGGCCCTCGCCATGCGCCGACACGGCTTGGCCGTGCGGCGTGTGGAGGTGCATCACGGCATGCGCATCCTCGCGCGCCATGTGGAGCGCCGAGTGGATGGTGAAGCCGGCGGGATTGGTAATGAACGGCGTCGGCTCGACTGGCACGCCGTTCATGTCGACCTTCACCAGGCTCGATGCGGTCACTTCCTCGAACATGAGATTATAGGGGTTGAGCAGGAAATGGTGCTCGGGCCCGGGCACGCGCGCCGAGAGGTGGGTGAAGATGAGGTCGTCCCAGCCGTAATGAGCGACCAGGCGGTAGGCGGCGGCGAGATCGACGCGGACCTTCCATTCCGCCTCGGAGACCTTGCCCTCGAGCGACGGAATGTCGACCGAGGAGAGCGGCGTCACGCCCGACATGCCGCTGTTGATCGCATCCACTCTGCCCATCGCGCGTCTCCTTTGGGGAAAGCTTAGCGGCTTCAGGCGGCCGGCGCGACTCTGTCGGGATGCGCGGCGGCAAAGGCTTCGTGCGCCGTCGCTTCGGCATCGGCGCGCACCAGCACGGGATAGTCGTCCAGCGGCACGCCGAAGCGGCGAGCATTATACATTTGCGGCACCAGGCAGATGTCGGCGAGGCTGGGCGAGTCCCCGAACAGGTAACGTCCCGCCCTCTCCTTCGCCATCGCCTCCAGCGCCGCGAAGCCCTGCCCGATCCAGGTCGCGATCCAGGCGTTCTTGGCCTCCTCATCCTGGCCAAGCGGCCCGACCAGATGCTTCAGCACCCGCAGATTGTTGAGCGGGTGGATATCGCAGGCGACGATCAGCGCCAGCGCGCGGACATGGGCGGCGTCGCCGGGATCGACGGGCAACAGCCGCGGTTCCGGACGCGTCGCCTCCAGATAACCGATGATGGCGAGGCTCTGGGTAATCCGCCGCCCGTCCATCTCCAGCATGGGCACGAACCCCTGCGGATTGCGGGCGCGATATTCCGCTTCCTTCTGCTCGCCGCCGGCCAGGTTGATCGAGATGCTCTCATGCTCGACCCGCTTCAGGTTGAGCGCGATCCGAACGCGATAGGCGGCGGAGGAACGGTAATAATCGAAAAGGACGGGCTTCGTCATGCGCACCTCTGCGCCGAGAGGTGGTGCCGCTTACAGGACTCGAACCTGTGACCCCATCATTACGAATGATGTGCTCTACCAGCTGAGCTAAAGCGGCATTTCCGGTAGGCCGCGGCCATTATCAGGGGGTTCGCGCGCTGACAAGCGATCCGCGAGCCGCGCCCGGCGGGGCGGCCGGTAATCAAGCTTAACGCTTCTTCAACCATGGTCGGTGCAGGGTCGGCAACGCATTTCCGCGGACCATGCGGCGAGGACAGCGAATGGACAGCTTTCGGGCTTTTGAGGACAATGCCGAGTACGACCTCCATGAGGAGGACGAAGCGGCGATCGAAGCTCCGCCCGAGATCGGGACGGACGAGCGCCGGATGCACGTCCGCGCCTACAATCATTGGGTGTCGCTGCTCGACGGGCGCGCTTATCCGCTGATCCACGATCTCGAACCGTCGGAGATCGAGGATTTCGGGCCCAACAGCGTGCTGCTGGACTTCTCCGAGAATAGCGAGAATCCGGCGATCACCTATGTCGGCCAGGAGCTGCGCGACGAGTGCAGGCTGAGCCAGGACATGCGCCGCATCAGCGACGTGCCGAGCCGCTCGCTGCTCTCGCGCCTCACCGACCATTACATGCAGATTATCGCCAATTGCGCGCCGATCGGCTTCGAGGCGGAGTTCGTCAGCCAGCGCGGCCACAACACCATGTATCGCGGCATCCTGATGCCTTACTCGTCGGACGGCGACACGATCGACTTCATCTACGGCGTGATCAACTGGAAGGAGATCGCCGACAGCGCGACCGCCAGCACCATCGCCGTCGAGGTCAACCGGGCCGCTGCGTCCGCGTCTCCGGTCGAGGCCTGCCCGATCTGGGCCGACGGTCCGCACGCCGAAGCGCTCGAGAGCGGCCCGTTCGCCTCATCGGTCGCGGCGATGGAGTTCGGCAGCACGATCGACGACAGCGCCGAACCCACCGTTGCCCCGGATGCGGGGCTTGCCGATCGTCTGTGTATCGCCCGTGACGTCGCGGAGGCGGTCAAGAGCGCCGATGCACGCAGCCGCACCGCGCTGTACCGCGCGCTCGGCCAGGCCTACGACTTCGCGCTCGCCGCCGAGGCATCACCGGAGGATTATGCCGAGATCCTGGAGGATGCCGGCCTCAAGGCGCAAGAGCGGGCACCGATGACTCCGGTGGTGAAGCTCATCTTCGGCATCGACTATGACAAGACCCGCCTCACCGAATTCGCCGCCGCGCTTTCCTATGGCCGGCGCGAAAATGTGGCGCAGGGCGGGCTGCAGGGCCTCCTGGAAAGCGTCTCCGGCGGCCTCAAGGCGATCGTTCAGGCCGAGCGCCAAGCTCGTCGACCAGAACGGAAGGGGGACAGCATCGAGGCCGTTCGTGCGACGATCCGCTCCGGCAACGCCCTCGCCCATCTCGACCTGGACACCGGGGATGCCGAGGAGTTCGTGCTGCTGGTCGCTCGGCGCGAGCCGGACGGGACGCTGGCCGTGGTGGCTCCGGTGACGCACGATCAGGGGCTCGTCGATCGGGCCATTCGGCGCCTTCGGGACTAAGCGCGCTTCGCCTGTTCCAGGAAGAATCCGGTTCACCCTTCAGGTTGAACCTTCCGTTCGCGCTCTCTATAGGCCGTCGCTCGGCGCTCGGAGACGTGGGTGAGTGGCTGAAACCAACGCTTTGCTAAAGCGTCATACGGGAAACTGTATCGAGGGTTCGAATCCCTCCGTCTCCGCCACTTCTTCCGACATGTGAGCACAATCCGGGCGGTCGCCGCCTGCGGGCGGTGCTGCTATGGCGGACCGATGCTGGACAGACGAACCGCCCTTCGCACCTTCGGCGCCGCCTCGGCGGCGCTGACCCTCGCGCCCGCCGCTTTCTCCGCGACCCCCTCGCGCAATCCGCCGCGGCTACGCCCCGGCGATACCGTCGGCCTGATCGAGCCCGCCGGGTTTACCGATGACGAATTCGACCTCGCGCTGGTCATGGACACGGTGGCGGCGATGGGGCTGGTGCCGAAGCCGGCGCCGCATCTGATGGCGCGTTACGGCTATCTCGCCGGCAAGGACGAGGCGCGCGCGGCGGATGTGAACGCGATGTTCGCCGACAAGACCGTGCGGGCGATCTTCGCGGTGCGGGGCGGCTGGGGCTCGGCGCGAATTCTTCCCTACCTCAAGTGGGACGTGATCCGCGCCAATCCGAAGCTGCTGATTGGCTTCAGCGACATCACCGCGCTCCACATGGCGATTGCGGCGCGGGCGGGGTTCACGACCATCCACGGGCCGAATGCGGCAAGTGCCTGGGGCAAGCTGTCCCTGGCCTCGTTCCGCGAACTCGCTTTCGAAGGTGGAACTCCGCTCTATCGGACACCGACGGGGGACGACGATCGGCTCGTCCAGCGCAGCGGGCGGATTCGGACGTTCCGGCCGGGCAAGGCGACCGGGCGGCTGCTCGGCGGCAATCTGACGGTGCTGAGCGCGCTCGTGGGGACGCCGTACTTGCCGAGCTTCGACGGCGCGATCCTGTTCATCGAGGATGTCGACGAAGCCGAATACAGAATTGACCGGATGCTGACGCAGCTCGCGCTGGCGGGCGTGCTTCGCCGCGTCGCGGGCGTCGTCTTCGGACAATGCACCTCCTGCCGGGCGGAGGGGCCGTCCTACGGCGGCTTCACCCTCTCGGAGGTGCTGAAGCAGCATCTGGAGCCGCTCGGCGTGCCGGCGTTCCAGGGCGCGCTGATCGGCCATGTGGCGGACCAGTTCAGCATCCCGGTCGGTGTTCCTGCCGAGATCGATGCCGCGGCCGGGACGATCCGCATCCTGGAGCCGGCGGTCGCCTAGCTCCGCTCCGCGCTTGTGTTTTGCACCGACGCTCCATAGGCGCGCCCCATGCTGAGCCTCCAGTTCATACGCGAGAATCCCGACGCCGTGCGCAAGGCGATCGCCGACAAGGGCGTGCGGGTCGACGTCGATGCCTTGCTCGCCCTCGACGCGGAAGTGCGGGCGATGAAGACCGAGGTCGACGACCTCCGCCGTCAGCGCAACGAGATCAGCGCCGGCTTCAAGAGTGCGGCGCCGGAGGAGCGACCGGCGCTCGGAGCCCGGGCCAAGGAGATGGGCGCGAGGTCCGCCGAGGTCGAGGCGCGGCTGGCGGAGAAGGGGGCGGAGCTGGATGCGCTGATGCTGCGGCTGCCCGGTATTCCGTGGGAGGGGGCGCCGGTCGGACCCGATGAAAGCTTCAACACCGTCGTCCGGACCGAGGGCGCCGTTCCGCAGTTCGACTTCGAGCCGCTCGATCATGTCGCGCTGATCGAGAAGAACGACTGGGCGGACCTGTCGCGGATCACGCAGGTCGCGGGATCGCGCCAATATGCGCTGAAGGGGCGGCTGGCATTGCTGGAGCAGGCGCTGATCTTCTGGGCGCAGCAGCGGCTCGCCGGGGAGGGCTTCACGCTGATGACGGTGCCGGCGCTGGCGCGACCGCAGGCGTTCGTGGCGACCGGCCATTTCCCCGGGCACGAGGAAGAGGCCTACGAGATCCCCAAGGACGATCTGTATCTGGCCGGCACCGGCGAGATCGCGCTCACCTCTCTCCATTCGGGCGAGATCATCGAGGCGGAGCAGCTGCCGATTCTCTATGCCGGCTATTCGCCCTGCTTCCGGCGCGAGGCCGGCAGCGCCGGGCGCGACGTGCGCGGGCTGCTGCGCGTCCATCAATTTTACAAGCTCGAACAATATGTGATCTGCGCCGACGATCCGGCGGAGTCGGCACGCTGGCACGAGCGGCTGCTCGCCAATGCCGAGGGGATGCTGAAGGCGCTGGAGATTCCCTATCAGGTGGTCGAGACCTCGACCGGCGACATGGGCCTCGGCAAGTTCCGGATGAACGATATCGAGAGCTGGGTGCCGAGCCTCGGCAAGTATCGCGAGACGCACAGTTGCTCGACCTTGCACGACTGGCAGGCGCGGCGTGCGAACCTCCGCTGGCGGGACGAGGAGCGCAAGGTGCGTTTCGTCCACACGCTCAACAATACCGCACTGGCAAGCCCGCGCATCCTCGTGCCCCTGCTCGAAAACCACCAGACGGCGGACGGACGAGTGCGGCTTCCCGAGGCGCTCCGGCCGCTGATGGGCGGCGAATATCTGTAGCCGGAACCGCCGCCTTCGCTCGGGCGCTTTGAACTTCGGTAATCAAAGCGTCATAGTGCAGGAAAGATGGCCAGCGCCGCACCTTCCGATCATCGAGCGCCCGGGCTCGGTCAATTCATCCGCGAAGGCGGATCGCTGCTGGCGCTGCGCACCTTGAGCCTGATGCCGCTCCGGGCAGAGAAGAAGAGCGTCGGCCAGGGCCGGCCGGTGATGGTGATCCCAGGCTTCCTCGCCACTGATTGGTCGACCGTAATCCTTCGTGGAACGCTCGAGGCGGCCGGCTATCGCGCCTACGGATGGGGGCTCGGCATGAATCTCGGCGCCCGACGCGACCTGATCGAGCGGATGGAGGCGCAGCTCGACCGTGCGGCGCGGCGTGGTCCGGTCAGTCTGGTCGGCTGGAGCCTCGGCGGCCTTTATGCGCGCGAACTGGCCAAGAAACGGCCGGATAGGGTGGCCCGGGTGATCACCCTCGGCAGCCCCTTCTCCGGCGATGTCCGAGCCAACAATGCGTGGCGTCTTTACGAGCTCATCAACGACCACAAGGCCGATGCGCCGCCGATCGAGGCGCGGGTGAACGAGAAGCCGCCGGTGCCGACCATCGCCTTCTGGTCGCGCCAGGACGGCATCGTCGCCCCCGCCTGCGCGCGAGGCGAGCCGCACGAATGCGACCGCAGCATCGAGCTCGACTGCACCCATATGGGCTTCATGACCGCCGCCTGCGCAATGCAGGCCGTGCTGGATGCGCTCGCCGACTGAGCGCCTACTTCAGCAGCGGCCGGCCATCCGCGGCGATCGTGTGCGGCACGCCGGCTGCGGCAAGGAGAGACGCCATCGCCACCTTCGGATCGGCGGCGCCCGTGTCGAGCAGAGCCGTAATCTTGCCGGTCACCGCACCACCGCCTGCGGCTTCGAGCGCCGCCAGCCACTCGCCGCGGGTGAGCACCTTGTCCGCCCGATTGGCGTCGATCAGCGGCCGGACATAATCGGCGAAGCTCGTGCCGGACACGGCTTCGGCGGCGTGGCCGAAGACCGCGCCGCATGCATAATGCGCGCGCGGCTCGCTGCGCTCGTGCGCGCTCGCCACGCCGCGGCCGGCAGTCAGGCTCACGCATTCGTCGACGGCGCGCTGGAGGGCGGCGCGCGCATCATAAGCGGGATCGAGCGCGGCGACGGCGCGGATGGCCAGGAGATCGGCGCCGCCCTCCATGATCCACGCGTCGCGGGCAAACTCATATGCGACCGCCTGGCCGAGCCAGAAATGGGCGCTTTCATGGGCGATGAACCAGCGCGCCTGATTGCGCATCTCCTGGTTCTCCGCGAGCACGCCCTCGCCTTCGAAGGTCATCACCACCAGCCCGGGCAGGACGCTGCCGCCCATGCTGGTGAGGCCGCGCGACGGGCCGTTCCAGCTGACCATCACGGTGGGAGCGGGGCCGGGCGGCGGGTCGCCGAGCGTCTCTGCGAACCGGGCCAGCACCTCAGGGGTCGAGCGCGACAGGAAGCTGCGCAGCCACTCGGGAAGCTGCGGGTCGATGATCGTCGACATCGCCTTGGTGGAGATCGGCCGCGCCGGGCCGAAGAGGACGTAGGTGCCGGCGTCGTCGAGCGTCACCGAGCTTTGCCGCTTGCCGCCATGCAGCACCCGACCGGATGAGTCGCGAAAGGTGACGCGCGTGGCGGCTGCGGTCGCGGGGACGGTGCTGTAGTCGATCGGCAGCTTCGCCACCTCCTCCACCGAGGCGGCTGGGAAGATCTTGAACTGCTGGTCGAATAGAGCGACCGAACCGTCCGTGAATACCAGGGCGGGATCGTAATCGGTCTCGATGTCTTTGGCGAAGGGCGTGAAGCGGACCCGGACCGTCGCCGGCACCGGACCGTTGTCCGCGACCAGCACGTCATACCAGCCGTGCCGCTCCAACCGTACGCCGGGCGTATCCACCGTCCAGCTTTCGGGACGCCACGGCTTGCCGCTGACTCGCGCCAGTGGCGAGCGGGCGAGCACCCAGGCCGGCGCCTCGCGATCGAAACGGTATTCGGCGGTCCAGCGGTCGCCGTCCCGCACCACCTCGACTTCGGCGGGGAGCCGGGCTGCGGTGTCGACGGGGGTCGGCCTGGCCACGCAGCCGCCGAGCGCCGCGGCCAACAGGACGGCGAGAACCCCCTTGCGCATGTTTATTCGGCGGTGCCCATCTGGGTCAGGACGAAGGCATAAGCCTCCGCATCCTCGCGCAACGACTCCCACCGGCCCGACTTGCCGCCATGGCCCGCGCCCATGTTGGTCTTGAGCAGCAGGAGGTTGTCGTCGGTCTTGGTGGCGCGGAGCTTCGCCGCCCATTTGGCCGGCTCCCAATAGGTGACGCGGGGATCGTTCAGGCCGCCGGTGATCAGAAGAGGCGGATAGGCCTGCGCCGTCACCTGGTCATAGGGCGAATAGGAGCGGATCAGCTCGAACGCCGCCTTGTCGGTGATCGGGTTGCCCCATTCCGGCCACTCGCCGGGGGTCAGCGGCAGGCTCTCGTCCTGCATGGTGGCGAGCACATCGACGAACGGGACATCCGCAACCACCGCGCCCCAGAGCTCGGGATCGGTGTTGACCACCACGCCCATCAGCTCGCCGCCGGCCGAGCCGCCCTGGATGCCGATATTGCCCGGCCTGGTGAAGCCGGCTGCGATCAGCCCCTTCGCCGCGTCGACGAAGTCGGTGAAGGTGTTGGTCCGCTTGGTGAGCTTGCCGTCGAGGAACCATTGGTAGCCGAGGTCGTCGCCGCCGCGGACATGGGCGATGGCATAAGCGTAGCCACGGTCGAGCAGGCTCAGGCGGATCGTCGAGAAGCTCGGAGGGATCGCATAGCCGTAGGCGCCATAGGCGTAGAGGAAGAGCTTGCCCTCGCCGTTCTTCTCGAAGCCTTTCTTATAGACGACCGAGACCGGCACCTTCTTGCCGTCGCGCGCCGTCACCATCAGCCGCTCGGTGGCATATTGGCTGGGATCGTAGCCGGACGGGATCTCCTGGACCTTCCGCGTCTCGAGCTGATCCGTCCTGGGATGATAGTCGTAGACCGTCGCCGGCGTGACCATCGAGCTGTAGCTGACGCGATAGACTTCGGGCGCGAATTCGGGATTGCTGCCGAAGGAGGCGGAATAGCTCGCTTCCTGGAACGGAATGCGCTTCGTCCTGCCATCATAGCTGCGCAGGATCAGCTGATCGAGGCCGTCCACCCGCTGGGTGATAGCGAGATGATGGTAGAAGGACGTGATGCCTCGCAAATAGACACGGTCGGAGCCGCGCATGACGGTCGTCCATTCGCCGGGTTTGGTCGTCGGGGCGGACGCGATGCGGAAATTGACGTGATCGTCATTGGTGAGAATCCACAGGGTCCCGGCCCTGCCATCCACCGAATAGAGCCGGTCCTTCTTGCGCGGTGAGATCAGGATTGGAGCTGCTTCGGGCTGGGAGGCCGAAATGAAGCGAACCTCGCTGGTGGCGCCGTCGCCGGTCGCGATGAAGATCAGGCCCCGGTCCTGCGACCTGGAGAGGCCGACCGAGAAGCCGATATCCTCTTTCTCCTCGTAGAGCGTCTTGTCCTCGGAAATGGGGCGGCCGAGCCAGTGCAAGCGGGCGCGGTAGCTGCGCCAGTTCTCGTTGACCTCGGTGAAGACGACGCCCTTGCTGTCGCTGGTCCATACCGGGCTGCCGATGCCGACTTCGGACACCGTCTCCAGGTCCTTGCCGGTGGCGAGGTCGCGGATGCGGAGCTTAAAGCGCTCTGAGCCATTGTCATCGACGAGGATCGCAGCGAGCTTGCCGTCCGGGCTCACCTCCATCGCGCCCAGCCGGAAATATTCCTTGCCCGCGGCCTCGGCGGCCTCGTCCAGGATCACCTGGTCCGCACCGCCGTTCACGTGCTTGCGATACCAGGTTCGATATTGCGCGCCCGGCTTGAACGCCCACCAATAGAGCCAGGCGGTGTCCTTTACCGGCACGCTCGACTCGTCTTCCTTGATGCGGCCCTTCATCTCCTGGAAAAGCGTCTCGACGAGCGGCTGGTGCGGCTTCATCGCCGCTTCGAAATAGGCGTTCTCGGCCTTGAGGTAGGCGAGCACGTCCTCGTCGTCGACGTTGGGATAGCTCTGGTCCTTGAGCCAGAAATAAGGGTCCTCGATGCGGTAGCCGTGCCGTTCGTAGCTGTGAGGGCGCTGCTCCGCCTTGGGTGGCGCGGGGAGTTCGTTGGCTTTGGTCATCGGTGCTTTCTGGGCTGTGGCGGGCGCTGCGAGGAGCAGCGCCGCGAGAATCATATGCTTCATCAATCATCCCCGCTCGAACAGAGCCTGCTGAAGTCCTGCCTTTCTTCTCCGCTGCCGTAAAGGGAGAGACAGGGCTTCGACAGGCTCTGCCCGAGCGGTTATGGGAGCGGCCGGAGGTAGTAATATGTCGACCCACGAAGCCCGTCTTCAAGCCCTTCGCGAGCAGCTCAAGGCCGAGCGCCTCGACGGGTTCGTCGTTCCGCTGACCGACGAGCATATGAGCGAATATGTCGGCAGCTATGCGCAGCGCCTCGCCTGGCTGACGGGCTTCCAGGGCTCGGCGGGCTCGGCGGTGGTGCTGCCCGAGGAAGCGGCGATCTTCACCGACGGGCGCTACACCTTGCAGGTCCGCGAGCAGGTGGATGGCCGCCACTGGAGCTATCAGTCGGTGCCGGAGACGAGCATCGCCGACTGGCTGAAGGGGCATGCGCCGGAGGGCGGGCGCATCGGCTACGATCCCTGGCTGCATACGAAGGAATGGGTCGGCAAGGCGCGAGAGGCTTTGGCGGCCAAGGGTGCCGAACTGGTGCCGGTCGGGCGCAATCCTATCGACGCGATCTGGGCCGAGCAGCCGGGACCGTCGACGGCGCGGCTGATCGTCCATCCGGAAAAATATGCCGGAAAATCCTCCGCGGCGAAGCGGCAGGAGATGGGCGACTGGCTCCGCGAGCAGAAGGCTGATGCGGCGGTCCTCTCGGCGCTCGACTCGATCGCCTGGACATTCAACGTGCGGGGCGCGGACGTCGACCGCACGCCGGTCGCGCTGTCCTTCGCCCTCGTGCACGAGGACGGCACAGCCGATCTGTTCGTCTCGTCGGAGAAGCTGGGTGACGACGTCCGCCAGCATCTCGGGAACGGCGTGCGCGTGCATGAGCGCAGCGCCTTCGAGCCGCATCTGAGGCAGCTCGGCGGCAAGACAGTGGTGGCGGACCCGGAGCGTGCGGTGGCCGCGATCTTCGAGGCGTTGGAGGGCGCCGGCGCCAGCGTGATCCAGAAGCGGGATCCGGCCGTGCTCGCCAAGGCGATCAAGAACGAGGCGGAGGTCTCGGGTCATCGCTCGGCACAGGCGCGCGACGGAGCCGCCATGACCCGCTTCCTCCACTGGCTGTCGATCGAGGCGCCGAAAGGCGGGCTCGACGAGCTCAAGGCGGCGGCGCGGCTGGAACAGTTCCGGCGCGAGGGCGGCGACCTCCGGGACCTCAGCTTCGATACCATCTCGGCCGCGGGTCCTCACGCCGCGATCCCGCACTATCGGGTCGACGAGCAGAGCAACCTGCCGATCGAGCTCGACTCGCTCTTCCTGATCGATTCAGGCGGCCAGTATCCTGACGGCACCACCGACATCACCCGCACGGTCGCGGTTGGCACGCCAACCGAGGAGATGCGCGACCGCTTCACCCGTGTGCTGAAGGGCCATATCGCGGTCGCGCGAGCGATCTTCCCCGACGGCACCCGCGGCAGCCAGCTCGACAGCTTCGCGCGTCGATATCTGTGGGAGGCCGGACTCGACTACGCCCATGGCACCGGTCATGGCGTGGGCAGCTTCCTGTCGGTCCACGAAGGGCCGCAGCGGATCAGCGCCGCCAATTATCCGGGCTCCGGTTGGGACGAGCCGCTGCGGGCCGGCATGTTCCTGTCCAACGAGCCCGGCTACTACAAGGCCGGCGATTACGGCATCCGCGTCGAGAATCTGGTGATGGTGACCCCGCAGGAGATCGCGGGTGCCGAAAAGACGATGCTCGGTTTCGAGACTTTGACCTTCGCGCCGATCGATCGCAGCCTGATCGTGGTCGAGATGCTGAGCCCGGAGGAGCGGGCTTGGCTGAACGAATATCACGCCCAGGTGCTGGAGGTGGTCGGACCGCAGCTCGAGGGCGACGTGCTTGACTGGCTGAAGCGGAGCTGCACGCCGCTGTGAAGAGACCCGGTGCGTTAATCGGCGTGATCGTCGCCGTCGCGGTTGCCATCGCGGTCGCCAACGGCTGGCTGAGCTGAATCGGCTTCTCGCGCCTGCGCCTTGCGCCGGCGCAGGTTCTGGCGGAGCGCCTCGGCCAGTCGCCTGGCGCGTTCCTCGTCGGCTTTGCTCATCGGCAGATAGCTAAGCGTCTCCCGGGCCTTGCCGCAAGCTGCCTTGACATGCTCCGGGTCAGCGGCGATAGCGCCGCGTCTCCCGATAGCGATGCTGCCGTAGCTCAGTGGTAGAGCGCATCCTTGGTAAGGCTGAGGTCGTGAGTTCAATCCTCACCGGCAGCACCATCGCTACAAGCGGGTCCTAGCGTCGCACCACCATCTGCAGCACGGCGGGGTGGAGCGGGCGGATGAACTCGCAACCGACCAGATAGCCGTCCATCCAGGCGACCCTTGCGTGCAGCGGCTCAAGGCCGTCGAGCTTCAGCCAGACGTCGGTGCCGACCTGCAGGTCGAGATGGGTCGAGCCGCGAAAGCCGTGGGTCGACAGATCGAGCACCTGGATGTTGACGCCGCTCGCCCCGCGCTGGCGGAGGCCCGCCCCGAGTTCGACCTGGGTGCGCTCCGCCTTGCGTGGGTTCGCCGCGCCGCTCCCGGTCGCGAGCTCTCCGGTGAGCGGCTCGCTGTGGTCGTGATCGTGGAACATCGGAGCTTCCAAAGCCGCTGTCCGTCGCTACGTCTCAGTCCGGTATCGCGATACCGACCGAGGCTCCCCACTTCCTGACCATCGTCAGTTCCTGCTCGCTGAGGCCTTCGCCGAACAGGCGCGGCCGGCGGAAGCGTGGCTGTACGGCGCCACCCGACGTGCGGTTGAGCTGGACGAGCACTTCACTCTCGTCGATCATGCGATGAAATTCGAGCCCGACGCGGTTGCCGCTCGCCCATGCGACGCGGGCGGGGACGACGGTGTTGCCGCGCGCGAAGACGATCTCGCTGCCAGCCTCGAGCGTATCGGCGCATTCGACGAGGGCGCCCCTCCGCGACAGGTCGCGCAGGCGGGCTTCGACTTCGCCGGTCGGGGTTTGCAGCGTGGCGGCGAGCAGCACGCGCGCGCGCTTGACGCTGCGCTTGCCATCCTGCGTCGCCTTCGTGAAATTCTCGACGCCCATGCTCGCTATTCCCCCGTCTATCGGCCGGCTTCCGACACTAAGGAAAGCTGCCTAAAGGGAGGTTAACGAAGGGGCCGGAATCGCCGTCCGCGCTGCCCCTTGCGTCAGTCCCTCGTTGACCTCCCGCCGCCTCCGACTATGGCGCCCGCGATGCGCTTCTTTTCCGACAACGCCGCCGCCGCCTGCCCCGAGGTGATGGCCGCGCTCGCCGCCGCCAACCGGCTCGACACCGCCTATGACGGGGACGCGCTCAGCAAGCGTCTCGACGGCGCCTTTTCCGATCTGTTCGGGAGGGATGTGCGGGCGATCTGGGTCGCCACCGGGACTGCGGCCAACAGCCTCGCCCTCGCCGCCTTGTGCCCGCCGCACGGCAGCATCGTCTGCCACCGCGACGCCCACATCCAGAATGACGAATGCGGCGCGCCCGAATTCTACACCCATGGCGCCAAGCTGCTGCTCGCCGAGGGCGAGGGCGCGAAACTGACGCCCGAGAGCGTAAGGGCGCTGCTGGCGACGGTCCGCGACGATGTGCACCAGGTCCAGCCGGCCGCTCTGTCGATCACCAATGCCACCGAATATGGCCTCGTCTATACGCCGGACGAAGTGGCGGCGCTCGGCGAGCTCGCGCGTGAGCGGCGCCTCGGCGTCCACATGGACGGGGCGCGCTTCGCCAATGCGGTGGCTCGGGTCGGGTGCTCGCCGGCGGAGCTGACCTGGCGGGCGGGCGTCGACGCGCTGAGCTTCGGCTTCGTCAAGAATGGCGGCATGTCGGCCGAGATGCTGGTCTTCTTCCGGCCCGAGCTGGCGGATGCCACGCTCTACCGCCGCAAGCGGGCGGGGCATCTGCTCTCCAAGGGTCGTTACCTGGCTGCGCAGGTGCTGGCGATGCTTGAGGGCGACGTCTGGCTGCGCAACGCGCGGGCGGCGAACGAGAGCGCCCGCACACTGGCTGAAGCGGCCGCCGGGCGGCTCGTCCTGCCGGTGGAAGCGAACGAGATCTTTCTGAAGGTCACGCCCGGCGAAGCGGCGGCCCTGCGGGAGAAGGGCTTCGACTTCTACGACTGGGGCCCGGGCGAGGCGCGGCTGGTGACGAGCTGGGACAGCGACGCCGCCCATGTCGAGGCGCTGGCGGAGGCGATCCGGGCGCTGTGACCGAGCATGACCGCGCCTTCCTGAAGCCGCGCGTCTTCATTCCCTTCATCATCATCACCCTGATCTGGGGCTCGACCTGGATCGTCATCAAGGATCAGCTCGGGTCGGTGCCGCCGGCCTGGTCGGTCACCTATCGCTACGTCATCGCGTGCAGCGCGATGTTCGCTTACGCCGCCCTCAAGCGGGTGCCGCTGGGCATCGGCCGGGAGGGGCACATGCTGGCGGTCGCGTTCGGCATCCCGCAGTTCGTGCTCAACTTCAACTTCGTCTATGCCGCCGAGCAATATATCACTTCGGGCGTCGTCGCGGTGGTGTTCGCCCTGTTGCTGGTGCCGAACAGCGCGCTGGCCTGGGCGTTCCTGAAGCACCCGATGACGCGCCGCTTCCTGATCGGCTCGGCCGTCGCGGTCGCCGGCGTAGGGCTGCTCTTTCTCAACGAGCTGAGGGAAGCGACGGTGGCGCCCAGCGCAGTGGCGATCGGCATCGGCCTCACCCTGCTCGGCGTCCTCTCCGCCTCGGTCTCGAACGTGATGCAGGGGATGCGCAAGCTCCGCGAGCGGCCGATCGTCGCCATGCTCGCCTGGGGCATGTTCTATGGGACCATCGTCAATGCGGCTTTGGCCCTGCTGCTCGCCGGACCGCCGGTGGTCGAGTATCGGCTAGGCTATTGGGCAGGCCTGATCTACCTTGGGCTTATCGCCTCGGCGCTCGCCTTCACCTTCTATTTCGGCATCCTGCGGGAGGTCGGGCCGGGCCGCGCCGCTTATTCCAGCCTGCTCGTGCCGATCATCGCCATGGCCTTCTCGACCGCGCTCGAAGATTATCGCTGGTCCCGCCTCGCCGTCGCCGGCTGTGTGCTCGCGCTGATCGGCCTCTTCATCGCGCTCCGCTCCCGTCCCGAGGTTCGCGCCGCCGAGCAAGAGTGACGATGGCGTCCATTCGGCCGCCTACCGTAGAAACCCGAATGGCAGCATTATCAGTGGATTGGCCCGTCCCCGCCTATTGGTGATCGCGGAGGGCACGACACCATGCTGCAGTTCAGGATGCATCGCTTAAGTTCCGATACTCCTTCTCCGGAACAGCTCGGAGAGGCTATCGCGGGCGCCGAGCGGCGTAGCCATGTCAGGCATGTCACCATGCTTCGCGTCGCTGTCCTCTATGCCGCGCAGGGCAAGGAGCTGTGCGTCGTCAAGAACATCTCGGCAGGCGGGCTGTCCGCCCGGGTCTATCGCTCGTTCGCGGTAGGGGAGCCGGTGGAGGTGGAGCTGAGGTCGGACGAACGCATCGCGGGCATCGTGCAATGGGTCCGCGACTTCGAGATCGGTATCGGCTTTCCCGAGCAGATCGACGTCGAAGCCGTGCTCACCAGCCGCTGGGTCACAGAAGACGGCCGCCGCCAAAGGCTGCCTCGCATCGAAATCGAATGCCGCTGCCGCCTGAGGGTTGGTTCGCGCTTCTATCTGGCGAGCCTCGCCGATATTTCGCAGGGCGGCGCGAAGTTGCAGACGCACCGCCCGTTCCAGGGATCGGGCGAAGCCATCCTTACCTTGCCAGACCTCGGCTCGCTGGAAGGCGACGTGCGCTGGTCCCAGGGCAACAAAGTCGGCCTCGCCTTCAACGAGCGCTTGCCCTTCGAACTGCTGGTTCGCTGGATCCAGGAGCGTCGCCACAGCCAATGTCCGGATGGTGCAGAGCTGACGAGCGGGCATGATGTGGGCCCCGGGATCCGCTCCCTGTCGTGATCACAGAAGTCCGCCTTGAACATCCGCAATGAGTGAACAGCGGCCAGTTATCGTCTAGGACCGGCCAATGGACCTCGACGATCAACTCCGCCGCTATTTCGGGACGGCGGATTTCGCGTCGATCCAGCCCGAGGCTCTCGGTGCGGGCCTTGAGCGCATGAGGGTCGACCTGGGGCTGGAGCAGGACCGCGGCCGGCGTTTCGCTCTCTGGACGCTGATGCACATGCTGGGGGCCGCACCCGACCTTCACGTGGCCTTCCCCGACGAACTGGATCGCGACGCGGCGCGGAACTTCATGGACCTGGCCGACCGGGTAGATGATTGAACCGGTGAGGCCTTAGCCGCGGTTCTTCCGCGCGGCGTAACGCGCATCCCGCGCCGCCTTCAGCTCCGCCTCGGTCCGGGGCGCCGGTATTGCAGCGGCCTTGGCTTTCGCGGCCTCGGCTCGCTTCTCCTTGTCCGCCTGCTCCGCAGCCTTCCTGGCGGCACGCTTCTCGGCATCCGCAGCTTCGCGCTTCAGGCGCGCTGCCTGGCGCTCGGCGACGGCCTTTTCGTCCACTGGCGGCTTCGAGCGCAACCTGTCCAAGGCCTTCTTCTTCGCTTCCGCAGCGCGTCCAACCCGATCCTGGAAGGATGGATCCTTGTATGATTTCATTGCTGGCGACACTCCTGGCGCGGCTCGATGCAGCTATCGGCGGCAGCCGTAGAGCAAGCCGCTCCAACTCGGCAATGGTCGTTAGCGGCGTTGCCGTCAGTCCCTGAGCGTGGCTGATTGCGCCCTGCCGCCGTGAGGCCTAGATCGGACTCATGCTCGACGCCCAGATCGCGACGGCCGCGCCTCCGGCCACCATCCACCGCGAAGATTATCGCCCGCCCGACTGGCTGGTGCCGGAGATCGAGCTCGACTTCGATCTTGCGGCGGACCGCACCCGCGTTCGCGCGCGGCTGAAGGTCGAGCGCAACGGTGGGCATGACGAGCCGCTGCGGCTCGACGGCGAGGGACTCGCCCTCATCGGCGTGAAGGTGGACGGCAAGCCCGCCGAGCATCGCTACGAGGGGGAGGTGCTCACCGTCCCGCTCAGCGGCGACAGCGGCCTGGTCGAAACCCTGGTCGAGATCGCGCCGGACAAGAACACCCAGCTGATGGGCCTCTACGCCTCCGGCGGTCTGCTCTGCACCCAGTGCGAGGCCGAGGGCTTCCGGCGCATCACCTTCTTCCCGGACCGGCCGGACGTGCTCAGCGTCTACAAGGTGCGGATGAGCGCGGACAAGGCGCTCTACCCGGTGCTGCTGGCGAATGGCGATCCGGTCGCGAGCGGCGAGCTGGAGGGCGGGCGGCACTGGGCCGAGTGGCACGACCCGTTCCCGAAGCCCTGCTACCTGTTCGCGCTGGTCGGGGGCAATCTCGTCGCCAACAAGGACCAGTTCATTACCCGCTCCGGCCGCACCGTCGAGCTCGGCATCTGGGTGCGCGAGGCGGACCTGTCCAAGACGCAGCACGCGATGGACGCGCTCAAATCGTCCATGGCCTGGGACGAGAAGGTCTATGGCCGCGAATATGACTTGGCCGTGTTCAACATCGTCGCCGTCTCCGATTTCAACTTCGGCGCGATGGAGAACAAAGGCCTCAACATCTTCAACTCGCGTTACATCCTGGCCGATCCGGACACCGCGACCGACCAGGATTATGACGCGGTCGCAGGCGTCGTGGCGCACGAATATTTCCACAATTGGTCGGGCAACCGGGTCACCTGCCGCGACTGGTTCCAGCTGTCGCTGAAGGAAGGCTTCACCGTCTTCCGGGACCAGCAATTCTCCGGCGACCAGGGGTCGGCCGCTGTCAAGCGGATCGAGGACGTGCGGATGCTGCGCGCCACGCAGTTCCAGGAGGATGCGGGGCCGCTCGCTCATCCGATCCGCCCCGAAAGCTACATGGAGATCTCGAACTTCTACACGGCGACCGTCTACAACAAGGGCGCCGAGGTGATCCGGATGATGCACACCATCCTCGGCCCCGAGAAGTTCCGCGCCGGCAGCGACCTCTATTTCGAGCGCCATGACGGCGAGGCGGCGACTTGCGAGGATTTCGTCGCGGCGATGGAGGATGCGAGCGGCGTCGACCTTGCCAAGTTCCGGCTCTGGTACAGCCAGGCGGGAACGCCGCGGGTGAAGGCGAAGCTCACCCACCGCGAGGGCGACGGCCGCGCCCACCTGCTGATCGAGCAGGAAGTGCCGCCGACGCCCGGCCAGCCGAAGAAGAAGCCGATGCCGATCCCGCTGAAGCTGGCGCTGTTCGGCGAGCTGACCGGCGAGAAATATGACGAACGGCTGCTGCTGCTCGAGGAGAAGAGGCAGGAGATCGTGCTGGAAGGCATCGGCGAGCGGCCGATCCTGTCGATAAATCGCGATTTCTCCGCGCCGATCGTGGTCGAGAGCGACCGGGCGGCGCAGGACCTCGCCTTCCTGTCGGCGCGCGACGACAATCCGTTCGCGCGCTACGAGGCGATGCAGCAGCTGATGCTCGACACGCTGACCGCGAGCGTGGCCAATGGCGAGGCTGACCAGGAGCCGGTGATCGAGGCGGTGCGCCAGACGCTCGGCAACCGCGAACTCGATCCAGCCTTCATCGCCGAAGCCGTGCTGCTGCCGAGCGAGGCCTTCATCGGCGACCAGATGCCGGTGGTGGATCCCGAGGCGATCCACGCTGCGCGGGAGCGGTTGCGGGCGGCGCTGGGCAGCGAGCTCGAGAATATGTGGCGCAGCGCCTATCACGCGAATGCCGCCAACCGTTTCGAATATTCGCCCTCGGCCAAGGGTGCGCGCCGGCTGCGCACCGTCGCGCTCGGCTATCTCGCGGCCTCGGGAGCCCAGGACGCACCGGCCATGGCGATGCGCCAGTTCGACGAGGCGGACAACATGACCGACCGCCAGGGGGCGCTCGGCACCCTCGCCAACAGCGATGCCGCCGAACGCGCCCAGGCCCTGGCGAAGTTTTACGAGCGCTATCGGGACAACGCGCTGGTGCTGGACAAGTGGTTCACGGTGCAGGCGCTCTCGACGCGGGCCGACACCCCGGAGGCGGTGGCGAGGCTCGCCCAGCATCCTGACTTCACGCTCAGCAACCCCAACCGCCTGCGCTCGCTGGTGGGGGCGTTCGCGGTCAACCAGCCCGCCTTCCATGAACCGTCGGGGCGCGGCTACCGCTTCCTCGCCGACATGATCCTGGCAGTCGACAAGCTGAACCCGCAGACAGCCGCCAAGCTCGTCCCCCCGCTCGGCCGCTGGCGCCGCTTTGACCAGGGTCGGGCCGCGCTGATGCAGGCCGAGTTGCAGCGGATCGTGGGAACTCAGGGCCTCAGCAAGGACGTATTCGAGCAGGCTTCAAAGAGCCTCGCCTGATCGCGATCAGGCGGCGTCGATCCAGGCCGCGACTTCGGTGGCGATCTGGTTAGCGGCCCGGTTTAGCGCAGGCGCGACGTTCACGGCGTCTGGCGCAGCGACGGGCACGCGGGCTTCGAAGCGGCGGGTGGTGACGCCGCCGCCCTGGCGCGCGAGGACGGCGTCGTAGATGGCGACCACCTCAGCGGTGGGAGCGTTGTAGCCGAAACGCTGTAGAGTGCCGGTGAGGCGCTGGCCGGGATCGAACGTGAACTGGCTGGGGTCGAGGACGACGCGCCCGGTCGTGGCGGCGATCGTCTCCGAGAGGAGGCGGGCGAACAGCGCGTCGGGCATTTCCACCCATTGCGCATTCTTCAGGTAGGAAACGGCGGTGTCGGTCTCGTGGACGGGCACGCGGAGCGTCGCAAGCTCCCGCGGCACGTTCGGGACCACCACGGTGACCGCCTCGCCTTCGCCCGCGGTGCGGGTGGCGGCGGCGGCGCGCGTCTGGGTCGGGCTCAGCGTCATCAGCGTGTCGGGCACCTTGGCGCCGCCGAAGCAGCCGGCGAGGGTCAATGAGGCGCCGAGGGCGAGGATCGTTCTTTTCATCATTGCGGCTCGTAATCCGGAAGCTTCTGCCCGTTCAGGATCGACAAAGCGCCTTCGCGGTCGAGGCGCTCGGTGACGGAGCGGAGGGATTCGGTGGTGGCGCGCAGGTCGCGGACGAGCTGGCCCACCTCGGGAATGGTCTGCTTGGTCAGCGCCTGGACGCCCGGCCGCGCGTCCCCGATCGTGGCGTTCAGTGCCGCCATGCTCTGCTCCGCGGCCTGGATGGTCTCGCGCAGGTCGCGGACCAGCGGGCGGCCCTCCTCGTTCAACAGCTGATTGGAGCTGTCGGCGACGCGGCCGAAGCGTTCGGCGGCATCGCCGGCCTGGCGGATGGCGACGCGGGCATCGGCAAGCGTCGCGGCGATCTCAGGCGAGCGGTCGGCGAGGCTCTGGCTCATCTTCTCGACATTTTCGAGGATGTCGGAGATGGAGTTCTGATTGCGGTCCGACAGCAATTCGGTGAGCCGCTCGGTGAGCGTCGAGACGCGATTCAGCAGCTCCGGTGCACTGTTCAGCAACTGCGCGAATCCGCCCGGCTTGGCGGGAATGACGGGAACGCCATAGGGGCCGCTCTCGGTGATCGGCGGCGCGCCGCGAACGGCGCCGTCGAGCTGGATCTGGGACACGCCGGTGAAGCCTACGCCCTCAATCGTGGCGGTTGTGCCCTGCAGGATCGGTGTGTCGGTCCGGACTTCAATACGGACGCGGACGAACTCGGGCGTCTTCGGCTCAAGCGCGATCTGCTGCACCGTGCCGACCGGAACGCCTGAGAAGCTCACGGCCGATCCCCGGGCCAGGCCGTCGACGGCCTGATTGAAGAAGATGTCATACTGCTTGTTGTCCTCGCCGGACACCTGGCTCAGCCAGATGATGAAGGCGAGCACGGCGGCGATCATCGCCAAGACGACGCCGCCGACGAGAATATGGTTGGACCGGGTCTCCATCAGGCGTCAGCGCCCTCGCGGACCGACGTTTTGGCGGCGCGTCCGCGCGGGCCCCTGAAATATTCCTGTATCCATTCGTGGTCCAAAGCCAATAATTCCGGAATCGTTCCAATCGCGACGACTTTGCGGTCGGCCAGCACCGCTACTCGGTCGCAGATCGCGTAGAGCGTGTCGAGATCGTGGGTGATCAGGAAGACGGTGAGGCCGAGCGCCTTCTGCAGCTCCAGGATCAGCTGGTCGAAGGCGGCGGCGCCGATCGGATCAAGGCCGGCGGTCGGCTCGTCGAGGAAGAGGAGCTCGGGATCGAGTGCGAGCGCGCGGGCGATGCCGGCGCGTTTCTTCATGCCGCCGGAGAGCTCGGAGGGATATTTCGGACCGGCTTCGGCCGGGAGCCCGCTCATCACGATCTTGTAGGAGGCGATCTCGTCGAGCAGCTGCGGGCCGACGCTCGGGAAATATTCCTTGATCGGCACCTGCACATTTTCCGCCACCGTGAGAGTGGAGAACAGGGCCGCCCCCTGGAAGAGGATGCCCCAGCGCCGGCGGACATCCTTGGCCTCCTCCTCGTCGCGGCCCACCATCGGCTCGCCGAAGACGGTGACCTCACCGGCGTCCGGGTTCTGGAGGCCGATGATGGAGCGCATCAGCACCGACTTGCCGGTGCCGGAGCCGCCCACGACCCCCAGAATCTCGCCGCGACGGACGTCCAGATCGAGATTCTCGTGCACGATTTGCGTGCCGAAGCTGTTCTGAAGGCCGCGCACCTCAATGATGTTCTCGGGCGCCATCTACAGCCACCCGACCGAGGTGAAGAAAACGGCGAAGAAGGCGTCGAGCACGATCACCAGGAAGATGCCCTGGACCACGGCCGACGTCGTCCGCAGGCCGACCGCCTCGGCGTTGCCCTCTACCTGCATGCCCTGGAAACAGCCGGCCATGGCGATGATCAGGCCGAAGACCGGCGCCTTGATCAGCATCTGCCAGAGGTCGGTGATCGGCACGACCTCGCGAATGCGCTGGACGAAGGTGATCGGCGGGATGTCGAGGTCGATCCAGCAGAACAGGCCGCCGCCGACGATCGCGAGCAGCGCTGAATAGAAGCCGAGCAGCGGCATCATCAGCACCGCGGCGAGCACACGCGGGATGACCAGAGCCTCCATCGGCGAGACGCCGATCGTCCGCATCGCGTCCACCTCCTCGGCGAGCTTCATCGAGCCGATCTGGGCGGCGAAGGCCGAGCCCGAGCGGCCGGCGACCATGATCGCGGTCATCAGGATGCCAAGCTCCTTGACCGCGCTGCGGCCGATCAAGTTGACCGTGAACACCTCGGCCCCGAACTGGCGGAGCTGGACGGCGCCCTGCTGGGCGATGACGATACCAACCAGGAAGCTCATCAGGCCGACGATGCCGAGCGAGTGAATGCCGAGCAGCTCAAATTGCTGGGTGACGGCGTTCAGGCGGAAGCGGCGCGGGTGGGTAACGACGTTCCACAGGGAGATGAGCAGCGCGCCGAAAAAGCCAACCAGGCCGAGCAGGGTACGGCCCGCCATGGCGGTAGCGCCGCCGATCTGGCTCAGCACGCGATAGAAAGGCGGCGTCCGGTCCGGCCGCACCTTCACCGGCTGATCGGCATGCGCGACCTGATCGAGCAGCGTCTCCATATGCGGATCGGTGCCGGTGACCTGCGCCTCGCTCCTGCGGGCGAGCCGATAAACGAGCCAGGCGCCGACCGTGTCCATCCGCTCGACGCCCGACAGGTCCAAAGTCATCGGCCGGCCGTTGGCGAGGCTGTCCAGCCGGTCGGGAAGCGTGCCGATGCGTGCGAGCGTCAGCGGACCGCTGAAGTGCAGGACGTGGCGGTCACCCTCCACGCTTTCGCTGAAATCCGCGGTTCCGGTCATTACGGGCGACACTGAGGCAATAACCAAGCAGCGGCAAGGTTGTTTCGGCTGGACGTCAGCCCGGCGGAGGCCGGGGTCTCAGCGAGAGCTTGCACCGGCGTCTTCTGGTCCTGAGATCCCGGCTTTCGCCGGGATGACGGGTCCGTATCAGATCGCCGCCAGCGCCTGGTCGAAATCCGCGATCAGATCGTCGGCATCCTCCACGCCGATCGAGATGCGCACGAGATTGTCGGTGATGCCGAGCGCCGCCTTGCGTTCCGGCGGGACGGAGAGGTGGGTCATTCCGGCGGGATGACTGGCCAGCGTCTCCGTGCCTCCGAGGCTCACCGCCAGGTGGGCGATCCGCAGCGCGTCGAGGAAGGCGAAGCTCTCGCGCTCCCCGCCCTTGAGGTAGAGCGAGAAGGTCGAGCCGGCGCCGGTGCAGTGACGGCGGTAGATATCCGCTTGGCGCGCGTCGCCGCCATCCTCGAGGAAACCGAGGTAGCCGACGCTCTCGACCTTCGGCTGACCGCGCAGGAAGGCGCAGACCCGGGCGGCATTCTCGCCCGCCTTGTTCATGCGGAGCTCGAGCGTCTCGAGGCTTCGGAGCAGCATCCAGGCGGTGTTCGGGTCGGTGATCGTGCCGATCGTGTTGCGCATCAGGCGGATCGCGTTGATCTGCTCCTTCGAGCCCATCACGCCGCCCGCCACCAGGTCCGAATGGCCGCCCGCATATTTGGTCAGCGAATAGACCGACAGGTCCGCGCCGTGCCGCAGCGGCTGCTGCCAGAGCGGGCCGAGGAAGGTGTTGTCGATCGCGATCGGCGGCTTGTTCTCGCCGAACGCCCGGTCGCGGACGCGCGCGACGGCCTGGACATCGACCAAGGCGTTTGTCGGATTGGCCGGGCTCTCGAGGTAGATGAGCGACACGCGGCCCTGCGCCTTCGCCTGTTCGACCACCGCCTCGATCTCCTCCTCGGTCGAGCCCGCGGGGAAATCGAGCCAGGAGACGCCGAAGCGGCCGAGGATGCGGCCGATCAGGGTCTCGGTCGCGGCATAGAGCGGCCCTGAATGGACGACGACGTCGCCGGGCTGCACGAAGGTGAGCAGCAGGGTCGTGATCGCCGACATGCCCGATGAGAAGGTCAGCGCGTCCTCGGCATCCTCCCAGACGCTGAGGCGGTCCTCCAGAATCTCCTGATTGGGTCCGTTGAAGCGGGAATAGACGAGGCCCTCGGCGCCGCCGGGGCGCTTGCCGGTGACGCCCTCGAAGTGGCGCTTGCCGGCCGCCGCATTCTCGAAGACGAAGGTCGAGGTGAGGAAGATCGGCGGCTTCAGCGAGCCTTCAGACAGGGCCGGATCGAAGCCGTGGCCCATCATCAAAGTGGCGGGCTTCAGCTTGCGGCCGCCAATCTCGAGCACGGCCGGCTTGGGGCGGCGGCGAGGGGTGCCGCCGGTGAGGTCGGATTCGTCCTGCATATCATGTCTCCTTGAAGCGCAGGTCTGCGTGGAGACCGGGCCCGCCGTCAGGAGACGGGCCCAGGACCGCTCAGCCCGAGCGGCCCAGGGGTGAGGTCAGTTGCCCGCGCGCCTACTAGCTTCAGGAGAGCAGGGCGGCAACCATCCAGACCACGCCCACCATCAGCGGCACCCCGGCGACGTCGAGCAAAAGGCCCGCCTTCAGCATGCGCGGCAAGGCGATGTGGCCGGTCGCCCAGGCGATCGCATTGGGGCCGGTGCCGGAGGGGAGCATGAAGCCCCAGCTAGCCGCCCAGGCCGCCGGCAGCGCGAGCAGGATCGGATCCAGGCCCGTCGCGGCGATGATGCCCGCGACCACGGGTATGATGCCGCTCGCCGCCGCCACGTTCGACGCGAATTCGGTGATGACGATCACGATCGCCACCAGCACGCAGACGATGACGAGCGGATGGACGCTGCGCAGCGGCTGCAGCGCGACGCCGAGCCAGTCGGCGAGGCCCGATGCGCCGATCCCGGCCGCCAGCGCCAGGCCGCCGCCGAACATCATGATCACCCCCCAGGGCGCACGATTGGCCTCGTCCCAGTTGAGGATCGCTCGCCCGGTGCCGTCGGGAATGACGAATAGCAAAAGGGCCCCAAGCACGGCGATGGTCCCGTCTGTGAGCGAGTCTCGCGGCAGGAGCGGGGTCAAGAAAGGGATGGCGACCCACGCGACCACCACGGCAGCGATCAGCGGCACGAGGCGCTTCTCCGCGGTCGACCAGGCACAAGCCTCGCCGATGCCGGCGCGGGCGGCGGCGGGATCGAAGTCGGTCGGCCGCACGCTCTGGACCTTCAGCAGGATCAGCCAGCAGAGCGGGATGGCGATCAGCACCAGCGGCAGCCCGTAGATCGCCCAGGTCAGGAAATCGATGCGCAGGCCAGTGGAACGCTCGATGATCCCGGCTGCGATCGCGTTGGTCGGCGATCCCACCAGCGTGCCGAGTCCTCCGATGGAAGCGGCGAAGGCGATCCCCATCACCAGGGCGCCCGCAAAGCCTTCCGTGTGGCCTTCCTTGATGCTCGCGGCATGGAGCACCGCCACGGCGATCGGCATCATGATCAAGGTCGTCGCAGTGTTGGAGACGATCAGGCTGAGGATCGCGGTCGCGGCCATGAAGGCGAGCAGCATCGCCGCCGGCGTCGATCCACCGCGACTGACGATCGCCAGCGCGAGGCGGCGGTGGAGCCCGGTCCGTTCGATCGCCAGCGCGATGATCGCCCCGCCGAGCACGAGGAACAGGATCGGCGAATAATAAGCCGCCGCGGTGTCGCTCGCATTCATGATGCCGAGCAGCGGAAAAGCGAGGAACGGCACCAAAGCGGTGGCGGTCAGCGGCAGCGCCTGCGTCATCCACCAGGTCGCCATTAGCACAACGATCGCGCAGGCATGCCAGGCAGCGAGCGGCATGCCCTGCGGCGCCGGCAGGGTCAGCATCGCCACGAACACGGCCAATCCGCCCCACAAACCCCAACGCGCCGCCATTGCCCCTCCCAATTTCCGCAGGGTGATGGCACGGGCGCAGCGCTCAGTCACGCCATCACGGCCCAGGCGGGGGTCTCAGTGGGCGGGAAGCGCGATCAGGGAGATCTGTCGGCCATAGTCCGGCTCGCCGAGATGGGTAGCGCGGCGATAGGAGTAGAAGCGCTCGGGGTCGGAATAGGTGTCGAGGCCGAGCGCCTCCACCCGGCTCACGCCGGCTGCGGCGATGCGGGCGACGACGAAGCCCTCGAGGTCGAACTGGTGGTGGCCGGGCTTGCCGGCCGAGAAGAAGCGTTCATGCTCCGGATCCTCGGAGACGAAGCGGCGGAAGAAGCCCTCGTCCACCTCGTAGGATCTGCGCGCGATGGTCGGGCCGACGGCGGCGATGATGTTGGACCGCTCGGCACCGAGCTTTTCCATCTCGGCGAGGCTGCTCTCGACGACGCCGCCGATCGCGCCTTTCCATCCAGAATGCGCAGCGCCGATTACGCCGGCCCGGGGATCGGCGAACAGAACCGGCGTGCAGTCCGCGGTGAGGATGCCCAGGACCAGACCCGGACGATCGGTCACCAATGCATCGGCCTGCGGGCGCGCATCGTCGGGAAAACGCTCGGTGACGGGAATGGCGGTGGCGGAATGGACCTGGTGCAGGGTCACGAGCTTCGCCCCCGGAGCGACGGCATCGACTGCCAGGCGGCGGTTGGTCCGCACCGCCTCACGTTCGTCTTGCGAGCCGAAGCCCACGTTGAGCCCCGCGCAGACGCCCGCCGAGACGCCGCCACGGCGGCCGAGGAAACCGTGGGGAATGTCGGCCAGAAGGCCGGACCGAATAACGTCCACGCTCATTGGGCTTCCAGGTCGAGCCGCATGATGTGATCCTCGTCGGCCTGATTCCCGACCATGAAGGCGTAGGGAGCGACGAAGGTGAAGCCGTAGCGTTCGTAGAAACGCCGGGCGCGGTGATTGTCGACGTAGACAGTGAGATACATTTCCTTCGCCAGCCGCGCCTTCGCGAAGTCCAGCGCCCAGCGCATCAGCTCGTGCGCGATGCCGGCGCCCTGCCACGGCTTCAGCACGTAGAGCTGGCGCAGCTCGATGGCGGGGCGGTCTGGCGTCACGGGCAGGCTCAGCGTCCCCACCTTGGCGAACGCCACCGCAGCGCCGTCGGCCTCCGCAATGCGGATCGCGAGGCGGGGATCGCCCAACTCCTCGGCCCAACCCTGCTCGTCCAGCTGGTTCAGGAAGGCGGACAGGTCCTCCGCTTTGTAGAGGTGCCCGAACGTATCGGTGAAGCTGCGCTCGAATAGGTTCGCCAGCAGCGAAGCATCGGCCGGAGCGGCATCGCGATAGGTGATCGCGCTCATGCGAACCCCGCCGGGTCAGGCCAGCCGGGCGCAACCAGCACCATCACCTTGAAGAGCGTACCCATCTGGTCGGCCGCTACCAGCCGATCACGCGCGACCGCAATCTCTTCCGCCCGCCCGGGAGAGTAGCGGGCGAGCGCCGCGGCGCGCTCGGCAATGCCGATCGAGCGCAGCCAGTCGCCTTGCTTCGCCGGGCCGAGCACCCGCACGCCCTCCGCGCGGGCGGCTTCGCCGAGCGCCTGGAAATCGACATGGGCGGTGAGGTCCTGCTCGCCCGGATTTATCCAGGGATCTGCATAATCATGCCGCACCACCGCCTGAAGCGTCTCCCCGTGAGCGGTCTCGGCATGGCCGTAGTCGATGATCAGGGCGGCCCCGCCCGATGCCGCTACTAGCTGCGCAAGCTGGCGCGCGATGGCTGCGGATGCGGGAGAGGTTTCCAGCACCGTTCCGGGTACCGCCGCGCGCAAATTCGCAGGAATCGGCTCAGTGCCGATGCGGGGGCCGGCCACGGGCCGGAAGCGGCCGTTCTCGTGGGTGACCAGCCGCTCGTGCCAGCCGCTTTCCGTCGCGACGAGCTGCCGCACGGGCAGTGCATCGAAGAACTCGTTGGCGACGATCAGCAGCGGCCTGTCCGCCGGCAACGTCCCGGCATCGTCATGCCAATGCGCGTTCGGCACACGCTCCGCCTGCGCCTGCCGCAGGACGGGGCTCGTCTCGACGAAGTGAACCGGTGGCCGCAACCCGGCCGCACCCATTGCCCGCAAGGCATCGGCGGCAAGCGTGCCGCGGCCGGGACCCAGTTCCACATAGGCGATCTGGGCCGGCGAGCCCGCCCGCGCCCAGATATCGGCCAGGCACAGGCCGACGAGCTCCCCGAACATCTGGCTGATCTCGGGGGCCGTGGTGAAGTCGCCGGCTGCGCCCAGCGGGTCGCGCGATGCATAATAATGCGCGTTCGCCTCCGCCATGTAGTGGGCGACGGAGATCGGACCGGTGTTGTCGATCAGGCGCGCGAGGCGATCGGCGATCCCCCCCACCGCGTCAGGCGACGCTTTCCTGCCCGGCGATCGATTCCACCCGCTGGCGCCGTCCCTTGGCGGTGGCGATCAGGTAGATGCCGCCGAGGATCATCGGCGTCGACAGGGTCTGGCCCATGCTGAGGCCCCAGCTGAGATTCTCGAGGCCGGCATCGGGCTGGCGGACGAATTCGACCGCGAACCGGGCGAGGCCGTAGACGAGGATGAAAGTGCCGACGAGCTTGCCCGGCTGGTAGCGCGCGTTAGTCTTCCAGAAGAGATACCAGAGGATCAGGAACAGCACGGGCCCCTCGAGCACGGCCTCGTAGAGCTGGCTGGGATGGCGGGGCACCTCGCCGCCGGTCGGAAAGACGACGGCCCAGGGCACGCTGGTCGGCCGCCCCCACAGCTCCGCGTTCACGAAGTTTGCGAGCCGCACGAAGAACAGGCCGAAGGGAGCGCAGCAGGCGACGTAATCATGGACGCGCAGCCAGTTCAGGCCATGCTTGCGGGCCATCCAAAGGATGCCGAGCGTCGTCCCGATCACGCCGCCGTGGAACGACATGCCGCCATCCCAAAGCTGCACGATCTCGGCGGGGTTCTCGAGGTAGAAGCCGGGCCGGTAGAAGAGCACGTAGCCGAGCCGGCCGCCGAGCAGGATGCCGAGCGTCGCGTAGAAGACCATGTCGTCGGCATGGCGCCGCGCCATCGGTGCCCCCGGGCGATCGATCAGCTTCAACAGATACCACCAGCCGACGATGATGCCGGCCAGATAGCCCAGCGAATACCAGCGCAGCTGGAAGAAGCCGAGATCGAGCGCGATCGGATCGAGGCCGAGATTGTCCCAACGTATGGCTGACGTAGCGTCAAGCGCGGCGGCCGCGAATGCTGGCAGTGACAAGGCTTCCCCCTGAGGATTTGACCCCTCATAAGAGCGGGAGAAGAGGAGCGGAAGGGACCGTGAATGCCGAGTGAGCTAGACCTGAAATATGATGCGGTCCTCGGCGCAGTCATCGGCCCGGGCGGGCGGCTGATCATCGGCGAGGATAATGAGGGCCGGGCGATCGTCACCAACTTCCCGGCGACACTGCCTGTCTTCTTCGACACCTTCTGCATGCTGAACGGCGCCGTCCAAGCCGTGGTGGCGGGCGAGGAACGGCTGACCTTCGCCGATCTCAACGCTCATGCGACAAAGCTTGCCCATGCGCTCGTAGGGCGCGGCATCGCCAAGGGCGACCGGGTCGCGATCGCCATGCGCAACTGCCCGGCCTGGGTCGTCTCCTACATGGCCGTGCTCAAGGCGGGGGCGATCGCGACCCTCGTCAACGGCTGGTGGCAGCCCGACGAACTCGCCCACGGGCTGCGGCTCACCGAACCGAAGCTGGTGATCGCGGATAGTCCCCGCGCCGCACGAATCGACGCAACCGGTCTCGCGCTCGACATCGTCAGCCTGCCGGCCGAGAAACATCTCGACGAAGCGCTCGCGCCTTTGCTTGCCTCGGCCAGGGAAGGCACGACCCTTCCCGAGGTGACGCCGGAGGACGACGCCACGATCCTTTTCACGTCCGGCTCGACGGGGGCAGCAAAGGGGGCCGTGTCCACGCACCGCGCCGTCACCACCGGCGTCTATGCCTATACGCTGGGCCTCGCCATCCTGCTGGCGATCAAGGAGGGGATGGGCGATCCGCCGGTCAACCCGCCCAAGACGCTGGTCAACGTACCGCTCTTCCACGTCACCGGCGAGGTGCCGGTGATGCTCAACAGCTTCGTCATCGGGCGCGGCATGGTGCTGATGCCGAAATGGGATCCGGGCGAAGCGCTGCGCCTGATCGAGAAGGAGAACGTCACCTATTTCGTCGGCGTGCCGACGATGAGCCTGGAGCTGATGCAGCATCCGGACCGCGACAGATACAATCTCTCGTCGTTGACCGACATCGCGGCGGGCGGGGCGGCGCGGCCGGTCAGCCATGTGAAGCGGCTGCAGGAAAGCTTCACCGGCGCCCAGCCGGCGCTGGGCTACGGCCTCACCGAGACCAATGCAGTCGGCTGCGGCAATTTCTGGTCCAATTATGCCGCCAAGCCCGATTCCACGGGGCGCGCGCAGCGGCCGATCGTCGAGCTGGCGATCCTGGGCGAAGACGGCCGCCATCTTGCGACCAACGAGCGGGGCGAGGTCGCCATCCGATCCGCGGCCAACATCCGCGGCTACTGGCGCGACCCGGCCTCGACCGCAGCGGCGTTCACCAAAGACGGCTATTTCCGCACCGGCGACGTCGGCTATCTCGACGAGGATGGCTATCTCTTCATCGTCGACCGCAAGAAGGACATCATCATCCGCGGCGGCGAGAATATCAGCGCGCAGGAAGTGGAAGCGGCTTGCTACGCGCATCCGTCGGTGTCCGAAGCCTCGGTGTTCGGCGTCCCCGACGATCGGCTCGGCGAGGTGCCGGCGGCGGTGATCTACTGCGAGACGGATCGCAAGCTCGACCAGGAGGAGCTGCTCGGCTTCCTCCATGAGCGTCTCGCCGCCTTCAAGCTCCCCGCGCGCATCTGGTTCTGGCACGAGCCGCTGCCCAAGCTCGGCACCGGCAAGATCGACAAGGTGACGCTGCGCAAGCAGTATCGGCAGGAAGTGACCGGCGAGGCCGCCTAGCAGTCAAGCTGCGTCGGCCCTATCAGCCGCTTATGGCGCTTCGCGGCAAAGGACTGGGCATCAGCCGGCGTACTCTGCTGGTCGGCGGCGGAGTGGGGGTCGGGCTGGTCGTCGCCTGGGGCCTGTTGCCGCGCAGCTACCAGCCCAACCTTCGCGCAGCGCCCGGCGAGACGCTGGTCAACGCCTTCCTGAAGATCGCCCGCGACGGCCGCGTCATCGTCGCCGTGCCACAGGCCGAGCTCGGCCAGGGCGTCTATACGAGCCTCCCGCAGATTTTGGCGGACGAGCTCGGCGCCGACTGGCGCACGGTGTCGGTCGAACCGGCGCCGATCAATCCGCTTTATGCAAACCAGTTGCTCGCCGAGGAGACGGCAGGCGCCAGTCTCCCTTCGGCCTTTCAGGGGATCGCCCGTTGGGCCGCGCATGAATATGCAACTCGGAACGCATTGATGCTCACCGGCGGCTCCAGCTCGATCCGCGCCTTCGAGCCGCGCATGCGCGAAGCCGGAGCCGCGGCCCGCGCCCTGCTCAGCATGGCGGCCGCGGAGCGCTGGGACGCGGAATGGGAGCGGCTCGACACGGCCGGCGGCTTCGTCGTCAACGGCAGCGAGCGCATTCCCTTTGCCGAGCTTGCCGAGCGCGCCGCGCAGCTCGAGGTGCCCGCCACCCTGCCCGCGCGCGGCGGCGTCGAGAACCGTCTCGTGGGGGAGGACGTGCCGCGCATCGACCTCCCTGCCAAGGTGGACGGGACGGCGCAGTTCGCAGGCGACGTGCGGCTGCCCGACATGGTGTTCGCCTCGGTGATGTCTGGGCCGATCGGCGATTCCTACCTCGCCCGTGTCGACCACGCCGCAGCCGAAAAGGTGCCGGGCTTGGTCGGCATCGTCGAGCATGAGCGCTGGGTCGGCGTCGCCGCCACCAACTGGTGGGCGGCCGACAAGGCGCTGCGGGCGCTGCGGCCGGTCTTCCGGACCGAGGGCGCGCTCGCCGACAGCGGTGAGACGGAGGCGCGCCTGGAAGCCGCCTTCGAGAGCGAAGGCACGCGCTTCCATACGAGCGGCGACGTGGAAGCGGCCTTTGCGGGTGGAGGAGCCTTCCTCGCCCGCTATTCGGCCGGCGTGGCGCCGAATGCGCCGGTCGAGACGCTGACCGCAACCGCGCGCTGGACCGGCGGGCGGCTGGAGGTGTGGGCGCCGACCCAGGCGCCCGGCTTCGCCCGTGCCGCCGCCGCTCGGGCGGGCGGCGTCTCCGAAGGCCAGGTGACCGTCTATCCGATGCTGATCGGCGGCGGCTACGGGCGCAAGCTGGAGACTGCGGCGATCGAGCAGGCCGTGCACATGGCCAGGGAGATCAAGCGCCCCGTCCAGCTGGTCTGGTCACGCGCAGAGGAAACGATCCAGGACAGCTTCCGCGCCCCCGCCTCGGCGGTGATCCGGGCGCGGGTGCTGGAGGGCGGCATGATCGGCGGCTGGCACGCCCGTATCGCCGCTCCCGCAACCAATCGGCAAGTGATCGGTCGGCTACAGGGCGAGCCGGCGGAGATCGAAGCCGACGGCGCCGCAATCGACGGCGCGGTGCCGCCTTATGCGTTTCCCGCCGTAGCCGTGGATCATCTGCCGGTGGATGCGGGCCTTCGCACCGGCATCTGGCGCTCCGGCGCGCACAGCTACACCGCCTTCTTCACCGAGAGCTTCGTCGACGAGCTTGCGCGAAAGGCGGGAATCGAGCCGCTCTCCTATCGGATGGGGATGCTCACCCAGAATCCGCGTCTCGCCCGCGCCCTGTCGACGGCGGCGGCGCTTGCCGGATGGGACGGTGGCGGCCGTGGCAGCAACATGGGCCTCGCGGCGCACAGCGCGTTTGGCAGCCACGCCGCGCTCGTGCTGGAGGCAAAAGTCGGCGAGGATCAGCGCATCCGCGTCAGCCGCGCCGTCTGTGCGGTGGATTGCGGCCGTGTGATCAATCCGGACATCGTGAGGCAGCTGGTGGAGGGCGGCATCATCTACGGCATTGCCGGAGCGACGGGCAGCCGGATCGGGTTCGAGGGCGGTCTCCCGAGCATCCAATCGTTTCGCGCGATGGGCTTCCAGCGCCTCGCGGAGGCGCCGGAGATCATCGTCGAGATCATCGAAAGCCAGGAGGAGCCCGGCGGCGTCACCGAACTGGCGGTGCCGGTAGTGGCGCCGGCGATCGCCAACGCCCTCTTCGCCGCCACCGGGCAGCGCCTGCGTTCGCTGCCGCTGGCGACGGGCCGCGCATGATCCCGCCCGCCGATCATCCGCCGATCCCGACGCCTAAGATCGGCGTGCTGCTGATCAACCTCGGCACGCCCGATGCGCCCGAGCCCGGCGCCGTGCGCATTTACCTCCGCGAGTTCCTCTCGGACCCGCGCGTCGTGGAAATCCCCTATCTCGTCTGGCAGCCGATCCTGCGCGGCGTGGTGCTGCGGACGCGGCCGAAGAAGTCGGCTCATGCCTATCAGCAGGTCTGGACGGATGAAGGCTCGCCGCTCGCCGCCATCACTGCGCGCCAGGCGGGTGCGCTCGCGGGCGCGTTCGGCGATGAGGTGATCGTCGACTACGCGATGCGCTATGGGCGCCCCGCCATCGCCGACCGGCTGGATGCACTGAAGGGGCAGGGCTGCGAGCGCATCCTGCTCGCGCCGCTCTACCCGCAATATTGTGCGGCCACGACGGCCACCGCCAACGACACTGCCTTCCGCCGTCTCTCGACCATGCGATGGCAGCCGGCGTTGCGCACGCTGCCGCCTTATCATGACGATCCGCTCTACATCGATGCGCTCAAAGCCTCCCTCGAGGAGAGCCTGGCGACGCTCGACTTCGAACCACAGGCGATCTTGGCCAGCTTCCACGGCATGCCGCAGCGGACGCTGGAGCTCGGCGATCCTTATCATTGCCACTGCCAGAAAACGGCCCGGCTGCTGAGCGAGGCCACTGGGCGGGATCTCATCGTCACCTTCCAGTCCCGCTTCGGACGCGCCAAGTGGCTCGAGCCGGCCACTGACGTGACGCTCGCCGCGCTGCCGGCCAAGGGCGTCAAGCAGGTTGCGATCCTCGCCCCGGGCTTCTCCGCCGATTGCCTCGAAACGCTGGAAGAGCTGGCGATCCGCGGGCGCGAGACCTTCCTGGAGGCGGGCGGCACCCACTTCGCCTACCTCCCCTGCCTCAACGATTCCGAAGCCGGTATGGCGATGCTGCGCGCGCTGATCCGCCGGGAACTTGCGGGGTGGGTAAGCGCTGCCTAAGGCGCAAACATAAAATATAAACAGGAGGGATCATCATGGCACGCGTTGCAATTGTGACGGGCGGAAGCCGCGGCATTGGCGAAGCGATCAGTCTGGCTCTGCGCGATCAGGGCCTCACCGTCGCCGCCAATTATGCGGGCAACGAAGAGAAGGCCCGGCAATTCACCGACCGCACCGGCATCAAGGCCTATAAATGGGATGTCTCCGACCTCGACGCGTGCATGGCGGGCGTACAGCAGATCGAGAGCGAGCTGGGTCCGGTCGACGTGCTGGTCAACAATGCCGGCATCACTCGCGACGGCACCATGAAGCGGATGAACCGGCAGGCGTGGGACGACGTCATCGACGTCAACTTAGGCGGCTGCTTCAACATGGCCAAGGCAGTCTGGGACGGCATGAGCGCCCGCAAATGGGGTCGCATCGTGAATATTGGCTCGATCAACGGGCAGGCCGGCCAATATGGCCAAGTCAATTACGCCGCCGCCAAGTCGGGCATCCACGGCTTCACCAAGGCGCTTGCCCAGGAAGGCGCCCGCGGCGGCATTACCGTGAACGCGATCGCGCCAGGCTATATCGACACCGAGATGGTCGCCGCGGTGCCCGAGGACGTGCTCGCCAAGATCGTCGCCCGCATTCCGGTCGGCCGGCTCGGCCGCGCAGACGAGATCGCCCGCGGCGTCACCTTCCTGTGCGGCGAGGATGCCGGCTTCATCACCGGCTCGACTCTCTCCATCAACGGCGGCCAGCACATGTACTGATCCCATGGGGCCGGTGAAGCGCTCGATGATGATCGCGGGTCACGCGACGTCGATCAGCCTGGAGCCGGTCTTCTGGGACGCGTTGCGCGAAGCGGCGGCGGACGAAGGGCTGCCGCTGAACGCCCTCGTCGCCCGCATCGACGCCGAACGCATCCAGGTGCCGAACCCACCCAACCTCGGCAGTGCGATCCGCGTATGGCTGTTCGAGCGCGCCCTCTCCCCGCCGGGGAGAGGGAGTTAGCGTCCGAGCAGCACCCTGGCCTGGGTCGCGATCTGGGCCAGCATCGGCGCGGTCGTGACGGACGCGGTGCGAGCGCGGTCAACGAGGCGGCGGAACTGGTCGATGCGCGGGCCTTGGGCTGAGACCCACTGGTCGACGGCGGCCTTGGGGTCTGCACCCCGTTGCCGCTCCAGGAATTCGAGGCGGAGCTGCTCGAAGTCGCGGGCGAGGCCCGCGGTGAGCAACCGCTCCCACTGGTCGCGCGCAGCGAAGCGGTTGGCGGCGACCTGAGCCCAATCGAGGCCCAACGCCGCTCCGAGCTTGGTGTAGGCCCTGGTCAGCGTGATCGGGTCCATGCCCAGCTTCTGTGCGAGAGTGGCGATGCCGACGCCGCCGTTCAGCTCGAACAGGCGCACGATGCGCTCGACGACTTCCTCCGGTGCGCCGAGCGCCCGCAGCCGCTCGCGCTGAGCATTGGCCTGGCTGCGCGCCTCGTCGCGAAGCAGGCTGTTCAGCGCCTCAATGAGCTTGTCGAGGCCCGGCCGCAGCGTCTCCACCATCTCGGCGATCTTGGTCGTGGCCGAGGTGTTGCGCAGCAGGTCGGCGACGTGGAACTGGAGCGCCTGGCTCGCCTGGTCGAACAGCTCCAGGCGCGCCTCCTCCGGGAGCTCGATCGTGTCGAGCGTCCGCCACAGGCTTTCCATGTCGAACAATCGCTCGGCCGCGACGAAGCAGGCGGCGGCCTGGCCGAAGGACGCGCCCTCCTCCTCGCTTAATGAGAAGACGGCGGTGATGCCGAGACGGTTTACGAACCGGTTGGCGATCTTGGTAGCGATGATCTGACGCCGCAGGCGATGCTGGAGGATCGCGTCGCCGTGCCGCTGCTGCATCATCTCCGGAAAGGCTGCGCACAGCTCCGGCGTCAGCGTCGGATCCTCGGTGATCTTGCCGGCTTCCAATGCCGCCTGGAGCGCAAGCTTGGTGGTGGAAAGCAGCACCGCGAGCTCGGGCCGGGTGAGGCCGCGATTGTCCTGCGCGCGGCGGAGCAGCTCTTCGTTGCCCTCCAGGCCCTCGACCTGGCGGTTGAGGCGGCCGCTATCCTCGAGGATCTCGATCGCGCGGACGAGTGGCGGCAGCGACTCCGCGCCGCCGCGTTCGGCAATGGACAGGGCCAGCGTCTGGAGGCGGTTGTCCTCAAGCACGATCGCCGCGACCTCGTCGGTCATCTCCGCCAGTAGAGCGTTGCGGTCCTCGAAGCTCAGCCGTCCGGAGGCCATCTCCTGGTTCAATGGGATCTTGATGTTGACCTCATTGTCCGAGCAGTCGACGCCGGCGCTGTTGTCGATGAAGTCGGTGTTGATGCGCCCGCCCGCTTGGTCGAACTCGATACGGCCTGCCTGGGTAATGGCCAGGTTCGCGCCCTCGCCGATCGCTTTCGCGCGCAGGTCCGCGGCGTTGACGCGGATTGCGTCGTTGCCGGGGTCGCCCACGTCCGAATGGGCTTCACCCTTGGCCTTGATGTAGGTGCCGATGCCGCCGAACCAGAGCGCGTCCACCGGCGCCTTCAGGATCGCGCTGATCAGGGTGGCCGGATCGACCTCCTCGGCCTCGATGCCGAGCATCGCCCGGACTTCCGGGCTGAGCGGGATCACCTTCTGGGTGCGCGGGAAGACGCCGCCGCCGGCGGAAATGAGCGACGCGTCATAGTCCGCCCAGCTCGAGCGCGGCAGGTTGAACAGGCGGTCGCGTTCCTCCCAGCTCCGAGCCGCATCCGGATCCGGATCGAGGAAGATGTGGCGGTGATCGAAGGCGGCAACCAGCTTGATTGCCTTGGAGAGGAGCATGCCGTTGCCGAACACGTCGCCTGACATGTCGCCGACACCGGCGACGCGGATCGGCTGCGTCTGGACGTCGATGCCCATTTCCAGGAAGTGGCGCTGGACCGAGATCCAGGCGCCGCGGGCGGTGATGCCCATCGCCTTGTGGTCGTAGCCCTGGCTGCCGCCCGACGCGAAGGCATCGCCGAGCCAGAATTTGCGGCTGACCGCGATCTGGTTGGCGACATCCGAGAAGCTCGCCGTGCCCTTGTCCGCTGCGACCACGAAATAAGGATCGTCCCCGTCGCGGATCGTGACGCCCACTGGGTGGGTGACCTCGCCGTCGATGATGTTGTCGGTGACCGAGAGGAGGGCGCGAATGAAGGTGCGGTAGCTTTCCGTGCCTTCGGCCAGCCAAGCGTCGCGATCGGAGGTCGGCGGCAATTGCTTGGGATAGAAGCCGCCCTTGGCGCCAGTCGGGACGATGACGGCGTTCTTCACCACCTGCGCCTTCATCAGGCCCAGGATCTCGGTGCGGAAGTCGTCGCGCCGATCAGACCAGCGCAGGCCGCCGCGCGCGACCGGGCCGCCGCGCAGGTGAATGCCCTCGACGCGCGGCGAGTAGACCCAGATCTCGCGCCATGGCACTGGCGCCGGAAGGCCCGGAACCAGGCTGGAATCGAGCTTGAAGGCGAGCGCCTCGCGGCCGGATTCGGCATAAGCGTTGGTGCGCAGCGTGGCCTCGATAACGCCGCGGATCAGGCGCAGGATGCGGTCCTCGTCGATCGCCGCGACTTGAGCCAGGCCATGATAGATCGCGTTTTCAGCGGCGCGCACGGCTTCGTCCCGGCCGCCTTCGAAGGCCGGATCGTGGCGCGCGTCGAACAAGGCGATCAGGCCGCGGGCGACACCGGGGGCACGGCGCAGCGCCTCGACGACCGTGATCAGCGAATAAGAGAGGCCGGTCTGACGGAGGTAGCGGAACCAGGCGCGGAACAGCACGACGTCGCGCGGCTTCAGGCCCGCACCGACGAGGAGCTGGTTGAACGCGTCATTTTCGGCGCGGCCCTCGAGAACCGCGGCGAGCGCGCGCTCCAGCACCTTGCCGTGCTTCAGCACGTCCTCGGCATGGCCGTCGCCGGGAATCTCCAGGGCGAAGTCGTGTATGTAACCGAGCTGGCCGCCGTCGAGGGCAGTCGGCTGCTCCTCCAGGACGCGGAACCCGAAATTCTCGAAGACGGGTACTGCTTCGGAAAGTGGGATAACGCCGGCCAGGCGATAGGTCTTCAGCCTGAGCTCGTTCGGCGCGTCGCCCTCGTTGCGGAACAGGCGCGCGTCGCGGCTGTTGGCCCCGTCCAGGTCGCAAATGCGCAGCACGTCCTCGGCCGCGTCGGCGGGGTCGGTGTGGACGCGATAGCTCTCCGGAAAATCTTCCATGTAGGTGAGCGCAAGGCGCGTCGCCCGGGCGGGTCCGACCAGCGATCCCAATGCTTCTTCGACCGCGGGCTCCCAGCCGCGGACCATCACGTCCAGCCGCTGGTCGAGCGCGGCGGCATCGGGCGTGGGCGCTTCGGGATCGATGTAGAGGGTGAAGCGGATCAGCGCGAGATCGCCTTCGCCCAGCTCCACCGACCAGCTCACGATCTGGGCATCGGCGGCCCCTGCGATCATGTCGCCGATGTCGGTGCGGCGGCGCGTGCTGAGCTCGTCGCGCGGCAGCCAGACATAGGCGAACAGGTGGCCCTTGAGGATGCTGCGCACCAGCAGCAGCGTCGGGCGCGGCCGGTCCGCCAGCGACATGGCGGTGACGACCAGCCGCTTTACGGCATCACGGCTGAAGTTGATCAGCTGGTCGCGCGGCAGCGAGGTGATGGCGTGGCGCAGCGCCTTGCCGGAATGGCCCTTGGGGTCGAAGCCGAACTCCTCCTCCAGCTCGGCCTGGATGCGGCGGAGGACGGGCACCTCCTCGACCGGGAGGGTCAGCGCCTGGCTGGTCCACAAACCGGCATGGACGCCGATCGCGGTCACCTCGCCATTCTCGCGGATCGGCACGACAACGAGGTCGAGCGGGACGCGGCGGTGGACTGAGGACTTGCGGTCCGCCTTGGCCATCAGCGGCACTGCGCCGCCGGCCTTGAAATAATTCATCGCGCCCAGCGCACCGCCCGGGTCGGTCGGCTCGCCCGGGATGCGGAAGAAGCCGAGGGTGTTGACGGGCTGGCCTTCGAGACGCTCGACCTGATAGCCGAGCAAGGTCATCGCGCCGTCGGCGAACCACTCCAGCAAGGCCCGGCCTTCGGAATCCTCGATCTCGGCCGCGTCGGCGCGCATCTGCGCCTGCATCGCCTTCCAGTCGCAAACCGCCGCGCGGACGTCGGCCAGCACGTGGTGGAGGTCGGCGACAAGATCGCGACGCTCGCGGGCATCGGTCCGGTCCACCTCGATATACATGATCGACTCACGCTTGCGGTCGTCATCGCAGAGCGGCGCGACGGAGGTCAGGCAACCGTTCCCATCGCGCTCAACGCAAAGGACGGGGTGCAGCAGCCGATGGATGATGAGATCGCGAGAGGCGATCGTGTTCGCCACTGAATCGACCAGGAACGGCATGTCGTCATTGACGATGCAGATGCGCATCCGCCGCTGACCGACTTGGCCGCCGAGAGATTCCAGCCGGACGAGTGCGATGCCGGGCGGCCGGCGCTGGGCACAGGCGGCGACGAAGCGCGCCGCCTCCATTGTTTCGTTCTCGGGGAAATCCTCGACTTCGCGGGGAAGGGCGCTGTCCACCAGCGCGCGGGCGAGCGCGTCGACATAAGGCAGGTCAGCGGCCTTGACTTCCGCACCCGCGCTATCGGCATTCATATTTCCGGCTCCCGGACCGAGCGGCGAACCGGCCGCCGGCTTCGTTGCGGCGGCCTATAGCGACCGGAGCGACGCGGCGGCAACCCGTGGCAGCACCGCCCGTCCCGGGTCAGCGGCAGCTCGTTTCCGGCCCTTCCGCGAGATCGAGACAGCGGCCGTCGATACTGCCCGGCGCGATCGGGAGGCCGATCAGGGCGGCGAGCGTCGGCATGATGTCGACGGTCTCGACCGGCAGCGGCTGCTCGAACGGGATCAGACCCTTGCGCCAGAAGAGGATGGGCACGCGCCGGTCATAGTCCCACGGGCTGCCGTGGGTGGCGACGTAGCCGCGGCCGGGCTTGGCGATCGGCGTCACGTTCGGCTTCAGCAGCACGACGAAATCGCCCGAGCGCTCGGGATCGAAGGAGGCGCGGGCGCGATCCAGCAGGCTCCACTCATCGGGGCGGCCCGAGGGGCTGGGCGCGGCGCGCAGCTCGGCCTGGGTGAAGACTGCCGCCACCTGCGGATGCGCACGATAGCTGCGCACCCCCTCCGCTAGGACGCGCGCCTGCTGGGCGGTGCTGAGCGCGCGGTTGACATACATGTCGCCGAACGCGCCATTGCCGTAGAGCACGCGCCCGGTGAGGCCGAGCCGCTCGCCCAGCGCCTTGCCCATCTGGCCCGGATTCAGCTCGTCGGCGACGCGCGCCGCGCCGGGCATGGCGTGCTCGCGATGGCGCTCGGGGATGTCGATACCGCCATGATCCGAGGTCAGCGCCACCAGATAGTCCACTCCGGCACTGTCGAGAGTGGCAAAGAAGTCGCCGAGGTCGCGGTCGAGCGAGTGGAGCTGCAGGCACATCTCGCTGCCTTCGGTGCCGTAGCTGTGGCCGACATAATCGCTCGCGGCGAGGCCGACGATGAGCAGGTCGGTGGCCTTCCCTTCGCCGAGCCTCATCTCCGCGCGCGTGGCGGCGGCAAGGGCGAGCGTCGCTCCGTCCAGCTCCGGCGAGGCGCGGAAGGCGCGGCTGTCGCCTGCCTCGCGGGCGAAGCGGCCCGTGCCGACCGGTCCGCTCTCGCCCTCTACCGGGATAGCCCGGTGGCGCGCCTCGCAGGCCGGCGGCAGCTCCAGCGCTGGGCGGGGCTGCGTGAGCGCCTGAGCTACGGCGGCATTGGCCGCGGCGAGCGACTTGATCGGTGCCTCCGCCCCGGCGACGAAAGCCTTGTCGCTCCACCAGAAGCGCTGGTCGGGCGCGTAGCCGCCCATCATGATCGCGGACCGGTCCTTGCCGGCGATCGCCGCCACCTTCGAAGCCGGGTCCCGCCGCTTCATGAGATCGCCGAGCGCAGGCACCTTCAGATGGTAGGTGGAGACCGTGTAATCGCGTGACGTGGAGCCGGGCACGCGGGGATCTTCGGAGCAATAGACCTGCTTGTCCTCGCGGCTGAGGCCGAGGTTGAACCAAGCGTTGGCGATGATCCCGGTGCGCGCCGGACGCGAGCCGGTGAGGATGGTCGAATGGCCGGGGCAGGTCTCGGTCGCGGCATGCGCCTGGTAGCCCGAGGGGAAGACGACGCCGCCGGACATGCGCCTCAGGCCGCCGGTGAAATGCTGGCGATACTGCGCGAACAGGTCGGAGGAAAACTGGTCGACGGAAATCACCACAATCAGCTTCGGTGGCGCCGTCGGGCTGGAGGCGGTTTGGGCGGGGGCCGGCGCGGCCATGGCGGATGCGGCCGCGAGGGCGGCGGCTCTAAGCAACTTCAAGGCGATTCCCCTTGGGGCGAGTGATCGGAATGCGAAGCGATGCTAGAGGCTTCCCCTGAATGGGCAAGGAGCTTGCGTGCGGAGCTGAGGTTTAGCCCGGAGAACCCCGCGGTTGGGCAGACCCATTAGTGCGCTCGCAGAAAAGCTGCTTTTTCTCGCCGGCCGGCTCCCCTAGCATCACAAAAAAGGGGAGGATGTGATGCGGAACTGGGCGTGGCTCGCAGCGGGGTCTGTCCTGACGTCGGTTCCGGCCGCGGCGGGCGGCGATTCCGCGCCGAAGCCGATCCTCGCCGCCTTCGCATCCTTCTGCGGGAGTGCAGCCAGCCTCGCGGAGGCCGCCGAAGCGCCTCCGCCCGTGCTGGTGGAGGGCCTGGGCTATTCCGGCATAGCGGCGGACACGAAGAATGCGGAGGCTCAGCGCTGGTTCGATCAGGGCATCCGCTTCGTCTGGGCGTTTGACGAGGCGGAGGGCATTCGCGCCTTCCAAAGGGCGCAGGCGCTCGATCCGGAATGCGCCCTCTGCTTCTGGGGTGAAGCCTGGGCGCGGAGCCCGACGCTCAATTTGCGCGGACGCACGGAGGAATTCGCTGCTGCCAAAGCGGCCGCCGCCAAGGCTGTATCGCTGGCGGGTAAGCTTCCCGAACGCGACCGGCTGCTGGTCGAACTGATGCGGGTGAGGACTGCCGGCGCCTCGGCGTTCGACGGAAAAGCATATGCCGCGGCCAGCGCGGCCGCCGCCGCGCGCTTCCCGCAGGATGACGTGATCACCTTGCTCGCGGCCGATGCGGCGATGCAGGAAACGGAGCTCGAGAAGCTGCCCAAGGGCACCTTGCCGCAACGGCTGCTGGAAGGCGTGCTCGGCCGCAACCCGGACCATACGGGCGCGATCCACTTCTACATCCACCTTACCGACTGGCTCGAGGACGAGCGGCTGGCCGAGCAGCATGCAAGCCGGCTTGGCGGACTGGCGCCGGGATCCAGCCATCTCGTTCACATGCCGTCGCACACCTTCTACGGCGTCGGCCGCTACAAGGATGCGATGAAGGCGAACCTGGCCGCGATCGGCATCGACCGCGACTATGAAGCCAAGGTGCGGCCGCCGGAGAGCGCGTACCGATCCGGCCTCAACCGCCACAACACGAATTTCGCGATCGGCAGCGCGCTGATGATCGGCGATGCCGCCAGCGCGCTGAAGGCGGCCGACTATTTCCGAAGTCTCTATGCCGCCAAGCCCGATGACGTGGGCGGCCTGTTTCCCCGCGCCTCGATATATTACGCTTATGGCGTCCACGGCAGCCTGAATGACGTCATGGCGCTGCCGGAGCCCTCGGAGAAGACGCCGCTGCTGCGCGCCATGCGCCACTATGCGCGCGGCGAGGCCCTGATCCGTGCCGGCGATGCGGCCGGCGCGCGCCGCGAGGCCGCCGCCATCGCCAGGATGAGGACGGCGGATGTGCCGTCGCCGCAGGCGGGGCGCTGGGGCGCGCCGATGCTCGAAATCGCCCAGCATGTGATCGAAGGCCGTGCGGCTTTGCTCGAAGGGCATCCGAAAGCGGCGGAGAAAGCCTTCCGCAGGGCGATGGCCAAGCAGCGGAAGGCCCGCTTCTCCACCGATCCGCCGACCTGGTGGTACCCGGTGCGCCGCAGCGTCGCCGCCGCCCTGATTTCGCAGCGCGACTATCGCGGCGCCCGAAACCAGCTGCTCGCCTCGTTGGCGGACTGGCCGAACGATCCGGTCGCCTATCATCTGCTGGCGCAGGCGGAGCGCGCGCTCGGCCGCGGCGATCTGGCGGACGGCTACGAGGCGCGGGCGCGAAACGCCTGGGCCGGAGACTTCAGCCGGGTGACCCTGGCGCTCGCTTAAGGGCGTTTCGCCTCATCGCGCCCGGTTGGGGGCGCTTCGCTCCCACACCTTTCGTCCGGCGAGATAGGTCTCGAGCACCCTCGTCTCGCGGATCTGCTGGGGGGTGGCGCCGGCGAAGATGTCGCGGTCAATGATGATGAAGTCGGCGAGGCGGCCGCGCTCCAGCGAGCCCAGGCGGTCCTCGGCGAAGGCGGCATAGGCGCCGCCGCGAGTGAAGGCGTCGAGCGCCTGGGTGAGGCTCAGTTTCTGCTCCGGCAGCCAGCCGCCCGGCGGCTGCCCCTGCGCGTCCTCGCGGCTGATCGCGACGGCGAGGCCGGGGAACGGATTGGGATGCTCGACCGGGAAGTCCGAACCGAAGGCGAGCGGCACGTTGTTGGCGAGCATGCTCCGCCAGGCATAGGCGCCGCCCAACCGCTCAATGCCCATCCGCGCTTCGGCCATTCGCCAGTCGGAGGTCTGGTGGACCGGCTGCATCGACGCGATGGTGCCGTTCTGCGCAAAACGGGGCAGGTCGGCCGGATCGACGATTTGGGCATGCTCCACCCGCCAGCGCCGGTCACCCTTGTAGGTCAGGGCGAGCTCGGCGATGCCGTCGAGCAGCTGGGCGTTGGCGGCGTCGCCGATGGCGTGGACCGCGACCTGGAAGCCGTCCATCGCAGCCCGGCTCATCAAATTCTTGAGCTCCGCGTCCGAGAGGAAGGCGAGGCCCTTTTCGCCCGGCGAATCCTTGTAGGGCTGCTTCAGCCAGGCGCCGCGTGAGCCCAGGGCGCCATCGCTGTAGAGCTTCACTCCGACCATCTTCAGGCGGCTGTCGTAGAGCCAGGGCGTCGGCTGCGTGCCGGCCACCGCCAGCAGGTGATCGACTCCGGATGCATAGGAAAGGATGCGGACATTGAGTTGACCGAGGTCTCCGGCGCGGCGGATCACGGCCCAGTCCTCGGCCGCCGTGCCCATATCGGCGACGGTGGTGATGCCATTCGACAGCAAGATCTCCTGGGCGCGGCGGAAGGCGCGGTCGCGGATGACCGGAAGCGGCGCAGGAACGGCCTTTCCGACCAGCTCCATCGCCGCATCGACGAAGACGCCGCTGGGGCTACGACTGGCCATTTCGATCTTGCCGCCAGACGGCGCCTTGGTCGCGGCGGTGACGCCGGCTTCCTTCATCGCTTCGCTGTTGGCCCAGCCGGCATGGCCGTCGACCCGCTCCAGCCAGACCGGGCGTCCGGGGACCACCTTGTCGATGTCGGCGGCGGTCGGGAAACGCTTGAGGCCCCAGCTTTCCTGATTCCAGCCGCGGCCGACGATCCAGCGCGGGCTTGGATTGGCAGCGGCATAAGCGGCGATCTTCGCCTGCGCTTCCTCAAGGCTGCGCGTATCGCTGAGGTCGAGCTGAAGCGCACCGAAGCCGAGGCCCATAACGTGTCCATGCGCGTCGATCAGGCCGGGGATCAGCGTCCGGCCGCGCCCGTCGATGCGGAACTGGGCGCGCTGCGTGGCTTTCTGGCCACGGGGGAGGAGCTGGCGCACGCGGCCGTCGTCGCCGACCAGGATCGAGCCGAAGCGGACGAGCCTGCCGTCGCCGTCGAGCGTGTAGCCGTTGACGTTGTCGACCAGCACGTCGGCGAGCGCCGCGCTGCCGAGGAACAGGGCCACCAAAGCGGCCAGGAGAGCTTTCATTCAGTAAGCCTTCTGATCAGGGACGACGTGTCCTGGCGGGAGCCGCCCATCGCCTGCACGTCCGCATAGAATTGATCGACGAGCGCGGTGAGCGCCAGGCGCGCCCCGTTGCGGCGCGCCTCGTCCAGGGTGAGGCCGAGATCCTTCCGCATCCAATCGACGGCGAAGCCGAAGTCGAACTCGCCCTTGTCCATCGTCTTCCAGCGGTTGAGCATCTGCCAGCTCTGCGCAGCGCCGCCCGACACCGCTTCGAACACCTTTTCGGTGTCGAGTCCGGCCGCCTTGGCGAAATGCAGCGCTTCGGCGAGACCCTGCACGACGCCGGCGATGCAGATCTGGTTGACCATCTTGGTGAGCTGACCCGACCCGTCCGGACCGACATGAATGATGCGCGCGCCATAGGCCCGCATGATCGGATCGGCCGCGGCGAAAGCTTCGGCCGTGCCGCCGCACATGATCGCGAGCTGCCCGTTCTCGGCCCCGGCCTGGCCGCCCGATACCGGCGCATCGAGACAGAGGATGTTGTCCTTGCGCCCAGCATCGGCGAGGCGGCGGGCGATCCTGGCGGAGACGGTCGTATGGTCGATGTAGAGCGCACCCGGCTTCATGTTGCGGAACGCGCCGTCGTGGCCGATCGTAACCTGCTCGACGTCGTGGTCCGCGCCGACGCAGCTGATCACGACGTCCGCGCCACCGGCCGCCGCGGCGGGCGTGCTGGCATAGCTGCCGCCGTGTCTCTTGACCCAGTCGCGGGCGCGCTCGTGGGTGCGGTTGTAGACGACGAGCGTGTGGCCGGCGGCGAGCAGGTGCCGCGCCATCGGCGCACCCATGACGCCAAGGCCGATGAAAGCGATCCGTGCCATCGCCAGCGGCATAAGGCCTGTTTGCGAGGGGCGCCAGATGGGTTTAGAGCCTCGCTCCATGGCGAGCCCCGCACCCAAGAGCCCCCTGCCGGTCACCCTCGGCGACATCCGGGCGGCGGCGGAGCGGATCCGGGGCCAGGTGGTGCGCACGCCCACCATGCTGAGCCAGACCCTGTCGCAGCTCACCGGCGCCACCATCTACGTCAAGTTCGAGAATCTGCAGTTCACCGCCGCCTACAAGGAGCGCGGCGCGCTCAACAAATTGCTGCTGATGGACGAGGCGACGCGCGGCCGCGGAGTGATCGCCGCCTCGGCCGGAAACCATGCGCAGGCGGTCGCTTATCACGGACGCAGGCTGGGCGTGCCGGTCACGATCGTGATGCCGAAGCCGACGCCGACCATCAAGGTCATGCAGACCGAGGGGCACGGCGCCAACGTCATCCTCCACGGGGAGATGTATGACGAGGCCTATGCCCGCGCGCAGGAGCTGGAGCGCGAGCAGGGCCTGACTTTCCTTCACCCGTTCGACGACCCGCTCGTGATTGCGGGGCAAGGGACGGTGGCGCTGGAGCTGCTGGAGGACGCGCCCGATATCGAGACGCTGGTGATCCCGATCGGCGGCGGCGGGCTGATCTCCGGCATGGCCACCGCCGCCAAGGCCGTGAAGCCCGGCATCGAGGTGATCGGCGCCCAGGCCGAGCTCTACCCCTCAATGTATTGCCGCTTCACCGGCCGCCACCTCCCCTCTTCCGGCGACACGATCGCTGAGGGCATCGCGGTCAAGAGGCCGGGCGAGCTGACCGCCTCGATCATCGAGGAGGTGGTCGATGAGATCCTGCTGGTGCCGGAGCGCGACATCGAGACCGCCGTCAGCCTGCTCCTCCAGATCGAGAAGACGGTGGCGGAGGGTGCCGGGGCTACTGGGCTTGCCGCCCTGCTCACTCACCCCGAGCGTCTCAAGGGCCGCACCGTCGGCCTCGTCCTCACTGGCGGCAATATCGACACACGACTGCTGGCGACCGTGCTGCTGCGCGATCTCGCCCGCTCCGGCCGCATGGCGCGGCTGCGCATCCAGCTCCAGGACCGGCCGGGCGCCCTCTTCTCGGTGATACGGCTGTTCGAGAAGCACCAGATCAACATCATCGAAATCTATCACCAGCGCATCTTCACGACCCTGCCGGCCAAGGGGCTCTACACCGATTTCGACTGCGAGGCGCGCGACGCGGCGCATCTGAGGCGCCTGCTCGACGACCTCGAGGCCAGCGGGTTCGACGTTCATCCGGTTGAGATTCACTGAGCTTTCCGTTCCACCGCGGAACGGCTCGCCGCATCCTATGGCATTAACCCAACCCCGCCCTTTTCTTCACAAGTTCAAAGGCTCATAAAAGGCGCTGGACCAGCCAGCAGCACCCGGAGAGTCGGTGAGCGCACCGTTTCGTTTTCCCCGTTTCTTCGTCACCACGCCTTCGGCCTGCCCATATCTCCCGGGCAAGACCGAGCGGAAGGTGTTCACGGAGCTGTCGGGTCAGCATGCGAGCGAGCTCAACGACGCGCTCGGCCGCATCGGCTTCCGCCGCAGCCAGGGCGTCGCCTATCGGCCGAGCTGCATCGACTGCGCCGCCTGCGTCTCGGTGCGGGTGATCGCCGGCGAATTCCAACCGAGCGTCACCCAGCGCAAGATGATCCGCCGCCACGCCGACCTTGAGGTCACCGCCTGCAAGCCGTGGACGACGCAGGAGCAATATGCGCTGCTCCGCCGCTACCTGAAGCACAGGCATCCGGGCGGCGGCATGGTCGACATGGACGAGAGCGACTTTGCCGACATGGTCGAGCAGAGCCCGGTCAAGACCTATGTGGTGGAGTATCGTGAGCCGTCGCTCGACGGGCGCCCCGGCCGCCTGGTCGGCGCCTGCCTCACCGATCAGCAGGCGGACGGCCTGTCGATGATCTACAGCTTCTTCGAGCCCGATTACCGGCAGCGCCCGGGCCTCGGCACCTACATCATCCTCGACCACATCATCCGCGCCGGCCGGGCGGGGCTGCCTTATGTCTATCTCGGCTATTGGGTCGAGAGCTCGCGGCGCATGGCGTACAAGGCCAAGTTCCGGCCGCTGGAGCGGCTCGGCCCGGACGGCTGGCGCCGCTTCGAGCCCGACCAGAGTGAGCTGCCGCTGACCGCCTGATCCTGTCAGCCGGCTACCAGCGCTCCAAGCTTCTTCGGCGCGTTCGCCTTGTAGCTCTCGGCGATCCAGCGCTCCAACAGCTCCAGATCAGGCTCGTCGGCCGGTCCGAACCGCGCGCTGACCCAGCCGCTGCGGCCGAGGCCGTAGCCGGTCGGCTCAGTCCAGTCGAAGATCAGGGCGAAGTCACGGCTGACCGGCAGCTTGACCGACAGGCTCAGTTCCTCCTCAGAATGGTTGAGGAAAACGAACGTCTTGCCACGCACCTTCAGCGCCGAATGCCCCCAGGGAAATTCCTCGACAGCCTCCGGCAAGCTCAGTCCGTGGCGGCGCAGCGTTTCGAAGGACTCGGCAATCCTCGTCACTCGGCGGCGGCGCGGACCGCGGGCTCCATGAACGGCGGATTGGGAATGGTCTGCGCGGCATCGTGGAGGAGCCTGCCCCACTGGCGCGAGAGGTTGTCGAAATATTCGTCGTCGATGCCGATCCGCCGGGTGATGACCGGGCGGCTCATGTCGGTAGGCATCACCATGATGTCGAGCGGCCGGGCGACGCCCAGGTTCGAGCGGATCGCGGAATCGAACGAAAGAAATCCGATCTTGAGCGCCTCGTCCAGCGGCGTCTCCATCGTGATGTTCCGGTCGAGGATCGGCTTGCCATATTTGAGCTCGCCGATCTGGAGGAAGGGCGTCTCCTTCTTGCACTCGATGAAATTGCCCGCCGAGTAGATCAGGAATAGCGAGGGCGGCTCGTTGCCGATCCGGCCGCCGAGCAGGATCGAGACGGCGCTGCTGACATTCGATCCGACCAGAGCGGCGGCGACCTGGCGGCTGCAGGTCTGCACCGCTTCCCCGACCAGCTGCGCCGCGCGGAACATGGTCGGCGCCGCAGCGAGCGTCCGCGGCAGATCGCAGCCGTCGCCCACTGGCGGTAGCCCTTCCTCCAGCATCGCGATCGCCGACTGGCTGGTCGACAGGCTTCCTGCCGTCGCCGCGTAGATCAGCCGGTCGTCGGCGTCGGCGAGCTTGTGCATCTTCTTGTATGAGGAGAAATTGTCGACGCCCGCATTGGTGCGGGTGTCGGAGATCATCACCAGCCCCTCGTTCAGCAGCAGTCCGATGCAATAGGTCATCTTGCCTTCTCCTAGCTTTGCGACTGGGACTGCGCCTGCACGCGCGCGAGCCGCACCGTTACGTCGACATCGAGCTCCTCATGCCCGCCCCCTGCTCGGGCGCCGGCGAACGGCGCCGCGTCGCGATAGTCGAGCCCCCAGGCGACGCGGATATAGGCATCGTCCGCGCCGATACCGTTGGTCGGGTCGAACGCCACCCAGCCGAGATCCTCGACATAGGCCTCCACCCAGGCGTGCGAAGCTTCCTGAACGGGCGCGCCGTTTCGCCGGAACAGATGGCCGGAAATGTAGCGCGCGGGGATGTTCATCTGGCGCGCCGCCGCAATGAAGATATGGGCGAAATCCTGGCACACGCCGTGGCCAGCCTTGAAGGCCTCCGCCGCTTTGGTGTCGGTCTCGGTGGTGCCGGTATCGAAGCCGAGGCGCTCGTGAATGGTGGCGTTCAGCCGATGCAGTCGCTCCAGCATGTTGCCGTCGCCGATGGAGCCCGCGAAGTCGCGCAGGGCGGCGTCGGCCTCGGTGAGCGGTGTCGAGCGCATATAGACCTGCGGCGGAAGCTCGTGCGGTTGTCCGATGACGAGGCCGGCGCGGTCCTCGGTGGTGACGCGGCCGTTGACCGACACTTTCAGGCCGTCGACCGGCTGATCGACATAGAGCATGTGTATGATGTTGCCGAAGCCGTCGCGGCCCTCCCGCAGCCGGGCATCGACATCGACGTCGATACGCCAGTCGTGGACGATCTGCCCGTCGAACGTGATCGGCGTCAGCCGCAGCAGCTGGATGACCCGCCGGGCTTTCTCCGAAAAGCTGTAGCTGGTGTTATAGTGAACCGTGAGCCGCATCAGCCGAACCTGAACTGCGTCGCGACCGCATGGTCGAGCGCGGCGTTCTCGGCGATGAAGCGGCGCAAAGATTCGTGCAGCCCCGACTGGAACACCGTGTTGATGTCGCCTTCATCGAACTCCATCAGACGGTTTCGGGCCAGGCGGTCGGCCTCGCCCTGCCGGCCGGTCCGCTCCGCCAGCTCGCCGAGCAGCTCCGCCGTCTCCTCGGCGGCGGCATGGAGCGAGCGCGGCAGCTCCCGCCGGAAGATCAGCAGGTCGGCGATCAGCCAGGGCTGCAGTGTCTCCTGATAGATGTAGCGGTAGGCGTTGCGCGCGGACACGGTGTGCAGGATCGTCGTCCACTGATCGCGGTCGAGCGTGCCGCCGACCCGCTCGCCCGCCGGCAGCAGCAGATAATATTTGACGTCGAGCAGGCGTGCCGTGTTGTCGCCCCGTTCGATCACCGCGCCCAGGCGCATGAACCAATAGCCTTCGCGCCTCAGCATTCGCGCCACCGCGCCCTCGAAGCCGCAGGTGTCGGCCTTCAGCTCCTCGACCAGGTCGAGCGTGGTCTGGGTGCCGCCGGGGCTGGAGCGGTCGCGGGTGTTGAGCCAGGCGCGGTTGATCGATTCCCACGCCTCGCGGCTGATCGCGTTGCGGGCCGCCCGCGCATTGTCGCGCGCGGCAGCAATGCAGGATCGGATCGAATTCGGGTTCTCGGCGCTGAGGCTGAGGTAGCGGCGCGCATTGAACGCCGTCAGCCGCGGGCTTTCCGACAGCGACAGATCGGCGCCCACCACGCTCAGCGCGCTTTTCCAGGCGTTGATGCTCTCGGTGTCGCCGAGCAGCGAGCCCAGCCGGATCGTCGCCTCGATCAGCCGCGAGGTGAACTCGGCCCGCTCCATGTAGCGGCCGATCCAGTAGAGGTTAGCGGCCGTACGGGAGAGCATGCTGCTCCTCCTCGGGCGCGAGGATCAGGCTGTCCTTGGTGCCGCCGCCCTGGCTCGAATTGACGACGAGCGACCCCTCCCGCAGCGCCACCCGCGTCAGGCCGCCGGGCACGATCTGAACGCCGTCGGCGCGGCTCAAAACGAAGGGTCGGAAATCGACATGGCGCGGCGCAAAGCCTTGGTCGGTGAGCGTCGGCACCGTCGAAAGGGCGAGCGTCGGCTGCGCGATGTAGCGGTGAGGCTCGGCGACGAGGGCGGCGCGGAAGCGCTCGATCTCCGCCTTGGTGGCGGTCGGGCCGACCAGCATCCCATAGCCGCCGGAACCGTCGACCAGCTTCACCACCAACTCGCCGAGGTGATCGAGCGTGTAGCGCAACGCATCCGGCTCCCGGCAGCGCCAGGTCTCGACATTGGGGAGCTTCGCTTCCTGCCCCGAATAATAGCGGACGATCTCCGGCATGTAGCTGTAGATCGCCTTGTCGTCGGCGATGCCGGTGCCGGGCGCGTTGACCAGGGTCACGTTGCCGGCCAGGTACGCCGCCATCACGCCGGGCACGCCCACTACCGAATCCCGGTTGAAGACGAGCGGGTCGAGGAAATTGTCGTCGACCCTGCGGTAGATGACGTCGACCCGCACCCGCCCCTCGATCGTTCGCATCCAGACGATGTCGTCGTCGACCTCCAGATCGTTTCCCTCGACCAGCTCGATGCCCATGTAATCGGCGAGGAAGCTGTGCTCGTAGAAAGCGGAATTGTGGTGGCCGGGCGTCAGCAGCACCGCCACCGGATCGTGGGCCGCCGCCGGCGCGACCGAGTGCAGGGTCTCGCGCAGCAGGTCCGGATAGGTGTCGACCGGCCGCACGTCATATTTGTCGAACAGCTCTGGGCAGAGCCGCAGCATCGCCTCGCGATTCTCGAGCATATAGCTGACGCCTGACGGCGTGCGGCAATTGTCCTCCAGCACGAAGAAGTCGTCCGGGCCGGTGCGCACCAGGTCGATACCGCAAATATGCGAATAGATGCCGTGCGGCGGCTTCACCCCGGCGACCTGCGCACAGAACTGCGGATTGGCGAGGACGATGTCGGCCGGCACCACGCCGTCGGCGATGATCCGGCGATCCCCGTAGACGTCGTCGATGAAGGCATTGATCGCCCGCACCCGCTGCTCAAGGCCGGCCGCGAGATTGTCCCATTCCCTGGCGGTGAAGACGCGAGGCACGATGTCGAACGGGATGATGCGCTCGGCCTCCTGCTCGTCGCCATAGACGGCGAAGGTGATGCCGAGATTGCGGAACGCGACCTCGGCCGCTTCCTGGCGCCGGTCGAGCTCCACTTCCGAAGTTTCGCTGAGCCATTCGGCAAGGGGCTCGAAGCCCGGCCTCGCCGCCTTGCCTCGGCTGATGCCCCACAGCTCGTCGAATGCCGCCTGCGCCGCCATGGCCCCGAGTCTCGCCCCCTCGACCCTGCGCCGAGGCGAGGATCATGGCACGAAGTCCTTGGGGCGCAAAGGGGCGACGGGGTTCAGTCAGCGCTGCGGATGACCTATGCTCCAGCATCATGGACCGCCAGCGCATCCGATCGCTCGTTCCGATGGCTCACGCCGCGGATCTCGCCGCCTCGGTAGCCTTTTACGAGCAACTCGGCCTCGAGGTCGCCGGCAGCTTCACGCCACCCGGCGAGGAGTCGCCATCCTGGGCCGCTTTGATGTCGGGCGGCGCCGAGCTGATGCTGGCGCGGGCCAGCGCGCCGATCCTCCCGGACGAGCAGGCCGTGCTCTTCTACCTCTACTGCGAGGACGTCGAGGCGATGCATGCGCAATTGAGCGAGGCGGGGCTTTCCCCGGGAGCCGTCGCCAAGCCTTTCTACAATCCCAAAGGCGAGTTCCGGCTGATCGACCCGGACGGCTATGTGGTGATGGTGGCCCATCTCTGACCGCGCTGGCCGCGTGGTCGGCCGAGACACCAAACGAAACCGGCGCCGCATTGCTGCGGCGCCGGTCGTACGCTTACTCTTACTGGAACAGGAACTGGTGTGTCAGGCGACCTGGGCCTGCTCGACTTCCTCCGGATCGCGCAGCACGTAGCCGCGGCCCCAGACGGTCTCGATATAATTGTCGCCGCCGCAAGCGAGCGACAGCTTCTTGCGAAGCTTGCAGATGAACACGTCGATGATCTTGAGCTCGGGCTCGTCCATGCCGCCGTAAAGGTGGTTCAGGAACATTTCCTTGGTGAGCGTCGTGCCCTTGCGGAGCGAAAGCAGCTCCAGCATCGCATATTCCTTGCCGGTGAGGTGCACACGGGCGCCGTCGACCTCGACGGTTTTCGCGTCGAGGTTCACCGCCAGCTTGCCGGTCTTGATCACCGACTGCGAGTGGCCCTTCGAGCGGCGGACGACCGCATGGATGCGGGCGACCAGCTCGTCGCGGTGGAACGGCTTGGTGACGTAATCGTCGGCGCCGAAACCGAGCGCACGGACCTTGCTGTCCATCTCGCTGATGCCGGAAAGGATGAGAACCGGCGTGCCGACCTTGGCAACCCGCAGCTTCTTCAGCACGTCATAACCGTGCATGTCGGGAAGGTTGAGGTCGAGGCAGATGATGTCGTAATCGTAGAGCTTGCCGAGGTCCAAACCCTCTTCGCCCAGATCGGTGGTATAGACGTTGAAGCCTTCGGTCGTGAGCATCAGCTCGATGCTCTTGGCAGTCGTCGGCTCGTCCTCAATCAGCAACACACGCATAAGATTCGCCCCTTGTTCGCGGACCCGACCTGTTGGCCTTTGGAACCCGGTAACCTTGATTAATCACGCCATAAGTGAACTTAAAAGGTTAATTCCTCGTAAACACAGGATTTGCGGCGAGTCGCGGGGCAATCGTTGCGCCGCTGCAACAGCCGGAAGTGAACGAAATGATGTGGACTGATCGTGTTCTGTTCCTCGATGGCGAGGCGCTGGTGATCGACAAGCCGGCCGGCTTGCCGGTTGATGCGCCGCGTGACGGCAGCCTTTCGCTCGAAAATCATTTGCTCCGGCTGCGCTTCGGATTCGAGCGGCCGCCCAACCCGGTCCACCGCCTCGACCGCGACACGTCCGGCTGTCTGCTGCTCGCCCGCAACCCAAAGGCGCACAAGCGTTTCTCGCGGGCCTTCGAGGAGCAGAAGGTGACCAAGACCTATCTGGCGATCGTCGACGGCGTGCCCAACGCGGCGGAAGGCGTGATCGACATGCCGCTCGCCAAAGTCTCGTCGAAGGAGAAGGGTTGGCGGATGGCGCACGATCCGCGCGGACGCCCTTCGGTCAGCCGCTGGCGCGTCGTGAGCAAGAATGAGGGCCGGGCCGCGATCCTGTTCATGCCGGAAACGGGCCGCACCCACCAACTGCGCGTCCATGCGGCCGAGGGCCTGAAGCTGCCTATTTCCGGCGACCCCGTTTACGGGTCGCGCCGCGGGCCCATGCTGCTCCACGCTTTGTCGCTGCGGCTGGAGCGCGGCGCCAAGCCGCCGATCGAGGCGGAGGCGCCGCTGCCGCCGGCCTTCATAGATGCGGGATTCGGCGATGTCCTCGGCTGATCCGCCCTCGATCCCGGAGGAGGCGCTGAGCGAAAGCTTTATCGCATCGAGCGGCCCGGGCGGTCAGAACGTCAACAAGGTCGCCACCGCCGTCCAGCTGCGCTGCGACGTGTTCAAGCTTGGCCTGGCCCCGCCAGTCTATCAGCGGCTCAAGCAGCTCGCCGGCAGCCGCATGACCAGCGGCGGCGAAATCGTCATCACCGCCCGCACCCACCGCACCCAGGATGCGAACCGCGAGGAGGCGCGGGCGAGGCTGGCGGAACTCGTCGCCAAGGCCCATGTCCGGCCCGAGAAGCGCGTGAAGACCAAGCCGAGCAGGGCCGCCAAGGCGAAGCGGGTGGATGCGAAGAAGCAGCGCGGCGCGATCAAGGGCGCGCGCGCCAAGCCGAGGATCGATTGATGTACGAGTTCAGGATCGACGCCGCCGACAAGGCCGAGCTTTACCGCCAGTTGATCGAGGCCGCCGACGCGCTGACCCACGGGGAGCCGGACCCGATCGCCAACATGGCCAACATATCGGCCCTGCTCTGGGAGAGCCTGCCCGACCTCAACTGGGCGGGATTTTATCGCAATGTGGAGGCCGAGCTGGTGCTGGGCCCGTTCCAGGGTCGTGCCGCGTGCATCCGCATTCCGTTCGGCAAGGGCGTCTGCGGCACGGCCGCGGCGAGCCGGGAGCCGCAATGCGTCGAGGACGTGAACGCCTTTCCCGGCCACATCGCCTGCGACAGCGCCTCCGCTTCCGAGCTGGTCGTGCCGATCGTCCACGAGGGCGAGCTGATCGGCGTCCTGGACCTCGACAGTCCGAAGCGCGGCCGCTTCGACCAGGAGGACGTGGACGGCTGTGTCAGACTGGCACAGATGCTCGGCCCCCGCCTCTCCGGCGGTAGAAATGCCGAGGTGCGGGAGTTAAGAATTCCCTAACGGCTCCGGCACGTCCTGCCGGGGCAAGCACTTGTCCGAACAGGGGACGTGATCGATGAAAAGGCTCGGCATCTACGCTCTGGCGGCCACCTCCTTCCTCCCAGCGGCCGCATTGGCCCAGACCGTCACCCCCCCGCCCGAGGAGGACACTCCCGCCGCAACGCTGAGGACGCCGGCACCGAGAGCGACCCCTGCACCTGCAGCGACGCCGACGCCCGCGCCTGGCGTGAGCTGGCAGCAGAGAGCGGCACCCGCGCCCGCTCCCCGCGCGGCTCCGGCTCCTGTCGTTGCGCGGCCCGTTCCTCCCGCCCCCGTGGTGGCAGCTCCGACGCCGCCGGCTCCGCCGGCCCGCGTCGTCGTCGTCCCCGCTCCGAGCGCCAACGCAGCTCCGCCGCCTCCGCCGGTGCGGGTGGAGGTGCAGCGCGCTCCGTCAGCCGCGAGGGATCTCCCGCCGCCGCCTCGGGTCGTCATTCACCGCGCGCCCCCGTCGGCCGAACGGATGGATGTGCGCGATCGCGAGATCATCCTCGAGAGGCCGGGTCCTCATCGGGAGCGCGTCGTGGTCCGGCGCCGGATGGATCATGACGGGCCACACCATGCTGGGCCCGGCCCGATGATCGAGCATCGCGGCCCGCACCATGGCGCGCCGGCCGGTCATTTCCGGATCGAGCGCGGCCACCGCGTCCCGGGCTACTGGATGCACCCGCGATTCCACATCCAGGACTTCGGCCGCTACGGCTTTTACCAGCCGATGTGGGGCGGGCGCTGGATCCGCTATTATGACGATGCTCTGCTGGTCGATCCCTATGGCCAGGTCATCGATGGCCAGTGGGGCATGAAGTGGGACGAATATGACCACGACTGGCGCCGTGGAGATGACGGCATTCCCGAATATGTCGGCGACGGCGATTATTATCCGGACGACGAGGATTATGCCTGGGCCGAGGGCCGCGACGGCTATGCCGGACATCACGGCTACGGTCAGGGCGGCTATGGCTACCATTATCCGCAAGGCGCCGGGGCGATCGTGATCACGGAGACGATCACGACGACGGCACCGACCGTCACCGAGAAGGTGTGGTACGAGGATGTGCATCAAAAGCGGCCCGCCAAGAAGCGCAAGCCGCGGCTGAAGGGCGAGCGCGGCTAGACCAGGCCGTCGAGCACCGCTTCGGGCAGCGTCCCGGGCACAATCGTCAGCGGGCAGGGAAGCTGGCCCGCGGCGGCTCCCGCGAAATGGGTGACGAGCGGCCCCGGTCCACCTTCGGTAGCGGCGCCGAGCACGAGGGCGGCGAGGTCCTCCCGCTCGGCCAGTACGTCCGCGACGGCCTTGATCGCGTCGCCCTGCCTGACCGTGATCACCGGCGTCAGGCCCGCTTCCTCGGCCAGCGCACTCGACGCCTGCAGCACCATCGCCTCCGCGCGCAGCCGCGCCTCCTCCTCCATCGCCGCCTGAACGCCGCCCCACTGGACGAACTCGGCCTGCGGGATCACCGCCAGGATCTCGACCGTGCCGCCGGTCCGCGCCGCGCGCTTAGCCGCATAGCGCAACGCCGCCCGCGCCTCCTGGCTCTCATCCATGACGACGAGATAGCTTCGCATGCTCTTTTCCCCTGTTGACGCCGATGCTGCGCCAGAACTGCTCGTCAAGGCAAGCGCTCCACTTGACCGGGCAAGGCCAAAGCTGTTTGAGCGGGAGTGCCCGGACCCATGAGGAACGCCAGCGATGCCGATCGAACTCAAGATGCCCGCACTCTCGCCGACGATGGAGGAGGGCACGCTCGCCAAGTGGCTGGTCAAGGAAGGCGACAGCGTCGCCGCCGGCGATCTCCTCGCCGAGATCGAGACAGACAAGGCGACGATGGAGTTTGAAGCGGTCGACGAAGGCACGATCGCGAAGATCCTGGTCGCCGAGGGCACGGACGAAGTTAAGGTCGGCACGGTGATCGCCCTCATCGCAGGCGAGGGCGAGGATGCCGGCGCCGCCGCTTCCGCCCCGAGCGCGGCTCCCGAGCCTGTCGCCAAAGGCGGCGGCGAGACGGGCGCAGGGCAGCCGGCGACGCCGACTCCGGCGCCCGAGGTGAAGGGCTATGGCGCGAGCCCGGCCGAAGACCAGAAGATCGCCCAGGGGGCTCCCCAGCCGCGCGCCGACGGCGGCGACCGCGTCAAGGCGAGCCCGCTCGCCCGCCGCTTGGCCGAGCAGAAGGGTATCAACCTGTCGGCTTTGTCAGGTTCGGGCCCCGGCGGCCGCATCGTCAAGGCGGATATCGACGGCGCCACCGGCAAGGCCGCGCCTGCTCCGGCTCCCGCGGCAGCGCCCCAGCCGTCGACCCCTGTCGCGGCGCCGCAGCCCGCGGCCGCCACTGCCCATGCAGTGCCGGAGATCCCGCACGAGGCGGTGAAGCTGTCCAACATCCGCAAGACGATCGCGCGGCGGCTGACCGAGTCCAAGCAGCAGGTCCCGCACATCTATCTCACTGTCGACATCCAGCTCGACGCGCTGCTGAAGCTTCGCACCGAGCTCAACGCCAGCCTCGATGCGCGCGGCGTGAAGCTCTCGGTCAACGATTTCATGATCAAGGCGCTCGCCGTCGCGCTGATGGACGAGCCCAAGTGCAACGTCATGTACACGCCGACCGAGCTCGTCACCTTCAAGCGCGCCGACATCTCGGTCGCGGTGTCGACGCCGACCGGCCTCATCACCCCGATCATCACCGACGCCAACTCGAAGAGCCTCAGCGCCATCTCCAACGAGATGAAGGACCTCGCCGCCCGCGCCCGCGACGGCAAGCTCCAGCCCCACGAATATCAGGGCGGCACCGCCAGCCTCTCCAACATGGGCATGTACGGCATCAAGCAGTTCGAGGCCGTCATCAACCCGCCGCAGGGCATGATCATGGCGATCGGCGCCGGCGAAAGGCGCCCCTATGTGGTGAACGACTCCTTGCAGATCGCCACCGTGATGAGCGCCACCGGCAGCTTCGACCACCGCGCCATCGACGGCGCCGACGGCGCGGCGCTGATGAAGCGCTTCAAGGAACTGATCGAAAGCCCACTGGGAATGATTGCGTAATGCACCCCTCTCCCATTTCGGGAGAGGGAGGGGCCCGCCCGCGAAGCGGGTGGGAGGGTGAGGGAACGATCCCCACCCGGAAGCAACTGCTCGCCCGTGCCAAATGGATGCGTGCCCAGCCGACTGAGGCAGAAAAGCGACTCTGGTCTATCCTGCGCGACCGACGGCTTTCCGCATTCAAATTCCGCCGCCAGCAGATCATTGAACCCTACATCGTCGATTTCGTCTGCCTCGCCGAGCGACTGATCATCGAGGCTGATGGTTCGCAGCACGCCGGCAACAAGGACGATGTGAGGCGGGACGCCTATCTTCAGGCGCAGGGCTTTCGCCTCCTCCGCTTCTGGAACAATCAGGTTCTCGGCGACACTGCTGCTGTAAGCAGCGCAATCTTCGCCGCCCTTTTCCCTCACCCTCCCAAGCCTGCGGCTTGGGCCCCTCCCTCTCCCGCAAGGGGAGAGGGGCTCATTGGAGCATCGAATGGCTGACACTTACGACCTTATCGTCCTCGGCTCGGGACCGGGCGGCTATGTCGCGGCGATCCGCGCGGCGCAGCTTGGGCTGAAAACCGCGATCGTCGAGCGGGAGAAGCTGGGCGGCATCTGCCTTAACTGGGGGTGCATTCCGACCAAGGCGCTGCTCCGCACCTCCGAGATCAATCACTATCTGACGCACGCATCCGCCTACGGGCTCAGCGCTGAGAAGGTGTCGTTCGACCTCGCGAAGATCGTCGACCGCAGCCGCAAGGTCGCGGGGCAGCTCAATGCCGGCGTCAAGGGGCTGATGAAGAAGAACAAGGTGACCGTTGTCGAAGGCGAGGGGAAGATCACCGGCAAAGGCAAGCTGCAGGTCGGCGACAAGACGCTCGAGGCCAAGCACATCATCATCGCGACCGGCGCCCGCGCCCGCGACCTGCCGTTCGCCAAGGCGGACGGGAACCGCATCTGGACCTATCGGCATGCGATGGTGCCGAAGGAGATGCCGACCAACCTCCTCGTCATCGGATCGGGCGCGATCGGGGTCGAATTCGCCAGCTTCTATTCGGACATGGGCGCCGAGGTGACGATCGTTGAGATGCTCGACCGCATCCTGCCCGTCGAGGACGCGGACGTCAGCGCCTTCGTCCACAAGGCGCTGACGAAGCAGGGGATGAAGCTCCACGTGTCCTCGGGCGTCGACAAGCTCGAGACCAGTGCGAACGGCGTCAAGGCGACGATCAAGGGCGCGGGCGAGCAGGAGTTCAGCCACGCCATCGTGGCGATCGGCATCGTCCCGAACAGCGAGAATATCGGCTTAGAAGCGCTTGGCGTGAAGACCGACCGCGGCCACATCGTCACCGACGGCTACGGCCGCACCAATGTCGAAGGGATCTACGCGATCGGCGACGTCACCGGCCCGCCCTGGCTCGCGCACAAGGCGAGCCATGAGGGCGTTGTCTGCGTCGAGGCGATCGCCGGCAAGAAGCCGCACCCGTTCGAGACCTGGAACATCCCCGGCTGCACCTATTCGCGTCCGCAGGTCGCCTCCGTCGGCCTGACCGAGGCCAAGGCGAAGGAGGCCGGCCACAAGGTGAAGGTCGGCAAATTCCCCTTCATCGGCAACGGCAAGGCGATCGCGCTCGGCGAGGCGGAGGGCTTCGTGAAGACGGTGTTCGACGAGACAACCGGCGAGCTGCTCGGCGCCCACATGGTCGGCGCCGAGGTTACCGAGCTCATCCAGGGCTATGCCGTCGCCCGCCAGCTCGAGACTACCGAGGAAGACCTGATGCACACCGTCTTCCCGCACCCGACCCTCAGCGAGATGATGCACGAGAGCGTCCTCGACGCCTACGGCCGCGCGCTGCATTATTGACGCGAAGTCCGGCGCTGTCGCTAAGGGCGCGCGCCTTCAGCGGCGTAGGCCTGCATCAGCGTCTCCCACTGCTCCAGGGGAGGGATGGTCTCGTAGCTGTGGCGTGCCGGCGTCTTCGCCCATGGCAGCATCTCGCGCGTCCAGACCTCGATGAAGGGCTCGAACCACCTGTGCTCGTCGAGTGTGGAGGGGCGCAGGTTCACGAACCAGTCGAAACCCTCGGCGCGGGTGAACAGCCAGCTCTTGCAGCGTGCGCAGTGGAAATGGTGCGCATCGGGACCATGTAGCCCGCCGATCACCGGCTCGCCGTCGGTCACTTCGAAGCCGTCGGCAGGGACGGTGAGGGTGAGCGAATAGGCGCTCGCCGTCATCTGCTGGCAGCCGGTGCAATGACAGGCGCCCGCAAGAAGCGGCGCCTTGGTGACGCGGACGCGTACCTCGCCGCAGCGGCAGCCGCCCTCCCACGGGAGCTTCCAGTCGGTCGCGTCGCTCATCGCCTCATCCTAGCGCTCGCGGAGCGGCAGCTCCAGCCGCACTCGGGGCGGTACGTGCAACGGAAAAGGGCGGACTCCCGCCCGCCCTTTCCTTCGATCTCTCGTGTGTGCAGGCCTCAGGCGGTCGCCAAGACCGCCCTTCTGCGCTGCGCGGTCCGCATCGCTCCTCCGACAGCGCCGAAGCCGAAGATCATCATCGCCCAGGTCGCGGGTTCGGGCACTGCCCCGCTCAAGCTGACATTCTCGATATAACCGCCCAGCGAATTGCTGGTGCCGACCGCGGCGAAGCGCAGGCTGCCGGGCGCGTTGATCGAGAATTTGACCTGCTGGAACATCCAGTTGGTATTCCCCGTCCCCGCACCGGTGACATTGTAAATCTGGCTGCCGTTTGCGAAAATGGTGATGCCGTTGCTGTCTGCAGGTACGTTCGGGCGCGCCGAATAATAGAAGGTCAGCAAATAGGCCCCGGGGTCGATGAAGCGTTCCATCGTGCTGTTGCTGGTGCTGTCGAGCTCGACCAGGTTCTCGCCCGAAAAAGGCTGCCCTGCCACATTGTTATACTGAACTTCGATGCCGCCGCCGGCGACCGAGTTCCAACCTTCGTAGGAAGGAAGAATGACGAAACCGGGGCCGGAGCCGAAGTCAACGCTGTCCCAGTTGTTCGAAAAGGTCGTGACGGCTGCCGCCGGAGATGCAGCGAGCGTCGCCGAAGCCAGAAGAACGGTCGCTATAAGTCTGTTTCGCATAGTGATTTTCTCCCCGCGATTGCACCCGCGCCCCCGGGCGGGTCATATTCGACTCAGGCAATCCAAGGCATGTTATGCCTCTTGCTGCCCGTTAACCAGCGGGTACTTAGAGCTATTTGATCCGTATCGGGACTTGGCTTTCCTCGGGCGGCACTTTGCGGCGCCCGCAAGTCTTCGCCTTTTCCATTGCGGGGACTGCGAGCCGCTCTACTGTCTCGCCTCAAAAGGGGAGAGAAATGCGCCACGCCATGATTTTCGCCGCTTTGCTCGCCGGCACCGCCGCGGCTCAGGCCGAGACCGTCGTCGTCACCGCCGACCGGATGGTCGACGTGCTCGCCGGCCGAGTGGTCGAGGAGCCGGTAATCGTCATTACCGACGGCCGGATCGCCTCGGTGGTGGGGCGCGGCGGGGCGCGGCCGGTGATCCCGGAAGGCGCGCGGCGGATCGATCTTCCAGGCAAGACGATCCTGCCGGGCCTCATCGACATGCACGTCCACCTCGACAGCAACCCCCGCTACGGCGGCTATACCGGGCTGCAGTTCACCGACCAGTTCTGGACGGTGCAGGGCGTTTCGAACGCCCGGGACATGTTGGCTGCCGGCTTCACGACGGTGCGCAACGTCGGATCCGACAATTATTCGGACGTCGCCTACAAGCAGGCGATCGAGGAGGGGCTGATCGCGGGACCCCGCATCGTGCCGGCGGCGCATGCGCTGAGCGCGACCGGCGGCCATTGCGACCAGACCTATTTGCCGCCTTCCTTCGAGGCCAAGGGCGAGGCGGTGGGCGACGGTCCGCAGGAGCTGCGCAGGCGGGTGCGCGAGCAGCGCAAATATGGCGCCGAGGTGATCAAGGTCTGCGCAACCGGCGGCGTCTTCTCGCGCAACACCGAGCCGGGGCAGCAGCAGCTCAGCGAGGAGGAGCTGCGGGCGATCGCGGACGAGGCGCATCAATGGGGCCTGAGGGTCGCCGCCCATGCCCATGGCGCGGACGGCATCAAGGCGGCGATCCGCGCCGGGATCGACACCATCGAGCATGCCAGCCTCGTCGACGCGGAGGGGATCAGGCTGGCGGCGGAGCGCCGCCGGCCGGTCTGGTTCGCGATGGATATCTTCAACACCGAATATACCCAGGCCGAGGGGCGCAAGAACGGGGTTCTGGAAGACAATCTGCGGAAGGACCGCGAGATCGCGCAGATCCAGCGCGATAATTTCCGAGCGGCGCACCGGGCGGGGGTGAAGATGGTGTTCGGGTCCGACGCAGGCGTCATGCCGCACGGCACCGCGGGCGGGCAGTTCCGCTACATGGTCGAATATGGGATGACGCCGATGGAGGCGATCCAGGCGGCAACGCGCAACGCGGCACAGGCGCTGGGGCGGGAGCGGGACGTCGGGGCGATCGCGGCCGGGCGCTACGGCGACATCATCGCGGTGGATGGTAACCCGGTCCAGGACGTTCGCGCGCTTGAGGATGTCGACGTCGTGATCAAGGGCGGCGTGGTCGCGAAGAGCGAGTAACGTCATCCCGGCGCAGGCCGGGATCGCAGGACGCGAACGCGCCGTCGTTTTTCCGTCGGCTGAGACCCCGGCCCCGCCGGGGCGGCATCAGGGGGCGAAGCGCGGCGGCTCCGCTTCGGCGAGCAGCAGCGCGAACTGGTCGGCCTCGTCCGTCCACTCCCGCACGATCGCCCAGCCGGCGGCGCGGAGCAGCAGGCGGGAATCGCGGAAGCCGTATTTGTGGCTGTTCTCCGTGTGGATCGTCTCGCCCTCGCGGAACGAGAAGTGCTCGCCCTCGATCGCGAACCCGACATCGCGCATTGCCTCGAGGTGCATCTCGATCCGGCTCATCCGGTCGTTCCAGATCGCGCGGTGGCGGAACGCATCCACGGGAATGTCGGCATCGAGCTCCCGGTTGATGCGGTGGAGCAGGTTGAGGTTGAATTCGGCGGTCACTCCGGCGGCATCGTCATAGGCGCGGATCAGCACGTCGGGTTCCTTGATGCGGTCCATGCCGATCAGAAGATAGGAGCCCTCGCCGAGCGTGTCCTTCATCGCGCGGAGCAGGTCGACGGCGGTGCGCGGCACTAGATTGCCGATCGTCGAACCCGGGAAGAAGCCGAGCTTGGTCGCATCGGCGACCTGCAGGGGCAACGTAATCGGGCGCATGAAATCGGCTTCGACCGGATGGATGGCGAGGTCCGGAAACTCGTCCTGCAGCATGTCGGCCGACTGGCGCAGGAACTCGCCGGAAATATCGATCGGCACATAGGCGGCGGGGCGGACGGCGCGGAGCAGTATCGGGGTCTTGGTCGACGAGCCCGAGCCGAATTCGATCACTGCGTCGCCGGTCCCTGCGATCGCGGCCACGTCTCCGCAATGAGCCTCCAATATGCCGCGCTCGGCGCGGGTCGGATAATATTCGGGCAGCCTGGTGATCGCCTCGAACAACTCCGAGCCACGGCGGTCGTAGAGCCAGCGCGCCGGAATAGCGGGGATGCGCGCGGCAAGGCCGGCGAGCACGTCCGCCCGGAACGCGGGATCGGCGACGGCTCTCGGCATGTCCATCAGATGTCCCGCGCGAGGCGAAGGCCGGAAAACTGCCAGCGCTGATGTGGGTAGAAGAAGTTGCGGTAGCTCGGCCGGACATGGCCGCGGGGGGTGGCGCAGCTGCCGCCGCGGAGCACGAACTGGCCGCACATGAACTTGCCGTTATATTCACCGACCGTGCCCTCGGCGGGCCTGAAGCCGGGGTAAGGCGAGAAGGCGCTGGAGGTCCATTCCCAGACGTCGCCGAACATCTGCCTGAGGGCCGTGCCCGTCGCGGCGGCGGCGGCGGGGCGCACCGGCCCGGCTTCGTCGAGGAGATTGCCGGCGCGGGGATCGAGCGCGGCGGCGACCGCTTCCCATTCGGCCTCCGTCGGCAGCCGCGCCTTGGCCCAGCGGGCGAAGGCGTCCGCCTCGTAGTAACTGATGTGACAGACCGGCTCGGCAGGATCGAGCGGGTGCAGGCCGTCGAGGCCGAAACGCTGCCACCAGCCGCCGTGCCGCCGCCAGTAGAGCGGCGCCTCGATCGTGTTCGCCTGCACCCAGGCCCAGCCGTCGGCGAGCCAATGGTCGGCGCTCTCATAGCCGCCCTCGTTGATGAAACGCAGCCACTCGCCAATGGTGATGAGGCGATCGGAGATCTCATAGGGTCGGAGGAGTTGCTGGTGGCGCGGCTTTTCGCAGTCGAAGGCGAAGCCGGTGCCGCCGTGGCCGATCTCGACGATGCCGCCGCGGCCGACGACGCTGCCCATCGGCACCATCGGAGCGGCGGCGGACGCATCCTCGCGCGGCCAGGCGGCAGGCGCGAGCGGGTTCTCCGCAAGGGCGGCAAGCATGTCCATCAGCATCAGCTCCTGATGCTGCTGCTCGTGATTAAGGCCGAGCTCCACCCGCTCGCGCGCTTCTCCCGACAGCGATGGCAAGGCGGCGGCGAGGGCAGCGTCGACGTGGTCTCGGTAGGCGAGCACCTCGTCCAGCGACGGGCGGCTCAGCATCCCGCGGCGGGCGCGGGCGTGGCGTTCGCCCTCCCCCTCATAATAGCTGTTGAACAGAAACGCCCAGCGCTCGTCGAAGACGCGATAGTCGGCAACGTGATCGCGCAGCACGAAGGTCTCGAAGAACCAGGTGGTGTGGGCGAGATGCCATTTTGCAGGGGAGGCGTCCGGATGCGGCTGGATGGTCGCGTCGGCATCGGAAAGCGGCGCAGCGATCGACCGGCTGAGGGCCCTCACCTCGCCGAAGCGCTCCGGCAGATCGTCGCCGGTCAGAACCCGCCGGATCAGTGTCGCCATACGCTACCTCCTGCCGCGTCGATGCTTACAGGAGCGCGCGCGCGGTTCAAAGCAAACCAGTCGGGATCAGCCGCGCGTCGCGCCGGGCTGCCAGAGGATGTCGCCGCCGTCCGCCTTCGCAGCCAACCGCGCCAGCACGAAGAGATGGTCGGACAGCCGGTTGATGTAGATGAGCGCCTGGGGATTGAGAGCGATCTCCGCGGCTGCCGCCACGGCCGTCCGCTCGGCGCGGCGGACGATGGTGCGGGCGAGGTGGAGGTGCGCCGCGCCGGCCCCGCCTCCGGGAAGGATGAAGCTGCGTAGCGGCTCCAGATCTTCGTTCATCCGATCGATTTCGCGCTCCAGGCGCGCAACCTGTTCCGCAGTGACGCGCAGCGTCATCTCGCCGGGCGTGAAGTCCTCGCCCGGCGTTGCGAGGTCGGCGCCAAGATCGAACAATTCGTTCTGAATGCGCCCGAGCATGGCGCGCTGCGTCTCGTCGCGGACGTGCAGGAGCGCGACGCCGATCGCGCTGTTCGCCTCGTCGATGTCGCCGATCGCGGCCGCGCGCGGATGCGCCTTCGAGATGCGGGAGCCGTCGACTAGGCCCGTTTCGCCGGCATCGCCGGTGCGGGTGTAGATCTTGTTGAGCCTGACCAGATCAGCCCCCGCCGCTCGCGAGCACGAGCAGCAGCACGACCAGGATGATCGCGATCGCCTGGAACATGACGCGCTTCCTCATCAGGTCCTGGCTGCGCTGGCCGGTAATATCCTTGCCTTGCGCCATGCCGATCACGCCCTTGACGAGCACGAACAGCGTCGCGCCGGCGGCGAGCACGATCAGGATGATGAGGAGGGTCTGCATAGCGTCTATCTAGGACGCGGCGGCGGTAAATCCAGCAGGCAATATGCCATCGAGAAGATCGGCGGCGAGCCGCTCCGGATCGGCGCCGGCGGCGCGCAGGTCGGCCAGCGTGGGGGCGTGGTTCCGCTTGGCCAGTCGGCGGCCGTTCTCGTCGGCAAGCAAGGCATGGTGGTGGTAGCGCGGCACCGGGAGCTCGAGCAGCGCCTGGAGCAGGCGATGGACGTCGGTGGCGGCGAACAGGTCGCGACCCCGGACCACATCGGTTACCCCCTGCGCGGCATCGTCGACGGTGACGGCGAGGTGGTAGCTGGTCGGCGCGTCCTTGCGCGCCAGCACGACGTCACCGAAGCGGTCCGGCTCGGCCAGCACCTCGCCCGCAGCGGCATCGGTCCAGTGGAGGTCGCCAGTTGCGCGGACCGCCTTCATCATATCGAGCCGCCAGGCATGCGGCTCCCGGAGCAGCCTCTCTTGGCGCTCCTCCTCGCTGAGGCGCCGGCACGTACCGGGATAGAGCGGACCGTCCGGACCATGCGGCGCCGAGGCGCTGGCGGCGATCTCCGCCGCGATCTCCGAGCGAGTGCAGAAGCAGGGGTAAGCGAGGCCTACCGCCTTCAGCCGGTCGAGCGCCTCCGCGTAGAGCGGCAGGCGCCGCGACTGGCGCACCACCTCGCCATCCCAGTCGATGCCGAGCCAGGCGAGATCCTCCATGATTGCACTGACATGCTCCTCACGCGCGCGACCGGGATCGATATCCTCGATCCTGAGCAGGAAGCGACCGCCGTCTGTCCGCACGAGCCGGTGAGCGAGCAGCGCCGAATAAGCATGGCCGAGGTGCAGCCTGCCGGTTGGCGAGGGCGCGAAGCGGGTGACCAATCCGTTCATAGGGAAGTGCCATGTGGCTGGATTGCTTCGCTCCGCTCGTAATGATGACACTGCGCAGGTTCACCCGAACGTGGCTCTTGACCGCGAGTCGCGACCTGTGGTGTCATGACGTCGTCACGTAAGGGCAGCTAACGTGGCGCGAACAGGAGAAAAGGCTCGAGAGGCCAGTCTCCCCTGTTCTGGGTGCGACAGTCCGGGGGCCGGCGTTTCGGAAGAGTATCTCCGCACGAAACGGGAGGCCTGTGCCGGTTCATGTATCACCCCGATCTTATCCGACATCCTGACAGCTGCCCGGCCCTGGTCCTCAACGCCGATTATACGCCGCTGAGCTACTACCCCTTGAGCGTGTGGCCGTGGCAGACGGCGGTCAAGGCCGTGTTCCTGGAGCGCGTCGACATCGTCGCCAACTATGCGCGCGAGGTGCACAGCCCGACGCGGACGATGCAATTGCCGAGCGTGATCGCCCTTCGGCAATATGTGCGGCCGTCCGAGCATCCGGCCTTTACGCGGTTCAACCTGTTCCTGCGCGACAAGTTCGTTTGCCAATATTGCGGAGATCCGAGGGAGCTTACCTTCGATCACGTCATCCCGCGCGCGCATGGCGGGCGGACGACCTGGGAGAATGTCGCGACCGCCTGTGCGCCCTGCAACCTCAGGAAGGGCGGGAGAACGCCGGCTCAGGCCCACATGCAGCTCTACCGCTGGCCGATCCGCCCGACGAGCTGGCAGCTGCAGGAAAACGGCCGCAGCTTCCCGCCCAACTACCTGCACGATACGTGGCGCGACTATCTCTATTGGGACATCGTGCTGGACGCCTAACGCGCGCGCCGCGTCGGTGCATGGAAATCCGGATCCTTGTTGCGGATCCAGTCGATGAACCGGGCGATATCCGGATGCCGGCGCAGGGCGGCGGCGCTCGCGAAGTCCCGTTCCAGCTCCTTGTTGCCGAGCGTGCGATGGATGGTGCGGTGGCAGATCGGATGGACCGGCACCGTCTCACGCCCGCCGCGACTCTTGGGCACCGGATGATGCCATTCGATCCGCCGGCCCAGCGGCCGCTCGCAGAGGAAGCAGACCAGATCGGCATCCGCCTGCAGGCTCAGTAGATGCCGCCTTCGCGCTCGAGGAAATCCTGTTCCTGCTGCGGCCTTCGGCCACGTGCCGGTCGCACCGTGCGGCGAGGCGGAGGAGCGGGCCGCGCGGTGTAGCGTCGCTGCGGGGCTGGAGCCGCTGACGCCAACGCGCTGAGTTCGGCGGGTTCGACAGCGGTCAACTCGGTGATCGCCGTGTCCGCCAAACGGCGGATTTCGAACAGGCGGAGCTCGATCGAGGCGAAGGTGTCGGCCATCGGATCGGCGGCGCGAACGTGGCGGGACACCTGGTTCTGCGGCTGGAAGCGGCGTGCGGCCGCGGTGCGGAGGTCTGCCTGGGGCGTCAGGTCGGTTCGGCCCGCCGCATGATCGAACGCGACACAATAATCAAAGTCGTTGACGTCGAGCGACTGCGCCTGGCCCTCGAAGCAGCGCTCGCTGAAGTCGGCGGCGCCGGCCATGCCCGCCATGCCGGCGATGCGCTTGAACTCGGATACGGCCTTCGTCACCTGACTGCGGCTGACCGGCTGGTCGCGGAACGGTATCGGGTCTTGCGCGGCGTCGGCATCGGCCGCCTCACCGCTGTCGGAGGTCGCGAGCGCTGCCGTCGCGTTCGCCTTCGGAGCCTCGGGACCGCCTCGTGCGAACAGGACGACCGTCGCCGCCAGCAGAAGCGCGCCGGCGAGCCCGACCCAGCCCGCCGCGCGGTGACCCGGGCGAGGGCGCGGCGGCACGTGCACAGGGAGTTGTGTGCCCCTCCGGCCCGCATCGGCCGCGGTTCCGTTCGGCGGCGGTTCGGGGAAGGCGCGGGCGAGCTCGACTCGATAACGCTCCTCTCGCGCTTTCTCGTCGGCGTCATAGGCGGCGCGGCGGTCGGAATCGCGCAGGACGTTGAAGGCGTGGCTTATCTCCGCCGCCTTGCGCTCGGCATCGACCCCGCCGACGACGTCGGGATGAAACTTCTTCATCAGCGCCTTGTAGGCAGCCTCGATCACCGCCGGATCGGCGTCCGGGAGGACCTGGAGAAGGGTGTAGAGGCCGTTCCTGCTGCGCATGGACTTTCCAGGAGGTCGCGCGGCTCGGGAGAGGCTGCCGCGGACGATCCCGCACCCATCCAGCAAATACAGGGACTTTCCGCAAGTGCGGGCGCTAGACCGGCGTCTCCTCGGCGAGCGCGGGCCGCACGAACAAGCGCGGTGCGAAGCGGCAGAGAAGGAGGAGCAGGGTCGGCATCAGCATAGTGTTCCAGACGTCGCGGACGCTCTCCATGAACTGGCGCTCCCGCTCCGGCTCGGGCCAGGTCTCATAGGCCAGATCGTAATATTCGTTACCGATTGCGGCGGCGAGCACGACCAGCCACGGCCAGGGACTGCCGAGGGTGCGCCGCATGAGCAGCGCGACGCCGATCTGCGCCAGGATGCCGACATGGACGTGGAGCGCGTCCATATCGAGGCCGGTGAAGAGCTCGATCGATTCCTTGACCTGATACCAGTCCATGCCGCCGCCTAGGCGGGCAGGCCGGGCGGCTCAATAGTTCTTGCGGTAGCGGACGCTCACGCTGGTGCCGCCGAACGAGCTCACCTGGGAAAGGATGCTGAGCGAGCGAGACAGAGCGATCTCGATCTGGGTGGCGGTGAAGCCGCGGGCGTCGGTGATCAGCTCCAGATAGATGTCGTTGCTGATGTAGAAGCCGGCCGAGATGGCGGTGCCGCGGCCGGTCGCCTCGTCGGCGCCGAGCACGCGCAGGCGGCTGAGGCCGCTGGCGCCGCGCAGCTTGCCGAGCGGGTTGAGGCCGCCGCCGCCGCCGCGCAGCGAGTTCAGGGAGGCGCCGAGCTGCACGACCTGGAGCGCGGACAATTCGGTCACCGATCCGCCGAACAGCAGCCGAGCCAGGATTTCGTCCTGCGGCAGGGCCGGGTTCGAGCTGAAGGCGATCTGCGGATTGTAGGCGCTGCCGGTGACGTTGAGGTTGATGTCGACGCCCTCGATCTCGGTGGTCGCGGCGATGTTGATGCGCGGATTGGGCGGCCGCGCGCCGGTGAAGCTGATGCGGCCGGTGGTCAGCTCGAAGCGCTGGCCGGCAAAGCTGAACGTCCCGCGGATGACCTCGGCCTCGCCGGTGATGCTCGGGGTCGCCGACGTGCCCTGGACGCGAAGATCGGCCTCCCACTCGGATTCCAAGCCCATTCCCGAGACGAACACCTGATTGTCCGCGCGCACGCGCAGGTCGAGATTCCAGATGCTGGGCACCGCGCTGTCCTCGGCCAGCGCCTCGTCGGGATCGGGCAGGGGCTCGCCGCGGCGGCGCACGCCGGCGAGGTCGACCACTTCGGCCGCGCCTTGGCGGACGATCTGGTAGCGCACCTCCGGCAGCGTCAGGTCGCCCGTGATCGAGGCGCCGCTGGCATTGTTGACGATCGCCACCTGGCCCGAGACCGAAGCGCCGAGATCGTCGCCGCGGGCGAGCTGGGCGCGCTCGAAATTCAGGCGGACGTCGATCGGGAAGCCGGCGTCCGAAGCCAGGCCGACCGTGCCGCTCCCGGTGACGGTGCCGCGGCCGGCGCGGCCGCTGAGCTGGGTGATCTCAAGACGCGAGCGGGTAAACTGGCCCGCGACGGCGAGGTTGGTGATACGGGTGCCGTACGTCTCATGGACGAAGGTGAGATTGTTGGCGCGGATGACGCCGCGGAAATCAGGATCCTGGACGCGGCCGGAGAAGTCCGCCGCGATGCCGACCGGACCTGAGAGCTGCATGTCGGTCATGCCGCTAAGGGACCAGAGCACTTCGGCAGGGCCATTGTAGCGAATGCCGCCGGCGAGCGGGGCCGCCAGCAGGCGGGTCGTCCAGGAGCCGGCGCCTGGCCCCAGCGGCTCGAGCCGCACCTGGGCGCGCCCGACAACTCGGCCGTCATCGCGGATCACGGCGGAGGCGCGGCCGCCTTCCGGTCGAAGCTGGCCGGCAAAGGCGATGTTCACCGGCTCCGACAGGGAGACGATGCCGGCGCGGGTGAAGTCCTGGATCGTGAGGCGGGCGTCGGCGCGCGGGAAGGTGGTGCCGTTTGGCTGGGCGAAGTCCAGGCTGCCAGTGGCGCGGCCGGCGAGACCGAGCGTCGGCGAGAAAGCGTTGAACAGGGAGAGGTCGAGATTAGCGAAGCGCGACTGGATCTCCAGCTCATCGCCGTAGCGGCCGGCGAGTTGGACATTGCCCTGGGGCAGGACGAGCGTGGTCGGGGCGAGCACCCAGTCCGAACCCACCTTGCGGATGTCGGCGGGCCGGGCGAGGCGGAAGGCGACGCGGTTGACGTTGCCCTGGATCGCCGCGCGGATCAGGGTCGGGGTCAGTGCCGCATTGGCGGCGACGCGGAACGGCACGCCGCTCCGGCCCTCGGCCAGGATCTGGGCGGTGCCGCGGCCGCCGCGGTAATTCACCCGCGCCCGCGCCTGCTCGATCAGCAGCCCGCCGCTGCGAACGCCGGCGAGCTGTGCGTCGCCGACGATCTGCGGCGCGTCGGGATACAGGATGACGTTGGCGTTGATGAGGCCGCGCTGGATCGTGATCGGCGTCGTCCCGGGGATTTGGGCGCCGTTGGCGCGGGCGACGATCGTCGCGGCCTGGTAGCCGCCGGCGGCGGAGAGGCGCACGGTGCCGTTCAGCCCTTGGCCGTTCATACTGAGCGTCCCGACGAAGATCCCAGCCGGCGTCTGGGTGACGCGGCCGGTGAAGGTGATGCCGGCGAAGACCAGGCGGCGGATCTCGATCGTCAGCGGCCCGCCGCCGGTGAGCACGGTGAGATCGGCGGTGAAGGGGCCATATTGGGATTGGCCGGTGGCGCTGATCTCGTAACCGCGGCCGGTGGCGCGGATGCGAGCCTCGACGTTCGAGAGGCCGATGCCGAAGCCCGGGTTCGCCGCCTGCAGCCGGATGTCGGGCGCTGTCGTCGTGCCGCTGACCTGGACGGAGAGGGGGCCGTAGGCATTGGACACGCCGCTGAGGCGGAAATTGATGCGGCCATCCAGATTGTAGGTGCCGCTTCCCGAGGTGATGCGCAGCTGCGGCGAGGCGAGGCGGATGTTGTCGATCGCCACCACGCCCGCCGGATTCATGTTGATGCTGGCGGTGACGATGGCATTGCCGCCAAGGAAATCGCGCGCGGAGGCATTGTCGATGCGGCGGGTGCGGACGGCGACGCGGCCGCGGATGCCGAAGCCGTCGCCCTGGCTCACGACATCGAGATCGCTGTCGATGTCCAGCAGGCCGATCCCCTGAACCAGATAATTGTTGATCCGGCCCTGCAGCCCGGCGCGATATTCGCCCTTGGCGAGATCGGCCACCACCACCGCGGTGGCGTTCAGCTTGTCGGAGCGGATCTTGAGATCATCGGAAAGGATGCGGGTGCCGGCGATGTTCAGCGTCCCGTCCAGCGAGACGTTGGTGAGGAGGCCGCCGACCGCTTCGTTGAGGCCGCTGATCCGGCGCGCAGTCGCCGAGATGGGAATGGTGATGCGGTCGCTCGCGACGCGGGCGCGGCCCTGGGCGCGGAGACCCTCCACCACCGTCTCGTTGAAGCCCAGCGCAGAGGCGTTGAGGTCGTAGAGCACGGTCGGCGTGGCGAAAGGACCGTTCAGCACCATCGCCAGGCGCACGTCGCGGCCGTTGAGGTTGGGCGCGATCGCGGCCGGACGGAGGAGGCGGGCGGCGACCTTCAGGTTCTGCATCCGGCTCTGGCCGAGGTCGACGAGGCCCTCGGCCGCGACGGCGATAGCCGCCGAGTTGGCGCGGAGGCGGATATCGGCGCGGCGTTCGGCAAGCGTGGTGACGAGGTTCACCTGCACCAGCGGCGCCATCAGCTGCGACAGCGGCCCCTCGGCGAGGATCAGGTTCGGGCGGACGGGGCCGTTGACGGTGAAGGTGCCGTCCTTGCCGCTGATCGCGAGGTTGCCGAGCGGCTGCCCGCCGAGCATCGCCTGGGCGCGGCCCTGCCAGTTCTGCCAGGTTCCTCGCCCGGAAATCTGCGCCGCGAGCGGCTGCTTGAAGCCGGTCATGGTGTTGACGAAGCCGTTCGCCGGCGCCTGCAACCGCGCCTCGATATCGAAGCGATTGGCTTCGGGCACGGCATCGAGCTTCAGCGCCAGCCGGTCGCCGCCGGCAAGGCCGGGCGCGGCGATCGCGCCGGCGTCGAGCGCGACCTGCGCTCGGCCGTCGGCAATCATCACGTTGCCGTTGAGCGAGGCGAGGTGCCTCTGGCCGGTGACCGGCGGGTCGATCTCAAGCCGGCCGACGCTGAACCGGCCGATGTCGATATCGAGATCGGGAAGGAGAGGCGCGTTCGGATCGCCCGGCTTCAGCTCCGGCAGGCGGCCCAGCCGCGCCCGCGGGATCTCCAGCGACTTGATGTCGACATGGTTGCGGAAATAGGAGAAGGGCCGCCAGTCCAGCTCGGCACGCGGCGCGACGAAGAAGGTGCCTTTCGCGTCTTTCAGCGTCAGGTCGTGGATGATCAGCTCACCATAGAGCGAGCCCTCGAGCCGGCCGATGTCGATATCGAGGCCGGATGCGAATTCCAGATTATTGATCTGGCGGGTGACGTAGCGGCGGCCGAGCTCGGTGTTGATGCCGAAATAGAGGCCCGCGACGAGCAGCAGGATGGCACCGACCGCCACGACCACGCCGATCGCGACACGCTTGCCCCAGTTCGGCCGCCGCCGCTCCGGCTCCGGCGCCTCGGCAACATCTTCGGGAGGCAGTTCGTCGGCCATCAGAAGGCCTGCCCGATCGAGACATAGAGGGCCACCCAAGGCTCGCCCTTCCGGCGGCCGAGCGGTGTCGCGACATCGACGCGGAGCGGCCCGAAATTGGTGTAGAGGCGTCCGCCCACGCCGACGCCGAAGCGCAGGTCGGACAGGCGCGGGAACTGGCTCTCATAGACCTGGCCCGCATCGACGAAGGCGACCACGCCATAGTCGCCGAAGCGATAACGTCCCTCGAGCGAGAATTCGTTGAGGCTGCGCCCGCCGATCGGCACCGAGATGGTGGGCGGATCCTCCTCTTCGGGATCCTCCGGGTCAAACTTGGGGTTGGTGATGACGGCTCTCGGGCCGAGATCTTGGTAGCCGTAGCCCCGCACCGATCCGCCGCCGCCGCCATAGTAACGGCGCGAAGGCGCGAGGTCGTCGCGGTCGATGCCGTTGATCGTGCCGAAGCGGACCCGGCCGGCCAGGACGATGTTCTCGGCGACGGGATAATAAGCGCTGCCGTCGATCAGGTTGCGCGAATAGAAGCCGGTGCCGTTCTCCAGCGCCGCCTCGGGGCTGATCCGGCCCGTGATGCGGAAACCTTCGGTCGGATTAAGCAGGCTGTCGGACCCGTCATAGCCGAGCTGAAGCGGGATTGCGCCGATGAAGAAGGTCGCCCGCTCCCGCTCGCCGAGGGCGACGTTGACGCGGTCCTCGTTGGTGGCGACCAGTTCGACGCCGTAGGACCAGGTCCACTTTTTCTGCCAGATCGGCGTGGATTCGCGCGAGATCCGCCCGGCCAGTGTCGCGGTGAAGGCCTCGTAGGCATCGTAATTGCGCCGGGCCGCCTCGGCGATGACATTCACGGTGCGGTCGCGCTTGCCGGCATTGGAGCGGCGGAAGGTCACGCCAAGCGACTGCTCCTGAGTGCCGACCACGCCCGCGACGCGCAGCGCGCCTTCAGGCGGGAAGAGGTTGCGATGCTCCCACGAACCTTCGAGGCGGATGCCCTCGCCGGTGCTGAACCCGGCATTGGCGGAGAGGGATCGGGCCGGTCCGGCGTCCTGGCGGACGAGGACGTTCACATATTGCGTCCCATCCGGCGCTGCCTCTCCGGTGAGGACAGGTTCGGCCGAGACGCTGGCGAAGAGGTTGGTGGCGACCATCGCCTCGCGCAAATCGTCGACCAGGCGGCTGTCGTAGAGCTGACCGCGCTCGAAGCGGGCGAGGACGCCGACATGCTCCGCGTCGAAGGCGAGGTCGCCCTCGGTGGTGAAGCCGGCGAAGCTGGCGCGGGGACCCGGCTCGACCGGCAGCGTATAGTCGCCAGTGTCGGTATCGGGATTCAGCAGGATGTCGCGGACGCCGATCTCCGGGAACGGATAGCCTTGCTGCGAGAGCTTGAGCGGAACATTGGCTTCGGCCGCAACGATGTCGACCGAGACGATCGGATCACCGGTCTTGAGCGGCAGCGCTTCACGGGCGAGGGCCGGCGGCACCGTCTCCGGCCCGGCGATCGCGATCTCGCCGAGCGTGTAGCGCTCGCCAGGTGCGGCGGCGACGGTGACCCTGAGCTGTCCCGCCTGCTCCGGCACCTGCTCGACAGCGATGGTGCCGGTGCCGTCATAATAGCCCTCGGAGCGCAGCAGCCGGACGAGCAGTTGCTCATCCTCGCGTGCCCGAGCCGCGATCTGAGCGCCGTTCGCCGCCTCGCCATCGCCGTCCTCGAGGGCGGACAGGTCGCGGAAGCGCCCCTCCAGGCCGACTTCATCCAGTCCCTCGATCTCGAGCGCATAGCGAACCGGCGGCGGCTCCTGCTCGGGGTCGGCCGTCGCCGGCGGTGTGGTCACGTCGAACGTGGCGAGCGGCGGTAGCGGCTCGGTGAGCGCGGGATCGTCGGGCGGCGGCGCATCGGGCACCGTCTCGGCCCCGGCCGGCGGCACGGCCGGCATCGGGAAGCTCTCGATCGGCTCCAGCGGCGCGTCCATGGCCGGGTCCAGCGACGGCAGCTCCGCTTCGAACTCGGCATCGGGGATGATCGGCGCACCGGGGTCCTGCGCTGCTTCGGGCGGGGTCTCAGCCGGCGCCGGCTGCTGGGCGACGGCCGCCGTGGCCCATGCCACCGCACCGATCGCCACCGCGGCTTTCAAGATGACTGACCTGCGCAAAGTCTCTCCGCCGCCGGGAAGCACGGAAGTTTGTCCGGAAATCAATGCGCTTTGAAGAGCAAGTGGCGCTTTTTCGCGGCTTCCAAGGCGGGTTGATGCGGCTGCGCAACAGTTTTTGCGGGTCGCCGGGAACAAGCGTCACGCCCGGGCGTATAGCCGGTTGCGCCAAGCTGTGTCAGGCGTGTAGGGACGGTCCCTCTCCCTGCAGACGCTGCCGCGAATTGGCTGGTGACGCAGTGGCGACATCCCCGATTCGGGGCCAGCGGAAATGTGGTAAACGAGGATCGGCGGCGTCTCGTACAGGACGGCGCCATCGGCGAGTTGGTGAGAGTAGAGCTTGCGATGAATCTGCTACGTAAACTGGGACTGCTCGGCGCGGACAAGAATTTGCCCAGGGGCAAGGAAGGCTGCCGCGCCTACGCGGTCGGCGACATTCATGGCCGCCTGGACCTGCTCGATCGCCTCCTCGCCAACATCGAAGCCGACATGGCCTCGCGCGAGCGGCGCCGCACCTTCATCATCTTCCTCGGCGACCTGATCGACCGCGGCCCCGAATCCGCGGGCGTGGTCGAGCGGCTGCGCACCTACCGCAATCCGGACGCGCGCCTGGTCTTCCTTGGCGGCAATCATGAGGAGGTGCTGCTGAACATCCTGGCGGGGAAGCGCGGCGTTCTGCCCAGCTGGCTCAAGTTCGGCGGCATCGAATGCGCCGCCAGCTACGGCATCGACGTGGTCGAGCTTGCCCGGGTGCACGAGGATGCCGCAATCGAGATGGTGCGGGCGAAGGTGCCGCGCGCGCATCGCGAATTCCTGGAGAGCTTCGCCGACACGTTCAGCTTCGGCGACTATCTGTTCGTCCACGCCGGCATCCGACCTGGCGTGGCGGTTGACGAGCAGAGCCGCCAGGACCTTCGTTGGATCCGCGACCCCTTCCTCAGCGACGCCAAAGAGCATGGCTTCGTCGTCGTCCACGGCCATACCATCGTGGAACGCGTCGAAGAGCGACCGAACCGTATCGCGATCGACACGGGCGCCTATCATAGCGGCGTCTTGACGGCATTGGCGGTGGAGGACGATAGACGGTGGTTTCTCACCGGCGCGGAAAACGCTGAGGCTGAGGAAAAGATGAGGTCTGAAGCGGCCTGACCTAGAACTGCCGATCTCGTCCGGCGGGAGTCGGCGACTGGTGTCACGCGCCATCTCGCTTTATTGTTCAGGACAGGGTAATGGCCACTTCGCAAAGGGGGGGGGTCGCGTTGTTTTTAAAGGGTGATTCATGGTGACCAGCATGTCCGCCGCTGATCTTGCGCCGCGTGGCAAGGGGCTTTCTCGCCTCTTCGCCTTGCTCGCCGCCCTCTGCGCGCTCGCTCTGCTTGCCGGATGTGCCGGCTCCCGCGGTGGTCCCATTCCCTATAATGTCGAGGACTTCGGGCGCCCGGACGAGCCGTCGCTGCTGACGGTGGAGGAGGATTACAAGATCGCCGGGGGCGACACGCTGTCGATCGCCGTCTTCCAGGTTCCTGATCTTTCGGGTGACTTTGCGGTCGACCTCACCGGCCAGATCGCGCTGCCGCTGCTCGGGACCGTCAAGGCGGCCGGCATGACGACCGCCGAGCTGGATCAGCGGATCACGCAGCAGCTCGGGGCGAAATATCTTCAGAACCCCGACGTCAGCGTCGGCCTTAAAGCGTCGGCGCGCCGCAACGTCACGCTGGCAGGCTCGGTGCGCGCGCCTGGCCTGTATCCGGTCAACGGTCCCATGACGCTCGTTCAGGCAGTCGCGTTGGCTCGAGGCTACGATGACGGCGCCAACCCGCGCCAGGTTGCGATCGTGCGCACGATAGACGGCAAGCGCCAAGGGGCTGCCTTCGACCTGATCAGCATCCAGCGCGGCCGGATGGAGGATCCGGAAGTCTATAGCGGCGATCTGATCATCGTGAACGGCTCGAACGTCCGCGCCTGGCAGCGTGAGATCCTCACCGCCCTTCCCATTCTTGGTTTCTTCCGGCCGTTCTAAGATTCTGCCTCTTCGGAGGCAGCTTGGCGCCGATCAGCAAAGGCATCTCATTCGGTTATGAGCAAGAACGACATCGAGCCCGCGGGCGCAACGCCGATCTGGCCGCTGGCGCCTCATGTCGGTGGCGGCGGGCTCGCGTTGCCCGGCCAGTGGGAGCAGCCGCGGGCCGACGGGGATTCGGCCCTCGATCTCAACCTCCAGACGATCTGGCGGATCGTCCACGAGTGGCGCTGGCTGATCCTTGGTGCCACTGCGGTCGGCCTTGCCGGCGCGATCGTCTTCACTCTGCTGACGACACCGCTCTACAAGTCGACTGCGGTGCTGGAGATCAATCCTCCCGCAGTCGAGATCATGGATGGCGCGAAAGGCCAACCGGTGGTTGCCAACGATCGAGAGTTCCTGGCTACTCAATATGGCCTACTGCGCAGCCGGACGCTGGCGCAGCGTGTCGCGCAGGAGCTGAACCTCGGCAGCAACGAGCAGATTGCCCCAGCCGAAGCCGACCGCGCGACCAAGCTGAAGATCGCGACAGGGCACCTGGTGGGCGGCTTCGAAGTCGAGCCGGTACCCCAGAGCCGCCTGGTAGAGATTTCCTTCACATCGGCCGATCCCAATCTCGCTGCGCAGGTGACCAACAGCTTCGCTGACAATTTCATCAATTCCAATCTCGAGCGCCGCTATGAGGCGTCATCCTATGCCCGCTCGTTCCTTGAGCGGCAGATCGCCAACGTGAAACGCGACTTGGAAAGGTCCGAGCGGCAGTTCGTCGCCTATGCGCAGCGGCAAGGAATCGTCGCGCTGGGCGGCGGCCAGGCAGGGGAAGGCGGGGATGCCGGCTCGTTGCAGGGCGCGTCGCTAGTGGCGTTGAATTCTGCGCTTGCCCAGGCGCAGACGCGGCGCATCTCAGCCGAGCAGGCCTACCGTCAGGCGGGGGCGGGCGCGCGGTCCGAGGTGACACAGAGCACCGCGTCGCTGCGCGCGCAGCGCGCCGGCCTCGAGGCCGAATATAATGAGAAGCTGAGCCGCTTCCGGCCCGAATATCCGGATATGGTCGCGCTCCGCGCCCGTATCGATGCACTTAGCGAAGCTATCAACACCGAGGCAGGCCAGGTCTCCGGCAGCCGCGCGAGCACCCTCAGGGCCGACTATATGGCAGCCTTGCAGGCCGAGCGCGCACTGCAGGGAAGGGTCAATCAGCTGAAGGGCGCGGTGCTCAACCTGCGCGGCCGCTCGATCCAGTACAACATTCTTCAGCGCGAGGTCGACACCAACCGCTCACTCTACGACGCGCTGCTTCAGCGTTACAAGGAGATCGGCGTCGCCGGCGGCATCGGAAAGAACCTCGTGTCGGTCGTGGATCGGGCCGAAGTGCCGGGTGGGCCGTTCAAGCCGAACCTGTTCCTGAATCTGGCGATGGGCTTCGCGATCGGTCTGCTCGGCGGCCTCGCCGCCGCGCTGGCGCTCGAGTTCATCAACGACACGATCAAGACCCCGGACGACGTGCGCGACAAGCTGCGGCTCGCTTCGCTAGGCGTTATTCCGAAGAAGCTCACCCAGGAGTCGGTGTCCGAGGAGCTGAAGGACCAGTCGTCGGCCGTGTCCGAGGCCTATTTCTCGCTGAGGACGTCGCTTCAGTTCACAACCGACAGTGGCGCTCCAAAGACGCTGCTGATTACGAGCACCCGGGCGGCCGAGGGCAAGTCGAGCACTACGCTTGCATTGGCGCAGAATTTTGCGCGTCTCGGCAACAACGTGCTGCTGATCGACGGCGATCTTCGGAAGCCGGCCTTCGTCACCGGTGCGGATCCCACTGACGGTCTTTCCAAGCTGCTGACCAACCATGATGCTCTGGGCGAGCATGTGCTGAAGACGGAGCATGACAATCTCTGGCTGCTGCCCTGCGGGCCGCTGCCGCCCAATCCGGCCGAGCTGCTCGCCTCGCCCCGCCTCAAGGCGCTCATCAACGAGGCGGCAAGCCAGTTTGACATGGTGATCGTCGACGGCCCGCCGGTGCTCGGTCTGGCCGACGCTCCGCTGCTCGGCGCCGTCTGCCGTGGCACCTTGATGGTCGTGGAAAGCGGCAAGACCCGCACCAAGGCCGCGGTCGACGCCGTTAACCGCCTCAAGGCTTCGGGCAGCCACCTTGTCGGTGCGGTGCTCACCAAGTTCAAGCAGCAGTCGCATGGCTATGGCTACGGCTACAGCTACGAGCCGTACAAATATGGCGGTATCGGTAGCCGCGAGCGTGAAATCCGGCTAATCGCGCATCGTGAAGCGTAGGCGGCGGAAAGCTCGTTCAAGGGCGTTCGACTGGAAGGCACTGCCGAAGATCATCCTGCTGGCGGGCGGAATGATCGTTATCGGGTGGCTGGCAGTGAAATCGGCCGCCGTTGATGCTCTGGTGCGGCGCAACCCTCACGCGGCCGCCACGGTGGCGCCGGGCGACCCGCGCATCCCGATGACACTCGCCATGACGGAGTTCCGTCTGAAGCAAGGAGCCGTGACGCCCTCGCTGGCGACGCGGGCGATCGCTTCGCTCCAGGAAGCGCCGCTTGCCGAAGAGCCTTTTTTCCTTGCCGCCGTCGACGCACTGGTCCGGGGCGAGGAGGCTCAGGCGGAGCGGTTGCTGATCGAAGCCAGAAAACGAAACCCTCGTTCTCGCGCGACGCGCATCCTTCTACTCGACCGTTATCTGCGCACCGGTAATCTTCGGCAGGCGGCGGTCGAAATCTCCGGCGTAAGCCGGCTCGTCCCGGGGACGCGAAACGTGCTTGTCCCGGAGCTTGCTCGCTTCAGCGCCGACCCTAAGACGCGAGCCGCGCTGGCGGACATTCTGCGTGCCGACCCGGAACTCAAGCGTGGGCTCCTCGAACACCTGGCAACAACCGGCGCTGCGCCGGAGACGGTGCTGCGCCTCGCGGGCAGCGAGGCGGGCCCCGCGCCCGCGGGCCAGTCTCCTTATTGGCAGCAGCAGTTGCTGGCCTCGCTCGTCAACAGGAACGAAGTGGCGGAGGCGCGCTCGCTCTGGTATCGGTTGGCCGGCGTCCCAGCCGCTGTCGCGGCGGGCATTTACGATGGGCAGTTCGAGCGGAGACCGGGGCCGCCGCCGTTCAACTGGCAGTTCGCCAGCAGCCCGGCAGGCGTCGCCGAGCCGACCAAGTCGCGAGCCCTCCAAGTCGAATATTATGGGCGGGTCGACGCGGAGCTTGCCAGCCAGCTGATGGTGTTGGCGCCCGGCCGTTATCAGCTCACCTTCAAAGCGGCAGGCGACTCCCCCGAGCGTGGCAGCAGCGTGTCCTGGCGCTTGGTCTGCCATCCGAGCCAGGCCGAGATCGCCTCCGTGCCGATCAGCAAGCTCAACTATGCCGCACGTGCGATCGTCGGGAGCTTCGTCGTCCCGCCCAGCGGCTGCTCGGCGCAATGGCTGCGGCTGATCGGAACTCCGGCAGAATTCCCAGCCGCCCACAGCATCACGATCAGCGACCTACAGGTGCGCAAGGGGGGCAGGTCGTGAGCCATCATCTTCGCGTTTCCATCGTACCGCTCTACCTGGTCCTCTGCCTGCTTCTGGGCGGCGCCAGTGCCGCCGGTTACTGGCCTAACTTGTTTCTGCAGCTGACCGGCCTCGCCCTCATTTTCTGGTCGCTGATCGCCGTGCGGCGGACGCCGATGGGTCTGCCTGCGCGCCAGTTGGTGGCGTTGCTCGTGCTGATGCTGCTGGTGCCGCTCATCCAGCTTGTGCCGCTCCCGCCCGCGATTTGGACGAGCCTGGGCGGGCGCGAGATGGTCGTCGCGGGCTACGAGCTTCTTGGCCAGGATCTGCCGAGGCTGCCAATCTCTTTGGCCCCGCACAAGACGCTCTCGTCGCTGCTGTGGTTGATCCCCGCCGTCGCCGCGTTGCTGGGGATCGTGAAGCTTGGCGGGTTCAAGGCGAGCTGGTTCGCATGGGGCCTCGCCGGCGTCACCATTCTCTCCGTCGCCGTGGGCTCGATGCAGCTCGCGGGCGGGATGGGATCCGCTTGGTATTTCTATGACATCACCAACTACGGCGTCGGGGTGGGTTTTTTCTCCAACGCCAACCACGAGGCGACGCTGCTCGTCGCGACGGTGCCCTTTCTCGCCGCGCTTTATCTGGCGGGGACCGGCAAGGGGCGCTCGGCGCAACACGCCTCCGGTATGCTCGTGATCCTGCTCGGTGCCTTGATGGTGCTGGTGGTCGGCGTCGCCATCAACGGCTCGCTGGCGGGCATTGGGCTGGCCGTGCCGGTAACCGGAGCGAGCTTGCTCATGCTGCTGACCAGGCGCCGCAGGATTTCCGCCTGGGTCATTGGACTGCTCGCGCTGCTTGCGATCACCTGCGTCTACATTCCGTTCAGCGCCCCGCTCGGTAACAACCTGACGACCACACAAGCGCAGGCGTCACCATATTCACGCTACACGTCCTTCTCGAACAGCTTGGAGGCCGCAGGCGACTATTTCCCGTTCGGCTCCGGCATCGGCACTTTCGTCGACATCTATCCCCGCTACGAGGATCCCGAGGCGATCGAGCGCACCTACGTGAACCACGTGCATGGGGACTATATCGAGCTCGCGCTCGAAACAGGGTTGCCGGGTCTCCTGGTCCTGCTGCTGTTCCTGATCTGGTGGCTGGCCCGCGTATCGGCGATATGGCGGGCCGAGAAACCTGATCATTTTGCCCGAGCCGCGACCATCGCCTCCGCTGCCGTCCTCGCGCACAGCATCGTCGATTATCCGCTCCGAACGGCTGCGATCAGTACACTGTTCGCAGTCTGTGTCGCGCTGATGGCCGAACCGCGGGCTCGCGTACGTCGCGGCGAAGACCCGGCGGCCGAAAGTGGCGTCCGGCACCTGTCGGCCGACTAACCTCTTCTGGCGGCAGCCGCCTCAATTGCTTCCAGATAACGCTGAATCATGATCCGCTCATCGAACTCGGTTTCGATCCGGTGGCGTCCGGCCGCGCCCATCGCATTGCGCTCCTCATCTGTCAGCTTGATCATCCTTCGCATCGCGTTCGCCAGCGAAGAGGAATCCCTCACTGTACACAAATAGCCGTTCGTGCCGTCCTCCACGACATGCCGGCACCCGGGCACATCCGTCGCAATAAGCGGCTTGGACATCGCCGCACCCTCGAGCAGGACGCGGGGCAGGCCTTCGCGATAGGAGGGGAGCACGATGCAGTCGGCTGCCGCGATGAACGGACGAACATCGTCGGCATGGCCCAGGTACTCGATCAGCCCCTCGTCGATCCACTTCTCCAGATCGTTGCGGGCGACGGCCGTGCGATTCGGCACGTCTACGAAGCCGAGCATCTGGAACCTGCTCCCGGTATATTCGTCTCTCAGGCGGCGCGCGGCCTCCACATATTCAGCTACGCCCTTGTCCCAAAGCAGCCGTGCGATGAGCAGGAACGTCAATCCTTCGGCGCCTTTCGATCCTGTGGGCGCAGGCGTGAATGCGGCGACATCGATGCCCGAACCCGGCAGGAGTCGAGCCTTGTCCGGTGTGACGATGCGCTCGTCCACAAACATGGTCAGGTCGTCTTCGTTCTGAAAGAAGACGACAGCGGACCGCCCGAAGGCGATCCGATACAGGCCGCTGACGATCCGAGTGAGCAGGCCTTGCTTTATGAAGGCAGTCCCCAGTCCGGCCACGTTGTTGATGACCGGTATTTGGAGCGCGTGAGCCGCGAGCGAGCCGTAGATGTTCGGCTTGGCCGTGTAGCCCAGATAAATGTCAGGCCGAAGGCGACGCAATATGCGATAGTAGCGCCCGAGCAGTTGCAGGTCCGCGAGCGGAGAAATGCCTTGCTTGTCCATTTCGATCGGAATGTAATCGACGCCAAGATCGGCCAGCCGCCCGCTATACTCATCGGGCGGTGCGATCGCGACGACGTGAAATCCCTCGCGCTGGAGTTGCGCAATGAGCCCGCGTCTGAAGTTGACAATGTTCCAGGCCGCATTGATCGAGATCGCGGCGATCGGTCGCGTCAGGGCGAATTTTTCCTTGTGATATAGTCGCCTAGCGCCGGTGGACGGAGGCTGGAGCTCCGCCTATAAGCGCTTCAGCCGTCGGCGTTAACATCAGCGACGGTGATTCCAAACCCAGATTCGAGACTGCTTTGTTCCCCTATTGGCTCCTATTCAGCATTTTTGCAGCGGGCGCGATCGAATATCGGCGACGTGCGCCGATAGGTAGCCAGGCGGCGCCCTTCCTGGCGACGGCGGCGCTCCTCATGGCGCTGATGATCGGTCTGCGTTACCAGGTCGGCGGCGACTGGGGCGCGTACGAAGAAATCTACTTCTACATCAGCTACATGGATCTTGTCCCGGCGCTTCGGTCAGGAGACCCCGGCTATGCGGCGTTGAACTGGCTGGCGGATGAAGTCGGTGCCGGCATGTGGCTCGTCAATCTCATCTGCGGCCTGATATTCACCTGGGGCCTGATCCGCTTCGCCCGCCGCATGCCAAATCCGTGGCTCGCTGTCGTCGTCGCGATCCCCTATCTGACTATCGTGGTCGCCATGGGCTACAGCCGCCAAGGTGTTGCGATAGGCATCGTGCTGGCGGGCCTCTCGGTTCTGGACCGATCGACGATCCTCCGTTTCAGCGGCTATATCATCTTCGCAGCGGCCTTCCACAAATCGGCAGTCATCGTCCTTCCGCTCGTCGCCCTAGCCGCCGCGCGCAACCGCTTTGTCGTCGTCGGACTCCTCTTTGTACTGGCTTTGATGCTTTATTATTTCTTCGTGCAATCGTCATTCGATCGCATGGTCGCCGTCTATGTCGATCAGAGTTATAATTCGCAGGGCGCTGCGATCCGGCTGGCGATGAACATCGTCCCTGCCGCCATCTTCATATTTTTCCGCAAGAGGTTTGGCTTCTTCAGCGTTCAGCAGGATAAGTTGTGGCGTAACTTCTCGTTCGCTGCGTTCGCGACCTTGATCATGCTCTACTTCACCGAAGGATCGGCCGTCGTCGACCGGCTGGCGCTTTATCTCATCCCCCTGCAATTGGCCGTTCTATCGTCCTTGCCGAGCGCCCTCGGCGCCAGGGGCAGAGCCAGTGGCGAGGCCGGTCTCCTGGTGATCGCCTATTCCGCCTTGATTCAGTTCGTCTGGCTGAACTACGCCACCCACTCCGAATTCTGGCTACCTTACAAGATCTATCCCTTGTTCGGTGACGCCTGAAGGCATCGACACGACGAACGACAACCTTAACTTCTGCTGGTTAGGCGCGGGACCTGACCAGCCAGGCCCGTGAGGAATGCTGATTTGAAGGGTATCATCCTTGCCGGCGGGACCGGCAGCCGGCTTTTCCCGGCCACCATCGTTGTGTCTAAGCAGCTGCTGCCGATCTTCGACAAGCCGATGATCTACTATCCGCTCGGCGTGTTGATGCTCGCGGGCATTCGCGAGGTGCTGATCATCTCGACGCCCGCAGATCTCCCGCGTTTTCGTGACCTCCTTGGCGACGGCTCGGCCTTCGGCATCTCGCTCAGCTACGCCGAACAGGCGGCGCCGAACGGACTAGCCGAGGCATTCATCATCGGGCGCGAATTCGTCGGCGATGATCCTGTCGCTCTGATCCTCGGCGACAATATCTTCTATGGAGCGGGCCTGCCCGAGATCTGCCGGGACGCGGCGGGGCGCAGGGAGGGGGCGACGATCTTCGCCTACGCTGTCGAGGATCCGGAGCGCTATGGCGTCGTCACCTTCGACAAAATGACGCAGGCGGCGATAAGCATCGAGGAAAAGCCTGCGGATCCGAAGTCCAACTGGGCGGTGACGGGCCTCTATTTCTACGACAACGAGGTTCTCGATATCGCCGCGTCCATCAAGCCATCGGCGCGCGGCGAGCTCGAGATCACGGACGTCAATCGCGCCTATTTGGAGCGGGGCCTGCTCCATGTGTCCCGGCTCGGTCGCGGCTATGCCTGGCTCGACACGGGCACGCATGAAAGCCTTCACGAGGCGTCTTCCTTCGTTCGTACGATCGAGCACCGGCAGGGTCTCAAGATCATGTGCTTGGAGGAGATTGGTCTCGAACTCGGCTATCTGACCCCCGAGACCGTCGTCGCGCGCGCCGACGCGCTCGGCAAGACCGATTATGCCGCATATCTCCGGCGGCGCGCTCGCGAGCACGCAGAAGCTTGAAGCCAGGCGAACACGATATGGAAACCCCTGAACGCATCCTTGTGACCGGCGGTGCCGGCTTCATCGGCAGCGCGGTATGCCGCCACCTCGTCCGCAGCGGCTATCAGGTCGTGAACGTCGACAAGTTGACTTATTCGGGCAATCTCGACTCGCTTCGGGAGATCGACAGCGAACCGACCTATGCATTTCGCCAGGCGGACATTTGCGACGCCGGGACGATGCTGGAGATCCTGCGCGCAGAGCGGATCGACCGGATCATGCACCTCGCCGCTGAGAGCCATGTCGACCGCTCGATCGACGGCCCCGCTATCTTCCTCGAGACCAACGTCATCGGAACGTACCGCCTGCTCGACGCCGCGCTCACCTACTGGCGAGAGCTTGGCGACGAGGCGAAGCGGCGTTTCCGCTTCCATCACGTGTCGACTGACGAGGTATTTGGCGATTTGCCCTTCGACAGTGGCGTGTTCACGGAAGAAACGCCCTATGCCCCCTCTTCGCCCTATTCCGCGTCGAAGGCAGCTTCGGATCATTTCGTATGCGCCTGGCATGAGACTTACGGGCTGCCTGTCGTCCTTTCCAACTGCTCGAACAATTACGGACCCTATCATTTCCCAGAGAAGCTGATCCCTCTGGTGATCCTGAATGCGCTGGAGGGTAAGCCGCTCCCCGTATACGGCAAGGGCGAGAATGTGCGCGACTGGCTCTATGTCGACGACCATGCGCGGGCGCTCGAGCTCGTCATGATGAATGGTCGGATCGGCGAGAGCTACAATGTCGGCGGGCGCGCCGAGCGAACCAACCTGTCGGTGGTTGAGACGATCTGCGACGTGCTCGACAAGAAGGTGCCACTCTCCGGCGGCGATCGCAGGCGAAACCTTATCACCTTCGTGACCGATCGGCCGGGCCATGACCGCCGTTATGCGATCGATCCCTCGAAGATCGAGCAAGAGCTGGGCTGGAGTTCGCAGGAGAGCTTCGAGAGCGGCATCGAGAAGACGATCGACTGGTATCTCGAAAATGAATGGTGGTGGCGCAAGATCCGCGAGCAGAAATATGCGGGCGCCCGGCTCGGAACCGCTGGATGAGGATACTCGTCACTGGGCGCGAGGGGCAGCTTGCCCGAAGCCTGATCGAGCGCGGCGGCGGCCGCCCGCACCTTGAACTGATCGCGCTCGGCAGGCCTGAGCTGGATCTGGAACTGCCCGGCAGCGCAGACCAAGCCGTCCGCCGCATCTCGCCCGACGTGGTGATCAACGCGGCTGCCTATACGGCCGTCGATCAGGCCGAAGATGAGCCCGCCCGCGCTTTCCGGATCAACGGCGATGCGGTCGGTGAAATTGCTGCCGCGGCGCATGCCATCGGCGCCCGCCTGATCCATGTCTCGACCGATTATGTGTTCGACGGGACGGCGACCGAACCGTATCGCGTGGACGCACCGACAGTTCCGCTTGGCGTTTACGGGCGTTCCAAGCTGCTCGGCGAGGATCAAGCTCGTGCCGGATGCCCGGATCACCTCATCGTCCGGACCGCATGGGTTTACAGTCCATGGGGAAAGAATTTCGTTAGGACCATGCTGTCGCTCGCTGAGACGCGTGATGAGCTCAGCGTTGTCGCGGATCAGGTGGGCAACCCGACCAATGCGCTCGATCTTGCCGAGGCATTGCTGAGCGTGGTGGAGACGGACGCCGTATCGGGCACCTTCCACTTCGGGGGTGCCGATGAAATGAGCTGGGCCGCCTTTGCGGAGCGCATATTGGAAACGAGCGCTCGTTTCGGTGGGCCGACTGCGGCGGTGCGACCCATCCTGAGCAGGGATTGGCCCACCAAGGCCGCCCGACCGCAGAATTCTCGCCTCGAAACCTCTGCGTTCGTGACTCAGTTCGGTATCAAGCCCACTGCGCTTCAAGATACGCTTGGCAGGGTAGTCGAACGCCTTGTCGCACATCGCGCGGCGGCATCGCCGGCGCGCTGAGACTGCGCTGCTGCGAACAGCCATGCGGATCCTGGCCTTCCCGAAATATGGCGATCTGGCCGCGAGCACGCGCCAGCGCCTCCTTCAATATGTTCCTTACCTGCGCGAGCACGGGGTGGACGTCGATTGTCTACCGCTCCACGGCAATGACTATATGCGCGCGCTGGCGAGGGGGCAGTCCGGAAGCAAGACCGCCATCGCGAAGGCCTATGCGGAGCGGATGGTCCAGCTCCTGCGCCGGCGCGACTTCGACCTGCTGTGGGTCTATGCTGAGCTCTTTCCCTATCTGCCGGGTGCGTTCGAGCGACTGGTTCGGGCGAGCGGCAAACCGATCATCTTCGACTATGACGATGCGATCTTCCACATGTACGATGCCCATCGCCGGCCTTTGGTCAGGCGGCTGCTGGGCAGAAAGCTCGTCCCGCTGCTGCGGGCGGCGAGCGCATGCACCTGCGGCAATGCCTATCTCCACGCTTATGCTTCTCAATATTGCTCGCGGAGCATCATCCTTCCAACCGTCGTCGATACAGACGCCTATCGGCCGTCATCGGTCGCCGGTGCCGGGAATCCGCCGCTGACGGTCGGCTGGATCGGCTCGCCATCGACTTGGACCTATGTTGAGCCTCTGCTACCGATGCTCCGGGAACTGCTTCCCCGCTTCGGCGCGAGGCTCTTGGTCGTGGGTGCCGGACCCAAGGCCGGAGATCTGTCCTGGATCGACGCGAGAGAGTGGAGCCAGGAGCGGGAGATCACCGACATCCAGCATATGGATATCGGCATCATGCCGGTCCCCGATGAGCCGTGGGCCCGCGGCAAATGCGGCTACAAGCTTATTCAATATATGGCGTGCGGCCTTCCGACCGTTGCCTCGCCGGTCGGCGTCAACGGCGAGATCGTGCTCGACGGAACCACCGGTCTCGTCGCATCGGACTTGTCAGAGTGGAAGAAGGGTTTGGAACGCCTGTTGAAGGATGCGGCGCTACGTCGAAGCATGGGTGCGGCAGGCAGACGCCGCGTGGAGAATGAATACTCGCTCAAGGTTCACGCACCCCGGCTTCTTGACTTGCTTCGCTCGCTTGAGCGGCGGGATGTTTAGAGTCTCAGAAGCTTCTTTAATTCATCTCTGAACGGCTCCACGGCAAAACGGGTCCGCACTAGGGCAGCGCCTGATCGGCCCATCCGTCGGGCAAGGTCCGAGTCCGCAAGAATGGTGTCCATGCGATCGGCCATTGCTTGGATGTCACCAACCGGCACCAAGAAGCCCGTTCGCCCATCCTCGATTATCTCCTCCGGGCCGCCGCAGCGCGTCGCGACTACTGGGAGCCCGTATGCGCTTGCTTCTTGGCATGTCAGCGAGAAGGACTCCGATGACGAGAAATTCAGCAGTGCTCGCGCACCGTGAAACGCCTCCCTGACATCCTGAACGAAGCCGTGAAAATAGATCCTATCCCCCCCGTCGGCTGTCGATGCCATATCCTGGAGGCGGTTTCGATAGAATTGATTTTTTGCGAGCCCCATGTCGCCTCCATAGAAGTGGAGCTCGGCATGAGAATGTCGGGCAGCGATGAGCGAAAAGGCTTGGATGGCGTGGTCCTGCCCCTTTCCGTCGATATAGTTGCCGACGAAGATCAGTCGATAGGAATCGCCGTCCACGTCTCCGCAGCCGAGGGAGGGGAACGGATCGTAGACGATCCTCACATCATCTGCGGCTACGCGCCGGGCAATGAACTCCGAAACGGCGATCAGGTGCTGAGACGTTCGGCGAGCTATGGCAAGCCAGGTTCGTCCAAGCGTTCCGAAGCGGCGGGGATCTATGCGTATCCAGGTTAGGATGGTGCCTCGATAGCCGAGTAGCCGCGCGACTGCTCCTTCAAGGATGAAGAAGTCATTGATCTGAAGGCGCTCGCACCTCGTCTCGCGGGCCAAGCGCCGGAGTTGAAGGCCAGCGCGTAGCAGGCCGGGAGCGTAGCCGAGGAGGGAGCGAGCCGACCGTCGAAGCTGAGCGAGCGGGAGCCTGATTATACGGTCGAATTCGGGAACTTCATCGTCCTTGATCCCGCTATCGATCGGAAGCACGAGGATGAACGTGGCCACATCGTTGAGGATCGCAGCCTCGCGACACGCGGCCTTGATCGCCCCGGTGAAGCTGATCGCGGCGTCGACAATGATGACCACTGGTTTTTCGGGCACGCGCTTTGCGCTACGGCCTGCACTAGAAGGTAGCAAGCCGCGCCGCCGCTCTTGCTGAGAGTCGATCCAGGCGGTAGGCGAAGCCAGCTTTTTCAATGAGCCTCAGCGGCTTGCTCCAAAAGAGCAAATGTTCGGCAGAGGCGAGCAAGGCAGCAGCATGATCGTTCAGAACCAGCTTTCCAAGACTCAAATCCCGTCGATCGAGACGATCGACGCACGTGAGTTGCTGTCGCTGGACCTCGAGGCGCTCGCCAAGGCCTACAGGTCAGCCCAACCATACCCGCATATCGTGTTGGACGGGATTTTTCCCGAGTCTCTCTTGCGCTCCGTTGCCGCTGAAATTCACACGTCCGACGAAACCATTGAGAAGAGCTTCTACGGCTCCTTCCAGAAGCACCGTATCTCGAACATCAGTGCGCTGGGACCGACGAGCCGGCGGTTTATCGACGAACTCAATGCGGCGCCGTTTCTGCGCTTCCTGGAAGCGGTGACGGGTATCGACAGCCTCATCCCCGATCCTCATCTCGAGGGGGGCGGGATTCACCAGATCGGCCCGGGCGGGTTCCTCAAGGTCCATACCGACTTTAACTGGCACCGGTCACTGAAGCTTCATCGCCGCATCAACATCCTCGTCTACCTGAACGAGAATTGGCAGGATGATTGGAACGGGCACCTTGAGCTTTGGGACGAAAAGGTATCATCCTGCGGCGCAAGAATTGCGCCTGTCTTCAACCGAATGGTGATCTTCTCCACGACCGATGAATCCTATCATGGACATCCCGATCCGCTGACCTGCCCGGCCGAGGTGCGCCGAAATTCCGTGGCGCTCTACTATTACTCCGCCGAGCGCCCTGCATCAGAGACCCGTTTCGGCACCTCGACCATGACGAATTATCGCGAGCGTCCGGAGGAAGAGTTCGGAAAGGGCAAGCTGAAGCATTTTCTGCACCAGTTGCTGATCCGGACTCCCCTTATTCGGAAGGCCGTCGGTCGCGAGAAGTAGGATCCAGCTGCACGGCAACCTCCGGCTGCGGCGCAGAGCGATATGTGGCGGGCGGCTTACTCACTCGGCAGGTCGTTGCCTGATCCATACCCCCGTGACGCCAAAATACGACTTGAGATGCCGGCCGAGCTCCCTAACTGCCGGAGCGCCGTGAAGGTAAATGCCGCTGCGATAGCGGCGCCGGTGACGAGGACAATAGCCTCTGAGATATACGAGGCGCCGATCAACACGAGCAGGGCTGGCAGCGCCACTGCGATGATGCTCCAGTTACCGCGAGATATGACGATCCGGTGCCGGCGCAGGGACAGGATCGAGATCCAGCCGAGGTATAGGAGATATGCCCCGAAATAGGCGACACCGGCCCCCTGAAGCCCGATCCGCGGCAACAGCAGACCGACGCCGCAGATATAGACGAGGCTCAGCGCTGCCTCCGCGAGCAAGAAGACGACCATGTCCTTGCGTGCGAGCAGCACGAACCCAACGGCCCATCCGGCGATCTTCAGGAAATCGCCCGCCAGTTGCCAACGGAGGAGCGAGGCGGCTTCGGTGAATGCAGAGCTGTAGAGGACCGTCAGGGCCAGCGGTGCCGCGGCGATTAGGACGGCGATCAGCGGAAGGCTGAGCAGGAGGGCGACATGAAGCTGATGGTCGACGAGCTTCTGGGTCTCGGGCGAGCGGTCGAGGGCGCTCAGTCTCGGCAAATAGTCGGCCGACATCGCTCCAAGCACAAGGCCGATATAATTTGTGGACGTCATCCATGCGGCTTGGAAGAGGCCTGCCTCGTCGAGGCTGGTTTCGTCCACGATAATCGCCCGTACGCCGAGCTGGGTCACCTGGCTGATGAGCGTCCATGCCATCACGCCCAGACCAAGCGTCAGGAGGGGCGTCCATTCGGCCTTCACCTGTCGAGCCGTGACTTTACTGGACCCGAGCGCCGGGAGACGGCGACCGCACCAGAGAGCCACCAACACCGAGCCGAGCGGGATGGCAATCAGCGCAAGCGCAATGCCGGCGTAAGCATCGACGGCGATAGCAACGATCCCAAGAACGGCAGCGATGATCGCGCCATATAGCTTTATCCGGCCTATATCGGCGATCCGACGATAGCCCTGGAGCACCGCAGACTGGGATGCGGCCACCACCGAAAGCAACAGCCCGATGCTCAGCCAGCCAACGAGTCCAGCATGCTCGGTGCCAACGGCGGCGAACCGAGCCAAAGGCTCCCGAAGGACCCAGAGCGTCAACGCGCCAGCAAGTGCCAGCATCCACGTCAAAGACCACAAAGCCACACGAACCCGCACGGCGGCTGCCGAATCGTCCTTGGCGTCGGCGGCCGCGACTTCCCGGACGCCGCTGGTGCCGAGGCCCGCACCCGCAAGCACCGCACCCGTCATCATGATCGAATTGAGCACGCCCATCAGGCCGATCCCTGCGGGCCCAATCACTAGGCTGAAAATCTTCGTCCTGACGAGTCCGATCAGGATCGAGCCGATCGTCGCTCCTCCGATAATCGATGTCGCCCGCAATATCTGACGGTAGGAGGATGCCTCCTCGGTCATGATGCTCCCGGCAGCTCGGCGTCGGCGAGGAGCGAGGCCGCCTCGTCCTTCGCCGACAGAGTTATTCCACCTGCCATCGGCCAGTCGATCCCGATCGCAGGATCGTCCCACCGGATCGAGCGCTCTGCGGCTGGCGCGTAAAACGAGGACGCCTTGTAGAGCACGTCCGCCACGTCACTTACGACGAGGAAGCCGTGAGCGAAGCCCTCCGGGATCCAGAGTTGCCGCTTATTCTCCTCAGAAAGGAGGACGCCACGCCACTGGCCGAAGGTTGCTGAGCCGGGGCGGATATCGACCGCGACGTCGAAGATTTCTCCTCGGAGTGCCCGGATCAGCTTGCCCTGAGCATGGGGTTCGAGTTGATAATGGAGGCCGCGCAGCACGCCTCTGGATGAGCGGCTGTGATTGTCCTGCACGAAATCCATGTCTCGACCGACCAGGTCGGCAAAGCGCGCGCGGTTGAAGCTTTCCATGAAGAAGCCGCGCTCGTCGGCGAAAACAGTCGGCTCAAGGATGCGAAGACCGGAAAGCCCGGTTTCAACGCCCTTCACGGTGCCGCACAGGATGATAGGACATGGCTCGGCGCTACTGGAGGTGGCACGTAAAGGCAATCATGCCCGATGCAGGCGCAGCGGCGCCTTGGCCGGCGCGACGCTCCAAGGTTGTTTGCCCAGTCAGGCGCTGCTAGGCCTCCCTTCGTCCAAGGGGCGCTTTCCGTGTCGAAAAAGGGTATGTTGATGAAGGCGGTGATACTTGCCGGGGGATTGGGAACGAGGCTGGCCGAGGAGACCGGCGTTCGCCCGAAACCGATGGTTGAGATCGGCGGCCGCCCGATCATCTGGCACATCATGAAGGGCTATGCCCAGCATGGGATCACCGATTTTGTCGTGTGCCTCGGTTACAAGGGGTACATGATCAAGGAGTATTTCGCGAATTACGGGCTTCACATGTCGGATGTGACGGTGGACCTTCAGAAGGGCACGATCGAGGTTCATCGCAACCTCGCCGAAAACTGGCGGATCAGCCTGATCGACACCGGTGACGAGACAATGACCGGCGGTCGCCTGAAACGGGCGCTGCGCTACATCGGCGACGATGAGGAGTTCTGCCTCACGTACGGCGACGGCCTTGGTGACGTAGACATTTCGGGATCGATCGAATTCCACCGCGCGCACGGGCGTCTCGCCACCGTGACAGCGGTGCGTCTCCCCGGGCGTTTCGGCCAGCTGACATTTGAAGGCGGGAACTCGGTGACCGGCTTCATGGAAAAGCCGAAGGACGAGAGCGGTTGGGTTAATGGCGGCTTTTTCGTCCTGTCCCGCAACATAGACAGCTACATAGCTGGTGACGAGACTATCTGGGAGAGCGAGCCCTTGACCACGCTCGCCCAGGAGGGAGAGTTGCGCGCATTCTTCCACGACGGCTTCTGGCAGGCGATGGACACGCTGCGCGACCGCCAGTTGCTCGAAGAGATGTGGGCGAGCAAGAAGGCGCCGTGGCGTACCTGGAAATGATCAGTGTCGCGCCGCCTCCAGGCGCGCCGCGACGTCATCTACGGACGACTCGAGGTTAAAGGATAATTCGAGACCTAGCTCAGCACGGGCCCGTCGGATCGAGGGGATGTAGCGATCCACGTCGCTCTCGCTGACAGGTGGAACCTCCGCGGCGACACCGAAGCGGTCGGCCACGACGCGAGCGATCTCGCCCATCGTCACCGCTTCGTCCGAACCAACATTGTAAATGGGACAGTCGACGGAACTCGCGTCGGCAATCATCATCAGCCAGCGCACGAGATCGTCTGCGTGCATGTAGCTGCGATAGACCGCCTTGCGCGCGTTGACACGCACAGGTCGGGCCGCAAGGCCATCGGCCAGAAAATTGCCGATCGCGAAATGCTGATCACGCGGGAGATAGACGCCGATAAAGGCGAAACATCGGGCGACGGCCGTCCTGATGCCGACATGGCCGAGACTCGCGATTCGCTGTTCGGCAAGGCGCTTGGCCTCGGCATAGTCGCGTTTGTAACTGGCCAGCTCGCCTGCTTCTCCGGGCATGAAATCCTCTGCCAGCTCAAGCAGGTTCGGCGGCTGCTGTCCGTATACGGCACCACTGCTCGCGTAAACGATACGGCTGGACCGATGGTCCTGCGTGGCAATCTGAACATAATTGTCGACCGAAGCGAGGATGTTGGCCCGCTCGCTTTGGGGATCTTCGGCGTAACGGCGCGCATCCGTCGTGCTGGCCGCGTGCACGACATAATCCGCCTCGGGGAGGCGCCGGATGAGCCCGGCATTCGCGTCGACTAGCTCGACACCGGGCCCGATTAGCTCAGGATAGTCATGAGCGAGCGTCGAGGCGCTTCGGGCGACCGCCTTGATCCGGTCGATGCCCCATGGTTTCAGCAAACCTCGCCGATAAGCGTCGAGAAAAGATTTGCCGAAAAAGCCTGAGCCGCCAATTAGAAGGAGAGAGCGGCCGCGCGACATCAGTTAGGCGTCGGAAAGCTCGTTGAGATAGTCGATTTCCGGCGTCATTCGGTCAATCGGGTTTGATTCCATCGACCCATTGGCGGTGACACGGCTGCTGATCTTGGGGAAATAGGTCTGTTCCGGGTCGATCTGCACGATGAAAGCCTGCGGCCCGGCTCCATCCATCCGCTGCCTGAACTCGGCGTCCTTCTCGAAATCGAGCGGGAGCGTCATCACCGGAACATCCCAGGCGGCGAACAGACGCGTCCAATCCGGCAGACCAAGCCCGGAGGGGCGATCGCAGCCGAGATATTTACCGTTGAAGTAGTTGCGCTGAGTCATGCGGATCGACGCGTGGCCTTGATCGTGAAAGATAAAAATCTTGAGATTCAGATCGTTAACGGAAACCGTGCCAAGCTCCTGCATATTCTGGGCGAAGCCGCCATCGCCTTCGAAGAGGATTGTTCGCTTACCATTGCCGGCAATCGCGGCGCCTATTGCTCCAGAGAGCCCGTAACCCATTGAGGCCAAGCCCTTGTTGGTAATCACCCGCTGCCCGAGCTTCTGCATGTACACTTGCATAGCCAAGGTGAAGGCGCTGCCGCTGCTGCAGGGGATGACAATGTCGTCGGAGGTCGTGAATTCGTCCAGTCGCACCATTAGGTCGTAAGGCGAGAGATAGCCCTCCCCGGTGTTGTTGATGGGCTCCACGCGCGGGATCGCATCCCGGATGCGGCGCGCCTCGGCCATCCAGGCAGGCTTCGCCTCCAGCTCCCCAGAAAGCAGCGCTCGCAGAAAATGGTTGGCATCCACGGCGAGGCGCTGATCGGTCCGCGGATGGCCTTTTTCAAGCTCGGTTTTGTCGATGTCGACATGCACGATGGTGGCGTCGCGGCCGAATTCCTGCCAGTTGAAGCCGGTCTGCTGCAGGCCAAGTCGTGTGCCGACGGCAACGATCAAGTCGGCCCGCTGGATGATGATGTTCGCGCTGCGCTGCCCCCACGTGTTCGGCCGACCAAAATAGAACGGATCGCCGGCGTCGAACCGATCCGTACCGTTCCACGTGGTGACCACAGGAACTGAGAGCTCCGCAAAGCGCCCGTGAAGGTCGCGAGCCGTGCGGTAATCGACACCTCCGCCTATGAGCAGGATAGGCCGCTCCGCCTGAGCGTAGAGATCCGCCACGTTGGCGATCTCCGCATCCGTCGCCTGCGGTAACGACGCCGAGGCGAGCGGCGGCAGAGAAGTCTCTTCAACTTGCGCAGCCTGGATATCGAGCGGCATCTCGAGAAAGACGGGGCCCTTGCGTGGAGTCCAGCTCATCGCGATTTTCTCGTGGAAAGCCTCGCCCGAGATCGGCTCGAGGAACCGGTAGGCGAGCTTGGTCGTGGACTGAACGAGCTCGACGCCGCTTATTTCCTGGATTCCACGGGCACGAAGGCGCCCATGGGACAGGTCCGCGGTCTTCACCTGGCCGCCGATCACGAGCAATTCGCGGCTTTCCAGGAAAGCGCCAGCAAGGGCCGTGACAATGTTGGTGAGGCCAGGGCCGGCCGTCACGAGGGCAAGCGCCTTGGCGGGCGCGGCGATCTCATTGAAATATTCGGCCCCGATGCCCGCAGCGACTTCGTGCACGACCGGAACACCCTTGAGGTAGCGATCGAGGCTCTCGGTCAGATGCATGATATTGCCTCCGCCGACGTAGAAATAGTGGGTGTAGCCGGCGGCCTTGAGCCAGGCACCGATCTGGTCGCTATACTTCATCGGCTACATCCGTCCGTCCGCTAGCCATGCAGCGCACCGTTTCGTCACGGCGGGCAAGAAAATTTCGAATCTGGCTCAAACTGACTTCCCGCGGACTATCACCTCTTGCCACGGCCTTGTGCCATTCAACGATGAAGCGGATAGCCTCGTCCAGGGTCAACGTCGGTCGCCAGCCAAGCTCAGCCTTGGCCTTGGAGCAATCGAGCTTCAGCAGGCCCGCTTCGTGCGGGATGTCGCCCTGCCAGTCGCGCCAGCCGCTCGCAACGCCCCAGGCATCGGCCATACGGTTGACGATCCAGGCCACGGGTTGCGCATCCTCATCGGCCGGACCGAAATTCCAGGCATCTGCGAATCGAGCCTCGCCGGCGAGCAGGTGCTCGGCGATTTGAACATAACCGACCAAGGCTTCGAGAACGTGCTGCCACGGCCGCACCGACCCAGGGGAGCGGATCACCGGCGCCTCACCAGCCTCGAAGGCGCGGACGAGGTCAGGGATCAGGCGGTCAAGCGCCCAGTCGCCTCCACCGATCACATTTCCGGCACGCACCGACGCCACCGCAGTCTGGTGTTGTTTGAGCTTCGACGGTGGAAAATAGGAAGCTCGATAAGCGGCGATTACGAGCTCGGAGCAGCCCTTGCTGCTGCTATAGGGATCGTGGCCGCCCATCGGGTCCGTCTCACGATAGGGATAGACCCACTCCCTGTTCTCGTAGCATTTGTCGCTCGTCACGGCGACGACCGCCTTCACCGTTCCCAACGCTCGGACCGCCTCGAGCACGTGGACGGTTCCCATCACGTTCGTCGCGTAGGTCTCGATCGGCTGCTCATAGGAATAGCGAACCAGCGGCTGCGCAGCGAGGTGAAAGACCACCTCCGGGTCGGCCGCCCGCATGCTCGCCAGAACAGCGTCATAATCGCGGATGTCAGCGAACACGCCCTGCGTCAGACCCGCGATGTCGGCCGCTGAAAACAGGCTTGGGTCCGTGGGCGGCGGCAGCGCATACCCGCTGACCTCAGCGCCCAACTCCTTCAGAAGCAGGCACAGCCAGCTTCCCTTGAAACCTGTATGGCCGGTGACGAAGACCTTTCGTCCCTTCCAATCTGTCATCGACGATACTCGATCTTGTTTGAACAGGAACTTGTCACGAGCGACGGCGCCACTCGTCGCGCCCTTGGAAATCTATGGGCTTCTCCGATCCGTCCGGTCCATGGATGATCCGGCGCAACATCGCATCATATGCCGATCCGATGAGATCGGCAGAGGCCGCATCGCGCGTGAGGAAATGACGCTCCACCTCCGCATCCGAGTTCATTAGAATAAGGGCGAACCGATCACGGCTATGTTTTTTGTCCGACCCGAATGCCTCCAGCAGCGCCGGAGTGGAGAGGCCGGCCAGCACAGCCGGTAGATTCTCGACGACATTGACGAGGCCTTCGATATGCGCGCGGAAGCGGACGATCTCCGGCACGCGCGGGTCGGTGAGACCGATCACCCGGCCGAGTTCCAGTGCAGCCAGCATGCCGAGCCCCACTGCGATTCCATGACTCACCGCGAAACTGCTTGCCGCCTCGAGCGCGTGTCCGAAAGTATGACCGAAGTTGAGGAGCAGCCGCTCGGCCCGGTCGAATTCATCCGTCTCGATGAACCACTTCTTGGCGCGCAGGCTTTCGTCGATGATCGCCGCCAGCGTTCCTTCGTCGGCCCCCACTTCCGGCTTCAGTGCCAAATAGCGCCCGAAGACCTTTGATCCTCTGCACTGGCAGATCTTTGCGGCCTCGACGAGACCGGCGGCCCTCTGTTCGACCGAAAGCGTATGGGTCAGCGCCGGATCTATCAGGACGGCGGCAGGTGGATGAAAAGTGCCTACGATATTTTTGTATTTTCCCACATTGATCGACGACTTGCCGCCGATGCAGCTGTCGGTCATGCTCAGCAAAGTCGTCGGGACGTAGGTCCAGCCGACACCGCGCATATAGATGGACGCGGCGAAAGCGGCGACGTCCTGGACGACCCCGCCGCCGATCGCGACCAGCTCGGAATTGCGGGTTGCGCGGCGGTCCCGGAGCGCGACGATGACTTCGGTCATCCGGTCGAGCGACTTGGCATGCTCGTCCGCCACGATCGTGATCGGATCGATGCCGACAGCACGAAGCCGCTCGCTCAGGAACTCGTCGACGATGAACAGCCGCTCGCCGGGCGCGGCGAGGGTGCGAGCGAGCAGTCCGGGCTCGATCTCGACGCCATAGCTGCCCGTCGTGCTGACGATGTCAAAGGAGGCGAACATTGCTCATTCCAAGATCGACAGCGATGGACTGGCCGTTGATACTGTTATTGTCCGAGGAGCAGAGAAAGCAAATCAGATCAGCCAGGGTATCAAGATCGGGCAGCCGGCCAAGCGGCGTCATGCCGGCCACTGCGGCGATCTGCTCGGCAGAGAGGTTCGCGGCGGTCATCGGAGTATCGAGCACACCCGGCAGCACGCCATTGACGAGATGGCCCCTCGTGCCGAGGTCCACGCACGCTGACCGCACCAGTCCGCCAATGGCCGCTTTGGATACGGTGTAGGACAGCTTGTTGCTCCGTGCCTGCTCCTGCCAGATCGAGCTGACGATCGCGAGCCGTGCGCCGTTGGCGCTCAGCAGATTGGATCGCAGCAGCGCGGAGGCCGCGATCATTACCGAGAGGCAGTTGGCGGCGTAGAGTTCCATGTGGCGCTGAGCGTCGAACCCATCGAGGGAGTCGGCCATATTGGCGCCTTGCGCCCAGCACACGCCGTCATAAGGCTCGTCGTCCGGGAAAGAGCCGGCGCTCGTCAGCGGATCATAGCTCAGCCAGCGCATCTCAGCCGCAGCATCGTCCGGCGGAGCGCCACGTGAGACGCCGGTCACCGACCAGCCGCGACCAAGGGCTCGTCGCGCAACTGCGCGCCCGATCGCACCCGACGCTCCGAAGACGAGCAGACGCCAATTCGCCATCCGGCAATAGGTCAGCCGGCCGTGGCCGGAGCCTTCCGCATCCGCGCTTCCATCATTTCGATGCGCGCCACATCTTCCTCAGCGATGCGGTGGTAATAGTCCCGTTTGTTCTTGAGCCACAGCAGCTCAAACTCCACGGCATTCGCGATGCCCGCGACGATTCCGTCGCCCACCACGGCAGCGCCGTCGAAGATAACCTTGCGAGTCTCGCAGCGGTCGAGGCGGACCGCCTGGATCTGGCGCAGCGCCTCAATCGCGTCCGTCGACACGGAGCCGCCGACCACCAGTTCAAGATCGGCCTCGCGGCAGGCATGCGCCACCTTGAGGACCGCCTCGGTGATTGAGGGATCATTGATCGCACCTCGCGGCAGGCCGCGCGAAAGCGTGAAATCGACGCGGCCGAAGACGATGCCGACGCGGTTCTCGCGCGCCAACGGAAGCATGGCGTCCAGGTTTTCCAGCGCGGTCTGCGTCTCCAGATTGAACAGGAAGTTCGTCCGCTCCTCGTGCGCGCCGTGTGTCTTGTTCTTGGCGTCGATGAACTTGGTGAGCGCATAAGGCGTCTCGACCATCGGCGCGATCACATAGTCGACGCCATAAACCTTGGTGGAGAACAGGTCGGAGACCGCTTCGCAACCGCCGATCTTCAGCGCGACCTTAAGGTCCGCGCGCTGCGCGAGCTCAAGCAGGCGGTGGAATTCGTCCGGTCGCGTGCCCTCAGCCTCGAACTCAGCCTTGACCGCCACCACGCCATGCTGGTCGCGCCCTTTCTTCAAGAGTTCCAGCATCTTGCGTTCAGTCGAGTTCACGGCCTTACCTTCTGTCTAACTGGCTGAATGAGGTGGCGCTTGGCGGAGACGCCCAATTCCGTCAACCCATAACCCCGCGGGACCGGCCAATGCAAAGGGTGCCCGCGACTGTTGACGAAGCGGGACAACCGCCTGATGTGGCTGCCCTGACCGAATGGGTGGAGCGAGATGTAACATGTTGAAGTTGAGGGCAACCAGCGTGGAGACCCCGCCGGAAGGGGCTCGGTCGTACCCTCAAGGACTTTGGCGCTTCGTGCTCTTCCTTGCGGTAGGCGGCATCAACACCCTGGTTGGATATGCGCTTTACGCTGCCCTGATCCTGCTCGACGTTCCTACACCCGGGGCAGTCGTGCTCAGCACAATCCTGGGCGTGCTCTTCAATTTCGTGGCGACCGGAACGATCGTCTTCCGCAACCGAGCCGCTCGCCTGCTGCCGCGTTTTGCCGGGGTCTACGTGGTGCAGATGGGGCTTAACATCGCTGCGATCACGGCGCTGGAGCGGGTCGGCCTCGGCCCGCTGCTCGCGGGCGCGGTCACGCTGCCGCCACTGGCGGTCTTCACCTATCTGGCCATGCGCCACTTCGTCTTCAGAGGTGGCGATGAATGATGCTGCTTGGCACCTGCAACCAACAGGGCGTCCCACGCCAGAGGCGCGCGTCTGGCTCCGGCCCGTCGATCGCCCCTCTTCGCTTTCTGAAAATATAGTGCCGGCAAAGCGCGCCCCGGGGGCATACCCATGACTCATGTGCTCGCCCTATTGGCGGAACGCGCTTACGCTCAGCGCCTTTTCAGCCTTTTCGTCTCCGGATTCTGCTTTCTTTTCGGTGTCTTTCTGCTTGTCTATGTTGTGTCGCCAGCGGACGGATATTGGACCTTGCATGCCGAGCTGATGCGCCAGGGCAGCAGGCTTTACTCTGACCTAGGTGTCAATCAGCAGCCGCTCTATTTCATCCTGTCGATGTGGTCGTTGGGCATTGCTCCGAACACCATATTGGGCCAGCGCATTCTCCCGGGCCTTGTGCTCCTCTGCTATGTGTATCTGACTTACCGAACATCCCGCCTAGCGCGGCTTCATCCGATGGAATCCGGACTGCTCCAGCTTGCGGTCTTCTTTACGGCGATCCACCCCGTCTTTTTCAGGTTCGACGATTATCATGCCGTGACGCACGTATGGGTGCTGACGTCGGTTTTCCTGTCAGCACGATACATTTCCGGAGCCGAACCGCTTCGGCGCTATGTTCTGTTGCAGGTGACGCTTGCGACGTTGATCTTCCTCACGCGGATCAATGACGCCTTGGCAATCGCCGCCTCGGTGGGCCTGATCGTTGTTCTCAAACAGCGGTTCTCGCGTGAACTCATGCTGGTCGGGACGGGGGCCCTGTTGCTTTCGGCCTCGATCATCGCCGTCGCGCTTCTCGTGCTCGGAGAAACGCCGACCGCCTGGGTAAACAGCACCTTGCTGGAGGCTTCGACCGCCAAGGGAGGAGAAGGAATCTGGCGCTATCCCTTCAGGCTCCTGATGAACTCGGCCGCCTATGTCGCCACGCCGACCCTTGCACCGCTTCCTTTGCTGCTTCTGCCGGCCGTTGCGGGACTTGCCTTGGCTTGGCGCAAGCGATCTGAGCCGCGGGTCTCCAATGCCCTGGTTGCGATAACCGGCCTCTACCTGATCTTTGTCCTGCGATGGGGTTACCAGTCCGACATATTCTACTCACTTACTCCTTGGGTTCTGCTCGGCATGATCGCTCTGGTCCTGGGAAGGGCGCTGCATACCGCCACCCGCAAAGTTCAGCGTGCCGATCCGCAATCCGGGATCTGGGCTCTAGGCCTGTATCCTATATTCCTGTTCATCTTCGGCAGCCTCAGTTCGGGGGGGGGATTTGGAGGCTTGGAATTCCCGCTCGCGGTGACACTCCTCCTCGTTCCGCTTGTGGCGCTCAGCTCATTATCTCCGCCCTTCAAAACAGGAGCGCGCTTCGCCTTCGCGGCGCTTTGTCTCCTGCTCGCCGCATATGCAGTGAAGGCGCGCTTCAACAATCCGTGGTCCTGGTGGAGCTATCGCGTGAGCGCACCAGCGCCTAACGTCAGCATTCGCCAGGACGATCGGCTTGGCACGCACTTCATCACGTCGGAGCTGGCAAGCTTCATCGATCCTGTCTGTGCCAAGCTCGACACCAGCAAAACCATGTGGTCGACGCCATTCTCCTTCGCCAATTACTATTGCGGCGTTCCGGCTTGGCGGGGCTATCTCCAGACATGGTACGATCTTTCAACGGCTCCCAAGATCACGCGCCTGCTGGCCGACCTGCGGCGGTCTCCGCCCGATTACGTGCTGTATCAAAAACTTGAGGGCGCGCTTCGTTTTCACGAGACGCTCTTCCATCGAGGTCAGCCGCTGCCCTATCGCAAGCTGGAAGCTTATATCGGCGAGCGTGTCAGCCGAGGCGAATGGCAAGTCATTCACGAATCCAGGGCATTCCCGGACTCACACTGGTTTCTGCTTAGAACCGATCGCTCCGGCCGTCATCTTCCGGAGGAGCGAGCGTCGCCGCGCTCGAACCATCGCCGGCTTGATCGGATGCGTGCGGGAGCAGCGAGCGGATGATCGAAACGCAGCTTGCCCGCCGGTGATCAGAAGCGTTCATTCCTTGTCTGCGGGAACACCTGTCGTGCCTCGTCGGCCGCGCCGACTAGCGCCGGTCGGTCGAAGTTCAGCCGCTCGCTCTCGATTACATGCGGGCGCCTTTGCACCTGCGTATGGATTGCGCCCACATATTCGCCGATCATGCCGATGAAGAAGAGCTGCACCGACATGAAGAAGAAGAAGCCAATCAGGATGGGGGCGGTGCCCATCGCGAACTGGCTCCAGTAGAACAGCTTGGCGAACGTGTACGCGATCGCGATCAGGAGACTGACCGCGGAGAGGAGGAAGCCGATCATGGTCGCGAGGCGAAGCGGCACTTTCGAATGGTTGGTGATGCCAAGCATGGCCATGTCGTAAAGGGTCAGGAAGTTGTTCTTCGTGATCCCGCGCTTGCGCCGCGGCTGGGTGAACTCGATCACCGCCGCCTCGTAGCCGAGGTCGGCGATTAACCCGCGGAAATAGGGGTAAGGGTCGTCGACGCGGCGCAGCTGCGCAATCACGGCCTGATCGTACAAGCCGAACCCGGTGAAATTGGTGACCAGCTTGATGTCGGAAAGGCTGCCGCTCAGCCCATAATAAAGTCTACGGACGGCGAACATGGCAGCGGATTCGTGGGACTTCGTCTTGACGCCCATCACGACCTTATGGCCGTCTTCCCACTTGCGCACGAAGTCAGGGATCATCTCCGGCGGGTCCTGCAGGTCGGAGGCCATGCTGATCACCGCATCGCCCACGCCCTGCAGAAGGCCGTAATAGGGCGAGCGGATGTGGCCGAAATTACGGGTGTTGAGGATCACCTTAATCTTCGGGTCCTCAGCCGCCATTGTCCGAAGCAGATCTTGGGTGCCGTCGGTCGAGGCGTTGTCGATCAGGATATGCTCATAATCATAGTCGCGCAGACCATCGAACACCGCCCGGATCCGGCTCGCCAGCTCGCGGACATTCTCCACCTCGTTATAGCAAGGGGTTACAACAGAAATCAGCTTCTTCGACATGACGGTGCGCATGGCACGCTCCCGCCCGACTTTGAAGCCGAAACTGCGTAGCGTCACGACTTGCGCAACACCAGACGGCGGGATGGGCGGGGCTTGCCGCTCTCGCGGTGATATTGCTTGACCTACTCGCCTTAGCGGCATGGAAGGGTGCCATGAAATCTGCTTCATGCGGACGCTGCCCAGGCCGCGCTCATCGCCTAAGGCAGCGGCTTCGTGGAGCGGTGCGCTGCGGCCTCTCGTCAACCGAGCGCATGTCGAATGTTCAACTCGTCGGGTGGAAAGAAGCAGGAATGGATAGAGTTGCCAAGGTAAAGCTGATTTGCGTCCTTCTCGTAGGCGGGCTGGCACTCTCCATCCTGTATCATTGGATCTTGGGCAGCGTGCTGGGGTTCAACTATCCACTCAATACCTTCCTCTTCAGACCGAAGCACAATTTTAGCGACTTCGTCGATATCTTTCTCCCCGTGCAGGCGGGTTCGCCGCTCGGAAGCAATCTGGCTGTCTACTTTCCCTTTTCCTATGCCCTTTTGTATCCGCTTGTCGGATTGGAGCCTTGGAATGCGCTACGCATCACTCTCTTCGTCTTTGCTGTGGTCACGTTCTACTTCTTCTGGTGCAAGCTGCGATTTCTAGACGAACGCCCGCGGGTCCTTGCTACCATCATCATGGCGTTCGGCACATATGGCTTCCTGTTCTGTTTCACGCGAGCGAACCTGGAGATGCTCACCTTCTGCTTTGTCCTCGGGTTCCTCGCTCTCTTCGAGCGCGGTGCCTATCGCTGGTCGGCGTTGCCCCTCGCCTGCGCCATAGCGATGAAATTCTACCCTGGGGTCTTCGGGGTTCTCCTGCTGAAGAGGCGGCAATATGTCGCCGCGGCTGTGACCGCAGTGGCGACGCTGCTTCTCACAGTTGGAGCGTCTGCCACGTTCCCAGGCGGGGTCGCTGGCACATTCGCGCTGCTCAGCAGCAATCTGGAACATTTCCGGCAGGAATATATCCTCAGTGCAAATACCATCCAGTTCAGCTCCAACTACTTCGCAGTGATAAAGCTCATTCTACACGAAACAGGGATGAATGTTGCTCGCTTAGCTGAGCTCGTGCGCACGCCTTACATCATTGCGTCCATGATGCTATTTGTCGGAATTCTCTATTATATATTCAGATATGAGGAAGTGCTTTGGAAGCAAATGTGTCTTCTTTCGATCCTGGCAATAATCATTCCGGAAGTGTCCTTTGACTACAAGCTGATCCACCTGCTCGCGCCGCTTGCCTTGTTCGTCTCGGCGCCGCCGGCGGCGCGCAGCGAAGACCGGCTTTACGCGATCCTGTTCGGGCTGGTCCTCATTCCCAAGGCATATCTTTCGAGGGGCGACGAAGTCACGATCAACGTCCTGCTCAATCCAATCCTGATGACGATCATCATGGCTCACATCGTCTGGACGGGGATCCGGGCTCATCGAAACGCAGTGGCGGCGGGCTAAGCTTCTCCGACGAACTCGCCGTCCGATCCGCGACCTTTTTCAGGAAGATAGGACGGGTGGCCTCGCGCAAGCAGTCACGTGAATGTCGATGTCGTAAGCGGGGCCGCCATATTCGATGCAGCGCCAATGCGGATCTGACGCTGAGAGCTTCATTTGTCGCCCGACCAGGATGGTGCCAACCGTCTGCCGTGCCGCGCTGCCGGCAGAAGCAGCGGCGAGCAAAGCGGAACGAAGCTGCTCATCTGATCCTTGGACCGCCAGCGCGCCTCGTTGGATAGGAATACCGGCCCGATCGAAGTAAAAGCTCCCCACCCTCGCGAGCAGCGGCTTGTGGTGACCTAGCACAGAAACATTGTCCCACAGGAAGATGACACGTTCAACATCCTGTTGCTGCAGATATGCCGATGCCTCCTCCCAACTATAGCCTCTGCGGAAGGCCGATGGTTCTTCGATGAGAGCGGCGCCGAGCCGGGCAATTCCGCAGGTCAGCAGATAGCCCAGCAGGAGAACCGGCAACAGGGGAGAGCGTCGGCCGAGCACGGCGATCGTCAGTGCCATGCCGAGCAGGACGCCGGGCATGTAGGCGAACAGGTAACGGGCAGAAAAGCTGGGCTTGATGTGTCCCAGGACGAAAACGATCAGCACGGCAACGACACTGGTGGAGACCGCCAGCACGTCAACGCAGCGATAGGGCAAGGGATTGCTTCCCTTCGCGGCGCGGAGCAAGCCACTGCCAATTGCGAGAGCCAGGATCCCCAAAAGGGGCGCTCCGAACCATCCGAGCCCAAGCAACAGATCGACCAAGCCTCCGACCGCACTTCGCGGATCGAGAAGCTTGTACCAAGAAACCTTCGCGGATCCGACATTTTGCGGAAGGTGTGCACCGATGAAAGCGGCTACTGGAGCGAATGGGAGAAAGGCTGGCCAGACCCGAACGGCCTTGCACCGATGAACGGCAAGGAAGCTCAAGCCCTGCAAAGCCACCAGAACCAAGGCGTGATAATGTGTTAGGATCGCCACGCCCGATATCAACGACCAAGGCAGCACTGATCCCATAATCGGCCGCTCGACCATACGGATGAACAGGATGGTCTGACCGCAACTCAGCAGGAATAGCAGCGTGTAGCTCCGGGCTTCCGCCGCGTAGGAGACGCTTGGAAACCAGAGCGCGAGCAGGATCGCCCACGTCCAGCGCACCGCCTTGTCGTGATGCCCTCGCCACAAAACCAGAACAGGGGCTGCGGCCGCGAAAGCAAGGCTTGGGATACGCAGTGCGATATTACTGGGTCCGGCAAGTTTCTCCCATGCCCACATCAGCGAGTAATAGACCGGTCCCCCCACCTCATTGAAAAGATCCTCAACCAAGAGCGGGAAGCTCCGGCCGATCGCGATCGCCCCGGTGAAGGTCTCATCGAGCCAAAGGGGCTCCGTGTAGTTTTGTGAGAGGCGAAGAAGGAGACCCACCACTAAGGATGAGATGACCAACAATCGCAGCGCCAGCGGCTGCCGTCCGTCGCCATCATCGGCATCGTCGAAACTGTGAAGGAGCGTCAAGCCTGCTCCGCAAACTGCCGGCGCCGCGCTGCGAGGGCATCCATGGTGGCCCGCAATCCCTCGTCGAGCGAGTATCGCGGTGTCCAGCCCAAGGCGCGCAGCGGCGCGATTTTAGCCTTCAGAACAGGTGGTTCAAACGGATTGCACGGCTTTGCTCCAAACCGGATATCAGCGGCTGATCCAGCCAGGCTTTGGATCCGGGAGATAAGCTCCCGCAACGAGGTCGAACGGCCACTGCCAACCTCCACCGGTACCCCGCGGGCAAGTGATTCGGGATGGGCGGATATCGCCGCAAGTGCTTCCACAACATCGGCCACGAAGATGAAGTCGCGACTGTTGCGGCAGTCGGATACCTCCACGCTCTTCCCCGCGAGCATCCTCGACACTGCGTAGCCGACGATCTCCGTTATCTCGGCTCCGGGACCGTACATGTTGTGGAGGTGGATGTTAAGGAACCGCCTCCCGGTCCGCTGTTCCAGATAGTTCAGGGACTGCTCGAGCAGTTTCTTGCTCAGCGCGTAATTGGAGTAGGAGCACGGAAGCGCGGTCGACACGTTGATTACCACCTCGGCCTCGATTTGCTCGAGAAGCGCGAGCGGATACAGAAGGTTGGGCTGCATCAGTTCCGTCAGCGACGTCCCGCCTCTTCCATAGTCGACAACCAGGTTGAGAATGCGGTCAAACCGGGTCTCTGCCGCCTCATCCGCGGACACGATCCGAACCGACGATGACGCTTCTTGAATTTTTCGGGCGGCGGCTTGAGAGCGCGCGACCGCGAAGATCCGGAAGTCGCCGGCAAGCGATCGGAGGAGGTGCTGGCCCAGGAAGCCGCTTCCGCCGAGAAACAATACCTTCCTCATGTCAGCGTCCGAGCCTTAACCGTACCAGCGTCACGCTGTAGCTGAATACGAAGGTCATCAGGTTTCGTTTGGTCTGTCCGAACATGCGCTTCTTGAACGTGAAGGGCACTTCCAGGATGCTGAAGCCCGGATTGCCACGGACCAGCCGGACCAGAATCTCCTCGACGATGTCGAAGTTGTCGCAGCGCAGCTTGAGCGCACGAAGCGCATCTCCGGGATAGAGCTTGAAGCTGTTCGAGACGTCCTTGCACTTCAAGCCCAGCACTACTCTGTAGCCGATGTTCACGAACCAACTCATCAGCACCAGCACCTTGCTGTTCTCGGTGAAGCCGCCGCTCACGTAACGGGATGCGACGATCACATCGGCATTTTCGCGTTCGCGCCACAGGTCCTGCAGGAAGTGTGGCGGATGCGAGCCGTCAGCGTCCATGAAGACAATGTAACGACCGTTGGACTGACCAATCCCGGTCCGAACCGCATCACCATAAAGATTGCCGCCCGTGCGACTGATATAGCGTATGCCCTGCTCCTCGCAGAGCTCAGGAGTGCCGTCCATCGGTGTCATCGTGTCGACTACGAGGATCTCAAAGCTGCCGGTCAGCTCCTCGCAAGCGTGACGAACGCGCGGGATCAGCAGACGAAGATTCTCCTCCTCATTGAATGCTGGGAGGACGATCGAGAGTTCACAAGACACGAGCACCTCTGTTTAGATTGGCAGTGCCACGGGCAGTCGCTATGCGCTCGGCGCGATTGCGTATGGCAGTGGGAATGAAATGAAAATCCTAGTTACTGGCGGCTGCGGCTTTCTCGGTTCGAACCTCGCAAGCGAGGGACTCCGTAACGGCCATGACGTGGCTGTGTTTGACAACCTCGCTCGGCGTGGCGCCGATCGGAACCTAGCATGGCTGCGGGGGCAGGGCGCGTTCAAGTTCTACGAAGAGGATATTCGCTCCCAGGAAAGCGTCGGAAAGGCCGTTCGCGAGATCAGACCCGATGTCGTGTTCCATACCGCCGGACAGGTGGCGATGACAACGTCGGTAGCGGATCCTCGCCTTGATTTCGAGACCAACGCACTGGGGACAATCAACATATTGGAGGCCACGCGCCTCCACAGCCCCGAAAGCATCATCACGTTTTCATCCACCAACAAGGTTTACGGCGATCTGGAGAGCTATCGCTACTCCGAGACGCCAACTCGCTACGTGTGCGACGATTTCCCGCGAGGCTTTCCCGAGAGCGTGCCGCTGGATTTTCGAACCCCTTATGGGTGTTCGAAAGGCTCGGCCGACCAATATATCCGCGATTATTCGCTTACCTTCGGCCTCCGGACGATCGTCTTCCGGCACTCGACCATCTTTGGGGGGCGCCAGTTCGCGACAGCGGATCAGGGCTGGATCGGCTGGTTCGTGCAACAGGCGGTGGAGACGGCCGCCGAGCCGGATCGCACCCCATTCACGATCTCCGGCAACGGAAAGCAGGTTCGGGACGTGCTGTTCGCGCCCGATCTAGTCGACTGCTATTTCGCGGCTATTGATCATATCGACCGCACGAGCGGGGAGCCATTCAATATCGGCGGAGGCTATGCCAACAGCCTCTCGATTCTCGAGTTGTTCGATATCCTTGAACGGGAACTCGCGATTGAGTTGAGATACAAGCAGCTACCGCCGCGGCACAGTGACCAGAAGGTTTTCGTCGCCGATCTCACCAAAGCGCAAGAGCTGTTCGGTTGGCAGCCCAGGACGGACAAGACATCTGGCCTCCGCCAGATGATCGATTGGGTCCGCGAAAGCCACTGATCGCGCCGCCGTCAACCGGGACGAACCGGTGCCCGCTCGGTATCGAGTTCGCTGAATACGAAGCGCTTCAGGGCAAAGAACGTCAGCACGGCGAGCACCCCGATCACCAAAGCTTCGGCAATGAGCACCGGAACGCCGGCCGCCATCAGCGTTCGGAGCGAGCCGATGTTGAGCAGCATCTGGACGAGGTAGACCGAAATGAACCTCGGCAGGAGGCGGAAGCGCCCGTTCCCGAACACCAGGTGACCTGTGGTGCAGAAGTTGAAGAGAACCGCCACGGCGGTGGCCACAACCACTGATTCGGTGGGCGGCACACCCAACAGGTGCAGCCCAGTGAAGAGAGTATAGTAGAATAGGAAATTGAGGCTTCCCACCCCGAGGAAACGGACGAATTGCCAAAATCCTCGTTCGCGGATCAAGCGCAGCAGCGGGTTCAGCCAAGGTTGGTCGAGGCGTTCGAGCCAGCCGACGCCCGCCATCAGAATGCGTTCGAAAGTTCGGATAAGACGCTCGATCATCCGCCTTCCGAGCCCCAGGCGGGGCAGGAAATGTGGCTCATCGAGGCAGGCGAGGAGACGCAATCCGGCGCAAACCGCGTTACTGCAGTTTCGGCCCGTTCTACGTCGAGGCCGCCCGACACAATGGCAGCTTTCATGAAAAAAGGGCCTTGGAAACTCGTTCGCCGTGCCCGCTATCTGGATGGGCTTCGGCTTGCAATCCTTAACTGAACCAGACGCTTCGGATCGGTTGGAGATCGGCCGCATTCGCTGCTCATTCTCCGCCTGTGTCCATCAGGGTGTTGAGCTTGAAAGCAAAATGGTGCAACCGCCCGCTCAAGACCCCCATCGACAGAAAGAATACGATGTCCGACGGCCAGCGTTCCGCGATCATACAGCTTGCGCGTGAATATTTCGATTCACGCCCGCAAGCGGCCTTTGTTCCGGGTGAAACTTATATTCCGCCCTCGGGGAAGGTGATGGACGCGGACGATTGCGCGCACCTGATCGATGCTTCGCTGGACATGTGGCTGACTGCCGGCCGCTACGCCGACCAGTTCGAGGAGGAGCTCGCCGTCAAGTTTGGCCGCCGCTACTCGAAACTCACCGTGTCGGGCTCGGCTGCGAACCTGCTCGCCTTTGCGTGCCTTACCTCGTGGAAGCTGGGCGACAGGCGGATCAAGCCGGGCGACGAGGTCATTACCGTCGCCGCCGGCTTTCCGACCACCGTTTCGCCGATCGTGCAATATGGCTGCATACCCGTGTTCGTCGATGTCGACCTCGACACCCACAATGTCGACGTGGACCTGCTCGAGGCGGCGATTACCGACAAGACGCGTGCCGTGATGATTGCCCATTCGCTCGGCAATCCGTTCGATGTTGCCCGGGTGGCGGCACTCTGCAAGCAGCATAAGCTGTGGCTGATCGAGGATTGCTGCGATGCGTTCGGTGCCTATGTTGGCGGCCGCCATGTCGGCACCTTCGGCGATGTTGCGACGCTGAGCTTCTATCCCGCCCACCATATTACCATGGGCGAGGGCGGCGCAGTCCTGGTAGACAGCCCACATCTTGCGAAAATAGCGGAATCTTTCCGGGATTGGGGTCGCGACTGCTATTGCAAGCCCGGGATGGATAACACCTGCAACAAGCGCTTCGGATGGCGCCTGGGTCAGCTGCCGAAGGGCTACGACCATAAATATACCTACAGCCACGTCGGCTACAATCTGAAGGTCAGCGATATGCAGGCCGCGGTCGGGGTGAGCCAGCTCAAGAAGCTGGACCGCTTCGTCGAGCGCCGCCGGGAGAATTTCGCCGCCATAGAACACGCACTGCGTGCCCGTGGTCTTGATCGCTACTACCACCTGCCGGTCGCGACGCCGGGCACGGAGCCGAGCTGGTTCGGTTATCTACTGACGGTGCGCGACGGCGCGGGGGTCGATCGGAATATGCTGACTCGCATGCTCGAGGACCGCAAGGTCGGCACCCGCATGCTGTTTGCGGGCAATCTCACGAAGCAGCCGGCTTTCCAGGACGTGAACTATCGGATTCATGGGACGCTGACCAACACCGACAAGATCATGAACGACAGCTTCTGGATCGGCGTCTGGCCAGGCATTGACGAGCCCCGTATCGCCTACATGGCCGACACCCTTCTCGGCCTTACCGAAGAGCTGCTAGCCCCGGCCCGTCCACAGGTAACGGCCTAGTTCGCAGCCTCTGGTCTCCGGGCCGCGCGTCCGCCGCCGGCCCGAAGATGCTCAACGCCGCGTTTTCCATGGGCGCGACCAGCAGGCGGCGTTCGGTCGATCGACTATCGTCCGCCAAGCCTGCGGACGAATGACCTCGGGTAGGCTCGTTACCGGAGCCAAGTAGGTCGACAGGGTAGTTCTGGGCAGGCCGATCACCTGCTTCGCCGCTTCGGTCAGGGTGCAATTGACGACAGGGGTCGGCCGGAGCCGTAATGCCCGCGCGAGCTCGAATCCCGGCGTTACTACTGCCAACAAGGCTACGATGCCGACGCCAACGCGTCTGGCGCCCCCTTCGAAGTGGGTTTGCCAATGCTCAGTGAGCGCTTCGGCGAGCATGAGCGAAAGGATCATCAGCGCCGGCATCGACGCGCGCATCGTGAAGTCGATGGTGGGGCCGATGCGCAAGAAGGGTATTGCGACCAGGCACACCGCTACGAGGATTAGAGTGTCGCGTCCGAAGCTCAGCTTTGAGCGCAATGCGATCAACGGGATGAAGAAGATAATGGCTTCCAAGCCGACGAAGACGAGATACTGTCGAACCCCGAGCGGGAACAGGCCCAGGGCCACGTCGTCACCCCCCGAGGCCAAATAGAGCAGCGCCGGCGCGCTTAGAAGCGTCGTGGCCGCTGGAAAGAGCACGTCAGTGAACTTCAGCTCGCGCCGCTTCAACGCCAATATACCCGCATAGGCTGCAAAGGGCAGGGCACCTATCGTCGAGAGGGGAGACCATAAGGTCAGCAGGGGGACGGCGGCGAGCAGCGGCCCCACCCGAATACGCCCCGTCCGAAAAAGCAAAAAGAGGAGGCCGCAAACCCACCCGGCAAACGCATGCTGGGGGACCCAGAAAATCTGGGTGATATGCGATGAATATTGAAGGGCAGACCAGTTTTCGAGGTGATCTGGGATCGCTTTGATGTCCCCGCGCATCATGAGCAGCGAGACGCCGAGAATGTCGAGTCCGCTGAAGAGCGCGAACACGAGCAACGCGATCGCCATAGCACGCCGCGTCGAATAGAGGACCGAGGCTGTGGAGAACAGCAGGCCGAAGAGAATGATGTTCTGCGCAAGCAGCGTCACGTCGACGGGCAAGCCGGCCAGCTTTCGCAATGCCGAAGGCACGAGATACATGCCGAGCGGCGCGCGCAGGATCTCGGCCATTCCTCTGGAGGTATAGGCAAAGGGCCAACTCAGTTCCGCCATGTCGCGCATGACAGCATCGCGGATCTGCCAATCTACATTGGCGTAGAATAGTCGCCCCTCGCCGCCCAGCATCAGCAGGACCGCCGCAACGGCGCAGGCTAAGACGAGGCGCCCGGGAGCGATGCCAAAGCCGGGGCTGCGGACGGACTTTGCGGCCCAGAAGCAGATCAGCGCGGCCAGGACTCCACCGGTCAGGTAAAGCCACGGGCTGCTCAGACCGACGAAGATCCACAAAATCAGGTGGTCGAGCGCGCAGACGAAAAAGATGAAGGCGAGCGCATACCCCACCGACCGCGCGTTCTCCGGCGCTGGCGAGTGCACAGGTTCCGCCGGCTGCTCAGCCGCGACAGTTGCGCTCAACGATCATCCCCCTCTGACTGCCACTCTTGATGCTGTCAGCTCCGTAGGCGAGGCACGACACGGGCGCCATAGCGGTTTGGGATCGATCCGAGCGGCTCTCGAACTTCCCGGACTGGACAGGACGGCACCCGCATGCCACAGCCGCGCTGGCCGAGAAACTGCCTCTTTCCCATAGTTTGCCTTGCCCCGTTCGGGACGTTGGCCGCTGGCGAACGGGGGAGGTTGATGTTGCCCTTCAGGCTAATGAGAGCGTGGGGCGCGTGGGACGATATCAATGACTCGATTGGAACTGTGCCTGTCGGTGATCGTCCCCTGCTATAACGAGCAGGAGGTGATCGAGCATACGCATCGACGACTGGTCGATGCCCTGTCCGAAATCACCCCCGATTTCGAGATCATCTATGTGGACGACGGCAGCCGCGACCGCACCGCGGAACTTCTCCACGATATTCAGGCGGCCAGCCCTCAAGCGCGCGTGATCCGCCTCGCGCGCAACTTCGGCCACCAGATCGCCGTCACCGCCGGCGTCGAATATGCGACGGGGCAGGCGGTGGTCCTGATCGACGCGGATCTGCAGGATCCGCCTGAGGTCATCGGCGACATGGTGGCCAAGTGGCGCGAGGGCTATCATGTCGTCTATGGCCAGCGCGCGGAGCGCTCCGGAGAGACCCCGTTCAAGCTCTGGACGGCGCGGGCCTTCTATCGCTTGATCAACCGACTTTCCGAGGTGCCGATTCCACTCGACACCGGCGACTTCCGACTGATGGATCGTGCCGTCGTCGACGCGCTTCGACGCATGCCCGAGCGGCATCGCCTGCTGCGTGCGATGACGAGCTGGGTCGGGTTCCGGCAGGTCGCTCTGCCCTATTCTCGCGCCGAGCGCTTTGCCGGCGAATCGAAATATCCCCTGCGCAAGATGCTGACGCTGGCGCTCGACGGCATCGTCTCCTTTTCGGCCGTGCCGCTGAAGCTGGTCACGATGGTCGGCCTCTCCTTCTCCGCCTTGTCGCTTCTGGGCATCCTGTATGCGGTGGCTATGCGGCTCTGGAGCGACAATTGGGTGCCCGGCTGGACGATCCTCTTCATCGCCGTGATGCTGATCGGCGGTCTGCAGTTCATCTTCCTGGGCGTTCTGGGAGAGTATGTCGGCCGCATCTACAGTGAAGCCAAGGGCCGTCCGCTCTTCCTCGTCATGGAGGAGCTCGGCTTCGACGCGGCTGATCCCCCTTCGCTTACATTCGACCGGCGGCCGACCAGCCTCGCGCCGGGGCAGGTGCAGCGTCCGGCCGGCGCACCTCTGGCACGGTAGCCAACTTGACCGCCTCCATGCAGAGCTCGCCCGTGACAGATCGGGGACGAGGCAAGTGGGTCAAGCTTGGCCTCGGCCTGCTGATCAGCGCCATCTTCCTCTATGTGACCTTTGCGACGGTGGACTTTGCGCGCGTCGGCGCCGTGCTCCTCGGGGCGGACCCACGCTGGCTCGGAGCGGCGGCTGCTTTCCTCGTGCTCGCTTACGCACTCAAGATCCTGCGATGGACGACGATGCTGAGGAGTCTCGGGGCCAGGATTGGATTTGCCGATGCAGCGCCGCCCTTCCTGGGGGGCATAGCCTTCAATAATGTCCTGCCGCTCCGCGCCGGCGACATCATTCGGGTTGTCGCCTTTCAACGCTTCACCGGCATCGCGCCCTCGGGGCAGCTTGGCACGCTCTTGCTGGAGCGCTTGCTCGACCTGTTCGTCCTGATGACCATCCTCTTCGCCACGATCAGCTTCTGGCAGATTGACGCGATCGATGGGACGTTGCTTTCCGCGCTGCGCTACGCGGCCTTGGCCATCGCTGCGGCCATTCTGCTGTTCATCGCTGCCCCGCATGTGATCCGCTCGATCGTGCGCTGGGTCGAGGCGCGGCTTCCTCGCCTGCGGCAAGCCGGTGAGGCTCTCCTGCGACTTTCCGAGGCGCTGGCAACACTTTCGAGACCAGGGCTGCTGTTCCAACTGACCCTGCTGAGCTTCCTTGCCTGGCTGGCGGAGGGGGGCATTTTTTATGCAGTCGGCCAGGCACTCGACGTGGCGCCGACCGTGCAGGCCGCTCTGCTGGCGCTCAGCCTTGGCACGCTTTCGACCATCATTCCGAGTTCGCCCGGATATGTCGGCACCTTCCACTATTTCACCGCCCAAGCGATCGGAGCCCTCGGCGCGGATCGCGCAGGAGCTGCGGCCTATGCGCTCCTAGTCCACGCGCTGCTGTGGCTGGTCACGACCATCACGGGCTTTATCCTCCTGGCGGTGAGCGGCATGACCGGCGGGCGCGCAGCCGCGTCCGCCCCCACCAACAAGGAATTCGTGCAGTGAACGCCCCTTCCTCCATCGCTCCGGCTGAGCCGATCGTCATCGTCGGCGGCGGCTTTACGGGCCTCTCGGCCGCCCATGATCTCGCCAAGGCCGGCCACAAGGTGGTGGTGCTCGAGAAGGAGCCGAGCGTCGGCGGCCTGGCAAGTGGGTTCACCGTCGGGGAATTTACGCTTGAGCGCTTCTATCACCACTGGTTCACCAACGATGTTCACGTGATGGAGCTCATCAAGGACATTGGCAAATATGATGAGGTCGTGTTCCGGCCGACGCGGACGGGTATGTATTATGCCAACACGATCTTTCGTCTTTCGACGCCGCTCGACCTGCTGAAGTTCAGCGCGCTGAGCTTCGTCAACCGGATCCGGCTCGGCCTGCTGGCGCTGCGGGCGCGCAGCATCCGCGACTGGAGGTCGATCGAGCACATGACGGCCCGCGACTGGCTCATCAAGATGGCCGGCAAAGAAGTCTTCAGTGTGGTCTGGGAGCCGCTCCTGGTGGGCAAGTTCGGCCCCTTCGCGGACAAGGTCGGTGCCGTCTGGTTCTGGAAGAAGCTCGCGCTCCGCGGCGGCAGCCGCGACAAGGAGGGTCGCGAAGTCCTGGCTTACTACAAGGGCGGCTTTTCAGAGCTTGCCGAGGCATTGAAGCGCCGACTGGAGGAGCTGGGCGTGGAGGTGAGGGTGAACAGCCCCGTCACCGGCCTCGACGCAGAGGGCGGCAGGGTGACTGCCGTGCACACTCCCGGCGGGTCCATTCGCGCAGGCACCGTGCTGATGACGCAGGCCCTGCCGCTGATCGCGGATCTGCTCGATCCGCATGCACCGATCGATTATGTCGAAAGCCTTCGCCGCATCAGCTACCTAGCCAATATATGCCTCGTTCTGGAGATGGATCGGAGCCTTTCCGAAACCTACTGGCTCAACGTCAACGATCCGACCTTCCCGTTCGTGGGAGTCATCGAGCACACCAATTTCGAGCCCCCCGAAAATTACGGCGGGCGGCACATCGTCTTCCTGTCCAAATATCTGCCCGACACCGACCCGCTCTACCGGATGCGCGACGAGGAGGTGCTCGACTTCGCGGTCCCGCACCTGCAGCGGATGTTCCCCGATTTCCGGCGTGAATGGGTAACCGAGCACCATGTCTGGCGCGCCCGCTTCTCGCAGCCGATCGCCGAGCCACACTATTCCGGTCTTATCCCGTCGGAAGACACGCCGTTAGCAAACGTCCTCATCACCTCAATGGCCCAGATCTATCCGGAAGATCGGGGCACCAATTATGCGATCCGCGAAGGCCGACGCGTCGCTGCCCGGCTCAGCGCGCGTCTCCACGGAGATGCGGGCGCGCCGGCGGAGAGGATCCCCCAGAAAGCCGTCGCGTGATGGCGGCGAGCTCGGCCCGTCGATCGTCAGGCATCTGGAACGAGGCATTGCGAGCCGCGTCGGACGCCGCGCCCGACAGAGCCCGGCGGATCGGCATCATCTTGCTGATCGGCGTGCTCGCGGGTGCGTTGGCCTATCGCCTATGGCTGTTCGTGTCGGAGGACTTTCCGCTCAACGATGGCGGCCTGTTCCTGGAATTTGTTCGTGCGAGTGCACGCGCATTTCCGGACCTCCCCGCCACGATCAGCTACAATGGCGAGACGATTCCCTTCGCCTACCCGCCGCTGTCATTCTGGATCAGCGGCCTGCTGGCACGGCTCGGCGCGGAGCCGCTCACGCTGGTCCGCACATTGCCGATCCTCGTGAATATATTCTGCCTCGCGGCCACCGCTTGGCTGCTCGTGCGAACCAGCCCCTCGCGCTTGTTCGCGGGCCTCGCCTTGCTCTTCTTCTGCGTCCGGCTACGCTCGTTCGAGTGGTTGGTCATGGGCGGCGGCCTCAGCCGCGGCATCGGTGCTTTGTTCTTCACCTTGGCTTTGGTGGCCATTTTGGCCTCCGCCGAGCGACCGGATGAGCGCCTCGGCAGCCGCAATGCGATCATGGCGGGTCTCGCTGCCGGCGGAGCGATGCTGTCTCACCTCGAATGGGGGTTGCTGGCGGCTGGAGCGGTCGCGCTGGCAGTTCTCCTGCGTGCGCAGAGCCCGTCTCAGTTCTTCTTGAAGGGCGCGTTGTCGGCGGCGGCCGCGTTACTGGTTGTATTGCCCTGGGTGGCGGCGGTGCTGCGGCAGCACGGGCTCGCTCCGTTCGAAGCAGCCAGCGGAAGCGGCTCGTGGGAGGCGGAACTCCTGCAGTCGCATCTGGTCTTCCTGGTGAGGACGGCGGCGACCAATCCACTGCTCCCCCTAGGTGCGCTTTTCCTGTTGATGAAGCGGCAGTTCTTTTGGCCAGGCCTGCTGCTTTTGGCCCTGTTCCTGACCCCCCGGCATGGCGGCACTGCTGCCAGCTTGCCGCTGGCGGTTCTCAGCGCAGCGGGCGCAGTCGGCCTGCTGGCAGTGCTTACCAGATATATCGCGCCGCGGACGGCCTTGGCTGTCACCGGCATGGCGGTCCTGTTCCTGGCGGGGTTCAGGCTCTATCGCGATGCGCCGTCGTTCAGCGACGCGACGGCGCCTCTCAGCACCGATCAGCGAGCTGCCATGGCCTGGGTACGTGCCGAGCATTCGGGCGCGCGTTTCCTGATTGTCAGCGGGAGGGCCTGGGAGATGGACCGTGTGTCAGAATGGTTCCCTGTCCTCGCGCGTGCGAACAGTGTGGGAACGGTTCAGGGCTCCGAATGGCTCCCGGCCGGCGCCTATGCTCAACGGGTTCAGCAAGCCAAGCAGATGAATGGGACCGGCAACTGCCAATCGATCAGCTCAGTTGCGGCCCGCAACAAGGTCGACTTCATTTGGATAGAGGCCGAGCCGGACTGCATGGCCGGCTCCGGATCCGCTCCTGTCCATGAGAGAGGCAGCGTCAAGATCTACGAAGTCGGGGAAGCTGCCTCGCAATGAACCTATTGGCATCAACTGGCCTGGCCCCGGCGGGCGCGGCGGGCGTATCCAGCGGGGGCTGGGGTGCCGCAAGGCTCGCGGTGCTGGTCCTGCTCGGGGCGGCGGTGCTGCATCGCGCGGTGCTTGCCCTGACGCTCGACTTTCCTATCAACGACGGCGCCCTCTTCCTGGAGTTCGTCCGCTCGGCGGCCGCGACCTTTCCGGCGCTGCCTGCGAGCGTGACCTTCAATGGTCTTGGGATTCCTTTCGCCTATCCGCCGCTTGCCTTCTGGATGGCAGGCGGGCTGACGCAGATGGGAGCCGACCCGCTCGAAATAGTCCGCGTCGCGCCGCTTCTCATGAATATCCTCTATTTGGGGCTGTTCACCTGGCTGCTCTATCGGCTCGGCGTGCCGGAGCTGGTGATCGCGATCACGCTCTTCTTCTTCATCACCAACTTTCGCTCGTTCGAGTGGTTGATCATGGGCGGCGGTCTGGCGCGGCAGCTCGGCGCCCTGTCCATGGTCGGAGCCCTGTTGATCCTGAGCTGCCGCAGCCCGCATCCTGGGCGATTGCAGATCCTGCGCTTGGCCGCCGCGGGCGGCTGCGTGGCCGCTGCCGTGCTGAGCCACCCGCAGTGGGGCATCCTGGCGGCGGCCGCGGCGATTGCGATGCTGGCAGTGCAAGGCGGCGGCATCCGGATCTTCATCATCCGAAGCCTGATCGTCGGCTTGACAGCGGTGGCGATCACGATCCCCTGGATCGCCCATATCTTGAGTACGCACGGCTCGGGCCCGTTCGCAGCGGCGGCGGCAACCGGCGAACACAGCGCGATGCCTTCGACGATCATCTCCTTCGTCAAAGCGGTCTTGATAAATCCATTTATCGCCATAGGCGCCGCCGCTCTGCTGCTGAGGCGCGACTACTTCTGGCTGTTGTTCCTCCTCGCCGCGATTGTGCTGACGCCGAGGCTGGCGCCCTCTGCCTGGTCGCTGCCGATCGCAGTATTCGCGGCGCAGGGTGCGGTCACGACGGCGAGATTGCTGCGCGCGAAGATCGGCTTCGGCACTGCGGTTGCGGCGACTGCAGCACTAGCCCTGGTGATCGTGGGCGTGCGGATCGAGCGCGATCTGCGTCTGTCTTCGCCCGTATACCGTCCGCTGGATCCAGACCTCCGCGCAGGGATGGCCTGGGTTGCCGCGCATCGCCCGGGTGAGGCTTTTGCTGTTTTGACCGAAGCGCCCTGGTATTATGATGCCAGCGCAGAATGGTTTCCCGTACTCGCCAGCGCCACGAGCACGACCACGGTGCAGGGACGCGAGTGGCTGCCCAACCGGGAGTTCGGCCGCTGGTTCGACATGTCGGAGGCGCTGAAGGCGGATGAACGATGCGCCGGGCTGTTGCAGAAGATTCGCGGTTTTGGGCGCGCGAGCTATGTCTGGGCGGAAACCCACCGGAGATGCTTCGCGGCTGCCGGACAGCAACCGCTCTACGAGAATGAGGATGTCGCCATCTATGCGTTGGACCCTTGATCCATGTGCGGCATAGCTGGCCTTCTCTCCGGTGAGCCGGTCACGCGCGCCGCCATCGAGCGCATGACGAATCCGATTGCTCACCGCGGTCCCGACGATGCGGGTGTTTGGATCGACCAGGAGGCCGGTGTCGGCCTCGGTCACCGCCGGCTGTCTATCGTCGATCTCTCGCCGCTCGGGCACCAGCCGATGCCGTCGAACGACGGTCGCTGGGTGCTCAGCTACAATGGCGAGATCTACAACCATCTCGAGCTTCGCCGGGCGCTAGAGGGATCCGGTGAAGGCGCAGTCGGCAACGGCTTTCCGTGGCGCGGGCACAGCGATACCGAGACGCTGGTCGAATGTATTGCGGCCTGGGGGCTCGAGGCGACGCTACAGAAGAGCGTCGGCATGTTCGCGCTCGCGCTCTGGGACAAGAAGGAGCGGCGGCTTTTGCTCGCTCGCGACCGGTTCGGAGAGAAGCCGCTTTACTACGGCTGGGCAGGCGGCGATTTCGTCTTCGCGTCCGAGCTGAAGGCGATCCGATCCCATCCGCGTTTCGCCAACGAGATCGACCGCCGCGCCGTTCGGCTCCTCGCGGCACGGGCCTATGTACCCGCGCCGCTTTCCATCTATCGCGGGATCTACAAGCTCGAACCCGGCTGCATCCTGTCGTTGGCCACGGACGCATGGAAGCATCCCTATGCCGAACCGCCGGTCGCGGGCGGCCCCGCCAATGGGCTCACGCTGCAACCTTATTGGTCATATCGCGACGTCGTCGGGCAAGGGCTCGCCGATCCGATCGCCGATGAGGAAGAGGCGCTCGAGCGTCTCGAATCGACCTTGGCGGCGGCGATCGGCGGGCAGTCGGTCGCTGACGTGCCGGTCGGCGCCTTCCTCTCCGGCGGGATCGATTCGTCGACGGTGGTCGGGCTCTACCAGAAATATTCGCCGCACACGGTGCGCACCTTCTCGATCGGGTTCGAGGAGGATGCGTTCAATGAAGCCGAGCACGCCAAGGCTGTCGCGCGCCATTTCGGCACCGACCATAATGAGCGCTATGTCACTGTGAAGGAGGCGCAGGAGGTCATCCCGCTTCTCCCGATCATGTATGACGAGCCCTTCGCCGACAGCTCGCAGATTCCGACCCACCTCGTCAGCCGCTTCGCACGCGAGCAGGTCACGGTGGCGCTCTCCGGCGACGGTGGCGACGAGCTGTTCGGCGGCTACAACCGCCATTTTCAAGTGCCCCTCCTGTGGGAGCGGGTCGGCAGGGTCCCGCGGCCGCTTCGCTCTCTCGTCGGGGCGCCGCTCAGCCGCCTTCCCGCCACCACCTGGAACCGTCTTGCGCGGTTGGTGCCCGGCATGGAGCATCGCCCGCATTTCGGCACAAAGGTGCAGAAGGGGCTCCGCCTGATGGGCGGTGCCCGCGGCGTGGAAGACATCTACAACAGCTTCCTCGACGAATGGAGCTTCGAGGCGTCGCCGCTACTCGGCGCGGAGGCGGCATCAGCCCGGCTGGGCTTCGACATGGACGTGGCGCCCGGCGCGTCGGACGCGGTGCGGATGATGTATTGCGACGCCGTCTCCTATTTGCCCGACGACATCCTCTGCAAGGTCGACCGGGCGGCGATGGCGGTGAGCCTGGAGACGCGCGTGCCGTTCCTCGATCACCGGGTCGCCGAGCTCGCCGCCCGCATCCCGGCGTCGATGAAGATCCAGGGCGGCAAGGGAAAGCAGATCCTCCGCAAATTGCTCTATCGCGAGGCCCCGCCGGGCCTGTTTGAGCGGCCCAAGGCCGGCTTCGGCATTCCTGTGGGCGAATGGATCCGAGGACCGTTGCGGCCGTGGGCCGAGGAACTGCTCGACCATTCGGCGCTCCGACAAGGGGGCTTGTTCGATGCGGACGTCATTCAGCGCCGCTGGCGGCAGCATCTGAGGCATGAACGCGACGCGACGCCGGCGCTCTGGGCGGTTCTGATGTATCAGGCCTGGGCGCGCGAGAACCAGGCCGCTTAGAGCGGGCCCGGCCCGCGGACGCGGCGCCACAGCCAGCTCGGCAGCAGCATCAGCGGATAGAGGAAGTGCAGCGGCCGCGGCAGCGGGAGCATCGCGCGGTCATGATGGCTAAGGCTTTTGCGTCGGATCTCCGACGCCTTGTAGCGCCAGCCGGGCGCGAGCAGGAAATGGGCGAGATGGATCGGAACGGTGCCGAGCACGGTATCGTCGAGTTCGGTCTCGCCATAGCGCCCCGCCATGGTGCCGAGCGCGACCCGCACCAGGCGCCGTGTCGCCGGATCGGCCTTCAGCTCCGCGGCAAGACCAGGCGGGAGCGTGCGGTCGAACAGCCGCTCGCACAGGAGCAGAGCCTGGGCGGAGCAGCGGCCGACGCCGAGGGTGAGCGAGCGGCGGTAGAGCCGCTCGAGCTCGTTCGACTCGGCATCCTTCAGCAGCGCGGCCAGGTCGGCGATCCATTTCATGCGCGACCATGCGTGTGTTGCGCCGTGGACACAAAGGTAGGCAAAAAGCTCGTCCCGGGCGAGCGTCGGAAGCTCGATACCCGGGGCGATTGCGACCCATTGGCGGGGTGATCGGGCATCGATCCTGGGCATCAGGCGGGGATTGTCGACGAGGCCGGTATGGAGCTCCAGAATGATGCCGTTGCGCGGATGCCTCCACCCTGTCTCCTTGCAGAGAGCTAGCCAGATCGGGAGCTTATCAGACCCGACTTCGGGACCTGGGAGGGTGCGGGCATAGCCGGCCTGCGCCAGCAATTCGCACGCTTGCTCGACCGCTTCGGACGCCACGACGAGGTCGATGTCGCGCGCCCTCTTGAGCCCCAACGTGCCGTAGGCGAGCATGTCTAGCGTTGCCCCCTTTACGAACAGGAAGGGCAGTTCCGCCGTCTCGAAGAGCCGCTTGAGGCGCAGCGACTCCGCCGCGAACGCGAGGTTCTGTCGGGCAATGGCGTGCGCCTCTCCGTCCAGCAGCGCGACGACGTTCGCGGGCGCGCTCACCCCTGCCGACGTGAGAGCATCGCTGACGAGCCCCTCGACCCGTTGCCGCCGCACGATCCGCAGGAACCGGGACCAATCGATGTCCTGCGAAGCAGCCGCGCGCACGGTCTCGTCACGCTCTGGGGAGGGCGGCCAGCGACAACAGGCCGCGGTAAGCAGGAATTCGTCGCCGAGCTTCACTTTCATCCCCGATTATGTCGGCAGGCCCTGCCGCCGCCGCTTAGCTTAAATCAATCGCAAACGGCAAAACTCGTTGCTTTTCCGCCGCACGCATTGATTTAATGGGATTGCCAAGCGCTCGCCGCCCGAACTAGACACCATCAGCGAAGCGCAGGCATAGCGCGTCCGTCGAACAGGGAGTGAACGGCATGCAATTTTCAAACAAGATCACCAAGAGCGCCTTCGCCGCAGCGGCGAGCCTGATCGCCATTTCCGTCGCCAGCCCGGCCTTCGCCGACGCGACACCGGAATGCAACGTGAACGTGAACCCTGCGGCGCTGCGCAGCACGGAATGCGGCGTGGACTCCAATGCGCCTGCCGAGCGCGCGACTGCAGTCGGCGAAACCGCGACGGCGACCGGGCTGCGCTCGACTGCAGTCGGCGCGACCTCGTTCGCGCAGGGCGCCCGCTCCACGGCGGTCGGAAACGTCTCCAGCGCGCTGGGCGATCTCGGCACCGCAGTGGGCAGCAATGCCAATGCCGACGCCGCCGAAGCCACGGCGCTTGGTTCCAACTCGGTTGCGGCGGGCCTTCGCTCGACCGGCGTCGGCGTGAGTGCCAATGCAGAGGGTGAACGCGCGACGGCAGTGGGTGAAACCGCCACCGCCACCGGCCTGCGTTCCAGCGCGTTCGGCGCCACGGCCTTCGCGAGCGGCGCCCGTGCGACTGCGGTCGGCAATGTTTCGAGCGCCATCGGAGATTTGTCGAGCGCCTTCGGCAGCAACGCCAATGCGAACGCCGAATCGTCGACTGCGCTTGGCTCGAATTCCAACGCCGCGGCGCTCCGTTCTACGAGCGTGGGCGCCGACTCCGACGCGACCGGCGAACGGTCGACCGCATTGGGCGATACCGCGACCGCGACGGGCCTGCGCTCTACTGCAGTGGGCGCTACGGCCTTTGCCCAGGGCGCGCGCTCCACGGCGGTCGGCAACGTTTCGAGCGCGCTGGGTGAACTGTCGAGCGCCTTCGGCAGCAACGCCAACGCGAACGGCGCGTCCGCGACGGCGGTCGGCGCGAATTCGAATGCCGATGGTCTTCGCTCGACGAGCCTCGGCGCCGACTCCGATGCGACGGGCGAGAGGGCGACGGCAGTCGGCGAAACCGCAACCGCGGTTGGTCTGCGGTCGACTGCGGTGGGCGCCACGGCCTTCGCTCAGGGGGCGCGTTCGACGGCGGTCGGCAACGTTTCGAGCGCGGAGGGCGACCTGTCGAGCGCATTCGGCAGCAATGCCAATGCTATCGCGGCCAACTCCGTCGCAGTCGGCAGCAATGCCACTGCGCGCGCCTTGAGCTCGATCGCGATCGGCAACGGCGCGGGCACCGCGGCGGGCACGACCCCGTCGGGCGTAGCTTCGCTCGGCACGTCCGTCGCGATCGGCAACCTGGCCCAGGCGACTAGCGAGGATGCGGTAGCGCTCGGGGATGATGCCCGTTCGACCGGCTTCCACTCGACGGCGCTTGGCGGCGAGTCCCGTGCAACCGCCATCGGATCGCAGGCGTTCGGCTGGCGGGCGAATGCGTCGGGCGACTTCTCCTTGGCTACGGGCCACGTCGCGCAGGCGACGGGCGTCCGCTCGACCGCTATCGGCAAGGACACCGCTGCCTCCGGCCTGACCTCGACAGCGGTCGGCAATCTCGCTGTGGCCAGTGATGAGGACGCGGTCGCCGTGGGCGACCTTGCAACCGCCACCGGCTTCCACTCCACCGCCGTCGGCGGCGAGGCGAGAGCTACGGGGCGCGGCGCTCAGGCGTTCGGTTGGCAGTCCGAGGCCTCGGGAGAGCTCTCGCTCGCTTCAGGCCATCAGGCGCTGGCGACTGGCGTTCGTTCAACGGCCATCGGTAAGAGCGCCGTGGCGAGCGGCGCGACGTCCACTGCCCTCGGCAACACCGCAACCGCCTCGGCGACTAACGCCACTGCGATCGGCAGCGGTGCTACGGCGACCTTTGCCGGTTCGACGGCAATCGGTGCCGGCGCCACCACCACTGCCGCCAACCAGGTTTCGCTGGGCGGGGCAGGCAGCACGGTGCGGTTCGGCGACATCGCAGCCAGCACTGCGGCCCAGACGGCGGCTTCGGCCAACCTGGCGACGATCGACGCCAATGGCATCCTCGGCCGGAGCACGGTGAGCGCGGCTTCGATTGCCGCCCTCGGCACAAATATCAGCACCCTTCAGGGCAACGTCACAACGCTGCAGACCCAGACGGCGCAGTTGTTCGATCTCGCGGACATCAATCGCCGCGACATCCGGAGGGCGCATGAGGGCGTCGCGATGGCTCTCGCCATGGAAACCCCGGGCATTCCGGCTGGCGCCAACTACGCCATGTCGGGCGGCATCGGCTATTTCGACGAGCGAGCCGCCGCCACTGCCGCCTTCTCGGCGCGGGTCGGCGAGATGTCGTCGGTTTCGGCCGGCGTCGGCGTCGGCTTCGACAGCGGGGAAGTGGGCGCACGCGCCGGCTTCCAAGTTGCATGGTAAGCATCCGCTCAAGCGGAAAGAATGGCGGGTCGGGGCTTCGTGCCCCGGCCCGTTTTCTTCTCACGGCTGTTTTGATCTCAGTCTCAGGGCCGGTTTTCGGCCAGTCTAGAACGCAGCCGCGGTCGGCCGAGTCCCAAGCGCGTCCTGCGGCTCCTGCTCAAGCCGCAGCCCCCGACATGCTCGTTGTAATGAAGTTGATCTGGTCCGCCATGGCAGCGCTGGATCATGCCAATCAGACAGGCAATTATTCGGTGCTCCGCGACCTTGGAGCGCCAAGCTTCCAAGCCAATAACTCGGCGGCCACTCTCGCCGGCATCTTTCAGTCGCTGCGTAACCAGCGCGTAGATGTCTCGAACGCGCTCGTGGTTACGCCAGCCTTCGAAATCCCTCCCGTAATCAACGAGAACGGGTTGCTGCGGGCGCGGGGCAGCTTCCCGCTCAGGCCAAATGCGGTCGGTTTCGACCTGCTCTTTCAGAATATCGGCGGGCAGTGGCGAATATTCGGAATCGCGGTCGTGCCACTGACTTCACAAGGCTCCACAAGAGGTTGATATGCGAACAAAAGAATGGGTTGAGAGTTACAGGGGCTTGAGATAGGACGGCGACACACTCTTTGTCAGGGAGACGATTGTATGAGCAACGAGATGAGCAACGAAGTTTTCGAGAAGCAGGAGTGGGTTCGCCCGGCTCTGCAGCGGCTCGACGCAGGTTCCGCGGAAAGCGATGAGGGCGGCACGCCCGACGGGAGCGGCCCGCAGGCTTCTTAATCTCGAACCAACTCTGTTAGGGCCTCCGCCTCGATGAGGCGGAGGCTTTTCTATGTCCGCTATTGCTGGCTTCTGGCGCTGGGCGAGCACGGAAAGTGTTGGCCAATATTGTGGCGACATGCTTCGCAGTCAGCATGCATATGGTCCTCATGATAGCGCCTATCGAGCGCTTGCGGATATCGCCCTAGGTCGCTGCCTCTACAGGACGCTTCCTGAGGATATGCATGACAGGCAGCCGATCGTGGGCGGCGGCGGGCGCTATCTACTTGTCGCTGATATCCGTCTCGATAACCGGTCGGAACTGATGGAGCGTCTTGGAGTGAGTGGCTCCGAAGGCCACTCCCTTGCCGACTCCGCGCTCTTGATGCTCTGTTTCGAGCGCTGGCACGAACAGGTTCTCGACTTCATCGTGGGTGACTATGCCTTTGCGGTCTGGGATGCCGCGGAAGATCGGCTTTTCCTCGCGCGCGATCCGTTTGGCGAGCGACCACTCTTCTTTCACCGCGGGCGGGACTTCTTCGCCTTCGCCTCGATGCCGAAAGGGCTCCATGCCCTGCCGCAGGTTCCCCGCCGTCCCAATGAAGCCAAACTCGCCGAGTTCGTCGCCCTCGTGCCGGACCTGGATGAAGCGACGCACTATGCGGGGGTGAGCAAAATCTTGCCCGGGCATGCGCTGCGTGTGACGCGGGACCAGCTGGTCCAGTGGCGATATTGGCGGCCTCAATCCCGGGATCTCGGCCTCAAGGACTTTCGCGAGTATCGCGAGGCTTTTCGAGCAGAGCTGGACAGAGCCGTAAGATCACGTTTGCGGGGCGTGGACCAGAAGGTGGCTTCCCACCTGAGCGGCGGGTGGGACAGCAGCGCAGTGACCTCTACGGCAGCGATGCTTCGTCTGCCGGCCAACGGCTCCGTGATTGCGTTCACTTCGGTGCCGAGCCGCGCCAGCCGCTCGGTCGCCCCATTCGGGAGAATCGCGGATGAGGGCGGGATCGCGGCGGAGGCTGCGGCGCTGCATGCCAACATCGAGCACGTGCTGGTCGAAGGGTCGGATCATTCTCCGATCGCAAGCCTCGATCGTTATGTGGAGACATATGATCGGCCACTCCACAATCTCTGCAACTTCCTATGGATGGGCGAGATCCAGCGCCTTGCAAGTGCCAGGGGTGCATCCGTCCTGCTGACTGGCGAACTCGGCAACCTCAACATCAGCGCGGCACCCTATCGCCTGCTCGCCGACCTAATTCGCCAGCGACGGCTGCGCGACTGGTGGCGGGAATCCAGGGCCCTGCTCGCAGCTAGGAAAGCCCGGGTGCGAGTCATCGCCGCCAATTCCTTCGGTCCGTGGGTGCCTCAGCTCATCATGGAGCGCGCGCAGAAACTGTCATCGCAGCCGCACAATCTGCTCAACGCCGCCGTTCACCCGCATATGAAGCGGGCTATCGAAAAGCGACGGGCTCACTTGAAAGGTCGGAAAAAGCCGGGTGACCAGTTAGAGGCCGCAATTCAGGTGATCGCAGGCTATGACTTCGGCAACTATCGAAAGGGCGCTCTTGCCAACTGGGGAATCGATGAGCGTGATCCCACCGCGGACCGGCGGCTCATGGAATTCTGCTTGTCGCTACCCACCGAGATGCTGCTCAAGGACGGGGTTCGTCGCCCGCTCGCTCGCGCTGCTCTGTCGGACCGGCTGCCTCCGGCGGTGCTCGACGAGCGCCGCAAGGGTTACCAAGCCGCCGACTGGCACGAAGGTATGACCAAGGATCTCGGGTCGATCGCGAAGTTGGTCGAAGAGATTGCGGCAAATGCCACTGCCTCATCCATCCTTGATGTCGACGCGATGAGAACTTGGATCCGCGAATGGCCGAGCAGCGGCTGGGAAAATCCGAGAGTAATGACCCAGTATCGGCTGGTGCTGCTGTCCGCGCTCTCGGCAGGACATTTCATTCTGTCGACAACGCGTTGAAAACAGCAGGGATGGAACGCGCCGTCATCACCTCGCCCGATAGAGCTCGGCTTGGTTGGCTGACAGGTTGCGCATCGGGCGATATGAACCGCCTCAGGCAGCAACGACCGATATGACTAGAGCTCCTTCTAACATTCACCGACTGTTGCGCCTCAGCGGTTCCAACTGGCTTGTTCTGACCGAGGCGATATTGAGCCTTATCGCCTCGTCCGTGGCGATCCGAATTCTGCCGTTCAGGCAAACTGCGGAGCTGATGCAAACACGATCGAGGCGGATGGAGCCGGACTCGTCCGAGCATGATCGTCTTATTGCTCAATGCCGCTGGGCGGTGCGGACGTGGGCGGATCGGGTGCCGTGGCGGGCAGTCTGCTTCCAGCGCGGGCTGGCCTTGCACCTGATGCTGCGACGGCGAGGGATCCGGTCGATCCTCCACTATGGGGTGGCGCAAGGCAGAGAGGAAGGGCTGCGTGCCCATGTCTGGATCGATGCTGGCGGGCGGACCGTGCTTGGCGGTGAGGAGGCCCCCCAGTTCACCTGCCTCGCCTCATTTCCTCCCGCCCGTCGGGACTGAGGCGCCTTGGTCGTGCATCAGGCGGTCTCGACGCCGGCTCCTGCTCGGAAGCTCGGCACGTTGCGGGAGTTTGCGGGCGATTTCCTGCGCTTCATGGGATCGCGCGCTTGGGGCGCGGGGGCGTTGCTCGTGCTCGGCGCATTGGTCGAGGGCATCGGCCTGCTTCTGCTGCTGCCGATCCTGACCGTCGTTCTCGGCGCCGGCTCGTCCAGCGGCTGGATCGCAGACTTCAGCCGGCAGCTCGTCACCTTCATCCCGGCCGCGACGCCCTTCTGGCAACTCGCTTTCCTGCTGGGCCTGTTCGCCCTGTTGCTCGCAATCCGGTCGCTGATCATGATCAAGCGAGACGTGACGCTGGCGCGGCTGCAGATCGGTTTCCTCGAATCGCACCGCCTCCGGATCATCAGGCTGATCGCCAACACCCGCTGGGACGTGATCTCGCGGTTGAAGCACGGACGAGTGACGCATGTGCTTGGCGGCGACATACAGGCTTGTGGCGACGCGGCTTATCTCGGCCTGCAATGCGCGGTGAACCTGGCCATGCTCGCTGGACAGACCCTGCTGGTCCTGTTCCTGTCCCCGGTACTCGCCCTGATCGTCGTCCTTTTGCTGGCCGGCGGCGCCCTGGCGCTCCGGCCGGTGCTGCGGCGGTCGCGCGCGCTGGGTGCTCAGCTCACCGAGTCCAATCTGGCGCTGGTCACCAGTACAACCCAGTTCCTGGGCGGCCTCAAGCTCGCGCTCAGCCAAGACCTCCAGCGGAGCTTCGTTGCCGAGTTCGAGGAGACGCTCGGCCACGCCGGCTCGCGCCGGGTGGCGTTCACGCGCCAGCGCACGCGCGCTCAGCTCGCGCTGACCTCGACGGCCGCCTTGGTCGCGGGCGTTGCGATGCTGGTCGGCATCGGTCTGCTCGACGCTTCGCCGACGGCGCTGATCGCCTTCCTCTTCGTGCTGGCGCGGATGAATGGGCCGGTGATGGTCATCCAGAGCGCGGCGCAGCAGATCTTTCATAGCCTTCCCGCCTACGGTAAGATTAAGGAACTCGAGGCGGAGCTCAGCCGACAGCAGAACGCGGAGCCGCCAAGAGCCGCAACCGAGGCAAGGATCGAAGGCGCCGTCACGTTCAAGGACGTCAGCTTCACGCATAGCGGCTCGAGCGGCGGCGAGGGAACCGGTGGAGTGAGGGAGCTGAATCTCGCCGTCGAGCAGGGCAGCTTCGTTGGCATCACCGGGCCATCGGGCGCCGGCAAGACGACGTTCTCGGATCTGCTTGTCGGCCTCTACTCTCCGCAGTCAGGGGGCATCAAAGTGGCGGGCAAGCCGCTCGAGGGCGAGCATCTGCTCGCCTGGCGCGCTTCGATCAGCTACGTCTCCCAAGACCCGTTCCTGTTCCATGACACCGTTCGCCGCAACCTGCTCTGGGCGCGACCCGACGCCGCCGAAGAGGATCTCTGGGCAGCGCTCCGGCGCGCGGGCGCCGAGCCGCTCGTCCGGCGGATGCCGCTCGGACTGGAGAGCTTGGTGGGCGAGCGAGGCACTTTGATCTCCGGCGGTGAGCGCCAACGGATCGCGCTTGCCCGCGCGCTGCTGCGCCGGCCGTCGCTGCTTCTCCTCGACGAGGCCACCAACGCTATCGACGTTGAAGGGGAGAGGGCGATCCTCAGCGAGCTGCGCAGCGCACCCGACCGGCCGACGATCGTAATGATCGCACATCGCGAGGCGAGCCTCAGCCTCTGCGAGAAGCTGATCAGGTTCAGCGACGGAATGGCGGTGGCAGCGTGACGTCTCCTGACGCGCCGGACCTCTATGGCGTTTTCGGCCTGCGGCTCCGGTCGGAGATTCCGCTGCCGGAGCTGTTCCCAGCTCATGGCCCCGGCGAGGCGGATGTCGTCATCCGCTACGGCAGGGTCGAAGGCGAATATGCGCTCACGCCGGAGGCGATCCGCCTCGTCATCCCGAAGGTCGCCTCGTATCAAATCACCGGCGGGCGCGAGATCTTGATCGACCCTGTTCCCGGCTGCTCGGAGCGTAACATCAGGCTGTTCCTGCTCGGCTCGGCGCTGGGCGGTATCCTCCATCAACGCGGGCTGCTTCCGCTCCACGCCAACGCCATTGAGATAGAAGGGCGTGCGGTTGCCTTCATGGGCCATAGCGGTGCAGGCAAATCCACCATGGCCGCCTGGTTCCTGGACCGTGGCTACCGCGTCCTTGCCGACGACGTCTGCGTCGTCACCATGGACGAAGCGGGGCAGCCGCTTGCGCATCGGGGCATTCCCCGCCTGCGCCTATGGCGCGAAGCGATCGAGGTGAGCGGTCGCACGGTCGAGGATTACGAGCTCTCGTTCGACGACATGGACAAATATAACGTCCCGACGCCGCGGCCGGAGGACACCAGGCCGCTGCCGCTCGACCACGTCTATCTGCTTCGCAAGGCTGAAGGGGGCGAGGCCGGCGTCCAGCGGCTGGTGGGGGTGGAAGCGGTCGATGCGCTGGTCGCGAACACGTACCGCGGCGGCTATGTCGGCCGCATCGGCGCAACGCGGCAGCATTTGGCCTCGTGCCTGGATCTGGTGCGCAAGGTGCCGGTCTTCGCCGCGACGCGCGTCTGGGGCTTTGCCGATTTTGACGAGCAGGCGACCGCGCTGGAAGCGCATGCTCGAGAGCAAATCGCGGCGCGTGCGCCTACTGCCCGGCGGGCTTGATCAGGCCTTCCGCTTTAAGATCGGTCAGCAGGGCATCGACATCTGCCCGACAGGTTGCAGGGTCGACCGAATATTCCTCCGCGAGCGTGGCGCAGATCTGTTCGGGCGAGATCGGCTCGGCGAGCAGTGCCCAGATGCGCGAGGCGACATTGTTCATGCCGTAGCACTGGCCCTTTTCGATATGCAGCGCGACGATCTCGCCGTTCACGTCCGCCTCGAGCAGGTCCTCGCAGCGGATGATCCGCGCGTGCCGGTCGTCAGTCATCTTTATTCACTCCAATCACGAGCGGCGTCTAACGGGCGCCGAAGCCGCTCACAATCGTCCGGATGGTGCGCGCGACGATCAGCACGTCCAACCAGAAGGAGAAGTTCTTGATATAATAGAAGTCGTAATGGAGCTTCCAGAGCACCTCGTCGACGTCGGCGACATGGCCCTGCTTAACCTGCGCCCACCCCGTAATGCCGGGCCTGACGATGTGTCGATATCGGTAGAAGGGGAGCTCGGCCTCATACCAGAGCGACAGCGGCACCGCCTCCGGACGCGGCCCGATCCAGCTCATCTCGCCGCGGACGACGTTGATCAGCTGGGGTAGCTCGTCGATCCGATACTGGCGGAGGAAGCGCCCGATCCGGGTGACCCTTTCGTCGTCCTCCCGAGTGATCGCCGCCTGCCGCGCATCGGCCCCGATCCCGGGCGCCGTCTCTCGCATGGTGCGGAACTTGAACATCAGAAACGGGGAGCCGCGATAGCCCATGCGCTGCTGCCGGAAGAGCACCGGACCCGGTGAATCGATGCGGATCAGCAGGGCAATGAGCAGCAGGAACGGAAGGAGGAGCGGAAGTGCGAGAAGCGCTGTGACGAAGTCGAATGCCCTTTTTCCCTTCGCGAACACGATGCCGGGGATCAGCGATCCAAGATTATTCTCGGACAGATGCTCGATCGCCACTCGTCCCGTCAGCGATTCTTCGATCTGCTTGACGTGCATGACCAGAGTGCCGTTCAGCGCCCGGTCGGCCAGGAAGCGCTCCCATTCATCGGGAATGTCGGCACGCAGGTCGGCAACGATCACCGGATATTGATCGGCAGTCGGATCGTCCCTCGACAGCTCGATCCAGTCTACGCCGGGTATGCCGAACAGGCTCTTGACCTGGCCATGCGGGATTACGCCGATGGTCAGCCGCTGCTGCCGCTGCAGCTTGAAGTAGATGACATAGTACCAGAAGACCGCCAGCGCGAAGCTCGTGACGAAGTGCAGTCGGCTATAGTCGAGGCGGGCGAAGAAGAAGAAGGCGAGGACAAGTCCATAGGAGACGGCGAAGGAGGGGAGGATATGGAAGGATGCCCGGACGCCCGGATAGCGGGAAAGCCGTCGGAACCCGTAATAGCCGAGCACCAGCGCGACGAAGGTCCCAGCCAGCGAATTCTGTAGGCCGATATATTCGAGTTCCTGCATCTCGAGCTGGACGCGCACTGCCCAGGGGGCGAGTACGGCCAGCAGCAGGCCGATGCCGAGCTGGAGCCGCACCCTGTTCCAGAAGGTGGGCCGCACACTGGCAAATTTTCCGGTTTCGATCGACACGTAGACTAGGCCCGAGCGGCTCCCGCGGGAGTAAAAGGCGTTCCGTGCCAGCGTTACGAGCTTTGACCGCCTGAATCCACAGACGGATAGCGGCGCGCGCTGCACCGCACAATGCCGGGATGGCACCAGTTGTCGCCGCCGGGACCCTCGTCTAAGCGGCGCCCGACCCCCAACAGGCGGAATTGCATGACCACCCTCATCACCGGCGCGGCCGGTTTTATCGGCTCCAGCGTTGCGCGGCGCCTGCTCGAGCGTGGCGAGACGGTGCTCGGCCTCGACAACGTCAACGATTATTACAGCCCACAGCTGAAGCGCGATCGCCTCGCCGAACTCGGCCGCCAATTCGGAGGCGCCTTCCTCTTCATCGAGGCGGACTTCGCGAATGCGGCCGCCTTGGGTGGTGCGCTAGAGAGAGAGGCGTTCGACGGCATCGTGCACCTCGGCGCGCAGGCCGGCGTCCGCTATTCGATTGAGAATCCCGGCGCCTACGTTCAGTCGAACCTCGTCGGTCATCTCAACATGATGGAGATCGCGCGACACCGTCAGTCGCGGCATTTCGTCTATGCTTCATCCTCCTCGGTCTATGGCGGCAACAAGAACTTGCCCTTCCGGGTGGAGGATCGGGTGGACCACCCGCTCTCCCTCTACGCGGCGACCAAAAAAGCGGACGAATTGATGAGCGAGACCTACGCCCATCTCTACCGGCTGCCGCAGACGGGGCTCAGGTTCTTCACCGTCTACGGCCCCTGGGGACGGCCGGACATGGCGATGTGGCTGTTTACCCGCGCCATCTTCGCCGGCGAGCCGATCCAAGTGTTCGGCGAGGGCAACATGCGCCGCGACTTCACTTATATAGACGATATCGTCACCGGTATCGTCGCTGCGCTCGACAACCCGCCGCCCGACGACGGGCAGGAGAAGGCCGGCGGCAGCAAGGGGCCCCACCGGCTCTACAATATCGGCAACAATAACAGCGAGGAGCTGACGCGGATGATCGCGATCCTCGAGGAGGCGTGCGGGCGCAAGGCCGAGAAGATCCTGATGCCGATGCAGGCCGGCGACGTGCGCGACACCTATGCCGACATCAGCGCCATCCAGCGCGATCTCGGCTTTCAGCCGTCGACGAAGATCGACGTCGGCATCCCTCGCTTTGTCGACTGGTATCGCGCCTATCACGGCGTCTAGCGCGAGGCGGCCGCACCCCGCATCAGCCGCGCCCCGCGCTCGGCGAGCCAAGGCTGATTCTCGCGCGTCAGCATCTCCAGATACGAGCGCGGCTTCTTCATCAGCGCTTTAGGCGTGTCGGCCTTCATCCCCAGCGCGGCGGCGACGTGGGCGACGAAGAAGACGCAATTCTGCCGGTTGAGATGATAGGAGGGCTGCTCCAGCGTTCGCCAGCGCTCGACCGTGGCCATGACGCGGTCATAGTCGTCGTCGCTGAGCGTGATGGTGAAGTGCCGGTCGCTGTTGCTCATATATTCGGGATCGACCGACATCACCTCTCCCTTAACCGAGCCTAGCAATACCGCGGGAGAGACATGTGTTGCCGTGAAGCCATAGTTGGCATTGATTCTCTCGCCCGTCCGGTCGAGCGTGCCTTCCAGTGCGACATAGGCATGCGGGAAGCTGGCCCCGAACTCCTTGGAGAGAAAGGTGATCTCGACCGCGGCCGAGGCGGGAGCGGCCGCCACGAGCAGCCACATTCCGAGCAACTGGAGCACGACTCGCGCATGGAGGCGGCCGGCGAGGATCGGAACTGGCTCTGTGATCAAGGCTAAAACCCTTGCAATGACAGCATGTTACTAGGCGGATGCACACCCTCTACGACGGCCTGATGCGCAATGGCAACAATCCGGCAAATATTATCGAATGGGGTGAACTTCCATTGCCGACCGGCGTTCGGCGGTTCAGGGTTCGTAAACGGAACGAGCCTATGGCAGGTTTCACAAGCAGTTCGGTTCGGGAATTCCGGGGTAGACAGGTGCTTATGCCTCGGATATCAGGACGCGAAATCAAAGCAGAAGTTTGAGTACGAAGGGAGAAGCTGACGTGGTTTTCAAGGGACTTATCGCTGCGGTTGCAGCCATCGGTCTGTCGGCGACGCCGGCGATCGCTGCCGCCAATGGTTCGGCTGCTGCCGCTCGTGCGGCCAGCGCGGAGATTGCTCCGGCTGACGAGACCGTCGATGGCGAGAGCGAGATGTTTGGCCGCGGTGGCTTCATCATCCCGCTGCTCGTGATCATCACGATCATCATCGGCATCTACATCGCCGTCGACGACGACGAAGAGGGTCCGCCGGTCAGCCCGTAAGCACGGGCCGGCTTAGGTCGGATTTTGAATCGAATTGGCCGGGTGAGGGTTTCCCTCATCCGGCCATTTTCGTTTGGCCTGGGTGCAGGGGAGGCCGTTCAGCGGCCATGCAGCCGCTCTTGCTAGGGCCATAGCGACTTGCGCCGTAGGTCGTTGCTCCAATGAAGCTCTTACCCTTCGCCTTTCTCTGTGCCGCGGCGCTCATCGAGGTTGCTCCCGCGGCCGCGCAAGCCGCTGAGGCGTCGGGCTCCTTGCTCCGCGCGGCGGATCACCGGATCGGAGAAATCGCTTATCGGCTCGCCTTGGGTGGCACGCGCTTCTGCCCGGCTCCGCACCCGGTCACGGGTCTCCTGTTCCACCATCTCGACGAATATGAGGCGGCCGGGCGGGCCGCGATGATCGACCGTCACGGCCTTGATCGCGGCCTCGGCATTCTCAGCGTAATCGGAGGGAGCCCGGCCGCCGTCGCAGGGCTTCGTGCCGGCGACGTGATCGTCGCCGTTAATGGAGAGCCGATTCGGCAGGACGCCAGTCGCGCCCCGGCTCGCGCAACGCCGCGGCGGGCGGTGCTCGAAGCCGCCGAGATGCAGATTGAGGAGGCTTTGGGCCAAGGCCCAGCCGACATCACAATTCTTCGGAACGGCGAGACGCTTCCGATTCGGCTGGGATCGACGCCGGGTTGCCCGGTGCGGGTTCGGCTCGCCCGTTCGACGCAGACCAATGCGTTCGCGAACGGGCGCTATGTGACGCTGACGACCTCCGGTGTCGATTTCGCCAATAGCGACGCCGAGGTCGCGGTCATGATCGGGCACGAACTGGCCCATAACATCCTCAATCATCCCGACCGGCTGGACGAACAGGGAGTGCCGCGCGAGGGGCTGCTTCGCGGATTCGGCGCCAATGCCGACAAGGTCCGCGCGACCGAGGAGGAGGCAGACCGGCTCGGCATCAGCCTCGTCTGGGCGGCCGGCTTCGATGCGTCCGCTGCCATTCCTTTCTGGCGGCGTTATTATGAGCGGTTCGACGGGCCGCAGCTGTTCCGCACGCATCCGACCCTGGCGGCGCGCGAGCGCATCATCACCGAGACCCTTGCCGCCCTAGACGCGAGTGCGCAGCGACCAGAGTTCCGGGAAGGCGCGCTTCCCGACCGTTGACTGCAGATAGGCAACCCCGGCCGTGCCGCCGGTCCCGCGCTTCAGGCCGATGATGCGCTCGACCGTGAGCACATGCTTGTGCCGCCAGGTCGCCATCGCATCGTCGAGGTCGACCAGCTTCTCGGCGAGCTGGTAGAGCGGCCACCATCGCGCCGTGTCGCGATAGACCTCTGCCCAGGCCGTCTCCACCGCCTCGCTCGGCTGGTAGCATTCGCTCCAGTCCCGCTCGAGCACCTCCGCCGGCAGCGGAAGGCCCGCGCGCGCGATCGCGGCATTGGCTTCGTCCCAGAGGCTCGGGCGATGAAGTGCCTCGGACAAGGCTGCATGCCATTCCGATCCCCCGGGCTGATAGCGCAGGTGCGCCGCGTCCTTGAGGCCGAGCAGATATTCGACGAGCCGGAACTGCGCCGACTGGAAGCCGGAGCTCGAGCCGAGCACGCCCCGGAAGCTCGTATAGTCTGCCGGCGTCATCGTCGACAGCACGTCCCAGCTCAGCGTCATCACTGCCTGGATGCGCGACACGCGCGACAGGATCTTGTGGACCGGGATCAGCGAGTCCTGGCGGATCAGTTCACGGGCGAGGTTCAGCTCGCCGACGATCTGCTTCAGCCACAGCTCCTTGGTCTGATGGATGATGATGAACAGCATCTCGTCATGATGGTCGGAGATCGGATGCTGGGAGGTGAGCAGCTGGTCGAGACCCAGATAGTCGCCATAGGTCATCGCGGCGGGCGTGTCGGTCATGCCTCGCCCTAGCATGACCGCCGGGCGGCGCAAAAAGAGCGATTGCCAGCCGCAGCAAAGGGGCGTCAAAGTCGGAGGACTCAGCAGGAGCGCGCCGATGCGCAGGCGACTTCGATCTCATCCCTGGCTCGCCGTTGCGGGGGCGCTGGCGATCGCCGGCTGCGGCGGCGGCGGCAGCGGCGGCACGCCTGCTCCCACGCCGACCCCGGCACCTTCGCCGACGCCAACGCCGACACCTGCGAATCAGGCACCGGTCTTCACCTCGGCAGCCAGCGCCAGCGTGCCCGAGAACAGCAGCGGCACAATCTACACGGCCACGGCCAGCGATGCGGACGGCAATGCGCTCACCTTCTCGCTGGCAGGCGGCGCCGACCAGGCGCTGCTCCGCATCACTGCGAGCGGCGCGCTCTCCTTCGCCACGCCGCCCGATTTCGAAGCGCCGGCCGACGCCGACGGCAACAATGTCTATCTGGTCCGGATCGGCGTCAGCGACGGCATGACCAGCGCCACGCTCGACCTCTCCGTCACCGTCACCAATTCAGGGACGGACGCCTTCCGGGTGACGCGAGTCGGCACCGGCTTCGCCCAGCCGCTTTTCGTGGCGCCGCTGCCGGACGGATCCGGCCGGGTGTTCGTCGTGGAAAAGGGCGGCCGGATCCGCATCCTGACGCCGGGCGGCGCGTCCGTCCTCTTCCTCGACCTCAGCGCATTGGTTTCGACCAATGGGGAAAGGGGGCTGCTGGGTCTCGCCACCGCGCCCGATTTCCAGGCGACGGGCAATTTCTACGTCTACCTCACCAATCCGCAGGGTAATATCGAACTGCGGCGCTACCGCACCACCGCCGCCCGCGACATCGCGGAGCCAACCAGCGGCGACGTGCTGCTCGTCATCCCGCACTCCGGCGCCAACAACCACAACGGTGGCTGGATCGGCTTTGGTCCTGACAATCTCCTTTATCTTGGGGTCGGAGACGGCGGGGGATCGGGCGACCCGTCGAACAACGCACAGAACACCAATCTCCTGCTCGGCAAGATGCTGCGCATTGACGTATCCCGCGACGATTTCCCTGCGGACGCTAACCGCGATTACGGCATCCCCGCCAGTAATCCGTTCGCCACCGGCGGGGGCGCGGGCGAGATCTGGGCGGTGGGGCTTCGCAACCCCTTTCGTGCCAGCTTCGATCCTGTCACCGGCAATCTCTTCATCGGCGATGTCGGGGAGGGCGCGATCGAAGAGATCGACCTGATGAGGCCGTCCGATGGCGGCGCGAATTTCGGCTGGTCGGTGCTGGAAGGGACGCGGCAGTTCAAGGGCCCGGGCCAGCCCTCGTTCATGCCGCCCGTCGCCGAATATCCGCACGGCACCGGGCCGCTCGAGGGCCGCACCGTCACCGGCGGGTACGTCTATCGGGGGCCGGTCGAGTCGCTGCAGGGGCTCTACTTTTTCGCCGACTTCATAAGCAGCAACATATGGTCGCTGCCATTGTCGGAGCTGGTCCCCGGAAGCACCGCACCGAACAGCCGCTTCACTAACCGGCGCGCTGATTTCACACCCAATGCCGGGGCGATCGGCAGCATTACCAGCTTCGGCGTGGATCAAGCCGGCAATCTCTACATCGTCGATTTCGATGGCGAGATCTTTCGGGTCGAGCGGGCTCAGCCGTAGCGGGCAAAGACCGAGCGGCGGCCGTTCGGAGCGAAGGCGATCACCTGATAGGCATCGCGCCGGCTGTGGCCGACGTCCATGCCCGGCGATCCGGCCGGCATGCCGGGCACGGCAAGGCCGCGGACGAGTTTGCTCTTGCTGCGGATCAGGCGCTGGATGTCGGCCGGCGGCACATGGCCCTCGACCGCATAGCCGTGGATCAGCGCTGTGTGGCAGGAGTGCAGGCCCTCCGGGACGTCCTGTGCGCGCTTGATTCGATGCATGTCGGGCGCTTCGACGATCGGCAGCTTGCGGCTGAACGCAGCCTCCATCCGCTTCGCCCATTCCAGGCAGCAGCCGCAGCCCGGGCTGTGCCACATCACGAAGCTGTTCGCCGGCGCCGCTAGCAAGTTGCTCACGGGGAGCAAAGCGGCCGCGGCGGCGGTGCCGAGGAAGAAGCGGCGGTCAATCAGCGCTGTCATGGCGGCTCCTAGAGGCGTTCGGCGGTCGAGACGACGTCGGTCGCTCTGAGCGCCGCCAGGATGCGCATCAGATGCGGCACGTCGTGGACTTCGATGTCGAGATGGAAGGTGTGGAACTGGCCGTCGCGATTGGTCTGGTCGAGGCTGACGATATTGGCGCCATGGCCGCCCAGGATGCCGGTGATTACGGCGAGTGAACCGGGCTCGTTCTTGATGACGATGCACAGGCGCGCGGTGCCGCCGTCCGATTCGTCGCCCCAGGCGAGATCGACCCAGTCCGCGTCGATGCCGTCGGCCAGGCGGTCGCAGCCGATCGCATGAACCTCGATCCCGGTGCCCTCACGGCGCAAGCCGACGATGCGGTCGCCGGGAATCGGATGGCAGCATTCGGCGAGATCGAAGGCGACGCCCGGCGTCAGGCCCTTGATCGAGATGGCGGTGCGCTGCGGCGGCGGCTTCACGCCCTCGCGGCTGGTCGAGCCCGGCATCAAAGCTTCCATCACCTGCACGTCGTCGATGCGCTTCAGTGCGATCGCCTCCAGCAGTGCATCATCGTCATGGAGGTGCAGGCGCTTCAGCGCCTCGGCCATCGACTCCCAGCCGAGCGGCGCCGGCAGGCGCTGGACGATCTCGTCGAAGATCTTGCGGCCGAGCGCGACCGTCTCCTCCCGCTCCTTGGACTTGACGAACCGTCGGATCTTGGCGCGCGCCTTGCCGGTCACGACGAAATTCAGCCAGGTCGGCTGCGGGTGCTGCGCCTTCGAGACGAGGATCTCGACCTGGTCGCCATTATCGAGCGGCGTGCGGAGCGGCATCACCCGGCCGTTCACCTTGGCGCCGACCGTCTGGTCGCCGAGATCGGTGTGCACCGCATAGGCGAAGTCGACTGGTGTCGCGCCCTTGGGGAGCTGGATCAGTTCGCCCTTCGGCGTGAAGGCGAAGATACGATCCTGGTACATCGCCATGCGGGTGTGCTCGAGGAGCTCCTCGGCCGAGCCGGCATGTTCCAGGATTTCGATCAGGTCGCTGATCCAGGGATGCTGCGTCTTTGCGGCCGCCTTGCCTTCCTTATAGGCCCAGTGGGCGGCGAGGCCGTGCTCGGCCTGGGCGTGCATCTCCTCGGTGCGGATCTGGATCTCGATCCGCATCTGCTCGTCATGGATCACCGACGTGTGCAGCGATCGATAGCCGTTGCGTTTGGGGGTCGAGATGAAGTCCTTGAAGCGGCCGGGCACCATCGGCCAGCGCTGGTGGATGAGGCCGAGCGTCCGGTAGCATTCCTCGACGCTGCCGACGATCGCTCGGAACGCCATCACGTCCGACAATTGCTCGAAGCTGACGTGGCGTTCGGCCATCTTCCGCCAGATCGAATAAGGATGCTTCTCGCGCCCCTGCACCTGCGCTTCGAAACCGTGCGCCTCCAGATGCGCCTTGATGCCGCGGCCGATGCGGTCGATCAGGTCGCCGCCGCCCTTGTGCAGCTGCTCGAGCCGCTTGGAGATGGACTTGTAGGCGTCCGGCTCGAGCTCGCGGAAGGCGAGCGTCTGCATCTCCTGCATGAACTCGTACATGCCGATCCGCTCGGCGAGCGGGGCATAGATGTCCATTGTCTCGCGGGCGATGCGGCGACGCTTCTCCTCATTCTGGATGAAGTGCAGCGTGCGCATGTTGTGGAGCCGGTCGGCGAGCTTCACCAGCAGCACGCGGATGTCCCCGGACATGGCGAGCAGGAACTTGCGTAGATTCTCGGCCGCGCGCTGGCTCTCGCTCTGCGCCTCGATCCGCGACAGCTTGGTGACCCCGTCGACCAGCCGCGCGACATTCTTGCCGAACAGCTTCTCGACTTCCTCCGGCGTCGCCACCGTGTCCTCAATCGTATCGTGCAGGATCGCGGTCGCGATCGTCTCATCGTCGAGATGGAGATCGGTGAGGATGCCGGCGACCTCGATCGGATGGCTGTAATAGGGATCGCCCGAGGCGCGTTTTTGCGAGCCGTGCGCCTTCATGGAGAAAACGTAGGCGCGGTTGATCAGGGCCTCGTCCGCTTCGGGATCGTAGGCCCTTACCTTTTCAAGCAGTTCATATTGCCTCAGCACCGGACCAAATTGGGTCCGGCGCCGATGCGTTGCAACAGAAAACGCCTTTTACCGTTGCGCAGCGGTGAGAACCTGCTTCGCCGCGGCTTTCTTCGCCCGCGCATTGCACTTGCCGAGCTCCTCAGCCGACAGGTTCGTGCCCTTGAAGGCGAAGCTGCGAAGCGTGCCGACTTCCTTAGCAAGCACCGCACAAACGACACCCGGACGGCTGTTGCTGGCAGTGGCGGTGCAGCCTGCCTCGTCGCACTTCCACAGGGTGTCACGCAGTGCGAACTTCGACGCGGCCGGCGCCGCGTCCGGCTGCGCCTGGAAGAGCGGAGCAGCGAAGGCCGGAGTGGCGACAAGCGCGAAGGCGAGAATGGCTGCACGGACCATCGAAGGCTCCCTTTTCGGCAAGTTGTTCTGCACAACTTATATCGCTGTCAGTATCGATTCGCAACCAAAACGGCTTCACCACATGACAATGCCGAAAAAAGGCGTAAACCTCGGCAGATCAAGATGAAGGCCGACCATCAAAAGACTGTGGTGACCGACTGCGCGATTCCAGCTGCGCTGGAGGCGGTCGGCGAGCGCTGGTCGTTCCTGATCCTGCGCGGCGCCTTCAACGGCCTGCAGCATTTCGAGGAATTCCAGTCCACCCTCGGCATCGCCCGCAACATTCTCTCCAACCGCCTCGCCCGCCTGGTTGAGCACGACATCCTGAAGCGTGAGCCCGATCCTGCCGACCGCCGCCGCGTCGCCTATCTACTGACGGACAAGGGGCGAGCCCTGTTGCCGGTGCTGATCGCGCTGCGGCAGTGGGGGGAGGTCTGGGTATCGGGCGTGCCCGGCAACCCCGTGCTGGTCGATCGCGAGGGACGCCGTCCCGTCGCGCCAATCGCGGTGCGGGCGCAGGACGGGCGGCTCCTGTCGCTCGACGAGCTCGACTGGATCGACCGTTCCGAGGTGAGCCAGGCTTAAGCCGGGGCGGTACTCCAGCCGAGGTCTTCGAACAAGCTCGGCTGGGCTCCTCGTCGGGCGCGTTCGATCTGCAGCAGCCGCATCTTGGTGGAGACGCCGCCCGGCGCGCTGAAGCCGCCGCTGCGCCCGTCGGCGGCCAGGATGCGGTGGCAAGGGATGATGATGGGAACGGGATTGCGGCCGAGCGCTCGCCCGACAGCCCGGGCCGCCCCGGCCTGACCGATCGCGCGAGCAAGCTCGCCATAGGTGCGGGTCTCGCCCTGCGGAATGGCCAGCGCTTCGGCATAAACCTGGCGCTCGAATGGAGCCGAATCTTCGAGCGACACGGGGACCGAAGAGAAATCCACCGGCTCGCCTTCGAGCAGCCGCGCGATCATGCCGATCACCTGGCGGACGAAATCAGGCGCAGGGCGCTCCTCGGCGCCGGGAAAACGCCGCTCCAGATAGGGGCGCGGACTCTCGCCGTGGGGCCCGGGAAGCGCCGTGCCCACCACCTTCTCGCCCCGCCAGGCGATGCCGCAGCGGCCGAGGGCGGTGTCGAAGATGGCAAAGCCGATCATGCGGCAAGCATAAAGCCTGCCGACATCCTCTCCTAGTCTGCTTGGCGCAGACGGAAGCGCTTACTCGTAATCGCCGCCGAGATTGGTGTTGCGCGGCGGCGCGGCGGCGGTGAGGCGAAGCGCCTCGGCCGAAGCGCTGAGCGAGCCGACCTCGTCCGGCGCATCCTCGTCGTCGACCTGCACGCGCTGCAGGTTCATGATCACCGCTTCTTCGAGCTGCTTCGGCCGGACCGTGGTCTCGGCAATCTCGCGCAGGGCGACCACCGGGTTCTTGTCGCGGTCGCGGTCGATGGTCAGCTCGGCGCCGCCCGAAATCTGCCGCGCGCGCTGGGCGGCGAGCAGCACCAGATCGAACCGGTTCGGGATCTTGTCGACGCAATCTTCGACGGTAACGCGCGCCATGAAGCAGCTCCGCTTAAAGCTAATGCTCGGTGGGAAAGGCCGCGAACTAGGCACAGGCCGCCCGAATGTCAAGATTTTCAGGGGTTGCGCTCCCTCGCTCACACCATCATCTGGACCCGGATGGCCGATGCGAACCCGCAACGAAATGCGCCGGACGTCGCCGCGACCGTCGACGGCAACCGGCTGACGCTGCTGCCGGACGGGCCGCAGCGGCTTGAGGCGCTGATCGCGTTGATCGAGGAGGCGCGGGAGTCGCTCCGCTTCCTCTATTACATGTTCCTCGACACTGAATCGGGGCAGCGGGTGCGCGACGCCTTGATGACGGCGGCCGCGCGAGGTGTGAAGGTCTCGCTGCTGGTCGACGGCTTCGGCAGCGACGCAGCGAAGGCCGACTTCTTCCAGCCGCTGATCGACAGCGATGTCAATTTCTGCCGGTTCAGCGCCAAATATGGCCGCCGCTACCTGCTCCGCAATCACCAGAAGCTTGCGCTCGCGGACGGGCGGCGTGTGCTGATCGGCGGCTTCAACGTCTCCGACGACTATTTCGGCACCGTCGAGTCCGGCGCCTGGCGCGACCTCGGGCTGGAGGTGGAAGGCGATAGCGTCAAATGCCTGGTCGACTATTTCGACCGGCTGTTCGCCTGGGCGCAGAAGCCGCACGGGCGCATCCGCGAGTTGCGCCGCGTGCTCCAGCAGGGCAGCGTCACGGAAGGCAAGCTGCACTGGCTGTTCGGCGGTCCGACGCGCCGACTCAGCCCCTGGGCGCGCGCCGTGCGCCAGGACATGAAGCATGCACGCCGCCTCGACCTCATCGCGGCTTATTTCGCGCCGAGCCTGGGCATGCTCCGTCGCATCTCCGGCATCGCGCGCCGCGGCACCGCGCGCGTCGTGACGGCCGCCAAGTCCGACAACACGGCCACCATCGCCGCGGCGCGCAGCACCTATTGGTGGCTGCTGAAGCGCGGCGTCCAGGTTTACGAATATCAGCCGACCAAGCTCCACACGAAGCTGTTCGTGGTGGACGACGTCGTCCACATCGGCTCGGCCAATTTCGACATGCGCAGCCTGTTCCTCAATCTGGAGATGATGCTGCGGGTCGACGACAAGGCCTTTGCCGCCGCGATGCGCCGCTTCGTGGATGGCGAGGTGGCGAACAGCGAGGAAATCACCCGCGAGGGGCACAAGGCGCAGCGCACCTTGTTCAACCGGCTACGCTGGGGGATCGGCTATTTCATCGTCGCCGTCGCGGACTACCGCATCTCGCGGGTCCTGAACTTCGGCCTGAACGGCCGGTAAGCTCAGTCCTTCCAAGCCCAGAAGAGGGTCGCGGGCGGGATGTTGATCCACTCGAAGCCCTTGTCGATCCGGTCGAAATGCGGCGCGATATATTGCCGCACCTTGGGCGAGAATTGATAGACGAGGAACGCGCCGCCCGGCCGCAGCGCCTCGGCGGTCTCGGCAGCGATCTTCGGGCCAATGCCGGGCGGCAGCGTCGAGAAGGGCAGGCCCGAGAGGATGTAGTCGGCCTGGGTGAAGCCGCGCTCCGCCATGATCTTGCGCACGTTCGCCGCCGAGCCGGACACGGCTTCGAGGCGGGAGTCCGTGAACTTGCCGTTGAGATAGGCGGTGAAGTCGGGATTGGTGTCGATCGTCAGCAGGGTCGCGTCCGGCGCGAGCTTGTCGAGGATGTGCTGGGTGAAGGTGCCCACGCCCGGGCCATATTCGATGAAGAGCTTGGTATTCTGCCAGTCGACCGGTTCCAGCATCTTCTCGATCAGGATCTTCGAGGAGGGGATGACCGATCCCACCATGACCGGATGCTTGATGAAGCCGCGCAGGAACTGCCAGAGCGGTCCCCCGTTTGCGCGTCGCGTAAATGCCCGGTCTCGTTGGGCTTGTTCGGCGGAAAAGGTCATTACGGCTCCCGGTGGCAAACGCGGCAAGGTGCGTTGGCAAAACAACGCTGCAATGGCAAGGGCGGGTCATTGCGGGTCCACAAAAATGCGGATTTGCGGGACCAGCCGCCATTTTTGCGAGACCTTCGCCGTGAAATCGTGCCGAATCAGGGATATGGATCGCCGGCGCCCGGCCGCGGGCAGCCTCGGGTGGTGAACGGCTTTTCTCTTTCGCGCGAGCGCTTCGCCCTGCTTTTCGCCGTGATGCTGGTCGCCGCGGCGGGCAACACGGCCATGCAGTCGCTGATGCCCTCGATCGGCCGTGAACTCGGGGTCGCCGATCTTTGGGTGGCGGTCGCGTTCAGCCTTTCGGCCGTGCTCTGGGTCATCGCGGCTCCTTACTGGGCGAGGCGCGCGGACCAGCGCGGCCGCCGCGCGCTGATGCGGCTCGGCCTGTTCGGCTTCATCGCCTCGATGCTGATCTGCGGTGGTGTGCTTGCGGCGGGACTGGCCGGGCTGCTCGCGCCGATGGCCGTGTTCTTCATCTTCATGCTGGGACGGGGGGTGTACGGTTGGTACGGCTCGGCCTCGCCGCCCGCGGTCCAGGCCTATATCGCGGCGCGCACAGATGGCGACCAGCGCACCAGCGCGCTCGCGGCGATCGCGTCCTCCTTCGGGCTGGGCACGATCATCGGGCCCGCCATTGCACCGCTCTTCATCTTCGATCCCCTCGGTCTGTCGGGGCCGCTGATCATCTTCGCGCTGGTTGGAGTGGCGGTGCTGACCGCGCTGGTCCTCCGTCTTCCCGACGATACGCCAAAGAACCCCGCCCGCGGCCGCATCATCGAATATCCTTCGATCGGCGGGCCCGGCCGGCCTGACCTGGAGGGCGAGGATCGCGGCTCCACCAAGCTCGCCTGGCGCGACCCGCGCATCCTGCCCTGGAGCATCGCCGGCATCGTCGGCGGCCACGGCTATGCCGCCTTGCTGGGCATTATCGGCTTCCTCGTCATCGACCGCCTGAAGCTCCCGCCCGACCATGCGCAGCAGTCGATCGCGCTGGTGCTCATCGCCGGCGCGGTCGCGACCCTGTTCGCGCAATGGTGGCTGATCCCGCAGCTCAAGCTGTCGCCGCGCGCGCTCGTCTTCTGGGGGTCGCTGGTCGCCGCGATCGGATCGTCGGTGCTCGGCCTCGCCGGCGGCGTGTACAGCCTGACGATGAGCTTCGCGCTCGCCTCGATCGGCTTCGGCCTCTACCGGCCGGGCTTCACCAGCGGCGCCTCGCTGGCCGTCGAGCCTGACGAGCAGAATGCCGTTGCGGGCATGGTCGCGTCCGTGAACGGCGTTCCTTATATCGTCGCGCCGGCGGTCGGCGTTGCGCTCTACCAGATATGGATGCCGCTCCCGTTCATGATGACGGGATTCCTGATGGTGGGCCTCGCCTTCTGGATCAGCCTTCGTCTCCGCCCTTAGGGCCGCGTGGCGTTAGCATGCCCGGCGAGATGAAGCCGATGCCGCCGCTGCTCATCGCATCCTGCTTCAGGTGCGCCTGGATCTTCTCGTAATCGGCTTCCATCTCCGGCGTGACCGAGGCGCGCGTCTCTTTCAGCGCCCGCTCGAAATGATCGCCCGTGACGGCTTGCGCCTCCAGCGACTCCCGAAGCGCGAAGAGCCCGGCACGACGCACCAGATCCTCCAGATCGGCACCAGTGAACCGATCGGTGCGCCCAGCCAGATCGTCGAGGTCGACGTCCTGCGCGAGCGGCATCGCCTTTGTGTGGATGCCGAGGATATGCCGCCGTCCAGCCTGATCAGGAACGGCGACGTAGATGAGCTCGTCGAAGCGACCCGGCCGGAGCAGCGCCGGATCGATGAGGTTCGGCCGGTTGGTGGCGCCGATCACGACGACGGAGCCGAGCTCCTCCAGTCCGTCCATCTCCGCCAGGATGGTATTGACGACACGCTCGGTGACCTGCGGCTCCCCCATGCCGCCGCCGCGCGCGGGCACCAGGCTGTCGAGCTCGTCGATGAAGATCACGGTCGGCGCCACCTGGCGGGCGCGGGCGAAGAGGCGGGCGATCTGCTGCTCGGACTCTCCGTACCACTTCGACAGCAAGTCGGACGACTTGGTGGCGATGAAGTTCGCCTCCGCCTCACGTGCCGTCGCCTTGGCGAGCAGGGTCTTGCCGGTGCCGGGCGGCCCGTAGAGCAGAAAGCCCTTGGCCGGGCGGATGCCGAGCCGCTTGAAGGCCTCCGGGTCCTTGAGCGGCAACTCGACGCCCTCGCGCAGCCGCTCGCGCGCGTCGTCGACGCCGCCGATATCGTCCCAGCCGATGTTCGGCTGCTGCACCATCACCTCGCGCATGGCGGACGGCTGGACGCGCTTCAGCGCCTCGTCGAAGTCGCTGCCCTTGACGGACAGCGTCTCCAGCACCTCGGGCGGGATCGTGCCCTCCTCGAGGTTGATCTGGGGCATGATGCGGCGCACCGCCTCGATTGCCGCCTCGCGGGTGAGGGCGGCGAGATCGGCGCCGACGAAGCCGTAGGTGCGGCGGGAGAGCTCATTAAGATTGACGCCGCCGTCCAGCGGCATGCCGCGAGTATGGATGCCGAGAATCTCGCGCCGCCCGCGCTCATCGGGGACGCCAACCACGATCTCGCGGTCGAAGCGGCCGGGGCGCCGCAGCGCCTCGTCGATCGCTTCGGGGCGGTTGGTGGCGGCGATGACGACCAGATTCTGGCGCGGCTCGAGACCGTCGAGCAGGGTCAGGAGCTGCGCGACGAGGCGCTTCTCGGTCTCGCCCTGCACCTGTCCGCGCTTGGGCGCGATCGAATCGATCTCGTCGATAAAGATGATCGAGGGCGCAGCCTTGGCCGCCTCCTCGAACAATTCGCGGAGGCGCTTCTCGCTCTCGCCATAGGCCGAGCCCATGATCTCCGGGCCGGCAATGTGGAAGAAATTGGCGTCGCTTTCGTTCGCCACCGCACGCGCCAGCCGGGTCTTGCCGGTGCCGGGCGGTCCGTGGAGCAGCACGCCCTTGGGCGGATCCACGCCGAGCCGCTCGAAAATCTCCGGGTAGCGGAGCGGCAGCTCGACCATCTCGCGCAGCTGGTCGATGGTCGCGCCGATGCCGCCGATATCGTCATAGGTGACGTCCGCCCGCCGCGCCTCCTTGGGCTCGGTATATTCGGAGCGGAGCTCGACCTCGGTATTGGCGTCGATGTGGACGATGCCCTTGGGCGTCGTCGAGACCACCGACAGTTTGATCTCCTGCAGCGCAAACGCCGGCGCGTTCAGCATCTGGCGCAGCTCGGGCGGGATGTCGCTGCGCTGCACCTGCTGCTGGCCTGTGGTCGCGACGACGTCGCCGGCAGTGACCGGCTTCATGCCGAAGCTGCGCTTCAGCGCATTGGCCGAGCCCTGCAGCCGCAGATTCTTCTGCGCCGGGGCGAAGACCACGCGCTGGGCAGGCTTCGAATCGGCCTTGCGCACCACCACGAAATCGCCGGAGCCGATCTCGGCATTGGCGCGCTGGAGGCCGTCGAGGCGGATGATCGAAAGCCCCTCATCCTCGGGATAGGGCGAGACGGCGCGTGCCGGCGTGGTGCGCTTGCCGACCAGCTCGACCACGTCGCCCTCGCTGATGCCGAGCGTCGACATTACAGCCCGCGGCAGGCGCGCGATGCCGCGGCCGCTGTCGTCGGGCCGCATGTTCGCCACCTGCAAGCGCGTCGGGGCTCTTTCGTCGTCGGCCATGCTGTCTTCCTCTCTCGGCTTCCTCAGCCAGATAAGAAGGGACAACCAAGCTTCCACCCCGCAGGTTCATTCCGTGCGGCGAGCAGCGCCCCATGCCGCTGGCGAGCGCAAAAAAAGGGCCGGTCCCGAAGGGCCGGCCCATGAAAGTTTTTAGGAGAGGATGCCTGAAAGGCAGGGTCCTTATCTGCAACTGATATCGATTGTGCAATTGCGAACGGATATGTTACGATTGCACACGCTGCATCTTGAAATCCGGCCCGTATCAGCCACGTTCCTGCCAAGGGGCGGGGAAGTTGCAGCGCACAAAGGTGCGGAAGAGGTAGGCTTCGTAAGATGCGCAGATTGCCCCCTTTGACGGCCATAGAAGCCTTCGTTCAGGTCGCCCGGCTGGGCTCGATGAAGGCCGCCGCCGAAGCGCTGGCCTTGTCGTCGCCCGCGCTCACCCGCCGTGTGCAGGCGCTCGAGCGGTTCGTCGGACATCCCTTGTTTGAGCGCCGGCATCAGGCAGTGGCGCTCAATGCCGACGGCGAGCGCCTGCTTGGCGAGATCGGTCCCTCGATCGACGCACTGGCGCTCGCAATGGAGCGAGCGGCCGGCCAGGGCGAGATGATGCGGCTCCGGCTTGCCGTCCCGTCGCTCTTCGCTTCGCAGAGGCTGATGCCGAATCTGCCGTCGCTGAGGGCGCGCTACCCGGATCTTCACATCGATCTCGATACCGGCGCCAATCGCCTCGCACGGCTCGATGACGGCGTAGATGCCGCGATCGCGATCACGACGGAGGTGGACCCGGTGCTCTACGCCCGCCGGATCGACAGCAACTGCGTGATCGCGATCGGCTCGCGCGAGGTGCAGGAGGGGCCGAACGCGATCTGCGAGCCGGCACAGCTTGCTGGCGCCACCATCTTCGTCCACCGCGATATGCCTGAAAGCTTCAGCTACTGGCGCGAGGCGGTCGGGCTGCCCGACCTTCAGCCGGCGGCGATCGACCATTTCGACTCCGGCCAGCTGATCCTCGACGCGGCCGCTGAGGGCCTGGGCGTTGCTTTCATGTTGGAGAGCCATTTGTTCGGCTCAAGCGACGACCGGCTCGTCCGCCTGTTCGACCAGAGCGTGCCAAGCCCCTACAGCTATTGGTTCGCCTGCCGCCGCTCGGCGCTGAACCGCCGGCCGGTCCGGATCTTCCACGACTGGCTGCTCGATACCATCGCCGCGCCGGACATCCGGCAGGCCGCGTGAGGGCCCCGCCCTTGATTTCGCGGCGCGGCGGTTCGACATCGTCGGCTCATTCTGGCTAGGCAGCGTCAGTGGGTAAATTGAGTTCGGCACTGGCGGCGTGGCGGAGGGGGCCGATCCTCTTCCTGGCGCTGTGGCTGTCGCTGATCCCCGCGGCGGCTCAGGCCCGCATAGGTGCCGAGCCGGCCCGCCACGAGGCTTCCGCACTGGTTCCGGCGCTGGAGGCGGCCGCTCATGCCGCCGCCACGCTTCCCGAAGTCGCGACTGCGACCGCTCAGGACAGAGATGAGCTCGACGGCGGCGGCGACCTTCCCCTAGCCCTCAGCAGTGGCCGGCCGGCTCCGGATCCTATCCGGGCTCGCAACCCACGGCGCCTTCCGCCAGCAACGGCACCGCCTTCGGCGCCTGCGGCCGAAGCCAACCAGGCACGAGCACCTCCCCACGCCTGACGATTGCGCCCCCTGTGCGGGCGCATCGATCATGTCGGCAATGCGCGCTGGCCCCTGCCGCGCGCCAGGAGGTATTGTGCAATGAAATCAGCAAATGTGGTGGAGGTGCGGGACGTCACCTCGATTGGAAGCGCGGACGTCAAGCTCGGCAACTGCGCGAAACGGCAGCGGATCGAGGAGCTGCTCCGCGAATGGCCCGAGATCAAGGACGCGGAAACGGCGGAGATCCGCCATTTCCTGGCCACCGGAAGCCATCTGGACGTGGGCCTCGTCTCCGGCAGTGACGAGCTGCGCGAGACGGTGGAGCGCTTCCGCAAGCAGCACCAGCAGCATTTCCGCCTGAATGCGCGGGAGGTCTTCACCTTCCTGCTGGTGACGCTGGGGCCGATCGGCGCCATGTTCTGGCGTTATCTGGGCTGAGCCTGGACCGGGCTGCTCCCTGCCGGGAGCAGCCCCGGTCTAGAATTTGCTCGCCGCGACGATCTTGCGGATGAGGGCGCGGGGCAGGAAGCGGTGCGCCTGGGCAGTTGCCTTGTTGCCAAGGCCGGGCACGACCACTGCTCGATTGCGGGCGAGACCGGCGAGCCCAGCTTCGACGACAGGGCGCGCGTCGGCGCTGAAGCGGCGAAGCTGCGCGCCCGTATAGCCCGCGGCGACGCCGAACTCGGTCGCCGTGGGACCGGGGCAGAGCGCAGAGACCTGGATGCCGGTGCCTTTCAGCTCCTCGTGCAGCGCCTCGCTGAACGAAAGCACGAAAGCCTTGGTCGCGAAATAGACCGCGGAGCCGGGGCCCGGCTGGAAAGCGGCGGTGGAGGCGACGTTGAGGATGGCGCCGCGGCCGCGCTCCAGCATCGGTGGGAGCGCGCGGCGGGCGAGCTCCGTCAGCGCGCGGATGTTGAGATCGATCATCTCGAGCTGGCGCTCGGGGCTCTGCGTGGCGACGCGGCCGCCGCCGCCGAAGCCGGCATTGTTGATGAGCGTGTCGACGGTGAGGCCGAGCCCTTGGACCTCGGCGAGCAGCGCGGCCGGAGCATCGGGGCGGGAGAGGTCGACGGCGACGATATGCGTCTTGCCGCCGATCTCCTGAGAGAGGGCCTCAAGCCGCTCGCGGCGCCGTGCTGTCAGCACCAGCTCCTCGCCACGCCTGGCGCAGGCGCGGGCGAATTCGACGCCGAGGCCGGCGGACGCGCCGGTGATGAGGGTGACGGGACGGCTCATGCCCCGTCATAGCTCAATGCGCCGATAGGCGAAATCAGGCGCGCAGCGACGCCTTGACGATCTTCCCGGGATTGCGCGGCGGCTCACCCTTGGGGAGAGCGTCGACATGTTCCATGCCTTCGACCACCTCGCCCCAGACGGTATATTGGCCGTCGAGGAAGCGGGCATCGTCGAAGCAGATGAAGAACTGGCTGTTGGCCGAGTTCGGGTTCTGCGAGCGTGCCATCGAGGCGACGCCGCGGACATGCGGTTCGCGCGAGAACTCGGCCTTCAGGTCGGGCTTCTTCGAGCCGCCCATGCCGGTGCCGGTCGGGTCGCCGCCCTGCGCCATGAACCCGTCGATCACACGATGGAAGACGACGCCGTCGTAAAAGCCTTCCTGGGCAAGCTCCCTGATGCGCTCGACATGGCCGGGGGCCAGGTCCGGGCGCAGCTTGATCACGACGTCGCCGCCGCTGTCGAGATTGAGCACCAATGTATTGAGTTCGTCGGCCACACGGCTTCTCCTTTCGGTTTGGCTGCCGCTTAGGCGAGCCGGCGCGGCGGCGCCACCGCTTTGCGATATCGACAGGCGCCAAAGCCCGGCCTAGGAACCCCGAACGGCGCAACTTCCAGCGGAGAGGGCGATGAGCGACAGCGATCTCGAAGCGCCCGACACCGCCGTGCCCGCAGCGCCTCCCGAAGAGAGAATGGATGAGGACGACCGGCTGAAGCCGGAATTCGTCCGCTCCGTGCTGGATCGGGTGGAGGCAGGGGACACGGACGGCGCGCGCGAACTCGTCGAGCCGCTCCACCCCGCCGACAAGGCCGACCTGTTCGAGCTGGTGAACAGCGACGAGCGCCGCGCGCTCGCCGCCGCCATGGCCGACCTGCTCGACGCCGACGTCTTCGCCGAGATGAACGACTGGGTGCGCGAGGAACTGATCGACGCGCTCGAGCCGCACGAAGTCGCCGAGATTGCCGGCGAGATGGACACCGACGATGCGGTCGCCATCATCGAGGACATGGAGGCGGACGAGCAGCAGGCCGTCCTCCGCGCGCTCGACCCCGACGACCGCGCCGCGATCGAGGAAGCGCTCGCCTTTCCGGAGGAGTCGGCCGGCCGCCTGATGCGGCGCGACTTCGTCGCCGTGCCGGAGCATTGGACGGTAGGGCAGGTGATCGATTACCTCCGCGCCGGCGACGATCTCACCACCGACTTCTGGGAAATCTACGTCGTCGACCAGCGTCACCATCCGGTGGGCACGGTGATGCTGAGCTGGATCCTGCGTACCCCGCGCAGCTTCGCCGTCGGTGACCTGATGCAGCGCGAGCAGACCCTGATCCCCGTCGACATGGACCAGGAGGAAGTGGCGCTTCGCTTTCAGAAATATGCGCTGATCTCCGCCGCAGTGGTGGACGGTGTGGGGCGCCTGGTCGGCATGATCACCGTCGACGACATCGTTCACATCATCCAGGAGGAAGCGTCGGAGGACGTGCTGCTCCTCTCGGGCGCGGGTGACGAAGGCGACATCAACCAGCCAATCCGCGACAGCTACCGCGCTCGGGTGCGCTGGCTGGTCGCGAACCTGTTCACTGCTTTGGTGGCGTCGGCGATCATCGCCGCATTCGGGGCGGCGATCGAGGAGATGGTGGCGCTGGCGGTGCTGATGCCGATCGTCGCTTCGATCGGCGGCAATGCCGGCACGCAGACGATGGCGGTGGCGGTGCGCGCACTGGCGATGAACCAGCTGACCCGCTCCAACAGCTGGCGGACAATCTGGCGGGAAATCCGGCTGGCCCTGCTGAACGGCCTCACCATTGCGGTGCTGATCGGCGTCGGCGCGGGCCTGGTGTTCTCGAACCCGCAGCTTGGCGCCGTGATCGCCGCGGCGATGCTGATCAACATCGCGGTCGCTGGCCTCGCCGGCGTGCTGGTGCCGGTGGTGCTGGAAAGGCTCGATCAGGATCCGGCGGTGGCCTCGTCCGTGTTTGTTACGATGATCACCGATTCGATGGGCTTTTTCGCCTTCCTTGGTCTTGCGGTCGCCTCCGGATTGGCCGGCTAAACCATTGATCTACGGCCGCTAATGCGGCAAGTGGCGGGCTTATGGGATCCCTCAACATCAGCAAGGTGGCGGTCGGCTGCGCGAGCTTCGACGCGCTCAGGAAGCGGCAGGAGGCGCGGGCAAGCGGCGGCGTGGTGCCGATCACGACCCGCTTCAAGCCGAAGCGCTGTAGCTGGCCAAAAACCTTGGCCAAAAATTAGCTGCCGTCAGAGGTCGTTTACCGGCCAATAAATCGGGCCTAATAAGCGCCTCATGCCGATGACCCGAGGGCGTCCTAGAACGCTCGAAGACCCTTCCCGCCCGGCCCCTGAGGAGGTCCGCAATCTGCGCACGTCGGCGGGGCTCTCGCAAGAAGAGGCGGCAGCTCGGGCGGGCACGTCATACCGAACCTGGAGACGCTGGGAGGAAGGTGCTTCCGCTCCTCGGCCAATCGCGTGGCGCGAGATCAAGAAGCTCGTAGCCGGATCGGCGCCCAGGCCACTCGCGAGCCCTTCCCCAAGTGACCTCAAGAACGCCCGATTCGTTCTTGATCTCACCCAACATGGCGCCGCCGTAATCGCTCGAGTTTCGGAGGCGATGTGGCAGAAGTGGGAGTGCGACCAGGCCAAAATGCCAGCCGCCGCATGGGAGGACTGGCGCCGCGACGCGCGAGCAATCTTCCCTCGCTCCGAGCTTTGGAAGCGCCCCTGAAGGCCTCCTGAAACGGCCCTTCAAAGGCTGCTAATCTACATTGTCAAAGAGCGGACCGGATCACTCCGGCTTGCAGACACCGAACCAGACACAGAACCAGCGGATGCGGCGATTGGCCTCGGCGAGCGCCGAGTCGTAGCCGCCGATCACGCCTGCCGTCTCCTCATCGGAGTTGCAGAGCTGAGCCTGGTCGAACTGGCAGGGCGTAGTCGCCTCAGGAATAGTGGGCGCGGCTACCTCTTCGAAGCGATCAGCGGCCGGCCTTGTGCTGGCGCTTGCCGGCGGCGGACTGTCGGCCCCGCAGCTCGCCGAGAGCAGCGTTAGAGGCAGGGCCGCTAGAACGGCGAGCCTCAACAGGGTGGGTCTGGATTGCATTCTGCACCTCCGTTTCAAGTTGGGCGGCCTGCTCCTCGTCGTGCTGCTCGCCGCGGTCCTCGTCCGCATTGGCGGCGCGCTCTCGCTTCAGGGTGGCCTTGGTCGCCTTGGCCTCCTGTTTGGCGTCGTGGCTGCTGACGAGGTTGTGATCGTAGATGGCCTTGGCGCCGAAGAATGCCGCGACGGCCAGGGCGAGCAAGACGGCATAGAGCACCGGCTTCGCAAAGCGCTGCGACACGCCGGATTTGAGAACGAGGCCTAGAAGTAGTCCCACCGCTTCCTCCTGTTGACCGTGGAGAGGGCGAGGTCGCCCCAGAAGACCCAAAGCAGGCAGCCGATCGCGACGGCCATAACGACCGGCCAGGCGCACCAGAGAAGGCAGCACAGCTTGTAGTGAGCGCAGGGCTGGATGAGGTCGCTGAGGCTCAGACCCGCGACGCCGACGCCGGCGATCGCCACCCACATGATGAACGCGATCACGCTACGCTCCACTTCTTGTGAGCGGCCGCGATCTTCAGGTGATAGCCGTGGGCGGCGTAGCCGCTGCCGTTATAGCCGGCTGCAAACTCGTCGCAGTCGTCCGCATCGTTCGAGATCCGGCGCAGTTCGTCGACCAGGCCGGCCTTTTTGACGAAGGAGACGAACGCCTCGAGCTGGCGCCGCTCGCTCTCCATCATCGCGTCCCAGAAGGCGCGGACGCTGGTGAAGCCGGCGAGCTCGTAATTCTCGCCGAGGATCTGGTAGCGGCCGACCGAGGCGGACTTGAGCGCCGCCTCCTCGTCGAGCTGCATCGCTGCGTGGATGCGCTCATATTCACGCTGGCCGCCCAAGTAGAGCGACCGGTTCCACTTGGGCGAGGACAGCCGCGGGTGGCTGGCGTTGAAGCGGCCGCCGGTATGGCGCGCGAACTTATGAGCCTCGAAGAGGGTCTTCGGCAGGTTCTCGCCGTCGATGAAGCCGCCCTCGCCATCCAAGGCAAGGATGGCTGCACGGGCCAGCTCGAAGCCGCCACCGTTGCTCTCGACGGTGTCGACGCTGCGAACCTGGGCATAGGTGCCGCCGAGTTCGGCGGCCGCCCAGTTGAAGTCGTCGACGGTGAGGCCGAGCTGGACGATCGGCGGCGGCGGCAGCATCGACCGTGCGATCGCGCGCTGCAGGATCTCGAAGTTCTCGGTCGAGAGGCGGCCGCCAAGCATCGCCCGAACGGCCCCGTAGATCGCTCCGTCGTTCGGCAGCGCGCCGATCGGCGCCGGCTCGGGCGCCGTGTCTGCCGGTAGCCTTGCAAGAGCGTCGAGACCGGAAAGAGCCCTGGTCAGATGGTCGCGAATGACAGGGACGAATCTCTGCAGCGTCACGGCTGCGGCTCCCAAGGGTCGCGTGACGAAGGCCGGTCCGCTTCGGGCTGCCAAGCACTGTCAGAGGGGACAACGCTCGCGGCAACATGCGTCGCCGGCTTGGGCGCAGCAGCCGGGGTCGCAGGAACCGCCGGCGCGGCGGGTCCGGCGGTCAGGTCTGAGACTGCCGATCCTGCGGGGCCTTCAGCCTTCGCCACGCTACGGAAGCTGAGGCCGGCCTTCACCGCCGCCACGAGCTGCCCCGCCCTGATGATTTGCTCAAATGAGGGAGCGACCAGGTAGAGGAGCCGGTCGATAAGCCCGTAGAGCAGGATCAGCCGTGCCAGCTCATGAAGGAATTTGATGGCGATGACGCTGCCGGACAGGGCCGCTTCCGCAAGCACCCAGAGGATGTAGGCGAGGGCAGCAGTCCGCGCGACCTCGCCGGCGAGAACAAGGATGCGGCGCCAGGTCCAGTTGCTCTCGGGCAGCGGATCCTGCGGATCGGCAGCCGGTGGAGGCCCGGCGCTCACGCCCTGTCTGTCGGCACTCCCGTCCATCAGCTTGATCGCCTCCACCGACCGTGAAGGCGGTTGTCCCACGCGCGCGAGACGACGCTTCGCTTACGCCTGCGGAAGGTCAGACCCATTGCGTCACCGACAGCGCCCAGCGGTGCTTGCCAGGGTCACCTCGCTCGTAGGCCTCGAAGCGGTCGAAGGTGCAGTAGTGGAGGCGCTCGTTCAGTCCCGTCGTTGCGTCGGGATCCTCCACGACCACGATCGGCTTCCGCTCGCCGACCCTGAGACCGAGGTCGTAGATCGCCTCGATCTCCGCATCTGAGAGATCTCCCCAGGTCCAGCGAAAGCCCGCCTTGGTCGTGCCGTGCCCGGTCCCGAAGCCCCCGTCCTGCCTGCTCTCTTTCGAGCCGGTGTCGATGATCGAACGTCCGCCGCCCTTCTCGCGGTTGTAGGTGGTCTGAAGCGCCTTGCCGATCGCGACGACGCCGATCGTCATCTCGTTATTCGTATTCGAATTGACCCTCACGCTGACGCGGCGGACGTTTTGCAGCGCAGGGAACTTAACGAAGGCGTGACGACGCTTCGGCGCCGCCGACGAGCTCGGCGAGTAGAGCGGCCGAATTCCGGAGAGCTCACGCTCCTCCGGAGAGTTCGTGCCTCCCATGACATAGAAGAATGCATCGGCCGCCGCGCCTCGGGTGAAGCCAATGAAGACGCAGTCGACGTCGCGGAGGCTTCCAAAATCGATGTCGATATGGCGCCAGCTGCCGCCGCCATTGTCGGTGTAGACCTCCTTAGGTTCTGGCGAGAGGAGGTTCTGCGCGCCCGAGCCGATGCCGGGGCCGCCGGGAATGGTGCTGGTGCTGAGCGCCACCGGCGTCATCGGTTCGAACAGGATCATCCGGCTCATGCGAGCTTCCTCAAGACGACAAGGGTGGTCTGCTCGATGTCGTCATGCTCCTGGTAGGCGATGACGAAGGCGGTCTTCCCGACCTCGTAGCCGAGCTGCCGGACGGCACTTGCGGCCTCGCCATCGGGCGGATTTGCCTTCAGCGTGATCGCCTGGCCGAGCAGATCCCGGCGAAGGCCGGAAACGATTGCGACGTCCTCCACCAGCGGGCCGCCCAGGAAAGCGACCTGGCGCACGGCTTCGGCGTCGGCGCCGGCGGCCAGCGCCAATGGGCTGCGGATCTCGGTGGTGCGAGCGATCGCACCGAAGGCTGCCACAACGCCCGCATTGTCGGCCGACGTCCAGAGGGCTCCCTCCTTCAGCCAGCGGGCGAGCTCGAGATCGACGAAGCTCATGGTAGCTGGGCCTCCCAGTCGACGGCCGCGGCGGCCTCTTTGGCCTCACGGGTCGAGGCGGCCGTCACGGCGCGCTTGGCACCGATGCGCAGACCTTCGATGGCGCTGCCGATCCCGGCCCAGGCGTCCGCCGCGGCGACGATCTCAGCAGCGGCCGCGCCTGGCTCCACCCCGGTCGCCGCAGCCTCCGCGGCGATGAAGGGATAGTCGGCGATCTCCGGCGCCTCGGCCGCCAGCCAGGCGCGCGCCTCGCGCTCCTTTCGATCGTAGGTCAGCTGCTGCCCGGCCACGTCGGTGATGAAGCGGCACCGCACCTCCCCGGCAGCTCGGTCGATGCGGGCATGCAGCGCGCTGTCGATCGCCACGGTGTCGAGCACGATCTCGCCGTCGACGACGCGCTCGAACTCATCTGGCGCGCGGGCGATCGGCGTCGCCTCCCATTGGTCCAGGTCGATGCCGCCGAGCCCGGCGACGATCTGCTCCTCGGCCGTGTCGACGTGGCGGATGAAGTGCCAGTCCATCACGCCCCCTGGATCCCGAACGTGCCGGTGAAATAGAGGGTCGTGCCGACGCTGTTGTTCCGCAGGCAAAGCCGGAAGTGGTAGGTTGTGGCTCCGGACGTATCGAGGCCGGTCTTCTGCGCCTCGATGTTGAGCACGCCGTCCTGCTGGACAGGAAGCCCCTCCGCGTCGTCGTAGCTAGTCCAGGGCTGCTGAGAGAGCGTCTCCGCCTCCACGTCCGACCAGCTGGAGCCATCGGTCGAGAACTGCACCTTGCCCCAGCCGTGCCGGTTGGCGTTGACGCTGGCGCCGAAGGTTAGCGAGGCGGTGATGTTGACGACGCCACCGGAGCCCGACTTGCAGGTGATCGGCCCCGCCGACGCGGTGCCGGGATAGCTGGTGACCCCGTTGACGTGATTGACGGATGCGGAGTTGCCGGTGCCGGTGCCGCCGGTGCCGCCGCCGGCGCCGCTGGACCCGGGCGGCGGATCCTTTTCCTTCCTGAAGAGCACTTCCAGCGTGCGCACCGTCCCCGCATAGGTCGCCTTGAAGGTGCTCCGGCTCTCGTCGGTTTCAAACGAGAAAAGTGGCTCGTTCAACACTCCGTTAACAACGAAGGCGTTCGCATTGTAGAAGGTCGGGCCGGCGTCCGCGTTGTTTCGCTTTCCGCTCGTAATCTGCGTCGACCAGGATACGCCGGCAGTCACCACGACGCCGTTGCGAACCAGCTTGAAAGGGAACGTGGCGTTGAGCTCTCCCGCCTTGGGAGTGCCGAGATGGTCGCATTTGACCGTGATCGTCTTGGGGCCATCAATCTGGCTGGTCACGTCGGCGCCGTTCTCGACGCCGATATGTGTGCCTTGGGTAACGTCGTTGGCCACCCGCTCCCAGCTGTCGCCGTCCCACGCCTTCAGCACGCGCGGATTGTCGGAGGGCCTGATCCAGGTGTCGCCGATGCGGTCTGCGGTCGGCACGTCATCCTGGAAGAAGGTGGCGCTCTTCGCATCCAGCTCGCCCTGCAGGCCATCGACGTCCTCGATCAGCAGAACGGCGGCGATCTCGCCGTCGCTATGGATGCGGTGCGCCCGTTGGTAGCCGAGGCGCCTGGTCTCCACGGGGGGAAAGCTGCGCCGGCGCGACACCGAGCGCGCGATCACCGTCTCCACCGGCGCGCCGAACGTCCATTCGCGCAGGCGGATCGACCCCGTGGCCTCCAGGACCCAGAGCAGCGAGACGCCGCCTAAAAGCCGATCGAGAGCCTCCGCGGCAGTCTCGTTCTCGTCGCCGATGTGGAGCCCCGCGGCGCCGGCCCGCAGCGCTGCCATCGTGCCGGCGTTCGCAAAGCCCGGCCCGCCCGCGACGGTGCTAATCCTCGCCGCGATCTCCGGCGCCGTCTCGACATAGCCGGTGCCGATCTCGCCACGGACGTCGGCCGTGAGCGGACCCGCCGGCTGCGTCCACCACTTGGCGCAGGCGATCGACGGGGCGACAACCCCGGAGCCCTGCGCCGGCGCCGACGCCTTGAGAGCGGTGAGCGTCGCGGCGACCGAGCCCTGCCAGGCAAGCACGGCCGGCGCCGGTGCCGCGGCACGGCCCTTGTCGCGAAGCACGTCCCATTGCTGCCAGGGAAAGGCCGGATCGCCGAACTCGAATACATTGTTTGCCTTGTCGAGGATCCTGCCCTCGATGTTGAAGACTCGGCCCCAGCTGCGCCGCTTCACGCGCCCCTTTGCCTCGCCGCCGCCCTCGGCGCCGCCGGTACCGGCGAAGCGGGCGGTGACGACCGGCTTGTCGAGCGCCTTGGAGAGGTCGGCGAGCTCGATCACCAGGGCGCCGTCGACGACGGCGACCGAGGCGACGGTCCCGGTGAGCTCCACCGCGACCGCACCGCCCTCGAGGCCGGTTTCCACCGTGATCGGCGCATCCATCCAGTAGAGCGCGGCGAGCTCATCGGCGAGGCTCGGCTGCCCTGGCTTGAAGATGATGTTCCCGGTCTGCGGCACGGTGCCGCCGGTCCAGCCATTCTCGTCAAAGCCGAGCTGCGCCCGATAGCGCGGCAAAGTGACGATGCCGGCCCGATAGTGGTTGCCGCCCCGGTAATAGGGAGCGACGTCGCCGCCTCCTGCCAGGCGCACCGTCGTGGCGGCTCCGGTCGCCGCGACTCGCGGCGTGGCGGTTACCCAGGCCACCCGGCTCAAAATTGCACCTGGCGGGCTGTGTTGAGGGCGAACCGGGCGACGGCGCCGTTGCCGCCGCCGACGCCGATCGCGGCGAGGCTGCGTAGGATCGCATTGGTTTCAGCCAAGAGGTCGTTGGTCTCGTTGGCGAGATTGTTAGCGGTGTCGAGCTTCTGGTTCGTACCGATCGCCGCGTCCTGCGCCGCCTTCACCCGCTCATTCTCGATGCGGATGATCTCCTCGGCCGCGCTTCGCGCTGCCGACCGGTCCGCCGCGAACTCACCGCCGGCGGTGCCAAAAGCGTCGCGGCTGAGGTCGATCAAGCGGCGATTGAGGTCGGCGAGCTTGTCCGCTGCCCCGTCGACGCCGGCGGCCGCGTCCGCCCTCACCTTGGAAATCTCGACCAGCAGCTTATCACGCTGCTCGACGAGCGAACCCTCGAAGAGGTCGCCAAAGTCGAGATCTTCGAGCAGGTCGCGAAGCGAGCCGATCCGGCTGCCGAGGATGTCCTCGAACATCTTCGACCGCTCTTTGGCGTTGAGCTCCTCGAGCTTCACCAGGTCGAAGCCATATTGGCGCGCGATCCGGACGCGCTCGGCCGCTTGGCGCTCGAAGTCTCGGAATTCCTTCTGAAGCGTGCCACCGAGACCCTGCAGCAGTGTCTCGACCTCGTCGACCTTCAGCGCCTCGCGGAGCGCTTTGTCGATATCGCTGCTCGAGCGAAGCGCCTGCTGGACCGCAGCCGACAGCCCGGTGACGCCGCCGTCGCGGATCGCGTCGGCGATCGCGGCGGAGATGAGCGCCGCCTCGTCCTTACCGAAATCGATCGCGCCCTTCTTGGTCTTGGTGACGCCGCGACCGGTGGGATCGAGGCGGAGATTGCCGTCGCGCACGCCGACCGAGAGGTTGAAGTCGCCGACACCGCCGCCCAGCTGCTCCGCTATCTGGCCGAGGGCACCCTGCACGTTCTTGGCCAGCCCTGAGGCGGCCGACTTAAACTGGCTGTTGTTTCCGCGGCTCGAAATGCCGCTGTCGATGCCGGTGATGGTGGCACTGCCCCGCTGGGCACCCTTGATCAGCCCGCCGACGGCACTGCCAAGGATACCGCCGACGATCGAGCCGATCGGCCCGGCAGCCGAACCCAGCGCCTGGCCGAACACGGCCGTCATGGCCGGCGCTAGTGCTTTGCCGGCAATGTTGCCGATCGCGCCGCCGATCGCCGCGCCCGTGTCGCTTTGACGGCCGCCGAAGACGGAGCCGGCAACGCCTCCCGCGATCTGCCCCACCAGGGCTCCTTGCAGGCCGTCGCCGACTACCTTGCCGATCGCTTTGGAGGCGCGTTCGCCGAGGATGCCGCCGGCGAGCTTCTCGACGACGTAGCCGAAGAAGCCGGCTGGGTCGCGGGGCACCCTCGATCCAGTGACGACGATCTCGCCATCTGTGGAGCCGGCAGCATCCTGCTGGGCGGTAGAGGCAACCCCGGTCGCGGCGCTCTCTGCAGCATCGCCGAGCTTCGCGATCGACGCGGCCGCCTTGTCGACGGCTTCAGCCATGCGATCGGCCGCGTCAGTGGCGACGCTGGCGCCGGTGATTTGATCCTCGATCTTACGAAACGTGTCGCCAAACAGGCTCTCGACCAGGACCTCGGCGGTGAGCCGCTTGAACGAGGCGAGCAGCTGCCCCGGCAGATCCTCCAACCCGCGAACGCCGTCGGCGATCGTGTCGGTGATGATTGCCCTCACGTCGCCAAGAGCGCGGAGGTATGTCTCCTGCTTCTGCCGGATGATGTCGAGCTGGCGCTCCTCTGCGCGGAGAGCCTCTACGGTGGCAAGCACCGCCTCCTTCCGCGCCGGGGTTAGCGCCCCCATCTTCTCCTCGAGTGCGACGATGACCTGCATCGCCGCCGCCTCAGCCTCACGGCCACTCTTCAACAATCGGATATTATCGATCGCCTGTAGCTGCTGCTCGACGTAGTCTTGGTAGGGCCGATTTACGCCTTCCTGGATCGCCGTGCGCGCCTTGCCAGCGTCATCCAGCAGCTGCTGGAGGTTAGGCGGCTTCTTTCGATTTATGTCGTCGACGATGTCGTCGAGCTGCCGCATCGCCGCGGCCGCCTGCTCGATGAGCTTCGGCTGACCGGCGAAGCGGCCGGTAATGCCGGCGATGCGGCTGGCAGCGTCCTCGCCGAACTCCTCGAGCCGTTCGGCCGCTGCGGTGCCGTCGCGGGGCTTGCGCTGTCTGCCCTTCGGCGGATCGCGGCGGAGGGCCTCCGCTAGCCGGCCCTGGTCCAGCGACTGATCGATCAGCCGCGCCGTCTCCTCCTTGTAGGCTGCCGAGACGGTGTCGATGAGCGCCTGCTGAAACTCCTTTCGGCTCACCTCGAGCCCGTCGAAGTTCATACCCTCGGAGCGCTTCAGCCCTTCCTCGATGCTGATCCGCTTCTCGAGGACGTCACGGTAGAGGCGATCCTGCGCACCGCCGCGGGCGCCCATCACATCGCCGGTGTAGCGATTGAAAATTCCCGCGACCTGCCCCAGCGCGTTGACGTCGCCGGCATTGGCAAACGTGTCGCGGGCCGACGCCCGCTGGCTCTGGGCTTCCGCCCTTAGGTTGATCGCCATCAGCCGTGCATTCAGCACGAGCAACTGGTTCTGCTTCTCGATCTTCCCCGATACCAGGTCGAAGATCCCGCCGAGTGCGCTCTGCGCGTCGGACAGCCCGTCCGCGCCCGCCTCGGCAAGCTTCGATGCTTCCTCGTTTTGGAGCAGCGACATGGTCAGCATGCCGACGATAGTCACGGCCGCCGTGGCGGCGGCGCCGAATGGTCCAGCCAGCACTGCGCCGACCGCGCCAGCTCTTCCCCCCATCAGTGCGAGCGCTCCGGCTGCCTGGTTCGCTTGCTGACCGAACGCGAGGAAGAATGGTGTGCCGAGCGCGAGCTGCTGGGTGAAGTCGCCGAACTGCATGCCCAGCTGCTGCATGCCGGCCTGCTGTTGCCGCAGTGAAGAGGTGCCGACCTGCACCGCCTGCGCCGCGGCGCGCGCCTGCGTCGCCGTCCGCGCCTGGGCATTGCCGAGCGCCGTCGTCGCGGTCTCTAGCTGCTTGGCCGCGCCAGCAGCGCCGGTCTGCGCCACCTTCAGCTGGTCGACCTGGTCCTTGCTGAGTTTGAGCTGGCCGACCAAGCCGGAGCCGTCGGCGTTGAGCCGGACGGAAAGGACTAGATCCGTCATGCCCGCTCCGCCAGCACCTCGAGCGCGGCGGACTCCATGATCCTGAGCCTCGGCAGCAGCTGCGGCGTCACGTCGATCTCCAGCATCTGCGCGGTCGGACCGATCGCCGCATAATCAATCCCGAGCCGCACCCCGGTCATCGGATGGCGCCGCCACTGCGTGTCCAGGGCGAAGAAGAGGCCGACGACGGCAGCGTCTTCGCCCGGAAGCTCAATCTCCTCGTCGCTACTCGGCAGCCGGTGCCGAGGAAGCGGCGCCGAGGCCGTCAGCGCGTCGCCGGCCGGGACGTCCGGTCCGCCACGCCCGCCGGCCCAGCGGCGCGCGGCGGCCTTCAGTTTCCCGCCCGGATGTCCTTCTCGCCGAGCCGGCACTGCCCGTAGGCCGCCACCGTCGCCTTGAAGGCGCCCGGCATGTTCATCAGCTGGCGGATGTGCTCGAGATCGAATTTGAGCGGGTCGCCATTCTCCGCCTCGACCTTGCGCCAGTCGATCGACAGGCGCTGGACGAACTCGGCATAGAGGGTGGACAGGATCGTCCGCTTGCGCTCGGCACGCTCATCGTCGCTGAGACTGGCATCCGCCCGCTCCAGCTCCTCGAACCTTGCCTGGGCGCGTTCCGGCAATCGCCCCGCCTCGGCGATGATCTCGGCATGCTCGTCCTCGCTGTGGAGGAGGAAGCGCATATCAAAGCCGTTCTCGACGACCTCGCCATCTTCGGTGACGCCCTTGAAGGTGACCGGCCACCAGGCCCGCGGCTGCGCGACAATCTTGACCATCGCCCTACTTCGCGCGGATCAGCAGGTCGTCGGACCCACTGTTGATGTTGAGGCCGAAGCCGATGTCGACGAACAGCTCGTCATTCTCCTCGGCGCGGTCGATGTTGGTGATCTGGAGATAGTCGCTCTCGAGCTCGAGGATGTTGCCGGCCTCGGTGCCGTGGACCAGGCTGAGCGGAACCTCGTCGCCGATGTCGAGCGCCGTGTAGAAGTTCTTGGAGCCAAGGGCGGGCGCCTTGCCGCGGATCCGCCCGGTAAGGGCGTGGTTGCCGCGGCTGACGTAATTTTCGCCGACCAGGGCGGTGTAGGCGAGGTTGGCGCCGTCCTCGAGCGTGAAGCTCTGCAGCGCCAGGGCAAACCCGTCGAGCAGGAACTCGGTGTTTGCGGTGCTGACTTCGACCGGCTCCAGCCAGCGCGCGTAATCGGCCGCGGCGCCCGGCGCCGTGGCGTCCACGACGGGCGACGCCGGCAGCAGACCGATGCCGTTGAAGGTCATGAACGGATAGCGGCTGACGGTGAAGTTGAGGCCGAAGCTGCCGCGAACGCCGAAGGCCCGCGCCCGCTCCACCCCGGTCCAGTGATAGGCGCTGAGCGAAGAGAGAGCAGCGCCGACCGCGGCGAACTTCTGCTCGGCATGGGTGTCGGCGAGAAGCGTCGGCGCGGCCATGCCGCAGGCCTGGAGGATCTCCATGAAGGGCGCGGCGGTGCCGGCGTCACCAGAGCCGGCGAGGTCGAGCTCGAAGCCGAACGTGGCGCGACGGCCGGTGTTGGCGCTCCTGGTGCGGCCGCGGCTCGGCAAGTCGAGCTCGCGGGCGAGGGTGTCGACCTCGATCGGCTTGGCCGTGAAGCCGCGCGTCACTACGGCGTTCGCTGCCGGCGTCGGCACGGCGTCGGTGCCGTAGACGGCTTCCTTCTTGAGGAGGATTGTCTTCGGAACGGCCATTATTCAGTTCCCTCTTTCGCGGCAGTCTTGGCAGCGGGCGGCGGCGGGGCGAGGGCCGGATCCGGCTTGCCGGCCAGCGCTCGGATGCGGGCCGGCCCGGAAAGCGGCAGGCCGTGCTTGTCCAGCTCGCGGCCGGCGCCGTCGCGCTTGCGCGGCTGGGTCGGCTCGTCCTGTGTGACCGTCTTCGTCATTCTGCTGCCTTTCGGATGCGCCGGGCTGTCCTAAACCGGACGCCCCAGCTGACTGTGCTTCCGCCAACGGAAAGGAGGCGCGCGCCGGCAAAGTCGCACGCGCGCGAGGCTTCGGCCGGCGTCCAGCCTGCCAGCGCATCGATCAGCAGCTGCTCCTGGTCGGCGATGCCTTCGGAGACGGAATCCTCCCGCCTGGCTGCGCCGTCGATCATTGCCACCACCATGAAGGTGGAGGTCACCAGCTGCGCATGGATCCCGGTGCTGTCGTTCGGTGAGGCGTCGCTTCCTTCAGGCACGACGAAATATTGAGGCAGGCTCCCCGGCTGCTTCTCCAGGCCGGCGAGTTCTAGCGCGCCATAAACCCGCCTCAGCCCCGCGCCCTTCAGGCGCTCGACGATCGGTGAGAGCTTCATGCGCCGCGGCCTCCCAGTGCGTCACCGAGATGCTCGCGAAGGATCTCGACGATCGTGCGGCGGTTCACCTCGTCGAAGCCGAGATACTCGCGCGCCGGGATCGTCACACTGGCAACGATGCGGCCGCCGAAGCTCAGCGCCTTCTTCACCTTCGGCCGGATCGTGCCGCCGAGCTGGTGTATCGCGGCATAAATGGCGGCACCGCCGGACGCCTCGGGACCGGCGGCCGCATAGTCGCGATCCCAGTCCGGGCGGATCGAGTTCTTGAGGTCGCCGGAGAGCTGCAGCGTCTTCTCGCCGGGATTATCAAGCACCCGCTTCGAAGGCTTCCAAGGCTTCCCGTCGGGCCCTCGCTCATCCTCGAAGCGCTTGCTCGTCGTCAGAGCGAGGTGGTTGGCGATGTCCTGCATCGCCGGCGTCAGGTCGGCGCCGGCAGCGATCGTGCGGCCAAGCGCGGCCGAGATGTTCTCCTCGAGCTCGAGCGAGATGACCAGGCCAGCCATTAGTAGCTGTCCAGCTCGCCGGCGCCGTAGCGCCGCTGCCCCGGGTTGAGCAGGATCGGCGTGGTCGACGGCGCCGGCGCGGCCGGGCTGAGCGTCGGCAGTGTCAGCCTTCCGTCGGCCAGGCGTTCCAGGATCCTGAGGCCCGCCTTGCCCTGCTCCGCCACGCCCTCCGGCGCCCCTCGCGGGTAAAGCCTGGCGCGGACCATGTCGGCGATCGCCGTCTTCACCACCTCCGGCACCTCGGCCAGCGGCACCGCGAAGCGACCCGCGAGATAGGCATCGGCGACCGACTGGACGGCGGCGAGCGCGCTCACCAGGAACTGGCGATCGATCCGGCCGGAGCCGTCCTGGTCCGTCATCCGGACTGCCTCCTCAAGGCCAAAGCGGTCGACGAACTCGCCGATCGAGAGGTAAGCGGCGCCGCCGTCCGGCATCGCCCACTCGCGGTCGAGGACGGCGACTTCCATCTCACCCTCGCGCTCCTCGCCGGCCGCCGTGGTGACCCGTGCGGTGACGAGGTAGCGCTCGCCGTCCGTGCCGCCCTCGATCGTCACGAACAGCATGCCCGCGGTGAGCGTGCCGGCGACCACCAGGGCGGCGCTGCCGGCGACGAGCTCGCGCGCTGCGGACGACACCTCGATGATCGCGGCGATCGCGCCGCCGCCGACGAACGGGAGCTCGCGCTTCAATGCCTCTGAAGGCTGCTTGATCAGGACTTGCATGTCGGTTTCATCCCAGGAGCGAGGAGGCGATGGCGAAGGTCCAGGCGAGCACGGCCGAGGCGGTGAGGCCGGCCGAGACACCCTCGCCGAAGTAGAGGCCGCGGGCGGTCCCGGGCATGAAGTCGGTCTGCCAGCTGATCGCAGCCAGTGAGGTGAGAAGGGCGGCCAGCTGGATCATGCGACCTCAAACATCCGCGCCCGATCGGTCGCGAACCAGGGATCGTTGAGATCGGCCAGGTTGGCGCCGGCCTGGACGTTGGCTGCAGGTCCCTGCATCCAAAGGAAGGGCGCCACACCGTTGATGACGCCGCCATATTCATGGAAGCGCGGCATTCCGGTCACGCTGTCGCGGACTCCGTCGATCACGATATCGCTCGAGATGTCGAGATCGCCTTCGGCCAGCCACATGGCAACGAAGTCCTTGGAGTAGCCGGTGCCGGAATAATCCTCGGTGTTCTGGGCGGCTTGGGCCTGCAGCAGGGTATGAAGCGTCGTCGCCCCTGTCGGACAGATCATCAACGCTTCATCGTCGGCGGCGAGCAGCGCCGCGTTGCTCTGCAGCGCGAGCTTATCGACGCGCGATTGCTGGACCTTGCTCCCGGCGGTCGTCCGCGCCTTGAACGCCATGCAGCGGACGTTGGCGTTGCTGGTGAGGATCTGCTGGTTGCCGTCCAGGTTAACGATGTTCGTCGTGTTGCCGGCGTTGCGGATGAGGAACTCGGAGACGTTGGTAGTCTTCAGGTTGAGCCGCAGCCCCGCCGTGTTGCCGAGATTGACCATGCCCTTGGTGACGGCGCCGTCCTGGGTCAGCTTCCGCATGAAGATGAACCCGGTGAACACCCTGGAGGCGTTGGTGACCAGCGCCAGCGGCCCTTCCTTCACCAGGTAATCGGCGGCGCCACACCTCACCTTTCGCGGCGTCGGATTGGCAGTGTCGATCGGATAGCCGCGTATCCTGGAGACGGCATAGAGGCCGCCCTTCTCGACGCGGATCGGCAGATCGTAATAGCCGTAGATCAGCGGATTGACGGAGGCGCGCCGCACCTTGAGCGCGCCGCCTTCGATCGCGACGCTGAAATCCGGATCCGCCGGGACCAGGCTGACCGTGCAGTCCGCCAGGCCGCCGGCGCTCGAGGGATGGTGCGGAACGTCCAGCACCAAGGCGCCATTGGTGATACGAGCTCCGGCGCCGGTATTTTGTGCGAGCTTCTGGTCGCAGACGAGGGGCAGGATGCCCTGCAGCGCGGCCGCGAAGCGCCGGCGCACCTTGCCGAGTTCGATGTTCCCGAGATTGTTGCAGTGGGCCGCGTCGATCTGCAGCGATGCCGGAACCTCGTCAATCACCTGGTTGGCGATGTCGGTGGGATCGAGTGTCGCATAGAAGCGGAACGTCAGCCCCATATCCCAGACCTTGCCCGGGTAGAGGCCGGCCAGCTTCCGGTTCGTCGCTTTGATCCTGGTGTTGTCGAACGAGCCCGAATGAGCGTTTTCGTCATTGTGCTTGTTGCAGAACAGCACGTTGGCATGGCCGAGATAGCCGAGAATGACGGCCGCATTGGCAGCGATCGTGTTCTCGGGATTGATAACGCCGGCCTCGTAATGGCCGGCGAGCTGCAGCACGGTCGGCGCAGCCTTCACCCTGGCGCTGGCGGCGTTGACGATCGCCGCGACGCCGGTCGAGTTCTGGCCGCCGGATCCGCCATTGTAGATGATGACCCCGCCGACGCCGGGAGGGGCGCCGCTGGTGGCGGGCCAATAAGTTCCGCCCGTGGTCAGGCTGTTCGCCAGGTGCTTCGATGGCGCATCGGTTCCCGAAGCTCCGGCCTCGGTGCTCGATCCGAAGTGGCCCATGTCGGTTGTGACCGCGAAGATGCCGAGCTCGACCGCGGCCGGCAGCGCATCTGCTGTTCGCCGTCTGACGGCGAAGCTTACGGAAAAGCCGAAGGCCCGCACCGGATCAGGCGGAAACCGCCGCGATCACCGCGATCTTCTCGCCAGCGGCGATGCCGATGACGTGCTCGCCCTTGTCGAAGAACTCCGACTTATTGTCGGAGCCGTCTGCGACCGCGACCGTGTTGTCCGTTCCCTCCGGCGGCGCGTAGACCAGGATCCTGCAGCTCGCCGACAGGGTGAGGCGCGCGTAGCGGGACTTCAGCGGCGCAGCATTCGATCGGGCGGCCGCGCCGATCGCGACCGACTGGACCCCCAGCGGCGGACGCTTGAACACATCGACAGGGCCGTCGGCATCGCCGTAGCGCTCATCGAAGAAGGAGATCTCGGCTGCCATGCTAGTTCCTCGATCGGCGGTGACGCCGGCGGGTGCGCCGGCTGATGTGGAGGCGGTTCGCCCGGAGCTGGCGACGATCGGGTGGGTTCTTTGAGCGGCGGTACCGCGGAGCCGCCTGAGCAAGCGACAACCTGCGCCGACCAATACGCTGCGGTCGCACGTCCAGAGCCCCGCCCATGGCCGGCAGCCCAGGCATCGCAGCGAGCACCGCAGCGGGCGCCACGAACAGCACCGATGCTGCCAGCATCAATCCGCGGTTGAAGAAGCCCCTCATATCGAGTTGTCCTCCAGCACGGCCGGCGCGGGCGGCGCGGCGGCGGCCTCGGCGGCCTCGATGTAGCTGGCGAGATCCTGCTGGCCGATCTGGTAGGAGGAACAGATCGCCGCCACCGCCGGCTTGTGTGCCTCGGGCAGCTTAGCGAAGAGCGCTGCGGCCTTCGCCGGCTCCTCGTCCTGCAGCTGCTCGAGGAAGCCGATGCGGCAGATGCCGATGGCCTGGGCGAAGTCGATCGCCGGCGCCATCGCTGGCGTCTCAATCGGCGTGGCAGCCGGCCCGATCGCCAGCAGCGCGACGGTTGCGGCAAGCTTTCCCCCCAGCATAGGTCAGCCCTCCGCCTTCTCGGCCGCGGCCTTCTCGATCGCGCCGATCAGCTTCTCCGGGGTCTTGAGCAGCGCCCAACCCTTGATCTTCGCAGCCTTGGCCGTGGCCTGCAGCTCCTCGAGCGACTGCTCGGCGAGCGGCTTCGGCTCGCTGGCCGACGGCGGCGGCGGTGGAGGAGGCGGCGGCGGTGGAGGAGGCGGCGGCGGTGGAGGCGGCGGCGGAGCTGGGCGCCGGGCGGGAGCCTCAGCCTTGGCGAGCGCGTCGATCGCCACCAGGGCGTCACCCTCGGCCTTGCTCAGCTCGATCGTTTCGCCGGGCGCGACCAGCTCGTCGCCGCCCTGGTCGAGCGGCGTGATGACCTTGTAAAATGGCATGGCAGGATCTCCGGAGAGAGGCTGGAGAACTACCGGGCGGAGCGGGATGATGCTCCGCCCGGCTCCCAGGCGGCGATGGGACTTAGACTGCGGCCTGGAACAGGAAGCCAGCGTCGGCGCCGACGATCTCCGGCGACCATTCGTCGAAGACGTCGTTGAGCCAGCTGCGCACGCCCTTCTCGTAATAGGCGGGCTCGACGAACGGGTGGCCCAGCAGGCGATAGGTGTAGCCGAAGGCCGGAACGCGCATGCCCTCGGTTCCCTTGCCGGGAACGAAGGCAAGGATCGCGTCGTCCCCCCAAACGTCGAAGGAGACGTTCTGGTCGTCGTCATAGATCATGTCGCCGACCAGGACGCGGGCGACATTGAAATACTGGGCCAGCATCTCGTCGGAGATCGTGTCCGACTTGGTGTGCTTGAAGCGGTCGACGATCGTGGGGTGGAGGCGCAGCGCGGCCGCTACGGTCGCGCCCAGCGCCAGCGTGTTCGGCCGGCGGCCGGTCCGCTTGCGAATGACCTCCTTGGCGTCCTCGACGGCCTTGCCGGGATTGGAGGCCGGGTCCGACCACTTGGCCGCGCCGGCCAGCGCCACCTTATTGGTGTTGGCATAGGTGGCGGCGTTGCGGGCGGCCGTGGCCTGGCTGATCTCGCGGTCGAGGCCGATCACGTTCAGCACCGTGTTGACGCCCTCGGTAAGGAGGTCAATGCCGGGGACCTCGGCGGCCTCCTGCATGTGCTCGACCGGCGTGGTGGCGCCGAGCGCGCGCTGGATGAGCGCCACCGGCTTGCCGTCATAGCCGACACTGATGCGCGCGATCGCAGTGCCGGGCGCACGGATGATCTTGGGCCGCTTGAAGGCGGTGCGATCGAACTCGATCCGCTTCGCCTGCCGGGTCGGCATGTTGACGATCGGCAGCAGCAGATCGCCGATATAGCCATCCTGCGTGTAGCCGCGGGCGTGGTTGGTGAGGATCGGGTCGACGACCCGCGCCTGGGAGGTGCTCATGTTCATGGTCGTCTTTGCCCTTCGCTCTTGAACGGTTCCGGAAGAGGTCGGTGTCGGCCGCTTCCGGAACCGGCGGGAGACGAGCTCCCGCCAGCATGGCCAAGGTGAGCCGGCGCTAAGGCGTCAGCAGCACCTCGATGATCTGTCCGTCGCCTGCGGCCGCCTGGAGCGCGTAGCCGGCGATCTCGCCGACGCCGCCCTGGGCGATCGCCTTGCCGTTAGCGTCGGTCTTGACCGGGGTGAGACCCTTGGCGCCCAGCGCGATCGCGGCGCCGGCCTCGATCTTGGTGGTGCCAAGCACATCGACGGGGAAGGCCTCCCCGATCGCGGCGGCGTTGACGGAGACGCCCATCGGCTTGGCGCCGGCGACGTCACACTGGGTGCCGTCGAAGTCCACGAAGCGGGCCGTCGCGACGGCCGCCGCTGCGACGCGGGTTAGGGTGAGGATGGTGATCTTCTGCATCGTTGGTCCTTCCAGCTCGGGCCATTCAGTTCACGAAGCGGTCAGCTCGCGGCCGCTTTGGGAACCGGCGGGGCATGAAGCCCCGCACGGACCTTGGAGATCAGCCTCCCGCCTGCTTGACCGCGTCGATGTAGGAGAGGCCTGCGGTTCCCCGCTGCAGCTCGAGCGCTTTGGCGTGGATCTCGAGCGCCTTCGGATCGACCGTGTAACCGGGCGGCGCCGCGAAGCTGACCTGGTCGTCGCCCTCGTCCTCGTCGTCGGGGCCGGCGGCCTCGCCGAAGGAGACGACCGGCTTCGCGCCATCGAACAGCTTCCGGAACGCAGCGACGGGCGTCATCTCGCCGTTGGCCTCGCCGAAGCTGACCGTCGCGGTCGCCTCGAGCTCGTCCATCACGCCGACGACCAGGTCCTTGCCGGCCGGCGCCAGTTTGCCTGCAGCGATCAGCTGCTCGGCGAAGGCGACATTGCCGGCGTGAAGCGAGGACTTGATCGTTGCGGCGGCGGTGCGCTCGCGCTCGTCGGCTGCAGCGAGGCGATCGGCCGCCTCCTGCTCGCGGCGGGTGAGCTCGGCCTCGCGCTCGGCGAAGTCGACGGTGTCGGTGGTGGTCTTGGTCATAATGGTCTCCGGGGTGGTTTCGATCGTGACGGCGCCCCCGCGCTCATCTTCGCTCTCGGCGAACGATACGGTGCCGAGGCCCTTCACCGCCGGCGCCGCGGCGCCGAGGAAGCCGATATGCTTCAGGTAGAGGGAGCCCGGCTTTGGATTGCCGCGGCCGTCGGGCAGATAGAATCGGCCCGAGACCTTCGAGTAGCGGCCGGCGCGGACCGCCTCGGCGAACGCCGGCTCGAGCTTGTCCATGTCGGGTTCGGCGACCAGGTGGCCGTCCTCGAACGCGAGGCTCTTCGCCCAGCCATAGGCGGGAGCGTCCAGCTTTGGGTGACCGACGACCAGCGGCGCCGGATCGGTGGAGGCATCATAGGCCTCGGCCGCCTGGCGCAGTGCTTCCTCGCTGAAGTCGACGACTGTCCCCTCCACCGAAGTGAAGCGGCCAGGAGGCATGATCTTGATGCGCGGCGTCTGTCCCATGCCGCGGAGATAGATCGGGAAAAGGTGGGACGTGTCCTTGCGCCAGCAGAAGGGGCGCAGCGGCCTGGAGCCGCGCTCTTCATGATAGCTCGCCGACGAGAGTGCAACAGGAATGCTGGAAATTGCAGACTAGCCGAAATCCCTATGGCGCAAGTGCTGGATTCCTATATCTGAATCGATGACCCGCCACATTCGCACCACTATCCGATACGACGGACCGGCCCTCGCCGGTCATGAGATGGACGTGCAGGATCTGGCGCCCGCGCTTCTGGCCCTCGCCGACATCATCCAGATCGCAAACCGCCACTTCAATGGCGATGCAGCGGCGATGCGCGTGCTGGTCAACGCCGATGTCGAGCAGCGGTGCTTCCAGATCGATATCAGCCTGGTCCAGTCACTGCTTGAGCAGGCGAAGACCTTCTTCAGCCAGCCCGAGGTCGCGACGGCGAAGGAGATCGCGGAGTGGATCGGCATTATCGGAGGCGCCGGCGGCGGGCTCTTCGCGATCCTCAAGCTGTTTGCGGGCCGAACGCCAGACGCTCGCACATCCATCCAGGTGACGCAGGAGAGCGGCTCGACTACAATCAACATAACAGGCGACGGCAACACGATCAGCGTTCCATCGCAATCCTACGACCTCGTCCGACAGCCGGCGATCGTCGATCGAGCAAAGGCAGTCCTGCGGCCGCTGCAGCGTGAGGGCTACGAAAGCCTCGCCTTCCTCGAGGATAACCGGCCCTCCTTTGAGGTGGACAAGCCACAGGCGGAAGCGATCATCCAAGCGCCGCCGCTCGATCTGGAGACGCCTCCCACCCAGAGCGTATCGCGGATTGAGGGCGTCGTGCGCATCAAGGCGCCGCAATACGAAGGCGCGGCCAAATGGGCGCTGCTGTGGAACGGCCGCGCCATCGACGCGGACATGGCCGACCAGTCATTCGTCGAAGGCTTTCAGTCGAACCGCATACACGCTCCGCCGAACACCTCGCTCCAGGTGGTAATGACGGAGACTGCCCGGCTCACTTTGGAAGGTCGGGCAATCGGCCGGCCGACCTACATCGTCGAGAAGGTCCTCGACGTTATGCCGCCGCCTCAGCAGCTCGCGCTGGGTACGCCGGTGCAATAGCTAGGCGGGTGGCCATCAGGAGCCCGTGGGCAGCCTGTACATGCATGTCGCCGCGATTTTAGGTGTCTGGGTAGCGGAAGGGCGCTCCTGCGCCTTCTGGGGCCGTTTCTCGGCCTATCCCCTCCGCCGACGGAACTGGGCCTTCAGGTCCGCCTTAGTCGGCGCCGGCGGCGGGATCTCCGGCGGACGCTCGATCGGCGTCATGTCGACGCGAGCGTTCCTGGCGCCGCAGCCCTCACACCGGAAGCGGCGGGCAACCATCTCCCAGGCCTGGTTCCAGGCCCTGCTCTGGAAATAGGCGACGACGTCCTGTGTGCGGTAGGTGCCCGATCGGCCGCAGGAGAGGCAGGTCACCTTCAGGTTCGCATTCCAACGGTGGAGGTCGGAGAGGCATTTGGGTCGGTGATTGAATGCCACCGGCCCAGTGAACGAAGCAGGAACGATTCGGCAAGAGGTCAGAGTGGCGGCTTACCGCAGACCCTCAAGACCTCGTTGAACTTGGCCCTAGCCCCCGCGATCGCGAACGAGGCGTCGACCGGCTGGCCATCGAACGCCATGGCCCTAACGGTCAGCTGCTTCGCATCGGCGATCGCTGTGGCGATCCGAACGACGTCCTGCCAATCCCGCTCATAGGCGCCTTTAAGCACCGTCTCCCAGTAGGTCGAAATCGGCGAAGCCTTGTCCGGCCGCACGATGACTTCGACCTCGCGGCTACCAAGGTAGCGGCCTGGCAGATACTGGAGTGACACGACCTGTTCGTCAGCTGCGCTGCAGACCAACAGGAACTGAGCCTTCCCGTTTTCATCCGACACCCAGGCGCTAGCCGAGCCCAAGTCCGTGATAGGATCGACGCGCTCCCTGAAGCTCCACCCATCTGGACTAGGCGCAGCTTCCACCTGAGCAGATGCAGCGATCAACATGGAAATGGTAGCGGCGATCAAGGTCGTTCCTCTCAGCTAGATTTTTGCACGACTTCAGCAGCTTCGTCGAGTCGAGCCCTTTCCTACCGGGCCTAAAACTGGAACGAAAGGCGAACAACGAATCGCAGGAGCTCAGTGATGAGAACACAGCGCGCTGCTGGCCCCGACCCATATCGTTTCTCTTATTCGCGCCAGATGCCACGCCGAACCCACGAGGAGCTGGAGCTGCGACGTAGGTATGAAGCACGGAAGCGGTATCGTTTCATGCTCCTCGAGCGCCCCCTCGGACCCTGGCGTGAAAGCCGGACGGACGCTTATGCAGACGGCATCAAGGCGTGCGAGGCGACGGTCGATCGTCATACTGGCAACGTCTATCTGAATGTCTTCAGCTGGGTCTGGGAGGCCGAAATTTAGGCTTCCGGATGGACGTGATTGCTCCACACCACCCGACCCATGATCTGAAAGTCGAGCGCCTGATTCTCAGGATCGATAGGAACCGGGCGATAGGCCTGATTGTCGCTCACTAGGTCAAGCCGCCTTCCGAGACGCTGGAGTCGCTTCACATAGAGCTCGTCATCTAGCCGAACGGCGAAGATGCCGTCCTGGGGCGCGGTCCGGGAGGTGTCCACCATCACCCAGTCATTAGGGTGAAGCGTCGGCACCATACTGTCTCCCTTCACTGCGAGCATGTGAAGCCCATCAATGCGGCCGAAAGACCGCCTCAGCCAGTCTCTGGGGAAGACCCAGCCAGCCTGCTTTCCGGCGCCCGCAGCCAACGAGCCTGACCCGGCGGAAAGCGTAACGTCGAGCATCGGGATGCTCACCAAATCCTCTGGCGGCGGCTCTGCACTAGTAGCACTCGCGCCTCTCCCGGCGAGAAGCCAGTCAAGCGTCAGGCCCAGCGCCTGCGCAATGCGCTCGGCGTTGTCTGCACGTGTGATCCCCGACCGAACGTAATCTCGGAGTGTATTAAGCGGAATCCCCGCCTTTTCGTGCAGCCAAACGAGATCTCGGTCACCCAAGGCGTCCAAGATGCGATTTCCGACCGGATTTTCGGTTTTCGGGCGTTGACTGCGCCTCTGGGGTGGATTATCCGAAGTTTCGTTACGAGATTTCGGATTCATGGATGTTTGGATCGATGCACAGAGAAGACGTTAAGGCGGAACTGCGGAAGCGGTTCGGCAGCGTCGCGGCCTTCGAACGGTCACGCAACTTGCCCGCCAAGTCCGTGAACGAAATCCTGCGCGGCAGAAAAAGCGCTCGAGTTGCCGATGCGATCGACGATGCCCTCAATGAACCAATCCCTGAAGCATGCCTCACCGGCGCAGGATCTGGCCGGTGAGCGAGCGGTATCAAACTCGAGCAGCGAAGTCTCGCCCTAACCTGAAGCTTACTGGGACGGAAATTCGCCAGTCTAACCTCCGCTCCTCTGAGAGAGGTGCTGCTGCCCCGAGAGGGGCTCGATGACGGCGCCGCACACTCACATGAGCGCGGCCGAACTCGCGTCGCTTCAGCTTCCTGGCCTCCCCTCAACCGAGAGCGGCATCATCCGCCGAGCCAAGGGCGATGGCTGGCCGTTCGTCGACCGGATCGGCCGAGGCGGCGGCCGGCTATACGCCGTCGCCGACCTGCCGGCCGAGGCGCGCGCCGCCGTTCAAGCGCGCGCCACTGCCCGAGTTCCCGCTAACCTCCGTCCGGTCGGTCGCCCCAAGGGCAGCGACTATTTCAGCCGCAACATAGAGGTCGCCGATGCGGTCGAGGCAATCCTAGCCGATCGGCAGCTGTCCGCCGCCCGCATACTTGAGCTGCTGGCTCGGCGCTTCCCGCCGGCAACGCTGCCGCCCCGTCGCACCCTCGCCCGCTTCATCCAGAAGCTCGAGAGCGACAAGCCGGCCCTGCTCGCCGCCACTCGCAATCCCGATCTCTATAAGGGCCAGTATAAGCTGGCGCTCGGCCGCGCCGACGGCGGCGTCACCCACGCCCACCAGGTCTGGGAGATCGACACGACCAAGGCGGACGTCCTCACCAAGGGCGGCCGCAAGATGATCCTCGGGCTGATCGACCGCTGGTCGCGCCGCGCCCGCTTCATGGTGGCGCCATCAGAAAGCGGCCAGGCCGTTCGCCGCCTGCTGATCGAGGCGATCCGCGAGTGGGGCGTCGTCCCCGAGACGGTGAAGACCGACAACGGCTCCGGCTACATCAACGCTTCGATCGTCTCCGCCCTCGATACGCTCGGCATCGTCCACGAGCGCTGCCTTCCCGGCACCCCCGAGGACAAGCCATATGTCGAGCGGCTGTTTGGCACCTTCACCCGCGAGCGGGCCGAGCTGCTCGGCGGCTATTCCGGCCACAACGTCGCCCAGGCGCAGGCGCTCCGCTCCAAGGCGAAGAAGGAGACCGGCCGCGCAATCGTGCTGCCCGAAATGGAGCCGGAGGAGCTGCAGGCAGTCCTGAATGCCTGGGTCGACGGCGTCTACCATCAGCGCGTCCACAGCGGCATCAACACGACGCCGATGCGGCGGTGGCTCTCGTCGCCGGTCCCGGCCCGCCGAGCACCCAGCGAGGACACGCTCAAGATCGCGCTCTCCCGCTTCGAGCGTGTCGCCACCGTCGGCAAGCGCGGTGTCGTCTGGAAGGGCGGCCGCTATTGGGCAGCCGCCCTGGTCCCATTCGTCGGCCGCGCCGTTCAGGTTCGCCGCGACGAAGAGGATCTCGGCGCCCTCTTCATCTTCGACGAAGACGGCCACTTCATCGACACGGCAGTCAATGCGGAGCGCGCCGGTCTGTCCGAGCAGCAATTCGCCCAAGCAGCCGCCCGCCAGCAGGCCGAGTGGCTGTCCGGCGCGAAGGCCGAGCTCCGCGAGAAGAAGCGCCGCTTCCGCTTCGAGGAAGCCCGCGACCAGCTGCTCCGCGACGACGCCGAGCGTGCCGGCAAGCTTACCTACTTCCCGACGCCGACGGTCGAGCGGTCGACGCCGCAGCTCGACAGCATCGCAGTTCGGCCGGAACCTCCGATGCCGAGCCAAGCGCGGATCGAAGAGGCGGTCCGCAAGATGGAGCCGCGCCGGGCGGCGCCGACGCTCTCGATCGCCGAGAAGGTCGCCGCTGCGGATCGCATCATCGGCGCTGCGGAGCGCGGCGTCGAGGTCGACCCTGACGAGCTGAAGCGCGCCCGCCTGTTCGCCACCACGACGGCCTACCGCGCCGAAAAGACGATCATCGCCCACTTCGGTGGCGCTCAGACACCCGCCGCAAACGACAGGAGGCACAGCGCGTGAACGATCTATCCTTCCAGGCACGCCTGGACTTTGGGGACCATCTGCCTCCGGGGCCGGCCCAGCTCACCAACATGAACTTGGCCCTGCGCACCTATTATGACTGCGCCCAAGCGGCGGCCGGTCTACCTCGGATCGGCGTCATGTATGGCCCCTCGGGCTACGGCAAGACGGTGGCGATGGGCTTCACCGCCCAGCGCTCCGACGCCGCCTATCTCGAAGCCAAGTCGATCTGGACCCAGCGCTCGCTGCTCGAGGCGATCGCCGAGGAGATCGGCATCCGCTCGCTCGAGCGAAGCGGCCCGCGGATCCTCGAGCAGATCATCGACCAACTCAACCGCGAGCCCCGCGGGCTTATCATCGATGAGATGGACCACTTGGTCCGCAAGCAGCATGTCGAGATCATCCGCGACATCCACGACGCGACCCGGATCCCGATCCTGCTCGTCGGCGAGGAGGCCCTGCCGTCGAAGCTGAAGGCTTGGGAGCGCTTCCACAACCGCATCCTGGTCGCCACGGCCGCGCAGCCGGCGACGGATGACGACGCCCGCAAGCTCCGCGATCATTACTGCCCGCGGGTCGCGATGGCGGACGACTTGGTGGAGCGGATCGTCCGCGCCTGCCGCCATGTCACCCGCCGCATCGTCGTGTGCCTGAAGGAGGCGGAGCGCATCGCGGCCGAGGAGGGCGTGGACTCGATCGACCTCGCCTGGTGGGGCACCCGTCCCTTCGCCACTGGCGAGGTTCCGGTCCGGAGGCTCGCCGCCTGATGGCCGACTACGCCGCCCATAGCGCCACTGGCGAATGCAGCGAGCCGCTGTGGGCTGCCCTTAAGGCGGCGGCGGCGCCGGCGTCGATCGACGAGCTGCACGGCGCCAGCCGCGCCCATCCGCAGGCAATTCGCACCCGGCTGCGCCGCTGGGCGCAGTGCGGCTTCGTCACCATCGAGGAAGGCCTGCCGCCTCGCTATCAGATCGCCGCTGACGCCGCTCACCTGGTCGAGCCGCCCTATCCTGGCGAGATCGCCGGCGCCGCCTGGTCCGCGCTCCGCCGGATCGGCCGGCCGGCAACCTTCGACGAGCTGCTCGCCGCCACCGGCGCCGCCGATCGCGCGCTCTACTGCCGCCTCTGGCGCTGGGCCGAGCAGGGCTTCCTGCGGGTCCTGCCCGCGGAGCCGCGCCGCTTCTCACTCACCCAGTCCGCGCCCGACGCGCCGGTTCCGCCGAAGGTCAACGATCGCGGCCAGGTCCTGCCGCCGCGCCGCAGCGCCCGCTCCCGGATCTGGAAGGTGATGCGCGTCCTCAAAACCTTCGACGTCCCGACGCTGATGATAGCGGCCGAGGTCAAGCGCCGCGCCTGCGACGACTTCCTCAACCTGCTCGTCCGAGCCGGTTACGTCCGGATGAACGGCTACAACTTCAAGCGTCTCGGCAGCGGTGCCGTCCGCGACTGGTCGACCTACACCCTGCTCCGGAACACCGGACCGCGCCACCCCACCATCAGTGCCTATCGCGGCAAAGCCGAGCCTCAGCGCCTCACCGATCACAATACCGGCGCCTCAGTCGAGCTCGCCTTCCACGTGCCGCGCCAGCGCCGCGGAGGTAACCATGATTGTTAACCACGCCTTCGCATCTGCGGCCACCAACGTCGCCAAGGCCGAGGCCGCCTGGGGCGCCACGATCCCCGGCTGGGTGCGGCTCCTGGCCAGCGCCAGCGATGCCGGTGGCCAGCGCCGCGTCGCCGAGCGCCTCGGCAAGTCGTCCGCGTATGTCAGCCGGCTGATCAACCGCTCCTACGGCGGCAGCTACGAGGAGGCGGAGACGCTCGTCCGCGCCGCCTACGGCAATGAGGACGTGGTCTGCCCGATCTGGGGCTCGATCCCGCTCGCCAGCTGCATCCGCAATCGCCGCCGAAAGGGGCTGCCCCGCAACCAGGTCCACCACCTGCACGCGCGCCACTGCCCGGCCTGCCCGAACAACACCGACCGTCCGTCAGCGTCAGAGGAGGAGTGAATGAGCGTTTCTAGTCGATTGCAGTGCCTGATCAGCCGGATTGCAACCACCGGCGGAATTGACCGCGACGAGCTGCTCGACGAGCTCGCCGGCATCCGCGACCACGCCACACAGGCGGACCTCCGCGCCACCCGCGACCGCATGTGCTTCGCCGAGCTGATTGACGGGATCGAGAGCAAAGTCCTCGACCAGCAGGGGTTGGTTGATCGCGCCCGCCGCCGCCACTCCCGCACGGCTTCCAAGCTGCAGGCGGTCGGCTGATGGAACCGGGCACCTATCTTCGCCTCCGGCGCGAAGCGGCCGGCGTGGCGATCGCAGACGTCGCCGAACTTCAGGAGAGCCTGGAGGACATCGAGACGGGCGGCGCTCCGATCACCGTCCACGATGCCACCCGGCTGCGCGAGCTGTTCCCGTTCGACCCAGACGTCCTGGCCGCGCTCTGCAGGGGCCAGGAGGAGCCGATCTGCCGGGTCTGTGGCTGCAGCCAATATGATCCCTGCGCAGAGGGCCTGACCCACTGTGCCTGGGCTGAGGATGACCTCTGCACCGCCTGCCGCATCCCGGTGCCGGCATGATTGACGGTCCGCCCATCCACCTCAGCGCCGACGACATGGTCGACGAGCCGCAGCCCCGCGGCCTGGCCGTCCTCTATCGCCGCGACGTCGCGACCTACTGCCCCGGCTGCGGTCGCTCCAACTGGCTCGTTGGCCGCACCTCGGCCGAGTGCGCCTTCTGCTCCACCGCCATCCCGATCCACCCCGCGGCCGCCCGGCCGCCTGTGAAAGCGTAGAAAGGAAGTCCATGGGCGCCACCCGCCGCAAGGCCGTTCGCCAGCAAGCCCCGCAAACCCTCGAGGAGGCGATCGGGGAGCTCGCCGAATATGCCGACATCCTCACCGGCATCGAGGAGCTCGAGGCCGACGCCGTCGCGTCGATCGCCGCGATCAAGGCCGAGCGCGACCGCATGGTCGCGCCGCTCGAGCAGCGCCTGAAGGAGATCTTCCTTCGGCTTCGCGCCTGGTGGGCCGTCGCCGGAGCCGAGCTGACTGAGGGCAAGCGCAAGAGCCACGAGCTCGCCGGCTGCGTCCTCGGGGAGCGCACCACGCCGCCGAGCCTCAAGATGCCGGCCAAGGCAGAAGAGGCGGCACTGCTCCTGGTCAACGTCGGCCTGGCCGAGCTCTGCCGACACAAGGTCGAGGTCGATAAGCCGGCGGTGCTGAAGACGCTCGCCCGATGGGAAGAGCTCCAGGAGAAGGCCAACCTTGCGAGTGTCAGCGGCCCGGAGGCTTGGCGCCACCTCATCGATACTGTGGACGATGAGGAGCTGATCGCTCTCGCCAAGCAGATCCTGCCGATCGTGACGCTTAGGGATCTCGGCTTCACCGCCGTCCAGAAGGAGGAGTTCTTCATCGACCGCGCCGGGGAGAAACCTGCGGCCGTGGAAATCGTCCAAGAGGCGGCGGAATGAGCGGGCAGATCGTCACGGCGATCGCTGGCCTCACTTGCCTGGTGATCGAGCCGCGCCCGATCGCCGGCGAGGACGACAAGTTCGGCGTCGGCGTCAGCGCCACCGAAGTCGACGGCAAGCCTGTGGCCACCATCTCCATCCGGCACAAGGACGGCCGGATGCTGCTCGCCGTGCTGCCTCCCGCCCTCCTCGGTCAGTTTGCGGAGATGGTCTCGATGACCTCGAAGAACATGCCGATGCTTGATGACCGGGCGTCGCCGCCGGAGTTCCAATGAGTGCCTCGCTCGCGCGCCCCGATCGCGCTGCGCAGACTTCGCCGGCACCGGCAGGCGATGGAGCTGGCCATGGCGGAGCAGCTGCCCCTCCAGGAGGCGCGCTGGCGCCTGTTCCACCGCGGCTCCTTCGCCACCTCGCCGGACTCAAGCGAGCCGGAGCTTCCGCCCGAGCCCTACTGGAAGAGCCTGTGACTTGTCCCGGCTGCGCCGCCCTCGAGGCCCGCATCCTCGACATCGAGGCGCGGCTCGCCGGCCTCACGCCGATCGAGCGCTCCCTTCTCACGAAGCCGACGATCGCGGCGATCGTCGCCGACGCCAGCACGATCCTGGGCTATCCGGCCGCGGACATTCTCGCTCGCGGACGCGTGAAGGAGCTTGGCGATGCGCGGCGCGCCGTCGCCTGGGCTGCTCGCCACGGCACTCGCTATCCGCTCGCTCGCATCGGCGAGGCCCTCGGCGATCGCGACCACACCACCATTCGCGCGCTCGTCGCCTGCGCCGATCGCCGCCGCCGCGAGGACGGCCCGTTCAAGCTGCTCAGCGATCTACTGCTCAACAACGCCCGCGATCGCCGCTCGGCCGAATTAATCGGGATCAGTCGATGACGCCGGAGCAGAAGCAGACCTTCGAAGCCGTGAAGGGGTTCATCCAGGAGCGCGGCTTCTCGCCGAGCTTCACCGAGATTGGCGAGCTGCTGGGCGGGAAGGCTAAGTCCGCCGTGAAGCGACGGGTAGACGGCCTGGTCGCCCTCGGCCTCATCCGCACCCGTCCCGGCCGCAACCGCTCGATTGAGCTGGTGGAACATGACCTCGCCCGAGTGCCGACATCGGCGCTCTGGGCCGAGCTCGAGCGCCGCGGAGCTGCCCATGGCTAAGGCCTTCGGCGCCACCGCCGCCCGCGCCATCCGCACTGCCAGCGGCAAGGCCGACAGTCGGTCGAAGATGATCGGCGCCGTCCGCATGGCCGCGAAGCGCGTCGGCATGAACGACGACGATCGCCGCGCCCTGCAGCAGGAGCTCACTGGCAAGATCTCGCTCGGCGACATGTCGCTCGCCGAGATCGGCCAAGTGCTCGACCGCCTCAACAAGGACTGGAAAGGGCCGATGGGCCACCGCGCCCACGCCGGCAAGATCCGCGCGCTGTGGTGGACCCTCTACTGGCTGGGCGCGATCGAGGATCCCGCCGATCGGCCGCTCGACGCCTTCGTGAAGCGCCAGGCCGGCGTTTCCTCCCTGCGCTTCCTCGACAGCCGCAAGGCCCACAGCGTCATTGAGGCGCTGAAGGCCTGGGCAGCGCGCGAGGGCGTCTCCTGGCCAGGTCCGGAGCGCTTGGCCGAGGTCACCGTCACTCAGCCTGGTGTCGATGCCGGGAAGCTCGATCGCCACGCCGTCCTGGCAGCGATCGGCGTGAAGCTGCGCGACGTCGGCGCCCTCAACAGCAGCCACCTCAGCTACTGCGAGAAGGCCCTCGGCCTCGGCTGCAACCACTGGAGCTGGACGCCGCACGAGCTCGACGCGGCGATCAAGCTTCTCGGCAAGCGGCTTCGTCACGTCACCGGTCGGAAGGATGCTGCGCGATGAGCAGCATCGGGCACAACTTCCCGCCTCCCGATCAGCTGCCGATCCCCCAAGACGTCCGGCCGGACCGATTCTGGACCGAGCAGATGCTCGAGATGGCCGAGCATATCGGCGCCTATTGCACCCTGCTGATCGTCGACCGTTATGGCGGCGAGCAGCTCTACATCCCGGTCGACCCATCGAAGAGCAAGCTTAGGGACCTCATCGGCGCCGAAGCGGCCGCTACGATGAGCCACGTCTACGGCCGTGAGGTGCTGCAGATCCCGACGGCCAAGCATGCGCTCGCCCGAGCCCGCCGGCAGGCCATCATTGCGTCCGTCAAAGCGGGTGATATGAGTGGCGGCGACGCGGCGCGGATCCTCCGCACCTCGCGCTCCTATCTGGCCTTCCTCGTCAACCAGTCTGACGAGGCCGCCGAGGGCGAGGATCGCCGGCCATCGCGCGGCCACCCTGGCCAGCTCCACCTCTTCGGCGACGAAGACGGCTGACCTTCCGCCGACGCAAGCACATCGCAGCCGCCCGCAACCGCCATGAAAGCCCTGTTTCCATGAGCTTGAAGGGTGCGTGTCGTGAGCTGGCTTCTAGAGCTGATACGTACCCTCTGGCCCGTTGCCATCGTCGTGATGCCGCTGGTCACCGGCGCCGGCTTCCTCTGGCTCAAGACCCAATTCCCCTCAAAGACGGACTTCGACACGATCCAGCAGAGGCTGGCCGAGGGATCCCGCAAGCTCTCTGACCTCGATAAGCGCGTCGCCCTGGTCGAGGACGACTGCGAGAGTTCTCCCTCGAAGCAGGATCTGAGCAACCTCTACGCCGCGCTCGCCGGCCGGACTTCGGGCGTCGAGACGGCGCTGCGCGGCCTCGAGAAGGCGCTCAACACCCAGAACGACTACGTCCACACCCTCATCGAGAAGGCGATCAAGGGATGATCGCCTCAGTCATCCTCCCGGTCGTCCGCCGCGCCATCATCGACCTGCTCTTCGACATCGGCGGCGAGCAGAATGACGACGTCCTCACCCAGCTGCTCAACGGGCTCGGCCACCGCGTCGCGCGTCGCGACGTCGCCGAGCAACTCGCCTGGCTGGCGAATGAGGCCAAGCTGATCCGGCTTGAGGATCTCGGCCCCTACAAGGTTGCTCGGATCCTCGCCGACGGCCGCGACGTCGCCGAGGGGCGGCTCCTGGTCGAGGGCATCTACCGCTTCAAGACGGGCGACTGAGCATGGCGCAACGCTCGTCCATCGACCGCCTGCCCCCTGAGGTGCGGGAGCGGGTCGACGCCGCCATCAAGAACGGCGCCACGATCGACGAGATCGTCGGCGTCCTGCTCGACCTGCACGACGCGGGCGAGCTGTCCGAGCCCGTCTCCCGCTCCGCCGTCGGCCGCTACTCGAAGAACTACCGGCAGCTCGCCGAGCGGCAGCGCGAGCTGCAGTCGGTTGCCAAGGCCTTCGGCCAGGAGTTCGGCCAGGAGGGGGACAATCAGGGGCGGCTGATGAACCAGCTGCTCACCAGCCTGATCACGCGCGTCACCATGCCGGTGGTCACCGGCGACGACGAGGATCTTCCCGACTTCAAGGATCTCCATTTCCTCGCCCGCGCGGTGAAGGACGCCGCCTCCGCCGCCAAGACCGACGTCGATCGCGAGGCAAAGGTCCGCGACGAGACCTTCAAGCGCGCCAAGCAGGCCGCGGCCGAGGCCGCCGCCATCAGCGCCAGGGGCGCCGGCGCCTCCGAGGAAACCATCCGCACTGTCCGTGCTGCAATCCTGGGGATCGAGCCATGAACCAGCTTACCGCTCAGCAGCGGTCGTTTTACGAATGCCTCCTCGCCAACCGTGCCCGCGGCATGGCCATCGCGCGCAGCACGCGCCTACCCTCGCAGATGAGCCGGGTGGTCAACAACCTGCGCCGGCTCGGCCTGGTAGAGCCGGAGACCTACCGTCCAATCGCGCTTCCAGCGCCGATCGCCGCCGTAGAGGCCCGGAAAGCGCCCGTAGAAGGCAAGGCCGCCCAGCCTAAGGGTCTGTGGCCAGCCGACCGCTGCGAGCGCTTCCTGGGCGAGCTGGCGCGGACTGGCGAAGTGAATGCAGCCGTGCGGGCGCTCGGCCTCACCGGCAAAGCTGGTCTTTATGGGATGCGGAAGGCCTCGCCGGCCTTCGCCGCCCGCTGGGACGCAGCCCTGGCGCGCTTCGCAGCAGGGGAGGTGGCGGACACCGCGAGCCGCCCTTTCGCCTCCAGTGACGGACTGGCGGAAGCACGACGGCCGAGCGATGCCGGTTCCGCCGGAAACGATGGTGCGGATCCGCTACCGGAACAGGACCGAGAAGGGGCCGCTGCAGGCGAAGAGCCGGAACTGGCAGTGGTCGAAGCAGGCGCCGAGCGACTGGGACATCGTGAGCTGGGTGCTGGCGCCGAGCTCGAGCTGAAGCCGGAGACTGTCGCCGACCGCATCCGCCGGCTCGGTAAGGAGATGAGCGGCGGCGCGCCTGCCATGCCCGCCAGCGCCCGCCTCAGCCTCGGCATAGCGACACCCACCACCCCGGTGCGGAGGGTCAGCTACATTGAGGGATATATCCAGCGCCTCGAGAAGGCGAAGGCCTACCTCAGGGGCCTCAGCTGCTCCGTCGTTCAAGCCTCGCGCGACGCGGTGATCCCGAGCTGGCATGTCTCCGGCTACACCGGCGCATTCTCCAACGAGCAGCTGATCCAGCTCGCCATCAGTCGCGGCATGGAACCGCTCGCGGCATGAGCCAGGTCTGCACCCGCGTCCTCGCCGGCTCGGCGGAATTCGCGCCGCCGCCTGGCGCGATCGGCGCCCTCGCCTGGGAGCTCGCCAACCATGCGCGGCGCGTTGGCCTCGCCGTCGTCCGCCTCCGCTGCAGTCGGATCCGTGGCTCGCACACGAAACACATCATCCTGCGCGACGACCGCAATCGCCACTGGCACATCCGCCTCTCCGATCACCCTCCGCCGCGCCGCACCGGCCACGAGCGCCCGCACTTCGACTTGGTGAGCCGCGACGGCACCGCCGGCTTCGAACTGGCGATCGGCTTCGTGGGCCGCGTCGGCCGCGGGGAGGAGGCGTGGGCGCCCGCGGAAATGAGCCCCAAGCGGAAGGGCCAGCGATGACCGACGTCCCGGCCGTCCTTCTGCCCTACCAGCAGGAGGCGCTTCAGCTCAGCCACGCTCACGCGCTCTACGTCTGCGAGAAGTCGCGCCGCACCGGCCTCACCTACGGCTTCGCGGCCGACGCCGTCCTCACCGTCGCGCCGGCGCGCGGCGGCATGGACTTCTTCTACATCGCCTACAATCTCGACATGACCCGCGAGTTCATCGACTATTGCGGGGCGTTCCTGAAGGCGTTCAACGAGGTCGCCAGCGCGCCCTCCGAGTTCCTGTTCGACGATGGGTCGGAGGCCGGCATCAAGGCCTTCCGCATCGACTTCCCGTCCGGACATTCGATCGTCGCGCTCTCATCCAAGCCGCGCTCGCTGCGCGGAAAGCAGGGCGTGGTCCTGATCGACGAGGCGGCCTTCCACGACCAGCTGGAGGAACTGCTCAAGGCCGCCCTGGCGCTGCTTATGTGGGGCGGCCGCGTCGTCGTCATCTCAACCCATGATGGCGCCGACAACCCGTTCAACTCGCTGATCGAGGACATCCGCGCCGGCAAACGCAAGGGCGTCGTCCAGCGCATCACCCTCAAGGAGGCGCTCGTTCAGGGCCTCTACAGGCGCATATGCCTCCGAACCGGCAAGACCTGGTCGCCGGAGGCCGAAGCGGCCTGGGAGGCGGATCTGCGCGCCTTCTACGGCGAAGCCGCCGAGGAGGAGCTGGACGTCATCCCCGCCCGCGGCTCCGGCACCTATCTCGCCCGCGCCACGATCGAGCGCGCCATGTCGGCCGAGCTGCCGGTCATCTACCTGCGCTGCCCTGACGGCTTCGAGCGCGAGAGCGACCACTATCGCCAAGACTTCGTCCGCGAATTCCTGGAAGAGGAGGTCGCTCCCTACCTAAAGGACTTCGACCGCACCCGCCGCTCTTTCATGGGCCAGGACTTCGCCCGCACCGGCGACGTCTCTCCCGTCGCCGTCGGCCAGCACGACGCCCACATGCGCCTGGTCGCCCGCTTCATCCTCGAGATGCGCAACGTGCCCTTCCGGGAGCAGGAGTTCGTCCTGAACTGGATCGTCGAGCGGCTGCCGCTCTTCGCCCATGGCAAAATGGACGCTCGCGGCAACGGCTCCGCCCTCGCCGAGGCGATGCAGCAGCGCTGGGGCTTCGACCGCATCGAGGCCGTGATGGCGTCCGACAAGACCTACCTCGCCTTCATGCCGAAGCTGCGCGCGGGCATCGAGGACGGCACCTTCATCATTCCCAAGGACGAGGGCACGCTCGAGGATCTGCGGATGATCAAGCTCGTCCGCGGCGTGCCGAAGATCCCGGACCGCTCCGTCGTCTCGAAGGCGGACGGCTCCAAGGGCAAGCGCCACGGGGACAATGCCGTCGCCCTGATGCACCTCCGCGCCGCCGCCGACGAGGATCCGGGCGAGTTCTTCTTCGCCTCCACCGGCGCCCGCAGCTCGGCCGCCGCCGAGACGATCGTCACCACCCGCGGCTTCGGGTCGATCACCCGCCGCGCCTCAGGATTGGACTGGTAACATGGCCCAGCGCCCCAAGCCCTACAGCTCCGCCGTGCGCCGCAGCCCCGGCCGCACCTCGATGCCGGCCGAGCTCAACCAGGTCATCGCGACGACGCACGACGGCCGCGACATCACCAAGCCCTATGTCGGCGAGCTCCACGAGTTCAACGATCGCCGGCTCCTCGGCGCCGTCGACTGGGGCGAATATGACCGCATCCTGCTCGACGACCAGGTGAAGTCCTGCCTCACCCAGCGCATCGGCGCCGTCGTCAGCCGCGAATGGGACGTGCTGCCCGGCGATGCGGAGGATCCGCGTTCGGTTGCTGCCGGCGACGCTCTCAAGGCGAACCTCGAGGATATCGGGTGGGACCGCGTCACCGAGAAGATGCTCTACACGCCCTTCTATGGGTTCGGCGTCGCCGAGCTGATGTGGGGCCTGCGTCCCGACGGCCTCATCGGCTTCGTGCCGGCCGGGCGGACGCGGGCGATCCACGTCCGGCACGCTCGGCGCTTTCGCCAGGACAAGGACGGACGGCTGCGGCTGATCACCACCACGAACATGACCGGCGAGATCTTGCCCGAGCGCAAGTTCTGGGAGGTGACGGTCGGCGCCACCGACGACGACCAGCCCTACGGCCGCGGCCTGGCCGAGTGGCTCTACTGGCCGTGCCTGTTCAAGCGCAACGGCATCCGCTTCTGGAACACGTTCCTGGACAAGTTCAGCGTGCCGACCGCCAAGGGCACCTATCGGCCTGGCACGCCCGAGCAGGACATCCAGCGCCTCCTTTCGGCGCTCTCCTCGATCGCCAACGACACCGGCTTCGTCATCCCAGAAGGTATGGCCGTGGAGCTGCTCCACGTCGCCACGACCGGCATCGACTTCGAGAAGCTCCCCGCCTTCATGGACGCGGCGATCGCCAAGATCATCCTCGGCCAGACCATGACCAACACCGCCGGCCCGACCGGCCTCGGCTCCGGCCTCGCCGACGTCCAGGCCGGCGTGAAGCTCGAGGTCATCACCTCCGACGCGGACCTCCTCACTGACAGCTTCAGCTCCGGCCCGGCGCGCTGGTGGACCGACCTCAACTTCGGCGCCGACGTCGCCGCGCCGCGAGTCGTCCGCCTGGTCGAGGAGGAAGAGGACACCAAGACGATCGCCGAGGCCGACAAGGCGATCATGAGCCTCGGCTACGTCCGCACCGACGAGAGCTTCCGCGACACCTATGGCGACGGGTTCGAGCGCAAGCCGGTGGAAAAAGCGCCCTCCTCCGGCAGTGCCGACGAGGAGGGCGATGCGGCCGGAGAGGTGCGCCGCCAAAACGAGGGTAACATCATCCCGCTTCGGCGCGAAGCTAGCTTCGCGGAGGCGCCGATCGGCGGCGACATCGTCGACGAGGCGGTCGCTCAGATCATGGCCGACGAAGGCTGGCGCACCGGCGTTTTGGAGCCCTTCGCCGGGTCGCTGCTTGCCGAGCTCGCGCGCGCCGGCAGCGAGGAAGAGGTCCAGGCGATCCTCGCCCGCGCCGCCGAGCTGGATGACGAAGGCACGCTCGTCACCAGCCTCGAGCGCGCCGGCTTCGCCGTGCGCTTGGCCGCCACCGCCGGGCAGGATGGCGCCGAATGACCTGGCCGTTCGGTCACCTGATTCCGCTCCGCTACGGGGCGATCATCGCGGATCCGCCGTGGCGCTTCGAGAACTACTCGGCGGCGGGCGAGGCTAAGAACCCGGTCGCCCACTATTCCTGCATGAGGACGGCCGACATCGCGGCTCTGCCGGTGAGCCAGCTCGCCGCACCCGATTGCGCCCTGTTCATGTGGGCGACGGCGCCGATGCTGCCGGACGCGATCGAGCTGATGTGCCGCTGGGGCTTCACCTTCAAGAGCGCCGGTGCCTGGGCGAAGCAGTCTTCGACCGGAGAGAAGTGGGCATTCGGCACCGGCTACTGCTTCCGCTCGGCAGCCGAATTCTACCTGCTCGGCACGATCGGCAAGCCGCAGGTCCGATCACATTCGGTTCGCAACCTGATCGCCGCCCCAGTCCGTGAGCACAGCCGCAAGCCTGACGATCTGCATCGCGACGTCGAGGCGCTCTACGCCGGTCCCTATTGCGAGCTATTCGGCCGCGAGAGCCGGCCTGGCTGGGAAGTCTGGGGCAACGACGTGACTCGCTTTGACCAGGTGGCAGCATGATCGTCGTTCCGATCCTCCTCTATGCCGCCGTTCAGGGCGGCGTTCACAACCTGGGCACGCTCGTGATCGACAACATCGGCGGCACCCGGACCCGCGGCGACTATCGGGTCCGCGTCTACGCCAAGGGCGCCGATTTCGCGACCGCCAAGCCCATTCGGGAGGGCCGGGTCCTCGCCCATCGCCGGCTCGCTGAGCCAGTCGGCAATCTCATCGCAAAGGCACTGAAGGAGACAGGATATGGATGACGCTGCGCTGCCCGCCGGCGAATATGCAATCGTGGAGGTCCTCGGTCACCGGACCATCGTGGGACGGGTCGAGGAGGTCGAGCGGTTCGGCACGAAGCTCATGTCGATCGAGCCGCTGTTCGGCGGCAAGCTGCTCCCTGCCGTGCTGATCGGCGGCAGCTCGATTTACCAGTTCACGCCGTGCTCGGTCGAGATCGCTGCGGCGCGCCAGCCAAAGCAGGACTGGCAGCTTCCGACCAGCATCCGGGCCGCGCTCCCGCCCGAGCTGCTCTCGGCGCCGCCCGTTGCCGAGGAGGAGGAAGGGGACGACGAGCCCGAGTTCGCCCCTTCCTTCCTGCAGGACGACGACTGAGGATCGCATGGCTAACATGATCGGCAGTCCCCGCGGCGTGCGGCGAGCCTGGAAACGCTTTGCTCTGGACCTTTCCAAAGCCGGCGCGATTCTCCGCGACGCGGGTTTCGTCGCTTGTGACGAAGATCCGGCGGAAGCGGCCGCCTGGCTCGAGGCGGGGCAGGTCCGACGCATCGAAGCCACCTTTTCGGGTGGGTGGAGTGCCAGCCTGAGGGTGGATCGCCGCGGTGCTGGCGTGCTCGTCCAATGCTTCAGCTCTAGTTTCAGGCTTCAGAAGAGTGCTGCCAGTGGCTGAAGTTCCGATCCGCACCGTCATCACCCTCCCGCCGGAGGACACCGTCCGCGCCTTCGACGCGCGCGAGGAGCTGCGTACCACCGTCAAGTGGAGCGAGATGCTCCATGACGAGCACAGCCGCGCCTTCACCGTCGCCAAGGTCGCCAAGCTCGATTTGCTCGAGGACATCCGCACCAGCCTCGCCGACGTCGTCCACAATGGCGGCACCTTCGAGCAGTGGCAGGCGAACCTCATCCCGACACTCGAGAAGGCCGGCTGGTGGGGCCGCGTCGAGGACCGCGAGCTCACCGGCACCAGCCAGCCAATCGTCGTCGGCGCTCGCCGCCTGAGGACTATCTACGACACCAATCTCCGCATGAGCCGCGCCGCTGGCCAGTGGGCGCGCATCCAGGAGAGCAAGGCCCGCTCGCCCTATCTTCGCTACTCGGCCGTCATGGACACCCGCACGCGGCCGCTCCACCGCCAATGGCATGGCACGATCCTGCGGGTCGATGATCCTTGGTGGGACGATCACTACCCGCCGTGCGGCTGGAATTGTCGCTGCACCGTCCAGCAGCTTTCCGATCGCGACCTCCGCAGCTTCGGCTGGGAGGTGTCGAAGGCGCCGCCGCCCTCCGGGCCCGGCAGGCCTTTCTGGCCGGCCGGCGCCGACAAGCCTGTCCTCGTGCCCGCCGGCATCGATCCGGGCTTTGCCTACAATCCTGGCAAGGCGAGCATGGCGCCGATCGCCGAGAAGGCGATCCGCAGCCTCGAGCGCGCCGCGGGCCAGGACGTCAGCGCCGCCCGCGCGGTGCTGCGCGACCTGGTCGATTCGCCGGCCTTCCCCCACTTCCTCGCCCAGCCCGAGGGCGCCTTCCCGGTGGCAATCCTCTCGGCCGACGACCAGGCGCGCCTTGCGGCGCCGGCCCGCGTCGTCGTCCTGCCGGTCGGCGTCTACAGAAAGCAGCTCGCGCATCACCCGGAGATCGGCGTTGCCGAATATCGGGGGCTGCCTGACCTCGTCCACGACGCGCTCGTAGTCATTGCGCTGGGCGAGGAGCGGCTGATCTACTTCCGCGATCGTGCTGGGCGCATGCTGAAGGCGATCGTCCGCGTAGACTCGGGCGAGCCGAACCCCGCGGTGGTCACCTACCACGTTGTCCAGGAGCGCGAGATCCGCCGCGAGCTGCGCCGCGGCACCTTGCTGCTCGACCGGAGGGGCGAATGAGGAGAGGGTGCGACGCACGGTGGGGACTGCCGGTCCCCCACGAAGCCGTCAAAGGCCAGAAGCCTCGAGCTACGGTGGGCAGCTTTACCGCGTCGCGTGCGCCGCTCCGCCGATATAGCGGAGCCGGGTTCGAGGTTCAACGAAGGCGGTCAGTCCTCCACATCGAGCTTCTCCCACACGTCGTTGATGCCCGCATCGACGACAATGTCCTCGGTTCGGCCGATAACTCGAATAATCGTGCCTCCCTCTTGGCGCTCGATGATCGCTCCTACCGTCCGAGGGTTAACGCCGACTGCGCCACCACCTCCAAACTTAAGCTTGAAGTGCACGAGCTTCAGACGTGCCATACCTACTTCCTCCTTTCCATCGCCGCGAGGCGGTGGCCGGGGCGCGCCAACGCCCCTAGCCGGCGGTCACTACCCGCCATGATCCGGCCGATCTATGCCGGAATCACCCCGCCACTCGCGCACGAGCGGGCGGAACGTAGTGAGAACAGACGTGGAGTCGAGTCCAACCGGAGGAGCTGCCAGAGCTCACGGCGGGCCGGCGCTGGCGAAGACGAGCTACCGCTGCGCGAGCTGCGGCGCACTTCTCTTCAAAGCGGCGCCGGCTGCTATTTCAGGAGTAATCGAGATCAAGTGCCGCCGGTGCGGCACCTTCAATTCCATGAGGCCATCGAGCCCTCCCACGACCGCCGATCGAGCGGCTGCGAGGAACCTGCCTTGTGGACATACCTGCCCCCTTCAGCCCGGAGCCAAGTGACTTCCGGGGAATCTCCCTCTGCGCCGGATACGGAGGTCTCGACCTCGGTCTCCACATCGCCGAGCCCAGCTACCGAACTGTGGCTTTCGTCGAGCGGGAAAGCCATGCGGCGGCCGCTCTCGTGGCCCGGATGGAAGACAAGGCCTTGGCTGAGGCGCTTGTCTGGGACGACCTTAGAGCCTTCGACGGCCGCCCTTGGTGCGGCCGCGTTCATCTCGTCTCTGCCGGCTATCCATGCCAGCCCTTCAGCCAGGCCGGCAAACGGAGAGGGGCATCGGATCCCCGCCACCTCTGGCCGGACGTTGCGCGGATCGTCGGAGAGGTCGAGCCTGAGTGGGTCTTCTGCGAAAATGTCGAGGGGCACATGTCCCTGGGCTTTGCCGAAGTCGCCGCGAGCCTTCGAGGGCTGGGCTACACGACAAAGGCGGGCCTGTTCACGGCGAGAGAGGCGGGCGGTAGCCACCGGCGTCGCCGCCTCTTCCTCCTGGCCCACGCCGACCGCTTCGGACGCAGGCTACTTCCCGGATCTGATTCTGCAGGAGGGATCGATCAGGTCGGTGTCTCCGATCGACATCTCGGAGGGCAGCGGCGGCCAATATCCCCTTCGCGAAGCGGCCAGGACTTGGACGGTGCTATGGCTCATCCTGCGGGCTCTCGGATGGCGGGCGGCGACGGCGGGGCACCCCTCTTCGCTCCCGGTCCGGGTGAGCTTCAAGCATGGGAAGAGCTCCTTCATCGGCACCCTGACGCCCAACCCGCAATTCTACGAGCTGATCATGGGATGGCCGATCGGATGGACCGCACCAGAGGAGCAGGTAACGGCGTTTTCAGCATGGTTGCAGCGGTCGCGTGGGCAGTTCTCAAATCTGCTTTCCACGTTCATCGCAGAGCCTGAGGAGGGTTAGCGATGGGGACCGTCTCTCGTCAGAGTTCTGCCGGACCGGTGCTGCATCGAAAGCGAGCGCGAAACTGGCGGTTTTCCGCCCTTCACGCAAAGTCTGACGCAGCCGATCGAGGAACTCTGACGCGACGACGGAAATCCGCGCCTTTTCAGATGCTGCAACAGGCCTTCAGCGAGGTTGAAAGACGCAGTAGGCCAATAATTGTTTGAGAGATGGATCACAGGCCGCTGCGCGGCCGAACCCGCGGAAAAGCGCCACTTGCAGCCCGATATATCCCACTACGGCGCGCCAAATCCCGCCCGGTTTGTCTCGATAGAATAAATGGCCAGTCACAAGCGCGCCGACGAGCTGATCGGCGGCTCGATCTACTGGATCGTCAAGCACCGCATCACCGCCAGGAACCGCATCGTTGGCTTTGCCGAGGGCGAGGACCGGCGGACCATCATCCACCTCGATTCGGAGCTGGTGCCGGTCAAGGCCTTGCCGAAGCGCGCCCACCAAGGCTGGCGCTATCTCGCGCCGAGCGACGCGCCGGGCGATTTTGAAGGTGGTGACGACGGCATCGGCGCGCTCCCGCCGGGCCTGGCGGTGAAGCTTTCGGCGCTGGCGCTGATCTAGCCTAATTGCCGCAGCTGACGGTGCCGGCGCCGCGGTTGGTGACGGTGCAGGCCGGTGTGCCGCCGATTGTCACCTCGCCGGCGCCCGTTGCCGTGATCTTGGCGGCGCGGCGGACGCCGAGGGCGATGGTGCCTGAGGTATCGGCGTTGATCTCGGCATCCTCGCTTTGGAGCGACGCCGCGTCGAGATCGCCCGAGCCGCTGATCGTGGCGCGAATGGTCTTGGCCTGACCGCCGACCGAGAGCTTGCCGCCGCCGAGCAGACCCAAAGTGAGCACGTCCACCTCGAGGCTGTCGATGCCGACGCGGCCGCTACCCTGCACGGCGGCGTCAAACTTCATCGCCTTGACCTTGTCGATGGCGAGGCTGCCGGAGCCGGCTATGGCGGCGGACCGAAGGCCGTGCGTGGAGACGGTCAGCTTTACGCCGCCGCTCTGCTGACCCGGATAGCCGCCCCACGAGGAGCGGTTTGGCCGGATCTTGAGGGTCCGGCTCTGCACCTCGATCGAGACGCGCTCGAGCGCTTGGGTGTCGCCGGTCGCGAGCGCGGACGGCGACTTGCCCGTGGCCAGGGTCACCTGGAACGGCCCCTCGACTTGGATGCGATCGAAATCGGTGACGCTGTAGCGCCGCTCCGCCGCGGCGGCGGGCTGGGCGAGCAAAGCAAGGGCGGCGAGGGGCAGGATCCTGATCATGACCAGGACCATGCCCCCGATTCGTTAAAGCGCGGCTAACCAGAATGCTCAGGCGGTGCAGCGGACCTCGCCGGAGCCGCGTTTGTTGACGTTGCAGCGGGCCGAGCCGCCAACCTCGACGTCGCCCGAGCCGACGATCGAGATGTCCGCAGTCTCGCTGGCATGAATGCGGACGTCGCCCGATCCCGCCACGGAGACGGAGGCGGTGCGCACCTGCACGCCGCCTACATCGATGTCGCCGGAGCCGGCGATCGAAGTCGTCGACTTCTCCGCAGTCCCCGCGGCCTTGATGTTGCCGGAGCCGGCGATCTCGAACTTGGCATCGCGGACCTGCATCTGGCCAATCTCGATGTCGCCGGAGCCGGCGATAGAGGCGGCGAACTTCTCGCCCTGGACGCGGTCGACCTTCATGTCGCCCGATCCCGCCACGGCGGCCGAGCGGATCGCCGGCATGGTGACGAAGATGCGGGTCCTGCCGCGGTCGCCCTTGAATATGCCGGACCAGTCGGAACCTCTCTTGTGACCGATCTTCAGCGTCCCGTCCTCGACCCGGATCTCGAGCCGGTCGAGCACCTCGGAATTGCCTTCTGCCCGCACGGAATGCTGGCCGCCGACGGCGACGATCACGTCCTGCGAGCCGGCCGAGCCGACGGCATCGAAACCGCTGAGCTGATAGCTGCGCTGGGTCATCTCGCCGCCTCCCGAAGGTTCGCCTTCCTGTGCGTTCGCGCCCATGTTGCAGGCGGCGAGCACCAGGGTGGATGTCAGAATTGCTGCCAATCGCATTGCCGGACTCCCTGCTGTATTACGCGCACAATACACGCTGTGGCGGGGGTCCGCAAACGGAAAAAGGCGGCCCGTCGCCGAGCCGCCCTTCCGCTCCCTTGCGGGAATAGGGTGAGGTGAAAGCCGGTCAGCCGACCACCTTCTCCTTGTTGTAGATCGCGGCAGCCTTGTTGAGGATGTCGAGGATCTTGTCGAGCGCGGCGGGCTCGTCGACCTGCTCCATCGCAGCGAGCTCGCGGGCGAGCCGGCTGGAGGCGGCCTCGAAGATCTGACGCTCCGAATAGCTCTGCTCGGGCTGGTCGTCGGCGCGGAACAGATCGCGGGTCACCTCGGCGATCGACACGAGGTCGCCCGAGTTGATCTTCGCTTCATATTCCTGGGCGCGGCGCGACCACATGGTGCGCTTGACCTTAGGCTTGCCCTTCAGGGTGGCGAGCGCCTCCTGCATCGTCTTGTCGGACGACAGCTTGCGCATGCCGACCATCTCGGCCTTGTTGGTGGGGACGCGGAGCGTCATCCGCTCCTTCTCGAACCGAAGCACGTAAAGCTCGAGCGCCATACCGGCGATGTCGGTGCTCTGAAGCTCGATGACACGGCCGACGCCGTGCTTGGGATAAACCACATAGTCGCCAACGTCGAAGCTCAACGCTTTCGCTGCCATTTATTCGCCTTCCTGTGGATTTGGCCGCCAACCATGCCAAAGCGCATCCACCCCATAAGACGCGTTCCAGTCATCCGGTTTGACGGCGATTCTCGTGTGATCACCAGTGCGGAGACGAGCCGTTTCCGCTTCGATGACGATTATATAACAGAAATTAGGACGCGAAGCTAGCTTTGCAGTCTCTGCTCCTGTCCTAAAAGGGAGAAAAGCAGCGCCTTCAGGCGTCGCTTCGGTGCCGATCGAGGCTCCAGGCGCCCGGACCGGCGAACACCAGATAGAGGAAGAAGAAGCAGTAGAGAATCGCCGCGTCCCCGCCATTGTTGACGGGGAAGAAGTTCTGCGGCGCATGGGCATACCAATAGGCGACCGCCATCGTGCCGGAGGCGAGAAAAGCAGCCGGGCGGGTGAACAGTCCGATCGTGATCAGGAGACCGGTGACAAGCTCGATGATCCCCGCGTAGGCGCCGAGGCCGCCGAAGCCCAAACCGGAGCCGGCATTCTCGCCCGGCGGGAAGCTGAGGAATTTCTGGGTGCCGTGCTCCATGAAGATGAGGCCCGCGACGATGCGGGCAATGCCGAGCACCCGCGGCGCCCAGGCCGTCAGCCGAACAGGATCCATGAAGTCGCTCCCTTCAGGTTGTAGCAGCGGCGGATCATGGTTCGATCCGGCCGATGCTGCAACCGGTGCGACCCCGACGAGTTGCCGGAGCTTAGCGAGGAGCGGATATATGTCGCTGGACGACGAGATCATCGAAACGCCGGATGGACCGATGACCTGGGCGCAATGGAAGAAGAAGCACCCGGTCCAGATCCCCTCCCGCCGCACCAAGGGCAAGGACCTGCCGGTCAAGGTCAAGCGCTTCACCGACGAGAAATGAGCGTCCGGATCAGGCGGCGCTCTTCAGCGACTGCATGTCGATGACGAAGCGATATTTGACGTCGCTCCTCGCCATCCGCTCATAGGCCGTGTCGATCTCCTGGATCGGGATCATCTCGATGTCGGCGGTGAGGCCGTGCTGCTGACAGAAATCCAGCATCTCTTGCGTCTCGGCGATGCCGCCGATCAGCGAGCCGGCAAGCGCGCGGCGGCGCATGACGAGGTTGCCCACCGACGGCGCCGGATGCGGCGAGGCCGGCACGCCGACCAAGGTCATCGTGCCGTCGCGCTTCAGCAGGACCAGGAAAGCGTCGAGGTCATGCGGCGCCGCGACCGTGTTGAGGATGAAGTCGAAGCTGCCGCGATGCGCCTTCATCTGCTCCTTGTCGCGGGAGACGACGACGTCGTGCGCGCCGAGGCGGAGCGCATCCTCGCGCTTGTCCGGGGTGGTGGTGAACACGACAACGTGCGCGCCCATCGCCGCGGCGATCTTGACGCCCATGTGGCCGAGGCCCCCGAGCCCGACAATGCCGACCTTCTGGCCAGGGCCAACCTTCCAGTGCCTGAGCGGTGAATAGGTGGTGATCCCCGCGCAGAGCAGAGGCGCCACCGCGGCAAGATCGGCTTCGGCGTGGCTGACTTTCAGGACGAAGTCCTCGACGACGACGATATGATCGGAATAGCCGCCGAACGTATGGCCGCCGAGCACCTCGTCCCGGCCGTTATAGGTGCCGACCATGCCGGTGGTTTCGCAATATTGCTCCTCGCCTTCGGCGCAGGACGGGCAGTGGCCGCAGCTGTCGACCATGCAGCCGACCGCGGCCACGTCGCCGACCTGGAACTTGGTCACTTCGCCGCCGACTGCGGTGACCCGCCCGACGATCTCGTGGCCCGGGACACACGGGTAGAGGGTGCCTCCCCATTCGGAGCGGGCGGTGTGGAGATCGGAGTGGCAGACGCCGCAGAACAGGATGTCGATGACCACATCCTTCGGCCCGGGATCGCGCCGGTCGAAGCTGAAGGGCGCCATCGGGCTTTCCGCGGACTGCGCGGCGTAGGATTTCGCTTTGGTGGGCATCGGGACCTCGGGACGGAGGCGGCGTATCGCCGCAGTCACGCGGATATAGGTCGCGCTCGGCCTGCCGCCACCTCTGCTCCGAAAGTTGATGCGCCTTTTTGGGCGATCAGTCGCCCTGGCCGGGCTCCGGCGAGAAATATTTGTCGAACTTGCCCTCTTCGCCCTTATGCTCATCGGCATCCTCGGGGGAGGGCCGCTTGCGGGTGAGATTGGGCCATTCGGCGGAGTAGGTGGCGTTGACCTCCAGCCACTTCTCGAGACCGGGCTCGGTATCGGGCAGGATCGCCTCGGCCGGACATTCCGGCTCGCAGACGCCGCAGTCGATGCACTCGCTGGGATTGATCACCAGCATGTTGTCGCCCTCGTAGAAGCAATCGACCGGGCAGACTTCCACGCAGTCCATATATTTGCAGCGGATGCACGCTTCGGTGACGACGTAGGTCATTTGCTTCTCCTGAACGGCTTACGCCCTAGTCCCCGCCCGCTTCGCTCGTCAACGGGGTCTCAGGAAGCTCGGTGTAGAGGGTGCGTGCCTCGGCGGGCGGGCCGCGGCGGGAGGGGATCGCCTCGACCCGGATTACCCGGATGCGGCCGTGGACGGCGAAGCTCAGCACATCGCCGACCTTCACCGGCGCGTGCGAACGGTCGACCGTGCGGCCGGAGAGGCGCACGCGGCCGCCCTCGGCAAGCGTCTGGGCGAGCGCGCGGGTCCTCACGATCCGCGCAAACCAGAGGAACTTGTCGAGCCTCAGGCTGTCAGCCACGCCTGAGGCCCGCCAGCGCAGCGAAGGCGTGCGATGGGTCGGCCGGCGCCTGCGGCCGCTCGCGCACCCTGCCGCGCCACACCCAACCGGCCTCTCCCGAGGAGGGGCGGAAGCCGACATCCTTCAGGAGCTTCGCCAGCGCCTGCGGCTGGAGGCCAAGCGAGGTCACCAAAGCCTCGTCGACCACCTGCGCCTGCTTCCCCGCGCGCGCCTCATGGGCGTGCTTTGCGAGCCGCTCCGCCATGTCGACGCGGAGCATCTGCGGTCCGAGCGTGCGGAAGCCGAGCCGGGTGAGGAGATCGCGAGCCTTGTCGTCCGGCGTCGGCAGGACGACGCTCGATTCCGGCGGCATCGCTGGCATCGGCTGGCCGGCCGCGGCGGCTCGGAGGGCCGCGCGCCATCTCCGCGCCTCGGGCCGGAGCACTTCGGGCATGAACAGGTCGAGCGCGCCGATGCGGATCCTCAGCTTGGAGACCCGTCGCCTCTGATCGCGGTCGAGCTGGGCCAGCGGCTTGGCGACCGCCTCGCGCGCGACGATGCCGCCCTCGTCCACCAGCATCGCCAGCACCGACCGGAGTGCCGGGGTCGCACCCGGATCGTGGGTCGCCATTCCCGCCACGCGAAGGTGGCCGAGCCAGCGCTCGATCTGGTGGGCGACCCATAGCTTCAGCCGCTCGATCGCCGCTTCCTTGCCGCGCGGCGACAGCCGCTCGAGGCGCTGGTCGAGCAACACGCGTGGCGAGAGCAGGTTCTTGCCGGGCCCGAGCCGCGCCACCAGATGCCCGCGCCAGAGGATGGCGACCGGCCGGTCGGCATCGGTGGCAAGCGAGAAATTCTCGTCACTGTCGGCGACCAGCGCCTGTGCCCGGCGCTCGAACTCGCCGCCGAGACGGCGCTCGGCGGTGGCGAGCAGCATCTTGCGGTCGGAGTGGCGAGCGGTCGGGTCCACCTGGAACTCGAATCCGTCCAGTCGGCCGATCGAATAGCTGCCGACGCTGACCTCGCCCTGCTCGTCGATCACGACCGGGAACTCGCCGGCGCCCTTGCCGACATCGCGCATAAGCACCGACGTGCGGCGGTCGACGAAGCGCTGGGTGAGCCGCTCATGCAGCGCGTCGGACAATTTCTCTTCGACCGCGCGGGCGCGCTCCGCCATCTCCTCGGGAGCTGCCAGCCAGTCGGGGCGATGCGCGATATAGGCCCAGGTCCGCACCCCGGCGATGCGGTCGGCGAGCGTGTCGATGTCGCCTTGGACATTGTCGAGCCTGGCGACCTGCTCGGCATACCAGCCCTGCGGGATGCGGCCATTGCCTTCCGTCAGGTGGACGTAGATGCGTGCAACGAGGCGGGCGTGATGGTCGGGTCCGGTCTTCCTGAAATCCGGCAGGCCGCACGCCGCCCAAAGGCGCCGCACGCGCTCGAAGCCGTTCGCCCGCTCCCGAACCTCCGGATCCTCGGCCAGCCGCTTCAGCACGGCGAGGTCGATGGCTTCCGGCGCCGGGCGGAGGCCGGGCCTGTCGGGCCGCCGCTCGAGGCTGCGGATCAGCGCATCGACGCTGCGGAAGTCCGGATCGCCCTCGCGCCAGTAGAGGAAGTCGAGCGGCGCGAAGCGATGCTCCTCGATCGCCTCCACCTCCTCCGGGCGGAACTCGGCGCTGAGCTCGCCTTCCAGCGTCAGGCTGCCGAACGTGCCGTCGCGCTGGTGCCGCCCCGCACGTCCGGCGATCTGCGCCATCTCCGCCGGAGTCAGCCGCCGCCGCCGCCTGCCGTCGAACTTGCTGAGGCCGGCGAAGGCGACGTGGCTCACGTCCATGTTGAGGCCCATGCCGATCGCATCCGTCGCGACGAGGTAATCGACCTCGCCGGCCTGATACATCGCCACCTGCGCATTGCGCGTGCGAGGGGAGAGGGCGCCCATCACCACGGCGGCGCCGCCGCGCATCCGGCGCAGCATCTCGGCGACGGCGTAGACCTGCTCCGCCGAGAAGGCGACGATCGCCGAGCGCGGCGGCAGGCGGGACAGCTTCGTGGGGGCGACGTAGCTCAGGGTGGAGAAGCGCGGGCGGCCGATAATCTCCGCCTTAGGGAGCAGCGCCCGCACCATCGGCGCCAGCGCTTCCGAGCCGAGGATCATCGTCTCCTCGCGGCCGCGTGCGTGGAGCATGCGATCGGTGAAGACGTGGCCGCGCTCGGGATCCATGCCGAGCTGCGCCTCGTCTAGCGCAACGAAGGCAAAATCGCGCTCCATCGGCATGCTTTCCGCCGTGCAGAGGAACCAGCGCGCATCCTTCGGCAGGATCTTCTCCTCGCCGGTGATCAGCGCGACCTGCTTCTCGCCCTTGAGCTTGACGACGCGGTCGTAGACCTCCCGGGCGAGCAGCCGCAGCGGGAAGCCGATCATGCCGCTGGAATGAGCGCACATGCGTTCGACCGCCAGGTGGGTCTTACCCGTGTTGGTCGGCCCCAGAATGGCCGTCAGCGGCGCCCGGGCGTAATCGCTCATGGACTGAAGATCGGGCTTCGGGCGAGAAAGCGCAACAGCTTAGGCTAATCCGGGGAATGGGCTCGGCTCATCGGGAAGGACGGCACGTCCTGTCCCGTTCGTTCCGCCTTGGAACCGACGTTAACTTTACTTTTACCAGCTTCTCCCACAGTCCTCGGGCCGGGCGCGGGACGTGTTTCCGCGGCGGGTTATTCGGGGCTGCGGGGGCTCAAGCGTGTATCAACATCGGGATTTCAGCGTCGGCGCGGGCGGCGGGGCAACGGCCCTGAGCCTGGAGCACGCGCTCCTTCGCCCGGCCCCGCTTCCTACTTTCCGCGAGCGGACTGCCGACCTGCGCGCCCGTGCCGGCGAGATCGACCTCATCGTCGATCTCGGCGTCCGGATCGGCTCGCGCGAATGGTTTCGCGGCCTCGGCACTTGCCTCGCATTATGTTTCGCGACCTACTCGTTCGCGCCGGGCTTCGACGCCATAGCCGGCGTCTCGCCGCCGCCGCTCGCCGATGCGCAATGGGAGGAATCTCGCGCGCTCGCCATCGCTCCTCTCGCTTACGGCGCCGACACCGGCCGCCGCATGGCTGCAACCGACGCGGTCGTGCCGCTCACGGAGATGCCGGAGCGGCCGAGTGTCGACCTGCTCGCGACGATCGGTCAGGGCGACGGCTTCACGCGCGTGCTGGAACGCGCCGGCGTCGCCGCCGCGGAAGCTTCGAAGATCGAGGCCATGGTCGCTGAAGCCGTGAATCCGGCTGACCTCAAGCCTGGCACTGTGATGGACCTGACGCTCGGCCGGCGGCCGAACCGCAACGTCGCCCGGCCGCTTGAAGCGCTGTCCTTCCGCGCCAGCCTCGGCCTGAGGCTGGAGATCCGCCGACTGGACGGAGCCCTGGTCCTGAACCGCGTGCCGATCTCGATCGACGAGACGCCGCTCCGCATCCAGGGCCGCGTCGGCACCAGCCTCTACCGCTCCGCCCGCGCCGCCGGCGTGCCCGCCAAGGCGGTGGCAACCTATATCCGCACCCTTGCCGCCCAGCTCGACATTGCCGGTCTCGACGAGGATGATCGCTTCGACATCATCGTCGAGCATCGCCGCGCCGCTACGGGCGAAAGCGAAAGCGGCGCCCTGCTGTATGCGGGCCTGGAGCGCAGCAGCGGCAAGGACCTGAAGATGATGCCCTGGGAACAGGGCGGCCGCACCCAATGGTTCGAAGCCTCCGGCGTCGGCAAGGCGAGCGGCATGCTGCAGCGGCCGGTGCCGGGCTCGGTTTCTTCCAATTTCGGCCTGAGGCGCCATCCGATCCTCGGCTATACGCGCATGCACAAGGGCATGGACTTCCGCGCCGGCTACGGCACGCCGATCCTCGCGGCCACCGACGGCCGCGTGTCGCGCGCCGGCTGGGCGGGCGGCTACGGCAAGCAGGTGCGGATCAGCCATGCCGGCGGCCTCACCACCAGCTACAGCCACATGAGCCGCATCATCGCCGACGCGGGAAGCTACGTGAAACAGGGCCAGCTGATCGGCTATGTCGGCTCGACCGGCCTCTCGACCGGGCCGCATCTTCATTACGAGCTTTATCGCAACGGGGTGGCGATCAACCCGGCCTCGGTGAAGTTCACGATGCGCTCGCAGCTCAGCGGCGCGGACCTCAAGGCGTTCAAGTCCAGGCTGGACAGCTTGCTGCGGCTCGGGGCGGGTGGCGCCGCGGCAAATGCCGCAGGGGTTCCCTGAGCAAAGCTGCGAAACTGCCGCTTCAGGCGGCGGCGAGCGCGACCTTGCGCTGACGGCGCAGCGCCCCGCCGAGCAGGCCAAAGCCGCTGATCATCATCAACCAGGTCGCCGGCTCGGGAACGACCGCGAGATCGTTGAGCTTGAAGCCGTCGATCTTGCCGTCCTTGTTCGCGAAGCTCGCGCCGATCAGCCAGACATTGCCCCATTCGAGGTTCGGGTTGATGAAGCGGTGGTTGCTGGAGCTCCCGCCCAGGGACTCGTAGCTGCCGTCGAACAGGCTGTTGAGGTAGCCCTCGGTCTTGCCGTCCAGGTTCAGCGACTGATTCCACAGGGTGTCATAATTCCACCCGTGCATGATCGTCGCGTCGCTGTCCTTCGTCTTGCCGAGCACGCTGTAGGTATTGAACGTGGCGCTGATCAGCGCGACCGGCGCGTTGAACTGCAGCATGAAGAAGTCCTTGCGGCCTTCATTGTCGGCGGTGTGCTGGTTGCTGCTGCCGCCGTCATCGTCGCCTGAGATGATACCCAAGCCACCGTCATAGACCATCAGCTTGGAGTCGCGAACGTAGTTCGCGTAGACGTCCCTGCCGTACTTGTCCCTGCCGGTCTTGACCTTCTCGAGGCTCCAGGCGGTGACGCGCACCTGAACGGTGCCGAAGTCCGGTGACGTCGCGCTGTAGTAGCGGGCATTGCCGTCCTGAACGTTGTTGTTGCTGCCCTTCGTAAAGTCGAACATGGCGACTTCGGTGCCGTTGAAGATGTAGGCCGCCGATGCAGGGCTCGCCGCAGCGAACAGGAAAGCGCCGGCGATCAGCCGAAAAGCAGTCGAACCCATTATTCCCCCCAGAAATCGGCTCTACCGGCCCCGATGCGCGGCGAGCGATAAAAGGCGTGTCACAGCGCCGTGGGCAGAATAGTCGATTCAGAGGTGAGTCGGCAATTGCGATTTCTTAATAGTTGTCCGGAAATGCGACAGATCCCAGCCGGTGAACTTTATATTCCAGCTCAGCGCCCCTGGGCGCGCCAGCGCTTGACGACGCGGGCGACCATCGCTTCCTCCTCGCCGCTCTGCTTCCAGAGTTCGGAGAACATCGGGTCGGACGAGGCTGGGCGACGAGCTTGTTCGAGGTCATCAAAGGCGACGCGGATCGGGATCGACACGCCCTCGCCGCAGACGATGCACTCGCGGTTGCGCAAGGCGGGGATCACGTCGAGGAAGCCGCGCGCGCCTTCCGGCATCGCGGCCTTTACGAAATGCTGGTCGCGCTCGTTGTTGAGGCGCATCGCGATGATCGTGCCGCACTGCGACAGCACGCCTTCCGCCAGATCCGACGGACGCTGCGTGATGAGGCCGAGCGACACGCCGTATTTACGGCCTTCCTTGGCGATCCGCTCGAGGATCTTGCGCACGGCCTGGCCGCTGGAGGTCTTGTCGGCGGGAACGTAGCGATGCGCCTCCTCGCAGATCAGCAGCACTGGCCGCTGGAGCTCGTTGCGTGACCAGATCGCATAGTCGAAGACGAGGCGGGAGAGCACCGCGACCACCACAGAAGTGATGTCGGACGGCACGCCCGACACGTCGACGATCGAGATCGGCTTGCCCTTGGCGGGCAGGCGGAAGATCTTGGATATGAACGCGGTCATGCTGTCGGCGACGAGCATGCCGGAGAACATGAAGCTGTAGCGCGGATCGGCCTTCAGCTCGTCGATCTTGGTCTTGAGCCGCATGTAAGGCGCCGTGTCCGTCGCCTTGTTGAGCATCCCCATCTCGTTCTGGATGGCGGTGCTGAGATCGGTCAGCGTGTAAGGGATCGGTGAATCCACCGTCAGCTTGGTGAGCCCCTCGGCTGCCCGGTTCTTCGACCGGGCAAGGAGGAGGCATTTTGCGAGAATATCGGCATCCTGCTGCCGGTCGGCGCCTTGCGAGGTCAGGATCACCTCGCAATGCTCCTCGAAGTTCATCAACCAGTAGGGCATGGCAAGGTTGTCGACGTTGAACAACTCGCCATAGCCCTTGAACGCGGCCGAATATTCGCCGTGCGGGTCGATCATCACGATGTGGCCCTCTGGCGCCATGTCGCAGATGCGGTGCATGATGAGCGCGGCGGAGGTCGACTTGCCGGTGCCGGTTGATCCCAGCAAAGCGAAGTGTTTGCCGAGCATGGCGTCGACGTAGAGGGCGCCGCGCACGTCCTTGGTCGGATAGACGGTGCCGATCTCGATGTGGGCGCGCTCGTCAGCGGCGAACATCTGCTTCAAGTCATCGCCGGTGACCGGGAAGACTCGGTTGCCGGGGATGGGATAGCAGGTGATGCCGCGCTTGAAGTTGACCAGCTTGCCGCTCTGCTCATGCTCGTCGCCTTCGCCGAGGAAGTCGATCTCGGCGAGCACGACGTCGCTGCCCTCGCCGGTCTTGAGGTTGCGCACGTTGGCGAGGAGCCAGCGTTTGCCGACCTCGAGTTTCACTTGACTGCCCACCTGTCCGGAGAGGGCGACGCTGGGATCGGGATCCTGGCCGAGCGCGCGAAGCGCCGCGCCGGCCACCTGGATGCGGGCGCCGCCGCCGGAAATCTCGATAACTTCGCCAATATGCGCATGGCGCTCCGTCCGCGGCTGCGCGATCGCGGGCACCGTGGGCGCGGCGCGCTCGGGCTGGCCGGCACTCTCGTCAGCCTGAAAGCCGAGCGGGTTCAGCATGTCGGTCATGGCGGCGTCTCTTCCCGTGATTGCCCCTGGGTCGACCGGAACCGCTAAATCATAAGGGTAAACAACCCGTTCGACGCGAGCTGCGGCGCCGGAGCTTCAGGTGCGGCGGCTGAAGATCGCGCTCGCGCTCCAGCCGAGGAAGAGGGAGACCAGAACCGCGAACAGGCCGTAGGCGAGCGACCAGTCCTCCGCTGCGTCCGCCACGAAGCGTTCAAAGCCCAGCTTCTCGATATGGATGTCGCGGATCGCTGCGGCGAGCACCTTTCCGTCCTTGATGAGGAAGGTCTCGGCGGTATAGTCACCGACCGGCACTCGCGCGGGGATGCTGAGCCGGGCGCGGTAGAGCACGCCTTCGCTGATCTCGACGCCGTCCGGATCCTCGAAATAGAGCTGCCGCCGCTTCATCAGGTCGATCAGCCCCGCCTCGAAGCGCCTCTGCTCCTGCGGCGTCGAGCCAGCGCCCGGCGAGAGCTGGAGGTTGTCGACGCCGAGCTCGTAAATCGCCGCGATGCGGTCATCGACCAAATCGGGAAGCGGACGGGATGATGCCACCGCGTAAAAGGAGGGGGCGGAGCGGAAGCGCTCGCTCTCAACGTTCATCCAGATGCCGGCGACCTTCTGCTTCTCGCGCACCACGATCGGCTCGACCGGCCCCTTCAGCACCACGACGATGTCAGCGGGATCGCTCGGCACCCGCCCGCCCGGATAGAGGATCGCGCCGAACAGCAGCAATTCGGCACCGGTGAAGCTGTAGCGTATCTCGACCTGGCGCTGCGACACGTCCGGCACGAGCTTGGGCTCCGCCTGCGCCATCAGCAGCGGCAGCATCAGCAGCATGAGGAGGGCGCGCAGCCTCGTCACAGATCCTGCACCGTATAGATGTCCGGCGGCCGCCAGCCGAGCTCGAGGGCCATCCGGGCGGCGACGCCGAGCACGAGGATGGCCAGGAACATGCGCAGCATCTCCGGCTTCGCCTTCTGCGCGAAGCGGGCGCCATATTGCGCGCCGATGACGCTGCCGAGCAGCAGCAGCCCGGCGAGCACGATGTCCACCGACTTGGTCGTGGTGGCGTGGATGATGGTGGTCGCGGCAGTGACGAACAGGATCTGCATCAGCGAGGTGCCGACGACGACGCTGGTCGACATGCCGAGCAGATAGATCATCGCCGGCACGACGATGAAGCCGCCGCCGACGCCAAGCAGGACGGTCAGCATGCCGGCGAGGAAGCCGAGCACCAGCGGCGCCAGCGGGGAGATGTAGAGGCCGGACTGGTAGAAACGCCACCGCATCGGCAGCATCGCGATCACCGGGTTGCGCCGCCTCGCCGGCTTCTTGCGGGGACTCGGCTTGATGATGGCGAGCGAAGTCGCTGCCTCCTTTGCCATCAGCAGGCCGATCGAGCCGAGCAGGAGCACGTAGAGCAAGGCGATGGCGGTATCGATCTGCCCCGTGTCCTGGAGCAGGCGGAACAGCCCGCCGCCGGCCAGCGCGCCGAGCATGCCGCCGGCGACCAGCACCCCGCCCATCCGATAGTCGACCCCCTTGCGGCGCCGATGCGCCATCACGCCGGAAACGCTGGCGCCGGTGATCTGAGTGGTCGAGGACGCCACTGCGACGGCGGGCGGGATGCCGTAGAAGATGAGGATCGGCGTGGTCAGGAAGCCGCCGCCGACCCCGACCATGCCGGTCAGCAGGCCGACCACCGCGCCGAGGCCGACGATCACCAGGACATTGACCGACAGGCCTGCAACGGGAAGGTAGATGTCCACCGCCGGAAACTAGCCGCGGAAGGCAAGCCAAGGGAACCCGCGCCGGGACAGGCGGCTCAGAAATCTGTGGAGAGGGTGAGAGCGGGACCGGAGCCGGGCGCGGCGTCGCCGGCGACGCGCATCCGCCACTCGGCCGAAATCCGCACGCCGCCGCCCAACGCCGGCAGCCGGTAGGACGCCTGAGGCCCCACGTCGAGGCGCGACACGCCCGGCTGCACCGCGCCCCAGGCGCCGAGCCCGACACCGACATCCGCCGCCACCGGCACGCTGAGACGCAGCGCACCATCCGCGAACCCGTCGCGCGACCTGGTCCCGACGATCCCCGCCTGCGCGTAGGCATCGAGCGTCATCGGACCGATCACCGGCTGATCGCCGACCCCGCCATGAGCAAGCAATGCGAAGGCCGAGCGTGCCTCCCGCCCGATCGCCTGCCGCCGCTCGGCCAGCAGCCGCACCGGCAATGCCCGGATCGGCTGAACCTCGACCCCGATCGCCGCCTCGGCTCCCTGCATGTCGTTCAACGGACTGTAAAAGCGCCCGGCCAGCAGGAGTCCGTCCCGCAACGCATAGGTGATCCGCGCTCCGGCCTGGCTGCCGCCCAGCGTGCCGCCGGGTGCGAGTTGCCGTCCCTCGCCGCGGCGGACCAGCGCCCAGGCGGAGATTGACCAGCGGCTCGGCAGGAGAGGGTGCTGAGCGGTTCCCATCGGCGGTAGCGGCAGGCTTGCGGAGGTCCGGACGCTGCTCGGCGCGGTAGGAAGCGTGGGCCGCTCGGACAAAGGAATATCATTCCCCGACATGTCTGGGAGCTGGAGCGACGCCTCTCCCCGTCCAGCGAACTCGTCACCCCGGCGAAAGCCGGAGTCTCGTGGAGATCCGCCGTGACTTCCTGTCCCGAGATCCCGGCTTTCGCCGGGGTGACGAGTTGGCATGACCAGCAGCTTCGTCGCTTCCTGCCGAGGCCACGGCGCAGGCGAGATAGCGAGCACTCTCGACTGCGACACTGATGGAGGAGGTGCGGACTCAGCAGCCTCACCCGCTGGCCACCAGGCCGGCGCCAGCAAGGCCGCCCGCACGGCCACCCATCCGCCGACGACCAGCCCGAGGAACCGCAGCGGCGCCGCGCCACTCATTCGGCTGGTATCTCGGCCGGGAAGCGATGCGCGGTCTTGTCCCAGGTGGTCTCGCCGGTGCGGCGGAGAGTGAGGTAGCGATAGATCGCACGTTGCGCCGCCCACATCGCAATCAGGTTCGAGACGAAGATGCGGGGCACCGAAGCCAGACCCTCGCGCCAGCCATAGGCGCGGGTCACGAAGGCGCAGCGCATCGCCAGCCGCCAGGCGAAAATGGCGAGGTTGACCTCGAGCAGGCTCCGCAGCGGCTCGCCGACCGGCTGGAGCGGCACGCCCGTGATCAGCGCCCTCGTCTGCAAGATGCCCATGAGAATGAGGCTCAGATAGGCGGCCGAGATCAGCACTGCCGCCAGCACCGACTGGCGATCGCGCAGCCGCATCCAATGCTCCGCCCAACCGCCGCTCCAGCCGAGCCGGTCCCAGCCGGCGAGCGCGATCCCCACCATCCAGCGAGACTTCTGGGCGACGGCCTCCTTGAGCGTCCCCGGGAAATATTCCTTGGTGGCGACGATCGCGCCGCGCCGCGAGCTGCGCAGCCGCACGAACACCGACTTGGCGCCTCGGGCGTGCAGCTTGAGCCCGAGCTCATAATCCTCGGTGAGGCTGTCGGCTTCGAACGGGAGCCCGCCATTCTCGGCCGCGATCATGGCCAGTGCTTCACGGGCGAAGGCGCAGCCGACGCCGGCGGACGGAATGCTGGCGCCGAGAGCCTGGCGAACCACGAGCTCCTTGCCGTGGCTCTCGGCAAACTCGTCGGCGTAGCTTTTCGAGACGAAGGTGGTTTGCTCGACCAGCGGCAAGACCGGCAGCTGGACCAGATCATGCTGCTCGATCAGCCGGTCGAACAGCATCAGCTCGGCCGGGTGAACCACGTCCTCGGCGTCGTGCAAGACGACCGCCTTCGCTCGTCGGCCCATCCGTTGCTCCTCCTCGAGCAGCGCCTCCCATAGCCGGTTGAGGCAATCGGCCTTGGTGGTGGGCCCCGGCAGCGGACCGACGGTGAGTCGAAGGCGCGGATCGATGACCGTCCTCACGGCGGCGATAGTCGCCCGATCGTTGGGATAGGCGCCGACGAAGACAAGATAATCGCCTGCGCCGAAGCGCGCGAGCGTCATCCGGAGCATGTCTCCGATCACCTCGCCCTCATCCCAAGCGGGGACGAAGACGGCGATCAGCCCCGGCTCGCTCGCCGCGGGGAGCACGTCGGCGCATATTATTCTGTTGCCGACCCGCCGCTTCAGCGTCTTGGCAATCCAGATGACATCGACGGCGAGATCGCTCGCGCCGAGCAGCAGGAACCCGCAGGCAGCGAACAGCAGCGCCTCGTGCATGACGAAGCCGAGCAGTGCGAAGAACAGCCCCGGTCCGTCCATCCCGCCTCCGATTCGGACAAGAGAACATCCATTTCGGATGCGATCCAAGCAAGACGGTGATTGCCGCGGCTCTGTTAATCTAAAGCAGCTTTTTTATGAACGCGATTGTCGACTCGCCGACAGACGTTCCCCTTCCGTTATGTTATAGTGTCCGCCTTGACCTTGTGGGCGCGTGCCAGGCTGCCCGGTCCAGTGTCTTGGGGGGATTATTGTGGTCGAAACCGCAGAAGGCGCGGGCGGCTCCAGCACGTCCGCAATCGCCACGCTCTTCGCAGGGAACCGCCTGCTCGCGACCCTGAGTCCCGGCGACCGCTCCGCCATTGAAAGCGCGTCGGAAGTTGTCCAGCTCGAACGCGACGCAGTGCTGTTCGACGCGGGCGGCGAAGTGCCCGCAAGCTATTTCCCGGCGGCGGGCGCGATGATCTCGCTCGTCCTGTTCATGCAGGACGGCCGCACGGTCGAGGTCGCGACGATCGGCAAGGAAGGCGCGGCCGGCGGGATCGTCAGCTGCGGCAGCGCGCCGGCTTTCGCGCGGGCGGTCGTGCAGATGCCGGGCCCGGCGCTGCGCGTTCCGATCTCCGTGATCGAGAGCGCCAAGGCACGCTCCGCGCATGTCAGGAGCATCTTCTGCCGCTATGCCGACGCGCTGCTGGCCCAGGTCATGCAGTCCGTGGCGTGCAATGCCTTTCACCCGATCGAAGCCCGCTGCTGCCGCTGGCTGCTGACCGCTCATGACCGGGTCGAGGGCGAGATCATCCCGCTGACCCAGGAATATCTTGCCGAGATGCTGGGCGTGCAGCGCACCAGCGTCAGCCCGATCGCCAAGCAGCTGCAGGACAAGGGCCTCATCCGCTACCGCCGCGGCCGCATCGAAATCTTGGATCGGCCCGCGCTCGAGCGCAGCGCCTGCGAATGCTACGGCGTCGTCGAGCGCCATTTCACCGCGGTGCTGCCGGAGCCCAGGCCGCAGAAGCTGATCGACGCCGGCGGCGGGATGGCGTGAGCGCGGCGGTGGCTCCAATCGAGCGCGAGGAGCCCCCCGTGGCTGGCGAGGGCATCAGTGACGATGCCCTGCGCATTCTCGAGCTGAGGCACCGCACCAAGAATATCCTGAGTATCGTCCAGGCTTTGGTCCACCAGACACTGCGCGGTGAGCGCACGATGAGCGAGGCGCGGGGCGTGCTCAGCAATCGCCTGGTGGCGATGGGCAATGCCGTCGACACCTTGCTCCAGACCTCCTGGCAACCGGCTTCGCTGGAGGAGGTCGTCCGTGCCGGCCTGATTCACAGCAGCAGCTTCGAGGGGCGCGTCCGGGCGTCCGGTCCGCCGGTTCCCGTCGGGCCCGGCGCCGCCATGTCGCTGAGCCTGGTGCTGCACGAGCTGGAGAGCAACGCGATCAAATATGGCGCGCTGTCGAACGACAGGGGGGGCGTCGACCTGCGATGGACGGTGATCAGTGGCGGCGATTCCGCGACCCTGATGATCGTCTGGCAGGAACGGGGCGGGCCGCCCGTCACTCCTCCCACCCGGCAGGGCTTCGGCACCCGCCTGATCGGCACCGGCATTGCCCGCCGCCTCGGCGGCACCGCCGACTGCCGCTTCGAACCGGAGGGCCTGCACTGGTCGCTCTCGGCCCCGCTGGCCGAGCTCGCCAGCTAAGTCGCCTTGCTGACGTAAATCGGCTTCCCTTCGCGGCGGGGGTCGTTAGGGTCACGTAACCCCCGGAGACCCGATGGCGCAGCAACGCCCCCGCACCAGACCTCGTTCAGCCTTACGCGAATTCCTCCGGAGCGAGGCGGGCGGCGGCATCCTGTTGATGGCGGCGGCGGCCGTGGCGATGATCGTCGCCAACAGCCCGCTGGCCGAGACCTACCACCACATCCTTCACGATCCGATGGGGCCGGAGCTGACGCCGAAGCTCGGCCCGATGAGCCTGCATCTGTGGATCAACGACGGGCTGATGGCGATCTTCTTCCTGCTCGTCGGCCTGGAGATCAAGCGCGAGTTCGTCGACGGGCGCCTGTCCAGCTGGAGCCAGCGCCGGCTGCCCTTCATCGCGGCGGGTGCAGGCATGGCCGTTCCCGCCATCCTCTATCTGCTGCTCACCCGCGATGTGGACGGCCTCTCCGCCGGCTGGGCGATCCCGGCGGCGACGGACATCGCATTTGCGATCGGAGTGCTGGCGCTGCTGGGGAGCCGCGCGCCGACCTCGCTCAAGCTTTTCCTCACCACGGTGGCGATCGTCGACGACATGGGGGCGGTGGCGATCATCGCCATCGCCTACACCGCCTCGATCGACACGCTGGCGCTCGGTGCGGCCGCGGGCATCCTCTTCGTGATGTATATGATGGGCAAGAGCGGCGTCACTCGCCTTTCCCTTTACCTGATCCTGGCGCTCGCCCTTTGGTACGCGGTGCTGATGTCCGGCATCCACGCGACGATTGCGGGCGTGCTCGCGGCGTCGGCGATACCGATCGTCCGCACGCCGGGCGCCCCGGACAGCGAGAGCTCGCCGCTTCACCGGCTGGAGCATGCGATCGCGCCGCTGGTCGCCTATCTGATCGTTCCGGTCTTCGGCTTCGCAAATGCCGGCGTCTCGCTGCAGGGCATGGGGCTGGAGCAGATCTTCGCGCCGCTGCCGCTCGGCATCGCCGCCGGTCTGTTCGTCGGCAAGCAGATCGGCATCTTCGGAGCGATCCTCCTCGCCGTCCGCTTCGGCCTCGCCCAGAAGCTTCGCGGTGCCACCTGGCTGCAGATCTACGGCGTCTCGCTGCTGTGCGGCATCGGCTTCACGATGAGCCTGTTCATCGGTGCGCTCGCCTTCCCGGACAATCCGCTGCTGATCGAGGAGGCCAAGATCGGCGTCCTCCTCGGTTCGGTCCTGTCCGCCATCGTGGGCTATCTTGTGCTGAGGCTCGCCAGGCCGCACCCCGAGCTCGCGCGCTGCGAGAGCGAGCAGTGCGACGAGATCGATGCGGACGGGGATGTAGCGCGAATGGAGGAAAGAACCGCATGAAGCTTGTCCAGCTGCTCCTCGCTTTCCTGTTCCTCTCCGCCTGCGTCTCGGACCAGATCGCCAACGACAGCCTCGATGAGATCGCCAAGGACTATGTCCAGATGACGCTCGAGATCGGCGAGCGCGAGCCCGGCTATGTCGACGCCTATTACGGGCCGAAGGAATGGGCGGATGCGGCCAAGGCGGCGCCGCGGTCGCTGCCCGATCTGATCGCTGAAGCGGCCGCTTTGTCGGCGCGGACGAACGCCGTCGATCCCGCCAAGCTCGACCCGCTTTCCGTCCGCCGCCGGGCCTTTCTCCTCGCCCAGCTCCGCGCGGCGCAGACGCGCCTGCGCATGATCCAGGGGGAGAAACTGAGCTTCGCCGAGGAGGCGCAGGGCCTGTTCGGCGTCCGCGTCGAGCTGAAGCCGCTGGAAAGCTACGATCCGGTGCTCGACCGCATCGCCGCCCTGGTGCCCGGCCGCGGCTTGCTCGCCAACCGCGTCGAGGCCTTCCAGGACCGGTTCACCATCGGCAAGGAGCGGCTGAAGCCGGTCTTCGACGCCGCCATCCAGGAGTGTAAGCGCCGCACCGCGCAGCATATCCAGCTCCCACCCGGCGAGCGTTTCACCATGGAGTTCGTCACCGGCAAGAGCTGGTCCGGCTACAATTATTATCAGGGCGACTTTCACAGCCTCATCCAGATCAACACCGACCTGCCGATCCGCATCAGCCGCGCGGTCGATCTCGGCTGCCACGAAGGCTATCCCGGCCACCACGCGCTCAACATGCTGCTCGAGCAGCGCCTGACGAAGGAGCACGGCTGGATCGAGTTCAGCGTCTACCCGCTCTATTCGCCGCAGTCGCTGATCGCCGAGGGCACGGCCAATTACGGCACCGACCTCGCCTTCCCGGGCGAGCAGCGCCTGCAATATGAGACGCAGGCGCTTTATCCGCTCGCCGGCATCCCGACCCGTGATGCCGACGCATATCTGAAGCTGCAGGAGGCGATGAACGACCTCCAGGGCGCGCGGTTCACGATTGCGAGCGAATATCTGGAGGGCCGGATCAACCGCAAACAGGCGGTCGAGCTCACCCAGAAATACCAACTCGTCTCGAAGCAGCGCGCCGAGCAGTTGATCGACTTCACGGAGCAATATCGCAGCTACGTCATCAATTATGGCCTCGGCCAGGACATGGCCCGCGCTTACGTCGAAGCGGCAGGTGCGACGCCGGAAGCGCGCTGGGCGGCGTTCGAGCGGATCATCTCGGAGCCGACCTTGCCGGCGGACCTGCTCGTCAGGCCCTGATGCGTATCTTCTGGGACGATCGGCAGCGGCTCCACGCGCCTCGCTTCGAATTCTTCAACGGCGGCCTCCACCCGGCCGCGGAGCATTCCGGCCGCGTCGACTCGATCCTCGCAGCGATCGGCCCGACAGAGGCCCCGCGCGATCATGGCGAGGCGCCGCTGCTCCGGGTCCATCCGCAGCACTATCTCGACTTCCTTAAGGCGGCGCATGCCGACTGGCGCGCCGCCGGCCGCGAGGGCGACGCGATCCCCTACACCTTCCCGCTCGTCCAGCGCCGCCGGCTCGACTTGTCGCGGATCGACGGCCGCCTCGGCTATTACAATTACGACACCTCCACGCCGATCGCGGAGGGCACCTGGACCGCCTCCTACTGGGGCGCGCAGACGGCGCTCTCGGCCCTCGAGGCGGTGCTCGGCGGCGAACATGCCGCGTTCGCGCTCTGCCGCCCTCCAGGCCATCATTGCGGCGCCGATTATGCCGGCGGCTATTGCTTCCTCAGCAACGCCGCCATCGCCGCCGAAGCCGCGGTCGCGGCCGGCAGGCGCGTCGCCATCCTCGACATCGATTATCATCACGGCAACGGCACCCAAGACATCTTCTACAGGCGCGGGGACGTCTTCTTCGCCTCGATCCACGCCGATCCCAGCACCGACTATCCCTTCTTCTGGGGCCATGCCGACGAACGCGGCGAGGGCGAAGGCGAGGGCGCGACGCTCAACCTCCCGCTGCCACGCGGCACGAGGCTGCCGGAGTTCACGGGGGCACTTGATCAATCGCTCGAGGCGATCGCCGCCTTCGGAGCCGACCTGCTCCTCGTCTCCTACGGCGCAGACACCTATGCCGGCGATCCGATCAGCCACTTCTCGATCGAGACCGCGGATTACGGCGCGATCTCCCGCCGCATCGTCTCGCTCGGCCTGCCGACGCTGATCCTGATGGAGGGCGGCTACGCCGTCGACGCGCTCGGCCGCAACGTCTCCGCATTTCTCTCCGGCTTCTAGACGGAACCGCGCACGGCACCCTCCGTTACGCCCCTGTATCAACAGGGGATGTACGAATGAAACGCGCGCTGATCGCCTGCCTTCTGGGCGCCATTTCCCTTCCGGCCCTCGCCCAGCCCGGCCGTGTCGGCGAGCGGCCGGTCGAGCCATCCGGGCAGCCCCTTCCGGATCATGAGGCCGCCAACATCCGCTTCGACGCCGCCGTCGTCGAGCCGCTCAAGCTCCGGCCCGACCTCGCCGCGCTGAAGGTGCCGGAGGGTTATCGCATCGGCATGTTCGCCGAGAATCTCGGCAATGCCCGAATGCTTGCGGTCGCGGAGGACGGCACCGTCTATCTCACGCGCCGCACCGAGGGCGACGTGCAGATGTTGCGCGACACCAATAATGACGGCCGCGCCGATCAGGTGCGCACCGTTGCCCGGCGCCCAGGCATGCACGGCATTGCGCTTGACGGCCGCACTGTTTTCCTCGTCACTCAGCGGGACGTCTACACTGCGCCGATCCTGGCCGACGGCAGCTTCGGGCCGCTCACGCGCATCATCGACGACCTGCCGGACACCGGCCAGCATCCGAACCGCACGATTGCGATCGGCCCGGACGGCATGCTCTACATATCGGTCGGATCGACTTGCAACGCCTGCACCGAGAGCAGCCCCGAAAGCGCAAGCATCGTCCGCGCGAGCAAGGACGGCAAGAGCCGCACCATCTACGCCTCAGGCCTCCGGAACACGATCGGCTTCGACTGGCACCCGGGTACCGAACAGCTCTGGGGTCTCGACCACGGCATCGACTGGCTCGGCGACACCCAGCAGATCGAGGAATTGAACCGGATCGACAAGGGCAGGCAATATGGCTGGCCCTTCATCTACGGCATGGGCGGGCACAATCCCCAGGACGACCCGCCCGGCGACCTCAGCATGGAGGATTGGGACCGGATGAGCGAGCGCGCCGTGCTCGGCACCGACGCCCATGCCGCGCCGATGCAGATGGCATTCTACCGCGGTGCGATGTTCCCCGCCGGTGAGCAGGGCAGTGCGTTCGCTGCCTTCCGCGGCTCCTGGAATCGCAAGGAGCCCTCCGGATATGACGTGCGCCGCGTCCGCTTCGACGCTTCCGGCAATCCAGTCGCGATCGAGCCGTTCGTGACCGGCTTCATCACCCGCCTTCAAGGCGGTGGCTGGGGCCATCGCGGCCGGCTCGCCGGCCTTGCGGTCGCCCGCGACGGCGCCTTGCTGTTCAGCGACGACGAGAATGGCGTGATCTACCGCGTCAGCTATGCCGGCCCGGACAGCGCCGGCGCGGGGCTTCCCGGATCGACGAGAATTGCAATGCCGCCCATGGGCGGCCCGATCGCCTTCGACCGCGAGGAGACGCAGACCACCCGCACGGTATCCGTCTCGTCGCCCGCCTTCCGCACCGGCGCGCCGCTCCCGCAGGAGCACAGCGCTTATTATGAGGATGTCTCGCCGCCGCTGAGCTGGGGCAGCCTTCCCGCCGGCACCCGCAGCGTCGCCCTGATCATGGACGATCCCGACGCGACCAGCGCCAAGCCATTCACCCACTGGGTCGCCTGGAACATCCCGCCGACCATGGCGAGCCTGCCGGAAGCCGTGCCGACGCTGCCGCAGCTGCCCGCGCTCCAGAACATGCGCCAGGGTCGCAACACGCGCGGCTCAGTCGGCTATTTCGGGCCCCGCCCGCCGATCGGCGACCGCCCCCACCGCTATCATTTCCAGCTCTTCGCGCTGGACACGATGCTCGACATTCTGCCCGGCTCCGATCGCGAGACCCTGCTGAGAGCCATGCGGGGCCATGTGCTGGCCAAGGGCGAGGTCGTCGGCACTTACCGCCAGGCAGCGCCGCCGCCGAAGTGACGGCACCGGCGGGTCAGAGCTTTTCGGTCAGCTCCGGCACCAGCTTGAACAGGTCGCCGACCAGGCCGATGTCAGCGACCTGGAAGATCGGGGCGTCCTCGTCCTTGTTGATGGCGACGATGACCTTCGAGTCCTTCATGCCGGCGAGGTGCTGGATCGCGCCGGAGATGCCGACCGCGACGTAAACTTCCGGAGCGACGATCTTGCCGGTCTGGCCGACCTGATAGTCGTTGGGCGCATAGCCCGCATCGACCGCGGCACGGCTGGCGCCGACGCCGGCGCCGAGCTTGTCGGCGAGCGGATCGATCAAGGCGTGGAACTGCTCGGAGGAGCCGAGCGCGCGGCCGCCCGAGACGATGATCTTGGCGCTGGTGAGCTCGGGCCGCTCGCTCGCGGCAATTTCGGAGCCGACGAAGCTCGACAGGCCCCGATCCGCAGAAGCGCCGCCGGTGGAGCCGATCTGCTCGATCATGCCGGAGCCGCCGCTCGTCGCCGCCTTCTCGAAGGCGGTGCCGCGGACGGTGATCACCTTCTTGGCGTCCGAGGACCTGACGGTCGCGATCGCGTTGCCCGCGTAGATCGGACGGGTGAAGGTGTTCTCGTCCTCCACCGACATGATGTCGGAAATCTGCATCACGTCGAGCAAAGCGGCGACGCGCGGGGCGATGTTCTTGCCGGTGGTCGTCGCCGGCGCGACGAAGGCGTCGTGATGGCTCATCTGGTCCACGATGAGGGGCGCGACATTCTCGGCCAGCGCATGGCTGTAGGCGGCATCGTCGGCGACGTGGACCTTGCCAACGCCGGCGATCTTCGTCGCCGCCTCGGCGACCGCGCCGACGCCTTGGCCAGCGACGATCAGGTGGACTTCGCCGAGCTTCGAAGCAGCCGTGACGGCGCTCAGCGTCGCGTCCTTGAGCTGGCCGCCTTCATGTTCGACCCAGACGAGCGTCTTCATCCAACCACTCCCATCACCTTCAGCTTTTCGATCAGCTCGTCGACCGAGCCGACCTTGACGCCCGCCTGCCGCTTCGACGGTTCGACCACCTTGAGCGTCGTCAGGCGCGGCGCGATGTCGACGCCGTAATCATCCGGCGTCTTCTGGGCGAGCGGCTTGGACTTGGCCTTCATGATGTTCGGCAGCGAGGCGTAGCGCGGCTCATTGAGCCGAAGGTCGGTGGTGACGATGGCGGGCAGCTTGAGCTTCACCGTCTCGAGGCCGCCGTCCACCTCGCGGGTGACGTTCACCTCCTCGCCGTTCACCTCGACCTTGGAGGCGAAGGTGCCCTGCGCCCAGCCGAGCAGGGCCGCCAGCATCTGGCCGGTCTGGTTGGAATCGTCGTCGATCGCCTGCTTGCCGAGGATCACCATTCCGGGCTGCTCCTCCCCGGCGATCTTCGCCAGGATCTTGGCGACGGCGAGCGGCTCCACCTCCTGATCGGTGGTGACGAGGATCGCGCGATCGGCGCCCATCGCGAGCGCGGTGCGGAGCGTCTCCTGCGCCTTGGCCGGTCCGATCGAGACGGCGACGATCTCGGTCGCGACGCCCTTCTCCTTCAGTCGGATGGCTTCCTCGACCGCGATCTCGTCGAACGGGTTCATGCTCATCTTGACGTTGGCGAGGTCGATGCCCGTCCCGTCCGCCTTCACCCGCGGCTTGACGTTGTAATCGATCACCCGCTTCACGGGCACCAGCAGCTTCATGTCAGCTCCCTCTCAACCCCTCTCCCTTGGATGGGAGAGGATACGGAGACTTGGCGGCTTGCCGCCTAGTCGGAGTTGGTGAGGGTGACACCGGCGGAGAATCATCTCCAGCTGTGTCACCCTCACCCAGCTACGCCTAAGCGCCTACGTCGCTAAGGCTACGCAACCCTCTCCCATCAAAGGGAGAGGGGAAACACAGTCACGCCGCTTCCTTGACCTGCGCGACGATCTTCTTGGCGGCGTCGCCGAGGTCGTTGGCGGCGACGATCGGCAGGCCGCTTTCGGCGAGGATGCGCTTGCCTTCCTCGACGTTCGTGCCTTCGAGCCGCACCACCAAAGGCACGCCCAGATTCACTTCCTTGGCCGCGGCGATGATGCCTTCGGCGATGATGTCGCAGCGCATGATGCCGCCGAAGATGTTGACGAGGATGCCCTTCACCGCCGGGTCGGACAGGATGATCTTGAACGCCGCCGTCACCTTCTCCTTGTTGGCGCCGCCGCCGACGTCGAGGAAGTTGGCGGGGAAGGCGCCGTTCAGCTTGATGATGTCCATCGTCGCCATGGCGAGGCCGGCGCCATTCACCATGCAGCCGATGTCGCCGTCGAGCTTGATGTAGGCGAGGTCGTATTTGGACGCCTCGATCTCCATCGGATCTTCTTCGGAGAGGTCGCGCAGCTCGGCCAGATCCTTGTGGCGGAACATGGCGTTGCTGTCGAAGCCGACCTTGGCATCGAGGACCAGCAGCTTGCCGTCGTCGGTGACCGCCAGTGGATTGATCTCGATCTGCGAGGCGTCGGTGCCAAGGAAAGCGTCGTAGAGCTTGGCGAGCACGTTCGCCGCCTGCTTGGCGAGATCGCCGCTAAGGCCCAGCGCCGCCGCGACCGCGCGACCGTGGTGCGGCATCAGCCCGGTGGCGGGATCGATCGTGATCGTCTCGATCTTCTCGGGCGTGTCGTGGGCGACGGTCTCGATGTCCATGCCGCCTTCGGTGGAGGCGACGACGGCAATGCGGCCGGTGTCGCGGTCGACCAGCAGGGCGAGGTAGAATTCCTTGGCGATGTCGACGCCGTCAGTGACGTAGAGGCGGTTGACCTGCTTGCCCTCGGCGCCGGTCTGGATCGTCACAAGCGTGTTGCCGAGCATCTCGGACGCGGCGGCGCGGACCTCGTCCTCGGTGCGCGCCAGGCGGACGCCGCCCTTCGCGTCGGGGCCGAGCTCCTTGAACTTGCCCTTGCCGCGGCCTCCGGCATGGATCTGCGCTTTCACGACGTAGAGCGGCCCCGGCAGCTTGCCCGCGGCGGCAACGGCCTCGTCGACGCTCATCGCGGCATGGCCGGCGGGCACCGGCACGCCGAATTTCGCGAGCAGCTCCTTGGCCTGATATTCGTGGATGTTCATGGGAATCCTGTGGAAGAGATGCTGCCGGGCCTAAAGCACAGACGAAGGGGGATGAAAAGCGGGAGACCATCCTCTCCCTTCGAGGGGAGAGGATACGGAGCCTTGGCGACGAAGGAGCCTAGGCGGTGTTGGTGAGGGTGATACCGGTGGAGACTTGCCGACGGAGGGTGTCACCCTCACCCAGCTACGCCTAAGTTCGCCAAGAGGCTCACTAAGGCTGCGCAACCCTCTCCCCTCCAAGGGAGAGGGGCACTATAGGTTGCGGCATGCATCCCGCGCTCGGCATCCTGCTCTTCCTGGCCGCCATCCTGGCGATGGAGGGGGTTGCCTACGCCATGCATCGCTGGGTGATGCACGGCCCGGGCTGGTTCCTGCACAGGAGCCACCACCGGCCGGGCGGCCGCTTCGAGGCGAACGATCTCTACGCCATCATCTTCGCGGCACCGTCGGTGCTGCTCATCTATTGCGGCATGAACCGCAGCTGGGGTGACTGGGCGGTGTGGCTCGGCGCGGGCATCGCCGCCTACGGCATCATCTATTTCGGCTTCCACGACATCATCGTTCACAAGCGCATCGGCCACCGCTTCGTGCCGCGATCGCGCTACCTCAAGCGGATCGTGCAGGCGCATCGCCTCCACCATGCGGTCGAGGAGCGCGAGGGCGCCGTCAGCTTCGGCTTCCTCTGGGCGCCGCCGCCCGAGCGGCTGAAGGCGAGCCTCGGCAAGGATCAGCTGCGGGCGCCCGCCGGCCGATGAGCTTCTTCGAATGGCTCGGCCGCGTGATCATGCTGGTGCTGGCCGGCATGATCACCCTGTCGATCATCGGCGCGATCGCGGCGATCCCCTCCGGCAGCCTGCCGCAGGCGATCCGGGTCGGCGAGCGCGAACCGATCCCGCAACCGGAACAGCAGCCGGCACCCATGCCCCTGCCGCGCGAGACCCCGGAGACGTCGGAAGCTGTCGGCGCCTCGATGAGCAATCAGGTCGTCGCCGCGCCGGCCGCGCCGGAGCCGGTCGATCCGGCAGAATGGCTGGAGGCGATCTTCTACGCGTTGCTCGCCCTCGTCGGTATCGCCGCGCTGGCGACCCTAATCCTCTGGCGCATGCTCCACCAGCGGCGCCGCGCCGCGGACGCGCTGGAGCTGATCGCGCTCAGCCGTTCCGCGCCTGCCACCACGCCTTCGCCACCCAGCCGAGCTTCGCCCGCCGGCTAACGACGACGCGATTGTCCCACGCGCGGGCGCCGCGCTTCGCCACCTCGCGGGCGATGTCGCCATAGATGCCGGCGGCGGTCAGCACCGCCCAGCGCGAGCGGAAGGGCAGCGCCTTCGCTCCCTCCCGCGCCGAGCTTTCATAGCCGTCGACCAAGCGCTCGATCCGCCGCGCCAGCACCGCCATCCGCTCGCGATATTGGGGCTTCATGTGCTGGCCGGGCGGGATGTCCATCTCGACCAGCCACTCGACCGGCAGGTAGCAGCGGCCGACCGCGTCGTCGTCCATCAGGTCGCGCGAAATGTTGGCGAGCTGGAAGGCGATGCCGAGGTCGGACGCACGGCCGAGCGTCTCCTCGTCGTCAGGCGCCACCCCCATCACCACCGCCATCATGCAGCCGACCGCGCCCGCCACATGATAGCAATAGCGGATCATGTCGGCCTCGCTGCGCGGCCGCCACTCCTGCGCATCGAGCTCGAAGCCCGCGATATGATCCCAGACAAAGCGGTGGGGGATATCGCATTCCGCGGCGACGATGCGGAGCGCGTCGAACGGCATCTCGCCCGCGGGCACGCCGGTCAGTGCCCGGTCGGTGCCGACCCGGATCAGCGACAGCCGCTCCTGCGCGTCGATTACCATGCGCGCGTCTTGGCCGAGCGTCTGGCCGTCGGCGAGATCGTCGCAATGCCGGCACCAGGCGTAGAGCAGCCAAGCATGCTCACGCGTCTTCCGGTCGAACAGCCGGCTCGCCAGCGAGAAGGATTTGGAGCCGCGCGCGATCGTCTCCCCCGCAGTCGCGACCAGGGCGTCTCTGGTGGGGCCGTCGTGCTTAGCGCAGGTCATCGATCATCAGCGCCGCCGTCGCCTTGGCGCTTCCGACCACGCCCGGAATCCCCGCGCCCGGATGGGTGCCGGCGCCGACGAAATAGAGGTTAGGGATCGCATCGTCGCGATTGTGCACGCGGAACCAGGCGCTCTGGGTGAGCAGCGGCTCAAGGCTGAAAGCGGAGCCGAGATGCGCGTTGAGGTCGCCCGCGAAATCGGACGGCGCATAGTGGAAGCAGACTTCGATCTTCCCGCGCAGCCCCGGCATCAGCCTTTGTTCCAGATGTTCCAGGATGCGGTCGCGGTAGCGCGGCCCCACCTCGTCCCAGTCAACCGCGAGCTTGCCCATGTGCGGCACCGGAGCGAGCGCGTAGAAGGTCGAGCAGCCCGGCGGCGCAAGCGCCGTATCCGTCACCGTCGGATGATGGAGGTAGAGCGAGAAGTCCTTCGACAGCACCCCATGATCGTAAATGTCGTCGAGCAGCCCTTTGTAGCGCGGCCCGAACAGGATCATGTGGTGCGGGATTTCCGGAAACTCGCCCCGGACACCGAAATGGACGACGAACAGCGAAGGGGAGAAGCGCTTGCGCCGCAGTCGGTCGGCGACCCTCCGCCCGCGCGTGCTGTGCCTGAGCAGGTCGTAGCTGTGAACGACGTCTGCGTTCGAGGCGACGGCGTCGAACGGCTCGTTCAGGCCCCCGCGCGTCCTCAGGCCGGTCACGAGATCGCCGCGCGTCTCGATCTCCTCGACCGGATCGCCGATCCTGACCGTGCCGCCGAGCCGCTCGAAATGCCGCACCATCCCCGCCACCAGCGCATTGGTGCCGCCGCGCGGGAACCAGACGCCGCCGTCGCGCTCGAGCTTGTGGATCAGCGCATAGATGGCGCTGGTGGTCATCGGATTGCCGCCCACCAGCAGGGTGTGGAAGCTGAACGCCTGCCGCAGCTTGTCGCTCTTCACGTAGCGCGAGACGATCGAATAGACCGACCGCCAGGCTTCATATTTGGCCAGCGCCGGCGCCGCCCGCACCATCGACTTGAAGTCGAGGAATGCGACGTGGCCGAGCTTCTCATAGCCCTCGGTGTAGACGCCCGCCGAATAGTCGAGGAAGCGCAGATAGCCCGCGACGTCCTCCGGCTCGATCGCCGCGATCTCCCGCATCAGCGCCGCGTCGTCGTTCGAATAGTCGAAGTTCGTCCCGTCCGGCCAGTTGAGACGGTAGAAGGGGGAGACCGGCAGCAGCTCGACGTCGGCTGCAATGTCGGCGCCGCTCAGCGCCCACAATTCCTTCAGGCAGGCGGGATCGGTGATCACCGTCGGCCCGGCGTCGAACGTGTAGCCCTCGCGCTTCCAATGGTATGCGCGGCCGCCCGGCTTGTCGCGGCCTTCAATCAGGGTGGTGGCGATCCCCGCCGACTGCAGTCTGATGGCAAGCGCAAGCCCGCCGAAGCCGGCGCCGATGACCGCTGCTGTCTTCACTCGTGAAAGGTCACTTCGCCCTTTGCCTGAGCGCCGCGGCCGCCTTGCCGACCGGCACCGGCGGCTTGCCGCTCAGCACTTTCATCTTGTCGATCATCGTCGACTGGCCGGCATAGAAGCGGGCGATGAGCGCCGGATCAAGCCTGTAAAAGCGCTCCAGCACCTTGTACCGCTCATGGGGCTCGGCCGCGCGAAACAGCATCGTGTTCAATGTGCGGTAGAAATCGCGCTTCTTCCAGAGCCCCGCCGCTTCCCGCTCGAACAAATCGTGCAGGCCGGCGCCGTCGAAGCTCTTCTGCTTGACCAGCATCGATGCCGTGCGGACCGCGTCGGGAAGCGTATAGCCGGTAGTCGGGTGGAAGAAGCCGCCGCGCAGGCCCAGCTTGGCGACCCGCGCCCCGCCGACCCGCCAGAAGGCGCCGAAATCGCCGCCCATCGTGACCGGCAGCACGCCCGATTCCTCGCGCTCGATCTCAGCCGGCTTCCACCGGCGCTTGGCGACATAGGCGTCCAGCCGCTGTCCGATCTGGGCTACGTCCAGATCGGGACTGTCCGAATAATAGGTGTCCTCGACCAGCATCCGGTCTTCCGAGAAAGGCAGGCAGTAGACGAAGCGGTAGCCGCCCTGCTGGTCGACCGTTGCGTCCATGATCACCGGCCGGTCGACGCGGTGCGGCTCGGCGAAGCGATATTCGCGGCCGACGAACTTCTGCCAGCCGAGGTCCAGCATCGACAGATTGGCGGCGCCGCGCGCATCGATCGCGCCGTCGGCCCGAATCTTCTCCCCACCGAGCAGCAGCAGCTCGTTGTCGCGGACCGCGGCGATCTTGGTGCCCAGCCGATACTGGTCCGGCCGCAGCGTTTCGCGCACGGCGCGGTCGAGGTCGACCGATCGGATGCTGTTATAGCCGGCCTTGAGCTTGCGGCTATGCTCCGGGAAGGCGACGTAGTAGCCCTCCCAATGATGCCCGACGACGGGATCGACGATCCAGCGATCGGCCTCCTCGACGTCCGGATCGAAGAAGGACCAGATGTGGTTGCCGCCGAAGCTCTCGCCTTCCTCGACCAGCAGGATCGGCACTTCGGGACGCGCCTTGACCATGGCGAGCGCGGCCAGGCAGCCGGAGAGTCCCCCGCCCGCGATCAGCAACCCGTCCCTCTTGCCCTTGGTCATCATCATACGCTTACATCAGGCGCTTAGCGCCAAGCTACGGATTGTTATAGCCCTTCGATGGGCAGGTTCATTTTGGGACGCAGCCAGACGAAATCGAGCCGAGACCGAGGCTTAGCACCATCTGGGGCGGATTACACGGTGACCGCGCGGCGTTCCTGTCGCAGCCACATACCGAAGTTGCGGCTGATTAACCCCGTCGTTCGACTTGCTTCAAATAAGTACAGCTTCGAAACCCAATGGAACTCAGCGCGGGCTTCGCACGCTGTATCCGCAAAAGCATTTGGAGCCCACAAGATGAGGATCTGGCAGTGCGGGCTCGCTGCCGTCGTTGTGCCGTGGCTTCTTGTGTCGCCCGCGGGCGCTCAGGTTTCGGCTCGTGATGGTGGCGCGCGTCCCGTTGGGACACTTGGCTATGCGGAGGTTTTAGGCCGGCGAAACGATCATCCTGCGACCAGCAGTGCCCTGTTCCCTGAGGGCGCCAACGGCCTCGGCGTGACGAGCCGGCGCGAGTTCGAGGAGGATGGTTCGCGCGCGACCCGCAACGGCCTCGTCGCCAGCATGCCGGTGGCGGAGAACATGCATGTCGGCGTCGGGATCTTCTCGGTGACCCGCTACTCGGCCAAGGAGCGCGACTTCAAGCGCACCCAGCCGATGAAGGATGTCGGCGAACGTACCGGGTCCCTGGCCGCAGTCGGCTTCAGCGTCCGGTTCTGAACCCATCCCTCGCCCCCGGCTGAGGGTAGGGAGAGGGGAAAGCAGAAGACGAGCCTGTGCGCGTCTCCCGAATCGCTCAATTCGCTTTCCCCTCTCCCGCGCCTCGGCTAAGCACAAAGGGTGAACGCAGCAACTGCTCCGAGCGCGGTCGAAGGGCCTGCGACGCACGTCCGCAAGATCATCCATGTCGACATGGATGCCTTCTTCGCGAGCGTCGAACAGCGCGACAATCCGGAACTCCGCGCCAAGCCGATCGCGGTCGGTGGCATGCACCGCGGCGTCGTCGCCGCCGCCAGCTATGAATCACGCAAGTTCGGCGTGCGTTCGGCCATGCCTTCGGTGACGGCGAAGCGGCTTTGCCCGGAGCTCATTTTCGTCAAGCCGCGCTTCGACGCCTATCGCGAGGTCTCGCACCAGATCCGCGCAATCTTCGCCGACTATACGCCGCACGTGGAGCCGCTCAGCCTCGACGAAGCCTATCTCGACGTTACCGAGGATCTGAAGGGGATCGGCATCGCCACCCGCATCGCCGAGGAGATCCGCGCCCGCATCCGCGCGGAGACCGGCCTCACCGCCTCGGCCGGCGTCTCCTACAACAAGTTCATCGCCAAACTGGCCAGCGACCAGAACAAGCCCGACGGCCTTTGCGTCATCACTCCGGCCAGGGGAGCCGCTTTCGTCGCCACCCTGCCGGTCAAGCGCTTCCACGGCATCGGCCCCAAGACTGCGGAGAAGATGGCGCGGCTCGGCATCGAAACGGGCGCGGACTTGCGCGCCATGAGCCTCGACTTCCTCAGCCACAATTTCGGCAGCTCGGGCGAATATTACTTCAACCTCGCCCGCGGCATCTGCCATCGCCAGGTCCGCGCCGACCGGGAGCGCAAGTCGATCGGCGCCGAGGACACCTTCTTCGAGGATCTGCGCGAGGAGGAGGCCTTGGTCGCGGAGCTGGACCGCATCGCCACGACGGTCTGGACCCGGATCGGCGACAAAGGGGACATCGCCGGCCGCACCGTCACGCTGAAGGTGAAATATCAGGACTTCCAGATCGTCACGCGCTGCCGCTCGCTCGACCGCGCGGTGAGCGGCCGCACCGAGTTCCTCGAGATCGGCATCGCGCTCCTCAAGACCTTGCTGCCGGCACCCAAGGGCATCCGCCTGCTCGGCCTCACCTTATCGAACCTAGGCGAGGAACGCAGCGAAGCCCCGGCGGTCGCACAAGAACTCGTGCTGCCGCTCTAGCCTCGCCCGCATTTGACATTTTGTCTGCAGCCAACCCCCTCTCCCCTTGTGGGAGAGGGTAGGGAGAGGGGTTCGCGGCAGCGGCCTCGATGGCCGCTGGTGCGATGCGCGGCGGTGCCGCGCGCGCCGCCCAGGCGGCGCTCACCCTCTCCAACTCCGCCTAGGCTCCTTCGTCGCCAAGGCTCCGTATCCTCTCCCATCAAGGGAGAGGAGCTTTAGCCCTCAGCCTGTCACTGGCTCCCCGCAGGAATGCTCGCGACGGCTGTTTCCTTCACGCGATAAGCGGTCATTGCCTGGCCGATGCAGCCCCAGGTCGCGTCGTTCTGCAGCTCCGCCGACCTGAAGCTCCCCGCAAGCGCCGCCTTGCGCCCGGCGAGCAACGCGCGCGCGCCCTCGGCGTCACTGCTGTAGGGCATGGCGAGCAGCTTGCCGCCATCGCTCGCGGGCGCGCTCATATAGGGGGTGAGGTCTCCGAAATAGACGATCTCCCCCTCCTTCACCTCGAAGGACGGCGCGCCGAGGCAGAAGGTGGTGATCTGCTGCGGATTGTAGGGCCCGGCCTGGGCGCTGCTCAGCACGTAGCGGCCCGCCGTCACCGGCAGGATGTGGAGCTCGTGCCCCGCTTTCTTGTCGATGCTGCGCGCGTGGACGCCGTAGGTCGTCTTGTCGCCCTTCTTCTTCCAGTCGCGCGGCTGGTAGTGGAGGTCGCCCTGCTCGGCATCATAGCGCGCGAAGCTCGCCGACGCCGACTTGCCGAGGCTGTGATCGTCGGGACGGCGGAAGCCGACCAGGATCGCCCCTTGGCCCGGTGCGAGCTTGAACGCGCCGAGATCCACCTTCTTGCCTGCGGTCAGCGCGGCAGGCGCCGTCACCTTGCCGCCCGGGTTGAGGCCGGCCGCCAGCTTCGGCGCGGCCAGTGCGTTCTCGAAGACCTCGATCTTGCCGTCGACCCGATCGGCGCCGACGATGGTGGCGAAATAGGCGTCGCGATCCGCATCGGTCATCGCCGCGACCTTGGCTTTGGTCGCATCGTCAACCTCGACCAGGCGCCAGCCCTTGACGAGCAGGCACGAGCGCCGGTTGGCGCGCCGCTGGATGCCTTCGGCGATCTTGGCGCCGATGAAGGCGCCCAGCCCGCCCGCCGCGCCGGCCGCGACCGGCGAGATGATGTTCGGATTGTAGAAGACGGGTACGGTGCCGCTCGGCGTGCGCGAGCCGCGCGCGATCAGCCGGCATTCCTGCCAGTCGGCATCATATTGCGCCCGCGTCGCGCCCGGCTTGTTGTAGAAGCGGTTGTCCTTGAGATCGCGCGCGGCGTCCTCGGCGATTTCAGCTGCACTGTCGTCGGGCGGCGGCGTTGCGGCAGGCGAAGCGGCGGCGGCAAGCACCGCCAAGAGCATGGACATCAGAAATTCCCCCTAGTTTGCAGATACTAGGCTGCCGAAGGGAAGGGCCGCGCGCAAGACAAGCTTCGCTGTGTCTGCCGCACTGTTGCGTTCAAGCCACAGGCACCCCTATTCACCTCGTTCACCGACCAATTGCGATGCTTTCGATATGTGCAGCGACTACCGAATCCGCGCGGAGCTTGGGCCCATCGAGGGCGCGTTCAGCCAGCTTCGCATTCCCCTCCGCTTTCCGGAGGGGCGTCCGAACATGGAGCCTCGCGACGACGTGCGGATCACGGATCGCGCTCCGATCATTCGTGCCGCCCCGAACGAACCCGAGGCTGTCGAAATGGTTCAGCGCCGCTGGAGCTGGCCGGGCCCGGGCGGCAAGCCGGTGTTCAATTTCCGGTCTGACGGCCGGGAGTTCTCCAGCGGCCGCTGCGTCATCGTCGCCGACGGCTTCTACGAGTTCACCACCCCTGCCGACCCGAAGATAAAGCGCAAGCACAAATGGCTGTTCACGATGAAGGGCGAGAGCTGGTTCGGGATCGCGGGCCTCTGGCGCGCCGATCCCCAAGTCGGCGAAGCGTTCACGATGCTGACTGCCCCGCCCGGGCCGGACATCGCGCCCTATCACAACCGGCAGATCGTGCTGCTCCCGCCCGCCGACATTGCCCGCTGGCTCGACCCGGATATCTCGGCGAGGGATGCGCTCAAGCCCCTCCCGGCCGGCAGTCTCGAGGTTCGGCAGATTTGCTAGACGGGGGCGTGCCGCGCGCGTAGAGGATTCGCTTCCCCGGGGGACCCTGCGCACAGGGTTGAGAGGCGGCTGTCCGGCCGCGACCCGCCGAACCTGATCCGGCTGACACCGGCGTAGGGAGGGAGAGCAGGCGCCTTCGCTCATGCTCCCTCCAGGAGGAGAGCGCGTTGATCGAGACGGCGAGCCCGGCCACCATTCCACTGGCGCTGCTGACCGGTTTCGTCTGCTTGGCTTCCGGCATGGTCGCCTTGTTCCTGCCCGCCGACGGTGTCGATGCGGTCGACGAGCTCGAGCAGGCGCCGATGCTGGCGGTCGGCGCCGCCTTCGGCGCGATCCTGTTCGGCGCCTTCCTGATCCTCTCCCATCGTAGCTGGAGCGATCCGCTCGCGGTGCTCGTCTCGCTGATCGGCTGGATCGTCTTCCTCGAGGGGCTGGTGCTGCTCGGCCTGCCCCGCCTTTACGTCCGCATCGCCCGGCCGCTCATGCGCCACGCCCGCTACCTCGGGCTGTTCGCGCTGTTGCTGGGCGCCTTCCTCATCGCGGCGAGCCTCACCGCCCGCGCCACCCCCATCAACTGAAGGAGCCGAACATGGCCGACGTCCCCGCCAGAACCGAACTGAAGGTCACCACCGGCCCCATCCGCGGCTCCCGCAAGATCCACGTCGGACCGCTCCAGGTGGCGATGCGCGAGATCCACCTCGAGCCGAGCTCCGGCGAGCCGCCGCTGCGCGTCTACGACTGCTCCGGCCCCTATACGGACCCCGAAGCCCGCATCGACATCATGGCCGGCCTGCCGGAGCTCCGCCGCGACTGGATTCGCGGCCGCGGCGACGTCGAGGAAGTGCTCCAGCGCGAGGTGAAGCCCGAGGATAACGGCCAGCTCGGCCCCGACCGCTCCGGCGGCGTCCAGCCCTTCCCGAACGTCCGCAAGAAGGTGCTCCGCGCCAAGCCCGGCGCGAACGTGTCGCAAATGCACTACGCCCGCCGTGGCATCATCACGCCCGAGATGGAATATGTCGCCATCCGTGAGAATCTCGGCCGCGAACAGCTCCGCGAGCACATCCGCGACGGCCAGGATTTCGGCGCCTCAATCCCGGACCACGTCACCCCCGAATTCGTCCGCGACGAGGTCGCCCGCGGCCGCGCCATCATTCCCAACAACATCAACCACCCGGAATCCGAGCCGATGGCGATCGGCCGCAACTTCCTGGTCAAGATCAACGCCAATATCGGCAATTCAGCCGTCGCCTCCGACGTCGCCTCAGAGGTCGACAAGATGGTCTGGGCGATCCGCTGGGGCGCCGACACGGTCATGGACCTCTCCACCGGCCGCAACATCCACGACACCCGCGAATGGATCATCCGCAACTCGCCCGCGCCGATCGGCACCGTCCCCATCTACCAGGCGCTGGAAAAGGTCGGCGGCGTCGCCGAGGACCTGACCTGGGAAATCTACCGCGACACCCTGATCGAGCAGGCCGAGCAGGGCGTCGACTATTTCACGATCCACGCCGGCGTCCGCCTCCCCTACATCCCGATGACGGCGAAGCGCGTCACCGGCATCGTCAGCCGCGGCGGCTCGATCATGGCCAAATGGTGCCTCGCCCACCACAAGGAGAGCTTCCTCTACACCCGCTTCGAGGAGATCTGCGAGATCATGAAGGCGTACGACATCGCCTTCAGCCTCGGCGACGGCCTGCGCCCCGGCAGCATCGCCGACGCCAATGACGAGGCCCAGTTCGCCGAGCTCGCCACCCTCGGCGAGCTCACCCAGATCGCCTGGCGTCATGACGTCCAGGTGATGATCGAGGGCCCCGGCCACGTGCCGATGCACAAGATCAAGGCCAATATGGACAAGCAGCTCGAAGCCTGCGGCGAGGCGCCCTTCTACACGCTTGGGCCCCTCACCACCGACATCGCCCCCGGCTACGACCACATCACGTCGGCCATAGGCGCTGCGATGATCGGCTGGTTCGGCACGGCGATGCTCTGCTACGTGACGCCGAAGGAGCATCTCGGCCTCCCCGACCGCGACGACGTGAAGGTGGGCGTCGTCACCTACAAGCTCGCCGCCCACGCCGCCGACCTCGCCAAGGGCCACCCCGCCGCCAAATTGCGCGACGACGCCTTGTCACGCGCCCGCTTCGAATTCCGCTGGCGCGACCAGTTCCACCTCAGCCTCGACCCCGACACCGCGGAACAATATCACGACCAGACCCTCCCTGCCGAAGGCGCCAAGACCGCCCACTTCTGCTCCATGTGCGGCCCCAAATTCTGCTCCATGAAGATTACCCAGGAGGTGCGCGATTTTGCCGCGAAGCAAAATCAGAGCGCCGACAGCTTCCTCGCCGCCAGCGCTCCCCTCCCGCTTGCGGGAGGGGCCGGGGGAGGGCCTGTCAGCGAGGAAGATGTGGAAGCCGGCATGGCCGCGATGAGCAAGGCCTTCCGCGACACCGGCGGCCAGCTCTACATGGGCGCGGGCGGGCGGGAGCACGACTGAGCCGCACCCAAGCGAGGAGCGCGATCATGCCGGAGATCACCGTCGGCAGGCCGGAGGACAAGACCCGCCTCCTCCAGACGATCGTGCTCGGCTTCGCCGCCGATCCGATGGCGCGCTGGGCCTCGCCGGACCCGGCCGTCTATCTCGATCGCCGCGTCGAGTTCTTCGACGCGTTCGGCGGCGCGGCATTCGATCACGGCACCGCCTTCGTCGCCGATGACGGCGCGGCGGTCGCGACCTGGCTGCCGCCCGGCGTCGATGCGGACGGCGAGCGCCTGGCCGCGATCATGGACGAACAGACGCCCGCGCACCGCAAGGCCGAGATGGACGCCCTCTTCGCTAAGATGGAGGAGTTCCACCTCAAGGAGCCGCACTGGTATCTGCCGCTGATCGCCGCCGATCCCGCCCGCCAGGGCCAGGGCCTCGGCACCGCTCTGATGGAAGCGGCGATCGCGCACATCGACGCGGACGGCCGCCCCGCCTATCTTGAGAGCTCGAACCCGCGCAACATCCCGCTCTACGAGCGCTTCGGCTTCGAACGCATTGGCGAGATCCGGACCGAGAGCTCGCCGGTCCTGACGCCGATGGTTCGGCAGGGAAAAGCGTGATGAGGACGGAAGTTCAGGGGAAAGGGCGGCGAAATTGACCTCCCGGCGGCGGAATAGAGGCCGTGCCTCGCACGCGCCTTTTCTTCGCGCTGGTCGCCGCCGCTCTCGCCCCACCGGCCGGCGTCCGCCCGGCCGCTTCCGCCCCTGCCGCGGTTCCGGCCGAAGACGCTTTCGCCCAGCTCTCGAAGCTCGTCGGCCGCTGGCGTCCGGCCGACCGCGCCGACGGCTCGCTCAGCATCCATTTCTACCTGACCGCCGGCGGCACCGTGCTGGTCGAAAGCTGGGAGCGCGCGAACGGCGAGCCGCACTCGCTCACCCTCTACCACCGCGACGGCCCGTCCCTCATCGCCACCCATTACTGCCCGCAAGGCAACCAGCCCCGCCTGGCGCTGGCGGGTCGGGACGCCCAGGGCCTCCACTTCACCTTCCGCGACGCCACCGACCTCGACGCGGGCGAATCCCACCAGCACGATCTCTGGCTCGACCTCACCGATCCCAACCACCCGATCCGCACGGAGGTCTATAGCAGCGGCAAAGGCCCGGGAGCGCAGGAGCGCCTGTGGCTGGTGCGGCCGTAGTGAGGTTGTGGCGTGACCCGTCCACCTGAGCCTCGACTGCGACACCGCTGAGTAATATCACGGCCAGACTCTGCCGGCGGATGACGCCAAAACGGCGCATTTCTGCTCTATGTGCGGCCCTGAGTTCTGCTCCATGAAGGTCACGCAGGAAGTGAGAGTTTTCGCGGCAAAGCAGAATGCGAGTGCCTTCAGTTTGGCCGGCATAAACTTCAGGAGAAGGTGATGGTTCATCACTCGTTTCACGGACCAGTCATTATGGCCATCGGCCGACTGAGTGCCGATGGGGTTGCTCTCTTGGGAACAGCCTTTGGTATTGCTACCGGTCAGCTTGCTACGGCCGCACATGTGGTCGGCCATAGCGACGATGCGCTCGTAGGCGTTCTGCCGCAGTCATCGAGCCCATCAGCTTATCAAGATACGACCAACAACCAAATACAGACTGTCCCACTGAAGCTTCACGCCTTCGATCCAGTGCGGGATATTGCCGTTCTCGCTTGTGAAGGGCTGACTATGGCTTCTCAATCTCCGCTCGGCTCTACCGATGACACACCTCCCGGGGCGCCTGTCGTGACACATGGGTTTCCCCACGCCGATACCGGGCGCTTGGTCCTTACACAGCACGCTGCTCTGGTGGGCGCACGAGTTCTGCTAGGAACTGCCGGCGCGAAGACGAAGCACATCGTGCTTAACATCCAAACGCGGCCGGGACAGTCGGGAAGCCCGGTAATGGCGAACAACATTATCTGTGCAATGGTAATTGGCGCCTACCGGCCAGCAGGAGGCTCTGGGATAATCTTGGGGAACATTGATCCTGCGACGTTGCATCAAACAACGCATGCGGTCTCCGCAGAGTACATCAAGGGAATGCTCTGATGGTAGATAATTTCATGGAAGAAGCGCAGCCTGAAGATTGGCTCACCGATCTCCCGTCCTACCAAAGCAGGACGATCAAGGAACTTTTGCAGTCAGGACTATCATATGAGGAAGCTGCGGCGGCTTGGGTCGGACAGATAGGCGCAGGCACTAATGCTCCATTCGGTACTGCAACTGCCGGACCTGGGCTATTCGAAAACCTGAAGAAAGAATTCAACAAGTTGATTTGTGGAGATCCCGAATATGACAAGGTAAGGAGAGATGCAGCGACCACGTGGAATAAGTACAAATCTGGGGTAACTATGACCATTGCGGCGGCCGTAGGCGCTGTCCTCGGGGTTGCTGCAGTAGTTCTGGTACCGGCTATCGCCTTACTCCTCGCGGCGGCGTCGAAAGTCGGACTTAACGCCTGGTGCGCGACGCAAGCCGACACCGAGAAAGGAGATACGGACGTTGCGAGTGGCTGAGTGAGGTTTGAGATCGAGTGCCTCAGATTGCCCACATCGCGCTCATCGTCCGCGATTATGACGAGGCGATCGCCTGGTTCACGGAGAAGCTCGGCTTCACCCTCGTCGCCGACGAGTATCAGCCCGAGCAAAACAAACGCTGGGTGCTCGTCGCGCCGCCTGGCGCCGGCGAGAACGCCGCCACCCTCCTCCTCGCCCGCGCCGCGACGCCGGAGCAGGCCGCCTTCATCGGCAACCAGGCGGGTGGGCGCGTCTTCCTGTTCCTGAAGACCGACGATTTCGACCGCGACTACGAAGCCTACCGCGCCCGCGGCGTCCGCTTCGTCCGCGATCCCGCCACCCGCGCCTACGGCAAGGTCGCCGTGTTCGAGGATCTCTACGGCAACCTCTGGGACCTGGTGCAGTTCGCCTGACATGCTTGCGGCCCCGGCGCGCGCTGCTTAGCCTGCTCCGATGATCCTATTCTCCCCGGTGCTGGTCGGCCTCCTGGCCTTCACGTCCGCTGCCGCCTCCGCCGAGCCGCCGACGCGAGCCCTCATGCCTGAGGGGCTGCACAGCGTCGTTTGGGACTCCGACTACCCTGATGAGGCGATCCGCAAGGAGGAAGAGGGCACGGTTGCCTTCCGCCTCGACGTCGGCAGCGACGGCAAGCCCACCGCCTGTGCGGTCGTGGAATCCAGCGGCTCTGCCATGCTCGACAGCACGACGTGCCGGATCATGATGGAGCGCCCCCGCTTCCAGCCGGCTCGCGATGCTAATGGGAAGCCTGTGGCCGATCAGATCGCGTCCCGCATCACCTGGCGGCTTCCGACAGACATTTCGCCGCGCCTGGAAACGATCATGGCGCTCTGGACCAACTGCATAACGGGCGAGGCCGCGAAGTTCGTGCCGGGTGATCTGACTGCAAGCCAGATCACCGAGAGAGCCCTCGTGCAATGCGTGGGACTGGAAACCCTCTTCGCGGAAGAGATCGAGGCGCCTGTTCCTCTGACCGAGCCCCGCAAGGGGATAAAGACGATGATCGAAACCATGCTTCCGCAGGCCCGCAAGGCCTTGGCAACTCCGCCGGAGGAGAGCAGCCCGACGACCCAGGAGCCTGAAGACTGACGTTTCCGGCGCGACTTCTCCGCCCACGGGACCTCTACGGCAACCTCTGGGACCTGATCGGCCCCTCCTGACGTTGCTCCTCGATATTGCCGGGAGTGCGCCATGAGCCCCACCAAGATCTACACCATTCTGACCGCCACCGACATGGCAGCGTCGGAAGCCTGGTACACGAAGCTCCTCGGCCGCGGCCCGGACAACCGGCCGATGCCCACCCTGGTGCAATGGGAGCTGTTCGAAAATGCCGGCCTCGGCCTCGCCGCCGACCCGGTCATCTCCGGCGGCAAGGGCACGATCAGCCTGTTCGTCGACGACATCGCGGCCGAGCGGCGCCGGCTCGAAGGCCTCGGCATAACCCTGGGCGAAGACATCCGGGGCGACTATTCGACGATGGCACAGGTCGAAGACCCGGCCGGCAACCGCATCACCCTGTCGACGCCGCCAAACCCGCCCTATCCGACCGCTTGACCCGCCCCGCCGCTCCTGCTCCAATTTCACCATGAGCGAAGCACCCGTCAAAGGCCCCGCCTCCTACTTCCCCTCGATCGAGAAGAAATACGGCCGCTCCATCGCCGAGTGGAAGGCGCTGCTGCGCGCCCGTCCGCCGGCCCGGCACATGGAGCTGGTCGCTTGGCTAAAGCAGGAGCATGGGATGGGCCACGGCCATGCCAACGCACTCGTCGCCCACACGCTTGCCGAGGGCAAGGACTGACTTCCCGCGGCCTGACGATCCCATGACCTATGCAGTCGACGCCACTCCGCCTTTCTACCACGGCACCCGCGCGGACCTGAAGGTGGGCGACCTGCTCGCGCCGGGCTTCACCTCCAACTATGCCGATCGCAAGCTCAGCTGGATCTACTTCTCCGCGACGCTGGAAGCCGCCACCTGGGGTGCCGAGCTGGCGCGAGGCGAGGGGCGGCAGCGGATCTACATCGTCGAGCCGACCGGCCCGTTCGAGGACGATCCCAACCTCACCGACAGGAAATTCCCCGGCAATCCCACCGCCTCCTACCGCTCCCGCGATCCGCTCCGCGTGGTCGGCGAGGTGGCCGAGTGGCAGGGGCATACGCCCGAGCAGCTCCAGGCGATGAAGGACGGCCTCGCCCGGCTGGCGGCCGAGGGACGCGACCACATCATCGACTAGGCCCCTCCTACAGCCCCTGCTTTGTGGCCTCGGCAGCGCCTTCGCAATCTCAGGCTGCTGGAGCGAAGGTCACGGCGATACTTTGCGCAAGACACTCGTGAACTTCCGCGCCGACATGATCATCGACGATCCCGCCAAGTTGGTCGCAATCCTTTTCCGCTCCGCCCGTCGAGAGGCTCAACCTCGGCCTTTGCGGAGAAGAAGCGATGAATGCGAACAAGGCCCTGTGGGAAAAGGGCGATTTCACTCGACTCGCGGCGACGATGCGCGAGAGCGGCACGGAGCTGGTGGACGGGCTCGGCATCCAGCCCGGCATGGACGTTCTCGACCTCGGCTGCGGCGACGGCACCACCGCGCTTCCGGCGGCCGAGCGCGGCGCCAACGTGCTCGGCGTCGACATCGCGGCCAATCTCGTCGCTGCCGGCAGGGCCCGCGCTGCCGAGGCGGGATTGTCCAATCTGCGCTTCGAGGAAGGCGACGCATCGAACCTCGATGGGCTCGCCGACGACAGCTTCGATCTGGTGGTCAGCATTTTCGGCGCCATGTTCGCGCCGCGGCCGCACGACGTCGCGCGCGAGATGGTACGCGTCACCCGCCCCGGCGGGCGGATCGTGATGGGCAACTGGATTCCCGGCGATCCGACGCTCGTCGCCCAGATCCTCAAGATCAGCGCGGCCTACACCCCGCCGCCGCCCGAAGGCTTCATCAGTCCGGTCACCTGGGGCCTGGAGGAGAATGTGCGCGACCGCTTCGGCGCCGCGGGCGTCCATCCGGAGGACATCTCGGTCGAGCGCGCCACCTACACCTTCCGCCATGCGGGGCCGCCGGCCGAGTTCCTGGACCGCTTCCGGCTCTATTACGGGCCGACGATGAACGCCTTCGAAGCCGCCGAAAAGGATGCTCGGGCAGACCAGCTCCGGTCGGAGCTCGCCGCTTTGTTCGAGGCGCAGAACCAGGGCGGCCCCGACCGCACCATCATTCCGGCCACTTATCTCAAAGTCACAGTCACCAAGCGATGAGCCTGTGCGCTTCGGCGCGCCGGCCTATCGCCGCACCACGGTGAAGGCCGCGGCCGCACGGGCGATCAGCGGTTGTTCGAGCGGCTCCCAGGCTTCAGTGGTCCGTCCGTCCAGCACCAGCTCGGCATAATGTCTGCCGGTTGGCGCGAGATCTTCGGAGTAGATCAGCATCAGCTCGCGCCGCCCGCGGCCGGTGCCGGCCGGGTCGTCGAGCATCTGGACGAGACGCGCATTCATCATCTCGGGTGGGACGGTGTAGCCGGCCCGCGCGAGGATATTCATGACTTGCTGGCGGTCCGAACCGGGACGGCCCGGGTCGCTCGTGTCGCGCGGCCCCGCGCCGACCCAGGTGACGGTGTCCCAAAGCAGGGTGCGGCGGTTGTCGGAATAATCGTAGCGCAGCTCGGGCCGGCTCGGCAGGTAGCTTTCGAACTGGATCCAGTAGAGCCGGGCGAGGCGGCGCTGCGCGTCGGCTTCGGCGAAAACGTGGATCTCGGCATCTGCCACGCCATACAGCGTGAACCGCTCACCGCCCACGTAGGTCGCAGCCGCCGGCACCCCGACGGTGACGCCCTCGGCGGCATGCACGATCCGGTCGCCTTCCACCTGTGCCGCCGGCATCTGGGCGGGCACACTCGACATTCCCGCAGCCGCCAGGGCGACCCAACCCACCATATGCTTCTCCGATCATCAGCAGGTGTGTTGTGCGACTGATACGGCAGCAGGCCAGCCGGGTCCATCCTCTTCACGAAGCCGGCGACAGTCACTCCGGATAGCGCGCGTTCATCCAGTCCCAGGCGCGCGTCGTGAGTGTCTCGAGCACGCCCATGTCCACGTCGGCGAGCTTGTTGATGTAGAGGCACGACTTGCCGATCTTGTGTTTGCCCAGGCGCGACAGCAGATCGGCCTCGCCCTCCGCGCCCGTCAGGACGTAGAGCACCAGCTGCGCCTTCCGCGGACTAAAGCCCAGGCGGCACATCGTACCCTTATGGCCGCTGTCATATTTGTAGTGATAGCTGCCGAAGCCGATGATCGAGAGGCCCCACATGCGCGGCTCGTGCCCTGTGATGCGCTCCATCATCGCCGAGACCGTGTGCGCGTCGCCGCGCCGCGTCGGGTTGTCGACCGCTTCGATGAAGCTCTCGACGGTGATCTCGGTCGCCTTGGTCTTGATCTCGGCCATGCGCTTCACGCCTCCCGCAGGATCTTCTCCATCTTCTTGCCGCGAGCCAGTTCGTCGATCAGCTTGTCGAGGATGCGGATCTCACGCATCAGCGACTCCTCGATTTCCTCCACCCGCACGCCGCAGACCACGCCCGTGACCGAACCTCGCGCCGGGTTGGGCCGCGGCGCCTTGGCGAAGAAGCTCTCGAAGTCGGTGCCCGCCGCCAGCTCGCCCCCCAGTTCATCCGAACTATAGCCGGTCAGCCAGCAGATGATCTCATCCACTTCCGCCTTCGTCCGCCCCTTCTTCTCCGCCTTGGCGACGTAATGCGGATACACGCTGGCGAAACTGGTCGTGTAGATGCGATGTCCGGCCACCTTGGGCTCCACGTCGGCAGTGGGAAGTCTACCCTATGCGAATTCGGGCGGAGCGGCCAGTTGATGCCAGGCCCCCGAGCAGCTCGAGGCGCGCCGGGCGAAACAATCCCGGCCCCGCCGCCGTTGGAGGCGGATGAGACAAATCCTAGCCGCCACGGCGCTCGTATTTTGCGTTTCCGCCTGTTCCTCCGAGGCGCCGGACGCGCCGCCCGGAACCTCCAATGAGAGCGTTCCTGCCGCCGCCATGCCTCCGCCTCCTTCGGTGGCGCCACCACCCTCGGAGCCTGCCGAGGCCTCGTCCGCTGCGAACCTGCTGACGCTGGAGGGCCTGGGCGCGCTGAGGATCGGTGAGGCGGTGCCGGCGGACAGCGCGTGGGCCGAGCGCGGCGCGCAAATCTCCGACACGTGCCGCACGCTTAGCGCGTCGGATTTCCCCGGCGTCTATGCAATCGTCGAAGAGGGCAGGGTCCGCCGCATCACCGTGGGCGAGCGCTCCGATGTGAAGCTGGTCGAGGGCATCGGCGTCGGCGCGAGCGAAGCGGAGGTGCGCGCCGCTTTCCCCGACTTCCGCGAAACTCCGCACAAATATGTCGATGCCCCGGCCAAATATCTGACCGCACCCAGGGCGGAAGGCGGTGACCCGGCCCTCCGCTTCGAGATCGGCGCCGATGGCAAGGTCAGCCTGATCCACGCCGGCACCATGCCGGTGCTCGGCTACGTCGAGGGCTGCGCCTGATCCTGCCCGACCGCGGCAGACCGTGACTCGGCCGGGCCCCGACCGCGTCAGGCGTCGGCGACTTCGCGTCCCGCCTTCACCTTGATCTCGCCCTCCTCGTAGCCGTCCCAATAATGCATCCGCTCCGCCGTCACCTTGAGGAGGGTGAGGCCCGGCGTGTCGATGCCCTGCTCGAACCAGCGGTCAAGATCCTTGGTCCAGTGCTCGGCGAATTGGCCCTTGTCCTTGATGATCTCGGCGCGACCTTCGACCGTCAGGAAGAACGGCCGCAGCCCCAGCATGCCCGACTTGGCCTGGTAGGCGAGGCCGACCTGCGGGTCGCGGGCGACGTCGGCGACGGTGCGGGTCTCGTCGCAGGTGAAGAAATAGGCGTCGCCGTCAAACTCGACCTCGCGATTGTTGCTCATCGGCCGCGCGGCGATGGCACCGTTGGCGGTGCGGGTGGAAAGGATCGCGAAGTCGATGTCCTTCATCTTCTCCGCAAGATCGGCGAGGCTCTTGTCGGCCACGGTGTATCTCCTGATCGAGGTTGGTTTCGGCGCCAACGGCCCGCGTGGCCAAAGGTTCAGCGGCGGGCGCCGGCGCTGCCCGTCCGATTGAGATCCACGGCGGCGCGGACCAGGGCCTTCAGTGCCGCCTCGTCGATCGCGGCGCCCTCCTGGAGATCGATCGCGCGGCGGGAATTGCCGTCCAGGCTGGCGTTGAAGAGGCGCGAAGGGTCGTCCAGCGACGCTCCCTTGGCGAAGGTCAGCTTCACTTTGTCCTTGTAGGTCTCGCCGGTGCAGAGGATGCCGTCGTGCGACCAGACCGGCACCCCCATCGGGTTGGTCGGCTTGCGCCATTTGACCTCCTCGACCACGTCCGGATCTGCCTCCCTGATGAGCGCCCTTACCCGGGCGAGCATCTCGCCCCGCCAGTCCCCCAGCGCCTCGATCTGCTGATCGATCAGTCGGGAGGGATCGTCCTCCTTCGCTGCTTCGTCGGTCATGCGTCGTCCCCCATCGGTGTCGCTCCCTCGCTTCCTTCGAGCCAGCGGCGCAGCAGGGTGTTGGCGATGGCGAATGGCGGCGGCGCCAGGAAGGGAGCGCCCGTTGCGCCCTCCAGCGCCGCGCGGACGCCGTCACGGTCGACCCACATCGCCGCTTCGAGTTCCTTCTCGTCGAGCGTGATCGCGGTGCCGCTCGCTTCGGCGATGCAGGCGATCATGAGCTGGCCCGGGAAGGGCCAGGGCTGGCTCCCGACATAGCGGACGTGGCTGACCTCGATGCCGGCCTCTTCCCGCAGTTCGCGCGCGACCGCCTCCTCAATCGACTCGCCGGGCTCGACGAAGCCGGCGAGGGCGGAGAAGCGGCCGGCCGGATATTGCGGCTGGCGGCCGAGCAGCACCTTGCCGCCATGCTCGGCGAGCATGATCACGACCGGATCGACGCGGGGGAAATGCTCGGCTGCGCACTTGCCGCAGGCGCGGCCCCAGCCGGCGCGGAAGGGCCGCGTCGGCGTGCCGCAATTGGAGCAGAAGCGATGGCGGTTGTGCCACTCGATAAGGCTGCGCGCCGTGCCCCACAAAGCGAGGTCCTCGGGCGACATCAGGGCCATCAGCCGGAACACGTTCCAGGCGCGCTGGCCGGTCTCGACCTCGACGAGCGGCGCGAACAGCGGCGCCTCGCCCTGGAGGCCGAGGAAGATGTGCTCGGCGCTCTCGTCCAGTTCAGCCAGGCTGCCCCAGGCGAGGCGGCCGGTCTCATCGAGCACCGGATCGTGCCGGTCGAGCCGCAGCAGCAGCGCCTGGGCGCCACTGGCGAGTTCCGCAATCTTTCCGGTCTCCAGCCGCAGATGGTCGGCGCGGTCGACGAGGCTGCCCGTAAAGCCGATCATGCCGCCTGCTCGAGCAACGGCAGGGTAGCGTCGCGGGCGCGAGCGGCGGCCTTGGCAAAGACGGTGGGAAGCCCCGCTTGCTCCAAATTCTCGATCGGCCACCAGACCTCGCCGGCGGAGCGGTCGCGCGCCTCCGCTCGCAGCACGCGAAGGCGGAGGCTGAAATGGGTAAAGACGTGATCGACCGAGCCGGCTTCTCGCCATTGCGCGTCCGCCGGCGCACCTTCGCCCTTCACCGCCTGCTCGCTCCATGCGCCGGTCGGGAGCCCGAGCATGCCGCCGAGCAGCCCCCGCGCCGGCCGGCGAACGAGCAGCACGCAGCCGCCATGCTCCAGCCAGTACGCGAAGCCCTCGCGCTGCGGCCTGACAGGCTTTGCTTGCTTGCGGGGGAATTGCTCCTGACGGTCCTGTAGTCGGGCGACACAAAGGGAGGCGAGCGGGCAGGCGCCGCATCTGGGGCGCCGCGGCGTGCAGATCGTGCGGCCGAGATCCATCATCGCCTGGGCAAAGTCCCCGGCACGTTCGGCCGGTGTGATACGATCGGCGAGGCCGTAGAGCTTCTTCCGAACGCCCGGCAGCGTCTCCCCGACGGCGAAGAGGCGGGCGACGACCCGTTCGACATTGCCGTCGACGACCACGGCGCGCTGCCCGAAGGCGATCGCGGCAATGGCGGCCGCCGTGTAGCGGCCGATGCCGGGCAGCTTCAAAAGCTCCGCTTCATCGGGTGGGAAGCGACCGGCGTGGACGCCGGCCACGGTTCGGGCGCAGGCGAGCAGGTTGCGCGCCCGGGCATAATAGCCGAGGCCGGCCCAGGCAGCCATCAGCTCCGCCTCGTCCGCCGCCGCTAGTGCCTCGATGGTCGGCCACCGGGCGGTGAACTTCTCGAAATAGGGTCGGACTGCAGCGACCGTCGTCTGCTGCAGCATGATCTCGGAGAGCCAAACGCGATATGGGTCCGCCCGCTCACCGGCCTCGGCGCGCCACGGCAGCGGCTTCGGACCGGAATCGTACCAGCGCAAAATGTTAACTGAAGCATCGACGGACATGCCCCGCTTATGCCATGCTGCCGCCATTGGTAAAATCCAGTGGCGTGGGCGGCGTTTCGGTTTGAGCGGGCGGGGAAAAAAGGGCGAGGAGCCGCAGCGTTCGATGCGCGCGCGTGCCGTGGCGGACATGCTGCCCGACGTCGGCCGCGCCGCCTTCCGCCGCTTCGGATTCGTCCAGTCCTCGATCGTCAGCCGCTGGCGCGAGATCGTCGGCGAGCGCTACGCCGGCGTCTCCTCGCCCGAATCGATCCGCTTCCCGCCGGGCAAGCGTTCCGACGGGGTCCTCAGCCTCGTGGTCGAGGGCGCGCACGCGCCGATGATGCAGCATGTCGCGCCCGTCATCATGGAGCGGGTCAATCGCTTCTTCGGCTACCAGGCAGTCGCCAGGGTGCAGTTTCGGCAAGGCATCGTTCAGGTCGCCAAGGCCAAGGCGCGAGCCGCGCCGCCCTCGCTCCGGCCGATCCCGGCCGACCTCGGCGACAGCCTGCGCGAGGTGGCCGATCCGGAGCTTCGTGCGGTCCTGGAAGGTCTTGCACGGGGGCTTGCCGCGCGCGAAGGAGCACCGGTACCGCAGATGATGACGATCCCGGTCGTCGGCAAATTGAAGAGGTAGGCATGAGATCATTGTTCACCGGCACCGTTCTTGCCCTTTCCCTGCTTGTCGCCGGCTGCGGCGAAGGCGGCGGCACCAAGGAAGCGGCCGGCGGCGGCGTGAAGGCCGCGCCGACGCCCGCCCCCAATGGCGGCGAATGGTCCGAGGTCGTCTCGCAGACCGAAGCGGGCGGCTTCGTCATGGGCAACCCCAATGCGCCCGTGAAGCTGGTCGAATATGCCTCGCTCACCTGCGCCCATTGCGCGCGTTTCTCGGCCGACGGCGCCCCGGAAGTGATCGATGAATATGTGAAGACCGGGCAGGTCAGCTTCGAGGTCCGCAATTACGTGCGCGACCCCGCCGATCTTGCCGCCGCCCTGCTCAGCCGCTGCGGCGGCCCCGGCCCCTATTTCCAGCTGACCGACCAGCTGTTCGCGGCGCAGGAGGACTGGCTCGGCAAGCTCCAGACGATGAGCCCCGCGCTCCAGCAGCAGCTCCAGACGATGCCGCCGGAGCGGGTCGCGGCGACCCTCGCCGAACAGGCCGGGCTCGTCCAGTTCGTGCGGGTCCGCGGCGTCCCGGCCGACAAGGCCAATGCCTGCCTCGCCGACCAGGCCGCGATCCAGAAGCTGGTCGACATGGGCAGCGCGGCCCAGCGCGACCATCAGCTCACCGGAACGCCCACCTTCCTCATCAACAATGAGGTCGTTCAGGGTGCAGCCGACTGGACTGCGCTCGAGCCGCGGCTCCGCGCCGCAATCGGCGGATGAACAGGCGGATCGTCCTGATCGCGGCTGCGGCGACGCTGGGCGCGGGAGCCTTCGGCTGGGCTCCGGTCCAGGGGCAGGCGGCGGCGCAACAGGATTGGGCGAAGACCGTCACGGTGACGCCCGAGGGCGGCTACCGCATGGGCAATCCAGCGGCATCCGTGAAAGTGGTCGAATATGGCTCGCTCACCTGCTCGCATTGCGCGCAGTTCAGCGAGTCCGCCAAGGCACCGCTCGCGGCGCGCGTCCGCGCGGGCAAGGTCAGCTTCGAGTTCCGCAACATGGTCCTGAACGGCGTCGACGCGACCGCCGCCCTGCTCGCGCGCTGCGGCACGCCGGGCCAGTTCTTCCCGCTGGTCGAACGCATCTACTCCACCCAGCCGCAATGGATCGCGAAGTACAGCGGCCTTAGCGCCGAGCAGAAGCAGAAGATCCAGGCGCTCCCGGAGGCGCAGCGCCTTTCGGCGGTGGCCGATGCAGCAGGCCTGACGCAGCTCGCCGCGCAGGGCGGAGTTCCTGCGGCCAAGGCGAAGGCGTGCCTTGCCGACCAGGCGGCGCTCACACGCATCGGCCAGATGTACGAAGCGGCGGTAAAGCTCGGGGTGCAGGGAACGCCGACCTTCTTCGTCAACGGTGCGAAGGTGCAGGCTCACGACTGGGCGGAGCTCGACGCCGAAATCCGAAAAGCGGGCGGGTAGCGGGGCAGAGATGCGCTGGGGGGCGGCAAGCATGTCCAGGAAAAGTGGGAACCGGTTTTCCGTCCGGACATGCGCCCACAGGGGGCTGACTTGCGGATAAAGCGGATCAAGCTGGCGGGCTTCAAGAGCTTCGTCGAGCCTGCCGAACTCCGCATCGAGCCCGGCCTCACCGGCGTCGTCGGTCCCAATGGCTGCGGCAAGTCCAACGTTCTGGAAGCGATCCGTTGGGTGATGGGCGAAAGCTCGCCCAAGTCGATGCGCGGCGCCGGCATGGACGACGTGATCTTCGCCGGCACGGCAGCGCGGCCGTCGCGCGATTTCGCCGAAGTCTCGCTGCTGGTGGAGCGCGAGGCGAACGACCTCTCCGGCGATCTCGGCATCGGCGGCGGCGAGGTCGAGGTCACCCGCCGCATTGAGCGCGGCGCGGGCTCCGCCTACCGGGTCAATGGCCGCGACGTGCGCGCCAAGGACGTCGCCCTGCTGTTCGCCGATGCCGCGACCGGCGCTCATTCGCCGGCGCTCGTCAGCCAGGGCAAGATCGCGCAGGTCATCGCCGCCAAGCCGACCGAGCGCCGCCAGATGCTGGAGGAGGCGGCGGGCATAGCGGGCCTTCACGTCCGGCGCCGGGATGCCGAGCAGAAGCTCCGCGCGGCCGAGGCGAACCTGACCCGGCTCGACGAGATCATCGCCGACATGGAATCGCGCGCGGCGGCGCTGAAGCGGCAGGCGAAGGCGGCCGAGCGCTATCGCAGCCTCAGTGACCGCATCCGCATCGCCGAGGGCCGGCTGATCTTCGCGCGCTGGCGCGAGGCCGCGGCGGCGGCCGACGCCGCGAAGCAGGAGATGCAGGCTGCGCTGGCGGCGGTGGACAAGGCTGCCGAGGCCCAACGGGAAGCTGCGGGTCGCCAGGTTGAAGCCGCGCAGCTGCTGGCCGACCGGCGGTCTGCGGCCCAGGCGGCGCGGGAAAGATCGGCGGCGCTCGCTCACCGCCTCAGCACGCTACGGGCCGAGCGGGATGCCGTCAGCCGGCGGATCAACGAGCTTGCCGAAAGACGCCTGACCTTGCTCGCCGACCGCACTCGCGAGGCCTCGCTCGGAGAGGATGCACAGGCGGCGCTGGAGCGGCTGGCGGAGGAAGAAGCGGCGATCGCAGCCCGTGTCGCGGCAGCCGAGGCCTCGCGCGCCACCATCGACGTCCGCACGGTCGAGCATGAGGATGCCGCCCGCGAGGCCGACGCTGCACTGGCCAAGGCTCGCGCCACCCAGGCGGCGGAGCAGGCGGAAGCGCGGGTCGCACTCGCCGCGCTGGAAACGGCCAGGACCAAGCTTGCCCGCGCCGAGGGAGAGGTGCGCCGCCTTGAGCAGCAGCTCCAGGAGGTCGGCGACGAGGCGCCGCTCCTCGCCGCCCGCGAGGCGGCTCGCAAGATCGTCGAGGATGCGGGGGCGCGTCTGGCCAGCGCGGGCGAGGCGCTCCGTCAAGCCGAAGCAGCGCGAACCACGGCAGCCGCCAAGCGTGATCGCGCTGAGAGCGAAGGCGCTGCGGCGCGCGCCGGGCTGGCAGCCCTCCAGTCGGAAGCAAAGGCGCTGCTGAAGGCGGTCGAGACCGGCGGCGGCACCGACAAGGCGATCCATCACATCAAGGCGGCTAAGGGCTACGAACGCGCCGTGGCCGCCGCGCTTGGCGAGGACGCGGAAGCTGCGGTGGAAGGGAAGGCGGAGCGACGCTGGGCCGGCGCGGTGCCGCAGCCCGGCGATCCGGCGCTGCCGCCGGGCGTGAAACCGCTCGCGGACCATGTCCAGGCGCCGCGGGCACTGGCGCGGCGGCTTGCCCAGATCGGCGTCGTCGAGGTGGATGACGGGTCCATCGCGCTCGCCGCGGGGCAGCGGTTGGTGACGTTCGACGGGCGCCTGCGCCGGTGGGACGGCTTCGTCGCGACGGGGCTTGGCGCGGCGGCCGCGGAGCGGTTGATACGCCTCAACCGGCTAGGTGAGATCGAGCTGGCATTGCCCGAGGCTGCCGCGGCCGTCGCCGCTGCTCAGGCCGGCACGAATGAGGCTCTGGAGAGCATGCGTGCGGCCGCCGCCGCCGGCGACGCGGCGCGCAAGGCGGAGGCGGAGGCTGCCGCGGCGATCCGGCAGGCGGAGCGCGACGAGGATTCCGCGGCGGTAGCGATCGAGCGGCTCGAGGTGCGCCGCACCGGCATCGTCGAACGGATGAGCCAGGCCGAGGCGGATGTCGCCGATGCGCGTGGGGCCCTCGATATCGCCGACGAGGTGGTCGCGGCGCTGCCGGATGCCCGTGCAACCGATGCGATCGTCGCGGATCTTCGAGGGCGGGCCGAGGCTGCGCAACGGGCGCTGGCGGAAGTGCGGGCCGAGGCGGCGACGCATGCTCGAGCCATCAGCGCGGACAAGCAGCGCGGCGAGGCGGCGGCCAAGGAGAAGGAGGCGTGGCGGATGCGCGCCTCCGACGCCGCCAAGCGCCACGCCGATATGGGTCGACGGATCGCCGAAGCGGAACGGGAAGCCGAGGGCCTTGCGGACGCTCCTGCCCGCGTCGCGAGCGAGCTTGCTTCGATCGAGGAGCAGAGCGCAGGTGCTGCCGCCGCCGCGGAAGCGGAGCTCGCTGCCGAACGCGCTGCCGAGGCCCATCTGCGGGAGGTCGATGTGCGCCTGGCACAGGTCACGGAAGCGCTCGCGATAGCGCGTGAGGCGCGGGCGGGCGCGGTCGCTCGCGCGGAGAACCAGGAGAGCCGGCGGATCGAACTCGCCCGCACTGCCGGCGAGCGCTTCGAATGCCCGCCGCCGCTGCTGCCGAACAAGCTCGGCTTCGATGAGACCTCGCTCGAGACCGTCGCCGCCGAATCGTCGGCGCTGGATCGGCTCACCGCGGAGCGCGAGCGGATCGGGCCGGTCAATCTCGTCGCCGAGCGCGAGCTCGCGGAGCTGGAGGAGCAGGCCGGCGCGTCCCAGGCGGAGCGCGAGGAGCTGGGCCTGGCGATCAATCGCCTGCGCGGCTCGATCGGCAGCCTCAACCGGGAGGGACGGGCGCGCCTGCTCGCCGCGTTTGAGGCGGTGAACGGCCATTTCCGCAGCCTTTTCACGACCCTGTTCGATGGCGGCCAGGCGCATCTGGAGCTGGTAGAATCCGACGATCCGCTCGAGGCGGGACTCGAGATCATGGCTCAGCCGCCGGGCAAGCGGCTCTCGGCCCTGACCCTGCTGTCGGGCGGCGAGCAGGCGCTGACGGCGAGCGCGCTCATCTTCGCCCTGTTCCTCACCAATCCTGCCCCGATCTGCGTCCTCGACGAGGTCGACGCACCGCTGGACGATGCCAATATCGAACGCTTCTGCGACCTGCTCGACCGGATGACGCAGGAGACCGACACCCGCTACCTGATCGTCACCCACAATGCGGTGACGATGAGCCGCATGCACCGCCTGTTCGGCGTCACCATGGTCGAGCGCGGCGTCAGCCGCCTGGTCAGCGTCGATCTCGGCGGCGCCGAGCGGCTGCTCGCGGCGGAGTAGCTACTCCGCCGCGGCGGCCGCCTGCCGTGCCTGGCGCCGGCGCGCGATGTCCTTCCGCCAGCCTCGTGTCCGCAGCCACATAATGATGCCGGTGACGGCGAGCAACGCGGGGATGATGCCGCCGATGAAGATGATCACTTGCCAGACGGGACCCATGCCGGTGCCGTCGTGCCAGCGGCGCATAGTGCGGGCGAAGGTCTCCGGCTGCGGCGGCTTGGGCGGCGTCACCGTGCCGCCCGCATCGTCGACCTTCACCTCCGCCTGGCCGCCCTCGCGGGCGAAGTTGAGTTTCCACTCCGGCGCCTGATCGGTCGGCCACGCGATCGAGATGAGCCGGCCGGTGGCGTGCGGCTCCGCCGCAGCGAGTGCGGCTTCGGGCGTCATCGCAGTCGACTCGAGCGGCCGCGCGCGCATCTGCCGCGCACGGTCGTTGCCGCCGCCGCCCTTGGACGTGGAGGCTTCGGTGAACTGGCTGAAGAATTGAGGGAAGGAGATCCAGACGCCGGTGAAGGAGAGCATGGCGAGGGGAATGAGGATCCAGAAGCCGCCCTGGTGATGAAGGTTGGCGTTGGTGCTGTTCTGGCGACGCCAGCGCAGGCCGCGGGTCCAGCGCCCGCTGGTCGGCCACCACAGCCAGATGCCGCTGATGCACGAGATCAGCATCGCCACGCCGACCCAGCCGACGATCTGCCGGCCGACCCCCGGCACCATCAGGCTGCCGTGAAGCACGTGCAGCACCCGCACGGCGCCTTCGTTGCTGGCGGCGCGGTCGATGACACGACCGCCCGAGGGGTCGAGCCAGAGGTTGGTGCGAATGGGGCGCCCCGCAGCTCCGGGCTCGGGCGGCCGCGCCGCACTAACCATCACGGGACCTTCGCCTTCGGGAAAGGTGAGGGTGGCGACCCTCTCTTCCGCGCTCAGCGCCTCGCTGGCGCGCTGCGCGTAGACGGAAGGCGCGAGCGCCGCCTCGCCCGACACGGCATAGCGTTGCGGGTTCAGCGTCTCATCCAACCAGTCGTGCCAGACGAGTGCCGAACCGGTGAGTGAGATCGGGATGATCAGCACGGCGAGCAGGAGCCCGATCCACTTGTGGACCTGAAACCACAGCTTGCGTGCCGAACCTCTACGCACCGCCGTCTCGTGCTTCATCATTTCGCTCCCTCAACTTTTGGGGGTTGATTACCCTTGTTGCGAATGATTATCAACCGCATCGAATCGAGAACGCTTCGCAATAGCGCACTAGGGGTAAACCATGTCCGATCAAGGCGGCCGTCAGGCCGGCATCTATTCCTGCCGCAAGGCCGCGCTCGCCCTCGCCGGCGGCTCGTCCCTTATGATGGGGTATCCGGCCTTGGCAGAGGAAGCCAAGGCCGACACGGCCGGGGCGGCAACGGCCGAAGCTGCTGCCGACGACGATCAGGCGCCGGGCGAGCGAATCGTCGTCACCGGTGAACGCTTCCGCATCAACACCCTCAACTCCCGCCTCGGCGACCTGCGCGATACCCCGCAGTCGGTGAGCGTCATTCCGCGCGAAGTGATCGAGCAGCAGGCGGCGACAACGCTTCGCGACGTGCTCCGCAACGTCTCCGGCATCAGCTTCGCCGCGGGCGAGGGCGGCGGCGGGCCAGCCGGCGACAACCTCACCCTGCGCGGCTTCGCTGCGCGCAACGACATCTTTGTCGACGGTATTCGCGACTTCGCCAGCTACACGCGCGACACGTTTAACGTCGAGCAGGTCGAGGTGGTGAAGGGGCCGTCCTCCGCCCAGACCGGACGCGGCTCGACCGGCGGCTACATCAACCTCTTCACCAAGCAGCCGCAGCTCGGCACTTTCGTCGGCGGCACGGTCGGTGTCGGCACGCCCGAATATTGGCGCGCCACCGCCGACCTCAACGTCGGCGGCGACGACCTCGGCATCGGCGGCGGCACCGCACTGCGCCTCAACCTGCTCTATCACGACGTCGATTCTCCGGGCCGCGATTTCGTCGACACCCAGCGTATCGGCTTCGCACCGGCAATCGCCGTCGGCCTCGGCAGCTCGACGCGCGCGATCGTCACCTACATGCTGCTCGATCAGGACAATGTCCCCGATTACGGCATCCCCTTCGTCCCGACGACGCATAACGTCCTGGCTGAGTTCAGGGACCAGCCGGCGCCGGTCGACTTCGACAATTATTACGGGCTGCTCGCCCGTGACCGCGAGGACCTGCGCACGAACATCCTCACCTTCGCGCTCGAGCATGATCTGAGCGAAGGCATCCGCATCTCGAACACCACGCGCTACGGCCACGCCACTCGTGACTCTATCTATTCCTCGCCGCGTTTCGTCAGCAACGACAGCATTCTCGTGAACCCGCAGACCCAGTCGCGCGACACGGTCGACGAGATCCTGCTGAACCAGACCAATCTCTTCGCCGACTTCAAAACCGGCGAGGTGCGGCACGACCTCATCGCCGGGTTCGAGATATCCGAGGAAAAGAGCCGCAACCAGCTGCGCACGATCACCAACGGCACGCCGACCGATCTGTATGATCCCGATCCGACCCGCCCCTATACCGGCACGATCGTCGATACCCCCGGCGCGATCGTGCGGGCGAAGGCGGACACGCTCGCCGCCTATCTGTTCGACACGATCCACTTCAGCGACCAGTTCCTGCTCTCCGGCGGCATCCGTTGGGAGCGGTACGAAAGCGCCTATCGGCCCGCGCCCGCCACGCCGCCCGTGCCCGACCTCGACCGCGTCGACGAGACCGTCACCTGGCGCGCCGGCATCACCTACAAGCCGGTGCCCAACGTCAGCCTTTATGCCGGCGCCGGCACGTCGGTGAACCCGTCGATCGAGGGCTTCACGCAGGTCGCGCCCAATGCCGCTCTCGATGCGCTGAAGCCGGAGCGCAGCCGTACTTTCGAGATCGGCGCCAAATGGGACGCGTTCAACGGCAAGCTGCTGGTCAACGGTGCCGTCTTCCGGATCGAGAAGACGAACTCGCGGACGCCGGGCCTGACGGGCGAGGCTCCTATCGTGCTCGACGGCGAGCAGCGTGTGGACGGCATCGAGCTCGGCGCGACCGGCTGGATCACTCAACGCTGGCAGCTCATCGCCGCCTACACCTACCTCGACAGCGAGGTGGTGGAATCGAATACTCCTGGCGAGCTCGGCAACCGGCTCGGCAACGTGCCGGACCATAGCGGTACGATCTGGACGACGTACAAGATCCCGATGGGCCTCGAGCTGGGCGGCGGTGTCCGCTATGTCGGGGAGCGTTTCACCAACGTCGCCAACACCCGCCTGATCGACGATTACTGGCTGGCGGACGCGACTGTCGCCTATGAGTTCACGTCAAGCACGTCGCTTCGGCTCAACGTCTTCAACATCTTCGACGAGCGCTTCATCGATCAGGTGGGCGGCGGCCATTTCGTGCCGGGACCCGGACGCTCGGCGGTAGCGACGCTGGCGTTCCGGATGTAACGCTCGACCCTGTGCTGATTACGATCCCTTCCGTCCTCACCGCCGAACAGGTGACGCATGCGCGCCGCCTGGTCGGCGCGGCGGAGTGGGTCGACGGCAAAGGAACGGCCGGTGCGCAGTCGGCGCTGGTCAAGAACAACCAGCAGCTTCAGCCGGGCAGCGCGGCGGCGAAGGAACTCGGGGCGACGATCCTCGGAACCCTTGGCCGCAATGCGCTGTTCGTCTCCGCCGCTCTGCCGAAGACGATCTTTCCGCCGATGTTCAACCGCTACGGCGCGGCGGAGGGCCATGGGTTCGGCAATCATGTAGACAACGCGATCCGGTTCCTGCCCGACGGCTCCCGCATCCGCACCGACCTGTCGGCCACGCTCTTCCTGTCCGATCCGGCGGACTATGAAGGCGGCGAGCTGACCGTCGAGGACACGTACGGGCTTCACCGCGTGAAGCTGCCGGCGGGCGACATGATCCTCTATCCGGCGACCAGCCTCCACCGCGTAGAGCCGGTCACGCGCGGCGAGCGGCTCGCTTCATTCTTCTGGATCGAGTCCATGGTCCGCGACGACGGCCAGCGCACTTTGCTGCTCGACCTCGACGTCGCCACCCGCTCGCTTGCGGAGCGCATCGGCGACGCTGACCCGGCCGTGGTCTCGCTCACCGGTTCCTATCACAACCTGCTGCGGCGCTGGGCCGACAGCTAGATAGGCTGGTTGAACGTGTCGCAGGCGGCGGGGTCGCCGGTCTGCAGGCCGCGCCGCAGCCAGGCCATGCGCTGCGCGCTGGTGCCGTGGGTGAAGCTTTCCGGCACGACCCGGCCCTGCGCCTGACGCTGCAGGGTGTCGTCGCCGATCGCCTCGGCGGCGCGCATGCCTTCCTCGACGTCGCCCGGCTCGAGCAGGTTCTTATCGTTCGCCGCCCACACGCCTGCATAGCAATCGGCCTGCAGCTCGACCCGCACCTGCACCGCATTGCCCTCGGCCGCGGACGCCCGCGACTGCGCCTGCTGCGCCTGGTCCAGAACCCCTGTGAGGTTCTGGATGTGGTGGCCGACCTCGTGAGCGATGACATAGGCCTGGGCGAAATCGCCTTGCGCCCCGAAGCGGGTGCTGAGCTCGTCGAAGAACGTGGGATCGATATAGATGCGCTGGTCGCTCGGGCAGTAGAAGGGGCCCATGGCCGCCTGCGCCGCGCCGCAGCCGGAGCGGTCGGTGCGGGAGTAGGCGACCATCGTCGTCGGCTGGTAACGCTGGCCTTGCGCGGCGAAGAGATCGGTCCAGCGCCGCTCGGTCGAGCCGAGGACGCGGGTGAGGAGCTCGCGGGTGTTCGGGTCCAGCGTCGACTGCCCTGACGGCGCGCCTGTCTGAAGCGCGGGCGTGCCGCCGATCGTGCCGCCGCCGCCGCCGCCGCCGAACGTGCTCAGCGCGCAATAGCCGAGCAACAGGATCAGCACGCCGCCGATCCCGAACCGGCTCAGCACGAGGCCGAACAGCATCGGCATCATGCCGCCGCCGAGCCCGCCGCCGCCGCCGAAACCCATGCCGCCGCGGCCGGTGCGGTCCTCGAAATTGACGCTTCTCTCTTCGTCGCCGAGCCGCATCAGCCGGTCCTTTCCAAAGCCACTGAGCGGTGCAATGCGCAGGACGCCGCTGCGGTTGCATTTACCGGAGACGCGCCCGAAAAGGCGGCGGCTTTCACAGGAGACCACCAGCCCCATGTTCCTCAAGGGAAAGACCGCCCTCGTCACCGGCTCCACCTCGGGCATCGGCCTTGCCGTCGCACGGGCGCTTCATGGCGAAGGCGCAAGGGTGATCCTCAACGGCTTCGGCGACCCGGCCGAGATCGAGCGACTGAAGAGCGAGCTGGACGCCGGCCATAGCGGCGCCGACCTGACGAAGCCCGACGCGATCGAGCAGATGATGGCGGAGGCGGGCGAGGTCGACATCCTCGTCAACAATGCCGGCATGCAGCATGTCGCGCCGATCGACCAGTTCCCGGTCGACCGGTGGGACCTCTTGATCGCGCTCAACCTCTCCGCGGCCTTCCACACCATCCGGCTGGCGCTGCCGGGGATGAAGGCGAAAGGGTGGGGGCGGATCATCAACACCGCGTCCGCGCACAGCCTCGTCGCCAGCCCGAACAAGGCCCCCTATGTGGCGGCGAAGCACGGTATTGCCGGCCTGACTAAGGCCGTGGCGCTGGAGACGGCGACGAGCGGCGTCACCGTCAACTGCATCAGCCCGGGCTACGTCTGGACGACGCTGGTCGAGAACCAGATCCCGGATACGATGAAGGCGCGGAAGCTAACCCGTGAGCAGGTCATGAACGACGTGCTCCTCGCCGCGCAGCCGACCAAGAAGTTCGTCACGGTCGACCAGGTGGCGGCGCTCGCCCTCTTCCTCTGCCGCGACGAAGCCGCGGCGATCACGGGCGCCAACCTGTCGATGGACGGGGGCTGGACTGCGCAGTAAGCTGCATGGAGCGGGGGCAGCGATCGGAGCTTTGATGAAGTTTGCGTTGGTTCCCCTCTGCGCCGCCCTCATCGTCGCGGGCTGCGCTTCCAAGGCAGAACAGGGATCCGTGAGGACGGCCGCATCCGCCCCGCCGGACTGGCGCTCGATCGCCACCAACCAGGATCGCGAGCGGCTGAGGAACTGGCGCACCGCCTGGATGGAAGGCGTGCGAAAGGCGCAGGGCTCGGGGAATGCCGGCGCGATCGCGCGCGAAGGCGCCTTGCTCCAGCCGGACGTCGCGATCGACTGGCGCGATCCTCCGCAGGGCGAGTATCGCTGCCGCGTGCTCAAGATCGGCGCCAAGTCGCAGGGCATGCTCGATTACGTCGCCTATCCGCCCTTCACCTGCCGCATCCGCCAGGAAGGCGGGCTGATGAGCTTCGCCAAGATGACCGGGTCGCAACGCCCCATCGGGCTGTTCCTTCCGTTTCCCGGCCAGCAGCGCATGGTCTTCCTCGGCACGCTCCAGCTCGGCGACGAGCGACGGGCCCTCCAATATGGCCGCGACCGCGAGCGCGACATGGCCGGCGTCGTCGAGCGGATCGGCGAGAATCGCTGGCGGCTGGTCCTGCCCTATCCGCATTTCGAATCGACGATCGACATCCTCGAGCTGGTGCCGGTCGCCCCAAACGCGCCGAGGAACTCATGAACAAGCTGATCCTCGCCGCCGCACTCGCCGCGACCGCTGCCACACCCGCTCATGCCGACGCGCTCAGCGACGCCGTGCAGAAAGACATGCCGTCGCTGCTGACGCTCTATCGCGACCTTCACGCCAATCCCGAGCTGTCGATGCAGGAGGTGAAGAGCTCCGCCAGGCTCGCGGCCGAGGCGAAGAAGCTCGGCTTCGACGTCACTACTGGCGTCGGCAAGACCGGCGTCGTCGCGGTGATGAAGAACGGCCCCGGCCCGACCCTGCTGCTGCGGGCGGACATGGACGCGCTGCCCGTGGTGGAGCAGACCGGCCTGCCCTTCGCGAGCAAGGCACGCGCCGCGAGCTCGGCCGGCGTCGAAAGCGGGGTCATGCACGCCTGCGGTCACGATACGCACATGTCCGCCTGGATCGGCACGGCGCGCCGCCTTTCGGCGATGAAGGACCAATGGTCCGGCACTCTGGTGATGATCCTGCAGCCGGGCGAAGAGACCGGCGAGGGCGCCAAGGCGATGCTGGAGGACGGGCTCTACACTCGCTTTCCCAAGCCGACCCACGCCATCGCCTTCCACGACAGCGCCTCGCTTCCTGCCGGCACGCTCGGCTTCACGCCCGGGCCGGCGATGGCCAATGTGGACAGCGTCGACGTGACGGTGAGGGGCGTCGGTGGCCATGGCGCGGTGCCGCACCAGACCAGGGATCCGATCGTGCTCGGCGCGCGCATCGTCGGCGCCCTTCAGACGCTCGTCAGCCGCGAGCTCGACCCCCAGGACGCCGCCGTGGTGACGGTCGGCAGCTTCCAGTCCGGCACCAAGCACAACATCATCTCGGACGAGGCGAAGCTCCAGCTCACCGTCCGGAGCTACAACGACAAGACCCGGTCGATGCTGCTCGACGGCATCGCCCGCATCGCGCGCGGCGAGGCAATTGCGGCCGGAGTGCCGGACGACAAGATGCCGGTGGTGACGATCCGCCGCGGCGAGTTCACCCCGGCGACGGTCAACACCGAGACGCTTACCGGCAATGTGGTCGCCCGCTTCCGCGACCGCTTCGGTGCCGACCGGGTGCGCCAGGTGCCGCCGCCAATGGTGGGGGAGGATTTCAGCCGCTACCACCGCGAGGATCCCAACATTGAAAGCCTGCTCTTCTGGGTCGGCGGCGTCCCTTCCGACAAGTGGCAGGCCGCGGCCGGGGACCCGCTGAAGCTGCCCTCGCTGCACAGTCCATTCTGGGCGCCGGATGCGGAGGCGGTGATCGGGACCGCGACCGAGGCAATGGTCACCGCTGCCTTGAGCGTCCTGCGGAAGGGCTGAGCGGCTCAGCCGGTGGCGGCATCGAGGCGGCTGAGCTGGTCGCGGGTGAGCTCCAGTTCCATAGCGCCGATCAGTTCCTCCAGCTGAGCGAGCGAGGTCGCGCTGGCGATCGGGGCCGTGATGGCAGGCTGGGCGGCATTCCACGCGAGCGCGACCTGCGCCGGCGTCGCGCCCGTCTCCGCCGCCACCGCATCCAGCGCCGCCAGTACCGCGAAACCGCGTTCGTTCAGATAGGGCACTGCGCGGTCGCCGCGGATGCTTTTCCCGAGATCGGCCTCACTCCGATACTTGCCGGTGAGGAAGCCGTTGGCGAGGCCGTAGAAGGGGAGGACGCCGAGGCCATGTCGCTGCGCGACGGCGGCGAGCCCGTCTTCGAAACGCGCACGCTCCATCATGTTGTACCAGGTCTGGAGGACCGTATAGGGAATCAGGCCGTCGCGTGCGCTGACCGCGAGCGCTTCCTCCAGCCGCTCGGGCGAAATCTGGGAGGCGCCGATCGCCCGCACCTTGCCGGCTGCGACGAGCCGATCGAAGGCGCTCAGCGTCTCCTCGAACGGCGTCGCCGGATCGTCCTTGTGGCCGTAGTAGAGGTCGACATGATCGATGCCGAGCCGCCGCAGCGACGTGTCGATGCCCCGTTCGATGACTGCCGCGGACAGGCCCTCGCTGAAGCCAACCTTGGTCGCGATCAGCACGTCGTCGCGCCGCCCCCGCCGCTTCAGCCACTCGCCGATCAGCGCTTCGGACTCTCCGCCCTGGTGCCCAGGCACCCAGGAGGAATAGACGTCGGCGGTGTCGATCATCGTGCCGCCGGCCTCGACGAAGCGGTCGAGGATCCGGAACGCCTCCTCCCCGTCGACGGTCCAGCCGAACACGTTGCCGCCCAGCACCAGCCGCGGGGTCTTCAGCCCGCTCGTTCCGATTTCCCGCACCTCAACCATCTGGCTGCCTCTCGATCGCAACTGATCGATTGCAATTCGGCTCGGCCGTCGCGATAGACATGCAACCAGGAGGTTGCACTATGTCCGACCGAATCGAGAAGAATGTAGATTTGAACGCACCCATAGAACGCGTCTGGCGCGCTCTCACCGATCATGTCCAGTTCGGCGAGTGGTTCAAGGTGAGGCTCGACCAGCCGTTCGTCATCGGCGAGCGCTCGACCGGCCAGATGACCTATCCCGGCTTCGAGCACCTCCCTTGGGAGGCAAGGATCGTGGCAATGGAGGAGCCGCATTATTTCGCCTACGAATGGCCGCCTTATTATCACGGGCTCGAGGAGGATACGTCCGGCGACCCCTGGACCCTTGTCGAGTTCCGGCTCGAGCGCCGCGGCGAGGGCACGCGCCTCACCACCGTCGAGTCCGGCTTCGACTCGCTGCCCGCCGACCGGCGCGGGCTCGCCTTCCGCAGCAACGAGGGCGGCTGGGCGGAGCAGATGGAGAATGTCAGGGCCTATGTCGGGGGCTGAGGCGCGGGCCGATCCGGCTCCGGTCTTCGCCGCGCTTGGCGACCGGACGCGGCTGTCGCTGCTGATGCGGCTGAGCGGCGGCGACACCTTGTCGATCTCCCGGCTGGCCGCCGACACACGGCTCACGCGCCAGGCGGTCACCAAGCACCTGCACGTGCTGGAGAATGCCGGCCTCGTCAGCAGCAGCCGGGCCGGCCGCGAGAGCCGTTATGCGCTCCAGACGCAGCCGATCGCGGCGGCATGCTCCTTTCTCGAGGAGATCTCTGCGCAGTGGGACGAGGCGCTCGGCAGGCTAAAGGCCTTCGTGGAGGACTGAGGCCGGGCTCTCCGCCTGTGGTTAATCCGATAGTAGGGTTACGCGGCTACTACGCGGTCCGGAATTAAGGATTGGGTGGGGGACGTTGAAATGATCAGATCTGCGAGCCTGAGGCTGGCCGCCGGCGAGGACGAAGGCGCATCGCGGCCAGGCGAATATCGCGTGCTGCTTCTGGCGACGTTGATCACGACGACGCGGGAGCTGGCGGTGAAGCTGCGCAGTCTCTCCCCGACCGGGGCGACGATCGAAGGCTTCAACCTTCCTGCGGAAGGCACCGACGTTATCCTGAAGCGCGGCATGCTCGAAGCATTCGCCACCGTCGCCTGGGCGGAGGGGCGTCGATGCGCCATCCAGTTCGAGACCGCGCTCAGCGACGAGGACGTGTGCGCCCAGATCAGGCCGTCGCATCCAACGGCTGCTCCAGCGGAAGAAGAGGAGCATCGCCGTCCGGGATTCCACGCCGTGACCATCACGGATGAGGACCGCCGCACCGCGGCCGAGTGGGCGCAACCCACCGGCCGCCTCGCCTACCGCGACTGATCAGCTCCGCCCGAGCATCGTCGACAAGCCGGCCTGCTCCGCGTTGATCGCCACGGGACGGGGGATCAGCCGCAGCGGGGCCTGCTCCGGCTGGGTGCCTTGCGACCAGTCCGGATAGCCGGGCGGCCGCTGCCGCCACACGACCTTGAAGCCTTTCGGGACCGCGCGCCAACTGTCGTGTGCCCCTCGCACCAGATCGCATCCGCAGCGTGCGCAGGCGCTGAAATAGAAGCCATTGTTCCAGACAGGCCGCGCGGCGGCCGAATGTGCGCCCATCTTGCAGAAGACCAGCATGCCTCTCGCTCCTTTCAACCAGGAGTGGCCGGTCTAGGCGAGGATGGTTAATGCCGAGTTAGGGCTCCGGGCGCTCGCGGCGCTGCAGCGCCTCGATCGCCTCGCTGACGCGCTGGGTCTCGCCGCGCGGAACGATCAGCACCGCCCGCTCAGTGGCAACCACCACGAGATTATCCGCGCCCAGAGTGACGATCACCGGCCCCTCCGATCGGATCAGGCAGTCGCGGCTGTCGATCGCGACCACGTCACCGGTGAGGACGTTGCCGGCTTCATCCTTCTGCCCGAGCTGGTGCAGCGCCTCCCAGCTGCCGATGTCCGACCAGCCCATCTCGACGGGCACGACCGCGACCCGATCCCATCTCTCCATCACCGCTCGGTCGATCGAGAGGGCGGGGGCGCGGGCGAAGCTGCGCGCATCGGGCCAGACGCGAATGCCGTCCTCGCGCTGCGCGGCCAGAGCCGCGCGTGTGGCGGAGAGCAGGGCCGGCTCAAGCGCCTCCAAGGCTTCGAGATAGGCTTCGGCCCGGAACAGGAAAATGCCGCCGTTCCAGTCGTGGCCGCCCTCGGCAAGCAGCGCCGCCGCGGCCTCGATGCCCGGCTTCTCGACGAAGCGCTCCACTTTGAAGACGCCTTCGCCGATCGGATCGCCCCGGCGGATATAGCCGTAGCCGGTCTCCGGCCGGTCGGGCGCAATGCCGAAGGTGACCAGCAGGTCGTCGTCGCGCGCGAACGGAAGGGCGGCCTCGACCGCGGCCCTAAAAGCGTCGGCATCGACGATGACATGGTCGCTCGGCATCACGAGGAGGATGTCGTCGGGGGCCGCGCTGAGGGCGGCGAGGGCGATGGCGGGGCCGGTGTTCCGGCGACCGGGCTCGAGGATGAGGAGGGCCGGCGGTGTACCGACCGCACCGAGCTGCCCCTCGATCGCGTCGGCATCGTCTTCGCTCGCTACCACGATCGGCGCCGCGAAGCGCTCGGCGTGCGCCGTGCGCAGCGCCGTCTGCTGGAGCATCGTCCGCTCCCCATCGATCGCTATAAACTGCTTGGGTCGCCCCGTTCGCGACAGCGGCCAGAGGCGCGTTCCGGCGCCGCCAGAGAGGATAACAGGAAGGATCCGCCTCGCCATCCCGCGGCTTTAGCGGGACCCACTCTCCGCGCGAAGCAGGAAAGAAAAGTTCACGCGCCGATGCGGCGGCCGTTGAGGATCACTTCACCAACGAACTTCGAATTGTAGAGGTCGACATTGGCGTTGATGACAGTGCGACCGAGAAACGTCCCGCGGGGATAGGCCTGCCCCTTTGACCGCTGTTCCATCCGGCAATCGCGGTAGATGACGTTGATCGACCAGGGCAGCACCGCATTGTGGGTGAGCAGGAAGTTGCAGCGGTTGAACAGCACGTTGCGCGTGTCCGACATATCGGCGATCGGGCCGGTCGGCTTGTCGCCCAGCGCGATTTTTCCGTTCGGTGACAGGCGCGGATCGTCACGGAAGGTGCAGCCGTGGAATTGCGCCGCGCGCGCAGGATTTGGGTCGCCATAGGCCTGAACGATGGCACCGATGAAATTGCAGTTGTTGAAGCGAAAGCGCGGCTTTCTAGGCCAGGCCGACCAAGCGGTCGTGCCGACGAACGTGCAGTTATTGAAAGTTGCACCCTCGCTATCCCCGCTATCGGCGACCATGCCGCAGCCGAAATTGTCCGAAAATTCGCAATTGTTGAATAAAAAGTCGCGGTTGACTTTGCCGCCTTCGGCTTCGATGTCGACGCCTGCCCCCGGCGCGCTCGCCACGTTGGCACGTCCCGTGTGGTTGAACTTGCAATTCTCGAACACATAGCCGCGTCCGCCGACGATGCTGCAGCCCTGTCTGCCATTAAATTCGGATCGGACATTGCTGATCAGCCGACGCTGCGATCCCGGCCCGTGGAGCCCGTCTATGTAAATGCCATCCTGTCCGTGATGGTGGGTATATACATTCCGCACTGTCTCGCTGCCGCTGTTATTGAGCAGGGCTAGGCCCCAGGCGGGAATTTGCCAGCCGGTGTCGCCGAATTGCCCCCCGATGCGCAGCCGCTCGACATTGCCGTCGAGTTCGATGTCGCTGATCTCGATCGGACCGCTGCAATTCTCAACGCGGATCATTGCCGTATAGGGGGAGGCCCGCTCGCCACCCAGAAAGGGCATCGGATTCTTAGTGGCGCGGCCTGAGCGTGCATCGAACGTGCCGTAGCGCAGGCCGTCGGCGCATCGAAGGCGAGCGCCATTGCCGCGCACGACCAGCGGTTGCGTCAGTCGGCTGAAGGTCATGATCTCGCGCGGCGGATAGGACCATCCCCCCTCACCGCGCAGCGACGGGAGCTGCTCGCCGACAATATAGGTCGTTTTGCGCAGTTCCACTGTCCCGCCGCGATTGGCGCGGATGACCTGGGCAAGCTCGACGAAAGCGCGGGTGTCGTTGGTGACGCCGTCGCCCTTGGCGCCGAACATCTCGGGTGTCAGCACGCGGCCTTCCGCCTGCGCGCACCATGCGGGCTGGGACGAGAGCGCGGCCGCGCCGGCGACGAAGCTTCTGCGGGTGATCTGCATGGCGCCCATTAGCCGGCGGGGAGGTGAACCCGCAATGAGCGTCTATCCGACGAGAACGGCGGCCTTTTCGGCTTCGCTGCGGGCGCGCATGCGTTCGGTGCGGGCGGCGCGGGCGGCCATTTCGCTCCATGCTGCCTCGGAGCGGAGGCAGCGCTGCCGGACATTGTCGAGGGAGGCCGCGGCCGCTTCGGCGCGGGCTTCCGCAGCGCGAGCAATATAGAAATCGTGCTGGGACATGATTGTACTCACCTGGCTTTGACTCGCCCACCCCGGCCGATGCACCTGACTAGCACGGTCATGGCGAAATGCCTAATCCGGCCGTCGTTCGCGGACTAGCGGCCTGATTTTCGGCGGCTTTCAGGAAATATTTGTCAATTTCGGCGACACAGCCGCCTGTGTCGGCCCTTTTTACACCGGTCTGGAAAATGAGTGGGGCGGATCGCGCATGATCCGCCTCTTCAAACATTATGTGCCGCATACGGTCATTCTGCTCGGGCTGGTCGACTTCCTGCTGTTGATCTTCGCCGCCGAGGCCGGTTGGCTGCTCCGCATCTGGCAGATCGACGGCGAGATCGATCCGGACTTTACCCGGCTGCCCCTCCTGCTCACCTTCGCCGTTACCACCCAGCTCGCGATGATCGGCGTCGGCGTCTATGGCGCGGACTCGGTGCATGCCCTTCGCGTGTCGGTACCGCGGCTGTTCGTATCGGTGTCGCTCGCGGTCCTTCTGCTTGCGCTCATCTTCTTCCTCGTACCGGTGATCAGCTTCTGGCGGTCGAACCTGCTCTACGCGATGTTGTTCGCGCTGGCGGGGCTCGGCCTCGTCCGCCTGCTTTTCGGCCGCGCCCTCGGCGGCGAGCTGTTCAAGCGCCGGATCGTCGTCCTCGGCGCAGGTCCACGGGCGGCGAGGCTGCATGAGCTTGCCCGCCGCAACGGCGCCGGCTTCGCAGTTGCCGGCTTCGTCAGCATGAACGACGGCCCGAAGGCGGTGAAGGACGCGGTCAAGCGCAGCACGATCGCCAACCTGTCCGATTATGTCGTCGGCCTCGGTGCCAGCGAGGTCGTGCTGGCGCTGGAGGAGCGACGCAACGCGCTGCCGCTCTCGGACCTGCTCCGCGTCAAGACGACGGGAGTGCACGTCACCGACCTCTCCTCCTTCTTCGAGCGCGAAACGGGCCGCGTCGACCTCGACAGCCTCAACCCGAGCTGGCTGATCTTCTCCGACGGCTTCCAGTCCGGACGTCGGCTTTCCAGCATCGGCAAGCGCCTGTTCGACGTGGCGGTCAGTGCCCTCATCCTGATCCCGACCGCACCGGTGATCGCCGCCACGGCGCTCCTCATCAAGCTCGAGAGTCCGGGCCCCGCCTTCTTCCGGCAGCGCCGCGTCGGCCTCTACGGTCAGGCTTTCGAGATCATCAAGCTGCGCTCGATGCGCCAGGATGCCGAGGTCGGCGGCGTCGCCGTCTGGGCGCAGAAGGACGATCCCCGCGTCACGCGCATCGGCTCGATCATCCGCAAGCTGCGCATCGACGAGCTGCCCCAGGCCTGGAACGTGCTCAGGGGCAAGATGAGCTTCGTCGGGCCGCGTCCCGAGCGGCCGCAATTCGTCGCCGACCTGGAGGCGCGGCTGCCTTATTATTCGGAGCGCCACATGGTGAAGCCCGGCATCACCGGCTGGGCGCAGATCAACTATCCCTACGGCGCCTCGATCGAGGATGCGCGCCAGAAGCTCGAATACGACCTTTATTACGCCAAGAACTACACGCCCTTCCTGGACGTGCTGATCCTGCTGACGACCTTGCGCGTCATCCTCTGGCCGGACGGGGCGCGCTGATGCTGGGGCTGATCGGTCTCTGGAGCCATGCACTCGCGGCGCTGCTCTACGGCGCGCTCGCGCTCTGGCAGCTGCGCCACTGGAATGGCGACCAGCGCAACCGGCCGCTCGTCGCGGCCTTCGCGGTGATGTCCGTCTGGTCGATCTTCGTCGCGATCCTGGGGCCGCATCACCTGCTGTCGGGCCTTGCCGAGAGCGCGCGCAACTTCTCGTTCCTCGCCTTCATGTACGGCATCGTTCGCGGCGCCGAGGAGATCAACCGCCAGCGGTCGGTGAAGCTCGTCTACACGACCGTCGCGGCGGTGATCGGGCTGCAGATCGTGGTCGCCGGCGTGCTGCCGCGGTTCGAGAGCAACAGCGGCGCCTATGCGGCTTTGCTGACCACGGCGCATGTCCTCGGCCTGACGATCGCGGCCGGCTCGCTGGTGCTGGTGCACAATCTCTACGGCCAGGCCTCGCCCGACAGCCGCTGGGGCATCCGCCTGCCGATGATCGCGCTGGCCGGCATGTGGGCCTACGACCTCCACCTCTACACGGTCGCCTATCTGACCAAGGAGCCCGTCGACGATCTGTTTGCGATGCGGGGCGCGATCGTGGCGATGCTCACGCCGCTGTTCGCCATCGCCAGCCGCCGCAATGCCCAATGGAAGATGCAGCTCTCGCGCGCGGCGACCTTTCAGTCGCTCTCGGTGATCGCGATCTTCGCTTATTTGATCCTGATGATGTCTGCGACGCAGGCGCTCGAGCTGATCGGCGGCGAGTGGGTGCGGATCGGCCAGATCGCGCTCGTTTTCGCGATGACAATGACGGCGCTCATCTTCCTGCCGTCCGGCAAGGCGCGGGCGTGGGCGCGGGTGGTGCTTGCCAAGCACTTCTTCGAGCATCGCTACGACTATCGCGAGGAGTGGCTGCGCTTCACCCGCACGGTCGGCACGGCCGGCGACGACGCCGCGCCGCTGGGCGACCGCATCGTCAAGGCGCTGGCCGATATTGCCGGCTCCCCGAGCGGACTGCTGCTGCTTACCGACAGCGAATATCGGCTGACCCCCGGCGCCCGCTGGAACTGGCACCACGATGTCGGCCACAGCGAACCCGCGGACACCGATTTCGTGCGCTTCATCGAAACCACCTCGCATGTCGTGGACTTCGAGACGGTGCGGGACGGCATTCCCACCCGCACCGGCGGGCGGGTCCCGGTCCCCGAGTGGCTGGCGAAGAGCGATGCCGCGTGGGCCGGCGTCCCGCTCCTCCATTCCGATCATCTCGTCGGCCTCGTCGTGCTCGAGCATCCGCTGCTGCGGCGGCCGCTCGACTGGGAGGATTTCGACCTGTTCCGCACGGCGGGCATCCAGGCGGCGAGCTACCTCGCCGAGGCCCGCAGCCAGGAGGCGCTGGCTAATGCGCAGCGCTTCGACGAGTTCAACCGCCGCTTTGCGTTCATCATGCACGACATCAAGAATCTGGTGAGCCAGTTGAGCCTCGTTGCCCGCAACGCCGAGCGGCACGCCGACAATCCCGAGTTTCGCGCCGACATGATCGCGACGCTGCAAAGCTCGGTGAAGAAGATGAACGACCTGCTCGCCCGCCTCAACCGCGGCAACAAGGTGGAGGGCGAGCCACTGAGAGCCACGCCGCTCCAGCCGATCCTGGCTGCGCTCGTCGAGGTGAAGCAGCGGGTCCATCCGGTGCAGCTGTTCGGCCGGGCCGGCATTGCCGTGGTCGCCGATCCTGCACGCCTGGAGCAGGCGCTGACCCATATCGTCCAAAATGCGATTGATGCCAGCCGCCCCGGCGAGGCGGTGCGGGTCTGTTACGAGCAGAAGGGGCAGGAGGTCACGATCGACGTGATCGACAGCGGCGCCGGCATGTCGGCGGATTTCATCCGCACCCGCCTCTTCCAGCCCTTTGCCTCGACCAAGGACGGCGGCTTCGGCATCGGCGCCTTCGAGGCGCGGACGCTGATCGCCGCGATGGGCGGCCGCATCGAAGTGGAGAGCCGCGAAGGCGTCGGCAGCCGCTTCATCATCCATCTTCCGGCCGGCGGAGCCGATGCCGGGGCCTTCAACTCCAAGACCGAACGGGTGCGCGCATGACTGCCGAGGCAAAGGCGAAATTGCTGATCGTCGAAGACGACGAGGGCCTGCAGCGCCAATTGCGCTGGGCCTATGACGATTATGAGGTGCTGGTCGCCTCCGACCGCAGCTCTGCGCTCGACCTGCTGCGCGCCCAGGAGCCCGCGGTGGTGACGCTGGACCTCGGCCTGCCGCCGGACCCGGACGGGGTGAGCGAGGGCTTCGCCACCCTCGAGACGATCCTGTCGCTGAAGCCGGACACTAAGGTGATCGTGGCGTCGGGCCATGGCCCGCGGGAGAGCGCGCTGCGGGCGATTTCGTCGGGAGCCTACGACTTCTACCAGAAGCCGGTCGACATCGACCAGCTTGGCCTGATCGTCCGCCGCGCCTTTCAGCTGCACGGGATCGAGCACGAGAATCGGCGCCTCGAGGAGCGGGTCGGCGACGACCGCACCGTGCTTGGCACAATGATCACGGCGGCTCCGGAGATGCTGAAGGTTGCCCGAACGATCGAACGTGTGGCCAATGCCGACGTGTCGGTGATGCTGCTAGGCGCAAGCGGCACGGGCAAGGAATTGCTGGCGCGGGGGCTTCATCAGTCGAGCGCGCGCAAGGATCGCGGCTTCGTCGCGATCAATTGCGCGGCGATTCCGGAGAACCTGCTCGAGGCCGAATTGTTCGGGTATGAAAAGGGCGCCTTCACCGGCGCGATCAAAACCACCGAGGGCAAGATCGAGCTCGCTCATGGCGGCACGCTCTTCCTCGACGAGGTCGGCGACATCCCGCTGCCGCTGCAGGTGAAGCTGCTGCGCTTCCTGCAGGAACGGGTAATCGAGCGGATCGGCGGGCGCAAGCCGATCGCGGTCGATACGCGGATCGTCTGCGCGACGCATCAGGACCTGCCGGCGATGATCCAGGCCGGCAGCTTCCGCGAGGATCTCTATTACCGCCTTGCCGAGATCGTGGTCCGCATCCCTACCCTGGCCGAGCGCCATGGCGACGCGACCCTGCTGGCCAAGCACTTCCTCAACCGCTTCGCCAAGGAGATGAACCCGCAGGTGAAGGGATTCGCGCCGAGCGCACTGACGGCGATCAACGACTGGGCGTGGCCCGGAAACGTGCGCGAGCTCGAGAACCGGCTGAAGCGGGCGGTGATCATGGCCGAGGGCAAGATCATCACGGCCGAGGATCTCGATCTCGGCAACGGCTCGGAAGACGCCATGCCGGTCAACCTTAAGGCCGCGCGCGAGGAAGCCGATCGCAAGGCGATCCGCCAGGCGCTCGCCCGCACCGAAGGCAACATCTCCAATACCGCCAAGCTGCTCGGGATCAGCCGACCGACGCTCTACGACCTTCTCAAGCAATATGGGCTCCAGCCATGAACCGTCCTTTGATCCTCTCGGCGATGCTGCTCGCCACTGCGGCCTGCGGCGGAACCGAGACACCCCAGCAGGCCTATCAGCGCGGCCTTGCGGCCCTCGAGCAGGACCAGCCGCGCACTGCCCGCATCGAGTTCCTGAACGCGATCAAGGGCGATCCCAATAATGCCGGGCTGCGTCTCGCCCAAGCGCGTGCCTATCTGGCGCTGAACGACGGGGTCGCCGCGGAGGCTGAGCTCACACGCGCGCGCCAGCTCGGCGCCTCGCCGGCGGACACGCATCATCTGATGGCGCACGCCTACCTCCTCCAGAACCAGAACGAGCAGGCTGTCGCTGAGGCGGCGAAGGCGCCGGCGGCCCATGCCGCTCATGCCGGACGCATCATTGGCCAGGCGCAGGTGAAGCTCGGCGATCTCGCCGCCGCCTCCGATGCGTTCGATCGAGCCGTGGAGGTCGCTCCGAAGGATGCTGACGTCTGGGTCGATATAGCGCGCTTCCGGCGCTCGATCGGCAATATGGCGGGCGCGATCCAGGCTGCCGATACGGCTCTCGAGACCAGGTCGAACGACATCGATGCCATCCTCCTGAGGGGAGAGTTGACGCGCAGCCAATATGGGCTTGCGGCCGCTCTGCCCTGGTTCGATCGGGCGCTGGAGATCGACCCCGATTATGTGCCGGCGATGCTCGAGAAGGCGGCGACGCTCGGCGACATGGGCGAGATGCGCCAAATGCTGGCGGAGACGCGCAAGGCGCTCGCAATCGCCCCGAAGCAGCCGATGGCCTTCTATCTCCAGGCGATGCTGGCTGCGCGGGCGCGCAATTTCGAGCTCGCCCGATCGCTTTACCAGCGCACCGAGGGCGCGTTCGACGATCAGCCGGCCGGCATGCTGCTGGCGAGCGCGATCGAATTCCAGATCGGCAATGTCGAGCAGGCGGTGTCGAAGCTCGAGCGGCTGGTGGCGATGCAGCCGGAGAATCGCAAGGCACGGCGGCTGCTTGCGGCGGCGCATTGGAAGCGCGGCAATGTCGATGCGACGATTGCTGCGATTGCTCCGCTAGCCGAACGGCCTGACGCGGACAGTTATTCGCTTTCGCTGCTCGGTCAGGCGCTGCAGAAAAAAGGCGATGATCGCGGCGCAGGCATTTTTCTTGCCCGTGCAGCCCAGCCGCAACGGCCGGTCAGCTCGCTGCTGGCCCCGCCGATGAGCGACGAGCAGGTGAACGGTCTGCGGCAGCTTGCCGAGGCGAAGCCCGACGAGGTCCAGGCGCAGATCCTGCTGGTCGGGGCGTTGCTGTCGCGGGGCGAGGGGGACGAGGCGCTCGATCGCGCGCGGCGGCTCCAGTCGAAATATCCGGGCGCCCCCGACGCGCATGTGCTGGTCGGCGACGCGCTCGGCATCAGAGGCGACTTTGCCGGTGCGGCGCAGGAATATCGCAAAGCCGCCAACCTCTCCTTCACCGAGCCGGTCGCGCTGCGGCTGATCGAGGCGCTGCGCCGCTCCGGGCAGGGTCCGGCCGCCGCCAAGGTGCTGCAGCTCTTCCTCGAGCAGAATCCGCGCAACCTGCCCGCCATGCTGCTCGCCGCCAACGGCTTCATGGAAGCGAGGAAATGGCCGCAGGCGATTCGCATCTACGAGGGCATACGCAGCCGCGCCGGCGACAAGGACGCGGCTCTGCTCAACAACCTCGCCTGGGCCTATATGGAGCAGGGCGATTTCGACCGCGCGCTTCCGCTGGCGGCAAAGGCGTGGGGTCTCGACAAGCGCAACCCGGCGACGATGGATACGTTCGGCTGGATCCTGTTCAAGAGCGGCAAGGACCGCGCGCGCGGCCTCGTGCTGCTCGAACAGGCATCCCGCGGCGCGCCGAGCGACGTCCAGATCCAGTCTCATCTGCAGGCCGCGCGGCGTGGATAGCGAGATATCCCCCTCCCGCCTTTGCGGGAGGGGGTAGGGGGTGGGCGCGAGCGCCTCTTCGGCGCGAGCTTCAGGCGTCCGTCCTAGGGAGCGCCCACCCCCAACCCCTCCCGGGAATCCGGGAGCGGAAATGTTGCCAAAGCCCGGATGCGGCGCTTAGGGCTCCTCGCATAAGAGGAGGAGAGCCTATGATCCCGCTGCGCGTGAAAGCCCTTGTCTTTGCGGCGTTAGCGGGCCTCGCCGCGCCCGCGGTTCCGCAGACCGAGATCCCTTCGACCTTCTCGCCCGTCACAGCCGCGTTCGACCATGAGCGGCGAGTGGTCCAGATCCCGATGCGCGATGGGACCAGGCTCAACACCATCATCGTCATCCCGAAGAACGGCCCAAAGCCGGCGCCGATCATCCTCACCCGCACCCCCTATGGCGCAGAGAAGCCGACCAGTCAGGCGTCGAGCCCGTTCGCCGCGATGACGCTGCCGGTCGCCGACGAATCGCTGCTCGGCGCGGGCTATATCCGCGTCTACCAGGACGTCCGCGGCCGCTACGGCTCCGAAGGCGATTACGTGATGACGCTGCCGGTGCGGGGACCGCTCAACAATCGCCAGGTCGACCACACCACCGACACCTACGACACGATCGACTGGCTGGTGAAGAACGTGCCGGAGACGAACGGGCGCGTCGGCATCACCGGCGTCTCCTATCCCGGCTGGCTGACGCTGATGGGCATCCTCGATCCGCATCCGGCGCTGAAGGCGGCGGTGCCGATGTATCCAATGGTCGACGGCTGGATCGGCGACGACTTCTACCACAATGGCGCCTTCCGGCAGACCATGTTCGAGTGGATCTACCAGATGGGATCGGAGAAAAGCAGCAAATACAGCCCGCCCTTCGGCAATCGCGACATCTACGAGGCCTATCTGGACGCCGGCTCCGCAGACGCGTTCGCGGCGCGCTACAACGGGCAGAACCTCGCCACCTGGCGCAAGCTGGTCGACAATGCGAGCTACAACCAATTTTGGCGTGGCCAGGCGGTGCAGGACCTGCTCGCCAAGACGGAACTCAAGCTGCCGGTGATGTTCGTCCACGGCCTGTTCGACCAGGAGGACAATTTCGGCGGCATCGCCGCCTATCAGGCGCTCGAGGCAAAAGACGTGAACAACGATATGGTCCATCTCGTCGCGGGACCGTGGAATCATGGACAGTCGCAGGGCGAGGGTTCGTCGCTCGGCGCGCTGAAGTGGGATGCCGACACCAGCAAATGGTTCCGGGAGAGGGTACTGCTGGGCTTCTGGAACCAGCACCTGTGGGGCCGCGCGCCGGCGCAGCCGACGCCGCCGGTGCTCGCCTTCGACACGGGCGCCAACGAGTGGCGCACCTACCAGAGCTGGCCGGCGGATGGACAAGTCGCGGCGACGCGGCTCTACCTGCAGCCCGGCGGGCGCGTCGGCTTCACCGAGCCGCGGGGCGACGGGCGCGGCTTTGCCGAATATGTGTCCGATCCGGCCAAGCCGGTGCCGTATCGGGTGCGGCCGGTGCTTTCGATGTACAACACCGAATCCACCTGGAAAAACTGGCTGGTGGACGACCAGCGGCCGTTTGCCGACCGAACGGACGTGCTGACCTTCGTGTCCGAGCCGCTGACGCAGCCGGTGACGATCAGCGGGCCGGTCTCCGCCAACCTGTTCGCTTCGACGACAGGCACGGACGCCGACTGGGTGGTGAAGCTGATCGACGTCCATCCGCCCGAAGTGCGGTCCAACCCGCAGCTCGGCGGCTACCAGCTGATGGTCTCGGGCGACATCATGCGCGGGCGCTACCGGGAGGATCCGTCCAACCCGAAGCCGATCGCGGCCGGCAAGGTGCTGCCCTATCGGGTGCGGCTGCCGCAGGCCAACCACACCTTCCAGCCCGGCCACCGCATCATGGTGCAGGTCCAGTCGAGCTGGTTCCCGCTCTACGACCGCAACCCGCAGACCTGGGTCGACAATATCGGCAAGGCGCCCACCGGCGCCTACCGCGCCGCCACCCACCGCATCCACTTCGCGCCGGGGCGGGCGAGCTTCGTCGAGCTGCCGGTGGTCAGGCGCTAGCCAGCGCCTCGACCTGCTCGGCGAGCTCCAGCCAGCGCTCCTCGGCGGCGTCGCGTTCGGCACGGGCCCGCTCGATCGCGGCGGTGAGCTGGGTGAAGCGCCCGGGGTCGCTGATGTACAGGTTGGGGTCTGAGAGGGCCTGCTCGTCGCGGGCGATCCCGGCTTCGATCTCCTCGATGCGCTGCGGCAGCAGGTCGTAGTCGCGCTGGTCCTTGTAGGTGAGCTTCCGCCCTCTCCCGCTCGAGGAAGAGGGCTGGGGTGAGGGGCTGTCCTTCGCCTTGGCAGGCCCTCCCCCGACCCCTCCCGCGCGCGGAAGAGCAGCCTTCCGCTTCTTCTCCCAATCCTCGTAGCCGCCGGCGACGACGTCGACCTTGCCGGAGCCGTCGAGGCCGAGCGTGATCGTCACCGTGCGGTCGAGGAAGTCGCGGTCGTGACTGACGATGAGGACGGTGCCGTCATAGTCGGAGATCACCTCCTGGAGGAGGTCGAGCGTCTCCAGGTCGAGGTCGTTAGTCGGCTCGTCGAGCACGAGCAGGTTGGAGCGGCGGGCGAATTCGCGGGCGAGGAGGAGGCGCGAGCGCTCGCCGCCGGAGAGGGTGCCGATCTTCGCTTCGATCAGTGTAGGTTCGAACAGGAACTCCTTGAGATAGCCCTGGACGTGCTTGCGGTTGCCGCGCACGTCGAGCCAGTCGCCGCCGTCGGCGAGCACGTCCCGGACTGACTTGGCCGGATCCATCAGCTTGCGCTGCTGGTCGATGATCACGCCGTCGAGCGTCTTCGCCCGCTTGACCGCGCCTTCGTCCGGCTCCAGTTCCCCGGTGAGCAGCTTCAGCAGGGTCGTCTTGCCCGCGCCGTTGGCGCCGACGACGCCGATGCGGTCGCCGCGCGTGATGCGGAGCGAGAAGTCCTTGATCACCTCGCGCTCGCCGAAGCGTTTGGTGACCTTCTCCGCGTCGATCACCACCTTGGTCCGGACGTCGTCGCTGGCGATGCCGAGCTTGGCGACGCCGGTCGGACCGAGCATCGCGGCGCGGGTGGCGCGCATTTCGAGCAGTTTGGTGAGGCGCCCCTGGTTGCGCCTGCGCCGGGCCGTGACGCCACGCAGCAGCCAATGCTCCTCCAGCTTGAGCTTCGCATCGAGCCGCTCGGCGTTGCGCGCTTCTTCCTCGAACACCTTTTCCGTCCACGCCTCGAAGCCGCCGAAGCCGATCTCCGCGCGGCGCACCGTCCCGCGCTCCAGCCAAAGCGAGGAGCGGGTGAGGCGCTTCAGAAAGGTGCGGTCGTGGCTGATCGCGATGAAGGCACCGGTGTAGCGGCTGAGCCAGTCCTCCAGCCATTCGATCGCGGCGAGATCGAGATGGTTGGTCGGCTCGTCGAGCAGCAGCACCTGCGGGTCCTGCGCCAGCGCCCGGGCGATGGCGGCGCGGCGGTGTTCGCCGCCCGAGGCAGTGGCCGCTTCGCGGTCGAGGTCAATGCCGATCTGGCTGGCGATCGCCTCCACCTCGTGCGCGGGCGCCCCGGCAGCGAGAGCGAAATCGCGCAGGGTGGCGAAGGTGGTGACGTCCGGATCCTGCTCCAGCAGCACGACCTTAACGCCGGGCTGGATCGTGCGGCGGCCTTCGTCGGTCTCGATCGTGCCGGCGAGGCATTTGAGCAGGGTGGTCTTGCCGGCGCCGTTCCGCCCGATCAGCGCCAGCCGGTCGCGCGGGCCGATGAACAGGTCGAGGCCGCGGAACAGCCAGCCGGAGCCCTGGACGAGTCCGAGGTTTTCGTAAGCGAGAACAGGTGCGACCATCGGCGCCAGATAGAGAGGCTGCCCCCGACGCTCAATGCCTCCCCTCCCGGATTTCTGGGAGGGCTGAGGGGTGGGCGCGAGCGAAGCGAGCCCTAGGCAGGCAGAAGAGCCCACCCCCAGCCCCTCCCGGGAATCCGGGAGGGGAGTTACTCCGCGGCGATGTCCTGAATCGGGGGCTCGCGGCGTTCGCCGATCGTGCCGAGGAAGTCGTCGATGGCATGCTCGATCGGACGGAGCATGAAGCCGCGTTCGCTCGCCAGAGCCGTGTTCGCTTCCGCCTCGTGCGTCGGCAGGACCATGCCGGCGTCGTATCCGGCGCGCTCGGCCACGGCGGTGGCGAATTGGTGCCAGCTGAGCTTGCCCTGGTTGGCGAGGTGCCAAATGCCGGTCTCGCCGTCGATCAGGAGGTCGAGCGTCGCATGGCAGAGGTCGGGCACGTAGGTTGGCGAGACCGCGGCGGTCGCGCTGGCGCGGACCGGCTCGCCGCGGGCGAGCGCATCCAGGGTGTGCCAGGCGAAATTGTATTTGTCCCAGGGGCCGAAGAAGGCGCTGGTGCGGATGACGAGCGCCTGCCCGGCCAGCTTCAGCACCTGCTCCTCGGCCTTGGCCTTGCTGAGGCCGTACATGTTGGTGGGGCGGACCTCGTCGGTTTCGACATAGGCGTCGCCCTTCTGGCCGTCGAAGACGAGGTCGGTCGAGAAGGTCACGAGCGGCAGGCCGACTTCCGCGCAGACGGCGGCGAGCTTGGCAGCGCCTTCGGTGTTCCACTTTAGGCAGGCGTCGCGCTCGCGCTCGGCGTCGGCGACGCGGACGAAGCCGGCCGTGTTGATGATCGCCCAAGGCTGGTAATGCTCGATCGCAGCACGGATCGAGGCGTCGTCGGTGATTTCGAGTTCGTCGCGAGTGGTGAGGCAATAGGGCAGGCCGCGATGCTCGCAGATGCGGGCGAAGGCGCGGCCCAGCGTGCCGGTGGCGCCGGTGATGAGCAGCTTGCGGCCACCCTCCTTCAGCGCCTTGCAGCGGCCGTGCCAGGGATAGAGGCGCTCAGGTCGGCGCCACCAGCCCGGCGCGTCGAGCACCGGATGGTCGAAGCGCTCGCCGCGGCCGAGCGCTTTCGCGGCGGCGGCGATGACGGTGGGGCGCGGCTCGGGTCCCCGCACGTCGAACACGCCGGTATCGTAATGGCGGTCGTGGCGAGTGATCAGCGACCGCCAGTCGACGTTGCCGAACAGCGACCATGGGGTCACCGCGACCAGGTCCATGCCGTCGGCGCGGAGCCGCTTGGCGGTGTCCCACACCTCCACGAACCAGCGCAGCTGCTCGTCGCGGGTGCAGCCGTGATGGACCTCCGTGATAGCGATCGGAATGCGGTAGCGCTCCCACGCCTCCTTGAGACGCGCGGCGATGCCGGTCCGCAGGTGCAGGCGCTTCACCCGCACGGCCTCGGCATCGACATAGCGCTCGCGCCCGTTCCCACCGGGCTCGAGCCAAGGATAGAGGTCGAGGCGGTGGTCCAGGAAGCGTTCGCTGGTCAGGTAGTGGTTGATGCCGATGATGTCCGGCCGGGCCTCTCCGGTCGCGAGCGCCTCCAGCGCGCCGAGGCCGGCACCGGCTCCGCGCAGCATCTTGTACCAGCCATGGCTCTCCTGGATGCGGCCGGAGAGCAGGTCGAAGCTCAGCCAGCGCCGCTCATTTTCGTGCCGTGCCTGGTGGGCCAGCGGAGCGGTCGAGAAGGTCTTGCCGAGATCCTCCGTCTGGACGAGCTTCGCCGCCGGGTTGACCGCGCGGATGGCGCGCATCGCCTCCAGCGTGCCGAGGCACTGATTCATCAGCGCGCGGAGACAGGCGCCGTAGTCGTGCCGGTGGGGATACCAATGGCCGTAGAGGCCGGAGAAGCGCGCTGTCGTGAGCGGCTCGTTGACCGGCGTCCAGTGGTCGATCCACGGGTAACGCTCGGCCACTCCGGCGGCATAGGCGCCGAGCTTCTTCGGGAAATCGGGGTCGAGCAGGTCGGTGTAATGCGGTCCGGAGCCGTGATGGAGGAGGCCGCCGATCACCTCGATGCCGCGCTCGCGGAGCATCGCCAGGCGCTCGTTTGTCCATTCGAAATCGAAGGCGTCGAGGCTGTCCGGCGCGACCGATTCCCAGAGGATCGGAAAGCGCACTCGCTTGATGCCGAGCTCCGCGATCCGGTCGATGTCGCCCGGCCTGAACCGGTGGCCGGTCTCAACGCTCTGGTCCCGCCAGGTGTCGCCCACCCGCACGATCGTGCATTCGGCGCCGCCCCACAGTTCCAGATCGGATTTGCGAGGCTCGTCGGATGATCTCGTCATAGGCTCCGCAATCAATTCCTAACGGCAAGGAAACGAACCGCTAAAAAGCTGAAGAGGTTCCCAAAAAGCGCGGCGGTCTAAAGCAGGTTAGCCATTAAGCGCCGAGATCGGGTCCGGGCGAAGGTGCTTGCGTGCCAAGCCGGGACGGGATTAGTCAGCCCGTCCCCCCGCATCCGCGCGTCCGCGCGAACCTTCCGGAGCGTCCTTCATGATCAAAGGCATAGCTGCACTCTCCCTTCTCCTCCTGTCCTCGACCGCGCTCGCGCAGGCCAAGGACGACAAGAAGAAGTGGGATGTGGCGGCCCCGCCGGCGATGAAGACGCGGTCCGTGCCGATCAACGTCAGCGAAGGCACGTGGATGAACCTGGACCTGAGCCCGGACGGGCGGACGATCGCGTTCGACCTGCTCGGCGACATCTACACCATGCCGATCGGCGGCGGCCGGGCGACGCGAATTGCGAGCGGGCTGCCGTTCGAGGGGCAGCCGCGCTTCTCGCCGGACGGCCGGCAGATCGCCTTCACCTCCGACCGCGGCGGCGGCGACAATATCTGGATCATGAACGCGGACGGCTCGGGCAAGCGCCAGCTGACCAAGGAGACGTTCACCCTCCTCAACAACCCGACCTGGAGCCCGGACGGCCGCTTCATCGCGGCGCGCAAGCATTTTACCACCCAGCGTTCGGCCGGCACCGGCGAGATCTGGATGTATCACGTGGCGGGCGGCAACGGCGTCGCCCTCGTCGAGCGGCCCAACCCGCAATTCCAGAAGGAGCTCGGCGAGCCCTTCTTCACGCCGGACGGCAGCGGCATCTATTTCAGCCGCAACACCACGCCCGGCAACATCTTCGAATATGCGCAGAATTCGAACCAGCAACTGTTCGCGATCGAGCGTTACGACCTCAGGACCGGTGAGCGCACGACCGTCGCCGGCGGACCGGGGGGCGCGGTGCGGCCGCAGCCTTCGCCGGACGGTCGCTATCTCGCCTATGTCCACCGCGAGCGGGCCAAGTCGAAGCTCTATGTGAAGGACCTCACCACCGGCGAGGAGCGCAAGATCTACGACAATCTCGACCAGGACATGCAGGAGACCTGGGCGGTGCACGGCGTCTATCCGAACATGAACTGGACGCCGGACAGCCGCACGATCGTCTTCTGGGCAGGCGGCAAGATCCGGCGCGTGAACATGGACGGCAGCGGAGCGGCGGAAATCCCGTTCCAGGTCGCCGACAGCCGCGAAGTGATCGATCCGCCGCGGCCGCTCGTCAATGCCTTCGCGGAGACCTTCACGACCAAGATGCCGCGCTTCGCCAGCCTCTCGCCGGACGGGCGCTGGGTCGTGTTCGAGAGCCTGGGGCGGCTCTATGTGAAGGATTCAGGCGGCAGCGCGCCGCGTCCGCTGACGGCAGCGGACGGCGACTTCCAGCTCTATCCGAGCTGGTCGCGCGACGGCAGCCGCATCGCCTTCGTGAGCTGGAACGACCAAAGGCTGGGCGAAATCCGCACGGTGGCGCCCGATGGATCGGGGCTGCGCACCGTTACGAACATGCCGGGCCATTATCGGCGTCCGCGCTTCTCGCCCGACGGCCAGACGATCGTGTTCGAGCGCGGCGGCGGCGGCTATCTCACCTCCGACAGCTTCTCGGAAGACCAGGGCGTGTTCCGCGTCTCCGCCAATGGCGGGGCGATGACGCGCCTGACCCGCGACGGCGGCAACCCCCATTTCGGCGCGGCGAGCGACCGCGTCTATCTGGAGCAGAATGCCGACCAGAAGTTGAAGCTGATCAGCGTCGACATGAACGGCAAGGACCCGCGCACCCATGCGCAGGGTGAGCTCGTCACAGAATATCAGGTGTCGCCGACCGGGGATCACCTCGCATTCCGCGAGAATTACAATGTGTTCGTGACGCCCTTCTTTGCCGGCGCCAAGACGCTCGATCTCGGCGCCAAGGCGGCCCAACTGCCGGTCACCAAGGCGACCGGAGACGGCGGTCAATATGTCCACTGGAGCGCGGGCGGGCGTAATCTGGCGTGGAGTCTCGGGCCGACGCTCTATTCGGCCGACACCGCATCCTTCATCCGCGCGCTGCCGGCCGGCGACAGCAAGGATTCGCCGGGTTATGCGGCGCCCAAGTCCGGCATCTCGCTGGCGATGCCGGTCCGCGCCGACGTGCCGCAGGGAACGGTGGCGCTGGTCGGCGCCAAGGTGATCACGATGGCGAACGAGGCCGGCGGGATCATCGAGGATGGCGTGGTGATCGTCGAGGGCAACCGCATCCGCGCGGTCGGCCGCCGCGGCGAAGTGGCGGTGCCGGCGGGCGCGCAGACGGTGGATGTCACCGGCAAGACCATCATCCCCGGCCTGATCGACGCCCACGCCCATGGCGCGCAGGGCGAGGACGACCTCATCCCGCAGCAGAATTGGGAAGCGATGGCGCACCTCGCCTTCGGCGTCACCACCGTCCACGACCCGTCGAGCACGTCGAGCGAGATCTTCCAGGCCGGCGAGATGCAGCGTGCAGGCGTGATCCTCGCGCCGCGCACCTTCTCGACCGGCGAGATCGTCTACGGCGCCCGCTCGCCCGGCCGCTATGCGGTGATCGACAGCCTCGACGACGCGCTCGCCCATGTGCGGCGTCTCAAGGCGCAGGGGGCGCATTCGATCAAGAACTACAACCAGCCCCGCCGCGACCAGCGCCAGCAGGTCGTCGCCGCCGCGCTTCGCGAGAATATCGCCGTCGTCGCCGAGGGCGGCTCGCAATTCGAGATGGACATCGCGCTGATCGCCGACGGCAACACGACGCTCGAGCACAATATTCCGCAGGCGATGCTCTACGAGGACGTGCTCGATTTCTATGGCGGCACCAAGGTCGGCTACACGCCGACGCTCGGGGTCACCTATGGCGGCATGGGCGGCGAGCCTTACTGGATCGCGCAGAGCGAGGTGTTCCGGCACCCGCTCCTCACCCGCCACGTGCCTGCCGACGAGCTCAATTCCGAGCTCGTCCGGGTCATCAAGGCGCCGGAGGAGGATTATGTCGATGCCGTCAGCGCCGCCACCGCGAAGCTGATCTCGCAGCGCGGCGTGCCGGTGTCGATCGGCGGCCACGGTCAGCAGCAGGGCCTCGCCGCTCACTGGGACCTGTGGTCGTTCGTGCGCGGCGGCTGGACTCCGCTGGAGGCGCTGAGGGCCGGCACCGCCACGCCAGCCAAGGCCTTGGGCTTCCGCGACATCGGCTCGCTCGAGCCGGGCAAGCTCGCCGATCTCGTCATCCTGGATGCCGATCCGCTGGCCGACATCCAGAACACAGACGACATCTCCAAGGTGATGCTGAACGGCCGCCTCTACGATGCCGCGACGCTCAACGAGGAAGTGACCGGCACGCGGCGGCGCCAGCCTTACTATTGGGAGGATCAAGGCGTCGGGAGCGTGACGGCGGCGCAACCTTAGCCGTCACCCCGGCGAAAGCCGGGGTCTCAGGACAAGAGGTCACGGCGAGTCGCGCTGAGATCCCGGCTTTCGCCGCGAGGACGTGTCGAACCCGCATCCTGCGCTAGGGATTCTGTAAACCATTTCGTGCGATTTCCTGCTCCTGGAGACTGGGCGCGCGTCGGATGGGCATGCAGAACGGAAAGCTGAGGCTGGTGGGGAAGATCATTCCTCGCGCTCAGCCGCGCCTTGCCGACAACCGCTCCGAAGCGCGTCACGACGACCTCGTCGACCGGGCGGTCATCGTCTTCCGTGGACAGGATTATCTGGTCCCGGTCGTGAACATCTCCTCGCGCGGCACGATGATCGAATGCGACATCCTGCCGCGGATCGGCGAGGCGGTGCTGATTCAGTTCGAAAATTGCTGCCGCATCCACGGCTTCGTGCGTTGGGTCCGCGAAGGTCGCGTCGGCCTCAGTTTCGGCCACGAGATCATATTGGAAAGAGTGGGGAAGTAAGTGATCAATGCCAAGATTTCGGCGGCCGGCACGACCGACGCGCGGCGGAGCGAGCCGCGGCTGGAGATCGAAGCCGAGGTGCCGCTGCGCGAGCTCGGCCACGAGGCGGTCGACGCGCGCCTGATCAACCTGTCGAGCCGCGGCTTCATGGCCGAGACCGAAGCCCTGATCGAGGCAGGCTCGCGCGTCTGGCTGAAGCTGCCCGGCGTCGCCCGCGCCAACGCGCTGGTGGTGTGGACGAACAGCGGCCGGATCGGCGGCGAGTTCGCCCAGCCGATCGACCCGCTCAAGGTATTCCATGCTCTCGGCAAGAAAGCCGGCGGCTAATCCTCGCGGCCGAGCGCGCTCAGCACGCTCGGCAGAATGCCCGTCACCATCCGCTTGATGCCCTGGAAATTGGGGTGGACTCCGTCGGGCAGGTTCAGCCCGCGCACGCCGGCCACATTGGCTAGAAAAAAGGGATAGAGGCTGGCGCCATGCTTGCGCGCCACGTCCGGGAAGATCGAATTGAACTCGGCGCCATATTGCGGCCCGAGATTGGGCGCGGCCAGCATGCCGCCGACCAGCACCGGGATATTGCGGCTTTTGAACTCCGCCAGGATGGCATCCATGTCGGCGCGCGTCTGGCGCGTCGGAAGGCCGCGCAGCATGTCGTTGCCCCCTAGCGCGACGATGGCGAGATCCGGCTTTTGCTTGAGGCCGTCGAGAGTCCATTTGAGCCGCGCGCGCGCCTGGCCGGCCGTGTTGCCGGAAACGCCGCCGTTGGTCACCCGGGCCGGTATGCCGTTGCGCCGCAGTGCATCCTCAAGCTGGGGCGCGAAACCCTGCCCCTGCGGCAAGCCGTAGCCAGCGGTGAGGCTGTCGCCGAAAGCGAGGATGTGCATCTCCTGCGCCGCGGCGGGCGCGGCCGCGCCGACCGTCACGAGCAGCGCCAGATGGACAAAGAGCCGGCGCACACCATATGCCACCCGTAACGACATCGGACCTCATTCTCCTTCATGACCTCCTCCCATATTGTCATCGACGCGTCGAATGTCACCTTGGCGCTCGGCCAGGGGCCCGGGCGGGTCTCGATCCTTCGCGGCATCGACCTGAAAGTCGCGAAAGGCGAAAGCGTTGCGCTGCTCGGGCCTTCCGGCTCCGGAAAATCATCATTGATGGCAGTGCTTTCCGGCCTCGAGCGGGCGAGCGACGGCGGTGTCCAGGTCGCTGGTGCGGACTTTACTTCACTTAGCGAAGACGGTCTGGCGCGGGCGCGGAGGGGCCGCATCGGCATCGTCTTGCAGGCCTTCCACCTGCTGCCGACCATGACGGCCCTCGAAAATGTGGCGGTGCCGCTGGAGCTTGCCGGCGAGACCGATGCCTTCACCACCGCGGCGCGGGAGCTGGAGGCGGTCGGGCTCGGCCACCGCCTTACCCACTATCCGGCCCAGCTGTCGGGAGGCGAGCAGCAGCGGGTCGCCATCGCCCGCGCCATGGCGCCGCGCCCGGAGATATTGTTCGCCGACGAGCCCACCGGCAATCTCGACGCCGCGACCGGCGCCGCGATCCTCGATCTGCTCTTCGCTCGCCAGCGCGATACCGGCGCGACCTTGCTGGTCATAACCCACGACCCAGCGCTGGCGCTACGCTGCGAGCGCGTGCTGGAGATGCAGGACGGGCGCATCGTCTCGGATCGCAAGGCGGCGGCGTGAGCCTCGCCCTTCGCCTCGCGCTGCGCGATCTGCGCGGCGGGTTAGCCGGGCTGCGGCTGCTCGCCATCTGCCTTTTCCTGGGCGTCGCGGCACTGGCGGGGGTGGGCTCGCTCTCGTCCGCGATCGTCTCAGGGCTCGCTGAGCGCGGGCAATCGATTCTCGGCGGGGACATTCAGGTCACCGTCTCGCAGCGTGAGGCGACTGCCGATGAGGTCGCTGCGTTCAGGCGACTTGGAGACGTCAGCCATATCACTCGCATGCGCGCGATGGCGGCTCGGCTGGACGGGGCGGAGAGCATCCTTGTCGAACTGAAGGGCGTTGATCGTTCCTATCCGCTCTATGGCGAATTCCGGCTCCAGCCCGGGGCGCTGGAGGCGCGGCCGAGCGGGAACCAAGTCGCGGTCGGCCCCGAGCTTGCGGATCGCCTTTCCCTCCGCGTCGGAGACAGCCTGCGCATCGGCAATGCGAGCCTGCGCATCATCGGCCTGATTGCCGAGGAGCCGGACCGGGTGGGGCAGGGCTTCACCCTCGGTTCCACCGCCCTCGTTGATCGGGCGGGGCTCGCCGCGACCGGTCTCGTCCAGCCGGGCAGCCTCTATACCAGCGCCTATCGCCTCCGACTTTCAGCCGGAGCTGACGTCGGCGCCACCGCCAAGCGGCTGACGGAGCGGTTCCGCAATGAGGGTTTCCAGGTACAGGATCGCTCCAACGGGGCCCCCGGCACCCGGCGTTTTATCGAGCGGCTGGGTCAGTTCCTTACGCTGGTCGGGCTGACCGCCCTCGTGGTGGCCGGCATCGGCGTCGGCAACGGCGTCACCTCTTACCTCGACTCCAAGCGCAACATCATCGCCACTCTGAAGCTCCTCGGCGCCACCAGCGCCACGATCTTCCAGAGCTATCTGCTGCAGATCGGCATCGTCGCGCTGGGCGCGATCGTCGTCGGCCTCACCGTCGGCGCACTGGTCCCGTGGATCGTTACGTTGATTGCCGGCAGCGCCTTGCCCGTGCCGCCGAGACTTGCAATCTACGCGGCGCCGCTGCTGATCAGCGCCGCCTACGGCCTGCTGATCGCATTCGTCTTCGCGATCTTGCCGCTCGCTCGTGCCCGCACCGTGCCGGCCGCTTCCCTGTTTCGAGGCAGCCTGGAGCCGGTGCGCCGGCCGTCTTGGCTGCTCGTGCTCGGAGTGGTCGTGGCGGCGGGTCTCATCGCCGCGCTCGCCATCGCGACGGCACGCGAACCGGGCTTCGCTGCCCTGTTCATCGCCTCCGCCCTCGGTCTCCTCCTGCTTCTGACCTTGCTCGGCTGGGTCATCCGCAGGGTCGCCGCCGGGGTGCCGCGCCCGCGCAATCCTCTGCTCCGGCTCGCACTGGCCAATCTGCACCGGCCGGCGGCGCAGACCGGGCGGCTGGTGGTGGCGCTGGGGCTCGGCCTCACCCTCTTCACCACGCTGGCCGTCATCGAGACCAACCTCTCCGGCCAGATCCGCACGACCATTCCGGACAAGGCGCCGAGCTTTTTCATGCTCGACATTCCCGTCGAGGAGGTCGACCGCTTCCGGGCGCTCGCCACCCGCGCCGCGCCAGAGGGGGACCTCGTGACCATTCCCTCGCTGCGCGGCTCGGTGGTTGCGGTGAAGGGGCAGCGTGTGTCGGAGATGGCGCAGATCCCCGAAGGCGCATGGTTCCTGCGCGGCGACCGCGGCCTCACCTATGCGCGCGAAGTGCCGGAAGGGAGCCGCGTCGTCGCGGGCGAGTGGTGGCCGTCCGATTATTCCGGCCCGCCACTGATCTCCCTCGACGTTGAGGCGGCGAACGCGGCCGGGCTCAAGGTCGGCGACGACCTCACCATCTCGATCCTCGGCCGCGAGATCGAGGCCAGGATCGGCAGCCTGCGCGAGATCAACTGGGACACGATGGGCTTCAACTTCGTGATCGTCTTCGCGCCCGGCGCGCTGGAGAATGCCCCGCACAGCTTCATGGCGACCATCTCCATGCCGGAGGCGCAGGAGCGGCCCTTCGCCCGCGCGGTGTCCAATGCCTTTCCCAGCGTCTCGGCGATCCGGGTCAAGGAGGTCGTCGAGACCGTCTCCGGTATGCTCGGCCAGCTCTCCGTCGCCGTCCGCTCGGCCGCCTCGGTCGCCATCCTCGCCGGCATCGCCGTCCTGATCGGCGCCCTCGCCGCCTCGCGGCGGGCGCGGGTCTATGACAGCGTGATGCTAAAGCTGCTTGGCGCGACGAGAGGGCGCATCCTGCTCGCCCAGGCGCTGGAATTCTCGGTGCTGGCGCTGGTCGTCAGCCTTGTGGCCTTCGCGCTCGGCGCGGCGTCCGGCTGGTATGTCGTCGTCGAGGTGCTGGAGCTCGAATGGGCGCCGGATTGGGGTGTGGTCGCGCTGACGCTGGCCGCGGGCGCGGTGGTGACGTTGGTGCTCGGATTGCTCGGATCGCTCCCCGCTCTGGCGGCGCGGCCGGCGCGGGCATTGCGGAGTCTCTAGGCCAGTCCTATTTCGCAACCGACATCGCGAAGGAGCCGGCCATGATCGATCTCTACACCTCCGCCACCCCGAACGGCTGGAAGGCCTCGATCACTCTGGAGGAGCTTGAGCTCCCCTATACGGTTCACGCCATCGACCTCTCCTCGGGCGAGCAGAAGAAGCGTTGGTTCACCGCGATCAATCCGAACGGGCGCATTCCGGCGATCGTCGACCGGGGCAATGACGACTTCGCCGTGTTCGAATCCGGCGCGATCATGATCTACCTCGCGGAAAAGGCGGGGCGACTGCTCCCGGCCGACGAGAAGGGCCGCAGCCGCGTGTTGCAGTGGCTGATGTTCCAGATGGGCGGCGTCGGGCCGATGATGGGCCAGGCCAATGTCTTCAGCCGCTATTTCCCCGAGAAAATACCGGCCGCGATCGATCGCTATCAGCGCGAGAGCCGGCGCCTGTTCGAGGTACTCGACGGCCATCTTGCGACCCACGAGTATCTCGCCGGCGACTATTCGATCGCCGACATCGCCAACTGGTCCTGGGTGCACATCCATGAATGGCCGGGCGTCGACGTCACTGGCCTCGATCATCTCCAGCGCTGGATGGACGCGGTTGGCGCTCGCCCGGCAGTGCAGCGCGGGCGGGCCGTGCCGCTGCGCGCTGAAGACGACGCGGCGCGGATCGAAAGGGCGCGCTCAATCCTGGTCTAACCGTCATCCCGGCGAAAGCCGTGATCCCAGCGCGACCCGCCGTGACTTCCTGTCCTGAGACCCCGGCTTTCGCCGGGGTGACGAGAAGCGTAAGAGGCGCCTCCAAGGAGACTGTTATGAACGAGATGAGCCGCATTTCCGCCCAGCCTGCATATTCCGAACGGGTGCAGGCGCTGCTGAAACGCGAGCCGGCTTTGTTCATCAACGGCGAGTGGGTGCGCTCGACGGGCGACAAGTCGATCCCGGTCTACGATCCTTCCACGGGCCGCGAGATCTCGTCTTTCGTCGACGCTTCCGACCAGGACGTGGACCGCGCGGTTCAGGCGGCGCGGACGGCGTTCGACGACGGGCGCTGGTCGGGCCTCTCGCCCTATGAGCGCGAGCGGCTGATCAACCGCCTCGCCGACCTCATCGAGGCGAACACGGCCGAACTCGCCGAGCTCGAGTCGATCGACAACGGCAAGCCGCGGACCGCCAGCGCGGGTTATGATCTGCCGAAGAGCGTGCAGGCGCTGCGCTACATGGCCGGCTGGGCGACCAAGATTTCGGGCGAGCATATCGAGCCTTCGGGTTTCCCGACCGGCGCGGTCCATGCCTATGTGCGGCGCGAGCCGATCGGCGTCGCGGCGCAGATCGTGCCGTGGAACTTCCCGCTGATGATGGCGGTGCAAAAGGTTGCGCCGGCGCTCGCCACCGGCTGCACGTTGATCCTGAAGCCGGCCGAGCAGACCAGCCTCACCGCATTGCGCCTCGCCGATCTCGTTGCCGAAGCTGGTTTCCCCGCGGGCGTGTTCAATCTCGTCACCGGCATGGGCGAGACGGCCGGCGACCGGCTCGTGCGCAGCCCCATGGTCGACAAGGTGGCGTTCACCGGATCGACCGAGGTCGGCAAGATCATCAACCGCGCCGCCACCGATACGCTGAAGCGGGTGACGCTGGAGCTCGGCGGCAAGTCGCCGGTCATCGTGCTGCCGGACGTCGACATTTCGAAAGCCGGCGCGGGCGCCGCGCGGTCGATCTTCGCCAATTCCGGCCAGGTCTGCATCGCCGGATCCCGCCTTTACGCGCATCGCGACATTTTCGACGGCCTGATCGAAGCGGTCGCCGCCGCTGCCGAAAGGTTCAAGGTGGGGCCGAGCCTCGCTCCGGACACGATGATGGGGCCCTTGGTCTCGACCGAGCAACGCGACCGCGTGATGAGCTATATCGAGCAGGGCAAGAAATCGGGCGCGTCCGTCTTCCACGGCGGCGAGGCGCCCGGCGGCGACGGCTATTTCGTCAGCCCGACGATCCTGGTCGACGTGAAGCCCGAAATGTCGGTGGTCCGCGAGGAGATTTTCGGCCCCGTGCTCGCCGCGCAGCGCTTCGACGATCTCGACGAGGTCGCGCGCCAAGCCAACGACACTACCTACGGCCTGGCCGCCACGGTCTGGACCCGCGACGTTTCGGCCATGCACAGGATGGCCGCCAAGCTCAAAGCCGGCATGGTCTGGGGCAACACCAATTCCGCCGCCGACACCTCGCTTCCCTTCGGCGGCTACAAGCAGTCCGGCTTCGGGCGCGAGAGCGGCCGTTATGGTCTGGAAGCCTATACCGAGCTCAAAACCGTGGCCATCGCGCTGTAAGGCAGATTCGTCGCGTTAATACTTAATTAAGACCCTGACCTGCGCTATAGGAGTCACAACAGGGCTCAGCAGTTTCTGGGGGATTGAACATGCGCCGTCTGGTATCGCTTACGATCTTATGTGCCGCTCTTCCTGTCGCCGCTGTGGCGCAGGAAGCTCCGAGCCGCAGCCCGGAAGACTATGTCTGCGAACTCACCGGCGAGTGCGCCGACGAGGCCGCGACGGAGACAGAGACGACCGGCGAACGCGGCAAAGCGCGGGTGAGCGCCACGCGCGGCTTCAGCCTCAGCCGCCCCGCCAAGCCTGGCGCCAAGCCGGCGACCACAGCCGCCTCCACCCCCCGCGCTTCGACCGGGGCGCCACGGGTCGGCGGCAAGCCCGCGACTAAGACCGCGTCGGCGTCCGCATCTGTGAACAAGTCCAGACCCGCTGCCGCGAAATCGGCCGTGGTCAGGCCCGGCCGCGTTGACCTTCGCCTGACCTTCCCGCTCGCTTCGGCCGACCTTACGCCACAGGCCCGGGCGGAGGCCCGCGTGTTCGCGCAGGCGCTGCAGCTGCCGCAGCTTTCGGCCAGGAAGTTCGTGATCGAGGGCCACACCGACGCCCAGGGCGGTCGCGAATATAATCTCGACCTCTCGCAGCGCCGCGCCCGCGCCGTCGCCGACTACCTGACCAGCCTCGGCGTCTCGCGCGACCGGTTCGAGGTGCGCGGCTACGGCTTCGACCGTCCGCTTCCCGGCCGCTCGGCCGCCTCGCAGGACAATCGCCGCGTCGAGGCAGTGCTCGTCTCCTGATCTCGCAAAGCCTCTCCGCTAAGGAGGGGCCGCAAGGGGATTGTTAACCACGCCGTCTTATCCCTCGTCCGCTGCCCGTGGCAGCAGGCGAGGGCAGGGGCATGACGGCCGGAACCAGTGCGATCGAAGCTCGGCGGCCGGTGCGGATCGGCTGGCTGTGGCCGTCGCTGTTCGGCCTCGCCGCTTTGTCGCTCGTCATCCAGCTGATGGGCTCGCTGAACCACGACACTGCCTTCACGATGATCGGTGCGGAGCGGCTGCTGGACGGCGGCCGCTATGGCGTCGACGTGGTCGATCCCAATCTGCCGCTCGCCTACTGGATCGCGATTCTGCCCGCTGCCTTTGCGCGGCTGACGGGCCTGGGCCTCGGCATCTCCGCAATCCTATTCACGGCTACGATTGCTCTGTTGGGCATTTCGCTCGTTTCTGCGGTGCTCAGCCGGACCTCGCTCGCCGAGGCGCCCCGCAACGCGCTGTTGCTCTTCGTCGCCGCCATTCTCCTGCTCGCGCCCGGCATCGACTTCGGTCAGCGCGAGCATCTGATGCTGGCGGGTGGTCTCCCTTGGATACTCGCCGCAGGCGCGGCCGCGGAGCGCGTGTCGATCCCGCGCCGTCTGCGCATCCTTGTCGGCGTTGCCGCCGGCCTCGCCTTCTGTCTCAAGCCCCATTTCCTGCTGGTGCCGATCCTTGTCGAAGCGTGGCTGCTGCTGCGCTATCGGCGCCTGTCGAACGCGGCCAGGGTGGAAAATCTAGCGGTGGCGGCAACGGGCGTCGCTTTTGCCTCAGCCATTCTGCTTGCCGCGCCCGACTATCTGCGAAGCGTCGTACCCGATGCGGCAGCGGTCTATTGGGCCTTCGAAAGCCGCCTCAGTTTCCTGCTCAAGCTTCCCAGCCTGTTGCTGCCCTTCGCTCTCGCGTCCGTGCTGGCGCGCGAGGAAATGCGCTTTCCGCACCCGATGGTCTCGGCGTTGCTGGCGGCGAGCGCGGGGGCGCTGCTGGCGGCCGTGCTCCAGTTCAAGGGATGGGACTACCATTGGCTGCCGATGATCGGCTTCGCCGCCATAGCCGGCGCCGCCGCTTATTGCGCCTCCTTCGCCTGGAGCACCTTGTCGGCTCGCACGGCCGTGGCCGCGGCGCTCCTGTTCGCAGGTGCCTTCTGGGGCCTCGCCGCAGATGCGCGCGACATGTATCGCAGTGGCGGCGATGCGGAGCAGGTCGCCCGCCTCACATCCGCGCTCAAGCGCCACGCTGCGCCGGGCAGCGCGGTATTCGCCTTCATCACCTCGCCTCGCGCCGTTCACCCTGCGGTCGTCGCCTCGGGCATGCGCTGGTCCGCCGCCGCCTGCTGCCTGCAGTGGGTTCCGGCGGAAGTGCGCGCTGCCGAGCGTGCAGATGCGGGACGCGTCGCCGAAGTTACCCAAAGGAAGCGCGAGGACTTGCTGAGCGAGCTCGAGCGTATTCGCCCCGAGATCATCCTTGTGGACGACCGGCCATTCAAGCTCGGCTTTGGCGGACGGTCGTTCGACTATCTCGACCATTTCATCGCCCATCCCCGCTTCAGGATACTTTGGGCCGATTATCGGGAGCAGGAGCGGGTGGCCGGCTATCGCCTGTTCCTCCGAATCCGCGACTGAACCCGTTCGCGTTTTCGCGCCGTTCAGCCAAGCCCGACTATGGATTGCTGGCTGACGTGATCAGGACTTCTGCTGGTAACAGTCGGACAGGCTGGGAGCATGGGCCCGCCCATGTTCCGTCAAGGCGACCCGGAGTGTCCCCTGCTCCGGGCCGTTTTTGCGCTTGGGCTAGTCCCGCCGGCGTCGGCGGCGTCCGCGCGTCTGGCGACGATTGCACCGAGCATGGCGGCGGCGAGCAGCACTGCGGCGGCGAGTCCGAACGAGGCGCCGGGAGCATCAACCGTCGCGCCCGCGCCGACGGTGACGGCATAGACCGCGCCGAATACGAGCGGCGCCATAATCCCGGCGAAGGCGGCGACGCTCATGTTCGCGCCCTGGAGCTGGCCCTGCTCGCGTTCGGAAACCCGCCGGGTCTGGAGGGCGAGGATGGTGGGCTGACTCAGCCCCCAAACCGAACTCAGCACGATTGCCGCGACGAAGCTCCAGCCATCGGGGGCGAGCGCCATGCCGGCCAGGCCAAAGCCGCCGAAATAGAGGCCGATCACCATCGCCCGCCTGTCGCCGATGCGCTTGACGATCGGGCCGACCAGCACCGCCTGAACGATCACGTCCAGCACGCCCCACAAAGCGAGGGCCATGCCGACTTCCCATGTCGTCCAGCCGTAGCGGTAGGCGGCATAGAGCACGAACACAGACGAGAAGACGTGGTGGCCGAAGTAGAAGAGAAAATAGACCCAGCCGAGGCCGGCCAGCTCGGGATGCGTGCGCAGCAGCTTCAGCGCCCCGAACGGGTTTGCCCGCGTCCATGAGAATGCCATGCGCCGGTCCTTCGGCAGCGATTCCGGCAGGACTGCGAGGCCGTAGAGGAACGCCACGCCGCCAAGCGCTGCCGCGGCCCAGAAGGGCACGCGCGGGCCGAACTCGCCGAGCACGCCGCCGACGAGCGGCCCGGCGATGAAGCCCGCGCTATAGGCCGCGCCGATCAGGCCGTACGCGCGCGAGCGCTGCTCCGGGGCGGTGAAGTCGGCCATGTAGGCGAAGGTGGTGGTGAAGCTGGATGAGGTGATCCCGCCGAGGATGCGCCCGACGGCCAGCCACCACAGGTTCGGCGCGAGCGCCATCAGCGCGAAGTCGGCGGCCAGGCCCGCCGCCGAGATCAGGATCACGGGGCGGCGGCCGTAGCGGTCCGAGAGCGAGCCGATGATCGGCGAGAAGACGAACTGCATCGCCGCCCAGAGCGTGACGAACAGTCCGTTGTAGATGCCCGCCTCGGCATTGGAGCCGGTGAATTCCTCGACCAGCACCGGCAGGACAGGGATGACGATGCCCATCGCCATCACGTCCAGAGCGGCCGTGACGAGGATGAAGCCCAGCGCCGGGCCGGAATGCTGGCGCGGGCTCATCTGTATCAGACTTGACCCAGCGCCTCGGCGATCAGCCTGCGGCTGTTGTCGATGCCGTAGAGCGCGATGAAACTGCCCATGCGCGGCCCCTGACTGGTGCCGAGCAGGGTCTCGTAGAGCGCCTTGAACCAGTCGCGGAGATTCTCGAACTGGTGCGCCTTGCCGACCTCGAAGACGAGATTCTGGATATCCTCGGCCGGAGCATCGGCCGGGAGCGCCGAGAGCTGGCTGTCCAGATCGCGCAGGGCCGCCGCTTCCTTCGCATCCGGTGGGCGTCGGCTGAGGGAGCTCTTCACGAAGTCGCGGAAGTAGACGGCGGCATGGCCGATCAGGGCGTCGAGATCCGGATGGGTCTCGGGGGAGGCTTCCGGTGCGTAGCGCTTCACATACTCCCAGAGCAGCTCCTTATCCTCGGTCAGCGCGACGCTGACCAGATTGAGAAGAAGCGCGAAGCTGATCGGCATCCGCGCCGCAGGCACCTGGCCCGAATGGACGTGATGCACGGGATTGCCGAGCCGCTCCTTCCATGCCTGGCCCGGATAAGCGGCGAGAAACTGCTGATATTCGTCGACCGCTTTGGGGATGATCCCGAAGCTGAGCTGCTTCGCCTTCCTCGGCTCGCGGTAGATGTAGAAGCTGAGCGACTCCCGTGGCGCATAGGTCAGCCACTCGTCGATGGTGACGCCGTTGCCCTTGGTCTTGGAGATCTTCTCGCCATTCTCATCGAGGAAAAGTTCGTAATTGAAGCCATCCGGCGGCCTCGCTCCGAGCACGCGAGCGATCTTGCCCGACTGGATCATGCCGTCGATATGATCCTTGCCGGCCATCTCGTAATCGACCCCGAGCGCGACCCAGCGTGCCGCCCAGTCCACCTTCCACTGGAGCTTGGCGCCGCCCGACAGGATCGATTGCTCCACCGTCTCGCCGCTCGCGGGGTCGGTGTAGCGGACGGTTCCGGCCTCGGCGTCCGCGATGACGATCGGCACCTGCAGCACCGCGCCGGTGACCCGGCTGATCGGCAGCACCGGCGAATAGGTCTGCCGCCGCTCCTCGCGCAGGGTCGGGAGCATCACGTCCATGATGGCGCTGTAATTGCGCAGGACCGCCTTCAGCGTCTCATCGAAGCGGCCTGAGCCGTAGCAGTCGGTCGAGGACAGGAATTCATAGTCGAAGCCGAAGCGATCCAGGAATTGCCGGAGAAGATTGTTGTTGTGCGCGGCATAGCTCGCATGGCCGCAGCCGAACGGGTCGGGCACCCGGGACAGCGGCTGATGCAGATGTTCGTGCATCATGTCCTGGTGCGGCACGCCCGGCGGCACCTTGCGCATGCCGTCCATGTCGTCGCTGAACGCGATCAGCCGGCTCGGCCAATCCACCAATTCGGCGAGAGCGTGGCGCACCATCAAAGTGCGGGCGACCTCCTGGAAGGTGCCGAGATGCGGCAGCCCGCTCGGTCCGTAGCCCGTCTCGAAGATGATGCCGCGCTCGCCGGGACCATCCGGATAGCGCTTCAGCAGCTTGCGCGCCTCCTCGTAGGGCCAGGCCTTGGATACAGAAGCGGCCTCGCGAAGCGCTGGATCCACCGACAAGAGTTGCCCTTTCGTTCCTGCTGCATCATGGGTGGGAAGTGACGGCTCCTTTGCCTTATCCCGCGCTCTACGCAACCCATGGCGGCATCTGGATGGCGCTGCCCGACGGTCGCGTCGAAGCGCTGGGGCGCGGGCAGGCGATCGCACGCGCGGCGGAGACGCCGCTGATCATGCTCAATGCGCCGCTCGTCGGGCAGCGGCTCGGCTATCCGGAGTTGTCGGGGCTGGATCTGCTGGAGCTGTTTGCGTTCGTCCATCCGGCGCGGTTCGCCGTGCCGACGCCGAAAGGCCTGGCGAAAGCGCTTGGGCTGGAGGCGCCGGAGACGGACGCCGACGCGGCGACGTTTCTCCTGACGGCGGCTGCGTCTCTCCTCGCGACGCTGGAGCGGGACTGGCCTGAACGGGAAGGCGCCTGGGCTTCGGCGCAGTCGCTCTACCGGCTGCGCTGGGCGTGGGCGCCGCCAGTGTCCGAACGGCTGCGACGGCCGGAGCGGGACGAGAGGTGGCTGTTCTCCAGGCTTGCGGAATGGGAGGAGAAGCCGCCGCGGCCGCAGCCGCGAACCGTTCGGATCGAACCTGACGATGCGGTCGAGCGCCTCGCGGGACTGACGGGGCAGGGCGCCGAGGCGCGCGAGGGGCAGAAGCTTTACGCCGCGGCCGCCGCGGGCGCCTTCGCGCCGCGCAGGATAGAGGGACAGCCGAACCTGCTGCTTGCTGAGGCCGGCACCGGCATCGGCAAGACACTCGGTTACCTCGCACCGGCCTCGCTCTGGGCCAGGAATGCTGACGGCGTGGTGTGGGTCTCGACCTATACCAAGGCGCTGCAGCGACAGCTCGACCATGAGAGCCGCCGGCTCTTCCCCAGCGAGGCGGAGCGGAAGGCCCGGGTCGTCGTCCGCAAGGGCCGTGAAAACTACCTCTGCCTCCTCAACCTAGAGGATGCGCTGCAAGGCGGCTTCGCCGGCCGGGCCGCGATCCTGGCGCAGCTCGTGGCGCGCTGGGCCGGATATACGCGCGACGGCGACATGGTCGGCGGCGACATGCCCGGCTGGCTGCCGACCTTGTTCCGCCGCGCCGGCTCGACCGCGCTCACCGATCGCCGCGGCGAGTGCGTCTATGCCGGCTGCCCGCATTATCGGAAATGCTTCATCGAACGCTCGGCGCGGGCCAGCGCGGACGCCGACCTCGTCATCGCCAACCATGCTTTGGTGATGATCAACGCGGCTCGCGGTCGCGACACCGCCACTCCGCCGACGCGCATCGTCTTCGACGAAGGCCATCACCTGTTCGACGCTGCCGACTCGACGTTCGCCGCCGCTCTGACGGGACAGGAGACGATCGAGCTCCGCCGCTGGCTGATCGGGCCGGAGGGCAAGTCGCGCGGGCGGAGGCGGGGTCTGGCGGCGCGGCTGATGGACGTCGCCTCTTATGATGAGGCGGGCGCGCTGGCGCTCGATGCCGCCGTCCATGCCGCCGGAGCGCTGCCGGGCGACGGCTGGCTCCAGCGGATCGGCGAAGGCACGCCGTTCGGGCCGGTGGAGAAGCTGCTCTCCGCCGTCCGGGGCACGGTCTACGCCCGCGCCTCCGCGCAGGATGCGGGTTACGGGCTCGAGACTGAGATGGCCGAGCCGGACCCGGAACTGGTCGAGGCGTCCGCGCCGGCGGTCGAGGCGATGGAGCATCTGCTGCGGCCGCTGGTCGCACTAGGCAAGCGGCTCGAGGCGGTGATCGAGGATGCGCCCGACTGGCTCGACGCGCAGGCGCGCGCGAGGATCGACGGTGCGATCGGCGGCCTCTCCTGGCGGGTGCAGACGCTGCAGGGCTGGATCGCGCTCGGTTCGCGGATCGGCGGCCCTGGCAATCCCAGCTTCGTCGACTGGCTGGCCGTGGATCGGGTCGATGGGCGCGAATTCGACATCGGCCTCCACCGCCGCTGGCTCGATCCGACGCGACCGCTGGCCGAAACCGTGCTGAAGCCGGCGCATGGCGTGATCGTCACCTCCGCCACCCTGCGCGGCTCGGAGGATTGGCACGCCGCCGAAGCGCGCACCGGCGCCTGCCACCTCGATCGCCCCGCCGAGCGCTTCGAGGCGCAGAGCCCGTTCGATTATGCCGCGAGCAGCGAGGTCCTGATCGTGACCGATCTGAAGCGTGGCGACGTGGCAGGCCTCGCCGGCGCCTATGCCCGCCTGATCGAGGCAGCGGGGGGCGGCACGCTCGGCCTGTTCACCGCGATCCAGCGGCTGAAGTCGGTGCACGCCCGCATCGCCGACCGGCTCGCCCGTGCCGGGCTGCCGCTCTATGCGCAGCATGTCGACCCGATCGACACCGGCACGCTCGTCGACATCTTCCGCGACGATCCGCGCGCGTCCCTGCTCGGGACGGACGCGCTGCGCGACGGCGTCGACGTTCCCGGCGATTCGCTCCGCCTGGTCGTCATGGAAGGCGTGCCCTGGCCGCGCCCGACGGTCCTTCACGCCGCGCGGCGCACCGTGGGCGGTGGCACCGCCTATGACGATCGCGTCGTCCGCGCCCGCCTCGCCCAGGCCTTCGGCCGCCTGATCCGGCGGCAGGGCGACCGGGGCATGTTCGTCCTGCTTTCGGCGGCCACGCCGTCACGCTTGCTGAATGCCTTTCCGCCCGGCGTCAGTGTCACCCGCGTGCCGCTCGCGGAGGCGATCGAGCGGGTCCGCTCCCGTCTTTCTTCCGGCCCCGCTTTCGGGCATCAGAACGAGGACATTGGGGCAGCCGAAGGATTGGTATGAAGACGCTGACGCTGCTGCGTCACGCCAAGTCGAGCTGGATCGATGCGGCCGCCCGCGACTTCGACCGGCCGCTCAACGCGCGCGGCCATCGCGCCGCCAGGGCGATCGGTCGGGAGATGCGGGCGCAGCATCTCGCCTTCGACCGGGTGCTGGCTTCGCCGGCCGCCCGGGTGGTCGAGACGCTGAGCGATCTCGGCGACGGCTACGGCCATGCGTTCGCGCCCGAATATGACCGCCGCGTCTACCTCGCGTCGGCGGAGTGCCTGCTCGAGCTCATCCACCGGACGGACGACGACAAGGCCGACCTGCTGATCGTCGGCCACAATCCGGGGCTGGAGCGGCTGGCCGTCCTGCTGTCGCGGGCGGGAGCGCTGCGCAGCGAGATCGAGTTGAAATATCCGACCGCGGCGCTGACCCAGATCACCTTTCAGGTCGATCGCTGGTCGGAGGTCGCCGAAGGCCTCGGCACCATCACCCGCTTCACCCGCCCGCGGGACCTGGACCCGGAGCTCGGGCCCGACGAGGACAGCTTCTAGCCTTTGTCTGCTTCGAGCGCGCCGGCGAGGGCTTTGCGCAGCGCGCGGAGCTCTTCGGCCGGGAAGCCGCCATGCTCGTTGGCCGGGGCCGGGGCGGTCGTCGCTGCGATGTCCTCGCCGTCACCGGCGCCGCTGTCGAGCAGTTGCTGGACGCCGCGGATGGTGTAGCCGTCCTGGTTCAGCAGGCGGTGGATACGGTGGGCGAGGTTGACGTCGGCCGGCCGGTAGTAGCGCCGATTGCCGGCGCGCTGGAGGGGGCGGAGCTGGGGAAAGCGCGTTTCCCAGTAGCGCAGGATATGCTGCGGGACGCCGAGCTCATCGGCAAGCTCGCCGATGGTGCGGAAAGCCTGGTCGGACTTGCGCGGCGAGTCGGACACGGCCTCAGCCGCGGCCTGTGATCCGGTCGCGCATGATCTGACTGGCGCGGAAGGTGAGCACCCGCCGCGGCGCGATCGGCACCTCGATGCCGGTCTTGGGATTGCGGCCGACCCGCTCGCCCTTGTCGCGCAGAATGAAGCTGCCGAAGCCCGAGATCTTCACATTCTCGCCTTCGCTGAGCGCGTGGCAGAGGTGATGGAGGATCCGCTCGACGATGCTCGCGGATTCCGCACGTGAGAGACCGATCTCGCGGTGCACGACATCGGAGAGGTCGGCCCGGGTCAGCGTGCCCGCCTCAACCTTCCTCAGAGTCCCTGCGTCTGCCATGGTAATTCCCCTTAGCCCCCGGGTATCAATGGAAAAGCTTAATCCAGCTTGACTTTGGTTGCAATCGGCGAATGCGGCAGGAGGAGGTCAGAAGCGGACAACTGCCGCGCCCCAGGTGAAGCCGCCGCCCATCGCCTCGAGCACCAGCAGGTCGTCTTTCTTCACCCGACCGTCGCGGACAGCGACGTCGAGCGCGAGCGGCACCGAGGCCGCCGACGTGTTGGCATGCTGGTCGACGGTGACGACGACGCGGGCCGGATCGAGTCCGAGCTTCTTGGCCGTGGCGTCGAGGATGCGCTTGTTGGCCTGGTGCGGGACGACCCAGTCCACCTCCTCCGCCTTGTGGCCGGAGGCGGTCAGCACCTCGTTCAGCACGTCGGCGAGGTTCACCACCGCATGGCGGAACACCTCCTTGCCCTTCATGCGCAGTTTGCCGACCGTGCCGGTCGTCGAGACGCCGCCGTCGACATAGAGGAGGTCGTTGTGGCGACCATCGGCGTGGAGACGGGTGGCGAGGATGCCGCGATCCTCGGTGTCCTGCGCCTGGAGGAGGATCGCTCCCGCACCGTCGCCGAACAGGACGCAGGTGGTGCGGTCCTCCCAGTCGAGGATGCGGCTGAACGTCTCGGAGCCGATCACCAGCGCGTAATCGGCCATCCCGCCCTTCACCATATTATCGGCGATCGAGAGGGCATAGAGGAAGCCGGTGCAGACCGCCTGCACGTCGAAGGCGATGCAATCGTTGATGCCGAGCGCCGTCTGGACCCGCGTTGCCGAGGCCGGGAAGGTCTGGTCGGGCGTCGCGGTGGCGAGAACGATCAGACCGACGCTTTCCGCGGATACGCCGGCCGCAGCGAGCGCCTTTCGCGCCGCCTCGGTCGCCATGGTGGCTGTAGTCTCGCCGTCGCCGGCAAAATGGCGGGCGGTGATGCCGGTCCGTTCGATGATCCACTCGTCGGACGTGTCCACGCCGCGAGCGGCCAGCTCGGCATTGGTGACGCGGTTCGCCGGCAATGCGGAGCCGGTGCCTACGATGACGGCGCGGCGGGTCATTTCGCCGCCAGGGGCGCGCGATGCGCGGCGATGTTGGCGAGATCCTCGGCGATCTTGCGCGTCAGGTCCTCGCGGACGAGCCGCCCGGCGACGCGGATCGCGTTGGCGACGCCCTTTTCATTGGCATTGCCGTGGCTCTTCACCACGATGCCGTTGAGGCCGAGGAAGACGGCGCCATTGTGGTTGTTCGGGTCGAGATGGTGCTTGAGCAATTCGGTGGCCGGACGGGAGATGAGGAAGCCGATCTTCGAGCGGGTCGAGCTGGTGAAGGCGCGGCGGAGGAGGTCGGTGACGAAACGGGCGGTGCCTTCGGCGGTCTTGAGGGCGATGTTGCCGGAAAAGCCGTCCGACACAACCACGTCGGCCTCGCCGCGGGAGATCTTGTCGCCTTCGATGAAGCCGTCGAAGCGCATGCCGAGATAATCGGCCTCGCGCAGGGTCGCGGCGGCCTTCTTGAGTTCGTCGGTGCCCTTGAGCTCTTCCGTGCCGATATTGAGGAGCTGCACGCGCGGCCGCTCCAGGTCCAGCGCGACGCGCGCGTAGGCGGCGCCCATGACGCCGAACTGCACCAAATTCTGGGCGTCCGCCTCGGTATTCGCCCCGAGATCGAGCATCACCACGTCGTTCTTGCCGAGCGTCGGCAGCAAGGCAGCGAGAGCCGGCCGGTCAATTGCCGGCATGGTGCGCAGGGCGAGCTTCGACATCGCCATCAGCGCGCCGGTATTGCCGGCGGACAGAGCGGCGTGCGCCTTGCCCGACTTCACCGCCGCGATCGCCTGGCCCATCGACGTCGTCTTGGCGCGTCGGATCGCCTGGCTCGGCTTTTCGGTGCCGGCGATCACGTCGTCGCAATGGACGATTTCGGCCGCGTCCTTCAGCGCCGGATGCTTGTCGAGCTCGGCCCGGAGCGCCGACTTGTCGCCGAACAGCAGGAAATGGAGGTCGTCGCGCCGTTCATGGGCGCGCGCCGCCCCCGCCAGCATCACTGACGGACCGGTATCGCCACCCATCGCGTCGATTGCGATCCGCGGCGAAGCCACCACTTGCGATCGCCTCCTTGCTTAAGGAGAGGGCTTAGGCCTCGACCGGACGGATTTCGCGGCCGTTATAATGGCCGCACGCCGCGCACAGATTGTGCGGCAGGCGAAGCTCGCCACAATTCGAGCATTCCTGGTAGTTGACCGGCTTCAGCGCGTGATGGCTGCGGCGCATATTGCGCTTGGACGGCGTGGTTTTTCTCTTGGGGACGGCCATTCTGGCACCTGTTCCAGTCTGATCTTGATGTTTCGGGCGAGCAGGGCGCCAAGCTGAACAGCCAATACGGCCGCGGGCCTGGCGGCCGGGTGCTCGCTCATGAGCGGTGCTCGCCTAAGCGAATTTGCCGCCGGTTGCAAGCACCTGCGCGCCCGTGCGAAGCTGGGGAGCGCAAGGGGAGGATGCAAGCCATGGAAGTGCTGCCGATCACGCTGACCATCGCGGGGGCGGCGGCCCTGCTCAACCTCTGGCTCGGCATACGCGTCAGCCAGCTGAGGATCCGCGACAAGGTCTCGGTCGGCGACGGCGGCAACCCGGCTGTCGCAGCACGGATGCGGGCTCATGCTAACTTCGTCGAATATACGCCCTTCTTCCTGATCCTGCTCGCCCTCGTCGAATTGGCCCGGGGATCGGAGACGTGGCTTTGGGCGGTCGGCATCATATTCGTGCTGGGGCGGCTGATGCATCCGTTCGGCATGGATCGCCCGGCGCCGAACCCGCTGAGGATGATCGGCACGATTATAACTTGGGTGACGCTGATCGGCCTCGCGATCTATGCGCTAAGCATCCCCTATACGGAGCCGCGCCTCGACGAGAACATCGCCGGCTTGATCACGAAGACTGCCGGATGAGTGTCGTCACGTCCGGCACCAACAGCGGCCTCGCCTCGGACGAGACCCGGCGCTGGATCGCCGAGATGCTGCTGTTCGGCATCCCGCCGGAGGCGCTGAGCGGCGAGCTGCAGCGCAACGGCTGGCCTGCTCATGTCGCGGCGGGCGAAGTCCGGCGGGCGCTCGACAGCCCCTATCTTCAAGGCGCCCACATCCTCCAGCAGCGGCTGGCGAAGCGCGAATGGATCCTCTCCTCGATCGGCCGCCTCGCCGCCATGCAGGGGCTCGCCGAAATCGACCGGGCTGAGGCGCTGCCGGCGGAACGCTTCTTCCGCGACTATTACGGTGCGCACCGGCCCGTGCTGATTTCCGGTCTGGTCGACGATTGGCCGGCGATGCGGCTCTGGTCCCTCGAACATCTGGAGCAGGTGCTCGGCGACCCGCTGCTCGAAGTGCAGCGGGATCGGGAGAGCACCCCGGCCTACGAATCGGAGTCATACAAGCTCGCCAGGCAGATGAAGCTCAGCGAGCTGCTGGCGCTGCTGCGCGACGGACGCGAGACCAACGATTATTACGTGACCGCCAAGAATGGCGGCCATAATCGCGAGGCTCTGGCGCGGCTTTGGGACGATATCGGCCCCATTCACGGCTATCTCGACCCGACGGCCGAGGCGGACGGCTATTTCTGGCTGGGGCCGAAGGGCACGGTCACGCCCTTCCACCACGACCTCACCAACAACCTGCTCGTGCAGGTGATGGGACGCAAGCGGGTGACGATGGTGCCGAGCTGGGACACGGCCCGGATGCTGAACGTCGAACATTGCTTCAGCGGCTGGCAGAGCCCCGAACAACTCGAGGCGCTGCCGGAAGGCGAGCGGCCGACCATCCTCTCTTTCACGCTGGAGCCGGGGCAGGCGCTCTTCATCCCGGTCGGCTGGTGGCACCACGTCGTCGGTATGGACGTGACGATCAGCCTCTCCTTCATCAACTTCACGCGCCCGAACGACTTCGATCGCGACTATCGCTGTTACGGGAAGGTCTAGCCGCGGGCGAGTGCCCGGTCGCCGACGAAGGGATTGCTGCGGCGTTCGTGGCCGAAGCTCGACATCGGCCCATGGCCAGGGATGAAGGCGGTGTCGTCGCCGAGCGGCCAGAGCTTGGCCTGGATGGCGTCGATCAGGTCCTGGTGATTGCTCATCGGGAAATCGGTCCGTCCGATCGACCCCTGGAACAGCACGTCGCCGACGAGGGCGAGCTTCGACGGCGGGTGATGGAAGACGACGTGGCCAGGCGTGTGGCCGGGGCAGTGATAGACGTCGAGCGTCAGTTCGCCGACGGTGACCTGGTCGCCCTCCTTCAGCCAGCGCTCCGGCTCGAACACCTTAGCCGGGATGCCGTAGCTGCGGCCGTCATCCTCCAGCCGTGCGATCCAGAATCGGTCGGCTTCCTCGGGGCCCTCGATCTCGACGCCGAGCTCCTTCGCGAGGATGCCGGCGCCGCCGCAATGGTCGATATGGCCGTGGGTGAGCAGGATCTTCTCGATCGTCACGCCATGTTGCTGCGCCGCCGCCTTGAGGCGGGGCAGGTCGCCGCCGGGATCGACGAAGGCGCCGCGCATCGTCTTGGTGCACCAGAGCAGGGTGCAATTCTGCTGGAGCGGCGTGACCGGGACGATCGCCGCCTTGAGAGGGGGATTGGACATGGGCCGGGAGATGGCGTCTGGCCGCGTTCGATGCAAGCGAGCCTCTTGTCCGCGCCCGCCGCTTGGGTGCAAGGTGCGGGCACTCGGTCCAGGCAGGGGGGATCAGATGCTTGCACGAACGATCGCGTTGACCGCCGCATTGATGATGGCGTCCACACCAAGCTTCGCTGCCGACCTCGGCTTCTCCGGGGACGGCGGCGCGCGGCGGAGCGCTGCGGTGATGGGCGCCTATTTCAAGGTCCCGCTAGGGGCCCCACGGAGCGCCGATCTCCCAGCCCGTGCCGGGCTGCGCCTTGCGATGACGCATGATTATCGCACGTCGTCGGCTCCGGGCGCGCGACGGATCGAAGCCGATGGCTTGGATCTCAGGCTCACGGGCAAGCAGCCGACGCTCTACCTCGCCGGACGCGCTATCACGGGCGAGCAGGCGAAGCTGGAGGCCGGGGCGGGCGGCGGTGGGCGGCTCGACAAGGTCATGATCGGCGCGGCCGTCGCCCTTGCCGCCGTTGCGGGATTCGTGATCGTCTCCAGCGTCGATTGACCGACCTCATTTCGGCAAGAACGGTTCGCGATTGCTTGTTTTGCAAGCAGGAATCGCAACTTCGGCTCGCGCGCGGGCTTCTCGGTCCGCGCGAATAAGCGTATCATCCTAAAACGACTCAGAAACTCCCTGGTCGCTTCCGACTGCCCACTCCGTAGCGATCCACCTCACGCCCCGGCTTTTGTCGGGGCGAATTGTTTTGGGGTGCTTGGCGGGGCGAATGCGATCATCATCCCCGCGGAAGCGGCGACGTCGCGCAGGTGAGACTAAAAACCCGGTTGCGCCGGGCTGACAGGAAGCGAGAGGTGCGGCCTTAGAAAGCGAAGGCGGACTGTCGTGTCTCGACGGCGGGGAAGCGCTTCACCTTGCGCTTGTCGCACCAGAGCTCGAGCGGCTGCTCGCACACATGCTCCTTCGCGATCCGCACCGCGTCGACATCGTCGCGCGCGGCAATCTCCTTCGCGCCGACGACCGGACCTTCCACACCTTTCATGAACAGCAGGCGATAATAGGACATCGACAGGATCCTCATGAGTGGGACGGAAGCGGCCCGACTCCGGCGCCGACTCCCCGAGTCCCTGAGGAATTTACCGAAAATTAAACAAATGTGGAGTCGGAAGAGCCGGTCCTCGACGATCGGAGTCGCCAGTCCGCCTCTTCCGGGCGATCACCGGCGCGTCAACATTCGACCACGTTGACGGCGAGGCCGCCGAGGCTCGTCTCCTTGTAGCGCTCGTTCATGTCGAGGCCGGTCTTGCGCATCGTCTCGATCACCTGGTCTAGGCTGACGAGGTGCGAGCCGTCGCCGGCGAGTGCCAGGCGGCTCGCCTCGATCGCCTTGACCGCACCGACCGCGTTGCGCTCGATGCAGGGCACCTGGACGAGGCCGCCGACAGGATCGCAGGTGAGGCCGAGATTATGCTCCATGCCGATCTCGGCCGCATTCTCGATCTGGGCCGGCGTGCCGCCCAGCGCCGCGGTCAGACCCGCCGCCGCCATCGAGCAGGCGACTCCCACCTCGCCTTGGCAGCCGACCTCGGCACCGGAGATGGAGGCATTCTCCTTGAAAAGGGAGCCGACCGCGGCCGCGGTAAACAGGAAGACCTGCACGCCCTCGTCGCTCGCGCGCGGCGTGAAGCGCTGATAGTAACGCAGGATCGCCGGCACGATGCCCGCAGCGCCGTTGGTGGGAGCGGTCACCACGCGACCCCCGGCGGCATTCTCCTCGTTGACCGCCAGCGCCCAGAGGTTGACCCAGTCGAGCACCGTCAGAGGATCCTGGAGCGTGCGCTCGGCGCGTTCGATCAGCAGCCGGTGGAGGCCGGGGGCGCGGCGTTTCACCTTGAGCCCTCCTGGCAGAATGCCGTCCTGGCCGATCCCGCGGTCGATGCACGCCGACATGGCGTCCGATATGGCGGCGAGGCGCCGGTTGATCTCCTCATCGGAGAGAGCGGCGCGCTCGTTCGCGCGGGCGACCTCGGCAATGGTCAGCCCTTCGCGCGCCGCGATGGCGAGTAGCTCGTCGGCGCTATGGTAATTGTAGGGGATGTCCCAGGCACCCTCGGGCGGGGCGTTGCGCGCGATCGCGTCCTCGTCCACGATCGCGCCGCCGCCCGTCGAATAATAGACCTTGCTCTCGACGCTGGCACCGCCCGCGTCGAAGGCGGTGAAGCGCATGCCGTTCGAATGGTGCGGCAGCCGCTCCCGCTGGAGAAAGCGCAGGTCGCGCGCCTCGTCGAAGGCGATCTCGCGGCGCCCGCCAAGCTGCAGGCGGCCGGTGCTCCGGATGCGGTCGACGATCTCGTCCGCCTCGTCGGGGCAGAGCCGGTCCGGGCGCTTGCCCGAAAGGCCGATCAACACGGCCCGGTCCGTGGCATGGCCTTTTCCGGTCAGCGCGAGCGACCCGTAGAGGTTCGTCTCGACGCGCTCGACCCCGCCCAGCATCGCTTTTTGCGCGAGCGTCTCGACAAAGAGGCACGCCGCCGTCATCGGGCCCATCGTGTGCGAACTTGAAGGGCCCACCCCGATCTTGAACAGATCGAAGACGCTGGCGACCACGGACATTCTCCTTGCGCGCGCTTCCGCCGGAAGCGCTAGGCCGGACATGGGCTCGGGCCGAGGCGAAGGCAAGCGCGGCGCGTGATCGGCACTGGCGAGCCCTTCGTCCTGCTCGACGACAATCGGCTCGCCAGCGCTGAGCCGGCGCTGCTGTTTCAGAGACCCATTCAGATCATCGAGGCACGCGAACCTCACGAGGTGCGCCCGGCGCTGCAAGATTTGCGCAGCGCGCAGGAGCGGGGGCTGCACGCGGCCGGGTTCCTCGCATACGATGCCGGCCACGCTCTGGAGCCGAAGCTGGCGCCGCTCGCGACTTCAGCTTCCGCGGAAGGCCCCCCATTGCTCTGGTTCGGGCTGTTCGAAGGCTGCGAGGAGGTGCGCGATCTCCCGTCGCTGCTGCCCGACCCAGCCTCGGCTTGGACATTGCTGCCAAGGCCGATGGTCGCGCGCCGACGTTTCGAAGCAGAGGTCGAAAAGATCCAGGAGCATATCGCCGCCGGCAACATCTATCAGGCGAACCTGACCTTCGCGGCGGAGGTGCTGACTGCCGGAAGTCCGCCCGCAGTCTATGCGAACGTGCGGCAGCGGGCGCGGGTCGGGCATGGCGCGCTGGTCTTCACCGGCGCGCACTGGATCCTTTCCTCCTCGCCCGAGCTGTTCTTCACGCTCGATGCCGGCAAGCTGACGACCCGTCCCATGAAGGGGACAGCCGAGCGGAAGCGCGAGCCTGCCGCCGATGCCGCCACGATCGAGGAGCTCCGCACCGATCCCAAGCAGCGCGCCGAGAATCTTATGATCGTCGATCTGCTGCGGAACGACCTGTCGCGGGTGTCGAAGCCGGGCACGGTGAAGGTGCCCGCCCTGTTCGCGGTCGAGACCTATCCGACCGTCCACCAGATGACCTCGACCGTCACGTCGGAGCTGGAGGAGGGGCTTGGGCCTATCGACGCCATCGAGGCGCTCTTCCCCTGCGGCTCGATCACCGGTGCGCCCAAGATCCGGGCAATGGAGATCATCGCCGAAACCGAGCGTCGCGCGCGCGGCGTCTACACCGGATCGATCGGAAGGGTTGCGCCGGACGGCTCGGCAAGCTTCAATGTCGCCATCCGCACCCTAACCCTGCGCGACGGCGAACATCGTGCCGTGATGGGTCTGGGCGCGGGCATCGTGGCCGACAGCCGCGCTCCCGACGAGTGGCGCGAATGTCTGGCGAAGGGGGCGTTCTTGAAGGGCAGCGACTTCGACCTGATCGAGACGATGCGCTTCGATCCGCATGACGGCATCTCCGAGCTCGACCGCCACCTCAATCGGATGAAGGCGAGCGCCGACGCGCTCGGCTTCGCCTTCGACCGGCACGGCGCGCGCAACGAGCTGCAGGCCGCGACCTTTCGCCTTCGGGAGGAGAAGAAGGTGCGGCTGCTCCTTTCGCCGAGCGGCGCGATCGCGGTGGAAGCGCGTCCGATTCCGACCGAGCCCGATGAGCCCGTCGCTGTGGCGGTGCGGGAGCGCGCGGTGCGCACCGACGATTTCCGCCTGGCTCATAAGACCAGCGACCGCGGCTTCTATGACGAGGCGCGGGCCGGCAGCGGCTGCTTCGAGACCATCTTCGTCGACGAGGACGGGTTCCTGACCGAAGGCAGCTTCACCCACATCTTTGTCGAGGAGGACGGCAGGTTCGTCACGCCGCCCTTATCGCGCGGGCTGCTCCCGGGCATCCTCCGGGCGCGGATGATCGAACAGGGCGATGCAGTCGAACGGGACGTAAAGCTGGCAAGCCTGCCGGCGGAATTCTATATCGGGAACAGCGTGCGCGGCCTGATCAAGGCGATGCGGGCGAGCTGAGCCTCAGCTCCCGTTCAGGCCGGCTCTCGCAGGACGTGGGGATGGGAGATCCAACATGCAGATGAACAGGCGTTTTCTGCTCGGTGCCGGCGGCGCGGGGCTGCTCGGCGGCGTCGCCTTCTTCGCCGGTGGACGCGAATCGCACGCGGCCGAGGGCAAGTTCGAGATCATGCTGAGCGACGCCGAATGGCGGAAGCGGCTGACGCCCCAACAATATGAGGTGCTGCGCGAGGAGAATACCGAACGGGCGGGCTCCAGTCCACTCAACAAGGAGAAGCGCAAGGGCACCTATGTCTGCGCCGGCTGCGGGCTGCCGCTCTACTCCTCGGCGACGAAGTTCGAGAGCGGCACCGGCTGGCCGAGCTTCTGGAAGCCGCTGCCCAATGCGATCGCCACGCGCGAAGACAACAAGCTCTTCTTCACCCGCACCGAAGTGCATTGCCGGCGCTGCGGCGGCCATATCGGCCACGTCTTCGACGACGGCCCGAAGCCGACGGGCCTGCGCTACTGCATGAACGGCCTGGCGATGAAGTTCAGGCCAGCCTGACCGGCAATCGTCGTCGCGAACTTGTTTGGCGCTAATCCCCTTTAGCCATCCAAGTCTTGTCGGAACTTGTGTCCGCTTTCCACCCGTCGCGGACTCCTCGCCTGAGGTCTGCTTACGACCTATTGCGAACGTTTTAGCCCTGCGGGCGCGAGCTGGTTTTGGCTGCAACGGCGAAGGCGAGCGCGAACAGCAGGTGTACGACCAGAAATACTTTCGCGATCTCCCGCGCCTCGCCGGTTGCAACGCCCCAGACATCATTGGCCGCGACAGCACCGAAACCTACCACATTGGCGATCAGGACGGCCCGCAATGCCGCCGAAGGCTTAGCGTTTCGCGACAGCCAATTCAGGACTGCTATGCCGAGAAAAGGACCGCCGAGGAGGCGCAACAAGGCTACCAACTCGGGCGACGCGTCGGCGGGGACCGCCCCTACACCGAATTGCAGCGGGAACAGCATCAGCCCCGCACCGACCCCGGCAAGGTAGAGGGCCGAGGCGACAAGGATCGTTCTGAGCATATCCGCTCCTCCGTTATCTGCTGCCACGAGTTCAAGGCGCCTCAGGAAATTTCGCTGTTCCGCGACACGCACGCCCGCTTTCCACCCTTTGCGGACGTTCGGCCTAAGCCGAACGACGACGAGCGTCTCTTCCGCAACCTGTGGAAATGCAAACCTGCGGACCAAAGGAACATCACCGACAAGCCCGCCGCGAGAAAGTCGAAGCCTGGCCGACCATTGAGGAGGCTATCCAGTGCAGACTGGCCGAGAAGCACGGCGAGCGCTCCTTCGGGAATCCAAGCCCAGCGTGTGAGGACCGGCGCGAGCTGGTCCCATCGTTCAACGAGGGCGATGATTATTACCGCGATGACAAGCGCGCAAGCAGCAGCGATCAAGAGCGGCGACCAGGTCATGGTGGCGACTTATGAGGCGAGGCTCGTCTACTTTCCACCCATTGCAGACGTGAGTTTACAATGCGAGACATGAGCCCATGTACGCGCGTCATCGCCTCTTGCTTCTCGCTGCTCTTGCAGCCAGCTCGACGACTACCGGGTACGCGCAGCATCCGCTCATTCTCCAGCGGCTGACGGCTTGGAACGCGGCGGCGCCGCAGCCCACCCCATCGACAATTCAAGAGCAGGTCATGGAGGCCGCGATGGCCGCGCAGAAGCGCTCGGGCGGCTGCGTTCCGACTAGCGTCGTCGTCGACAGTGTTGTGCCAGCGACCAGCGCTAAGTTCGTCTTCCAGGGCATCCTCGCCGGGCGGCTCAAGAACGGCTGGACCGTCACCGCCCGCCACCCAAACTGCGACGCCATGCCTGTGCGTTACACCATCTCTGAGGACAGCGCGGGGGCGCTCACCACAATCCGGACCAATCGGGGGCTGTCGCTCGCCAATGAATCGCTGATCAGTGACACTTGGCCGCTCGCCCTCCTCCAGGCTACCGCGACCGCCAAGCGGAATGGCTTTGAGTGTGACCCGAATGGCGCGAGCTTAGGCGTCACCCGCGTCGCTAAGGAAGAGCCCGGTCTCGGTGCTGACGTCTATGGGGTTCGTTACGCCGGTTCGTGGAGCGAGGTCTGGCCGGTTGAGCTGTGCGGCCGCACCATCGAAGTCACGGTGCGCTTCACAGCTGACGGTGATGGTGGCGCCTATACGGACCTGAAGGGCACCGAAGCGAAGCTGCTCCCGCCCGCAGCGAAGGCATCCTGATCCCGGCTGAAGGTCCGATTTCCACCCAAAGCAGACATCGGCCCCGGACCATAATCCGCGCACATTAGACGCTGTAGGATCAAGGCCATGGCTTTCGAAAGAAAAGAACTGGGCGTGATGGCCGTCGCGGTAACGATCAGCTCGGCATCGGTGACGGCAGTGCGGCTGCGGAATGGATGCTGACGAGTTCTGCATGACGAGGGGCGGCAAGCTCAGTCGCCTTCGATGATGCGCTCAGCCAGGTTCTTCATGAACTTGGCGGCCTTGAAGACGTCGATCATCACCGGCTGCGGGCAGCGGCTGATGCATCCGCCCGCGCTCATCGACTCGAGGGCCGACGGAACGCCGCCGACCACGCGCGTGCCCGGCTCCGGGCCGATCGGAAGCGGCGCGCGGTTGGGATCCGGCGCATCGCTCGGCCTGCCGCACACGACGATCTCTTCCGGATCCTCCGGCGTCGGACAGTCGAGCTCGCGCACCGAGTCGAACGTCTCGCGGTAATTGGCCATCGCCTCTTCGGCCGTGCGGGCGGGTTGCGTCGCCGCCTGACCGGCCGCGGCGGGTGCCGGTGCGAGCACCAGCAGGACGGCGAGGGCCATTCTCGACATTGTCACCTCGCTCGCTTATCCGGCCCGCGGGCAATTTCAACAGGATGACAGAAACCATGGTGACCGCAAGCCACACGCTCGACCGCGTCCTCGTGCTGGAGATGGTGCGCGTGACCGAAGCGGCGGCGGTGGCGGCCTCCAGGCTGATCGGCCGCGGCAACGAGAAGGCCGCCGACCATGCCGCCGTCGAGGCGATGCGCGAGGCGCTGAACCAGCTCGATTTCGACGGCACGGTCGTCATCGGCGAAGGCGAGCGCGACGAGGCACCGATGCTGTTCATCGGCGAAAAAGTCGGGCGTGCGCAGGGCACCGGCCCCCGGATCGACATCGCGCTCGATCCGCTGGAGGGCACCACCATTACTGCCAAGGCAGGGCCGAACGCGCTTGCCGTGCTCGCCATCGCCGAGGAGGGCGGTCTCCTCAATGCGCCCGACGTCTATATGGACAAGCTCGCCATCGGCCCGGGCTATCCGGAAGGCACGATCGACCTCAACCGGTCGCCGAGCGAGAATATCCGCGCGATCGCCAAGGCCAAGGGCGTCGATCCCTCCCAGATCATCGCCTGCGTGCTCGACCGACCGCGGCACGAGAAAATGATCGCCGAGCTCCGCGCGCTCGGCTGCGGCATCATGCTAATTCCGGATGGGGATGTGGCGGGCGTGATCGCGGTGACCAATCCGGACACGACGATCGACGTCTATATGGGATCTGGCGGGGCGCCGGAGGGCGTGCTCGCCGCCGCGGCGCTGCGCTGCGTCGGCGGCCAGTTCCAGGGCCGTCTCCTGTTCCGCAACGACGACGAGCGCGCCCGCGCCGCCAAATGGGGCGTCGAGGATCTCGACCGCGTCTATCACCTGACGGACCTCGCCAAGGGCGACGTGATCTTCGCCGCGACCGGTGTCACCGACGGGTCCCTGCTGGACGGCGTCAAGCGCCGCAAGAACTGCATGACCACTGAAAGCGTCGTCATGCGCGCCAGCTCCGGCACGGTGCGCTGGGTGCGTGGCGAGCATCGCAATGAGCCGGGCGGGCATTGAGCGAGCGTTGACTCCTGATCCGCTCCCGTAACAGTCTTTCGGGCGGGAGGGCGTCATGAATTTGCTGTCGATTGGGTGCCGGATCGGTGCCGCTCTTTGTGCCCTGACGATCTCGGCCGCGGCGCTGGCGGGCCCCGCCGAACAGGCGGAGGAGGGGTTCGTCAGGCAGCGCATCGCCTGGAACAAGGGCGACATCGAAGCCGCCCTCGACTTCTACTGGAAGTCGCCTGAGATCATCTGGGTCAACAAGGCCGGCGTGAGCCAGGGCTTTGCCGGCTTCGCTCAGGCGATGCGCGACGAATATGCCGGGCGGCCCGAGCAGATGGGTGTCTATTCGGGGGAAGTGCTGCTCGCCAGGGAGGTCTCTCCGGAGACCGGGCTGATCGTCGTGCGCTGGTCGATTGACCGCGACGGCCGGAGGCTGATGGGGGGAGTCTCGACCCAGCTGTGGGAGCAAGTCGACGGCGCTTGGCGCATCGTCTTTGAGCATGCGAGCTGAAGCGCTAAGCTTTTCCACATCTTTTTCGGGCTGCGGATTCACGCGGCTCCCTTGTTCCCCTAGGCTACCGCGATGCTGATGAGCGCCAGCCATGTCTGCGGTGTCGAACGGTCGATCCTGGGCCAGCCGTGGCGCTGGCGCGGCGCCGCCGCGGACGCGACTGACGCCGCCTTCCAGCCCGACGATCTGATCGACCAGCTGCTCATGGCCCGCGGGGTTGTGCGGGAGGAGCTGGAGCGGCATCGCGAGCCGACGATCCGCGGCTTCATGCCCGATCCGTCCATCTTCCGCGACATGGATGCCGCCGCCAACCGGCTCGCGGACGCGGTCGAGGCATGCGAACCGGTCACCATCTTCGGCGATTATGACGTGGACGGCGCCACCTCCGCCGCCTTGCTGGTGCGCCTGCTCCGCGATCTCGGCTGCGACCCGCAAGTCTATATCCCGGACCGGCTGATGGAGGGCTACGGCCCCTCCGGCGAGGCGCTGGTGCGGATCGCCGAGGGCGGTGCGAAGCTGATCGTCACGGTCGATTGCGGCGCGATGGCTTTCGAGGCACTGGAGATGGCGCGTGCGGCGGAAGTCGACGTGGTCGTGGTCGATCATCATAAATGCGCCGCCGCGCTCCCGGTCGCCCACGCGCTAGTCAATCCCAACCGCCTCGACGAGGCCGACGACGCCGCGGCGCACGGGCATCTTGCGGCCGTCGGCGTCTGCTTCCTGCTCGGGGCGGCGCTGATCCGGACGCTGCGTGCACGCAGCTTCTTCGCAAACCGCGCCGAGCCGCGCCTGATCGAGCTGCTCGACCTGGTCGCGCTCGGCACCGTCGCCGACGTCGCCCAGCTGCGCGGCCTCAATCGGGCGTTCGTGACGCAGGGGCTGAAGGTGATGGCGCAGCGCCGAAATGTCGGCCTCGCCGCCCTGATCGATGCCTCTCGGCTGACGCGGGCGCCGACCTGCACCGACCTCGGTTTCGCGCTCGGGCCGCGGATCAATGCCGGCGGGCGCGTCGGCAAGTCGGACCTCGGCGTGCGCCTGCTCACCACCGAGGATCATGCCGAAGCCGAAGCCATCGCCGCCGAGCTCGAGCGCTTCAACGAGGAGCGGCGCACGATAGAGGCCATGGTCGCCGAGGCGGCCGAGCTCATGTGCCGCAGCCAGGGCAATCGCGCCGTGCTGGTCGCCTCAGGGGAGGGGTGGCATCCGGGCGTGATTGGCATCGTCGCCGGCCGCCTCAAGGAGAAGCTCGGCCGTCCCGCCATCGTCATCGCGATCGGCGCCGATGGCATCGGCAAGGGCTCCGGCCGCTCGATTTCGGGCGTCGACCTCGGCGCGGCGGTGCTCGCGGCCAAGGACAGCGGACTGCTCATCGCCGGCGGCGGCCATGCCATGGCGGCGGGACTCACCGTCGCCCGCGACCGGCTGGACGCGCTCGTCGATTTCCTCGACGAGCGGCTGGCGGAGGACGTGGCGCGCGGCCGCGACGGCAAGGCCTTGCTGCTCGATGCCGTGCTGGCGCCGGGCGGCGTCTGCCCTGACCTGTGCGAGGCGATGGAGGCGGGCGGCCCCTATGGCGCCGGATGGCCGGCGCCCCGGGTCGCCGCGGGACCGGTGCGGATCGTCAAGGCGGACGTGGTCGGCAACGGCCATCTGCGCCTCGTCGTCAGCGGCGACGACGGCCGCCGCATAAAGGCGATCGCCTTCCGCATGGCCGACAGCGCGCTCGGTCAGGCGATGCTGGCCGCGCCCAGCCACCGCAAGCTCTGGATCGCCGGCCGCATCAAGCGCGACGACTGGGGCGACCGCCCCTCCGCCGAACTCCACCTCGAAGACGCCGCCTGGGCCGACTAGAAGCCGCCCAGGCATGCTCCTGCAAGCGTGCTGAGTGTTGACCCTCATGCGTGGCTCCCCTAAGTGCCGCCTTCGCTTGCAGCGCCTGCTGTGGCCCCTTCGTCTAGCGGTTAGGACGCGGCCCTTTCACGGCTGAAACACGGGTTCGATTCCCGTAGGGGTCACCACCACGGCCGCTGCAGCGGCTTCACCCACATCCAGTTCAATGGTGCTGCGCGATCTGAATGAGATTGCCGCACGTGTCGTCGAACACGGCTGTGGTGACGGGGCCCATCGCGACCGGCGGCTGGGTGAAGGCGACGCCGAGCGTGGACAAACGATCGTGCTCGGCGCCGATGTCCTCGACGGCGAAGGATGCCGCCGGAATGCCGTCGGCGACAAGCGCCGCTTTCCACGGCCCGGCGGCCGGATGCGCATCCGGCTCCAGCAACAGTTGCACGCCGTCGAAATCGCCCGGCGAGACGAGCGTCAGCCAGCGATGCTCGCCCAGTGGAAAGTCGACCTTCGGCTGGAAGCCGAGCACGTCCCGGTAGAAGCGCAGCGCCTTCTCCTGGTCATCGACCAGCACGCTCGTCAGCACGATCCTCATGGGCAATTCTCTCCTCTCGGTTCGCCGGGTCCGCGAGCGGGCCCAGCCATGAATCTCGGAGCTGCCGCAGCGGCTTTCGCTCCAGGAAATGGTGCTTGCTTCGCCACCGCCACTCGGTGCGGACCAATCCTGCCTCTTCCATCAGCAGGAGGTGCTTGGTCAGTGCCTGGCGGGACAAGCTCGCACCGTGCCAGCTGATCAGCCGAACGTGCAGCTCGAACAGTGTCTGGCCGTCCCGCTCCGCCAATTCCTCCACCAAGCGCCGTCGCGTCGGATCTGCTAGCGCGCGGAACAGTGGGTCGAGCTCCATGGGCCGCTCATAGTCGGCACGCCTGTATCATGCAACCGTAGAGTTACATGAGGGCGCGGCGCGGCGCGGCGACTTGCCTTGAGGGCAGGGAGCGCCCAATGTGGAATGGAGTAGGGAGGTCCGCATGAAGATCCTGATCGCAGCCGCTGCGTTGATGTTTGCCTTGCCCGCCGCCGCGCATGCGCAAGCAGCCGAGCCCGCCCATGCCGAGCATGGCGAGCACAAGGGCATGGATCACGGCAAGAAGGGTTGCTGCGAACATAAGAATGCGGACGGCACGCCGATGGACTGCTGCAAGCCCGGTAAGGACGGAACGCGGCCGGCCTGCTGCGAGAAGCATGAGAAGGCCGAACATAAAGGCCACGACAACCACTGAGCCCAAGGGGCTGCCGGCCGGGGACCTGCTGAAGCGGTCCTTTCCGCCTGTTGTGGATGCGCGCACGCGGCTGATCGTGCTCGGGAGCTTGCCCGGCGAGGAGTCGCTCGCGCGGGGGCGATATTATGCCAATCCCCGCAACCAGTTCTGGGCGTTGATGAGCGGCGTCGTCGACATCGATCTGGTGCCACTCGATTATGACGGGCGGCTGCAGACGCTGTTGGGCGCGCGCATCGGCCTTTGGGACACGGTGGCATCGGCCAAGCGTGAGGGGAGCCTCGATGGTGCCATCCGCGATCATTCGGCCAATGCGTTGCCTGACCTGGCGGCGCGCCTGCCTGAGCTGCGGGCTTTCGCCTTCAACGGCGGGAAGTCCGCGGCGGTTGGGCGCAAGGCTCTTGACGACACGGCGCTGCAGCTGATCCAGCTGCCGTCGAGCAGCCCGGCCTATACGATGCCCTTCGCCGAAAAGCAGGTGGCCTGGTCCAAGCTCAGGGCCGTGCTCTAGCCTCTGCACCGTTTCTGCACGGGAAGAACCCGCGCTCGCCATAAGCCGCTCATCGCCGCTCCAGCCGCGCCTGCGACAAGCGGGCCGGCAACAGGAGAAATCGGATGGAAGCGGCCCTTCCCATATTGCGACGGCAGGCCGTGCCGGCGCGGTTCACCTTCCTCATCAAGATCCTCGCCGCCGCGGCCTTGATCGCGGTGGCGGACCGGCTTTTCTACCGGGCCGAGGCTGTCGGGGCGACGCTCGGCATCTTTGCGACGGTGTTGCTGCTGTCGGTGCTTGCCGTCCGCGCCGATATCCGGCGCAGCCGCCTCGCGCTGATCGTCGGGCTCTACTGCGCGGCCGTGATGATCGAGGATCCGGGGCCGCTCGCGCTCTTGCTGTTCTGGACATCGATCAACTTCGCGGTGCTGCTGCCGCGCGCCGTTGGCTTCGGCAGCGGCTGGACCTGGGCGATGCGCCTCGTCATCCACACGGCCGCGACGCCATTCCGGCCATTCGCGGATCTGCGGCGGCTGAGGCGGGTGGGGCGGCATTCGTCGGACGGGTTCAAGATTTCAGAGCATCTGCCAATGCTCATTCTGCCGCTCGTCGGCAGCATCACCTTCATCGCCCTGTTTGCGCAGGCGAACCCGCTGATCGGGGAGGCGCTGGGCAGCATCGATCTGCGGTTCGGCGAGCGGATCTCTGTCGTCCGGCTCTTCTTCTGGCTGCTCATCCTGATGCTGGTCTGGCGCGTGCTGCGGCCCCGGCTGTGGCTGAGTGAGCCGGCGCGCGTCGAACCGGCGCTGAGGCTGCCGGGGGTCAGCCTCGCGTCGGTCACCCTGTCACTTCTTGCATTCAACCTGATCTTCGCCGTCCAGAACGCGCTCGACCTCGCCTTCCTGTGGAGCGGCGGGGCGCTGCCGGAGGGGATGAGCCACGCCGAATATGCGCATCGCGGCGCCTACCCGCTGATCGCGACGGCTTTGCTGGCCGGTCTCTTCGTGCTGGTGACGCTCCAGCCCGGCTCCGCCACGGCGGCGAGCCGTGACGTCCGCCGGCTCGTCTATGTCTGGATCGGGCAGAACGTCTTCCTGGTCGCGTCCACCATGCTGCGGACGATCGACTATATAGAGGCCTATTCGCTGACCGAGCTGCGCATCCAGGCCCTGGTGTGGATGGCTTTGGTGGCGGTCGGGCTCATCCTCATCTGCATCCGCATCTGGAAGGGGCGGACCGGGGTGTGGCTGCTCAATGCCAATCTCGCTGCCGCCGCTTCCGTCCTGCTCGTCTCGATCCCGGTGGATTATGACCGCATCGCCGCCGGCTGGAATGTGCGCCATGCGCGGGAGGTGGGCGGCACCGGCGCCGGCCTCGATCTTTGCTACCTCTTCCAGATGGGCCCGTCCTCGCTGATCCCGCTCATCGAATTGGAGAGCCGGCCGCTTCCCGACCATCTCCGCTCGCGCGTCAGCTGGCTGCGCAACTATCAGATGGACCGGCTCGCGGCGCAGCAGGATGCGCGCGGTGGGTGGACCTGGAGGGGCGCGCGGCGGCTGGTGGCGGCGAGAGAGGCGGTCGCGGAGCGCAGGTTGCCGCGTTTCGTCGCCCCCTATCGCAACTGCGACGGCACGGTGCCCCGGACCGACTTCGACACCGTCTCGACGGTAGCGCCCGCGCCGCCGCCTTTGACACCGGCCGAGCCGCGGTGACAGACATGTACGCGATGAGCCACAAGATCCTGATCGTCGACGACGACCCGCATATCCGCCAGGTGCTGAGCTTCGCGCTCGGCAAGGCGGGCATGGAGACCTCAGAAGTGGGCGACGGGGAGGCGGCGCTGGCGGCGATCGGCGCCAAGAAGCCCGACTTGGTCGTGCTCGACATCAACATGCCACGCATGGACGGGCTGGAGGTGTGCCGGCGCTTGCGAGCAACCGGTGACCTGCCGATCCTGTTTCTCTCCTCACGCGACGATGAGGTGGACCGGGTGGTCGGGCTGGAGCTCGGCGGCGACGATTATGTCGTGAAGCCGTTCAGCCCGCGCGAGGTCGTCGCCCGGGTCAGCGCAATTCTGAAGCGCGGCGGGCGGGCGCTCGAACGGGCCGGCTGCAAGCAGCCGGTATCGCATGGCAAGCTGAGGCTCGATCCCGAAGGCTGGGAAGCGCGCTGGGCGGGCGAGCCGGTCACCGTCACCGTCACCGAGTTCCAGCTGCTGCTCCTGCTGGCCAGCCTGCCGTCGCGCGTATTCACCCGCGACACCATCATCGATCGGCTGCACGGACCCGGTTTCGCCATCACCGACCGGACGATCGACAGTCATATCCGCAACCTCCGGGCCAAGTTCTCGGGCGTCGGCGGCACCGACCTGATCGAGACGCGGGCGGGTGTCGGATATAGGATCGGGTCCTGCATCGGCGGCCAGGCCGCTTGATCCGTTCCGGCAAGGAGCTGCTGAAACGCTACTGGCCGGCGCTGCGGTTGCGGGCGATCCTGTTCGCCACTTTGTTGTTCGTTGCGGCGCTGCCGGGGATTAGCGCGGTGTTCCTGCGCGTTTACGAGAATACGCTCGTCCAGCAGACCGAAGCGGAGCTGATCGCCCAGGGCGCGGCGCTGGCCGGCGCCTATCGCTCCTTCTGGCCGGGCGGCGCGACGGAAAATGGGGAGCGCGCGCGATACGAGCCCGAGCGGCCAACGATTGATTTGAACGAGATGCCGATCCTGCCGGTGCAGCCGGATCCGCGGCCGACTCCGACTGCGACGGACCCACGCGCTGCGGCGGCGGCCGCGGCGGTGCGGCCGATAGTGCGGGACACCGCGCGCACGACGCTTGCGGCGGTGCGTTTGCTCGACCGCAACGGGGTCGTGGTGCTCGGGCGCGAAGATGTGGGACGGAGCTACGCGCATCTGCCGGAAGTGCAGCGGGCGCTGCGGGGTGAGACTCAGACCGTGTTGCGGCGGCGCGGAGGCTATGAGCCGCGCTATGCGCTCGAGGCGCTGAGCCGCGCCTCGGCGATCCGGGTCCATCATGCGCGGCCGATCCGGTCGGGCGGCGAGGTGATCGGCGTGCTGCTCCTCTCGCGGAGCCCCCGCGGCTTGTTCCTCGGCATGTATCAGGACCGGGGCAAGATCGCGATCGGCATCGCCGGCATATTCACGATCCTGCTGCTGCTGGCCGGGCTCCTTTCGCGTGGCATCTCACGGCCGATCGAGGCGCTTAGCGAGGCGACCGAGAATGTGGCGCGCGGGCGCGTGACGGTGCCGGAGCCGCCGCCGACCGCCGCGATCGAAATTCGCGCGCTCTACGAGAATTTCGCCGCCATGGCCGAGCGGATCGAGCGGCGCTCCCGCTATCTCAAGGACTTTGCGGCGGCGGTGAGCCACGAGTTCAAGACCCCGATCGCAGGCATACGCGGCGCGCTGGAACTGATCGGCGATCATGGCGCGTCGATGAGCGAGGAGGAAAGGCAGCGCTTCATCGCCAATGCCACCGCTGACGCCGACCGGCTGTCGCATCTGCTGGAGCGTCTACTGGCCCAGGCGCGCGCCGACATGGCGGTGGCGGCCGAGAATGCCCGCACGACGCTCGCGGAGCCGATCGCTGAAGTCGCCGACGCGCACCGGGGCCAAAGCCTCGCCGTTCAGGCGGAGGTGGACGCACCCCCGGTGGCCGCTCCGCCTGAATTGATCGAGGCGGTCGTCGAGACCCTGGTGGAGAACAGCCAGCAGGCAGGAGCGCGAGAGGTGCGCATCCTCGCGCGGGAGGCGGGCGAGAGGGTGCTCCTCTGCGTATCCGACGACGGCCCGGGTGTAGTCGCTTCGGAGCATGACCGGATCTTCGAGCCTTTCCACACCGGCCGCCGTGCGGAAGGCGGGTCCGGGCTCGGGCTTTCGATCGCGCGCTCCCTGCTCGCTTCCGTGGGTGCGACGATCGTCAGCCGTCCCGCGGAGCGGGGCGCGCTGTTCGAGATCAGCCTGCCGCGCGCCGGGTAGCGGCCTTCATCTCGCCGACGAAGCGGCGCAGATGTGGCAGGGGATCGGCCTCGGACTCCACGATCCTGACGATGGCGGAGCCGGAGATCACGCCCGCCGCGCCTGCGTCGAGCGCCGAGCGGACATGCGCAGGCGTCGAGATGCCGAAGCCGAGCACCGGCGGCGGGGCGCCATGGTCCGCCAAGGCTCCGAAGAGGTCGGCGTGGTCGAGCTCCATCTCCTTCTCGGCGCCCGTCACGCCGGCCCGTGCCATGCAATAGGTGTAGCCGCCGCCGAGCTCCGCCACCCGCTTGAGCGTCGCGCGGGGGGTGTTGGGGGCGGCAATCAGCACCGGAGCGATGCCATGCTCGCGGGCGGCTGCGGCGAAGGGCTCCGCCTCCATCACCGGCACGTCGGCGACGAGGACGCTGTCGACGCCCGCCTCGGCTGCGGCCCGGTAAAAAGCGTCACGGCCGCGGGCGAGGACGATATTGGCATAGGTGAGGACGCCGACCGGCACCTGGGCGTGGCGTTCGCGGAAGCCAGTCAGGAGCTCGAGACAGGCAGCCGGGGTCACTCCCCGCCGGAGCGCGCGATCGGCGGCGGCCTGGATGGTGGGGCCGTCGGCGACCGGATCGGAGAAGGGGATGCCGACCTCCACCATGTCGGCGCCGCCCTCGACCAGCGCGTCCAGGATGGCGGCGCTGGTTTCTAGGTCGGGATCGCCGAGCATCACGAAGGCACCGAATGCGCCCTGGTTGCCAAGCCGGGCGAACATGCTGGAATAGCGGCCGGTCATGCGGAGGGCGCCAGCAGTTCCTGCGCCTGAGCCACGTCCTTGTCGCCGCGGCCGGAGAGATTGACGACCAGCACCGTCTCCTCCTGCGCCTCGGCGGCCAGCTTGAGGGCATGGGCGAGGGCGTGGGCGGACTCGAAGGCGCAGAGGATGCCTTCGCTGCGGGCAAGGAGCTGGAACGCGTCGAGCGCGTCACGATCGGTGCAGCCGACATATTCGGCGCGGCCGCTGTCCTTGAGGAATGCATGCTCTGGGCCGACGGCAGGGTAGTCGAGGCCGGCCGAGACGGACCAGGTGTCGGCAATCTGCCCGTCCTCGTCGTGGAGCAGATAGGTCTCCGCGCCGTGCAACACGCCAGGGCGGCCGCGAAGCAAGGTCGCGCCATGCTCGATGCCGTCGATCCCGCGGCCGGCCGCTTCGACGCCGATCAGCCGCACCGCGGCGTCATCGACGAAATCGGCGAAGGCGCCCATCGCGTTGGAGCCGCCGCCGACACAGGCGATCACGGCGTCGGGGAGGCGCCCTTCCTCCTCCAAAATCTGGGCGCGGGCTTCCTTGCCGATCACACGCTGATACTCGCGCACCATCAGCGGGAAAGGGTGGGGACCGGCGACCGTGCCGAGCAGATAGTGGGTGTCGGCGAAGCTCGCGGTCCAGTCGCGTAAAGCCTCGTTGACGGCGTCCTTGAGAGTGCGGCCGCCGCTCTCCACCGGCACCACCTCGGCTCCCATCAAACGCATTCGGAAAACATTGAGCGCCTGCCGCTCGACGTCGTGCGCGCCCATGTAGATGCGGGTCTCGAGGCCGAAGAGGGCGCCGACGATCGCGGTGGCGACGCCGTGCTGGCCGGCGCCAGTCTCGGCGATCAGGCGGGTCTTGCCCATCCGCTTGGCGAGCAAGGCCTGGCCGAGGACCTGATTGGTCTTGTGTGCGCCGCCGTGAAGCAGATCCTCGCGCTTCAGGTAAATGCGAGCCTTGTCGCTACCGAGGTTGCGGCAGCGGGTGAGCGGCGTCGGTCTTCCTGCATATTTATGCAGGAGATCGGATAATTCGGTCTGAAAGGCCTCATCCTCCTGTGCCGCGAGGAAGGCCGCTTCCAACTCCTCCAGCGCGGGCATCAGGATTTCGGGAACATAGGCGCCGCCATAGGCGCCGAAGCGGCCGGACATCAGCAAGCGGCGATCTCCCGGCGCACCGGCGGACGAAGCGCTTCGAAGAAGGCATGGAGCTTGCCGGCATCCTTGCGCCCCGGGGCCATTTCAACGCCGGAGCTGACGTCGATCGCGAAGGCGCCGACGCCGGACGCGGCGCGGGCATTGGCAGGCTTGAGGCCGCCGGCGAGGAGGGCGGTGGCGAGATCCTGTCGCCCTTCGAGGCGCGACCAGTCGAAGCAGCGGCCGGTGCCGCCCGACTGTCCGCCGACTGCCGTGTCGAAGATGGTGCGGTCGGCCCCCACGCGCGGTTGCGGGAGGTTCGGGCCGACGGCGCCCACCGCCCACACTTCGCAAGCCTCGGGCAGGAGCGTGCGCAGCGTGGCTATATAGGCTCTGTCTTCCTGTCCGTGCAGCTGGACGGCGGCGAGTTGGAGGGAGCGGGCAGCGTCGACCACCTCGGGGACTGGCGCGTTGCGAAAGACGCCGACGAGGCGAATGGCGAGTCCTTGGCTCGCCACGGCGATCTCCTTCGCCTCGGCGAGCGTCACCGCCCGCGGCGTGTTCGGGACCATGATGAGCCCAGCGTAGCTGGCGCCCATCTCGGCGGCGAGCTCAAGATCGTGCCGGTCGGTGAGGCCGCAAACCTTGACCCTGCCGAAGGCGAGCGCACGCGCCGCTTCGGCGGGATTGTCGGCCCGCATCAGGGCGGAGCCGACCAGGAAGGCGTCGGCATGAGCGCTGAGCCGCTCGACATCGGCGCGGTTCGATATGCCGGATTCAGCCACCACCAGCCGGTCCGACGGAATGAGGCCGGCGAGCCTTTCGGTTACGGCGAGGTCCACCTTGAGTGTCTTGAGCTCGCGATTGTTGATGCCGATGATCGGAGCGCCCAGCGCGACGGCACGGCGCACCTCCTCCTCATCATGTGCCTCGACCAGCGCATCCATGCCGAGCCGGCGCGCTTCCTCGATAATCTCGCGCGCCTCGGCGTCGTCGAGCACCGACAGCATGACGAGCACGGCATCGGCGCCGTGGCGGCGCGCTTCCGGCACCTGGCGCGGGTCGACGACGAAATCCTTGGCGAGGATCGGTCCCTCGAAGGCGGCGCGCACCGCCTCCAGGTCCTTGAAGGAGCCGCCAAAATAGGGACCGTCAGTCAGCACGCTGATCGCATCGGCGGCGCCCCGATAGGCGCGGGCAAGCGCGGCGGGATCGGCCGCCTCGCGCAGCGTGCCTTCGGATGGGGAGACGCGCTTCACCTCCATGACGAAGCGGGCGCCGGGCCGGGCAAGGGCGGCGCGGAGGCTGCGCTGCGTTGGCTTCACCTGCGCGCGCAGCTCCTCGATCGTGATCCCGTCCAGACGCGCGGCGACGTCGAGGCGCTTGCGCGCCACGATCTCGCCGAGGATGCCGCCAATCTCACGCATGGGTCGCATCCACGAACGCCTTGAGGCGGCCATAAGCTGCGCCCGACGCGATCGCCTGCTGGGCAAGGTCGACGCCCTCCTTCAGCGAGCGGCAGATGCCGGTGGTCATCAGCAGGGCGCCGGTGTTGAGGGCAACGGTGTCGGCTTCGGCACGGGGGGCATAACCCATCAGCAGGGCCTTGAAGCGCTCGGCATTCTCCTCCGGACTCCCGCCCTTCAGCGCGTTCACCGAGGCGCGCGCGAGGCCCGCATCCTCCGGCGTGATGGTCAGGCGCTCGAGCCTGCCCTCGGTCACCCGCACAGCCTGCGTCTCGGCGTGCAGCGCCACTTCGTCCAATCCGGCGCCGTGCACCACGAGCGCACTCTTGGTGCCGAGCGCCGCGAGGGTGCGGGCGACCGGCTGCAGCATCTTCGGATCGGCCACGCCCAGCAGCTGCACCTGCGGCTCGGCCGGGTTCACGCAGGGGCCCAGCATGTTCATGATCGTCCGCACCTTAAGCGCCCGGCGTACCGGACCGGCATGGCGGAGGCCGGGATGGTAGCGGGGGGCGAACAGGAAGCACACGCCGGTGCGATCGAGCGCCTCCCGCGATACCTTGGCCGACACGTCAAGCTTCGCGCCGAGATGCTCGAGCACGTCGGCCGAGCCGCAGCGCGAGGTGACGGAGCGATTGCCGTGCTTGGCGACCGGCAGCCCGCAGGCGGCGGCGACGAAGGCGACTGCGGTCGAAACGTTGATCGAGCCCGATCCGTCGCCGCCGGTACCGCAGCTGTCGGCGAACAAATAAGAGGGTCGTTCGAACGGCTCGTCAGCGGCGCGAAGGGCGCGGGCCGCGCCGATCATCTCGTCCGCGGTTTCGCCCTTGAGACGGAGCGCGACCAGCATGGCGGCGATGGCCGGTTCGCCGAGGCGTCCGGCAACCAGTTCTTCGAACAGGCGCTGGGCCTCGTCGGCGGTGAGCGAGCGGCCCTCGTAAAGCTTGGCGAGCGCCTCCTCCGGAAGGATCTCCGGGCGGGTGTCGAGAGCAAGCGGTTCGGCGAAATCGTGGTTGAGATACATGATGCAGGTCCTGGTGAGAGCGCGAAAAAAAAGGCCCGCCGGAAGGGCGGGCCTGTCTTGGGTCGTGACTTAGAAAGTCAGCTTCACCATCGATGCAGGGCTGCCGCCGCCGGAGTCGCATTGCGCCACCAACGCCATGCACGCGCCGCGTCCGCCGCCGGAGCAGCCAGGATCGACAGGGAGGCGTGTGCAGTCATCAGGCTCCACATTCGCGAAACTCGGCGAGCGGTCAAGCCGCAAATTACCGATTCTTCCACCTTCGACCTGCGGTTTCCCGCAGGCTTAACGGTTTCTCAAGCAGCCCGAGCGATGATGGAGAACGGGCTTCTACAGGGGTGATCCGGGGTGCAGTCGAGGCAGGCCAGTCATGTCAAGCGCGCTTCGCGGCGCGTCGACGTCGACCTCCCAACGCGCCTGCGCCACGGCGGCTTCCGCCAGGTCGAGGTGCAGCTCACCAACCTATCGTTTGGCGGCTTCTGCGCTCGCTGCGAGGTGGCGCTGACGCGGGGCGACTTCGTTTCGATCGACCTGCCCGACATCGGCCTGGTTCGTGCCAAGGTCGCCTGGTGCCACGAGGGACAAATGGGCGCCGCCTTTTTCAACCCCGTCGACATCCGCCGCTCCTCCGCCACCGCCTGAGGGCTGGCCCAGCCGTAACCACGTTAGACGCTGGACCCGCCGCCAAAGCGGGCGCAAGAGAGCGCCTGAGCGGCCGAAGGATCAGCAAACTGCGCACGATGCTCCTCATCGACGACGAGCCCGAGCTGGCGCGGCTGCTCGCCCATGCGGCCAAGACGGCGGGATATGCGGCTACGGCGACCAGCGACGCCGACAGCTTCAAGCGGCATTTCGAAGTGGCGGGCGCGGACCTGATCGCGATCGACCTCGGCATGCCGCGTGTGGACGGCGTGGAGCTGCTGCGCTTCCTGGCCGACGCGGGCTGCAAGGCCCCGATCCTGATCGTCAGCGGCTTCGACCGGCGCGTGGTCGAGACGGCCGAGCGGCTGGGCGAGGCGCTCGGCCTCAGCATGGCGGGGTCGGTCGAGAAGCCGGTGCGGCTGGATGCGCTGGAAGCGCTGCTCCAGGACCTGCGCGCCCGGGCCTGACATGGCGGATGACCTTGAAGCGGCACTGAGGCGCGCGATCCGCGACGACGCGATCGGCCTCGCCTACCAGCCCAAGCTCGAGTTCAGGAGCGGTCGTGTGGTGGGTGTCGAGGCGCTGGCGCGCTGGACCGACGGCGAGCGCGGCCCCCAGAGCCCGTCCGTCTTCATCCCGCTGGCCGAAGAACGCGGGTTGATCGGCGCGATTACGGAGGCGGGGCTCAGGGCCGCGCTCCGGCAGTGGCTCGTCTGGCGGGAGCAGGGGATCGTCCTCGACATCGCCTACAACATCTCGCCGACTTTGCTGGGCGATCTCGAATTTCCTGACCGGCTGGAGCGCCTGTGCGTCGAGGCGGGGGTGCCGGCCGAGCATGTGACGCTGGAGCTCACCGAGGGGGCGACCCAGCATGTCGTCCACCTGATGGACACGCTGACGCGCCTTCGCATCAAAGGCATCCGCGCCGCGATCGACGATTTCGGCACCGGATATTCGTCGCTGCTGCAGCTCAGGCAATTGCCCTTCAACGAACTCAAGATCGACAAATGGTTCGTGACCGACAGCACGCGCTCGGCTGATTCCGCGCTGATCATCCACTCGATCATCGATCTCGCCCACGGCCTCGGCATGAGCGTCACCGCCGAAGGGGTAGCGAGCGAGGCGGAGTTCGACCTCCTCGCCCGCTACGGCTGCGATCTTGCGCAGGGCGAACTGATCGCCATGCCGATGGCCGGGGATGCGCTCGCCCACTGGCTGCTCGAGAACGGCGCCAGGTGGAGGGAGCGCGCGGCGCGCTAGCCGGCGTTCAGTCGGTACGGAGACGCAGGCCGAGCCAGAGCGTGCGCGGCGTCGCTCGTTCGATCAGGCCATTGCCGGAGATGGCAGCGACGACGCGGGTGCCGGTCAGGTTCTCGCCGCGCGCTTCGAGGCTCAGTCTGTCGTTCAGCGGCATCGAGGCGGCCGCATCGAGGGTCAGCGCGTCCGGAAGGAGGTCCTGGTTGAGGTCGTCCTCATATTGGGCGCCGGCGTAGCGCAGCGTCCCGCTGGCGCGGACGCCGCCCAGCGAGCGCCAGGCGACGGTGCCCGCGAGGGTGTGCCTGGGGGTCTGGGCGGGCCTGAGGCCGTTGAGGGGCAGAGCGGGACCGCTTGCGCGCACCTCCGCGTCCGCGAAGCTGTAGCCGCCGCTCAGCGACCAGGCGCCGAGGTCGAGGCGGCCGTCGAGCTCGATGCCGACGGACTCCACTGCCTCGAGATTCTGCCGCTGGCGATATTCGCCGCCGCCACCGACGAAGCCGACGCCGGGGAAGGTGCCCGGGCCGCGGCCGAGGGTTACGTTGGCGATCGCATCTTCGAGGCGGTTGGCGAAGACGGTGATGCCGACGCGGGCCGTGGAGAGGGGGCGATATTCCAGGCCGGCCTCGACCCCCTTCAGCCGCTCCGGCGCGAGTTCGGCATTGGCGGCAGTGGCGTCTGGGCCGACGCGGAAGGGGCGGTAGAGCTCGTTGAGGGTGGGCAGCCGCCATCCGAGATAGCCGGCAGCCCGCAGCGTCACCGCGCGGGCCGGACGCCAGGCGATGCCGGCGCGGGCGGTCGGCTCCCAGCCGGAGCGGTCGGCGAAGCTTACGTCGTTGAGCGTTGCTCCGGAGGCGATCACGCGCTCGTCGAGGAAGCCGTCGAGGATACGCCAGCGGTCGATCCGGCCGCCGCCGGTCAGGGTCACCGGGCCGTTCTCCCACGCAGCCTCGGCAAAGCCGCCGAGGGTGCGCGTGCGGCCGCCGGCGAGACGCCGCCTGGTGCCCGCGCCATTCACGAACTGATAGCGCTCCTTCGTCTCGCCCTCGGTCTCGCGCCAGTCGGCGCCGAGGCGGAGCTCGATCGCGCCGAGCTGGGGCCGCACCTCGGCACGGGCACCGAGGCCGGTCGACGGCACGTTATATTGCTCGGACGCCTGGGTGACGCTGGTCCTGTCCGCGTTCACGCTCGCGAAGCTGTTATAGTAATCGCGGGTCTGGACGTAGGCGAGCGCCTCCCAGCGACTTCCGACCAGCCGGAGCGACGCGTCCGCGCCGCGCGTGCTGTTGTCGGTGAAGGCAGTGCCCCGCTCCCGCTCGTCGGTGAAAAGGAGGGCGTTGGCCTGCAGCTCGGTACCAGGCGCGAGCGGCGCGACCCCGCGGAGCGAAAGGCTGCCATGCTCGTAGGGAGAGGGACGGTCGACGGGTCCTCGTTGACGCGCGATTACGGGAACGAAGCCGTCGCCGCGGCCGTAACTGGCGGAGATGCTGGCGAAGCCGCTGCCGAGGGCCACGCCGGCGCCGAGCCGCGCGTCGAGGCTGTCGCGGCTGCCGTAGAAGATGTTGCCGCCGACGCCGCTGAGGTCGTCGGGATCGGCGCTGACCAGCTCAATCGTGCCGGCAAGCGCGCCGGGACCGCCGGCCCCGCTGCCGCCGCCGCGCACCACCCGCACCTGGCCGAGCCGTTCGGGATCATAGGCCGGCCAGTTGATCCAGCCGCCGAACGGGTCCGTCTGCGGCACGCCGTCCAGGATGAGCAAGGCCCGGCTCGACGCATTGCCGCCCAGCGCGCGGAGCGTCGCGCCCTGGCTGGTCGGATTGGCGGAGCGCGCGTCGGAGCGCCGGAAGAGCTGGAAGCCGGGCACCTCCTTCAGGATCTCGTCCAGCCGCCCGGAGGCGGAGCCGGTCAGCCGCTCACGGCCGATCAGGACGGTATCGTAGACATCCTCGCCCTGGGCGCGCTCCAGCCCACGGCCGGTGACGACGATTTCTTCGGGGGGAGCGGGCTGCGCCAAGGCGAAGCCGATGAACAGGAGACGCATGGCCTCGCTCTAGCGTAAGGCCGGCGGCGAGGAAGCGTCAAACTGGAATCAGCTGCCCAGCTTGTCCGCCCGCGCCGAGAGATAGCGGTGGATCGCAGCCAGCTCGCCGTCGGTATAGTGGCTGAAATCGTTGCGGGCGACATAGGCCATGAGGCCGAGGTCGCGGCCGTGCGGCGCCTTGCCGGTGCGCATCAGGGTGGTGAACTGGGCAAGGTCGTAGCCGCTCGCGATGCGAAGGTCGGGCGTGACGTTGCCGTCCTCCATGGTCGCGCCGAACAGAGCCGGGCCGTGGCATTCCGAGCAGTTGATCGCGGTCAGCCGCCGTCCCGCCTCGTGCCCGGCGCCGAGCGCGAGCGGCGCCTGGCTCCGGAACTCCTGGACCTTTTCCGGCGCGGCGCGGAGCTTGCCCGTCGCAAGCGCGAAACGGCCGACCGGGCCGAAAGACACCGTCTCGGCGCGACCGGAAGTACGCGGCAGCGATCGGATATGAGCGATCAGCGCGCCCACCTCGCCATCGCTGAGGCGCGCATACATCGGTGAGGGCATGACAAAGAGCGGGCGCCCGTCCGTGCCGATCCCCTGGCGGATCGCCGCGGCGAGCTGCTCGTCGGTGGCACGGGCGGCGACGTCGGTGAGGTTCGGCGCATGGACGCGGATGACGTTGGGGATATCCTCCATCATCTTGCCGCCGAGGCCGGCACCGTGACAGCTATAGCAGCCAAGGATGCGGGCCTGGCGCGGCGCGTCGGCCAATTGCTGCGGTGTCGGACGGCCGAGCCGCTCCGGCTGCGTCGCCGAAACATCGGCGAGCTTCGCCTGCGAGGCGGCATAGATCCCGCCGATCCCGAACAAAAGCAGCAGCGCGATCGCAGCGAGCGCGCGCCCGGCCCAACGAATCATCATCCCAGCGGTCCCCGATTGGCGGGGGTCGCATGGCGTTGAGCGGCGCCCCGGGGGAGCGCCGCTCGATCAACCCGTCATTCAGCGCGACGAAGCCCGCCGCCGCGACCGGTTCGTCTTCGGAGCACCGGCCGAACCGAAATTCGGACGGCGGCTCTTGGGACGGCGGACGCGGTTGCGGTCCTCGGGAGCGCGCTCCGCCCGTTCCGGCGTCGTCGGCGCGGCCCGGGTGGACTTGATGCGGTTCGCTTCGTTGACGAAATTCTCCGGCAGCGGCACCACTTCGATGCGCTGCTTGGTGAGCTTCTCGATGCCCTTGAGATAGGCGCGTTCGTCCTCCGCACAGTAAGCGATCGCCACGCCCGCGGCGCCGGCGCGCGCGGTGCGGCCGATGCGGTGGACATATTGCTCGGCGACATTGGGCAACTCAAAGTTGATGACGTGGCTGACGCCGGAGACGTCGATGCCGCGCGCGGCGATGTCGGTCGCAACCAGGATCTTGGCCTTGCCGGACTTGAACTCGGCCAGTGCGCGCTCACGCTGAGGCTGGCTCTTGTTGCCGTGGATCGCGTTGGCGACGATGCCGTTGCCGGCGAGCAGCTTCACGACCCGGTCGGCGCCATGCTTGGTGCGGGTGAAGATCAACACCCGGTCCATGTTGCCGCGCTCGGAAAAGCCGGCGCGCAGCATCATGGTGAGCAGGGCCTGCTTCTCGGGCTGCGTCACGAATGTCACATATTGATCGACGCGCTCGGCCGTCGTGGCCGCCGGGGCGACCGAGACTTCGGCCGGGTCGGTGAGGAAGCGGTCGGCCAACTCCCGGATCGCCTTCGGCATGGTCGCCGAGAAGAACAGGGTCTGGCGCCTGGACGGCAGCATCTTCACGATCTGCTTCAGCGCATGGATGAAGCCGAGGTCGAGCATCTGGTCGGCCTCATCCAGCACCAGGATCTCGACCGCCTTGAGGCTCAGCGCGCCCTGCTCGATCAGATCGATCAGGCGGCCGGGGGTGGCGACGAGCACGTCGACCCCGCGGGAGACGTCCTGGCGGTTCTTGTTGATCGAGGTGCCGCCGAACACGGTCGCCACCGACATATGGCTGAAGCGCGAGTAAGCGCGGGCGCTCTCGGCGATCTGCGAGGCGAGCTCGCGGGTCGGCGCCAGCACCAGCATCCGGCATGTGCGCGGCTGCGGCCGCTTGTCCGACTGGGTCAGGCGGTCGATCGACGGCAGCATGAAGGCAGCCGTCTTGCCGGTGCCGGTCTGCGCGATGCCGAGCAGGTCGCGGCCCTTGAGCAGGATCGGGATCGCCTGCTCCTGGATCGGCGTGGAGGTGGAATATTCCTTCAGCGCGAGCGCCTGGAGGATGGGCTGAGAAAGCCCCAGGTTTTCAAAGGACATGTATAGCTCACAAATATGCGGCGGGCCGCGCTGCCAGAATGGCGCGCGGAAACGCGGCGGTTACTGCCGACCCGCGTGAAAAGGGAAAGCCTGGGAAATCGACGAAGCAGAGCCGGGCCCGTGGGGCCGTTCACGCTGCGATGATGCTTCGCTGAGCGGGCAGATAGATGCTGCGGCGCAAAAAGTCAAGATAGAGCGCGAGTCGCGGCCGGTGCGCCTCCCTTGAGCATGGCTTCGACTAGACCCGCCGGCTCCGCCTTGCCGTAGAGGAAGCCCTGGCCGTAGCGGCAGCCGAGCGCCAGCAATGTGTCGTGCTGGGCCTGCGTCTCAATGCCTTCGGCGACCACGTCGATGCGGAGACTCTTGCCGAGGCTGACTACCGCATCGACGATAGCGCCGTCGCCGCCGTCGAGCTGGAGGTCGCGCACGAACGAACGGTCGATCTTGATGATGTGCACCGGGAACTGCTTCAGGTGCGACAAGGAGGCGAAGCCGGTGCCGAAATCGTCGAGCGCTATGGCGACGCCGGCCGCGCTCAGCGTCTGGAGCGCGCGCTCTACATATTCGGCGCCGCGGCCAAGGAAGACGGTCTCGGTCACCTCGAGCTGGATACAGCGGCGGGGAATGTCCGCCTTGTCCATCCGCTCGAGCAGCCGCTCGGCGAAGTGGCCGCGCCGGAATTCGGCGGCGGCCGAGTTAATCGCGACATGGCCGAAATCGACATCGGCGCTGAGCCACTTCCGCACGTCGGCCAGCACGCCGTCGATCATCCGGTCGCTGATCTCGGCGGCGAGGTTCGGATCCTCGAAGGCCGCCTTGATGCTGTCGGGCATCTGCAGGCCGTTTCGCGGATGCCGCCAGCGCAGCAGCGCCTCGAAGCCGGCGACCTTGCCCGAGGTGAGCTCCACCTTGGGCTGATAATGCGGCACGATCAGATTCTCGCCCAGCGCGCGTTTGGCGAGCGAGATCATGCTGTTGCGCCGCTGCCGCTCGGCCCGCATGCCGTTCTCGAACAGCTTGATCGTGCCGCGGCCGGCACCCTTGGCTCCGTAGAGAGCCAGGTCCGAGGCCTTGAGCAGCTCGCCCGGGTCGGAGCCGTGGATCGGGAAAAGGCTTGCGCCGATACTGGCGCGGCATTCGAGCAGCTTGCCTTCGTGCAGGCAGGGCTCCCGCAGCGCCTCGAACAACTTGTCGGCAAAGGCAGCGAGGTCCTGTTCGCTGTCCAGGCCCATCACCACGATCGCGAATTCGTCTCCGCCGAGGCGCGCGACCAAATCTTCGGGCCGCACCACCCGCCGCAGCCGCTTTGCGAAGGTGCAGAGCAGGGCATCGCCGGCGTCGTGACCCAGACTGTCGTTGATGCGCTTGAACTCGTCGACGTCCATCAGCAGCAGCGCGAAGGGCCGGCGAGCACCCGGCACGGTCAGCGAAGCCAAGCGCTGCTGGAGCACTGAGCGGTTGGGCAGCTGCGTCAAAGAATCGTGGCTCGCCGACCAGCGCGCCTGGTTCTCCACCCGTTTCTGATGGGTGATGTCGCGAGACGTGACGAGAAGGCGGACCTGGTGATCGCCTTCGGTGACGGGCGTGACGATCACGTCCCACCATTTCTCATCGTCGTCGCCGAGCCGCCCGGTGAACTGGGTCGCGAGACCGGTAGCGCGCGACTTCAGGAAGGCGGCGCGGGCATCGCGGCGGAAGCGGCCGGGCACGAGATCGGTCCACCTCCGTCCCGCCACCTCGGTCGAGCCGCCGGACGCGAGACCCGCCATCGCATTATCGTTGGCGAAGAGGACCACGCCATTCTGGTCGAGCAGGACGATGCTATCCGGAGTCGCGCCGATCAGCTTGCGCACGAAGCTTTGCTGACTGACGAGCTGCTCCTGTGCCGCAACGCGGTCGTGAATGTCGGTGCAGCTGCCATACCAGCGGATCAGCTTGCCACGCGGATCGCGCTCCGCGCAGCCGCGGCTTAGCACCCAGCGATACTCGCCGCAATGATGGCGGAGGCGGTATTCGGCTTCGTAGGCTTCGCCGGTCGCGAGACTCCGCTCCCACGACTGGAGCGCTCTTTCCCGATCGTCCGGATGGATGAGCGCGGTGCGAGGCAGGCCGTGCGCTCGGCCGACCTTCTGGCCGGCGAATTCCATCCACTGGACGTTGAAGAATTCGTCGGATCCGTCGGCCGACATCGACCAGACCATCTGGGGGATCGTGTCGAGAGTCTTGCGCCAGCGGCCGGCGAGCGTGCGCTGCAGCTCCTCCGCCTGCTTGCGGCCGCTGACGTCGGTGATGACGCCCTCGAGGAAAAGGGGCCGCCCCTGCTCGTCACAGACGGCGTGGCTCTGCTCGCTGACCCACTTCACATCGCCCGATTTATCGACGATGCGATAGGTGATCGCGAAGCTCTCATTGGCGGCGATGGCGCGCTCGGCCGCCTTCTGCACGGCAGCGAGATCGTTCGGCAGGATGAGGTCGGCCCAGCCGTCCATCTGCTCGATCTCTTGGGCGCTGTAGCCTGTCAGCGTCTCCGCGCCGTCGCTGATGAAGGTCATCGTCCAGGGCGGCGCGAGCTGGCATCGATAGAAGATGCCGCTCAGCGCGCGAAGCAGGCTGTCGAACTGGCGGCGGCTTTCCGCGAGCTGGAGCTCGGCGGCCTGCAGCGCCGCGCCGGCGGTGCCTTCATATGTGCCGGTCGCAGATTGTGCTGCCGCATCGAATTCCGCGGCATCGTAATGACGCAAGACAACCCCCGAATGGTGAAGCCGGGCAGCGCTGCCGCTTCCGTTCCCATGCGTTCCTAGGCAGCGAAGGTTACCAACTGCTTCATCAGCAGGGTTCGGTTCGCCCACTGGCTGCGCGCCTTTAGTAGCGGCCCCAGGTGAAGCGGGAGGAGAGGGCGTAGTTCCACACCGCACCGACCAGCACGCCGGCCAGCGCCGACAGCGTCCAGAGCGCGCCCTGATATTCGAACAGGAAGGTGGCGACGCCAACATTGGCGGCCGCGCCGATGCCGCAGACGAGGCAGAAGGACATCCAGCCGAAGAACAGCCGCCTCGCGCCGCGAAGCTGCTGGTCGCGATAGGTCAGCGCGTTGTTGAGGAAGAAGTTGAACGTCATCGCGCCGATCGTGGCGATCGTCTGCGAAGGCGCGAACGGCTGCGCGAGCGCCTTGAAGAACAGGGTCAGAATGGCGAAGTGCACGCCCACGCCGAGCCCGCCGATCGTCCCGAACAAGGCGAATCGGGTGGGCACGAAGCGGCCGAACGCCTTGTCGTAGAGCAGGATCAGATATTCGAGCGCGATCATTCGATCTAGCTTGCTCGCCCCGCTCAGCCGTTCGCGGAAATCGTAGGGCAGCTCCTCGAAGGCGAGCGGCCGCCGCGCCGACGCGAGGATGTCGAGAAGAAGCTTGAAGCCGACCGCGGACAGGTTGGGCAGCACCTCGCGCAGCAGCTCGACCCGAAGCATGAAGAAGCCGCTCATCGGATCCTTGAGATCATCCGAGATGACACCCCGGCTGAGACGCGTCGCCAGGCGCGACTGCGAGGCGCGCTCTTCCGAGAAGCCGTTCGCGCTGCCGCCGGCGGCGAAGCGGGAGCCGACGACGATGTCCAAAGCCGGGCGGGCGCGCAGTCGCTCCAGCATCTGGGGCAGCAGCCGCTCGTCATGCTGGAGGTCGGCGTCCATCACCGCGACGATCGGTGCAGACGTGGCCAGCATCCCCTCGACGCAGGCCGAGGCGAGGCCGCGCCGCCCGACCCGCTCCAGGCAGCGGACGCGGCGGTCACTGCGGGCGATCGCGCGCAGCCGCTCGGCGGTGCCGTCGGGGCTGTTGTCGTCGACGAAGATCGCTTCCCAGGCGATGCCCTCGAGCGCCGCCTCGAGCCGCCGCACCACCTCCTCGACATTGTCCGCTTCGCTGAAGGTCGGGAGAATGACGGCGAGCTCGAGCGGCGCCAGCTCGGCGCTCGTCGCTCCCATTCTCGTCGTGAGCGCTTCCACTGCAACGCCCTCCCCAAACAGGATTTAAGCCCAGCTCATAAAGGTTGCAATTCAGAGGCGAAGGCGGTGAATGACGGCCGTCCCGAGCCCACAAATTTCGGCCCGGCTTATGCTTGACACGCTGCGCCGCGACTCCTATCTGCCGCTCATCCCGTTTTTCCGGTCAACCGGCGGCGCATTCCGTGCGCCCGTCGGCTTTGTCCGTTTCGGCGGGCCTCAAAAGCGCTGAGATGGGGCGGTCAGCCAGCCGCCCCGTGGAGCAGGAGAAAATAGAGCATGGCACGTATCGCGGGTGTGAATATCCCGACCAACAAGCGCGTCGAGATCGCGCTGACCTATATCCACGGCATTGGCAGGACCAAGGCCAAGGAGATTACCGCCAAGCTGGGCATCACGCCCGAGCGCCGCGTCCAGGACCTGACCGACCAGGAGGTCCTCCAGATCCGCGAGAGCATCGACGCCGATTACACGGTTGAGGGCGACCTCCGCCGCCAGGTGGCGATGAACATCAAGCGGCTGATGGACCTGGCCTCCTACCGGGGCCTCCGCCACCGCAAGGGCCTGCCGGTCCGCGGCCAGCGCACGCACACCAATGCGCGCACCCGCAAGGGCAAGGCCAAGCCGATCGCCGGCAAGAAGAAGTAAGCCGCCGGGGCGCGCTCGTCCGCGCCCGCGTCTTGATCTCCAAGGATAGGGTACAAAGAATATGGCACGCGAACCTCAGCGCCTCAGGCGGCGCGAGCGCAAGAACATCACGGCGGGCGTGGCTCACGTCAACGCCAGCTTCAACAACACGATGATCACCATCACCGACGCGCAGGGCAATGCCATTGCCTGGTCGTCGGCCGGCATGATGGGCTTCAAGGGCAGCCGCAAGTCGACGCCCTATGCCGCCCAGGTCGCCGCCGAGGATGCGGGTAAGAAGGCCGCCGAGCATGGCGTGCGCACGCTCGAGGTCGAGGTGAAGGGCCCGGGCTCGGGCCGCGAGAGCGCGCTCCGCGCCCTCCAGGCGGTCGGCTTCCAGATCACGTCCATCCGCGATGTGACGCCGATCCCGCACAACGGCGTGCGCCCGTCCAAGCGCCGCCGCGTCTGACGCTTCGGCCAAAGTGGTACTTTGGCCGAGGGTAGAAGGCGAAGAAAGTTTAGAAGTCCGGATCGAGCGGCCGCTGCCGCCCTTCCGATGAACCATAGGGAAGATCATGGCCGTCAACGCTAAGAACTGGCAGGAAATGAAGAAGCCCAACGCCCTCGAGAAGCGCGCCGCCGGCGACGCGCGCCGCAAGGCGACCTTCGTCGCCGAGCCGCTCGAGCGCGGCTTCGGCCTGACGCTCGGCAACTCGCTGCGCCGCGTGCTCTTGTCGTCGCTGCAGGGCGCCGCCGTCACCTCGATGCGGATCGAGGGCGTGCTGCACGAATTTTCGAGCCTGGCGGGCGTCCGCGAGGACGTCACCGACATCGTCCTCAACGTGAAGCAGATCGCGCTGCGCATGGAAGGCGACCAGGCCAAGCGCCTGCAGCTTTCGGCGACCGGCCCGGGCGAAGTCACCGCCGGCCAGATCGCCACCACCGGCGACATCGAGGTGATGAACAAGGACCTCGTCATCTGCCACCTGGACGAAGGCGCGACGCTCAACATGGAGCTGACCGCCGAGACCGGCAAAGGCTATGTGCCGGCCGCGAACAACCGCCCCGTCGACGCGCCGATCGGCCTGGTCCCGATCGACGCGCTCTATTCGCCGGTCCGCCAGGTCAGCTACAAGGTCGAGAATACCCGCGTCGGCCAGGAGCTCGATTATGACAAGCTCACGCTGACGGTGGAGACCGACGGCACGATCACGCCGGACGACGCGCTCGCCTATGCCGCGCGGATCCTGCAGGACCAGCTCCAGCTCTTCGTCCACTTCGATGAGGGCATGGTGTCGGTCCCGACCATGGCCGGCATGGCCGCGCCGTCGTCGAGCGGCGACATCGAGAGCGATGCCAACCAGCTCAACCGCTATCTGCTCAAGAAGGTGGACGAGCTGGAGCTCAGCGTGCGCTCGGCCAACTGCCTCAAGAACGACAACATCATCTATATCGGCGACCTCGTCCAGAAGACCGAGGCCGAGATGCTCCGCACGCCGAATTTCGGCCGCAAGAGCCTCAACGAGATCAAGGAAGTGCTGTCCAGCATGGGCCTCCGCCTCGGCATGGACATCCCCGGCTGGCCGCCCGAGAATATCGAGGAAATGGCCAAGAAGCTCGAACAGGAGCTGATGGGGTGATCGCACGGATCAGTGCGGGGCACTGATCCGAGCGATCACCACGCTACCGCCGCTTAGTGGGCGGGGAACAGATAAAGCCATTCCGCGCAGCGGAATGTCATAAGGGGTTTGGGCGGTGCCCCGTTTTCACCGCCTGGTCCGGGGTACCTGATACGGCCCCCGAACGAACGGAAGGAAGATACCATGCGTCATCGCGTCGGCGGGCGGAAGCTGCAGCGCACCTCGAGCCACCGGGCGGCCATGTTCCGCAACATGGCGGCCGCGCTCATCAAGCATGAGCAGATCACCACCACCACGGCCAAGGCGAAGGAGCTGCGGCCCTATGTCGAGAAGCTGATCACGCTCGCCAAGAAGGGCGGCCTTTCCAACCGTCGCCTGGCGCAGGCGCGGCTGATGGACGACACCCAGCTCACCAAGCTGTTCGACACGCTGGCGCCGCGCTACGCGGACCGCAACGGCGGCTATACGCGGATCATTAAGGCGGGCCTCAGGGCCTCCGATGCGGCGGCGATCGCGATCATCGAGCTGGTCGACCGCGACGTCTCCGCCAAGGGGCAGGACAGCGGCCCGGTCCTCAATGCCGACGAGTTCGACGAAGCGGCCTGAGGGCGTCAGCATCGACGAAATCAGGAGGGGTCGCTTCGGCGGCCCCTTTTCGCATCGAGACCGCTCCAGAATTGCAGGCCGAGCAAAGCTGTCCAGGCGGCGTGAAGGCCGTAGACGATGAAGGCGCCGGCGACGTCCATGCGCAGTGCGCCGGTGGCGAGCAGGGCGACGGGAAGGATGCCGGCGACGAGCCCGGCAAGGCCGAGCAGACGCGCCGTGCGGCCGGCGAGGAGGTCGGCGGACCAGAACAGGATCGCTGCCGAATTGGCGAACACGCCGAGCCGAGCCAGCGCCTGGTTCGCTTCCCAGGCGAACAGGAAGATGTCGTGGCCGACCGGCTGCCCGCGCGCGGCCAGCGCCGGGACAACGAAGCCGTTGATCGTCGCCGCGCCGGCATGGCCGAACAAGGCGAACACATAGGCGATCGCGCCGGCGAGCACGGCCGGGCGGGCGAGGCCGCGCTGGTGCGCGAAGCGGGCGAAGCCGAACGCGATCGCGGCCAGGAACAGGATCATCGCCCCGTGGACGATCCCGACCAGGGCACCCGAATGGGCGCTGGAGGGATGGTGACCCATCGCGACGATCGTGGCGAGCGATGCTGCGATCAGCGCGCCGCCGCCGATCCTGTCCCCTCGTGCTTCCATCTTCTTTCCCCCCGTGGACCTCGCCTTGCTGTCGGGCGATAAGCCGGGAGGGAAGGGGCAAATCGCGCGGCGCGTCCGTTGCCGGACGGCAGGGGCCATTTGTCCGGGAAGAGGGGCGCTACGGCGGCAGATCAGGACCGGCGGGTGAGGCGGACGCGCGCCGCTCTGGTCGAAGCGTTCAACCATCTCGTGCTCCGCGGCGGGCCGCGGACGATCAAGGTCGCCGATATCGTCGCCCAGGCCAAGGTCGGCCGCTCGACCTTCTACGATCATTATTCCGGCCCCGAGGCGATCCACATGGAGGCGCTGGCGCGGCCGTTTGCGCTGCTCGCCGATGCGGCGGCGGGCGAGGGCGATGCCGAACGGCTGGAGGGGCTGCTCCGCCACTTCTGGGAGAACCGGCAGCGGGCGCGGGACGTGCTGCAGGGGCGGACGGGGGAGAAGGCCGCACGGCTGCTGGCCGAGCTCGTCGAGGAAAGGCTGAGCCGGCGCGCGGCCGAGGCGGACATTCCGGTCAGGCTGCACGCCGCCCAGCTCGCGCAGGCAGCGCTCGCGCCGGTGCGGGGTTGGCTGCTGGGCGAGGCGTCCTGCACGGCCGAAGCGCTCGCCCGCAGCATCTGCGAGGGCGGGCGGCGGCTCGTCAGATCTCGAGCTGGGTGAAGCGGACCGGGATGACCTCGCGTATCTCGGCCTCGCCGGCGGCTGATTTGGTGACGACGCTCAGTTGCTGGACTTCCTTGGAGCCGATCGGAACGACGATTCGGCCGTCGGGCGCCAGCTGGTCGAGCAAGGCGGGCGGCGGGGCCTTGGCGGCGGCGGTGACGAGGATACGGTCGAAGGGGGCGTGCTCGATCCAGCCGCGGGAGCCGTCGCCGATGCGGACCTGGACGCGATTGTAGCCCAGTTGCTGGAGGCGGAGGCTCGCCTCGCCGGCAAATTCCTCGACGATCTCGACCGTCCACACCTCGGCACCGAGCTCGGCGAGCAATGCGGCCTGGTAGCCGTAGCCGGTGCCGACCTCGAGCACCTTGTGGCCGGGGCGCACCTCGAGCAGGTCGAGCATCAGCGCGCCGATATAGGGCTGCGAGATGGTCTTGTCGAAACCGATCGGCAGAGGTCCGTCATGATAAGCGACGGCGGCGAGCTGGGCCGGGACGAAGAGGTGACGGGGAACCTCCAGCATCGCGGCGCGGACGTGCGGGTCGAGCGCGGCCTTGCCGAGCTCCGCCTCGGTGAGGTCGAAGTGCACCTCGACCACCTCCACCATGTGGCGGCGAAAGACGGCGAGATGCTTGTCGGTCATCGGTTTCATGCTGATTCAAGCTTTGGGGGCGGGCGCGGTTCCGAAACCAAGCGCAAGCGGGCTCGTTCGGCTGGTATGGAAGATCCTTTCACCCAAGTCATCCACTGGATCGGGCGCGGCATCGAATGGGTCGGGATCGCAATCATGGTGGTCGGCGCGGCGGCGGCGTTGCTGGCCTTCATCCGTCAGGCGCTGCGGCGCGCGGACAAGGAGCGGCGCATTGCGGACTTCCGCTCGGATCTCGGCCGCTCGATCCTGCTCGGCCTCGAATTCCTGGTGGCGGCGGACATCATCAACACGGTCGCGATCGAGCCGACCCTCGACAGTCTCGCCGTGCTGGCGGGGATCGTGCTGATCCGGACTTTCCTCAGCTTCAGCTTGGAGGTGGAGATCGAAGGACGCTGGCCGTGGCAGCGGCGGGCGGGCGAGGATCGCGCCTGAGGGAGCCTGGGCAGGGCCGCGAGCGTTGTTCCCGCAAAGGAGACAGATCATGGCCGATACGACCAGCCGCACCAGCCGCGACGAGGAGCCGGTGGAGATGACCGGGCGCAAGGGCGGCGGGGATTCGGGCGGCGGCGCCTATCCGAACCCGCATACCGGCAAGGAGCCGACCAACGGCGGCTTCATGGGCCATGGCGGCCAGACCGAGATGCCATACCATGGCGGCGAGCAGCTCGGCGAGCAGGATGTCGGCGGCAACGTCAATGCCGCGACCGCGAAGACCAAGCCCGGGCGGAGCGACGAGAAGGACTGAGAGCGCTTCCCGAAGGCGTCGAAGAGCCTCCGGTCCCACTTCGGGACGGTGGCGCGCGCTCTCGCCCGCACACGGCCGCATGTCCCAGATGGGACATGGACAAGCGCCTGATTCGGCGGGAGGAGTCTGCCCAAGGGATGCGCGACTGAAGGACGCACCATGATCTTGCTCTGCGGGGGCGAGGGTGCCGCCGGCGTCAAAACCGGCGGCGCTTTTTTCCTGCTTATCAGCTATGCCGGCCGGGACGGCCAAGGCGGCGACCCAGGCGTCGAGGACGCATCGCGCCTGCGGGCGCACCGCACACTGGTCGCCGGCGACCCGCCGGATCTGAGCCTCGCCTGGCGCGCACCCTCTCGCCGACTGGATCGCTGACCGGCGACACGAAGAGTGCGGTGACCTCTCGACTGGGTGCGCTCGCCGGCTGATCCGCAGGCCGCCGCGGCACGGCGTGATGGGCAAGATCGCCGACGCTCTGGGGTGAGCGCCGGCGAACTGACTAAGACTGCAGTGGCGCTCGCCGGCTGCTAGGGGCGGGTGCGGTTGTCGACGGTGATGTTATCCTTGCGCTTGCGCGGGATCAGGCCGAGCAAACCGAGGAGGCCGAGCAGGCCCCAGGGAAAGCCGTCATCTTCCTCTTGCTGAGGATTGCCGTAGGACGTGTCGACCGCGGGTGCTTGCGCCGCCGATGCGGCAGCGGGGGTGAGAGCCGCGAGAGCGGCGGCCGCGGCGATTACTGTGATGTGTCTGGTGCGCATGTGAGGTCCTCCTGTTGAGTATCAGACGGCTGAAGTTCAGCGGCGGTGATCGTCGTCGCGTTTCCTGAGACCGAGCAGGCCGGCGAGGCCGAGCAGACCGAGCAGGTCCCAAGGGAAATCGTTGTCGCTGCCCTCGGCGTGCCGTTCCTGGGTCTCGGTGGCGATGCTGGTATCGTTGCCGGTCTGCTGCGCGGACGCCCCGGACGCGCCGAGCATCGCGAAGGCAGCAGCCGCCAGCAGGGCGCTGGATCGGGTTCGCATAAGCATTTCCTCCTGTTCGCCGCTGCTCAGGGTTGGGCGGCGGCGTCGGGGGCAAACGGGCGGCCGGCGACGGTCGTTCCGGGAATGTGACTAACCTGGATCACACGTGCCCGGCGTCCGCGCCGCGCTCGCGGCGGGAGGGCGGTCCCAGCACCTGATCGCGCCTATTGGCCAGTCTTCTCAATTGAGTGCGGGACGGTATAGGTTCCGCACAATCCTCGAAGGAAGGTCCCCCATGCGCCATGCCGCCCTTGTCCTGTTGCTTGCCTCCACTGCCTGCGCGATGAACGACAGTGCCACTGAAACCGCCGCCGCGCCTGCCGCGACCGCGCCTCAGGCGTCGATCGTCTATCCGGTGACCGAGCGGCAGAACATCGTCGAGACGCAGTTCGGCGAGGCTGTGGCGGATCCCTATCGCTGGCTCGAGAATGACGTGCGCGAGGATGCGAAGGTGGCGGCCTGGGTGGCGCAGCAGAATGCGCTGACCAATTCCTACCTGGCGACGCTCCCCGCCCGCGCGGTGTTCGAGCAGCGCCTGCGCGAGCTGTTCGACTATGAGCGCTACGGCATCCCCCAGAAGCAGGGCAGCCGCTACTTCTACAGCCGCAATACCGGGCTTCAGAACCAAAATGTGCTCTACGTGCGCGAGGGGCTGAACGGCACCCCGCGGATGCTGATCGATCCGAATACCTGGTCGGCCGACGGCGCCACGGCGCTGGCGGAATGGTCGCCGTCCGAGGACGGCCGGCGCCTGCTTTACTCGGTGCAGGAAGGCGGCACCGACTGGCGGGTGGTGCGCGTGCTCGATGTCGATACCGGCAAGGTGCTTTCCGACGAGGTGAAGTGGGTCAAGTTCGCCAATCTGGACTGGGCGAAGGACGGCTCCGGCTTCTATTATTCGCGCTTCCCCGAGCCCAAGGCGGCCGAGCAGTTCCAGTCGCTGAACGAGAATCAGCGGGTCTACTTCCACAAGCTCGGCACTCCGCAGGCGCAGGACCGGCTGGTCTATGCCGACGCGGCACGGCCGAAGGTCAGCAACGTCGTCCAGGTCTCCGACGACGGCCGCTGGCTCGTCATCACCTCGTCGGAGGGCACGGACGAGCGCTACGACATCACTTTGATCGATCTGACGCAGCCGAACGCCGCGCCGCGCAAGCTGGTGACGGGGCTCCAGAACCAGTGGGATTATATCGGCAATGTCGGCAACAGCTTCTACTGGGCGACCAATACCGATGCGCCGCGCCTGAGGATCGTCTCCACCGACATCAGCAAGCCGGGCCTGGAAGTGAAGCAGCTCGTCGCCGAGGATGAGGCGACGCTCGGCGGTGCCTCGATCGTCGGCAATCGCCTGATCGCCTCCTATCTCGTCGATGCGAAGACGGAGGTCCGGACCTTCGACCTCAACGGCCGCCCGATCGACAAGGTGACGCTGCCGGGCATCGGCACCGCCGGCGGCTTCTCGGGCGATGCGACCGACAGCGAGACCTTCTTCGCCTTCTCCAGCTTCAACATGCCGACGACCATTTATCGCTATGACAGCGCGAGCGGCCAGGTGACGCCCTGGGCGCAGCCGCAGGTCGGCTTCAAGCCGGAGGACTTCACGGTCAGCCAGCGCTTCTATCGCTCGAAGGACGGGACGCGGGTGCCGATGTTCATCGTCCACCGCCGCGATCTCGACATGAAGAAGCCGCACCCGACCCTGCTCTACGCTTATGGCGGGTTCAACGCGTCGATGCTGCCGGGCTTCTCCTCCTCGCGGCTCGCCTGGGTTGAGCAGGGCGGCGTCTTCGCGCTCGCCAACATCCGCGGCGGCGGCGAATATGGCAAGGCGTGGCACGATGCGGGGCGGCTGGCGAACAAGCAGAACGTGTTCGATGATTTCATCGCGGCCGGCGAATATCTGGTCCGCGAAGGCATCACGACCAAGGACAAGCTCGCCATCCAGGGCGGCTCGAACGGCGGCCTGCTGGTCGGCGCGGTCGTCAATCAGCGGCCGGACCTGTTCGCCGCGGCTTTGCCGGCGGTCGGCGTGATGGACATGCTGCGCTTCGACCGCTGGACGGCCGGGCGCTACTGGGTCGACGATTACGGCTACCCGAACAAGGAGGCCGATTTCCGGGTGCTGAGGGCCTATTCGCCCTATCACAACATCCGTAGCGGCGCGGACTATCCGGCGATCCTGGTGACCACCGCCGACACCGACGACCGCGTCGTGCCGGGCCACAGCTTCAAATATGCCGCGGCGTTGCAGGCGGCGGACCTCGGGCCGGAACCGCACCTCATCCGCATCGAGACCCGCGCCGGCCACGGCTCGGGCAAGCCGACCGAGAAGATCATCGAGGAATATGCCGATATGTGGGCCTTCATCGCGCATCATACCGGCATGAATGTGAGCGGCGCGCAGACGGCGGCGCGGTAGTTCGACCGGTCTTCCTCACCCGCTCGCCCTGAGCTTGTCGAAGGGCTGTCCTTCCTTTCTTACTGCAGAGAGAAGGGCAGGGCTTCGACAGGCTCAGCCCGAGCGGGAAGTGGATAGAGTGGGCCGATGGAGTGGAACGAGCGGATCGACAGTTATGTGCGGGAGACAGGCTTCCCGCGCAGCCTGTTCGTGTCGGAGGATGGCCGGGTCGTCGGTACCTGGATCATGGGCAACAATTACCGGGTAAAGTCGGCCTATTATGGCGGCTATCCGGCTGGCTATCTGAGGCGGGTGAAGGCGCTCTTTCCGGACAAGAGGAAGGTGCTGCACCTGTTCAGCGGGATGGTCGACGTCTCCGCCTTTCCGGGCGACCGGGTGGACATCAACCCTGCGCTGAAACCGACCTATGTCGATGATGCCCAGTCGCTGCTGAACGTGCCGCTCGAGGCTTACGATCTGGTGCTCGCCGATCCCCCGTACAGCATCGAGGATGCCGAGCGTTACCAGACGACGATGATCAAGCGGAACAAGGTGATGAAGGCGCTGGAGCGGCTGCCGGCGGGCGCGCATGTCGTCTGGCTCGACCAGGTGCTGCCCATGTATCGCAAGAGCTGCTTCGATCAGGAAGCGGTGATCGGCATGTGGAAATCGACCAATCACCGGTTCCGAGGGATCACGATCTTCAGGCGCCGTCCCGCCGAATAGTTGCGGCCGCGAAGATGAACGGCAGCCGTCACTGCGGTTCAGCTTCGACTCAGCCGTAACCCGCTAAAAGAACAGCATAGATTCGAAAAATACTCGAACGCGGTTCTTTAGGAGGTTCGGCATGAACAAGATTTCCAAGCTCGTCACCGGCGCCGCTGCGGCCGCGCTCGTCACCACCGGCTTCGCGGCAGCTCCGGCCGAAGCGCAGCGTTATCGTCATTACGACCGCGACCGCGGCATCGATGCGGGCGACGTGATCGCCGGCGTCGCCATCATCGGCGGCATCGCCGCCATCGCCTCGGCGATCGGCAATGACGGCCAGCGCTACGGCTACAACAATCGCTATCGCTATCGCGACAATTACCGCGATGCGGTCAACCAGTGCGGCTACGAGGCCGAGCGTTATGGTCGCGGCGGACGCGTGAGCGTCACCGACGTCGACCGGCGCGGCAACGGCTATCGGGTGCGCGGCGTGGTCGACAGCTCCGGCGGCTATGACCGCTACAACCGCGGCTACGGTTACGACCGCTATGACCGCTACGACCGTTACGACGCGCGGGTGGCGTTCACCTGCTCCACCGACCGCTACGGCCGGGTGCGGGATTTCGACGTCAACCGCTACAATTGGTAAGCGCCACAGCTTTGCGTAGCTCCGGCCTGTAGCTTGCTGGACAGGAATGCGCGGGGGCCCTAGGGCTCCCGCGCATTCTCTCTGTACGCGGAATGCCATGACCGTCCAGCCGGCCGACACCATCCTCATCGTCGATTTCGGAAGCCAGGTGACGCAGCTCATCGCCCGGCGCGTGCGTGAGGCGGGCGTCTATAGCGAGATTGCGCCGTTCAACGCCGCCGACGAAGCGTTCGAGCGGCTGAAGCCCAAGGGCATCATCCTGTCGGGCGGGCCCTCCTCGGTGACGTGGGACGATTCCCCGCGCGCGCCCCAGCATTTCTTCGACGCCGGCGTGCCGATCCTCGGCATCTGCTACGGCCAGCAGACGATGGCGCATCAATTGGGCGGCCTCGTCGCGCCGTCGGAGAGCCGCGAGTTCGGCCGCGCCTTCATCGAAGTGACGGGCGAAAGCGTGCTGTTCGACGGCCTCTGGTCGGTCGGCGAGACCCACCAGGTCTGGATGAGCCACGGCGACCGCGTCGAGCAGCTGCCGGAGGGCTTCCGCGTCGTCGCCCAGTCGCCGGGCGCGCCTTATGCGGTGGCGGTCAACGAGGATCGGCGCTTCTTCAGCCTGATGTTCCACCCCGAGGTGGTGCACACGCCGGACGGCGGCAAATTGCTCGCCAACTTCGTCCGCCACGTCTGCGGTCTGGCCGGCGACTGGACCATGGCCGAGTTTCGCCAGAACAAGATCGAGGAAATCCGCGCGCAGGTCGGCAAGGGCCGGGTGATCTGCGGCCTTTCCGGCGGCGTCGACAGCGCGGTCGCGGCGGTGCTGATCCACGAGGCGATCGGCGAGCAGCTCACCTGCGTGTTCGTCGATCACGGCCTGATGCGCGCGAACGAGGCGGAGCAGGTCGTCAGCCTGTTCCGCAACAGCTACAATATCCCGCTGGTGCATGTGGACGCGGAGGCGATGTTCCTGGGCGGCCTCGCCGGCGAGACCGACCCCGAGAAGAAGCGCAAGTTCATCGGCAAGACCTTCATCGACGTCTTCGAAGAAGAAGCGCGCAAGATCGGCGGCGCCGACTTCCTCGCCCAGGGCACGCTCTACCCGGATGTGATCGAGAGCGTCAGCTTCACCGGCGGACCGTCGGTGACGATCAAGAGCCACCACAATGTCGGCGGCCTGCCCGAGCGGATGAACATGAAGCTCGTCGAGCCGCTCAGGGAATTGTTCAAGGACGAGGTGCGCGAGCTCGGCCGGGAACTGGGCCTGCCCGAGGCGTTCGTCGGCCGGCATCCGTTCCCCGGCCCCGGCCTCGCCATCCGCATCCCAGGCGAGGTCACCAAGGAACGCTGCGACATCCTGCGCAAGGCGGACGCCATCTACCTCGAGGAGATCCGCAACGCCGGCCTCTATGACGCGATCTGGCAGGCCTTCGCCGTCCTGCTGCCGGTGCGCACCGTGGGCGTGATGGGTGACCACCGCACCTATGACAGCGTCTGCGCGCTCCGCGCCGTCACCTCCACCGATGGCATGACCGCCGACATCTACCCGTTCGACGCCACCTTCCTCTCCCGCGTCGCCACCCGCATCATCAACGAGGTGCGCGGGATCAACCGGGTGGTCTACGACTATACGTCGAAGCCGCCGGGCACGATCGAGTGGGAATGAGGATCGAGGGTTCCGGAGGCGCCGAGGGGTCCGCTTCGTCTTCCGGCGAAGCCCGGTCGTTCCTTGCCGGCGGCGGCGAGCTTGGCGCGTTGGTCGCTGCGCATGATTGGGAGTCGACGTCGCTCGGCCCCATCGAGGCGTGGCCGCAAAGCCTCAAGACCAGCGTCGGCCTGATCCTCCGTTCCCCCGTGCCCATCGTCCTGCTCTGGGGCGAGGAGGGCGTCATGATCTACAATGACGCCTACGCCGTGTTCGCCGGCGGGCGGCATCCCCAGTTGCTCGGCTCCAGGGTCCGGGAAGGCTGGCCCGAGGTCGCCGACTTCAACGACCATGTGATGAAGGTGGGCCTTGGCGGCGGCACCCTGTCCTACAAGGACCAGGAGCTGACGCTGCATCGGCACGGCGCGCCGGAGCAGGTCTGGATGGACCTCGATTATTCCCCCGTGCTGGACGAGAGCGGCGGGCCGGCCGGCGTGATCGCGATCGTGGTCGAGACGACCGAGCGGGTGCGGGTCACCCGGGACCTGCGCGAGAGCGAGGCCAAATTCCACGCCATGGCCAATTCGATCGACCAGATGATCTGGGCGACGCGGCCGGACGGCTTCCACGATTATTACAACCAGCGCTGGTACGAATATACCGGCGTTCCCGAGGGCTCGACCGACGGCGAGGCCTGGAACGACATGTTCCATCCCGAGGATCAGGAGCGCGCCTGGAAGGCATGGCGCCACTGCCTGGAGACGGGTGAGCCCTATCATATCGAATATCGGCTGCGGCACCGTTCGGGCGGATATCGCTGGGTGCTGGGACGGGCGCAACCGGTCCGCGACGCGAGCGGGCAGATTGCGCGCTGGTACGGCACCTGCACCGATGTGGACGACCTCAAGGTGACGGAAGAGGCGCTGCGCGATAGCGAGGAACGGTTCCGCCAGGTCTTCCGGAATGCGGCCGTCGGCATGATTGAGATCGATGCCGACTGGAACATCCTCAACTCCAACGAAGTCTATCGGGAGATCACGGGACGCAGCGAAGCGGATCTGCGGGGCGCGAACTGCCTCTCGTTCACGCATCCCGATGACGTCGCCGCCGGCGAAGAAGCATTGCGGGCGCTTGCTGCAGGGGAGGAGAACCGGGTCGCGTTCGAGAAGCGTTACCTCCGCCCGAATGGCGAGGTCGTCTGGGTCCGCAGCAGCCTGTCGCGCGTCAGCGGCCATCAAAGCGCCGCCCTGTTTCTCAAGGTCGTCGAGGACATCACCGAGATTCGCAAGGCGCGCGAGGCGTTGCGCGAGGAGAGCGAGGCGCTGGAGGTCCTGAACCGCACTGCAGCGAAAGTCGCCGCCGAGCTCGATCTCGACCAGCTTGTCCAGACGGTGACCGACGCTGGCGTGGAGCTTACCGGCGCGCAGTTCGGCGCCTTTTTCTACAATGTCATCGACGAGCAGGGCGAGCATTACACGCTCTACTCACTCGCCGGCGTGGATCCGAGCCATTTCGACAAGTTCCCGATGCCGCGGAACACGCACATCTTCGGCCCGACCTTCCGGGGGGAGGGCGTGGTGCGGTCGGCGGACATCACCAAGGATCCCCGCTACGGCAAGATGGCGCCCTATCACGGCATGCCGGAGGGGCACCTCCCGGTGCGCTCCTATCTCGCCGTCTCCGTCGTCTCCCGCTCGGGCGAGGTGATCGGCGGGCTCTTCTTCGGGCACGAGCAGGTCGGCGTCTTCAGCGAGCGCTCCGAGCGGCTGATGTCGGGCTTGGCGGCGCAGGCGGCGATTGGGATCGACAATGCGCGCCTGTTCCAGGCGGCGCAGCGGCTCAACCAGACCCTGGAGGCGCAGGTCGAGGAGCGGACCGCCGAGCGCGACCGGCTTTGGGCGCTGTCGGAGGACCTGCTCGTCACCGCCGATTACGAGGGCAAGCTGCTGCGCGTCAGCCCGTCCTGGTCGCGGCTGCTCGGCTATGACGAGGCGACCCTGCTCGACCGGTCCTACGCGAGCCTGATCCATGCAGAGGACTTGGCCGCAGTCCTGGAAGCGCTGGCGACGATGCGCGCCACGCAGCAGCCGGTCAGCTTCGAAGACCGCCTGGAGGATTCGGAAGGCCAGTTGCACTGGATCTCGTGGCGGCTGTCGCCGGACCCTGACGGTCTCCGCCTGCACGGCGTCGGGCGCGACATCACTGACGCCAAGGCGCGGGCACAGGCCCTCGCCGAGGCGGAGGAGCGGCTGCGCCAGGCGCAGAAGATGGAGACGCTCGGCCAACTGACCGGCGGCGTCGCGCACGATTTCAACAACCTGCTCCAGATCGTTTCCGGCAACCTTGAGATCCTCCAGCGCAACCTTGATCCGGAGCAGGCCCGGCTGCGGCGCGCGGCGGAGAATGCCTCACGGGGCGCGGAGCGGGCCGCCTCGCTCACCCAGCGGCTGCTCGCCTTCTCGCGGCGCCAGCCGCTGGACCCCAAGCCGATCGATGCGAACAAGCTGGTCGCGGGCATGTCCGAGCTGCTGCACCGCACGCTCGGCGAGACGATCGAGGTCGAGACGGTGCTCGCCTCGGGCCTGTGGCGGATCGAGGCCGATCCCAACCAGCTCGAGAATGCGATCCTGAACCTGGCGCTGAACGCACGCGACGCGATGCAGGGCGGCGGCAAGCTCACCATCGAGACCTCCAACGCCCATCTCGACCGCGGCTACACGGCCGCCAATGCCGAGGTCGTCCCCGGCCAATATGTGGTGATCTGCGTCTCCGACACCGGCACCGGCATGGACGAGGAGACCGCCGCACGGGCGTTCGAGCCCTTCTTCACGACCAAGGAAGTGGGCAAGGGGACCGGCCTCGGCCTCTCCATGGTCTACGGGTTCGTCAAACAATCGGGCGGGCACCTCAAGATCTATTCGGAGCCGGGGCACGGCACCACGCTCAAGATCTACCTGCCGCGCCTGCTCGGCTCGCTGCCGGACGAGGCGGAGACGCGTGAGGAGATCGTGCCGGAAGGCACGCGCGAGGAGACCATCCTCGTCTGCGAGGATGACGACGACGTCCGCGCCTATTCGGTCGAGGTGCTGCGCGAGCTCGGCTACCGGGTGCTGGAGGCGCATGACGGCCCGTCGGCGCTCAGGCTGCTCGAGCGGCAGGAGGGGCGGGTCGACCTGCTCTTCACCGACGTGGTGCTGCCGAGCGGAATGACCGGCGCCGTGCTGGCGGAGCGCGCCCGCGAACTGCGCCCGGAGCTCAAGGTGCTGTTCACCACCGGCTATGCACGCAATGCGATCGTCCACCATGGCCGGCTCGACGCGGGCGTGGAGCTGATCACCAAGCCATTCACCTATGCCGACCTCGCCGCGCGGGTGCGCGACTTGCTGGACGGAGCGCGCTGATCAAATAGAGCGACGCTGCGGTAGAGCTTGCACCGCGCCCGATCAAATAGGACTGACTTCACGTCGAGCGTGACTTCGACGGCCGGGGGGCCTTACGTCCGCCCTATGGATAGTAGCCTAGTGGCCATCTGCCTCGGCCTCTTCTCCGCGGTGACCCTGGCGGCCGCCAACATGTCGGTGAAAATGGGCACCGACATTCTGGTCGGGCGGGCCATCCTTTCGACCAGCGGGGCGCTGCTGGTCCTGCCGGCGACCCTGTTCGTGCCGCCGCCCACCAAGGCGGTGCTCGGCGCATTGCTACTCTGCATGCCGGCCCATTATTTCTACCAGATCTGCCTGGTGAAGGCGATGCAACGGGGCGAGCTGTCGCTGGTCTTCCCGGTGATGCGGGGCTGCGCGCCCTTGCTCACCGCCGTCGCCGCTCTGATCCTCCTGCGCGAGGAGCTGGCGCCGCTCTCATGGGTCGGGCTCGCCATCGCCACGCTGGCCGTGGCGACTTTCGCATGGCCGCCCAGAGGCACGCAGCTTCGCGAGCATCCGGACGGCGTCGCCCTGCTCTGGGCACTCGGCACGGCGCTCGGCATCTCGCTCTACAACGTCACCGATGCGCGCGGCGTCCGGCTGGCGGCGGACCCGCTCACCTTCATCGTCTACCTGTTCCTGGTCGACGGCCTCCTGATCACCGTCACCGGACTCGTCCTCCGCCGCAACATGCTGGCGACGGCGATCGCGATGAAGTGGCGCTACGGAGTCGCCGCCGGGGCGCTGTCGATCCTCTCCTTCGGCTCTGCGCTCTATGCCTTCAGCCTAATGGAGACGGCGAAGGTGTCCGCGCTGCGCGAGACCTCGGTGGTGTTCGCGGCGGCGATGGGGAGCCTGTTCCTCGGCGAAGGCTTCGGCCGGCGCCGGATGATCGCCGCAGCCGTGCTCGCTGCCGGCCTTGTGCTGATGCAGTTTGGCGGCTGAGCATTGCCCGCTGCGCGCGGGCGTGGAAGGAAGCGCGTATGGCCAAGCTCTATTTCTACTACGCCTCGATGAATGCGGGGAAGTCGACCACCCTCCTCCAGGCCGACTTCAACTATCGCGAGCGCGGCATGCGGACGATGCTGTTCACGGCTTCGGTGCACGACCGGGACGGCCATGGCGTGCTGGCCTCGCGCATAGGTTTGCAGGCCGAGGCATCCGTATTCACGCCGGAGACGGACCTCAGGGCAGAGGTAGAGGCGGAGCATGCGCGCGGCGAGCTGTCATGCGTGCTGGTGGACGAGGCGCAGTTCCTCTCCCGCGAGCAGGTGCTGCAGCTTGCCTCGATCTGCGATGAGCTTGGTATCCCGGTGCTCGCCTACGGGCTCAGGACCGACTTTGCCGGCAACCTGTTCGAGGGAAGCGGGGCGCTGCTCGGGCTGGCCGACTCGCTCACCGAAATCAAGGCGATCTGCGGCTGCGGGCGCAAGGCGACGATGAACCTGCGCGTGGACGCGCATGGCCGCGCGGTGGTGGAAGGGGAGCAGACCGAGATCGGCGGCAATGATCGCTACGTCGCGATGTGCCGCCGCCACTTCATGGAAGAGCGGCGGCGCTCCGCCTGATCATTCCGCCGCTTTAGCGAGGTGCCATTCGGGCGGCTCCTCGCGGCCGCGCAGGCGCTCCTCCTCCTCGTACATATAGTCGCGGGTCATCGGGATGGCGTCGCGGCGCTTGATGTACTGGAGCTGCCAGTTGACGAGGCCGCCGTAGCGGAAGGCCGCTTCGGCGCCGGCGAGGTAGAATTCCCACATCCGGTAGAAGCGCTCGTCATAGAGCTGGATGATCTCGTCCTTGTGGGCGACCGTCCGCCAATACCATTCCTCCAGCGTGTGGGCGTAATGGTAGCGCATCGCCTCCACGTCGCTGACGATCAGCCGGTTCTTCTCCGCCTCGGTGACCAGCTCCGACAGGGCCGGGATGTAGCCGCCCGGGAAGATGTATTTGCGGGTCCATTTGTCGGTGAGGCCCGGCCCGCCCATGCGGCCGCAGCAATGTGAGAACATCACGCCGTCGGGCTTCAGCAGGCGATGCATATGCTTGAAGAAGCCGGGATAATGCGGCGTGCCGAGATGCTCGATCAGGCCGACGCTGGTGATCCGGTCGAACTCGCCCTGGACGTCGCGATAGTCCATCAGCTCGAACTTGACCCGGTCGGACACGCCCGCCTCGGCCGCCCGCTCCTTCGAGAATTCAATCTGGTCTGGCGCCAGCGCGATGCCGAGCACGTCAACGTCGTAATGGCGGTTGAGATAGAGGGCGAGTCCACCCCAGCCGCAGCCGATGTCGAGCACCTTCATGCCGGGCTTCAGGTGGAGCTTGGCGGCGATGTGCGCCTTCTTGTCGAGCTGGGCCTGTTCGAGGCTGTTCCCGGTGTCCCGGTAATAGGCCATCGTATACTGCCGGTCCTCGTCGAGAAAGAGTTCATAGAGGCGGCGGGTGAGGTTGTAGGTGTGCTCGGCATTGGCGCGCGATCGCGTCTTCCAGTTGATCTGGTCGAGCTTGCCGCCGACGGCGTTGACGGTGCGGACAATGGGGCTCTTGGACTTGAGCGCGCCCGGTCGCTCCCAGGGGGCATTGTAGCGGATGAGGAGGATGAGGTCGCGCACGTCGCCCTCCTCCATGACGAGGCGGCCGTCCATATAGGCCTCGCCCGCGCCGACGCGCGGATCCTTCGCGATGTCGAAGGCAGCGCCCTTGTCAGTCAGCCGTGCCTTGACCGGACGATGCGCCGGGTCGGGGACCCCGTAGCGATATTCCTTGCCGTTATGGTCGATGAGGGTGAGCTCGCCCTTGCGGATGAGCTTGCGAAGCATCTTATCGAGAAGCCACATGTTTCGGGAGAATAACCAAGGCGGCGGCGAGCGCAACTGCGCCGTTTTGCCTTCCAGGCAAGGCCGGAGTAGTGCTGCGGCCATGTCCACCTATACGATCGACACCGCCACCAGCCGCGCGACGCCCAGCCCGGCGCCGATGAAGCGGCTGACGGTCCCCAAGGTGCAGGCGATGAAGGGCGGCGAGCCGATCGTCATGCTGACCGCCTATACGATGCGGATGGCGCAGTTGCTGGATCCGCATTGCGACCTGCTGCTGGTCGGCGACAGCCTCGGGCAGGTCATCTACGGGCTGCCCTCGACGATCCCGGTGACGCTGGAGATGATGTGCGCGCATGGCGCGGCGGTGGTGCGTGGGTCGTGGCATGCGGTGGTGGCGATCGACATGCCGTTCGGATCCTACGAGCAGAGCCCGGAACAGGCCTTCGCCAATGCCGCGCGGGTGCTGAAGGAGACCGGCGCGGCGGCTGTGAAGCTGGAAGGCGGCGAGGCGATGGCGGAGACGGTCGCCTTCCTCGTCGGGCGCGGCATTCCGGTGATCGGCCATGTCGGGCTGACGCCGCAGGCGGTAAATTCGCTTGGTGGCTATCGTGCGCGCGGACGCGACGACGCGGAGCGGGACAAGATCCTTGCCGATGCCAAGGCGGTGGCGGAAGCGGGCTGCTTCGCGCTCGTCCTGGAAGGGGTTATGGAGGAGATCGCCAACGAGGCGACCCGCCTGGTCGCCTGTCCGACGATCGGCATCGGTGCCTCGGCGCAATGCGACGGGCAGGTGCTGGTCACCGAGGACATGCTAGGCCTGTTCGAGCGGACGCCGCGTTTTGTGAAGCGCTATGACGATCTCGCGGCGCGGATCGGCGAGGCGGCGGCGGCCTATGCCGGCGAGGTGAGGGCCCGCAGCTTCCCGACCGAGGACCAGATCTACCGTCCCAAGTAGGCCTTTCCTCTCGCCGCGCCTGTCTTTAGAAGCGGCACATAAAGTCGGAAGCCGGCGCCAATCTCCCGTTCATCTTCGATCCTGTTGAAGGCGGATGGGCGGGCTTGTGCCGCGCGGCTGCCGTCATGACGCATGGAGAGCTGAGGTTGGCGATCAAGCCGAAGGACAATGAGACCTTCTATCGCGAGGTCGACGAGGAGCTCAGGAAGGAGCAGCTGAGCACCTTCTGGAAGCGCTACGGCCTGATCGTGATCGGCGCGGTCGTGCTGCTGCTGGCGGCGATCGGCGGCTACATCTGGTGGCAGAACCGCCAGGAGGTGAAGGCGGGCGAGCGCGGCGAGGCCCTGGTCGCAGTGTTGGACGAGATCCAGGCCGGCAAGGCCAAGGAAGCGGCCCCCAAGCTCGACCCGATCGCGCAGGAAGGCGGACCCGGCTACCGCGCCGCCGCCCTGCTCACCAAGGCCGACATCGCGCTCCAGCAGGGCAATGCACAGGCCGCGGTCGCAACGTTCAAGCAGGTGGCGGAAGACGAGGATCTCGCCCAGCCCTACCGGCAGCTGGCGCTCATCCGGCAGACGACCGCCGAATATGACCGCATCCCGCCGGCCGAGGTGATCCGCCGCCTGCAGCCGCTGGCGCAGGCCGGCAATCCCTGGTTCGGCAGCGCCGGCGAGCTGGTTGCCCTCGCCTATCTGAAGCAGAAGCAGCCGGCCCGGGCTGCCCCCATTTTCGCCGCATTGGCGAAGGATGAGAGCCTGCCGTCGAGCATCCGCTCGCGCGCCCTGCAGATGGCGGGCGCGCTCGGCGTGGACGCGGTGAGTGACGCGGCCGGTGCGCCCAAGGGCGCCGCCGCAACGAAGGAAGTGACGCAATGAAGCGAGTAATTGGCGTATTGGCGGCCGCGGCGTTGGTGAGCGGCTGCGGGCTACTCGGCGGGCGGGAGAAGCCGAAGACGCCGACCGTGGGTGAGCGTATCTCCGTGCTTGGCGGCGAAGCCAGCATCGAGGTCGATCCCGCGCTTGCCGATGTCCAGATCAGCCTGCCCCTGGCGGCGCCGAACGAGGAATGGTCGCAGCCGGGCGGCAATGCCGCCAAGTCGATGGGGCACCTCGCCCTTCCGGCGCAGGTCAACCGCGCCTGGTCGGCCGACATCGGCCGCGGCAGCGAGGCCCGTGCGCGTCTCGCCTCCGCGCCAGTAGTGGGCGGCGGCCGCGTCTATACGATCGACACGCTCGCCAATGTCAGCGCCTTCGACGCGAACACCGGCGCCAAGGTGTGGACGGTCGGCGTCGGCGCGCCCGAGGACCGTGAGGGCGGCATCAGCTGGTGGAACGGAGAGTCGACGGGCGCCTTCGGCATCCTGTTCGGCGGCGGCGTCAGCTACGACAATGGCCGGGTCTACGCGACGAGCGGCATCGGCGACGTTGCGGCTTATGACGCCGCGACCGGCGCCGAGATCTGGCGCGTCCGGCCGGCAGGACCGCTGCGCGGCGCGCCGACCATCGCCAACGAGAATGTCTATGTGACGACGCAGGACAACCAGCTGTTCGCGCTAGACCCGTCGAACGGCTCGGTGCGCTGGAACGCGACCGGCACGCTCGAGACGGCCGGCGTGTTCGGGACGGCGGCGCCGGCGGCGGCTTCGGGCACCGTCGTGGCGGGCTTCTCGTCGGGCGAGCTCACCGCCTATCGCTACGAGAATGGCCGCGTCGTCTGGCAGGACGCCTTGGCGCGGACCAGCATCTCGACCGCCGTGTCGTCGCTGTCGGACATCGACGCGGAACCGGTGATCGACAATGGCCGCGTCTATTCGATCGGCCAGGGCGGGCGCATGGTCGCGCTCGAGCTCAACACCGGCCAGCGCGTCTGGGAGATCAACGTCGCCGGCATCTCGACGCCCTGGGTGATCGGCGAGTGGATCTTCGTCGTCACCGACCAGGCACAGCTGCTCGCGATCGCGCGTTCGACCGGCAAGGTGAAGTGGATGACCCAGCTGCCGCGCTGGAGGGACGTCGAGGACAAGCAGGGGCCGCTCAACTGGGTCGGGCCGGTCCTTGCCGGCGACCGCCTGATCCTCGCCAATAATCGCGGCGTGATTACCTATGTGAACCCGATCGACGGGACGGTGCTGGGGACGCAGGAGACCAAGTCGGGCATCGCGCTGCCGCCGGTGGTCGCGAACAGCACGCTGTACATCCTGCACGACGACGGCACGCTGACCGCTTGGCGGTGAGATCATGTCCCTCCCTTTATGGGAGAGGGAGGGGCCCATGCCGCAGGCATGGGAGGGTGAGGGCACGAAGGCGGCGGGTTATCGTCAGCGATGTCACCCTCACCCAGCGACGCCTAAGCTCGCCAAGCGGCTCGCTAAGGCTGCGCAACCCTCTCCCGTCAAAGGGAGAGGGGCTAGATGTTGACCCCCCGCGCCCCAGAGGCCACTGCGCCCGCATGGCGAAGCTGCCCACCGTTGCGATCATCGGCCGGCCGAATGTCGGCAAGTCCACCTTGTTCAACCGGCTGGTGGGTAAGAAGCTGGCGCTGGTCGATGATCGGCCGGGCGTGACGCGGGACCGGCGCGAGGGCGAGGCGACCCTGCTGGGGCTCGACTTCCGGGTCATCGATACGGCCGGCTATGAGGACGAGGACCCCGACACGCTGCCGGGGCGGATGCGGGCGCAGACGATCGCCGCGGTCAAGGAAGCGGATGTTGCCTTGTTTCTGTTTGATGCGCGCGCCGGGCTGACGCCGCTCGACGAGGAGATCGGGCGCTGGCTCAGGAGCGAGACCACGCCCGTCGTCCTTGCCGGCAACAAGGCCGAGGGCCGCGCCGGTGAGGCGGGGATCATGGAAGCCTATGCGCTCGGCTTCGGCGAGCCGATCGCGATGAGCGCCGAGCATGGCGAAGGCGTCGTCGACCTGTTCGAGCATATCCGCCCCTATGTCGAACGCGAGGAGACCGAAGAGGACGAGGAGCAGGGCGAGGGGCCGCTGAAGCTCGCCATCGTCGGCCGGCCCAATGCGGGCAAGTCGACGCTGATCAACCGCATGCTCGACCAGGAGCGGCTGATCACCGGCCCGGAGGCGGGGATCACGCGGGACTCGATCGCCATCGACTGGGAATGGCAGGGCCGCCCGGTGCGGCTGATCGACACGGCCGGCATGCGCAAGAAGGCGAAGGTCGAGGACAAGCTCGAGAAATTGTCCGTCGCCGATGCGCGCCGCGCGGTGGATTTCGCCGAGGTTGTGGTGCTGCTGCTCGACGGCACTCGGGGGCTGGAGGCGCAGGACCTGCGCATCGCGGACAATGTCCTCCAGGAAGGGCGGGCGCTGATCATCGCGATCAACAAGTGGGACGTGGCGGAGAACGCGAGCTCGCTGTTCAACGGCATCAAGGGCGCTCTGGAGGAGGGTCTGAGCCAGGCGCGGGGGGTGCCGCTGCTGACCGTCTCCGGCAAGACCGGCAAGGGCATCGACGCTTTGATCAATGCCGCCTTCGAGGCGCGGGAGATCTGGTCGAAGCGGGTCTCGACCGGGCAGCTCAACCGCTGGTTCGAGGATGCGGTGGAGAAGAACCCGCCGCCCGCGCCCGGCGGCAAGCGGATCAAGCTGCGCTACATCACGCAGGTCAATACGCGGCCGCCAAGTTTCGTCCTGTTCGGGACGCGAACCGACCAACTGCCGGACAGCTATTTGCGTTATCTGATCAACGGCATCCGCAAGGAACTCGGCTTCGGCGCGGTCCCGGTGCGGCTCAACGTCAGGGCTTCGCGCAATCCGTTCGACAAGGATCGCTGAGCGCAGCCTTATTCGGCGCGTCTTAAACGCCCTGTTTACTCCGCAGGCCTAGTTTCTCTTCCGACCAGGTGGACTTAGGCGCGGGCGAAGGAACGGGACTGATGGCGGAAGCCGACCCTGTAGTGGACTGGAGCGTCTTCCAGCAGGCGCGCACCGAGCTCGGGCCGGGCTTCGTCCGCATTCTGGGCTATTTCCAGGAGGATGGCGAGAAGTCGGTCGTCAAGATCGAGGACGCGATGCGCCGCAAGGATGCAGCTGCGCTCGTCCTTCCCGCGCATACGCTCAAGTCCGAAGCGCGCCAGTTCGGTGCCGACCCGCTGGGCGAGTTGGCCGAAGAGATCGAGTTCGCCGCGCGTCGTGCGATCGAGAGCCGGCTGTTCCCGGACGAGCTGCTGCCCAAGGTCGCCAGCCTGCGCCCGCTCTACCAGACCACCATCGAGCTGTTCGAGAAGGAAGCCAATCCGCTCGCCCAGCGCAAGCCAAGCGCGCAACGCACCGACGCCAGCAATCAGGATTTCGGGCGCATCTGAAGCGCTTCAGGCCGGCACTGGCCGGCGCATCGGCTGAAGACGGCCGCGCGAGAGCGTGCGCCAGAGCCATTCCAGCGGGCCGTAGCGATAGCGTTCGAGCCATGGCTTCGACCAGAGCAGCATGAGGCCCCAGATCGCGAAGATGAGCGGCCAGAGCTCGGCGCGGCTGAAGGTGCCGTATAGGCCGAGGCCCCAGCCGTAGAAGATGAAGGTCATGACGAGGCTGGTGCCGAGATAGTTGCTGAAGGCCATGCGGCCGGCGGCGGCGATGCGGTCTGCCACTGCGCCGCCGTGGCGCGCGAGCAGGACCACCAGCGCCGCATAGCCTACGATCATGACGATCCGCGGCACGACGGTCCCACCCCAGAGGATGATGAACACGGTCTCCGGATCGAAGCCGGAGCGGATCTGGATCGCGGCGGCCAAGGCGAAGCCGGCCGCGCCGAACAGGATGCACCAGAAGGCGATGCGGCGATATCGCTCCGCTGCCCACGCGCCGGTCAGGAAGCCGCTGCGGAGCCCGGCCATGCCCATCAGCATCAGCGCCAGCGTCTCCGGCCCGCCGACCTGCAGATAGTCGATTGGGGCCCATGCTTCCTCACTGAAACGATGAGCGGCAAGCTCCCAAAAGCCGCCGCGGTGGATTGCAAGCTCGGCGGCGAGTTCGGCCGGCGGGAGCGGGGCGAGGTCGGCAACGATGGTGCGCCAGACCTCGATCGCGGCGGCCTCCGCGCCCGGAGCTTCCGCGGCCCTTGCGAACTCAATGCCCGAATAGGAGAAGCCTATGTTTATGAAGAGATTGTAGAGGAGCAGCAGCCCGGCCGCGACGAGCAGTCCCTGCAGGCTGAAGCGGCGGAAGAAGTAGGCGACCAGCGCTACCAGTGCGTAGTGGAGCAGGATGTCGCCCCACCAGATAAGGTAATAGTGCACGGCGCCGAAGACGCCGAGCCAGAAGGTGCGGACATAATGGGCCGCCGCCGGACTGCGGCCCTCTGCTTCGGCAGCGTCGGTGATGAGCAGCAGGCTCGCTCCGAACAGCAACGAGAAGAGGCCGCGCATCTTGCCGTCGACGAAGATGAAGCCGAGCGTCCAGGCGACGAGATCGGCGCCCTCGGCACCGCCATAGGCGGCCGGGTTGAAATAGGCCTGCGCCGGCATGGTGAAGCCGACCGCGTTCATGCCGAGAATGCCCATCACCGCGACGCCGCGCACGATGTCGAGCGTCGCAATGCGCGAGGGCTTTTCGGTCGTGGCTGTCAAAAGGCTCCCCCTGGCGCGGGGAGGCTAGCGCAAAGCAGCGAGGTTCGGGAAGCTCAGCCGTCGACCGGTCTGGACCAGAGCTGGATGTAGTTCTGGAGGCCCATCTGCTCGATCATGACGAACTGCTGCTCGAGCGTATCGACATGCTCCTCCTCATTCTGGAGGATCTCGGCGAAGAGGTCGCGGCTGACATAGTCGCGGACGCTCTCGCAATAAGCGATCGCCTCGCGGAGCTGGGTCAGCGCCTCCATCTCCAGCGCGAGGTCTGCGCGGAGCAGCTCCTCGACATTCTCGCCGATGCGAAGGCGGCCGAGCATCTGGAAGTTGGGCAGGCCGTCGAGGAACAGGATGCGCTCCGACAGACGGTCGGCATGCTTCATCTCGTCGATGGATTCGTGCCGCTCGAACTCCGCGAGGCGCCTGATGCCCCAATTGTCGAGCATCCGGTAATGCAGCCAATATTGGTTGACCGCGGTGAGCTCGTTCTTGAGCGCCTCGTTGAGGAACTCGATGACCTTCTCGTTGCCCTTCATGGCATGCCTCCTGTTGGGGGAGGCTCTACCTCAAGACGTACGGAAAATCACTTAAAAAATGGCGGATTTCTGCGGATTTCTGGGCCGTCGCACCTGCTCTTGCTAGGCAGTCGCACGCTCGGCGGAAATGATCTCTCGCGCGAATGAGAAGCATTGGCCGCACTTCGGCTTGCGGCCGAGGCTGCGATAGGCGCTGCTGGGGCAGGAAGCGCCGTCGCGGGCCGCAGCCTTCACCTCGGTTTCGCGAATCGCGTTACAGATGCAAACGATCATGGTGATTGGATGTATCGCTAATGCGAACGTGTCGCAATAGCTTTCAGCGCTGGTTCCGGCGGATCATCAGCTTGAGGCCAGACCAAGTCGCGTCGACGGCGCAAACCTTCACATCGACGAGGCCGGTCGGCAGCTCAACCTCCCGAATCACGTCCTCGGTGATGTCGGTCGGCACCTTAGACGCCTTCTTGGGCCACGAAATCCAAATGAACCCTGAAGGCGCGAGCAGCGGCCGGAGCCGGTGCACGGCTTCATCGAGCCCAGCCCGGCTGGTGACGAACACATGGGCAGCCTCGATCGGCGCCTCGGGCGCGGGCAGCAGCTGGAGCGCCGTTCCGCTTTGCTCGATCTCGGCGCGTACGCCGTCCGGCATGCCTTCCCACCAGACGCGCTGCCCGTCCTTGAGCGACAGCTTCCGCGCCAGAGGCGTGCCGGAATAACCGGACGGCATCAGGCCGTCCGGGCCGCGCTTCTGCCGAAATAGCGCGTTGCAATCGCGGCGATTGGAATGCCGACCAGGATGCAGTGCGAGAAGAGCTGGTTGGCGATGCCGTAGAGCGTCGTCGATGGCGGCAGCTCGGGGAAGCGAAGCGGCCAGACGATCCAATACATGACGATCCAGAGCCAGACCCCGTAGCCGAGGCCGGCAAGGATGGGATGACGCATCAGCACCGGAATGCGCGGCGCGATCAGGATGTAGGCGGCGGCCATGCAGGCCATGATTGCGAAGTGGACGAGCAGCCCGGCCAGTGCCCAGCCTGCGGTCTGCGTGGGCGCGTCGCCAAACGGCCCGCTCGCGACAAAGGCAAGCACGCCCACCGGGGTCATCCCCGCTATACCAGCAAAGACAAAGGCCGACAGGATATCGAGAGTGCCAGCAAGCAGTGTGGCGACGACGATCGGTCTCAGCATGGGCCCTCCCCAGGTGGGAAGTTCCGCCGCTACGCCGAGACTGTCAAGCGACCGCCAGTTCCCTCCCCATCAGCGCCGGGAAGAAGCTTTCGTGAGCCCGCCGAAGCTCGGCCAGCGGGACGACGAAGTCGCCTCCCTTGAGCTCGAAGATCAGCCGGCTGGCGATGGTGCGGCCGATCGGCTCGACCGGGATCCCGGCGGCGGTGGCTCCGGAGAGGAAGCCGAGCAGCGAACGGTCGGCGACGGTGGCGACGTAGAGGCCCTGGTCCTCGGCGAAGAAGGAGCCGGCGACGCCGAACGGTTCGACCGGGTGCAGCAGGGCGCCGAAATTGCCGGCTAGCGCCATTTCGGCCACGGCCACGGCGAGACCGCCGTCGGCGACGTCGTGTACGGCCGTCAGGCAGCCGCTCTCGATATGGGCACGGACATATTCGCCGATGCGGCGCTCCTGATCGAGATCCACCGTCGGCGGCGGACCTTCCTCGCGGCCGTGCAGCTCGCGGAGCCAGAGCGACTGGCCGAGCTGACCCTTGCGCTCGCCGATCAGGACGATGATGTCGCCGATGCCCTTGAAGGCAATGGTGGCGGACTTGCGCCAGTCCCTGAGCAGGCCAAGGCCGCCGATCGCCGGTGTCGGGAGGATCGCGCTGCCGCCGCCGGTCGCCTTGCTCTCATTGTAGAGGCTGACATTGCCGGACACGATCGGGAATTCGAGCGCGCGGCAGGCTTCGCTCATGCCTTCGAGGCAGCCGACGATCTGGGCCATGATCTCCGGCCGCTGCGGGTTGGCGAAGTTGAGGCAGTTGGTGACCGCGAGCGGCTTCGCGCCCACGGCCGAGAGGTTGCGGTAGGCTTCGGCGATCGCCTGCCTGCCGCCTTCGACCGGGTCTGCGTAGCAATAGCGCGGCGTGCAGTCGGTGGTGATGGCGATCGCTTTGTCGGTGTCGTGGACGCGGACGACGGCGGCATCGCCGCCGGGGCGCTGGACCGTGTCGGCGCCGACCATGTGGTCGTACTGTTCCCAGATCCAGCGGCGGCTGGCGAGATCGGGGGAAGCCATCAGCTTCAGAAGATCGCCGGCGACGTCGGTGCTCTCCGGCACGTCGCCGAGCGGTTTCACGCCCGCCCAGCTTTTGTATTCCTCCTGGCTGACATGGGGCCGGTCGTAGAGCGGAGCCTCGTCGGCGAGCGGCGCGAGCGGAATGTCGGCGGCGACCTCGCCGTTGAACCTGAGCACCATGTGGCCCCCGTCCGGCCCCACTTCGGTGACGCGGCCGATGACGGCGAAGTCGAGTTCCCACTTGCGAAAGATCGCCTCGGCGAAATCCTCGCGGCCGGGCTTCAGAACCATGAGCATGCGCTCCTGGCTCTCGGAGAGCATCATCTCGTAGGGCGTCATCCCCTCTTCGCGGCAGGGGACGGCGTTCATGTCGAGCTCGATGCCGACGCCGCCCTTGGACGCCATCTCGACCGAGGAGGAGGTGAGGCCGGCGGCGCCCATGTCCTGGATGGCGACGATCGCGTCCGAGGCCATGAGCTCGAGGCAGGCCTCGATCAGCAGTTTCTCGGTGAAGGGATCGCCGACCTGGACGGTGGGGCGCTTCTCCTCGCTGTCCTCGGAGAAGTCGGCGCTCGCCATCGTCGCGCCGTGAATACCGTCGCGGCCGGTCTTGGAGCCGACATAGACGATCGGATTGCCCACGCCGGAGGCGGCCGAATAGAAGATCTTGTCGGTGTCGGCGATGCCGACCGTCATCGCGTTGACGAGGATGTTGCCGTCATAGGCGCGGTGGAAGGCGACCTCGCCGCCGACCGTTGGAACGCCGACGCAATTGCCGTAGCCACCGATGCCGGAGACCACGCCGGAAATGAGGTGCTTCATCTTCGGGTGGTCGGGCCGGCCGAAGCGGAGCGCGTTCATGTTGGCGATGGGTCGCGCACCCATGGTGAAGACGTCGCGCAGGATGCCGCCGACGCCGGTCGCGGCGCCCTGATAGGGCTCGATATAGCTTGGGTGGTTGTGGCTCTCCATCTTGAAGATGGCGGCCTGGCCGTCGCCGATATCGACGACGCCGGCATTCTCGCCGGGGCCGCAGATCACCTGCGGGCCGGTGGTCGGCAGCTTCTTCAGGTGGATGCGCGAGCTCTTGTAGGAGCAATGCTCCGACCACATCACCGAGAAGATGCCGAGCTCGGTGAGGTTCGGCTCGCGACCCATGGCGTGCAGGACGCGCTCATATTCCTCGGGCGACAGGCCGTGCTCGGCGACGATCTCGGGCGTTATCGCGGTCATGGCGCGCGCCTAGCCGATCGATGAGGCTTTGTCGAAGGGCGGAAAGCCGCTATAGATGTTCGCCTTCCGTTCACATCGAGAGGAGCGAGTCGTGGCCCAGACACCACCCCCCGGCTATCACAGCGTCACCCCCTATCTGGCGGTGGACGGCGCCGCCGAAGCGATCGACTGGTATGGCCGGGCGTTCGGCGCGAGCGAGGTCATGCGGATGGAGCATGGCGGCAAGATCGGCCACGCCGAGATCAGGATCGGCAACTCGCACGTGATGCTTGCCGACGAACATCCCGAGATGAACCACATCGGCCCGAAGACACGCGGCGGCGCGACCGCGAGCTTCATGATCTATCTGGACGACGTCGACAGCGCCTTCCGCACCGCGATCGAAGCGGGCGCAACGGAACTGCGGCCGGTGAGCGATCAATTCTACGGCGACCGCGCAGGCACGCTGGCGGATCCGTTCGGCCATGTCTGGACGCTGGCGACGCATGTCGAGGACGTGCCGGAGGAAGAGATGGAGCGGCGGATGGCGGAATCCTCGAAGGAGAGCGAGCCCGCCGAGTAGCGGCCCGCGGGCGGCGCCTCCGATCGTCGCACATATGAAAAGGCCAGCCGGATCGGGTCCGGCTGGCCTCGTAGGTCCGGTGTAAAAGCGTGCCGATCAGGCCTTGCAGGTCAGCGTGCCCTTGCCCGGCGCGGTGAGGGTGATGTTCTCGGCATTCGCGCTGACCGAATAGCCTTCGGCGGTGAAGGCCTGGCCCGCTTCGGCGGCGGTCAGCGTCGTGGCCGTGCCGCCCTTCTCGGTCCGGTACATGGCCGTGTTGTTGGTGTAGAAATCGATATAGACGAGGCTGTTGTCCTTGCAGCGATAGGTGCGGCTGGCAGCGATCGCCGGCGGCAGTTCGACCGGCGGCGCGTTCTTCAGCACTTCTGCCTGGGGATCGGGGTTGGTGTCGACGACCTCGGGCTCACTGTTGCAGGCGGCGAGGGAGAGGGTGGCCGCGAGAGCCGCGGCGGCGAGGGAGAGGGTCTTGTGCATAGGTCCGCAGTTTGCGGCAGTGCAGCGCGCCGTCAAGAGAATTATTTGTGACGCTTTTCCGCGGCGTTCAGGCCAGGTTCGACAAGCCCCATCACATGCGTTAACTCTTCCCGGTCCAGGGGTGGAAGGGTTTCGCACACGGCATGCAGCGCGTACGCATCGGCTTGACGGGATTGGCTTTCGTATTCGTGCTGGTCCTGCTGGCCGCGGTCTTCACCAGCCCGAGCGAGGAAGAGCCGATCACCGCCAATAGCATCGAGCGGCAGATCAGCGGCGCGGGAACCGGCGGCACGGCGGCCGCGGTGGAGGAGCCCAAGGAACCCCTGGCGGAACTCGGCGTGGCGCCCGGCAATGCCGACTCGAACAGCAGCAAGGACGCCGCCGGCGCCGCAGAGTGACGGCAGCTTAAATCTCGATTTCGGCCTGATCGCTGCCGCCGCATGTAATGCGGCGCTGAAAACGGGTCGGCGACATCTGATCCTTGAATGTCTCAAGACTCGCCCGGCGCCCGTGTCGCCGCTCATCCCCGAGTCTCATCCCACACACTTATCCACAGGCTTGCTCCACGCGAACAGTAGTGGAACCTCTTGGAGAACAAACCAGAAATCTACAGAGGATTCCCATCTTGTGGCATGAAATCCCCGTTGAGGGCATGAAAACCCCTTCCATCACCAAGTCCTTAATGTTATCCACTGGCTTCAAGAGTTTCGGGGCACTTCCAGGCTGATGGTGAGCCACACGGGCGCAAGGGCGTGCGTCCGTGAACAGGGAAGGTCCGCGTGCAGGGGACGGACGCCAAAGTGGAGTTGGAGCACCTCTTCAACGGAAGCGCGCTGAACGCGGTGGACCCGAAAGGCCGCCTCTCCGTTCCGTCGTTCATCCGTTCGGTGGTGGAGCGCCGCTCGGACGCCAAGGCAATCATCATCGGCCAGCACGCCGTCGACTCCTGCCTCACCGCTTATGACCGTGGCTACGGCCGCCACCTCCAGGCCGAGATCGAGCGCAAGCGCCTGATCGAGGAAGAGCAGGGCGGCGACGCGGCGGCTCACTACGCTCGCGCCCGCCGGACCTTCGGCATCACCGAGGATGTCCCCTACGACACCAGCGGACGCATCATCCTACCCCCGATGATGCGCCGAAAGGGTCAGATCGAGGAGCTCGCCCTGTTCGTCGGCGTCGGCGGCACGTTCGAGATCTGGAACCCCTATGTGGCGCTGAAGAGCGGCGATGCCGACCTCAAGGACCTCGCCGCCTACCGCCTCGAAGAGAAGGGGCTGCCGCTATGAGCGCCCTGGGCTCTTCCGGGGCTGCAGCGCCGCACGTCCCCGTCCTTCTGGACGAAGTGATCGCCGGCCTCGCGATCACGGAAGGAGAGATCCATGTCGACGGCACGTTCGGCGCCGGCGGCTACACCAAGGCCATGCTTGATTTGGGTGCGCGAGTGTATGCGTTCGATCGCGACCCGAGTGCCATCCGCGACGGGAGTGGGCTCGCGGATGTGAGCGGGGGGCGCCTGACGCTTGTTCCGGAGCGTTTTTCCCGGATGCGTCAGGCGCTTGCCTCCCGCGGCGTCGAGGAAGTGGACGGCGTGACGCTGGATATCGGCGTCTCGTCCATGCAGCTCGACCAGGCGGAGCGCGGCTTCTCCTTCCAGGGCGACGGCCCGCTCGACATGCGGATGAGCCAGGAAGGCGAGAGCGCCGCCGACTTCCTCAACAATGCCGACGAGGCGGCGATCGCCGACGTCATCTATACTTATGGCGAGGAGCCCAAGTCTCGCCGCATCGCCCGGGCGATCGTCGCCGCGCGGCCGATCGAGCGGACTGGCCAGTTCGCCGAGATCGTCCGCAAGGCGGTCGGTTGGAAGCCGCACATGAAGAAGGATCCGGCGACCCGCACCTTCCAGGCGATCCGCATCCACCTCAACGAAGAGCTCGACGAGCTCGAAGGCGGTCTCGAAGCCGCCGAGCAGGTCTTGAAGGCCGGCGGCCGCCTCGCCGTCGTCACCTTCCACAGCCTCGAGGACCGTGTAGTAAAGCGTTTCCTGCGCGAGCGCAGCGGTGCGGTCCCCGCTGCTTCGCGCCATTTGCCGGCCCAACCGGCCAACGATATCCAGCCGACCTTCGAAGCTGTCGCCAAGGCCATCAAAGCCGGCGAGGCCGAAGTCGCCGCCAATCCGCGCGCCCGCTCCGCCACCCTCAGGGTCGCGCGCCGCACCTCCGCTCCCTCTCGTACGCGTAAAGGAACTCGCCCATGATGCCCCAAGGCTTCAAACCGGTCGGCTGGGTCGCTGCCGTCGGCGGCGCCGCTCTCGGCTGCTACATGCTCTCGCTCAACGTCGCGGCCGAGCGCGCCGAGGTGGCGAAGCTGGAGCGGGAAATTCTGCTCGCGAAGCAGGACATTCGCTCGCTGCAGACCGAGCTCGGCACCCGCGGCCGGATGCAGCAGCTCGAGCATTGGAACGCCGAAGTACTGGCACTCTCCGCCCCCAGTCAGGCCCAGTTCCTGGAGGATGCGGTGACGCTCGCCCGTTTCGAGCAGCCCGAGATGACGTTCGAGGAGAAGGCCAAGGTGCAGATGGCCTCGGCCGAGCTGCCCAAGCCCGCGCCGCGCGTCGAGCCGCAGTCCGAGCTCGCGCCCGCTCGCAAGCTTCCGCCGGTCCAGTTCGCCGTCGCCACCCAGCGCGCCGTACCGCAGTCCCAGCCGCTGCTGCGCCAGGCGAGCTACACGCCCGGCGAGGCGAAGGCGGTCACGACCGTCGCTAGGCTCGAAGCGAAGCCCGCGGCGCCCAAGGTCGCTGCGAAGGCTGAGCCGAAGAAGGCCGAGGTCAAGTCAACGCCGCCTAAAAATACTGAAGCCAAAGCCGAGCCGAAGAAGGCGAGCAGCCTGAAGACCGTCGTCGCCAGGCTGGACGACGAAAAGCCGGCCGAAGTGACCGGCGGCGGCAAGGTGAAGGCGGAGGCCGGCCTCCGGTGACCACGTTCGCCGCAGCCGCCAATGCGCCACGGGTGAGGATGCCGGGCCAGCGGCCGGACACGCTGGCGCTCACCTATCACCGGCTGATGCTGATGATGCTGGTGTTCGCCGGCGTCACCACTCTGATCGTCGGGCGGCTCGTTTTTCTGCAGCTCTTCACCGATCGCGGCGGCAATGCCAGCGCCGCCAACCCCTTGCTGCCGCCGCGCGCCAACCTCGTCGACCGCAACGGCGCTACGCTGGCGCGGACGATCGACGCCTGGTCGATCGGCGTCCACCCCAAGAAGCTGATCGGCGATCCGGCCGAGCTGGCGGTCAAGCTCGCCTCTCTGATGCCCGAGAAGAGCGCCGCCGAATACGAACGCATGCTGAAATCCGGCAAGACCTTCGTCTATCTGAAGCGCCGGGCGCTGCCGGAGCTGGTCCAGGCGGTGAACGCGCTCGGCGAGCCCGGAATCGGCTTCGACCGCGAGCCGGAGCGGCTCTATCCGAACCTCGGCCTTGCCGCCCACATCATCGGCTACACCAATCTCGACGGCGTCGGCGAAGCCGGCATGGAGCGCGCGCTCAACGATCGACTCACTCGCGAGGACCTGCGCGGAGAGCCGGTGGCCCTGTCGCTCAACGCCAAGGTGCAGCATGCGCTGGAGGCCGAGCTAGGCGCGGCCATGACCAAGTTCAGCGCCGTGGGCGCGTCCGGCATCATCATGGACATCCACACCGGCGAGATCCTGGCGATGACCTCGCTGCCGGAGCTGAACCCGAACGCGCCCGGCAAGGGCAGCGACGACGCGCGCTTCAACCGCGCCACGCTTGGCGTCTACGAGCTCGGCTCAACCTTCAAGCCCTTCACCGTCGCGATGGCGATGGATGCCGGCATCGTGAAGAGCTTCGGCCAGATCTATCCCTGCCCGGGCGGCCTCAGCGCCGGCCGCTTCACGATCAAGGATACCCATCCGTTCGGCCGCCCCTGCTCGGTCGCCGAGATCATGAAGGAATCGTCTAACATCGGCACCGCCCAGATCGCCGCACAATTGGGCGCCGAGCGGCAGAAGGAATTCCTGCGCAAGATGGCCTTCCTCGAGCCGGTCTCGGTCGAGCTGAAGGAGCGCGGCCGGCCGCTGTCGCCGGGCGCGAACTGGGGCGAGATCTCGACCATGACGGTGGGCTTCGGCCACGGCATCGCGGTGACGCCGCTCCACCTGGCGACCGGCTATGCGACCCTGCTCAACGGCGGCATCTGGCGGCCGGCGACCTTGCTCAAGGTCGACGGCAACCGGCCGGCGCCGAAGGGCCGTCGCGTGTTCAGTGAGGATACGTCCTACAAGATGCGGGCGCTGCTGCGGCTGGTCGTGACGCACGGCACCGGCAAGAAGGCCGATGCCCCGGGCTACCGGATCGGCGGCAAGACCGGCTCGGCCGAGAAATATCACAACCGCTCGTTGCTGGTGACCACGTTCGCGGGCGTTTTCCCGATGGACAATCCCCGCTATGTGATCGTCGCGATGCTCGACGAGCCGAAAGGAATTCAGGAAACCCACGGTTTCCGCACGGCCGGCTGGAACGTCGCGCCGGTCATCTCCAAGACGGTGTCCCGTATCGCGCCGGTGCTGGGCGTGGTCCCCGACATGCGCCGCGACGCCAACCTCGCCGAGGTCCTTCCCTACGTTCAGCCCGAAAAGCATTGAGCGATGCGCCTGGGCGATCTCGCCGGAGTCGATTCTGATTCAAAGGTGACAGGCTTCGCCATCGATCATCGGAAGGTGGCCCCCGGGACTGTGTTCGGCGCCTTCCAGGGGACTGCATTCAACGGCGAGGATTTCATTCCGAGGGCGGTCGACGCCGGCGCGGTCGCCGTCGTGGCGCGGCCGGAGGTCCAGGTCGATGGCGCTCCGCACCTGAAGGCCGAGGAGCCGCGGCGGGAATTCGCGCGGCTGGCCGCCCGCTTCTTCGCGCCTTTCCCGGACGTGGTCGTCGCTGTCACCGGCACCAACGGCAAGACCTCGAACGTCGAGATGGCGCGGCAGCTCTGGCGGATGGGGGGGCATCCCTCCGCCTCGATCGGCACGCTCGGCGTCACCACTGCCGACGAACAGGTGACGACCGGCCTCACCACGCCGGACATCGTCACCTTCCTGTCGAACATGGCCGGCCTCAAGCGGATGGGGATCACCCACGCCGCCTTCGAGGCGTCGAGCCACGGCCTGTCGCAATATAGGACCGAGGGGCTGCCGGTGCGGGCGGCGGCCTTCACCAATTTCAGCCGCGATCATCTCGATTATCATTTGACGATGGAGGCCTATTTCGAGGCCAAGATGCGGCTGTTCAGCGAGGTGGTGGAGCCCGACGGGACGGCGGTGATCTGGACCGACGATGCCAAGTCGGACGAAGTGATCAGGAGATGCGAGGAGCGGGGGCTCCGCAGGCTGACGGTGGGTGCGCGCGGGGAGACGCTTCGGCTTCTCTCCCGCGTGCCCACCCAGCTCGGCCAGACGCTGACGGTGGAGGCGGGCGGCAAGACCCGCACGCTCAACATCCCGCTGATCGGCGCGTACCAGGCCGCCAACGTGCTGACGGCGGCCGGCCTGGTGCTCGCGACCGGCGGCGAACTCGAGCAGACGCTGACCAATCTCGCCCGGCTGCAACCGGTGCGCGGGCGGCTGGAGCGCGCGGTCATCACCAAGGCCGGCGCTCCGGTCTATGTCGATTATGCCCACACCCCCGATGCGATCGAGAGCGCGATCGAGGCTCTTCGGCCGCACGCGAAGGGGCGGTTGATCACCGTCTTCGGCGCCGGGGGCGATCGCGACACGGGCAAGCGGCCGGAAATGGGCTCGGTGGCGATGCGGCTGTCCGACTATGTCATCGTCACCGATGACAATCCCCGCAGCGAAGACCCGGCGGCGATCCGCCGCGACATCCTGGCGGGCGCTCCCGGTGCCCGCGAAGTGGGCGGCCGGCGCGAGGCGATCGCCGCGGCCGTCGCCGAAGCGGACGCCGAGGACATCATCCTGCTGGCCGGCAAGGGGCACGAGCAGGGCCAGATCGTGGGCGACCGCGTGCTGCCCTTCGACGACGTGACCGTCGCGAGGGAGTGCGCGGCATGAGCCTGTGGACCGCTCAGGAGATCGCCGAGGCCGTCGGCGGCACCCGCTCCGCAGACTTTGAGGTGAACCACGTCGCCTTCGATTCCCGCGAGATTGGGCCGGGCGACCTCTTCGTCGCGATGAAAGGCGAGGCGACCGACGGGCACCTCTTCCTCGAGAAGGCGTACGGAGCCGGTGCAGCCGGAGCGATCGTCAGCCAGTCCATCGACCGTCCTCACGTCCGCGTGGAGGATACCACCAGGGCCCTGAACGATCTTGGCCGCGCCTCGCGGGCGCGCAGCGAGGCGCGGATTTGCGGCGTCACCGGCTCGGTCGGCAAGACCGGGACGAAGGAGGCGCTTTTCGCAGCTCTCGACCGCTCGGCGCCGGGCAAGGCGCACCGGTCGGTCAAGAGCTATAACAACCATACCGGCGTGCCGCTCTCGCTCGCCCGCATGCCCCGCGAAGCGCGCTTCGGCGTGTTCGAGATGGGGATGAATCATGCCGGCGAACTTGCCGCGCTGACCCGGCTGGTGCGGCCGCATGTGGCGATCGTTACCGCTATCGCTCCTGCTCATCGCGAATTTTTCGCCAGTGAGGAGGAGATCGCCGACGCGAAGGGCGAGATCTTCCAAGGGCTGGAGCCCGGCGGCACCGCTATCATCCCCTTCGACAGCCCGCATCGGGATCGCCTGATCGCGGCGGCGACCCCTTACGCCACTCACATCCTGACGTTCGGCCTCGGCGAAGGCGCCGACATCCGCGCCCGCGACGTGGTGCCCGCGCAGAATGGCGGCACGATGCTCACGGCTGTGCTGCCCGATGCGGAGCTGACCTTCACCATCTCGCAGCCCGGCGAGCATTGGGTGTCGAACGCGCTGGCCGTGCTCGGGGCTGTGGAGGTTCTCGGCGGGGATCTCGCCGCGGCCGGCCTCGCGCTGGCCGACATGCCGGGGCTGAAGGGAAGGGGCGAGCGGCATCGCATCAGCATCGACGGCGGGGAGGCGCTGCTGATCGACGAAAGCTACAACGCCAATCCGGCTTCGATGCGGGCGACGTTGAAAAGCCTCGCTCAGCAGAAGGTGGAGGGGCGGCGGATCGCCGTGCTCGGCTCGATGCGCGAGCTCGGGGCGGGCTCGGACGACTTCCACGCCGGCCTCGCCGAGCCGATCGAGGCCGCCTGTGTCGATTATGCCATACTGGTCGGCGAAGAGATGAAGGCGCTTGCGAAAGCGCTTGGCCAAAAGGTTAACATGACGCATGTCCCGGATGCGCGGTCGGCGATCCAGCCGCTGCGCGACGCGATCCGGCCGGGGGACGCCATACTCGTCAAGGGGTCGAATTCCATCGGGCTTGCCGCCCTCGTGGAGGAACTGGCGGGCGGAAAAGGCTGATGTTTCTCTTCATTGCCGAACAGCTTGGCTTTCCGGGGATTCTCAATCTCTTCCGCTACATCAGCTTCCGCGCGGGCGCCGCGACGGCGACCGCTTTGTTCCTCGGCCTGATCATCGGCCCCAAGTTCATCGGCTGGCTGCGCGTGCGCCAGGGCAAGGGCCAGCCGATCCGCGACGACGGGCCGCAGTCGCACCTCCAGAAGCGCGGCACGCCGACAATGGGCGGGCTCATGATCCTAACGTCCATCACGGTGTCGATGCTGCTGTGGATGGACTTCGGCAACCGCTATCTCTGGGCCTGCCTGTTCATCACGGTGGGCTTCGGCCTGATCGGCTTCCTCGACGACTATGACAAGGTGACCAAGCGCCACCATGCCGGCGTTTCCGGGCGCACGCGCCTGCTCGCGGAATTCGTGGTGGCCGGCATCGGTAGCTACATCATCCTCCGCGGCACGGGCACCGAACTCTATATACCCTTCTACACCGGCCCGGTCGTCGACCTGGGCCTGTTCTACATTGCCTTCGCTTCGTTCGTGATCGTCGCGTTCGGAAATGCCGTGAACCTGACCGACGGGCTCGACGGCCTCGCCAGCATGCCGGTGATCATCGCCAGCCTCGCCTTCCTCCTGATCAGCTATCTGGTCGGGAACGCGGTCTATTCCGAATATCTCGGCATTCCGTTCGTGCTCGGCGCGGGCGACCTCACGGTGCTGTGCTCCGCGATCGTCGGCGCGAGCCTCGCTTTCCTCTGGTTCAACGCGCCGCCGGCGGCCGTCTTCATGGGCGATACGGGCAGCCTCGCTTTGGGCGGGGCGCTCGGGGCGATCGCGGTCTCGACCCAGCATGAGATCGTGCTCGGCATCATCGGCGGCCTGTTCGTGGCCGAGGCGATGAGCGTCATCATTCAGGTCTTCTTCTACAAGCGCACGGGGCGCCGCGTGTTCAAGATGGCGCCGATCCACCACCATTTCGAGCAAATGGGCTGGTCCGAGCCCACCGTCGTGATCCGCTTCTGGATAATCGCCTTCGTGCTGGCCCTTGCCGGCCTGTCGACGCTGAAGCTGAGATGATCGCCAGCCCCGCCTTCGCCGGCAAGTCCTACGCGGTGCTGGGGCTCGCCCGGTCGGGCCTCGCCGCGGTGGACGCATTTTATGCGAGCGGCGCGACGATCATGGCCTGGGACAGCCGCGAGGAAGCGCGGGCGGCGGTCGCCGGCAAGGCGCGGCTGGCGGACCCGGTCACCACGTCCATCTACGGCTTTGCCGGCGTCGTCGTGTCGCCGGGCGTGCCGCTCAACAAGCACCCGATCGCGGACCGGGCGCGGTCCGCCAGGGTGCCGCTGATCGGCGATATCGAGCTGTTCGCGCAGGCGCGGGCAACGCTGCCGCCGCACAAGGTGGTCGGCATCACCGGCACCAACGGCAAGTCGACAACGACGGCGCTCGTCCACCACATCCTCAAGACGGCCGGTGTGCCGACGATGATGGGCGGCAATATCGGCTTGCCGATCCTCGGCCAGAACCCGCTGCCCGAGGGCGGCGTCTATGTGCTGGAGCTTTCCTCCTACCAGATCGACCTCACCCACAGCCTCGACTGCGACGTATCGGTGTTGCTGAACGTCAGCCCCGATCATCTCGACCGCTATGACGGCGTCGAGGACTATGCGGCGTCCAAGGCGCGGCTGTTCACGATGCAGTCGCCCGAGCATGTCGCCATCGTCGCCGCCGAGGACGATTTCACCCGCGCCATCGCCGGGCAGCTCACCGGCGAGCGCATCCTGGTCGCGGCCGAGGACGTGAAGGACCAGTCGCAATGGCCGTCGTTGCAGGGGCCGCACAATGCGCAGAACGTCGCCGCAGCAGTGGCCGCGGCGCGGGCCCTCGGCATCGATGATGAGGTGATCGGTCAGGCGCTCGCCACCTATCCCGGTCTGCCGCACCGAATGGAGCGCGTGGCTGAGAAGAACGGCGTCCTGTTCGTCAACGACAGCAAGGCGACCAACCCTACGTCGACCGCGCCGGCACTCGCCGCCTATCCGGCGGTGCACTGGATCCTCGGCGGGCTGCCCAAGTCTGACGATCTCGACGCCTGTGAGCCGCATCTGGGCCACGTCAGGGCAGCGTATACGATCGGCGAAGCGGGTCCGATGTTTGCGAAGCTGCTGGCGGACAAGGTGCCCGTACGCGAGTGCGAGATGTTGATCGAGGCGGTCGGCGCCGCGGCAGAAGCCGCGCAGCCGGGCGAGGTGGTGCTGCTGTCGCCCGCCTGCGCCTCGTTCGACCAGTTCAGGGATTATGAGGCGCGGGGGGATGCGTTCCGCGCCGCTGTGGAGGCGTTACGATGAGCGTGGTGCAGGGGGCGACGGTCAGGAAATCGAAGGCGGCGAAGTTCGGCCGCTCGGACCGGAGCGCGGTCGGCCGCTGGTTCTGGGAGATCGACCGCGTGCTGCTGCTGCTGGTCGCGGTGCTGATCTCGATCGGCCTGATCGCCGTCGCGGCCGCCTCGCCGGCGGCCGGATCGCGTTATTCCGGCGGCGACGTCAGCTTCACGCCGCTCCACTATTTCTGGCGCCAGCTCGTCTGGATCATGGTGGCGGTGCCGGTGATGGTCGGCGTCTCGATGCTGCCCAAGGAGAAAGCGCGGCGCTTCTGCCTGATCGGCGCGATCCTCTTCACCAGCATGCTGTTCCTGGTCCCGATCATCGGCGTCGAAGTGAACGGCGCGCGCCGTTGGCTCGGCGTCGGCTTCGCGCAGTTCCAGCCGTCGGAATTCCTGAAGCCGCTCTTCATCGTCAGCCTCGCCTGGCTGATATCGCTGAGGGACAAGGACAAGACGCTGCCGGTCGTGTCGCTGTCCGGAATCGTCACCGGGCTGGTCGCTTTGCTGCTGATGCAGCAGCCCAATTTCGGCGAGACGGTGATCTTCGCCGCCGCCTGGGTGATCCTGCTGACGCTGGCTGGCGTGCCGATGCGCCTCCTGGTGATCCTCGGCTGCGCCGCCTTGGCCGGGGTCGTCGCCGCTTATTTCTTCTACGACGTGGCGACAGTGCGCATCGACGCCTTCCTGTTCGGCGCGACCGGCGACACCGACACATACCAGACCGACAGCGCCCTGAGGACGCTGACCGCGGGCGGGCTGTTCGGCACGGGGCCGGGCGGCGGCGTGCGCAAATTCTACCTGCCGGAGCCGCACACCGACTATATCTTCTCGGTGATCGGAGAGGAGTTCGGCATCATCGCCTGCCTCGCCATCGCGATCATCTACATGACGATCATCGCCCGCGTGCTGATCAAGCTGCTGCACGAGGAGGACCGGTTCCTCGTCCTCGCCACCGGCGGCCTGGTTGCCCAGTTCGGCCTCCAGGCGATGATCAACATGGCGGTGAACACCCAGCTCGCGCCGTCCAAGGGCATGACGCTGCCGTTCATCTCCTATGGCGGATCGTCGATGGTGGCGCTGTCGATCGGCTTCGGATTGCTGCTCGCCTTCACTCGCCGCAACCCCTATCTGCACCGCTCCCCCTACGTGGTGAAAGGAAGCGCTCGCTGATGGAGACGTTCGGAATCTCGCGCCATTACGTGCTCGCCGCAGGCGGGACCGGCGGGCACATGATTCCCGCCCATGCGCTGGCCGAGGAGCTGATGCAGCGCGGCCATCATGTGGCGCTGGTGACGGACGAGCGGGGCGCGCGCATCCCCGGCCTGTTCGAGCGGGTGCCGGTGCATATCCTTCCCGCCGGGCGGATGAGCGGTGGCCCGATCGGCTGGCTCAGGGGCCTCAAGAGCATCTATGCCGGCCGGCAGATGGCCTCGCGCATGTACGAGACTTTCCGTCCCTCGGCCGTGATCGGCTTCGGCGGCTACCCGGCATTCCCGGCTCTGCTGGCCGCGCATAAGGACGGCATCCCGACGCTCGTGCACGAGCAGAATGCGGTGCTCGGCCGTGTCAATCGCCTGGTTGCCAAGAAGGTCGATGCGATCGCGACGGCCTATGCGCAGGTCGACCGCCTCGCGCCCAAGCACAATGGCAAGACCCACCTCGTCGGCAATCCGGTGCGCGACGAGGTGCTGCGGCTGCGCAACCAGCCCTTCCCGCCCTTGACCGAAGACGGCATCTTCCGGGTGCTGGTGACCGGCGGCAGCCAGGGTGCGACCGTGCTGTCGGACGTCGTGCCCGACGGCCTTGCCATGCTGCCCGAGCATTTCCGCCGCCGTCTCCAGGTGACACAGCAATGCCGCGCCGAGGATATTGAGGAAGTGCGCGCTAAATATGCGAAGCTCGGCATCCCCGCCGATCTCGCCACCTATCTCCCAGACCTGCCGGACCGGCTCGCCTGGTCGCACCTCGTCATCGCCCGCGCCGGCGCCTCGACGATCGCCGAGCTGACCGCCGCCGGCCGTCCCGCCATCCTGATCCCGCTGCCCTCGGCGACGGACAACCACCAGGTCTCGAACGCGCGCGAAATGGCGAAGGCCGGCGGCGCGCGCATGATCCTGCAGAAGAAGTTCACCCCGGTCGAACTCGCCAAGCAGATGCAGAAGCTTGGTCTCGAGCCGGAGGCGCTCGCCCGCGCGGCGGAGCGCGCTAAGGCCGTCGGGCGCCCCGACGCCACCAGGGACCTCGCCGACCTCGTCGAGCGCACCGGCCGCGACCGCGCGTCCGATCCGCTGCCGACGGAGGAGACGGTGCTGCGCCCGATGCCCCAAGGTGCCTATGCATGAGAGGCGTCGGCACCGACATCGGCACGATCCACTTCATCGGGATCGGCGGCATCGGCATGTCCGGCATCGCCGAGGTGATGCACATCCTCGGCTATAAGGTGCAGGGGTCCGACGTCGCCGAAGGCTACGTCGTCGAAGGCCTCCGCGAGCAGGGCATCAAGGTGATGATCGGCCATGCGGCCGAGAATTTGGGCGACGCCGCGGTGGTGGTGACCTCGACCGCGATCAAGCGCGGCAATCCGGAAGTCGAATGCGCCTACGAACGCCGCATTCCGGTGGTGCGGCGGGCGGAGATGCTCGCCGAGCTGATGCGGCTCAAGAACACGGTCGCGGTGGCCGGGACGCACGGCAAGACGACGACCACTTCCATGGTGGCGGCGTTGCTCGACGCGGGCGGGATCGACCCGACCGTGATCAATGGCGGTATCATCAACGCTTACGGCTCCAACGCCCGGCTCGGCACCTCGGACTGGATGGTGGTCGAGGCGGACGAGAGCGACGGCTCCTTCCTCCGGCTTGACGGCACGATCGCCGTCGTCACCAACATCGATCCGGAGCATCTCGACCATTATGGCAGCTTCGACGGCGTCAAGGATGCCTTCGTCGAGTTCGTCGAGAATGTGCCTTTCTACGGCGCCGCCTTGCTCTGCGTGGATCACCCGGAAGTGCAGGCCATCATCCCGCGGCTAAGGGACCGGCGGGTCGTCACCTACGGCTTTGCCGCACTGGCCGACATTCGCGGCGAGAATGTTCAGCCTTTTCCGGGCGGCAACCGCTTCGACGTCGTGATCCGCGACCGCGCCAACACGCAGCGGACCGTTCAGGGCGTCGAGCTTCCCATGCCCGGCCGGCACAACGTCCAGAATGCGCTGGCCGCGATCGGCGTCGCGATCGAACTCGGCATCTCCGACGAGGTGATCGCTAGGGGCTTTGAGAAGTTCGGCGGCGTGAAGCGGCGCTTTACCAAGGTCGGCGAATTGGACGGCGCCGTGATCATCGACGATTACGGCCATCATCCGGTCGAGATCAAAGCGGTGCTCGCCGCCGCGCGCGAGGGTGCGCAGGGCCGCGTGATCGCGGTCGTCCAGCCGCATCGTTACACCAGGCTGCGCGACCTGATGGACGAGTTCCAGGGCGCCTTCAACGATGCCGACATCGTCTATGTCGCGCCGGTCTATGCGGCCGGAGAGGAGCCGATCGAAGGCGTCGACGCCGAGGCCCTTGCCGAGGGTCTCAAACAGCGCGGGCATCGGGCGGTTCGGACAGTGGAAGGCGCGGACGATCTCGCCCGCCAGCTGCGCGATATCGCTGCGCGGGGCGACATGGTGATCTGTCTCGGCGCCGGCGACATCACCAAGTGGGCCGCGGGCCTTGCTGAGGGCGTGCGCAGGGCGAGGCTCAGCAAATGACCGGTCGCAGCACCCACCCCCCAACCCCCTCCCTTGAAAGGGAGGGGGAGCTTGCGGCCGATCTTCCCCCCTCCCTTTCAAGGGAGGGGGCTAGGGGGTGGGTGCTACCCGAATTGCAGGGAACGGTCGACCAGAACGGCTCCCTCGCTGACTTCATCTGGTTTCGCACCGGCGGGCCGGCCGAATGGCTGGTGCGGCCGAAAAACATTGAGGACCTTTCCCGCTTCCTCACCCATCTCGACCCTTCCGTGCCGTTGATGCCGGTGGGCGTCGGCTCGAACTTGATCGTCCGCGACGGCGGGTTGCCGGGTGTCGTGGTGCGGCTGCCGAAGAGCCTGGCGCAGGTGACGGTCGAGCCCGGCAATCGGGTCCGCGCGGGAGCCGGGGCCATGGGCATCACCGTCGCCAGCAAGGCGCGTGATGCGGGGATAGCCGGCCTCGAATTCATGCGCGGCATTCCGGGAACGACGGGCGGGGCAGTGCGCATGAATGCGGGCGCCTATGGGCGTGAGGTTGCTGACATCCTTGTTGAGGCGACCGTCGTGCTGCGCGACGGAACGGTCGGGACCTGGCCGGCGGAGCGCTTCGGTTACACCTACCGGCACAGCGAAACTCCGGAAGGCGCGGTGGTGGTCGAAGCGCTGTTCCAGGGCGCGCCGGGCGACCCTGCGGCGATCGGCGCAGAGATGGACCGCATCGCCGAGGAGCGTGAGGCGAGCCAGCCGCTGCGGAGCCGGACGGGCGGCTCGACCTTCAAGAATCCGCCGGAAAAGAAGGCCTGGCAGCTGATCGACGAGGCGGGCTGCCGCGGACTGCAAATTGGTGATGCCCAAGTCTCTGAAAAACATTGCAACTTCCTGCTCAATCTTGGCAATGCTAAAGCTGCCGATATCGAAGCATTGGGCGAGGAAGTGCGTCGCCGGGTGCACGCGCATTCGGGCGTGATGCTGGAGTGGGAGATCCAGCGTGTGGGGGTGGTTAAGTGAGTGCCGGTAAGCTTCATATCGCCGTGCTGATGGGCGGCTGGTCGGCCGAGCGCGAGGTTTCGCTGTCGAGCGGCTCAGGCGTCGCCGATGCGCTCGAGAGCGTCGGGCACCGCGTTACCCGCATCGACATGGATCGCAACCTTGCCCAGGTGCTGGAGGCGGTGCGGCCGGACATCGTCTTCAACGCGCTCCACGGCACGCCGGGCGAGGACGGCACCGTTCAGGGCCTGATGGACCTGATGCAGATCAAATACACGCATAGCGGCCTCACCACCTCGGTGATCGCGATCGACAAGGAGCTGACCAAGCAGCACCTCGTGCCGCGCGGGATCCGGATGCCGGGCGGTCACATGGTCAAGAGCGAAAGCCTGTACCAGGCCGACCCGATGGCGCGGCCGTACGTGCTGAAGCCGGTCAACGAAGGCTCCTCGGTGGGCGTCGCGATCGTCACCGCCGACAGCAATTACGGCAACCCGATCGGCCGCGACGTGGCGGGGCCGTGGCAGGAGTTCGATGAGCTGCTCGCCGAGCCGTTCATCAAGGGTCATGAGCTGACCGTCGCGGTGCTCGGGGACGAGGCGCTCGCGGTGACCGAGCTGAAGCCGACCCACGGCTTCTACGATTACGATTCCAAATATACGGACGGGCTGACGCAGCACGTCTGCCCGGCTGAGATCCCGGACGAGATCCGGGACGCGGCGATGGACATGGCGCTGAAGGCGCATCAGGCGCTCGGCTGCAAGGGCACGTCGCGCTCCGACTTCCGCTGGGACGACGAGCAGGGAGTGGAGGGGCTCTATCTCCTCGAAGTCAACACCCAGCCGGGAATGACGCCGCTCAGTCTCGTCCCCGAACAGGCCAAATATCGCGGCATGACCTATGCCGAGCTCGTCCAGCGTATCGTTGAGGAGGCCTTATGACGGCGAAGATCGCCCGCGGCACCCAGGCCCGGACCCGCCCGAAGGGGAAGGGTCCCTCCCGCAAAGCGTCGCCGAAGGCGGTCGAGGCGCTGCCGCTGCCGGCCGAGACGGTGCGCAAGGTCAGCATGTGGATCTTCGCGGGCATGATGCTGGCGCTGCTGCTCGCCGTGCTGACCGCCTTCCAGGTGCCGCAGATGGCGGGCGTGGCTGCCGGCGAGGCGGTGGGCGAGGCCGGCTTTGCTGTGAAGAGGGTCGAGATCAAGGGTCTCAACCGGATGCAGCGCCTGCCCATCTATGCGGCCGCGCTCGATCAGCAGTCGATGGCGATGCCGCTGGTGGATCTCGACGCGACACGCGAGCGCCTGCTCCGCTTCGGCTGGGTCGAGGAAGCGCGAGTGTCGCGGCGCCTGCCCGACACGCTTGTCGTCGACATCGTCGAGCGCAGGCCGGCCGCGATCTGGCAGCACAACCAGGAGCTGACCCTGATCGACCGCACCGGCGTGCCGCTGGAGCCGGTGAAGCTGGAGGCGATGCCTGACCTGCCGCTCGTGATCGGCCCCGCCGCCAATCTCAAGGCGACCGCGCTGAACGAGCTGGTCGCCTCCGCGCCGCACCTGAAGCCGCAGCTGGCCGGTGCGAGCTGGGTCGGCGGGCGCCGCTGGGACCTTCGCTTCCAGTCGGGCGAGGTGCTCGCGCTTCCTGAGGGGCAGGAGACGGCGGAGAAGGCGCTGGTCCAGTTCGCGCGGATGGACAAGATGACGCAGCTGCTCGGCCGCGGCCTGGTCCGCTTCGACATGCGCATCCCGGGCAAGTTCATCGTCCGCGTGTCGAGCCAGCCCGGTACCATCATCAAGGATCCGCCGCCGCCGCCGGCCCCTGCGCCGGGACAGGGCGGGCCGGTCGATCCAGCAACCGTCATTTAAGGACCTGAATTGAGGAACAGGACGTCGCCTCCGCCGGCCCGCAAGCTGGTCACCGCGCTTGATATCGGATCGTCGAAGGTCTCGGCGCTGATCGCCGAGGCCGGCGATGACGGCGAGCTCAAGATTCTCGGCACCGGCCAGCGCGAGAGCCGGGGCGTGCGCCGCGGCTTCGTCGCCGACATGGAGCGCACCGAGGCGACGATCCGCGAGGCGGTCGAGCAGGCGGAGCGGATCGCTGGCCTTGCGATCGACCAGGTGTTCGTCGGCTTCTCGGCCGGCGGGCTGGTCAGCACGGTTGCCAGCGTCGAGCTGGAGATTGGCGGCCGGCAGATCGAGAAGCAGGATATCGAGCAGCTGATGACCGTTGGCCGGCAGTCGATCGATCCCCAAGGGCGGATGATCCTGCACGCGCTGCCGGCGCTCTACACGCTCGACGGCCTGCAGGGCGTGAAGAAGCCGCTCGGCCTCCATGCCGACAAGCTCGCGGTCGACATTCATGTCGTCGCGGCCGAGCCGTCGCCGGTCAAGAATCTCGACCTCTGCGTCCGCTCCGCCCATCTCGGCGTCGAGGCGATCGTCGCTTCGCCCGTCGCGGCGGGCAAGGCCTGCCTCAGCGAAGAGGAGCGCGAGCTCGGCGTCGCGCTGGTGGAGCTCGGTGCGGGCGTCACCAACGTTTCCGTCTTCGCCGGGGGCATGCTTGTCGGCCTCAAGTCGCTGGCGATGGGCGGGATCGACATCACCGACGATATCGCCTCCGCCTTCGGCACCCGCCGCGGCGAGGCCGAGCGGATGAAGTGCTTCTACGGCTCGGCCACCACGAGCCCGCGCGACAATCACGACATGATCGACGTCAACCCGATCTCCAGCCAGGAGGAGGGCACGGAGCCGGTGCGCATCACCCGTGCGCAACTGATCGGCGTCATTCGCCAGCGGCTCGAGCATCTGATGGGCGAGATCGCGAATGCGCTGAAGGAGCTCGGCTTCTCGGGGCCATTTGGCCGCCAAGTGGTGCTTACGGGCGGTGGATCGGAGCTCAAGGGGATCGCCGATTATGCCCAGGGAGTGCTAGGACGGGCAGTGCGGGTGGGGCGGCCGAAGATGGCGGGCCTGCCCGAGGCGCATAGCGGTCCGGCCTTCACCACGTTGGCCGGTCTGGCGCAATTCGCGGCGTCGAAGGAGATCGACATCAGGCAGACCGCTCACGTTCAGTCGGCGGCGCCGAAACAGGAAGGCGGCAACGTCGTCCAGCGGCTGATTTCGGCGTTCCGGAGCGGTTATTAACAGTTATTTGAATCGCCCGTTAACTTTTCGCTGGATCGGGCGAATCAGATGTGATTCAACAGTGTAGACCGCTCGGGCGGCGGGCGTTGTAAGGGGAGCGTAAGCTTATGAGTATCGATTTCATTCGGCCGGAAGTCGACGAGCTCCGGCCCCGTATCAGCGTGATCGGCGTCGGCGGCGCGGGCGGCAACGCCATTGCCAACATGATCAAGAGCGATGTCCAGGGCGTCGATTTCCTCGTTGCCAACACGGACGCGCAGGCGCTCAATTCGTCCGAGGCGGATCAGCGCATCCAGCTCGGCCTCAAGATCACCCAGGGTCTCGGCGCGGGTTCGCGGCCGGAGATCGGCAAGGCGGCCGCCGAGGAGACGATCGCCGACATCGAGAAGGCGCTGGAAGGCGCCCATATGTGCTTCATCGCGGCCGGCATGGGCGGCGGCACCGGCACCGGCGCGGCGCCCGTCATCGCCAAGGCGGCCCGTGATCGCGGCATCCTGACCGTCGGCGTCGTCACCAAGCCGTTCAGCTTCGAGGGCACCCGCCGCGGCCGCGCCGCCGACGCGGGCATCGAAGAGCTGCAGCAGCATGTCGACACGCTGATCGTCATCCCGAACCAGAACCTCTTCCGGATCGCCAACCCGAACACGACCTTCAAGGAAGCGTTCCAGATGGCCGACGAGGTCCTCCAGCAGGGCGTGCGCGGCATCACCGACCTGATGGTCATGCCCGGCCTGATCAACCTCGACTTTGCCGACGTCCGCTCGGTGATGGGCGAGATGGGCAAGGCGATGATGGGCACCGGGGAGGCTTCGGGCGACAATCGCGCCATTGAGGCGGCCGAGCAGGCGATCGCCAATCCGCTGCTCGACGGCGTCAGCATGAAGGGCGCCAAGGGCGTCATCATCTCGATCACCGGCGGCGAGGACATGCGCCTGATGGAGGTCGACGAGGCCGCCAACCACATTAAGGAGCTGGTCGACCCGGACGCCAACATCATCTGGGGCTCGGCGTTCAACAACGATCTCGAAGGCAAGATCCGCGTCTCGGTCGTCGCGACCGGCATCGATGCCGACGTGCAGGCGCAGGCCGCACCGGCCAAGGTGTTCGCCTTCCCCGGCACCGCACGCACCGCCGAGCCGATCAAGACGCCGACCGCTGCACCGATGGCGGCGGCTCCCGTCGTGGCCGAGCCCGAGACGATCGCGGAAGCGCCGCAGCCGGCGCCGATCACTGCCGGCTCGAACGATCCGACCCTGCTCGATCTTGCACCGGTAACCTTCGACGACACCGATCAGGGCGGCGACGAGCTGCTGCTCGACGCCGGCAGCATGATGGCGACGGACGAGCCCAAGGCGGAGCCGGCGGTGAACGGCAGCCGCAGCTGGATCGGCCCGATCCCCGACGAGGAGGCGCCCCAGCCGACCGTTCGCCGCGACGGCGGCACCTTGTTTGAACGCATGTCGAACATCGCCCGCGGCGCTGCCAAGGCGCAGGTGGACGAGGAGCCGCAGGCCCCGATGCGGGCCAATGGCCGCGACCCGCTCGACATTCCGCGCTTCCTGAACCGCCAGAATAATCAGTGACTTAGCTTCCGCTCCCGATCGGGAGCGGGCAGGCAGGCAAAACGAACCCGGCGGCACTCGTGCTGCCGGGTTCTTCTTTTCTGCGGCATGGAACTTTGTTCCCGACGTCGCCGACCCGCTCACCGTCTTCAGGCACCGCCCGGGCGCAGATTCAGGCACTTGGTCATTGCCCAGAAAGCTTGGCGAGGGCTTATTCTCGTGCATGAGATCGATACAGGTTAACAAGCGGCTCCGGCTGGGCGTGGCCCTGCTGGCGAGCGGCATCGCGTTTTCCGTCGCGGCCCCGGCGGCTGCCCAGCCCGTCTATAGCGCACTCCAGGAGGATCCCGGCACTGCCTTGTCGCGGCACCTGAAGACGCTCGCCGAATCCCCGCGCAACCTCGGCGCGCTGACTGGCGCGGCCAAGGCGGCGCTCGAGCTAGGCGACGTGCAGGCGGCAGCGACCTTCTATGCCAGGGCGGAGGAGGTCGCGCCGCGCGACGGCCGGATCAAGGCGGGACTCGGCTCCGCCTTCCTTGCAATGGAGCAGGCGCAGGCGGCGCTCAAATTCTTCGAGGACGCGCGGACGCTCGGCGCGCCGGAGGGCGAATATGCCGCCGACCGCGGCCTCGCCCACGATCTGCTCGGCAATCCGTCGCAGGCGCAGCGCGATTACGCGCTCGCAATGCGCACCGCCGACACGCCCGAGGTGCGGCGGCGGATGGCGCTGTCCAAGGCGATCAGCGGCGATCGCGCCGGCGCCCTGGCGATCATCGACGAGCAGCTCCGGCGCCAGGACCGTGCAGCATGGCGCGTTCGCGCTTTCGTGTTGGCGCTGACTGGGGACGCCAATGGCGCGACCGAAGCCGTGCGCGCGGTGATGCCGGCGCAGGCGGCGGCGATGCAGCCCTTCCTCGCGAGGCTGCCCGCCCTTCGGCCTGCCGACCGTGCCATGGCCGTTCATTTCGGGCATTTCCCGAACGATGGCGGAGCGATCCAGGTCGCTCAGGTGCCGCAGCAATATGCGAGCGTCACGCCTGTGCCGCCGCGCAGCACGGCGCCCATGGTCGCGACCCCGACACCGACGGTATCTTCGCGGCGGAATCCGGCAGCGTCGGCTACCGCGCCTGCTGCACGGCGTGAGCAGAGGGGCGATGCCGCGTCCTTCTCGCGCCGCCGAAGCGGCTCTGAGGAATCCGGCCTCAGCTTTGCCGAGGAGCGTGATCTGCTTCGCGGTGGCGGGACGGTCCGCCGTCGCGGCGTCAGCAAGCCCGTCGAGGCGCGGCCCGAGCCCGCCAGAACAGAGCAGCCCGCCCGCATCGCTCGCGCGGAACCGCGCGTGGCCGTGCCAATCCAAAATAACTCAAGCTCGGCACCTGCGAGCCAGTCGCCGGCGCGGGTCGCGGCGCCTCCGGCTCAGTCCGCTCAGGCGCCGACGCCCGTAGCGACAAAGCCGATCACGGCACCGCCGACGTCCGGCCCGGTGCAGCTGGCGGATGCCGGATCCCTGTCACGGCCCGTCCAAGGTCCTCCCGGCGACGCCGGCGCACCGGCGGCAATCGCTGCCGATACGGTTTCGCGAGGCGGACCCGCCAACATCCTCCCGCAAGCTGCGGGATCGAGCGGGCCAAGCACGGCCGCAGCCGGAACCGCCGACGTCGCGGCGACAGCTGCGGACGCGGGAACCGGGCTGACCAACCTTCTGCCCTCGTCGATCGCGTCGGCGGCGGTTCCGCCCGCTGCCGCCCCTTCCGCACCGAACGCAGACATCGCGACGGTGACGCCGCCGCCGTCCAGCGTCAGCCCCGAAGTTGCGCCACCGCCGGCTGCGGTGGTTTCGCCTGCCGCCTCATCCGGCCTCGCGGGGCTCGCGGCTACAATCCGCGCGCTGCCCGACGAAGCGCCGAAGGAAGAGCCGAAGCCGCCGGTGAAGGTCGCCAAGGCCGAGCCGAAGCCCGAGCCGAAGAAGGCCCCAGAGAAGGAACAGGTGGCCGAGGCCGAGGCACCGAGCCGCCATTGGGTCCAGATCGCCAGTGCATCCGATGCCTTGGCAATGGGCGAATATAAACGGCTGAAGGGGAAGGCGCCGAAGCTGCTCGGCGGGACCACCGGCTGGAAAGCCTCGTTCCGCTCGACCAACCGCGTCCTCGTCGGTCCGTTCAAGGACCAGAAGGAAGCGCAGGAACTGGTGAACGAACTCGCCAAGTCGAATATAGCCGCCGTGCCATGGAAGAGCGCGGACGGACAGGAGATCGAGAAGCTCGCCGCCAAGTGAGGCCGCTGGCCCGCTACGCGTCCGATCCCGCCCACTCGCGCGGGCGCCTGCATGCCGAGGCCGAGGCCGGTGAGGCTCGCGGTCCGCGCGACGCTTTCCAGCGGGACCGCGACCGGATCATCCACTCCGTGCCGTTCCGGCGCCTCCGCCACAAGACCCAGGTCTTCGTCGCGCCCGATGGCGACCATTTCCGCGTCCGCCTCACCCATAGCCTCGAAGTCGCGCAGATCGGCCGCACCCTGGCGCGCGCGCTGGCGCTCAACGAGGATCTGACCGAGGCGCTTTGCCTCGCCCACGATATCGGCCATCCCCCGTTCGGCCATAGCGGCGAGGACGTGCTGCAGGCGGCGATGAAGGAGGCGGGCGGCTTCGACCACAACGCTCACACGCTCCGCCTGCTCACCAGGCTGGAGACTCCCTATCCGCGCTTCGCCGGCCTCAACCTCAGCTGGGAGACGCTGGAGGGGCTGGCCAAGCATAACGGGCCGATCCCGCAGCCGAGCTGGGCGCTGGCGGAGGCGAATGGCGAATTCCCGCTCGACCTCGGCACCTGGCCGGGCCTGGAGGCGCAGATCGCGGCGCTGTCGGACGATATCGCCTACGACAATCACGACGTGGACGACGGCCTCAGAGCAGGGCTGTTCACGCTGGAGGACCTGCTCGCCGTACCGCTCGTCGCGCGCTGCTGGGATGCGGTGCGGCGGCGCTTTCCGGACGTGGCGCCGGAGCGGTTGCTGCCGGAGCTGGTGCGCCACCAGATCGGCCTGATGGTCAACGACGTGCTGATCGAGACCGGGTGCCGGATCGCGGCGTCGGGCGTCGAGAGTGTCGAAGACGTGCGCCACCATCCCGGGCCGCTTGCCGGCTTCTCGGAGAAAGTGGCCGCCGAGGAGCGGGCCCTCAAGGCCTTCCTCTACGCGCGCATGTACAAGGCGCCGCAGGTGGAGGCGGTCCGCGTCGAGGCGCAGAAGGTCGTTGCCGGCCTCGCCGCCGCCTATCGCGACGACCCGCGCCTCCTCCCCGAGACATGGCGCCCCGCCGACGCTTCGACTGTCAGCACGCTTCGCGCGATCGGCGACTTCATCGCGGGGATGACCGACCGCTATGCGGTGCGCCAGTATCGCGAGCTGGTTGGGCCGGTAGAGTTGCCGGAAGGCTTCTGATGCGGGTGGCGCTGATCGGCGGCACCGGCCTGATCGGAGCGCAGCTCGCCGATCGGCTGATCGACGCCGGTCACGAAGTAGACGCCCTCGTCCGGCGCCCCACCGGCCGCACTGCCGTCGCCTGGCGTGAGCATGTCGCACCGGCCGACGAATGGCCGCACGTCCTGACCCGCCTCCGCCCGGACGCGGCCGTGTCGGCACTCGGCACGACCATGCGCATGGCGGGGTCCAGGGAGGCTTTCCGTGCCGTCGATCACGACGCGATCGTCGGCTTCGCGTCTGCTGTCCGGCAGGCTGGTGCGCGCCAGATGCTGCTCGTCTCGTCCGTCGGCGCGAATGCGGCCTCGCGCACCTTCTACCTGCGGGTGAAAGGCCAGACCGAGGCGGCGTTGCGCGATCTCAGTTTCGAGCGCCTCGACATATTCCGCCCGGGCCTGCTGCTCGGGGCGCGCGGCGGCCCACCCCGTCCCGGCGAACGGCTGGCCATCGCGCTCAGTCCGCTCGCCAATCTGCTGCTCAAGGGGCGCCTCGACCGCTATGCCGCAGTCCGAGCTGATGTTGTTGCCGACGCCATGCTCGCGGTTCTCGGCCGCACCGAGGCCGGGACCTTCGTGCACGGCAATCGCGCCATCCTTGCTCTTGCGCGGCGATAGCGCGGCGCTTCAAATCCCGAGCCGCTTCGTCTAAGCCGCGCGCTTTCCCAAGCCACGGACCAGATGGTGACACTCTACGCCCGCTTTGCTGCGCATCTTGGCGCCATTCTCGACAGCCTCGAAGCCGAGGGCAAGCTGCCGGCGGGGCTGGAGCGCCGCAACGTCGCCGTGGAGCCGCCGCGCGACGTGTCGCATGGCGATCTCGCCACCAATGCGGCGATGGTGCTCGCCAAGGGTGCGGGGACGAACCCGCGGGCGCTGGCGGGGCTGATCGCGCCGAAGCTCGGGGAGCTGGAGGAGGTCGAGAGCGCCGAGATCGCCGGGCCCGGCTTCATCAACATCCGGCTGAGCCCGGCCGTCTGGCAGGAGGAATTGCGGGCCATCCTCGCAGGCGGCGAGAAATACGGCCGCTCCAGCCTCGGCCGGGGGCAGCGCATCAACGTCGAATATGTCTCCGCCAACCCGACCGGGCCCATGCACATGGGCCATTGCCGCGGCGCGGTGGTCGGCGACGCACTCGCCAGCCTGCTCGAACATGCCGGCTTTGCCGTCACCCGCGAATATTATGTCAACGATGCCGGGGCGCAGGTCGATACGCTCGCCCGCTCCGCCTGGCTCCGCTACCGCGAGGCGCTGGGCGAGGAGATCGGCGAGATCCCGGAAGGCCTCTACCCCGGCGACTATCTGGTGCCGGTGGGGCAGACGTTCGCCGCTGAGTTCGGCGACCTCTACGCTGCCGCTCCCGAAGCCGAGTGGCTGGAGCTTTTCCGCCGCCGCACGGTGGCGGCAATGCTCGACCTCATCCGTTCCGACCTGGCGACGCTCGGCGTCCACCACGATCTGTTCTCCTCCGAAGCCGAGGTGCAGGCGTCCGGCGCCGTCGACCGCGCCTTGGCGGCGTTGGACGCCGCAGGGCTGGTCTATCGCGGTGTCCTCGAGCCCCCCAAGGGTAAGGTCGCCGAAGACTGGGAGCCGGTCGAGCTGATCCTGTTCCGCTCGACCCGCTTCGGCGACGACCAGGACCGTCCGCTCAAGAAGTCGGACGGCAGCTGGACCTACTTCGCCGCCGATGCAGCCTATCATTTGCAGAAGCTCCAGGCGTCCGACGAGCTGATCAACGTCTGGGGCGCCGATCACACGGGAACAGTCAAGCGCACCCAGGCGGCGGTCGAGGCGCTTGCCGGGCGGCCGGCGCTCGACGTGAAGCTGGTCCAGATGGTGCGGCTCCTGAGGGGCGGCGAGCCGGTCAAGATGTCGAAGCGCTCGGGGAGCTTCGTCACGCTGGCGGAGGTGGTGGAGGAAGTCGGCAAGGACGTCGTTCGTTTCACCATGCTGACCCGCAAGAACGACGCGCAGATGGATTTCGACTTCGCCAAGGTGGTCGAGGCGTCGCGCGACAACCCCGTCTTCTACGTGCAATATGCCCATGCCCGCATCTCGTCGCTGCACCGGAAGGCGAAGGAGGAGGGGTTCGATCTCTCCGGCGAGGCCGATCTCGCCCTGCTCGACGCGGACGAGCTGGCGCTGGTGAAGCTCGCCGCCCAATATCCCCGTATCGTCGAGGCCGCGGCGCTGGCCCATGAGCCGCACCGGATCGCATTTTACCTCAACGACTTGGCCGCTTCGTTCCACGCCCTCTGGAACAAGGGTAATGATGATCCTTCCAGGCGTTTTCTATTGGCACACAATCCCGAAATGACACGGGCGCGTCTGGAACTCGCTTCCGCAATAGGGCAAATAATTCGTAACGGCTTGGCGTTAATGGGCGTGGCCGCAGCGGAGGAGATGCAGTGATGAGCGATGTTCGCGCCGATGACGATGATCGGCTGCCCTGGCTGGAGGCCGTCGACGAGGACGATTCTCGCGAAGGTCCGTCCGCGGGCAAGCTCATTGCCTTCGTCGTCATCGGCCTGCTCGCGATCGGCCTGATCGTCGGCGGCCTGTTCTGGATGGGCAACCGCGATGGCGGCGCCGGCGGCGCGGGCGAGGACGAGACGCTCATAGCCGCGCCCGAAGGCGACTATAAGGTCAAGCCGGACGATCCCGGCGGCATGAAGGTGGACGACCGCGACGAGACCGCGCTGGCCGCCAGCCAGGGCGCCGAGCCGCAGGGCAAGATCAACGTCGACGCCGTCTCCGAGGCTCCGGTCACCGCGCAGCCCAAGGCCGCGCAGCCGACCCCGGCGCCGAGGCCGACCCAGGTCGCCGCGGCTCCGACTCCGGCCCCCACCGCGGCGCCCGCAGCCGGCGGCGCGACCATCCAGCTCGGCGCGTTCGACAGCAACGCCGCGGCCAACAGTGCCTGGAAGGCAATGTCGGCCCGCTTTAAATATCTGGAGCCGCTGAGCCAGAGCGTGATGACCGCCAATGTCAACGGCCGCACCTTCTACCGCCTGCGCGCCAGCGGCGCCGACGCCCGCGACATCTGCCGCCGCCTCGAAGTGGCTGGGGAGAGCTGCATCGTCGTGAACTGAGATTCAGCCGGCGCGCCGGCGCTTTTCTTCGCCGCCCGTCCCGAGTAGCCGTCGAGCCTGAGGCTCGCGCCTGCTCGGGGCGGGCGGTTTGCTTTGGCGGGTGAGGGGAAGAGCGATGCAGCCGGCGATTTACGGGATGGCGGGGGAGCGGCTGACGGCCGACGAGCGCGACTTTTTCACGGATGCGAACCCTGCGGGCTACATCCTGTTCGCCCGTAACGTCTCCTCGCCGGAGCAGGTGCGGGCACTGACCGACGAGCTGCGCGCGATCCATGGGCGCGACAATCTGCCGATCCTGATCGACCAGGAGGGCGGGCGCGTGGCGCGGATGAAGCCGCCGGTCTGGCCGGCATTTCCGCCCGGCGAGAAGTTCTCGAAGCTCTACCAGATTTCACCAGTCGCGGCGATCGAGGCCGCGCGCGCGAACGCACACGCAATTGCAGTCACCTTGCGCGAGGTCGGCGTCAACGTAGACTGCCTGCCCTTGCTAGACGTGCGGCAGGAAGGGGCGAGCGATATCATCGGCGACCGCGCTCTGGGCGCGGAGCCGATGCAGGTGGCGGCGCTTGGCCGGGCGGTGCTGGAAGGGCTGCGCGCGGGCGGCGTGGTCGGCGTGGTCAAGCATATGCCGGGGCACGGACGCGCCCTGGTCGACAGCCATGAGGAGCTGCCGGTCGTCAATGCCAGCGAAGCGGAGCTGGAGGCGGATATCGAGCCGTTCCGGACCTTGAGCTGGGCGCCGATGGGGATGACGGCGCACGTCGTCTACACCGCCTGGGACCGCAGCCGCTGCGGCAGCCTATCGCCGACGGTGATCGATGAGATCATCCGCGGACGGATCGGCTTCGACGGCTTCCTGATGTCGGACGATATCGGCATGCATGCGCTGACCGGCGATTTCGGCAACCGCGCCTCGGGCGTGCTGGCAGCGGGCTGCGACGTCGCTCTCCATTGTTCAGGGAAGATGGGCGAGATGCAGGGCGTCGCGCATGAGCTTGAAAGCATGGGCGAGGAGTCGCGGCGACGGCTGCACCGGGCGATGGATACGGTCGCGCTGGTGGAGGACGGGCCGGATTATGTCCAGCTCGCCGCGCGGCGCGACGAGTTGCTTGCTTACGCCTGAGGCGCCCGGAACGCAGCCCAGGCGAGGGTGGCCCAGCCGCCGATCATCAGCAGCCCGCCTAGCGGCGTGACGGCTCCGAGCCAGCGCAACCCGGTCAGCGCCATGACATAGAGCGTGCCGGCGAAAAGGATCGTGCCGAGCGTCATCAGGACGGCGGCAAGTCCGCGGCGCGGCAGAGGCAGCGCCGCCAGCGCAAGCAGGGCAACGGCATGCCAGAGCTGATACTGGACCCCGGTGTTCCACCAGCCGAGGCGCGTAGCGTCGAGGCTATTGCGAAGCCCGTGAGCACCGAAGGCGCCCAACGCGACGCCGAGGCCGCCGAGCAAGGCGCCCGAGAGGAGGATCCACCGCATCGCGCCCCGCCTAGGCCCCGCCATCGCCGGCAGCAAGCGCTTCGAGGAGCTCGATCCGCTCGAAATCCTTGGGCCGGCCGAACAGGCGGCAGAGGGCGATGAGCTCCGGCACGTCCGGCACGTAAACGACGCCGGAGGGAAGCATCATTTCGAACCGCGTTCGTGGGAGCACCTCCTGCCACTCGTCGCCTGAGCGAACGTGGAAGCCGGCGAGGATCTCGACCGACAGCGGCGGATCGCGCCAGCAGGCGAAGATGTCCGAGCGAAAGCGGTCGGATTGCGTGCCAGGAGCGAGCGAAAGACCGAGGCGGTCGAACAGCGTCGGCGCGTCGGCGCGGCTCACCAGCAGATCGACGTCGCCGATTGCGATCGGGCGGGCGCCGTGGAGGGCCATGGCAGCGCTGCCGAACAGCCACCACGGATCGGAGAGTTGGGACGTGAAGGGGGCAAGCTGCTCCAGCGTCTCCAGCAGGCGCGGGTCGAGGTCGGTCATCCGGGCTCCCGATTGTGGAAAGATTCTGACCCACGATCTTATCAGCCGGCCCTCAAGATCGAAGCACCCTTCGGCCCTAGCTCCTCCCTGACGCGGCAACGGCGCCGCATGGGCAGGAGAGGCTCGGATGACCGGCAGATATCTTCAGGCGATCAGCGCCTCCTTCGGATTGTTCTCGCTCGGTGCGGCGATGGCGGCGGCGAGCGGCGTCGCGCCGGTCACGATCAGCATCGGAGCGCCAGTCGCGCAGGTGAGCTATGCCGACCTCGACCTCGCCACTGCCGACGGGGTGCGGGCGCTCGAGGCGCGGGTTCGCGGCGCGGCCGAGGGTCTGTGCATGAAGCATGGGATGGAGCCGTTCTGGCAGATGCGGGCCGAGCGCGACTGCATGCGCTCCGCGGTTGCCGATGCTGCCGAGGAGATCGACCTCGCGGTTGCTGGCTTCGAGCGGCGGCAGGATGCGCAGCCAAGACTCATCGAGGTCGCGGCGCGCCGCTAGCGCTCCGCGTGCGGGGGCCGCGTTTCGGAAGGCGCGGCTCCCGCGAACAAGGCTTGCGCGGGCGCGGGGCTGGCTTAAGCTCACTTCGTGGAAGAGCTTTTCGATCAGGCGCCCGCGGTGGCGTCGGCAGACCGGCTGACGCTGGACCTCGACGGTTGGGAAGGGCCGCTCGACCTGCTGCTGACCCTGGCGCGGTCGCAGAAGGTGGACCTGCGCGAGATCTCGATCCTGGCGCTGGTCGAGCAATATCTCGCGTTCATCGCCGATGCGAAGAAGCTGAAGCTGGAGATCGCCGCCGATTATCTGGTGATGGCGGCGTGGCTCGCCTACCTCAAATCCTGCCTGCTGCTGCCCAAGGAGGCGGCCGCCGATCCCAGTCCCGAGGAACTGGCGATGCGGCTGCAGCTGCGCCTCCAGCGCCTCAGCGCTATGCGCGAGGCGGGGGCGCGGCTGGTGGCATCGGACCGGGTCGGCCGCGACGTGTTCCTGCGCGGCGCGCCGGAGGGACTGAGGGTTGTGAAGAAAGCCGCCTGGACGGCCGAGCTTTACGACCTGATCAGCGCCTATGGCTCCATTCGCGCTCGGATGGAGCCGGCGGTGCATGTCGTCGGCCGCCGGCCGGTGATGACGCTGGACGAGGCGCTCACCAGGGTGGAGCGGCTGCTCGGCACCCGCGTCGACTGGGCGGAGATAAGGTCCTTCCTGCCCGAGACGCAGGACGGGGAATATCGGCGTTCGGCGCTGGCCTCCAGCTTCGTCGCCACGCTGGAGCTGGCGCGCCAGGGCAAGCTTCACCTTGACCAGCAATCGGCCTTCGCGCCGCTCTACATCCGCGCGGCATGAGCCCGATCGGCGACGACGTGCGCGCGGTGGAGGCGACTTTGTTCGCCTCCGAGGAGCCGCTGAGCGCCGCCGATATCGCCGAATATGTCGGGCCGGACGTGGACGTCGCGGAGGCGCTGTCGATCCTGGAGGAGCATTATCGCGGCCGCGGCGTCGAGCTCGTCGAACGCGGCAGGAAGTGGCACTTCCAGACCGCGCCCGACCTCGCCCACATCCTCCGCCGCGAGCGGGAGGATGCGCGGAAGCTCAGCCGCGCCGCGGTCGAGACGCTGGCGATCATCGCCTATCACGAGCCGGTCAGCCGCGCCGAGATCGAGGCGATCCGCGGCGTGCAGATCTCAAAGGGAACGCTGGACGTGCTGATGGAGGCCGGCTGGGTGCGGCCGGCGGGGCGGCGCGAGGTGCCTGGGCGGCCGCTCACTTATGCGACCACCGTCGGCTTCCTCCAGCATTTCGGGCTGGAGAGCCGGCGCGACTTGCCGGGTCTCGACGACCTCAAGGCAGCGGGCCTGCTCGACCCGATCGATGCCGCGCTGGAGCAGATGGGACAGCTTGAACTGGAAAGTGAGGGCGAAGAGCATTAGATGCCACCTAGGTATTGTGGAGAATTGTAATGGGTGGTTTCAGCCTCTGGCACTGGCTCGTGGTGGGCGTGATCATCCTGTTGCTGTTCGGAAAGGGTCGCTTCTCGGACATGATGGGCGACGTTGCGAAGGGCATCAAAAGCTTCAAGAAGGGCATGAGCGAGGACGAGGAGGCCGCCGCTGCGCAGCGCCGCCTGGAGGCCGACCGCACCATCGACCATGGCGCCGACCGCAGCCGCGCCGCCGATCCGGTCGAACGGCGCGAGCCCTGATTTCACGCCGCGTCGCGGGCGCGTAGATGTTCGACATTGCCCCTACCGAGCTGCTGATCGTGGCGCTGGTCGCGCTGGTCGTGATCGGGCCCAAGGACCTGCCCAAGGTGATGCGCACGATCGGCCACTGGGTCGGCAAGGCGCGCGGCATGGCGCGCCATTTCCGCTCCGGCATCGACACCATGATCCGCGAGTCCGAGCTCGAGGAGATGGAGAAGAAGTGGAAGGCGGAGAATGAGCGCATCATGCGCGAATTTCCCGCCGCTGCCGCCCCCGAGCCGCTCCCCTCGCCGAGTGGACAGAGCGCCGAGCTGGAGCCGCCGCCGACGGACACGGATCCGCCGTCACAGCCGAAGCCGGAACTGCCGTGAGGGATCTGGACGAGACCGCGGCGCCTCTGCTCGACCATCTGGTGGAGCTCAGGAAGCGTCTGATCTGGTCGTTCGCGGCCCTGTTCGCCGCCTTTGGGGTCTGCTTCTATTTCGCCGCCGATATCTTCGGCTTCCTGGTGCAGCCACTGATCGACGGCTTCGGCGGACCGGGCGAGGGGCGCATCGTCTACACCAAGCTCTATGAGGCGTTCTTCACCGAAGTGCGGGTCGCCTTCTTCGCGGCCTTCTTCCTCGCCTTCCCGGTGATCGCCAATCAGATATGGGCGTTCGTTGCCCCGGGCCTTTATGCGAAGGAGAAGAGGGCTTTCCTTCCCTTCCTCATCGCAACACCCATACTGTTCGGGCTCGGCGCTGCGCTCGCTTATTATGTGGTGATGCCGACGGCGATACGCTTCTTCCTCGGCTATCAGGGGCAGATACCGGGCATCCAGCAGGAAGCGCTGCCGGCGATGGGGGAATATCTCTCCTTCGTGATGCATTTCATACTGGCGTTCGGGATCGCATTCCTCCTTCCCGTCCTCCTGATGCTGCTCGAGCGGGCGGGGATCGTCACGCGCACCCAGCTCAAGGCGGGGCGGCGCTACGCGATCCTGATCGCATTCGTGATTGCTGCTGTCGCGACGCCGCCCGACGTCGTTTCGCAGTTCATGCTCGCGGTCCCCCTGATCCTGCTTTATGAGATCTCGCTCATCGCCATCTGGTTCACCGAGCGCCGCCGCGCGCGGGAGCCCAACGGGAGCGAGCTGTTGTAGTGGCAGACGCCGATCCCCGCCGCGCCGCGATGTATGCGGAGGCGCTTTTCCTGGATCGGAGCAACGCGATGCTCGCGGTGGAGGAGGGGCCGGACTGGCTCGATCCCGCGCCGCCGCGCGAAGGCTGCCGAGTGACGCCGCTGATCGAGGCGGCGGACATGTATCCGATGCTGGAGCAGCTGGTGCTGGAGGCGCAAAGCTCGGTCTGGCTGTCGTTCCGCGTCTTCGACCCGGACACCAAGCTGCGCTCGGACCAGGCGAAGGCGCTGGGGCTTTCCGACTGGTCGGCGCTGATCGCCTATGTCGTGAAGCGGGGCGTAGAGGTCCGGATCCTGCTTGCGGATTTCGAGCCGGTGCTCGCCGACTATCTCCATGCGGGGTCGTGGCACAGCTATCGCCGCATCCGCGATGTGGTCGAGGCACTGGACGAAGCCGAGCGTGATCGGCTGCAGCTCATCGTCATCCAGCATGAGGGCGAGATCGGCTGGTGCTGGCGGCAGTTGCTCCGCCCGCTGCTGCGGCGGCGCATCCGCAAGGTCGTCGGCAAGCTGCTCCGACGCGGCCACAATGACGACGGCGGGTTCGACACGCGACCGGGGCTGTGGCGCCATCTCGCTTGGGAGAAGGGCAAGCCCACCGCGTTCAAGGCCGCGCCGCCGCCGCGGCTGTGGCCGGCGACGTACCACCAGAAGTTCGTGGTCATCGACCAGAGGCAGGCGATCGTCGGCGGGCTCGATCTCGACGAGCGGCGCTGGGACGACCGACGCCATCGCCAGCGGGCGAACGAGACCTGGCACGACATTTCCGCGCTGATCGAAGGCCCCGCGGCGGGGGATGCCGCGCGACACTTCGCGCGGCTGTGGAATAGAGAGCTGCCGCGCTACCGTGGGACGGTCGAGGAATGGATCGGCGGTTGCGGGCAGGAGCTGATGCTCGATCCGCTTAGCGAGATCTCCAGCCCCACGGATAAGCCCCCACCGACAGGTGAGGCGACGGTACAGCTCGTCCGGACCCTGTCGCGTCACAACGCCTCGCCCGTTGCGATCGGGCCGCGGCATTGCGTGCGCGAGCTCAAGGCGGCCCATCGGAGCATCATCACCTCGGCCCGGCGGCTGCTCTACATCGAGGCGCAGTTCTTCCGCTCGAAGGATGCCGCCGACTGGGTCGAAGCGGCGCTGCGCGTGCATCCGGAGCTGGAGGTGATCATCCTCGTCGCCAACGCGCCGGAGGAGATCGCCTTCGAAGGGCAGACCGACAACCTCGCGCATCGCCACGGCGAGCACCTCCAGGCCCGCGCCCTCGGACGGCTGCTGAGGAAGGCGGGGCCGAAGCGGGTCGGCCTCTTCACACTGGCGAAGCACGAGCCGGTGAAGCCGAACGAAGAGAAGTTCGAGGAGACGCGCGGCACCGCCTACGGCTCCGGCCTGATCCACATCCATTCGAAGCTGCTGATCGCGGATGACGAGGCGTGCCTGCTCTCCTCCGCCAACATCAACGGCCGCAGTTTCGAATGGGACACCGAACTCGGCTTCATCTGGGCCGAGAAGGGGGACGCGATCGGCGAATTCCGGCGGAAATTATGGTGGCAATTGTTCGGCGGCAGCTTGCCCGAGACGATGGACCTGGAGGGATGGCGGGACGTCGCGCGCTTCAACAGCGGCGCCGAGCCGCACGAGCGCAAGGGGTTCGTGCTGCCTTATCAGCTCGGGCGCGCCCGCCGTTTCGCGCGGCCCTACTGGTTCATTCCCGACGATCTGGTGTGACGGCGGCGCCAGCGCTTACGAAGCGAGCAGCGTGCCCACGGGCATCCAGCCGAACTCGGGCTCGGGCGCGGCCGGTATCCGCTTCGGCTTCGGCGCTTCCCAGCCGCAACGGGGGCAGTGCTGGCCGAGCAGGGACAAATGGATGCCCCATGGAGCCTCCTTCGAGCATTCGAACTTTGCCATGATCCCTCCCCGACTCAGCAGCGGAACTTCACCTAGGTTAGTTGCATAATTATGCTTAACACAGCATAAATCAATCCATGAGCGACGTGAGAGCCCGCCGCCGGAAGGCGCTTGCCGAGATCATCCGCTCCGAAGGGGTGGGGAGCCAGGAAGAGGCGACGGAGCGGCTCGGCGCGGCCGGCTTCAACGTCACCCAGGCCACCGTGTCGCGCGACCTCGTACAGCTTGGAGCGGTCAAGGTGAAGCGCGGCGGCATGATCAGCTATGCGCTTCCCGATCAGCTGGGGGAGAGCGACTGGGCTGCCTCGCGGCTCGAGCGGATCTTCGCTGAATGGGTGCAGTCGATCGAGCCGGCAGGCAGCCTGCTGGTGCTGCGCACCCCGCCGGGATCCGCGCATATCGTCGGGCTGGCGCTGGATCAGGCGCAGGTGCCGGAAATCGCGGGAACGATCTCGGGTGACGACACGATCTTCATCGCCGTCCGGGACGGCGTCAACGCCCATGTCCTCGGTGAGCGCTTCCGCAAGTTCGGCGGGGGCTGACGCGGCGCGAGCCGGTCCCCTGGCGGGACGCGCGCCATGTTGCGCCCGGAACGATTCGACCGGCCTCTCGTTGGCGGACCTGATCCAGGTTGCTGCGCGGCCTCGGCTTGGCGGAGAGGGATGAATTGCTTAGTTGTGCGTGTTCAAGGGCTTGGTTGTATCGGGCCATAATGCGTTCGGGAGCGGGGCGGAGTGCCTCGATCTGTGTCTATGCGTAAACTTCTTCTCACCACTTGCCTCGTTGCTGCGCTGAGCGTGGCTCCGCTGCCGATCGGTCAGGCCGCCGTCGCGGCTCCGGCCTCGGTCGTCGCCGCACTCAAATCGGCCGCCAAGTCCGACCGGGAACTGCGGGCCTTCTATCAGGCGCGAAAGAACCGGCCGCTCTGGTTCGAGGAGGGGCCGGACACGCCTGCAGCCCGGCAGCTCGTCGAGCTGATTGCGACAGCCGATCTCGACGGGCTCGACCCGGAGGAATACCGGCCCCGGGCGCTCGTCGATGCCATCGACCGTGCGTCGGAAGAAGGATCGGCCAAGGATGTCGCGCGCGCCGAAATGATGCTGTCGCGCGCCTTTGTCGCTTATGTGCGGGATACGCGCCGCGCCACCTTCGACAAGACGCGCTATATCGATGCCGAGCTCGCGCCGGCGGCGCCTTCGGCCCGCGCCGTGCTTCAGGCGGCGGACGCGGCGCCGTCGCTTCGCGACTATGTCGCCAGCATCGGCTGGATGCACCCGATCTATGCCGAGCTGCGCCGCGGGCTCACCGACTACCGCTACAATTGGGGCGGCAGGCAGGGCGTCTTCATCGCCGACGGGCCGCTGCTCAAGCCCGGCGCCAAAGGCGAGCGCGTCAGGCTGCTCCGCGAGCGCTTCGGGCTTCCGGGCACCGACGTGTTCGATGCGGAGCTCGCCTCAGCGGTTCGTGAATTCCAGTCGACCCATGGCCTGCCCGTCGATGGCGTGGCGGGGCCGCGCACCCTAGCGGCGCTCAACGAAGGTTCCGGCGATCGCGAGGACGTGATCCGGCTGAACATGGAGCGGGCGCGCGTGCTTCCGGCCGGCGGCCGCGGTCGGCACCTGATCGTCGACGCCGCCTCGGCGCGGCTCCTGGCCTATGAGGATGGCCGCCTGGTCGATTCCATGAAAGTGGTGGTCGGAATGCCGACCCAGCAGACGCCGATGCTGGCCGGCTATATCCGCTACGCGGCGGTCAATCCTTATTGGTATCTGCCGCCCGACCTCGCCCGCAAGCGGATCGCTGAGCCGGTGCTGAAGCGCGGGCCATCGTTCGTGAAGGCCAACCGTTTCGAGGTCCTCTCCGATTACTCCTCCAACGCCCGCAAGCTCGATCCCGCCGAGGTCGATTGGGAGGCGGTGGCGGCAGGCCGGATCGAGCTGCCGATGCGCAAGCTGCCCGGCAAGGACAATGCCATGGGCAAGGTGAAGTTCATGCTGCCCAACGATCTCGGCATCTACCTGCACGACACGCCCGAGCGGGAGCTGTTCCAGAAGGCGGAGCGGCGGTTCAGCTCGGGCTGCGTGCGGGTGGAGGATGCGCCGCGGCTGGCCAAGTGGCTGTTCGGACGGCCGCTGACCACCAAGTCGGACGCGCCGGAGCAGCACGTCAATCTGCCGCGGCCGGTGCCGGTCTACATCACCTATCTGACCGCGGCGCCTGCCGGCGAGAGCATCGCCTTTCGCGCCGACGCTTATGGCCGCGATAGCGAGCAGCTCGCGCAGCTTCGCGGCCCGTCCTTCGCCAGCGCATCACGCTAGTTCCTTCCTGAGCGACGGCCTCCGCACCGCAGGGCCTTGCGTGCACAAGAAAGGGCGCCCCAGCATGTGCTGGAGCGCCCTTCGATCGTCAGGCGGTAATCAACTGGCCTGAACGAGGTGTCAGCCGCGCTCGCCGGCGCGGGAATAGACCGGCGCGGGCGGCGGCGCGCCCTCATAATATTGGCCTTCGCGATAATAGCCGTCGACGCAGCCGTCATTGTTCCGATCGGCCCAGACCGCGCCGGCAATGCCGCCGACGACGGCACCGATCGCGGCGCCTTCCAGCGGGTTGATGCCGCCGACCAGGGCGCCGACGCCGGCCCCGCCGGCCGCGCCGATCGCCGCACCGGTAGCCGCGCCGCCAAGCGTGGACGGGCAGCTGCGCGAGGCCGAGGCAGTGCGCCAGCCCGAAGGCTCGCCTTCATAATATTGGCCGTCGCGATAATAGCCGTCGGCATAACCGTCATTGTCGCGATCGGCCCAAACCGCGCCGGCGATGCCGCCGACGGCGGCGCCGATCGCCGCGCCCTCGATCGGGCTGAGGCCGCCGATGACGGCGCCGGCGCCCGCTCCGGCGACTGCGCCGATAGCGGCGCCGGTGCCGGCACTGGCGAGCGTATCGTCGGCATAAGGATCAGTGGCGCATGCGCCGAGCGAAAGTGAGCTGGCCATAAGAATGGCGACCAAAGGCTTCTTCATCCCGATCTCCCTGTAAGAGGCCAGCCGAGCAACACATAAAACCCGCGAAGTCTTGCCGCGGGACGGCCGGCAAGTTGCATCCCTCAAACGACGCCGCGCAAGGAACGTTCCGTGCGTGCAATGGCGTCCCCAAGACTGATGCAGTTTAGCGTCCCCCGCCCGGGCGCATTCGCGCACAAGGGGCAAAAAGAAAGGCGCCACCCGAAGGTGACGCCTTGTTGAAAGACTATGGGAAGTCGCTCAGGTGCCGTTGTCGACGGCATTGGCGGCGGACTGAACATCCTCGCCGGCGCCGCGGACGGTGTTGCAAGCAACCAGGGTGGCGATCGCACCGGTGATGAGGGCGATGTTGAGGGCCTTACGGATCATACTCATGTCTCCCGAACTTGGGGGGTGGGCAGCGGGTAAATGCCCCCCTGCGAAAAGGGTTCCACGCCGTAACGAATTGGCCTGCGGCCGTGCAGAGGCTGCGGTGAAGGCGTTCCGACGAGTGGATGGGAAAGGAAGCCCCAGAAAAATGTTGAGCCCGGAAGCGCCACCGGGGGGGGGAGGGTTGGCGCATCCGGGCTCATGTTCTGGATAGCGAGAGCGGGGGGGCAAAAGGTCACTATCCGAAGAGCAGAACGAGGCAGCGGGTCGGGGGTTCCGCCCGCTGCTGAAAAATTTTCAATCCGAGCGAAAAAGTTGCGGCGCGGAGGCGGCGGCTCCGCAACCTGCGCTCGGCCCGCCGGTTGTGAGGGAATTGAAGGAGCAGCGAAGCATGCCGAAGCCGCCGAAATCGACGCCCCATTCCGACCTGGACGGCGTTCACGAGAACGAGCGCCGCAACACCGACGTGGCCGCGGAGCTCGGCCAGGGAGCCGAGGACCTGAAGCGGGCGCAGGACGGCAATGCCGCGCGACCGGACTATACTGAGGATAAGAAGAACAAGGACGACCGTACGCGGTGACCTGAGCGGCGCCCGCTTCCCTATCGGTCGCCCTTATCCACCACGGCCACGTTGACGGCGTAGCAGCCCTTTTCGGTATCGCGATCGATGGTGGAGCGGAGCTGGCGGGCGAGGCCCGTGACGATCCGCTCGAACCGCTCGGCGAGCCTTTCATCACAGCTGATCTCGCCCCGCAGCGCCTCGGACTCGATCGTGAGGCGGGCAGTCGCGGCGTCGGCTCCCTGCAGTGAGATGGCGACGTTCCGGGCGCCGCAGAACATGGCGAATTCGACCACCTCTGTGATCAGGAAGGCGATCGACACCGCGACGTCCTGCGTGGCGTAATAGGGCTCGACGTCGAGCCGGATCTGCATGTGGGCGGCGGACTTGGGCGCGTTGGCGCGCAGGTTCGCGCCCAGCTCGGAGATCAGCGACCGCAGCGCGACCCCGCGATTCTCCTCGAGCTCGGCATAATGGTTGCGATGGACCACCGCGAGCGCGTCCACCCGGCGCTGAATCGAGGCATAAGCGGCCGCGACATCCTCGCTGGGGGCGCCGCGTGCGTGCAGGTTGAGCAGGGAAGCGACCACCTGGAGGTTGTTCTTGACCCGGTGATGGACCTCGCGGACGAGCCGCGTCTGCCGTTCGATGCCGGCTTCCAGATCCGCCTCGTGCCGCGCCACCGTCTGCGTCACGCGGGTGAAGGCACCGCCGAGCTCGCCGATCTCGCGCGCCGGCGATGACAGCGGCGGCAGCGCGAAGTGGCTGTCGCCCGGCTGATAGGCGGCGATCGCGCGCTGCATGCCGACCAGCGGCTTCAGGATCAGCCGGTCGACGATCACCCAGCCGATCACCGCCGCGGCGATCCACATCAGGACGGGGAGCAGCGAGATCAGCAGCTCGGCCGCGCTGAGCGGCGCCGTGCTGTCCCTGAGCAGCAGCTGCAGCCGTCCGCCAGCGAGCGCTTCCCGCACATCCGCGACCCTTTCCAGGGCGCCCTGCCGCAGCCCCTGCCGCAGCACCATGCTGCGGCCGTTGCTTGCGAGCGTCAGGTCGTATGTCGTTCGGCCCCCTGGCAGGTCGGTCACTCCCGCCAGGTTTTCGCGGCTGAACTCCCCGCTGCCCTCGATCCAGCCGCGCTCGTCGAACACGGCGAAGCGGAGGATGTCGCCGCTCGGTGCGATTTCGATCCGCGTCGTCTCGCCACGCATCGCCGTGAAGGTGGGCGGGTTGTAGCCCGGCGTCGCGCAACGCAGCGTTCCGGCGGAATAGAGCGCGAAACGGCCGGGCAGCTGCTCGGCGCGGCTGAGTCGCTCGAGCGTGCGGTTGCAGAGGTTGGGACCGTAGGCGGGATCGCTCGCGGCGCTCGCCGCGCGGAGCATCAGCACGCTGCGGGAGAGTATGCTGTCGATCCGTTGCGCCTTCAGCTGGGCGCGCGCCTCAATTTCCTCATAATGCTCCGCCTGGTTCTCGCGGGCGCTCTCGATCGAGGCGAGGATTGCGATCAGCCCGAGCGGGAGCAGCCCCAGACTGAGGATCAACAGCATCTTCAGTCCGGTCGGAATTCCCCCGACCCTGGAGGCAAAGCTTGTCTGCTCGTGCTTCACGCCCCGTCCGAACGTCTGGAGCCGCTTTTTCTATCCAAGCTTGCCGAGCAGATCGAGCAAATCGGGAGGAATGTCCTCTTCGATGGTCCGCTGGTACACGGAACGAAGCGCCTGACCGACCTCTGGGGTGTCGCCGCGCTTCTTCTTCGATCTGGGTGTGGTGGTGGTGCTGATGTCGTCACTCTCGGCGTTTGGGCCAGGGTCGCCCCGCCGTCCGCCATTCTTTTCACGTGCGAAGGTCAAATGAATCCACCCCTCGCGGCCGAAAGGCCGCCCCGCTCTTTGGTTCCAGGCGCCTGCGGGAGAGCGTTCGGCGCACCCACCTGTCGCACAGACAATGTTGCCACGGGGACGCATATGTCGCCCACGTGGCCTTGGAAACTAAAAAGTCGTCCATTGGTTCCATGCCCTGGAAAGGAGCGGGCCGGGGTTCTTTTCCACGTGTCCGCGCGCTGGACAGGCCGCCCCGCGCGGGCTTGCCAACGCGCCGACAGCCCATCACAAGACCGGCGATTTGAATAGGAGTCGTAACGATCATGTCGCTCGGTCAGGAACTCGCGCCACACCTTCCCTTCCTCCGGCGCTATGCGCGCGCGCTGACCGGGAGCCAGGGCCATGGCGACGCCTTCGTACGCGCCACGCTCGAGGCGATCGTCGCGGCGCCGGCTGACTTCCCGCGTGACGTCGATCCCCGGCTCGGCCTCTACCGCACCTTCCACGCCATCTGGTCGAGTGCGAACATCGAGGAGGATCCGGAAGGCTCCGCCGCCTCCGATCCGGAAGGCATCGCGCAGGCGCGGCTGGCCCGGATCACGCCGCTGTCGCGCCAGGCCCTGCTGCTGACCGCGATGGAAGGCTTCACGCCCGAGGATGCCGGCTACCTGATCGGCGCCGAGCCTGACGAGGTCGAGAATCTCGTCGCCGAGGCGCTGGCCGAGATCGAGCGCCAGACCCGCGCCGAAGTGCTGATCATCGAGGATGAACCGATCATCGCCATGGACATCGAGACGATCGTCCGCGACCTCGGCCACAACGTCACCGGCGTGGCCGTGACCCGCGACGAGGCTGTCTCCCAGGCGATGGCGCGGCGGCCGGGCCTTGTGCTTGCCGATATCCAGCTCGCCGACGACAGCTCGGGGATCGATGCGGTCAAGGACATCCTCCAGGAGTTCCAGGTGCCGGTTATCTTCATCACCGCATTCCCGGAACGGCTGCTGACCGGCGAGCGGCCCGAGCCGACCTTCCTCATCACCAAGCCGTTCCAGCGTTCGACCGTGAAGGCGGCGATCGCCCAGGCTTTGTTCTTCGATCAGGCGACGGTTCCCGCCTGATCGGGAACCGCCAACCCAAGCGGGCGTTGGCGCATCAGTTGCAACATCAGTTGCAGAAGCGAAACAGGATTGATTGCGCCGATGCTCGAACCCGAACGTCATGTCGGAAAGACCGAAGCCCGTGCGGGAACGACGCCCCATGTGGCTCGGGTGGTCCTCGTCGCCTCCCTGGTGCTGGTCGTCATCGCCTTTGCGCTGATCTTGTTTGTCTGGCGCTAAGCACATACTTAACCGAAATAATTGTGCCGCTGTAACGGTTGCCCCAAGCAGCCCCTGCGAGAGCGGCCTAAATCATGATAGGCTCGGATTGGGGGCTTGATGGCGGGCGATAAGCCGGCATTTACGGACGAGGCGAAGGCAGGGCACGAGCCCGTGCCGCTCCCGGACAATGAGTTCAAGGATCAGCTTGCGCAGGTCATTCCGCACCTGCGCGCCTTCGGCCGCTCCCTGTCGGGCAGTCGCGACCTGGCCGACGATCTCGTCCAGGAGACCCTGCTCAAGGCATGGGCCGCCCGGAAGCGCTTCCAGGCGGGCACGAACATGCGCGCCTGGACCTTCATCATCCTCAGGAACCTGTTCCTCAGCCAGATGCGGCGCGCTCGCTTCAAGGGCGAGTGGGACGAGTTGACCGCCTCCAAGCTGCTCGCGGCACCGGCGAGCCAGGACAGGCACGTCGAACTCGGCGACATGCAGCGGGCGCTGATGCACCTGCCGCAGCCGCAGCGCGAGGCACTGATCCTGGTCGGAGCAGGCGGCTTCGCTTATGAGGAAGCGGCGGAGATCTGCGGCTGCGCGGTCGGCACGATCAAGAGCCGCGTCGCGCGCGGCCGGGTCGCGCTTGAGACCCTTCTCGCCGAAGGCAAGCTTCCCTCACGCCGCGAGCACGAGACAGACGCCAACAAGACGGCCCTCCAGTCGATCATGAGCGAAGTGGACGATCTTAGCCGGGATCGGGATCCGGCGGGAAACAGGGGAAATTAGCCGCAGGCGCGGCGGCTCAGTCGAGCTTGGCGAGCAATTCCTCGAACATTTCGAGGGACCGCATCTCTCCGTCCATCGCGAAGGCCTCACGCAACGCGTTGCCGACGCCGGCATGGACGGTGGGCGGCGCCACCTTCACGAAGCGGCGTGACGAAGCATTAACCATGGCTTCTCTTCTCGGGTTGATCGTATTCACGCATGCTAGAACGCCTTTTCCGGCCCCCGGTTGCAAATGTTGCGCCTGTCAAACGGAACTGATCTGTATTGTGACATGAGAGAGACAGGGAGTGACCGGTCCATACAGGATGCGCTGGAGAGGGCCCGCGCTTGCTCTCCCTTTCTGAGACTGGAGCTTGAGAAGCGACCGGAGGTCGCCGCCGCCCTGCTTCAGGGCGACATAGGTCAAGCCATTGAAGTCACGACGGAATGTGCTCAAGACGCGCCCGATGAAGGAGCCTCGCTTCGCCGCCGAAGGGGTGGCATGGCGCTCGCAGTCGGGGTCGGCGATCTGGCAGGGCTGCTGCCGCTCGAGAGGGTCGTAGGCACTCTCTCCGACTTCGCGGACGAAGCGCTAGAGCGGGCGATCGCGGCGGCCTTGGCAGAACGCGCGCCGGCCGCCCCGCCCTCCGGCTTCGTCGCCATCGCGCTCGGCAAGCTCGGCAGCCGCGAGCTCAATTACTCGTCAGATATAGATCTCCTGTTCCTTTACGATCCCGCCACCCTGCCGCTGAAACCACGGGAGGAACCGGGGCAGGCGGCCGTCCGCGTCGCCCAGCGTGTCGTCGAGCTGCTCCAGAAGCGCGACGGCGAAGGCTATGTATTCCGCGTCGACTTGCGGCTTCGGCCGTCGCCCGAGGTCACGCCAATCGCGCTCTCGGCCGATGCGGCGATCTCTTATTACGAGTCCAGCGCCCTGCCGTGGGAGCGCGCGGCTTTCATCCGCGCGCGCACGGTGGCCGGCGACAAGGCGCTCGGCCGCTATTTCCTCGATGCTATCCATCCATTCGTCTGGCGGCGCAGCCTCGACTTTGGAGCGATCGGCGAGCTCCAGGCGATCACCGGCCGCATCCGCGACCATTATGCGGGCGGCCAGGCATTCGGGCCCGGCTACGATCTCAAGCGCGGGCGGGGCGGCATCAGGGAAATCGAATTCTTCACCCAAATGCACCAGCTCATCCATGGCGGCCGCGAGCCCGGCCTGCGCGCTCCGGCGACGATGGACGCGCTCGCCCGCCTCGCCGAAGCCGGCCGCATCCCGCCGCCCGACGCGGCGGCGCTGGCCGAAGCCTACCGGCTGCTGCGGACGATCGAGCACCGGCTGCAGATGGTGGATGATCGGCAGACGCATAGCATGCCGCCCGACGCAGCCGCGCTCGACAATGTCGCGCGGCTGCACGGGTTGGAGGACGGTGCGGCGCTGCTGGACCTGCTGCGGCCGCATGTCGAGCGAGTGGCCACCATCTATGGCGCGCTGGGGGGCGAGGACAGCCGGCGCCTGCCGCAGCCCTCGGAGGCGCTGGAGCGGCGGCTGACGACTGCCGGCTTCACCGATGCGGCCGCTGCGCGACAGCGGATCGAAGCCTGGCGCTCCGGCCGACCTCGCTCGCTGCGCACCGCGCCGGCGCGCGATGCCTTCGAGGCGATGCTGCCAGCGCTGATCGACGCATTCGGCGCCGCGCCCGAACCGATGCGGGCCATGAACCGGTTCGACGATCTCGTCATGAAGCTGCCGAGCGGCGTCAATTTCTATCGTCTTCTGGAGGCGCGGCCCGGGCTGACATCGCTGCTCGCGACGATCCTCAGCCATGCGCCGGCGCTGGCCGAGCAGCTCGGGCGGCGGCCGGAGCTGCTCGACGGGCTGATCGACGCCTCGGCCTTTGCTCCGACTCCGGCGGTCGAGGTGCTCGTCGCCGATTTTTCGCGGCCGGAGCGGAGCGGCGAAGATTATCAGATGCTGCTCGACCGCGTGCGCCGGCGCGTGAACGAGCGGCGCTTTGCGCTCGGCGCGCAGCTCGTGCTCGCGCGCAGCGACCCACTCGACGTGGCGGAGGGCTATTCGCGGGTAGCCGAGGCGGCGATCAACGTCCTTGCCGATGCCGCCATCGCCGAGTTCGAGGCGGTCCATGGCAAGGTGGCGGGGTCAGAGCTCCTGATCCTCGGCCTCGGCCGGCTTGGCGGGGAGGCGCTCACCTACGCGTCGGACCTCGATCTCGTCTATCTCTTCACCGGCACGCATGATGCGGAGTCGGACGGACGCAAGCCGCTCCGCGCGACCGACTATTTCAACCGGCTGGCGCCGCGCGTGACGGCGGCACTTACCGTGCCCACCGCCGCCGGCCCGCTTTACGAGGTCGACACGAGATTGCGCCCTTCCGGCAGGGACGGACTGATCGCGATCACCCTGTCCAGCTTCGCCGAGTACCAGCAGACCCGCGCCTGGACCTGGGAGCATATGGCACTGACGCGGGGTCGGCCGGTCTACGGCTCGGCCGAGGCGAAGGCGGCGCTGGCCGGCGTGATCCGCGCCACGCTGGCCAAGCCTCGCGACCCACAGAAGGTCACCGCGGACGCAGTCGCGATGCGGGCCGAGATGGCGAGCCACAAGGCGCCCAAGGGGACGTTCGATATCAAGCTCGGCCCGGGCGGGCTGGTCGATCTCGAATTCGCCGTCCACACCCTCCAGCTCCGCCATGGTGTCGGTCTCCACCCGAGGCTGGAGGACGCACTTGCGGATCTGGTCGCGGCAGGTCTGGTGTCCGAGCATATCGACCCGGCGCTTCGGCTGTTGACCCGCATCCTCGTCACATTGCGGCTGGTCTCGCCCAGTTCGGCGGAGCCGCCGTCGGCCTCACGGCCGCTCGTCGCGAAAGCTTGTGGACTTGGCGACTGGGACAGCCTGCTTGCCGCCCACGACGCGGCGCGGCAGAGGGTGGTCGAGCTGTGGCGCGAGGTCGCGTCGGCCGATGGAGATTCGGATGCTGAGTGAAGGCGATCCCGTACCCGACGTGAAGCTGGAAGGTGTGGAGGGGAAGCCGGTCAGCCCCGCCGACTTCAAGGGCAACAAGCTCGTCATCTACTTCTACCCGAAGGACGATACGAGCGGCTGCACCAAAGAGGCTCAGGATTTCAGCGCACTGGCGGACGAGTTCGCAAAGGACGGCACCTGGATCCTCGGCGTGTCCAAAGACAGCGCCGCCAAGCACAGGAAGTTCGTCGACAAATATGAGCTGAAGGTCTCGCTCGCGACCGACGCCGACGGCGCGGCCTGCGAGGCGTTCGGCGTCTGGGTCGAGAAATCGATGTACGGCCGCAAATATATGGGCATCGAGCGGGCGACCTTCCTGGTCGACCGCGACGGCATCGTGAAGCGCATCTGGCGCAAGGTCAGCGTCCCCGGCCACGCCGAGGAAGTGCTCGCCGCCGCGCGAGAGATGAACGCGGAGTCCTGATCCGGGCGTGGCCGAGCGTCAATAGCCCTTGAGGCAGACGGAGCGGACGACCACCGTTCCCTCGACATTGCTGATCTCGAGGATCGAGGGGTCGCGGATCGGATCGCCCATTTCACGCATGACCGTGCGGCGGAGCTTGGGCGAGGCCTCATCGCGGATGCGGCTGGTGCCGAGCACGGTTCCGGTCGCGCTGGTCGCCCCCAGCATCGCCGCGCCGCCTTCGGGCGTCGAATATTCGACGACGAAATTGGTGAACATGCCGGTGCAGCCTTGCGCGCCATTCAGCCGGAAGGAGGCGTTGTTCGTGATGGCGAGGCCGTCGGCGGTGAAATTGTGGTCGACCGGCGAGGCGGCGCCGTAGGAGGACATGGTGCGGGCGACAACGTCGAAGCAGCCGACGGTGACCGGCTTCTGCGCGACGACTCCGGCGGGCGCATTGCCGCCGTCGAACCGGGCGCAGGCCGAATAAGGCGCATCTTCGAGCGAGCGATCGTAGATCGGCCCGACGAAGGCGCAGCCGCTGGCGAGCAGCAGCATCGGCGTGCTCAAGAGACGTTTGGAAACCATGACGACCTTCCCCCTGGCCTGGTCCTGACGCGGATGCACCCTCACAGAGTGACGCGCCGGAGGCAAGCGCCGTTTGCCGCATCGGGCGAAGCCGCTAAGCGCGCGGCGTGACAGAAGGCGCCTCGCACCACCATCTTCCGCTGCGGCACATCCTGCTGGCGCTGCTGGTGGTGGCGGTGTGGGGCACCAACTTCACCGTCATCAAGTTGGCGCTGGCCGAGCTGCCGCCCTTGCTGTTCGCGTGCCTCCGCTTCACCTTCATGCTGCTGCCCGCCGCGTTCTTTCTGAAGCGGCCGCGCGTGCCGTGGCGCTACATGGCGACCTACGGCTTCCTGATCGGCTTCGGCCAGTTCGGTCTGATGTTCATCGCGATGGAGCGGGACATCACGCCGGGCCTCGCGTCGCTGATCGTGCAGATGCAGGTCTTCTTCACCATCGGCCTGTTCGTGTGGCGCGCGGGTGAACGGCTGAGGCCGTTCCACTGGGTGTCGCTGCTGCTCGGCTTTGCGGGGCTCGCGACGATCATGGCCAATACGGACGGCAGCACGACTCCGCTCGGCGTGGCACTGATGCTGGCTGCGGCCGCGAGCTGGGCCGGAGGCAATCTCGCTGCGCGCGCCGCCGATCCGGCGGACATGCTCGCGTTCGTCGTCTGGTCGAGCCTGTTCGCTGCGCCGCCGCTGCTGTTGCTTTCCCTTCTGTTCGAAGGGCCGGTCGCCATTGCGGGCAGCCTGGTTCAAGCGGGTTGGGGCGCCTGGGCCGCGATAGCTTACAATTCGGCGGCGGCCGGCATTTTCGGCTATGTGGCCTGGGGCTGGCTGCTCCAGCGCCATCCGGCGGCGAGCGTGACGCCGATGGCGCTGCTGGTCCCCGTGTTCGGGATGAGCGTGTCGCTGCTCTGGCTCGGCGAGCCGCTGCCGCTATGGAAGATCGCCGCGGCCGCTCTGGTAATTTCCGGGCTCGCCGTCAGCCTTCTTTATCCGCGCTGGGCTACCAGGACGGGCTGACGGCGCGGGCGCGGAGCCAATGCTCGCCGAACAAGGCGTCGAAACGAGCCGGTCGGAACCGGTCGAGGCCGGAGCCGGGATAGAAGCTGAGCTCGCCGAACATCGGCCTCTCCTCCAGGTCGTAGAGGTCCACACGGACGAAATCGAAACCACGGCCGAGAGCCTCGGCAGCCTCGATCATGCGGTGGAGGGACCGAGGTGGAGCGATCTCGCGCCGCTCCATCGGGAATTGCAGCGCACAGGGAAGCCGTCGCCAGCGCCGGTCGAAGATCACACGCTTGTGACCATGTTCGCGATCGGTATCGACCTGGATGAATTCGACGCGGCCGCCGAAGACGAAGAATTTGTAGTCGACCGGCAACTCGCCCGCGCGGCCGACGAACGGCTCAACCAGGAGGCGCGGCTGGATGTTGGCGTAAAGCCACTCGTCCAGAATTCCGCCGTAGCGGCGCTTCAGCCAGCGATGGGCGCGGCGGCGGATGGCCGGCCAATTCTCCTCGCCGGTGCGGACGAAGGCGCATTGGCAGCAGCCGTGGCTGGATTTCAGGACGAATGGGAGCGGCCAGTCGGGGTGCTTGGGGAGTTCGGTGCCGTGCCACAGCGTCGGGATCACCCACTCCTCGCCGAGCCGGCGGGCGACATGGTCCTTCGCCCGGATCTTGTCGGCGAGGAGGGGCAGGCGGGGATCGCGGTCATTGAGCTTCCGCGCCTGGACCAGCTCATTGAAGGTGGTCGGCTCGGCGAGATCCGGGAAGTGCCCGTTGCGCCACCAGTGCATCAGCGAAAGCTTGAGCGGCGCGCGCTGCGGCTCGGCACGCGGCAGCTCGATCGTGCGGGTGAAAGCAACCATGTCCGGCGAACACCCGTCCCTCACAAAAGGTCCAGAGTAGATGATAGGGCGGCATCTGCGCTAATGCGCCGCAGGTTCGGGCGGGTGCGCGGGAATGCACGGGGAGCGGCGATGGACTGGGACGATCTGCGCTATTTCGCGGAACTGGCGCGGACAGGGAGCCTTTCCGGCGCGTCCCGGGCGCTGAAGGTCGACCACACCACCGTTGCGCGGCGCGTCTCGGCCTTGGAGCAGAGCCTCGGCGTCCGCCTGTTCGACCGGCTGCCGCGCGGCTGGGCGCTGACCGTGGACGGCGAGCAGATGGCGGAGCGGGTGCGGCCGCTGGAGGAGGAGATATTCGCGATCACCTCCTTCGCCCGCGGGCGCAGCTGCGCGCTCGGCGGCACGGTGCGGGTCAGCGCGCCGCCGGCCTTCGCGGCGTTGTTCCTGATGCCGCGCATGGGCCTGCTGCGCGAGCGCCATCCCGGCATCGAGCTGGAGCTGATCGGCGAGCAGCGCATGGCCAATCTCACCCGGCGCGAGGCGGACCTGGCGCTGCGGATCGGGCGGCCGGAAGGCGCATCGATGGTGGCGCGGCGGCTGCCGGACTTCGCCTACGGCCTGTTCGGCCGGAAGGACTATGTCGATGACGTGCCTTCGGACGGATGGACCCTGCTCGGCCATGACGAGACGCTGGAGCATACGTCCAACCAGGTGTGGATGCGCCGCTACGCCGCCGGCCGGCCGCTGGCGATCCGTTCCAACGACGTGATGGGTCTGTTCTCCGCCGTCCGCGCCGGCATCGGCGTCGCCGTCCTGTCCAATTATATGGCCGAACTGGCGCCGGAGCTGGCCTGCATCGAGGCCGGTGACGCGCTGCTGCAGCGCGAATTCTGGATGGTCGTCCACACCGACGTGCGGCGCTCACCCAGCGTCCGCGCCGTGATGGACACGATGATCGAAATCCTGGAGCGGGACCGGCGGCCGATCGAGGGGCCTGTGCAGAAACGCGCATAGGCTTCGCGCACTTGGGCAATGGCGCTCCGGTCGCTGCGGGAGGATGGAGCGGGCGCACCTCAAGGGGAGCCCGAACATGCAGCTTCACGCCAATGCCGCCCTCATCGCGATCGACGTTCAGCGGGGCTTCGACGCCGACAGCTGGGGCACGCGCAACAATCCCGAGATGGAGGCGAACGGGCGCATCCTGCTCGCCGCCTGGCGAGCGAGCGGGCGGCCTGTCGTCCATACCCGCCACGACAGCAAGAATTCCGGCTCGCCGCTGGCGCTGAACCAGCCGGGCAACGGCTTCAAAGCCGGCTTCGAGCCGTGGTCCGGCGAGCTGATCGTGCCGAAAACCGTCAACAGCGCCTTCATCGGCACGGACCTCGAGACCTGGCTCCGCCGCGCGGGCGTGCGGCAGCTCGTCCTGTTCGGCATCGCTACGGATATGTGCGTCTCGACGACCGCAAGGATGGGTGCGAACCTGGGCTTCGAGGTGATCGTCGCCGGCGACGCCTGCCACACGTGGGGCCAGAGCGATCCCGCGGGTGGGTGCATCGACGCCGATACCATCCACCGCGCCAATCTCGCTACGCTCAACACCGAATTCGGCCGGGTGCTGCCGACCGCCACGCTGGCGGAGGCGACTCAGCTTCGCCTCGCCTCCTGACGGATCCATAAGCATGTCGAACATTGCCGATCTTGCGCGGCCCATTCCGGCCCAGGTCGATCCCCGATCGCTTCGCAGCGACGCCGCTATGGGCGTGGCGTTCGGCCTCACCGCCTATTTCACCTGGGGCTTCCTCCCGCTCTACCTCAAGCTGCTGGGCAACGTGCCCGCGCCGGAGGTGCTGGCGCACCGCATCCTCTGGTCGGTGCTGCTGCTCGCCGGTCTGGTCGCGGCGATGCGGCGCTGGCAGCCGCTGGTCGCGCTGGCCCGCGATCCGCGCACGATCGTGCTGCTCGGCTTCACGGCTTTGCTGATCGGCGTCAACTGGCTGATCTACATCTGGGCGGTGAATGCCGGCCACGTGCTGGAGACCAGCCTTGGCTACTTCATCAATCCGCTGGTCAATGTCGCGCTCGGCGTGATCGTGCTGCGGGAACGGCTGCGGAAGGCGCAGATCGGCGCGGTCACGCTTGCCGCGACCGGTGTCGCCATCCTCGCGGTCGCGCAGGGTAGCCTCCCCTGGATCAGCCTCGCGCTGGCATTCAGCTTCTCGCTCTACGGCCTCATCCGCAAGATGGCGCCGGCCGATCCGCTGACCGGCCTGCTCGCCGAGACGGCCCTGCTGGCGCCGCTTGCCCTGATCTACCTGGCGACTCTGGGCGCGGGCAGCTTCGGGCAGAGCGGCTCGACCGACGCGCTGCTGATCCTCAGCGGTCTCGTGACGGCGGCGCCGCTGCTGCTGTTCGCGGCCGCGGGCAAGCGCCTGCGCTACGCCACGCTAGGTCTGCTCCAATATGTCGCGCCGACCATTCAGTTCCTGCTGGCGGTCCTGCTCTTCAAGGAGCCGCTCAGCGGGGCGCACCTCGTGACCTTCGCCTGCATCTGGATCGGCCTCGCCGTCTATGCGGCTGACGCGGTGCGGGTCGCGCGGCGGGCGTAAAGATAGTCGGGCGACAGGCCGAGCCGGATACTCGCCTGGGTTGCAGGACTTGAATTGAGGCGGATGCGCTCGGCGATGCGGGCCAGCCGGCGGACCAGGAGACCCTCACCCGGCCGGAAGTCCCAATTGTGGCCGAGGTCGAGCTGGGGGCGAAGGTCGGAAGGGACGATCGCCACCGCCGCGCGCACCAGCATGTGCTGGACCGGGCGGAAGGGGGCCGGAAGCACCGGTGCAGATCGCATCAGCCGCAGGAACTCCATAATTACCTGTGATGCCTCCAGCCGGGGCGTCATCGCCGCCATGAGAGCCCGAAGCGCGCTCTCCGACAACGGCGTGTCGACCGAGCCGTAAAGCTCGGCGGCGGGCGCGCCCTCGGCATGGAAACGGTCGCGTTCGGCCTGGCTGAGCGGTCGGACGTACTCTGTATAGGCTTCGAGGAACCCGAACTGCGCCGTCGCCTGGACCCAGCTCAGCAGCTCCGGATCGTTGGCCCGGTAGGGGGCGCCGGCCGGTGTCTCGCCGGTAATGCGGTCATGGGCACGGCGGACCCCGGCGATCATCTTCTCCGCTTCGCTGCGCGCGCCGTAGACTGTCACCATAGCTGCGAGCCCGGTGCGCCTGAGGCGGTCGACCGGGTCGGTGCGGAAGCTGCTATGCTCCCAGACGCCGCTGCGAACGCGCGGCTCGGCAAGCTCCAGGATCACTGCGGTCACGCCGCCGATGAACAGCGAGACCGGGTTTCGGAAAACCTGCCACGAGACCGAATCCGCCGCAGCCAGCGCCGGCTCCCCAGGCGGCACGGTGAAATCGAAGGGTTTCATTCCCGGCGGCTGCAGGAGGTCGCTCGCCAGCCGCTCGACCAGCTTCTGGAGCCCGAAGGGGAGCGTCAGCGGCTTGCTCATCTCCAGCGAACGCGTCGCCTGCGCGCGCGGTTGCTAGAAAGCGAGACGGAGCGAGGCGCGGAGCTGGCGCGGCTCGACCGGGTGGAAGTGGACGTCGTCCACCCCTTCGGCGGGCTCACCGGGCAGGCGCGACGCGTAGAAATAGCTGATGTCGGCGTCATCGGCATCGAACAGATTGAACAGGTCCAGCGCGATCCGGCCGCCGCGGAAACCGTAATAGGCGCCGAGATTCACCAACGTGGTGCCCTCCGACCGGACGCTGCCGTCTTCGATCAGAGGTGCGGAACCGAAGTGCCGGAGGCGGATCGTGCCCGAGAAGCCGTGGCCGACATCGAGGGTGGCGCCGCCGGACAACACCTCGCCGGCCGCGCCTGGAATGCGATTGTCAGGCCCGAGCCCACGGAAGCGGGCGCGGGTGAAGGAGGCGGAGCCGTCCAGCGTCAGCCGATCGAGGGGGCGCCAGAAGAGGTTCGCCTCCGCACCCTGCCGCCGCGACGGCGGGCTCGGTTCGGTGCCGCCGGCATCGCCGACGAACACCAGCTCCGAACCGATGGTCAGCCGGAACAGGGCGAGCGAGGCGGTGAGACGCGGATATTCCACGCGGGCGCCGAGCTCCGCTCCGCGCCCGCGCACCAGCAAGGGCACGCGGTCGGCGGGATCGCCGCTCACCGGATCGACGGCAATGGCGGCACCCCGAGCATCGTTCGAGTGGAAGCCTTCGCCGTAGCTCGCATAGAATTCGGCGTGGCGAGCGGGGCGCCAGGCCAGCGACACCTTCGGCAGGAGGATGGACTCGTCGCCGTCGCCGCTATTGGCGGCCAGAGCCGAGCGGACATCATAGCCATAGGTCTCGCCGCGCAGGCCGACGATGGCGCGCAGACGCGGGCTGAGGGCGAGCTCCGCCTCGCCGAACAGGCCGAGGCTGTATTCGTCGTGCGAGTCCTCGCGCACCGTCTCGCGACGAATGCCGTTGGTGCTTCGATAGAGGCCGACCAGACCGACATCGTCGTAGCGGGCGTCTGCGCCGAGGCGGAAAGAGACGGGGAGGGTGCCGATGCTGCTGTCCACGCCGTAGCGGAGCGAGCCACCGAACACGCTCCGCCGATCGCGTTGCTGAAATTCGTCGCCGTTGACGGGATCATCAAGGAAATAGGTGAAGTTGGAGGTCAGGCGGAAGCGGTAATGGACGGCGTAGGCGCCGAACGACAGGTCGCCGACGTCCGCGCCCGCATTCAGGCCGAGGCGCGTGGTGCGGCCGCCGAGGTCGGGATCGATGAAGCCGAAGCGCGGGATGAGACCGGCCTCGACTGCGCGGAGCGGGATCTGGTCGCTCGAGGTCCAGCTGGCATGATAGCCGCTCGCCGTGACGCGCCAGCGGCCGCCGGCGCCGCTCAGCTTCGCGAGGCCGTTCACCTTCTCCAGATCCTCGTCGAGCAGCCAGGGTCCGTTGGAGAGCGTGCCTTCGAGGCCGAGCAGCAGGTCGCCCGCGCCGACCGCGGCGCTGCCCGCCGCCAGAGCGCGGTAATAGCCATATTCGCCGCCGGTCGCCTCCACGAAGGGCTCTGCGAGCCGATCATAGGTGCGGAAGGCGGCGCTTCCGGCGAGGCTGAAGTCGCCGGTGTCTGCGTGATGGGGTCCCTTCTTATAGTCGATGCGCTCGATGAGTTCGGGGATGATGAAATTGAGGTCAAGATAGCCCTGGCCATGGCCGTGGCTGCGCATGTTGACGGGGACGCCGTCGACGAAGGCGGCGAAATCGGTGCCGTGGTCGAGATTGAAGCCGCGCAGGAAATACTGGTTCGCCTTGCCGGTGCCGGAATGCTGGGTGGCGATCAGGCCGGGCACGTTCTCGGCGAGTTCGCCGACGCGGGAGATCGGCTTGCCCGCGAAGTCGGCATAGCCGACGACCCCCTCCGATGCCGTTTGCGCGGTCCCGATCTGCTCCAGCTGCCGACCGTAAACGACGATCTCCTGCTGTTCCTCCGGCGGCCCCGGCTCCGCCGCCTGAGGTGCCTCAACGGCCGCGGCGGCAGTCGAAGCTGCCATAACGGCAAATAGTGAAAGCAATAGCTTAGCCTCCGTTGATAAGACGGTGCTCAAAACGTCAGTCTTATCCTTGGCTCTGATCCTGCCCCCACTTCAATTCCGCGACAAGAGAGGTGGAAAATAAGACTAAGCTACAGTTGTGTGACAATGGTTTTGTGCTACGTTAACCAGCTTCGGGGGCGAGTCCTGTATTCGTCAATTTGACATGACCCTGACTAAGTTCCTGTGGAACCAAGAAAAGGGGGAACGATGTCGAACATCAAGCGCCTCGCCAGAGTCGCGGTGCCATCAGCACTTGCGCTCTCCGCTCTCGTCTTCGTCGGTCAACGCGCGCTCGTCGCGGCCGATCATAACGAGCCGGCCACCCGGACCCAGGTCGGTGTCGACCCGACGCCCGACCGGGCTGCCGACCTCGCCGACATCTATGCCTTCCACAATGCGACCGATTTGGTCGTGATCATCACCTTTGGCGGACCGCAGGCGACCAACCTGCCCGCAATCTACGATCGCGACGTGCTCTACCGCATCCACATCTCCAACGACGGCGACCGCAGCGATACGGAAATCCCGGTCGATGTCCGCTTCGGCTTCGACGGCAGCAATCCGGGCGTCGAGGTGCGCGGGCTGCCGGGCGCGACCGTTATCCAGGGACCGGTCGAGACCAACATTTCCCAGGGCGGGTATCTGATCCGCGCCGGCCTCTTCGACGACCCGTTCTTCTTCGACCTTCAGGGCCTGAACGACACGCGTGCGACGGGAACCTTGATGTTCCGCAACGATCGCAGCTCCTTCGCCAACGCCAACATCACCGGGGTGGTGATCCAGATCCCGCGAAGCCGGGTCGAGAACGGCAATGCTTCACTCGACATCTGGTCTGAAACCGGCAGGTTCGGAGGGCAGCTGTGATGCGCACGATCAATATGCGGCTGCCGCTGGCAGCGCTCGCACTCTCGCTCATGCTCGCCGGCTGCGGCGGCGACGGCAATGGCGGCAATCCGGGGCCGATCGGTGGGACGCCCACGCCTTCGCCGGCACCGACGCCTTCGCCGAGTCCCTCGCCTTCCCCGAGCCCGTCGCCTTCGCCGAGCCCGACGCCGACGGCGTTGCTCAACGTCGACCGCTGCATCACCCAGGAGGTCGGGCCGGGCCAGAGCGTGGCCAGCCTCGTCATCCCCGATACCACGCAAATCCGGCTCAGTCAGCCGCCGGGCTTCCCGAACGGGCGGCGGCTCGAGGATTCGGTGGTCGACATCACGCTCGCGGCGCTGCTGCTCGACCTTCGCGTCCATTCGGCGGCGACGTTCGCCAGCCTTCCGCTCAACCCGCCGGCGAACGACCGGCCGTTCCGCTCCGACTTCCCGTTCATGGCGGCGCCGCAGGGCAGTCCGCCGATCGCAGCGGGCGTGCAGGGAGGCTTCCGGTTCCGCGACGATCCGATCAACGCCTATACGCGCGTCGACCGGACCGGTTTCCCGGCGACCTCGACGGCGTTGATCCCGGCGCCGCGCAAGCTCGCCTTCAACGATGCGAGCCCGCCCGACGACATTGCCGGCACCTTCGTCCCGGACATGGTGAACACGCTGCGGATCCTGGCGACCCAGCTCGACGACGACCTCAAGGGGGCGGGGCTGACGCCCTGCGCCAGCTGAGCGTCCGGCTAGTGACGTCCGGCCGGGGAGCGGCGAGATGAACCGCGCCGCCGTCGCTCCGCCGGCACTGCGCTGGCTTGCCGTCCCGGTCATCGCCGGGCTGGCGCTGTTCGCCATCGAATGGGGTGTGAGCGATCCGGAGCGGCTCGGCTTCCGCTCGGCGGGGCAGCCGGTCAGCCTAGTGGGCATCGCCGAGGATTACCCCCAGGCGCTGGCGCGGCTCGACGTCCATATCGATGGCGCGCGGCGGCGGGCGGAGAGCCTGGACGACGGCTGGCTCGTCTATGACATCCTCGCGCGGGCGTGGCTGTGGCGGGCCCGCCTGACCGGCTCCTACGACGATCATGAGGCGGCGAAGGCGGCCCTCGCCAGGGGATTCGCGCGCGCCGAGCCGCGCACCGGCCCGCATATGAGCGGCGCGATCCTCGCTTTCTCGATGCACCGCCTGGGGGAGGCGGAGCGCTATCTCGACATCGTCGAGGGCTATGCGGTGCCGCCCGCCGGCGGCGATCTGGCCGAAATCATCGCGATGCGCGGCGACATCGCCTTCTACCGCGGCGACTATGCCACGGCGCTCGCCCGCTATGACGAAGCGGACAAGATTTTCCCTGCCACATCCGACTTCCGCCGCGCCGTCTATTACAGCAAGACCGGCAGGCCCGATCTCGCCCAGGATTATTACGACAAGGCGGAGCGGGAGCTTCCCTTCCCGACCCCACAGGCGCGCGGCCGGATGGAGCTGCAGCGCGGCATCCTCGATCTCGAGCGCGGGCGCTGGGACGATGCGCTCGCGCATTTCCGCAAGGCGGACGAGCTGTTTCCCGGCTATTGGCTGATCGAGGAGCATATCGCCGAGGTGACCGCGCTGAAGGGCGATCTCGCCGGCGCCGCGCAGCTCTACCGCGACATCGTCCGCCGCACCGGCCATCCCGAATTCATGGACGCGCTCGCCGGCATCGCGGCGCAGCAAGGCGACGAGGCCGCCCAGGCGGATTGGACGCGGCGCGCCGACGCGGTCTGGCGAAAGCGCCTGCGGCAATTCCCCGAGGCGTCCTTCGGCCATGCGATCGATCATTGCGTGCAGAAGGGGGACTGGGGCTGCGCGCTCGCGCTCGCCCGGCGCAACCACGAGGCGCGGCCTTATGGCGATGCCAAGATCGCCCTGGCGGAGGCCTTGCTCCACAACGGCCGCCCGGGGGAGGCGCGGGCGACGATCGAGCCGGTGCTCGCCTCGTCCTGGCGAGCTCCGGCCGCCCATAAGGTGGCAGCCGAAATCTACGCGGCCAATGGCGACGCGGCCAAAGCGCGGGGCCAGCAAGGTCTGGCTTTGGCGCTGGACCCGCACGCACTCGACTGAACGGACTCTCCCTTTCCCTTGATGGGAGAGGATACGAAGCCTTGGCGACGCAGGAGCCTAGGCGGAGTTGGAGAGGGTGAGCGCCGCTTCAGCGACACGCGCGGCACAGCCGCGCCTCGCACGAGCAGTCATCGAGGCTGCTCGTGCGAACCCCTCACCCTACCCTCTCCCGCAAGGGGAGAGGGCAGAATTTGCTGGCAGCTCGTGAATATCGAAGCATAGAGCGCCCCGATGGCAGACGCCCCTCCTGCTGAGCCCGCGACCGTCGCGCAGGCAGCACGCTTGGTGCTGCTAGCGGCGGAACCCAGGACGAAGATCCGCGCCGCCCGAACCGCCGCCCGCGCATGGCGATCGGGTCGGCTCGAGCATCGCTTCGACGTGGAGATGCCGGACAGACCCGCGCGTCCGGCGCGGCCCGAGCTGCTGCCGCCCGGAAAGATGCCGAAGCGAGGGAAGGGCGGCTCGGAGCGGGGGCGGATCGCCCTGGTGCATGCGCTCGCCCATATCGAGTTCGGCGCCATCGACCTTGCCTTCGATCTGGCGGGACGGTTCGGGTCCGAGTTCCCGCCGGAATTCGTGAGCGACTGGTTCGCCGTCGGCGCGGACGAGGCGATGCACTTTGCGCTGCTGGATCGACGCTTGAGAGCACTCGGCTCGTCCTACGGCGCGCTGCCGGCGCATGACGGTTTGTGGGAAGCGGCGACGGCGACGGCCGGCGACGTGCTCGCGCGGCTGGCCGTAGTGCCGATGGTGCTGGAGGCGCGGGGGCTCGATGTGACGCCCGCGACGGTCGCTCGGTTCGAGGCTGTGGGGGACGATCGCTCCGCCAAAATCCTCGACCGCATCTACCGCGACGAGATCCGCCATGTCGCCGCAGGAACGAGCTGGTTCAGGCGCGCCGCAGAATCGCGCGGGTTTTCAGCTGTTAACCATTGGCAATCACTGGTTGAACGTCATTGCAGGGCCGCAATAAAGCCGCCGTTCAACCGTTCGGCGCGCGACCAAGCCGGTCTATCCCGGGATTTCTACTTAGGGCTTGCCCCGGAAAGCGGACTTTAACAGTCTTGGCTCACGTCACGGGGTGGGCAGCTTCCTGACGAACAAATCGGGCGGAAAAGCCCCTGTTGCTTAACAAAGGCTGCGTGTGCGCGTGGCCGAGCCGACCGTCAGGTCGATCGGGGATTGCGATGATTGCTTTGGTTAATGCGAACAATGGTTCGGCGTTTGGAAAGTTCCGTAACTTTTTGAGGCCGGCCAATTTTTTTCGTGGAGCGGTGATCGCTTTGCTGTCGCTCGCGGCAGCTGAGCCGGCGCTCGCCCAGACTGGGCAGGGCGGTCCGTTCGAAGCGGTGAAGCCGCTCACCACTCAGGTCCCCAACTTCAAACAGATGTTCATGAGCTGGAAGCAGCTCGAAAAGCCGCAGGCGAGCGTCGCCATTCCCTCGGCCCAGCCGGTCAAGGGCACTGCGCTGACCTCGGGCTACGGCGTCCGCTCCGATCCGTTCCGCGGCCGCGCCGCCATGCATGCCGGCATCGACCTCGCCGGTCCGCTCGGCACCGCCATCTACGCCACTGCCGATGCGATCGTCGGCCGCTCCGAGTGGGCGAACGGTTACGGCAACCTCATCGAGCTCAGCCACGGCCGCGGCATCCAGACCCGCTACGGCCACCTCACCCGCTCGATCGTGAAGGCGGGCCAGCGCGTGAAGCGCGGCGAGCTGATCGGTTACATGGGCTCGACCGGCCGCTCGACCGGCAGCCACCTCCATTATGAAGTGCGGATCGACGGCAAGGCCGTGAACCCGGTGCCGTTCATGGAAGCCGGCGAATATCTGCTCGCGGTGCAGCAACGCGCTGCCGCCGCGGTCAAGGTTGCCATGGGCGGCCCGAGCAACCCGGCCAAGTAAGCTTCCGAAATAGGAGAGGAAGGCCCGCCGGTCCAAGGATCGGCGGGCCTTTTCTGTTTGGACGTGCGCGCCGGCCCTAATCCGGCATTTTTCGCCGATCTCGTGAAAGGAGTACCCGGACCGAATCCGAAGTCAGGTTCCTTCGATTCGCCTTATTCCTTCGCGGTCCCCGGCTCGGCCATGTCGCGGTGCATCTCGGCCGAGGCGCCGCCGCCGAGCACCTTCGCGCCGGCGACCTGAAGCTTGTTCTTGAGCCCGTGGACGACGCTACGCTCGCCCTCCTTCATCGCTTCCCATCCCGTCTTCGCGACGTCGGCGGGATCGTCCTTCTTGGGGTCGCTCCCGACCTTGGTGTCCATGAGGTCGGCGCGTTCGAAGAATTCGGTGTCGGTGGCGCCTGGCTTCAGGCAGGTGACGGTGACCTCCGTGTCCTTGAGCTCGTTGCCGAGCGCATCGGAGAAGCTGTCGATGAACGCCTTGCTGCCGTTATAGACCGCCTGGAAGGCACCGGCGATATGCCCGGCAATCGAGCCGGTGATCAGTATCCTGCCCTGGTTCCGCGCCACCATCCGCTGCGCCACTTTCTGGACGAGGTAGATCGTGCCGGTGATGTTGGTGTCGATCACGTGCCGCCACTCGGCCGGGTCCTGGCCCAGGAAATCGCGGCCGAGGCCGTGGCCGGCATTGGCGACCAGCACGTCCACGTCACGGCCGCCGGCCGCGCCCAACAGCCGGTCGACGCCTTCGAAGGTAGACAGGTCGGTCTCAACATTGCGCACCTCGACGCCGAGGCCCTGCAACTGCGATGATGCATCGACCAGCGGCGTATCGGCGGCGACGAGCAAATCGTAGCCGTCCTTCGCGGCGAGCTTGGCGATCTCGAGGCCGATCCCGGTGGACGCGCCGGTGACGATGGCGAACTTACGCTGGCTCATATTGCTTCTCCTGCGCGGTCTGGACCTGGCCTTTCTCGAGGCCGGGCTTGAGGATGATCTTGGTGTAGTCGTTCTGCTCGTCGTGCCAGTGCCGGTACATGTCGGGTCCTTCTTCAAGGCTGGCGTGGTGCGAGATGAACCAGGTGGCGTCGAGCTTGCCCTCCTGGATCATGTCGAGCAGCTTTTGCGTGTACTTCTGGACGTGGGTCTGGCCGGTCTTGAGCGTCAGCCCCTTCTCCATGAAGGCGCCGAGCGGGAACTTGTCCATCATCCCGCCATAGACGCCGGGGACCGACACGCGCCCGCCCTTGCGGCAGGCGAGGATCGCCTGGCGGAAGGCCGCCGGGCGGTCGGTGCCGAGCTTGGTCCAGACCTTGGCGTGGTCGGCCAGGTTGTCGATGCCGAGCCCGTGCGCCTCCATGCCGACGCAGTCGATGCAGGCGTCGGGACCGATGCCGCCGGTCATCTCGAACAGGGCATCGCGCACGTCCACCTCGCGGAAGTCGAGGATCTCTGCACCCATCTGCTTGGCCAGCTCCAGCCGGCGCGGACAGTGATCGATCGCGATCACCCGGTGTGCGCCCATGACCAAGGCCGATTGGATGGCGAACAGGCCGACCGGGCCGCAGCCCCAGACCGCGACCGTGTCTCCGGGCTCAATCTCAGCATTCTCCGCGCCCATCCAGCCAGTCGGCAGGATGTCCGACAGGAAGAGGACCTGATCGTCGCTGAGCCCTTCCGGAATGACGATCGGGCCGACGTCGGAATAGGGCACACGCAGATATTCGGCCTGGCCACCGGCATAGCCGCCGGTGAGGTGCGCGTAGCCGAAGGCGCCGCCCATCGGATAGCCGTAGAGCGTCTCCGACATGTCGGACGTGGTCGCCGGATTGCTGTTGTCGCAGGCGGAGAATTGCTGCTTCGAACAGTGGAAGCAGCTGCCGCACGAGACGGTGAAGGGGATCACGACCCGCTGGCCCTTCTTCAGCGTGCTCTTCGGGCCGACCTCGACAACCTCGCCCATATTCTCATGGCCGAGAATGTCGCCGGCCCGCATGGTCGGGATATATTTGTCATAGAGGTGGAGGTCCGAGCCGCAGATCGCGGTCGAGGTGATCTTGATGATCGCGTCGCGCGGATTGACGATCTCGGGATCGGGAACATTGTCCACACGAACGTCGTGGCGGCCGTGCCAGGTAAGGGCGCGCATCGTTTATTCTCCTAGAGATATTGCTTGGTCGGATCTTCGGACGCGCGGCCCGAGGGGCTGGCGGAGCTGGTCACTTCGCCGGTTTCCATCAGCTGCTTGAAACGGCGAAGGTCGCGGCGCGCCTGCACGTTCGGCTCGCGTTGCAGGACCTTCGCGATCGCCTTGCCAAGCGCGCCCGCGGGTGGATCGTAGGAGATGGTCGCGCGAACATAGGTGCCGCGCCCCGGCGGCGCATCGATGAACTCGACGCGGCCGCTGTTGCGCACGTCGGCGCCTTCCTCGCTTTCCCAGCCGATGACGGAGCCGGGCACATCCTCGGTGACACGGCTGACGAACTCAATGCTGGTGCCGGCCGGAGCCTTCACCGTCCAGCGCGAGCGGTTCTCGTCGAGCCGTTCGATGCGCTCGATATTGTCCATGAACTGGCTGAGGTTGGTGAAGTCGCGCCAGAAGGCGTGAAGCTCCTGCCGCGGCCGGTTGATCGTCACCGTCCGCTGGATCGGCGCGTCCCTGCCGGCGCGGCCGCGGAAGGTGGAGGCGGGGGCGTCGCTGATCAGCTGACGCTCGGAATCCTGGGTGAAGCTGCGGCCGATCAGATAAGCCAGCCCGGCGGCGGCCGCCACGCCTGCCGCTCCGATCAGGGCGCGCTGAAATCCATCTTCGCGGATCCGCTCGTTCGAATCCGCCTCATAATATTCGGGCATCGGCCATTCTCCTCAGAGTCCGACCGTTAACGGACCTGAGGCCGAATGGCTCCGCGTGGATGTGGCCGCTACTTGCCGCGCTTCTTGCGGTGCTTGTCGAGGTCGAGGACCATGTTGGGCTCGCCCTCCGGCAGCAGGCCTAGCCGGCGGGCGATGTCCTGATAGGCTTCGGCCTCTCCGCCGAGATCCAATCGGAAGCGGTCCTTGTCGAGCTTGTCGCCCGACTTCATGTCCCACAGGCGGCAGCCGTCGGGGCTGATCTCGTCCGCCAGGATGACGCGGGCATATTCGTTTTCCCAGATCCGCCCGAACTCCAATTTGAAGTCGATCAGGCGGATGCCGATGCCGGCGAACAGGCCGGACATGAAGTCGTTCACGCGCACCGCCATGTCGGCTATGTCGTTCATCTCTTCCTGGCTCGCCCAGCCGAAGCAGGCGATATGCTCGTCGGCGATCATCGGGTCGCCGAGCGCGTCGTCCTTGTAATAATATTCGATGATCGTGCGCGGGAGTTGGGTGCCCTCCTCGATGCCGAGCCGCTTCGAAAGCGAGCCGGCGGCGACGTTCCTCACCACCACCTCGATCGGGATGATCTCGACCTGGCGGATCAACTGCTCGCGCATGTTGAGGCGGCGGATGAAGTGCGTCGGCACGCCGACTTGGCCGAGCAGAGTGAAAATATACTCGGAGATACGGTTGTTGAGCACGCCCTTGCCGGAGATCGTGCCCTTCTTCTGCGCGTTGAAGGCAGTCGCATCGTCCTTGAAATACTGGATGAGCGTGCCGGGCTCGGGGCCCTCATAGAGGATCTTGGCCTTGCCCTCGTAAATCTGGCGGCGGCGGGACATTGGCTCGAGTCTCCGGCGAAAAACGACTGCGCCCCGCGAGCAGCGTTCGCTTCGAAACGCGCGGGCGGGGCGTGTGGCCGGGCGTATAGCGGAGCGGCCGCAGCGGCGCAATCAGCCGCCGCGCCTCCCGGTTTCTACTTCAGCGCCAGCGCGTCCTTCAGGCCGGGCGCATATTCGGCGCCATGCTGCACGTCGGCGGTGGAGCCCTTCAGCGCCGTTCCGATCGGCTCGGCACGGCCGCCGAGGCATTTGGCGAGGAAATTCTCAGCCACCGCATTGAAGGCGATGTCGTTCACCGGCCGCGCGAAGCCGTGGCCCTCGTCCGGGAAGACGACATAGGTGACCGGTATGTTCTTCGCCTTCAACGCATCGACGATCTGCTCCGATTCCTTGACGTTGACGCGCGGATCGTTGGCGCCCTGCCCGATCAGCAGCGGGCGCTTGATCTGGTCCGCCTTGTAGAGCGGCGAACGCTCCTTGAGCAGAGCCTGACCCTCCGAGGTGTTCCGATCGCCCATCCGCTTGGCGAACTCTGCCTTCATCGATTCCCAGTAAGGCGGAATCGAACCAAGCAGGGTGTTCAGGTTGGACGGGCCGACGATATCGACGCCGCAGGCGAACTTGTCCGGGGTGAAGGCGAGGCCGGCGAGCACCGCATAGCCGCCATAGGAGCCGCCCATGATCGCCACCTTGTCGGCCGAGGTCACGCCGCGCCCGATCGCCCACTCGACCGCGTCGAGCAGGTCGTCGTGCATCTTGGTTCCCCACTGGAGGTCGCCGGCCGAGATGAACTTCTTGCCGAAGCCGGTTGACGCGCGGAAGTTGGGCTGAAGCACCGCATAGCCGCGGTTGGCGAGCCACTGCACGTCGCCGTTGAAGCCATAGCCGTCGCGGCCCCACGGCCCGCCATGGACCAGCAACACCATCGGCACCGCCTTGTCCGGGCGGCCGTCGCCGTCGGGATCGCTGCCCGGCGGCAGCGTCAGGTACGACACCATGGTGAGGCCGTCGCGTGTCTTGATCTCGACCGGGTGCATCGCCGCGAGGGGCGCGCCCTCGAGCTCCGGCCTGGTGGTGTAGAGCTTGGTGAGGGTGCGCGCCTTGCGATCGTAGAGATAGGCGGCGGAAGGGGACGTCACCGGATCGACCGCCACGATCCATTTGTCGTCCGCTTCGGTGCGGGAGGTGACGTTGATCTCGCCCTTGAGCCGGCTCTTCAGGAAGTCGAGATCGCCCTTCAGGGCAGAGCCGACCGGCACCCACTCATTCTTCAGGTAATTGACCGCATAGGCTTCGAGCCGGCCGGTCTTGGGATTGGCGAGTGCGCCGCCGATGTCCGCCTTGGCATCCTGCGCGACGAGCGTTTTCCTGCCGGTAGCGACATCCTGCTCGAAGATCGCCGCCGTGTCGCGGCCGCGCGAGTCGATCCAGTAGAAGGTGTTGCCGTCGGCGGTGAAGCCGGCGGGCTGGGTGGTCTGCGCGTCTTCGAGGCCGACCTGCTCGACCGGCTCCGCCTCGACCTTGTTGTCGGCAACGCGGAAATAGTCGGTGCCGCCGTCGGGGCGCGACTTGCTCGCCAGGCGGAGCTGCAAGCGCTCGTCGGCGATGAAGCCGGCATAGCCGCCGCTGTTGATCAGCACGGGCGTCAATTTCCCGCTCGCGAGGTCGAGGCTGTGGACGTCGTGCCACTTGGGATCGCGATTGTTGACGCCGATAAGGATGCGATCCTTCACGTCGCTCGAGATGTTGACGACCTGCACCCGCGTCTTCTCAAAGGGCGTCAGCGTACGCTGCTCGCCGGAGGTGACGTCGACGCCGTAGAGCAGGAAATTCTCGTCCCCGCCCTTGTCGTTGATGAACAGGATCTGCCTGCTGTCAGGCGACCAGAAATATTGCCGGATCGGGCGCTGCCGCTCGTTGGTGAGTGCCTTCGCAGCCTTCGGGTTCGAGGCCGGCGCGGCATAGATGTTGAGCACGCCGTCGCGCGGCGCGATCCAGGACAACCACTTGCCGTCCGGCGAGAGCCGGCCCGCCGTCTGCGACGGATTGCCGAAGATCTTCTCGCGCGGGATCAAAGGCGCGCTGGTCTGAGCGAGCGCCGGCATGGCTACGAACGGCAGCGCCGCGGCGGCGGCGAGCAGGAACAGTCTGTTGCGCATGATCTCATCCCCCTGTGTTGCGTCATTTTTGTGAACCCGTTTCGATGCTGCGGAAAGCCTGAATCTACGGGAGCTTAGTGTATTACTGACACAATACACAAGAGGGATAAGCGGCTCTGGTCAGGTCACCTTGCCGCGGACGGCGAAGCGCAGGTCGCGCCAGCGCCCGCTGTCGAGAATCGCGGCCATGCGCTCGACCGCTTCGACAATGTCCTCATAGCCGAGGTAAAGCGGGGTGAGGCCGAAGCGGACCACGTCCCGCGCGCGGAAGTCGCCGATCACGCCGTCGGCGATCAGCGCCTGGCAGATCTCGAAGGCGTGCGGGTGGCGGAAGGAGATGTGGCTGCCGCGCCGCTCGGGCTCGCGCGGCGAGATGCATTCGAGCTCCGGGCAGCGCTCCTCGGCAAGGCGCAGGAAGAGGTCGAAGAGGCGGACCGACTTCTCCCAGATCGCTTCCATGTCCACGCCGGCGAAGCTCTCGACGCCGCTCTCCAGCGCCAACAGGCTGAGCATCGGCGGCGTGCCCGCGAGGAAGCGGGCGATGCCCGGCGCGGGCCGGTAATCGTCGGTGAAGGCGAACGGGGCGGCGTGGCCCATCCATCCACGGAGCGCGGGGACGAGGCGTTCCTGGAGATGCTCGGCGACGTAGAGGAAGGCCGGCGCGCCGGGGCCGCCGTTGAGATATTTGTAGCCGCAGCCGACCGCCAGCTCGGCGCCATCCCGATTAAGGTGGACGGGCACAGCACCGGCGCTGTGGCTGAGGTCCCACAACGTGAGCGCGCCGGCGGCCTTCGCCCGCGCCGTCACCTTTTCCATGTCGAAGCGGAAGCCTGCCTTGTAATGGACGTGGGTGAGGAGGAGCAGGGCAGTGTCCGCGCCCAGCGACGCCTCCACCGCCTCCCGCTCGACCACCTTCAGCTCCATGCCGAGCAACTCGGCCGCGCCGCTGGCGACGTGGAGGTCGGTGTGGAAATTGCCGGCCTCGGACAGGATCGTCCGCCGCCCCGGCGCGAGCGGGGCCGCGGCGGTGAGCAGCTTGAAGATATTCACCGTGACCGAGTCGGCGACGATCACTTCGTGCGGCTTCGCGTCGATCAGCGGCGCGATCCTGGCGCCGATGCGCTGTGGGGCATCGATCCAATGATGCTCGTTCCAGCTGCGGATGAGGGAGTGGCCCCATTCGAGTGCGACGACGCCCTGTTGCCGCGCCACGGCGGCCTTGGGGAGTGCGCCGAGAGAGTTGCCATCGAGATAGATGACGCCGTCGGGGATTTCGAATCGTGCGCGGAAGGAGCGGAGCGGATCGGATGCGTCGAGCGCGCGGGCCTCGTCCCGGGTCACCGGCGACGTCCCAAGGCGCGCTCGACCTCCTCGACCGCGGCTGCCCAAGCCGCCGTTTCCGGGGCGATCAGCTCGACATGGCCCGTATCCTCGATCGTCCGCACCCGGACCTCGTCGCCTGCCGCGCGCATCTTGCGCTCATAATCCGTGGCATAGGCGGTCGGGATGATGCGGTCCTGAAGTCCGTTCACCAGCACCTGCGGGATGCCGAGCGGCGCCAGCCGGGGCACGGACGTGTCGGCATAGACGTTGCGGACGCTCAGCGTCGGCGGCCCGACCAATTTCTCGATGATCGCGGTCCCGCAGCCGCTGCCGGGCGGCGTGGCGGCAAGCTCGAGATCCGGAAGGCCGCCCAGGCTGACCACGGCGTCGATCTTCAGCGGATCGGGGGAGAGGAGGGGGCTGCCCTGCGGGATCAGCGGATTGGAGGCGCGTGCCTCCTCGGAGCGCCGTGCCGCCAGCCAGAGAGCAAGGTGCCCACCAGCGGAATGGCCGGTGGCGACCAAAGGCTCGATGTCGAGATTGTAGCGGGGCGCATGCAGCCGCAGCGCGTCGGCCGCCGCGGCGGCGTCGGCGAAGGTGCCGGGATAACCGCCGCCTTCGCGATCGACGCCTCGATAGTCGATGTTCCAGACGGCGATGCCGCGCTTGCGAAGGTCGTCGGCGATCCAGTTCATGATCCGCCGGTCGGCAATCTCGGTCTGCCAGCAGCCGCCATGGACCATCAGCACGGTCGGGTGCGGTCCCTTGCCGGCGGGCAGCCAGAGGTCGACCCGCTGCATCTGCTGGTCGCCATATTCGATCGTCGCGCTGGGCTCCGGCCGCGGCCGTTCAAGCAGGTCCGGCCAGGTCATCAGCGCTGCCGGGGTGGCGGTGGGGGCAGGCGCGGGCGTCGGGCTGGTCACGGAGCAGGCGGCTAGCGCCGAGGCGGCGGCAAGGGCAAGCGATCGGGCCGAGATCATGCTTTTCGCTAGGCCGGGGCCGCCACGATGCAAAGCGCTTTTCCGTTAGAGGCAGGAAGGGGAAAAGTGCCGCGCCGGAGAGGAAGGCGGCGCGGCACAGTGGGAGCGGCGGGGCGCTCTCGTCTATTCGTTCGCCAGCGCGCGGGAAGCGAACTGGGCCTGGCGCTGCCGGGCCGTGGCCAGCCGGACCTGCGGCGCCGCGCCGGCGACCGCTTCGGCGATGCATTGGCGCGCGATCACCGCCGCCTGCAGCGGCGCCGTGCCGCCGTTCACGCAGAGGCGTTCGGCGGCCTTGCGCACCCGGTTCTCCAGCTGGCGCAACCCCGCGCTGGTGGAGAGATCGAGGTCGCCGTGATGCACGGCGACGGAGCGCACCTTGGCCGGAGCCGCGCCAGGTTCGGCAGCGTGGACGGGCGCGCCGGTGGCGGCGAGCGTGGCGGCGGTGGTGAGGAGCGCCGCCGCAAAGGCGAGGCCGGCGAATTTTCCCTGAACGATCATCATCTGTCTCCCGTCAGCACTTGGCGGCCGAGTTCGCGCGCCAGGGGGCGGCGAATTCGATCGCGTTGAGGCGCTCGAAAGCGCGCATCGTGGTGTCCAGCAGCTGGCCCAGCTGCTCCGCGAAAAGGTGGCCATGCTCCGCCCAAAGGCGGCCATCGATCTGGTCGCGCATCTTATGATCCTTCTTTCCATGTCCGCCGGTCGTTCATGTCCGGCACAGGAGGAAGATGGCTGGAAAGCGGCTGCGGCGCCAACTAAAGGCTCGACATGGATGATAAGGGTGGCTTATCGTTACGGGGATGCGTCAGATCCCGCCTCTGCCGGCCGTCAGGGTCTTTGAAGCCGCCGCTCGCCACCAGAATTTCACCAGCGCGGCAGCCGAGCTCGGCATGACTCAAGCGGCGGTCAGTTATCAAATAAAGCTGCTGGAAGAACGGCTTGGCCTGCCTCTCTTCCATCGCCAGAAGCGGCGCGTGGCGCTGACCGATGCGGGCCAGAAGGCCGCCGCTCAGGTCTCGCGCGCTTTCGATGCGCTCGACTCCGCTTTCGCCAGGCTCCGCGCCGAAGACGAATCGATGCTGACGATCTCGACCTCGCACACCTTCGCCAACACCTGGTTCGCGTGGCGGCTGGGCGGGTTCCAGATGGCGCATCCCGATATGGCCGTGCGGCTGGCCGCCACCGATGCGCTCGCCGATTTCGTCACCGACGATGTCGACGTGGCGGTGCGGGCGGGTCGCGAACCCGCCTGGCCGGGCCTCCATGCGGAGCGGCTGATGCGGGTCAATTTCACGCCGATGTGCAGCCCGGCTTTCCTCGAAAGCCACGGCGGCAAGCTCGAGCCCGCCGACCTCCTCCGCCTGCCGCTCGTTAGCCCGCAGGACGTGTGGTGGTCATACTGGCTGGAGGAGGCGGGCGTCAACGTGCCCGACGGCGCGATCCGGCCGGGCCTCCGCATGGATTCGCAGGCGCATGAAGGCAATGCCGCTCTCGCCGGGCAGGGGATGGCGATGCTGACGCCCTTCTTCTGGCGCGTCGACCTTGCCCAGGGACGGCTGGTGCGGCCGTTCGAGCAAGTCTCCTCACGCGGCTACGGCTATTGGCTGGTTTATCCGGAGCACCGCCGCAACGTGCCCAAGATCAAGCGCTTCCGCGAATGGCTGCTGGCCGAGGTCGAAAGCGACCTTAAAACCCTCGTCGAAGGCTGAAAGCCTTGCTATCGCAGGTGCATGGCCGAGCTTGAAGATCCCTTCGACCAGATTGTCGATGCGTCGTTCGACGACGCCTTGTCGCAGCGTTACCTTGTCTACGCGCTGTCGACGATCACCGCTCGCTCGCTGCCGGACGTGCGCGATGGGCTGAAGCCGGTGCACCGGCGACTGCTCTGGGCGATGCGACTGCTGAAGCTCGATCCTGCGGCGGGCTACAAGAAATGCGCCCGCGTCGTCGGCGACACGATCGGCAAATACCACCCGCATGGCGACCAGTCGGTCTATGACGCGATGGTGCGCCTCGCGCAGACCTTTTCGCTCCGCTATCCGCTCGTGGACGGGCAGGGCAATTTCGGCAATGTCGACGGCGATAACGCCGCCGCCTACCGCTACACCGAGGCGCGGCTGACGCAGACCGCGATCGAGCTGATGGCGGGCCTCGATGAAGGCACGGTCGACTACCGGCCGACCTATAATAATGAGGACGAGGAGCCGGAGGTCTTTCCCGGCCTGTTCCCGAACCTGCTCGCCAACGGCGCGAGTGGGATCGCGGTCGGCATGGCGACCTCGATCCCGCCCCACAATGCCGCCGAATTGATCGATGCCGCGACGCACCTGATCGACAATCCCAAGGCCGAGGATTCGGCCTTGATGGATTTCGTCGCCGGCCCGGATTTTCCGACCGGCGGCGTGATCGTCGACAGTGCCGACACGATCGCGGCGGCCTATCGCACCGGCCGCGGCAGCTTCCGGGTGAGGGCGAAATACAGCCAGGAGGATCTGGGCCGGGGCACCTGGTCGCTGGTGGTCACCGAAATCCCGTTCCAGGTGCAGAAGGGCAAGCTGATCGAGCAGATCGCGGCGCTGATCGCCGAGAAGAAGCTGCCGATCCTGGAGGATGTCCGCGACGAATCGGACGAGGCGATCCGGATCGTGCTGGAGCCCCGAAGCCGCTCGGTCGATCCCGGCGTGCTGATGGACAGCCTGTTCAGGCTGACCGATCTCGAGGTGCGCATCCCGCTCAATCTCAACGTGCTGGACGCGACGCGGACGCCGCGGGTGATGAGCCTCAAGGAGGCGCTCCTCGCCTGGCTGGCCCACCAGTTCGAGGTGCTGGTCCGGCGTTCCAACTACCGGCTCCAGAAGATCGCCGACCGGATCGAGCTGCTCGAAGGCTATCTGGTCGCCTACCTCAACCTCGACCGGGTGATCGAGATCATCCGCACCGAGGATGAGCCGAAGCCGGTGATGATGGCCGAGTTCGGCCTCACCGACCGTCAGGCCGAGGCCATCCTCAACATGCGCCTGCGCTCCCTGCGCAAGCTGGAGGAGATGCAGATCCGCGGCGAGCGCGACACGCTCGAGAAGGAGCGGGATGAGCTACAGAAGCTGATCGAAAGCCCGGCGCGGCAGCGCACGCGGCTGAAGAAGGATCTGGCCGATCTCCGCAAGCGCTACGCGGAGGACACGGAGATCGGCGCGCGGCGCACGCTGATCGAGGAAGCCGGGCCGGCGCGCGAGATTCCGCTGGAGGCGATGATCGAGCGCGAGCCGATCACCGTCATCATGTCCGAGCGCGGCTGGATCCGCGCGATGAAGGGGCATGTCGAGCTGTCGAACTCGGAAGCGCTGAAGTTCAAGGAAGGCGACGGCCCGCGTTTCTTCTTCCACGCCCAGACCACGGACAAATTGCTGCTGGCGGCGGCGAACGGGCGCTTCTTCACGCTTGCGGCGGACAAGCTGCCGGGCGGGCGCGGCTTTGGCGAACCGGTCAAGCTGATGGTCGACCTCGATGGCGAGGGCAGCAACATCGTGGCGCTGTTCCCGGCGAGCGCCGCGTCCAAATTGCTGCTGGCGTCATCCGACGGGCGCGGCTTCGTCACCTCATCGAGCGGGGCCATTGCCGAGACGCGCAAGGGCAAGCAGGTCGTCAACCTCAAGACCGGCGCCACGCTCGCCATCGTCAAGCAGATCGGGCCCGAGGATGATTATGTCGCCGCGATCGGCGACAATCGGAAGATGGTCGTCTTCCCGCTGACCGAGCTCCCGGAGATGGGCCGCGGCCAGGGCGTCGCCCTCCAGCGCTACCGCGACGGAGGTCTCTCCGACGTGACTACTTTCAAGTTCGCGGAAGGCATGAGCTGGAGCATGGGCGGCGCCACCGGCCGCACCCGCACCGAGGCCGACCTTTCCGCGTGGCGCACCGCTCGCGGCGCCGCCGGCCGGATGCCCCCGGTCGGTTTTCCAAGGGACAATAAGTTTTAAGGGGCAGGACCGGCATTAACTCTTCCGTCCCGCGCGGAAACCGCTGTCACGCATAGCGGAAAGGGAAGATTAACCGCTCACGTTTAGAGCCTCCTGTCATGCAGGTCGCGTCCACGCCCCGGCGCAGGAAAACGCCGGACACTGCCGCTGCCCCGATCCGGGCTGCGAAACGCGCCGTCGTGGCCATCGCCCCGGAAGAGGCAGCCGGCGCCCAGCAGGAATATCTCGACGCCTTGCCCATCGCTGCGGCGGTGGTCGGGCGTTCGCGTGCGGGGCTGCACGAGATCGAGCGCACCAACGACCATTTCCGCCACCTTGCCCGCTGCGACGAGCGTCTGGACGGCGGTGCGATCGATCGCATCGACCTGCTCCAGCGCGGCCCGATCGGCCTCAGCCTGCGCGACTTCCTCGACGGGTCGGAGCCGGTGCACCAGTTCGAAGGGGGCGACGGGCAGGTGATCGGCGGTCGCCATTTCCTGGTGCGGCTGGCGCGGCTCAGCCCGACGGCGGGCCATCCCAGCCGCTGCCTCGTTTCGCTGATCGACAAAACCGCGCAAGTCGAGACCGAGAAAAGCCTGCGCGCGGAGATGCTCCGCGACAGCCTCACCGGCCTCCCCAACCGCCTCGCCTTCAACGAACGGGTGGAGGAGATCCTCGAGCATCCCAATTTCCGCGATGGCAGTCACGCAGTCGTGGTCGTCGACATGACCCGCTTCAGCCGCGTCAACGAATGCGTCGGCGCGATGGCCGGCGACGAATTGCTGATCAGCTTCGCGCGGCGGCTGTTCTCGGCGCTCAGGGCAGGCGACGTGCTCGCCCGCACCGGCGGCGACGAGTTCGGCATCCTCATGCGGCTCGACAACGGTCTCAAGGACGCGCTGGAGCTCGGCGAGCGGATCCGCTCGGTCCTGGCGACGCCGTTCCGGCTGTCGGAGCTGGAAATCCGGGTCGATTGCTCGGTTGGCTGCGCCCTGCTGACCGGCGGCGTCGAGCTGGCCGAGGAGATTCTTCGCAACGCCCAGTTCGCGCTCAAGCGCTCGAAGCTGACCGGGCGGACGCAGGTCTATGAACCCAACCAGGCGCAGGCAGCCCGCCATCGCTTCAGCATCGAGACCGAGCTCCGCCGCGCCATCGAAGGCGACCGGCTGAAGCTCGCCTACCAGCCGTTGATCGACCTGCCGACCGGGCAGGTGTCCGGCTTCGAAGCGCTGGCACGCTGGGAGCATGAGGACCGGGGCCAGATTTCGCCGACGGAATTCATCCCGGTCGCCGAGGAATCGGGCCTGATCCTGGCGCTTGGCCGCTGGGCGCTCGATTCCGCCGCCCGAACCTTGGCGGAATGGGACCGAAAGACCGGCAAGCGCCTGCCGCTGACGGTCGGCGTAAACCTTTCGGCCATCCAAATTGCTCGCGACGACGTGGCGGCCGCCGTCTCGGGCGCGCTGAATTCCAGCGGCATCGCCGGCAACCGGCTGACGCTGGAGCTGACCGAGAGCGCGATCATCCAGGATCCCCAGCGCGCGACGCGGGTGCTGGAGGCGCTGAAGGCCCTCGATGCCAAGGTCGCGATGGACGATTTCGGCACCGGCTACACTTCGCTCTCCTATCTCCAGCGGCTGCCGATCGACACGCTGAAGATCGACCGCAGCTTCGTCGCCGGCATGCTGGGCGACGGGGATTCGGTCGCGATCGTGCGGGCCATCTTGTCGCTGGCGGAAGCGCTCGGCCTTGCCACCACCGCCGAGGGAATCGAGTCCGAGGAACTCGCCAAGGCGCTGACCGAGCTTGGCTGCTCCCACGGCCAAGGCTTCTACTTCGCCAAGCCGCTCGATCCGGAAGCGGCGCTCGATTACTGGCTGGCGCGCAACGCCTGATCGACCCGGGCGCGGGCGAGCTGCCGCACCCCCTCTTCATCCAGCGCAAAGCCGCCTTCGATCCATTCCCGCTCGATCGATTGCAGGGTCGCGGCGACGATCGGCCCCGGCCTGAGACCTATCTGGATGAGATCGCCGCCAGTCAGCGGGAATCGTGGGCGCGCATAGCCGCCGAGGCTCTGCACCTTGTCGGCGGTCACGGAATCCCCTTCCTCTCCCAGCAGCAGCCGGTCGACCGCCTCGTCGGCACCGATACGATAAGCGAGGGCGAGCGGTCGTGCGCCGTCGCCGGGCTTGCGCTCGGCGGCGGCGACGATCCGCTTGATCGCCTTGTTGGAGAGGCGGAGCCGCGCCGACAGCGAAGCGGCGAGGCTCGGCTCCGGCGGGAGCAGGGCGGCGAGGCGGCGCACCGCTTCGGGCTCGATTCCCGAAAGGCTCTCGCGGCGGACCAGCGCCGCAAGCCGGTCGACACCCTCGGAGCCGATCTCCGGCAGGACGGGCTTGAATATGCCTCGCTCGACCATCAGCCTGACTGTGGCGGTGGGATCGGGCAGAGCGAGGAGCTTCAGCAACTCGTCCGCAATCCGCTCCCGTGACAGGGCCATGAGGTCGTTGGCGCGGGCCTCGCAGGCATCGAGCGCGGCGGGGTCCGGAGCGCCGGCGCCGAAGCGGGCGTGGAAGCGGAACAGGCGCAGGATGCGCAGATGATCCTCGGCGATCCGGGTCAGGGGATCACCGATGAACCTGACCCGGCGGTCCTGGAGATCGGCAAGTCCGCTGAAATAATCGAAGATCTCGCCGCTCGCGGGATCCGCGTAGAAGGCGTTGATGGTGAAGTCGCGGCGGGCGGCATCTTCCTGCCAGTCGTCCGTATAGGCGATCGTCGCGCGGCGGCCGTCGGTCGCGACGTCGCGGCGCAGGGTCGTGACCTCGACGGGCGCGCCGCCGACGATCGCGGTGACGGTGCCGTGGGCGAGGCCGGTCGGCACCGCCTTGATGTGCGCGGCTTTGAGGCGCTCCATCACCGTCTCCGGCGCGAGGCGGGTGGCGAGATCGATGTCGCTGACCTTTATGTCGAGCAAGGTGTCGCGGATGGCACCGCCGACGAAGCGGGTATCGCCCTCGGCCGCGCCGAGTGTGGCCAGAAGCTTACGCATGCCGGAGCGGCTCCGCCAGGGCGCTTCGGGGAGCCTCATGAGACGAGCGCCAGGCGGCGGCTGAGATTGACGATCATCGCCGCGGTCGCGCCCCAGATGCGGCGGCCTTCATAGTCGATCTCGTAATAGCTGCGCTCCCGGCCCCGCCACATCGCCGTCCTGACGAGCTGATGCTCCGGCCGGAGGAGATAGTAGAGCGGTGCCTCGAAGACGTCGGCCACCTCCCCCGGGTGCGGCTCGAGCGGGAGGCCGGGCGGCACGACGCCGACCACCGGAGTGACTTCGAAACCGGTGATGGTGCGGTAGCGGTCGGCGATGCCGATCACTTCCACCGCAGAGCGAGGCAGGGCGATCTCCTCCTCCGCTTCGCGCAGGGCCGCGGCGATCGGGCCGTCGTCGCCCGGATCGATCCGGCCACCCGGAAAGGCGATCTGGCCAGCGTGGCGGCGCATCGTCTCCGGCCGCACGGTGAGGATGACGGTCGGCTCCGGTCGGTCGACCACCGCCACCAGAACCGCCGCCGGCGTGATCGTTTCGGAATCGGGGAGCTGCGGGTCGAGCGGATCGCCATCGATCAGCTCGGGCGAGCGGCGATGTCCCAGCTCCAGCGCTTCCCGCAGGGTCTGCGCGAGGCTCACGACGCGTCCAGCGGAAAGAAGACGCCGCTGCTCCAGAGGCCCGGCGGCTCGGCGCCTTCGGCCAGGGCGAAATTGGCGAGCTCATAATAAACGGGCCGGGCGATCAGTGCGTCGAGGCCGCGGCGGACCTCCAGATAAGGGTGGGGACCGTCCTCGCCGTCTTTCAGGCGGAGCGGGTGGTCCGGGCCGGCAACAACCACATCTCCGGTATTGAGCCGGAAGGCGAGTGAGCGTTCGCGGCCTTCGCCGTTACTCTTCAGCTCGACCGCGACGAAGGGCGCATCCTCGACCTCGATATCGAGCTTCTCGACGGGCGTGACGAGCACATAGCCGCCGTCGGCCTCGCGCCTCAATATGGTGGAGAAGAGCCGCACCATCGCCTGACGGCCGATCGGGCTGCCCTGATGAAACCAGGTGCCGTCGCGGGCGATGCGCATGTCGCTGGGGCCGCAATGGGTAGGGTTCCAGCTCTCCACCGGGGGCAGCCTGCGCTCCGCCGCGAGCCGGGCGATCTCGGCGAGCGAGAGACGGCTGAGGTCCTGCGGGGGCTCCGGCATCGGCATCGCGCCTCAGGTAGGGGATCGACAGGCCAAGCGCAAAGCTCCTATCCGGCGCCGCCATGGCAGGTGAGTTCACGGGGCCGCGGACGGCGATCGTCACTGGCGGTGCGAAGCGGATCGGCGCGGAGATCGCCCGTGCGCTGGCTGCCGACGGCTGGCACCTGCTGATCCACTGCAACCGGTCGCGGGCCGAGGCGGACGCGCTCGCCGCCGAACTGGGCAACGCCGGGGTGGTGGAGGCGGAGCTTGCAGAGGCAGATGCGGCCGAGCGTATCTTCACCGCCGCGCGGGACCTGCCGCCGGTGCGGCTGCTGGTGAACAACGCGTCGCGATTCGCCTATGACGATGCCGACGGGTTCAGCGTCACGGAGTGGGACCTCAACCACGCGATCAACCTGCGTGCGCCGGCACTGCTGTCGCAGGCGTTCGCGAAGCGGGCGGAGGGCGGCGGGCTGATCATCAACCTGCTCGATGCCAAGCTCTGCCACCCGAACCCCGATTTCTTCAGCTACACCATCACCAAGATGGGGCTGGCCGGCCTCACCGAGCTGACCGCCCGCGCCTATGCCGCCCGGGGCATCCGCGTCTGCGGCATCGCACCGTCCGTGACCCTGGTCTCGGGGCCGCAGAGCCGCGACAATTTCGAGGAGGTGCACGGCCTCAACGCGCTCGGCCGCGGCGTCGACGTGAGCGAGATCGTCGCCGCCTTGCGCTTCATCATCGCCACGCCGACCTATACCGGCCAGACCATCGTCCTCGATGCGGGCCAGCGCTTCCTCGGTCTCTCCCGCGATGTTCAATTCCTGTCGCCCTCCGGCGACGGGCAATTCCTGGAGCCCAACACGTGAACCACAGGCCCAAGATCGATGGCCTCGTGCCCGATCACCTCGCGCCCAAGACCCGCAAGATCGTACTCGAGGATTTCAGCCTCGACGTCGACATCGGCTTCCATGAATTCGAGGTCGGCGCGCCGCAGCGGCTGCTGATCAGCGTCGAAGTGTGGGTGGACGAAAAATCCTTCGCTGCCGAGGACGACGAAGCCCAAGCGTGGGATTACGACTTCCTGAGGACGGAGATCCGTGCCATCGCGGGAGCGCGGCGCTGGAACCTGCAGGAGACACTCGTCCGCGCGATCTACGATCTGGTCGCTGCCCGCCGCGGCGTGACCGCGCTTCGCGTGCGCAGCCGCAAGCCCGACATCTATCCAGATTGCGCCGGCGTCGGCGTAGACCTGGCTAGCTTCTAGTCCTGGTGCGGAGGCACGGGCCGAGACCCTCCAGCACCAGGCGATAATCTGCTGCAATCGCCTGCGCTTCCTCCGCCCCCGCTTCATTCAGGCTCTGGCGGGGCAGGGCGCGCGGCAGCGAGCAGGCGAGGCGGTACCAGAGTAAGGTGTCGCGCGACGGAGCGGCGGCGCTGTCGTCGACGATCTCGGTCAGCGACACCGCCCATTGCGGTGCCTGGCCGGGCCGGCGCAGCACGTTGAGTGAGACCGGCCGATTGTCGGCCGTAAGCAGGAAGATTTGGGTCTCGCTCTCGCCGGGCAGCGAGCCGGGCACGTGGAAGGCCCGGCCGATGCCCACGATCTCGGGCGCGGCGCCTGGGCCCGCCGCTTCGCGCAGGATCGTCCGCAGCCGCTCGGCATCCGCAGGAGCGAAAGCGAGCTGGGCGTCGAGGCCGGTCAGGCGCAGCTCGTTCGCCCGGCCGGGCACCGGAGCCGCGAACAGGAGATGCTCGCTTCCCTTGCGCAGCCTGGGCGGCTTGCCGCCCTCGTTCGGAAGATCGACGAGATAGGCGACGCGGGCAGAGAGGCCGCCCGGGCTGCGGATCAGGGAGAGGACTTCGGCCTCGACATAGAAGCGGGTGCGGCCGGCTGCGAGGCCAGGCGCCTCCTCCGGTTTGAGCCGCGCGGCGCTCGCAACCCGAATGTGGGCGACAACCGGTGCGTCCAGGGCGAGGTCGGCAAGGTCGGCGTAGCTCAGTCGCGAGGGCGCAGGCACCGGCGCCTGCGATTCGGCGGGAGGGCTCAAAGCGAGCGCGGCAAGGGCCGCGGCGGCAGTTCCAAAGTGGCTCATCTTCATGCGAACAGGCTTTTCGTTACGGCTGCTGAATGGCTCGTTAACCCCTGATTAGCCACGTTTTTGGCTGTTTACAGCCGTTTTCGACCAGCGGTGTCACTTCGCACAGGAGGATTGCCTCCGAAATGACAGGACGTTAGAGACGCAAACCCTAGCCATGAGATGTTGAAACATCCATGGACCCGTAATGGTTCGGCTGCGTTGTCTGCCTGCCCGCCGCTACGGCATAACTCGTGAGAGGGAGTGTGGCTGATTAATGGCATATGCTGACCAAAAGATGAGCAACGGGCGGATCGCGGCGATCGTGATCGTCGCTTTGCTCCATGCTCTGCTCGGCTACGCGTTCATCACCGGTCTTGCCTACAACGTCATCAAGAAGGCCGCCGAGGACCTCAAGACCTTCGACGTTGTGGAAGAGCCGCCGCCCCCCGAGGAGGAGCCGCCGCCCCCGCCGCCCGACGTGCAGCCGGTTCAGCCGCCGCCCGTCGTCTCGCCGCCGCCGATCGTGCGCGTCAACACGCCGGCTCCGGTTGTCCAGACGGTCCGCCAGGCGCCGCCGGTAGTGATCACGCCGACCGCGCCGCCGGCACCGCCGGCACCGCCGGCGCCGCCGCCGCCGCCGCCGCCTCCGGTGAAGGTCGAACCGGCTCGCGCTCGCGCCAACCTCGCCTCCTACATCTCGGACTCCGACTATCCGGACGCCGCGATCCGTTCGGAGGAGCAGGGGACGACCGGGTTCCGGCTGGAAATCGGCCCCAACGGCCGCGTCACCAACTGCACGATCACCTCGTCGAGCGGATCTTCTACGCTCGACCGGGCAACCTGTCGGATCATGACGAGCCGAGCCCGCTTCACGCCCGCCAGGGACAGCAGCGGTCAGCCGACAAACGACAGCACGTCGAGCAGGATTACCTGGCGCCTGCCGGAAGACTAAAGACCCGTATCACAGCGATTTTCATCTTAAGACTGAGAGGAAACGAACATCATGGCAGCACCAGCAGCAGGCGGTGAAAACCCCTATGGCCTCATGGCCGCACTCGAACAGGGCGGCACGATCGCCTATGCGACTTTCGGTATCCTCGTGATCATGTCGGCCGCGTCCTGGTACATCCTGTTCGTCAAGCTGTTCGAACAGCAGAAGATCATCAACCAGGGCAAGAAGGCGCGCACCAGCTTCTGGCAGGCGGCGAACCTGCGCGAAGGCGCCGCCAAGCTCGAGAAGAACAGCGCCTACCGTCAGATTGTCGACGACGCGATCGTGGCGCAGGAGCAGCATGACAAGCTCACCGATCCGATCGACCAGCATGACTGGATGATGGGCTCGCTCGCCCGCAGCCAGGGCGCGATCGCGTCCAAGCTCTCGACCGGCCTGGCGCTGCTCGCCACCGTCGGCTCGACGGCACCGTTCATCGGCCTGTTCGGCACTGTGATCGGCATCTACCGCGCGCTCATCAAGATCGGCGCCGCCGGTCAGGCGTCGATCGACGCGGTCGCCGGCCCGGTCGGCGAAGCGCTGATCATGACCGCGCTGGGCCTCGCCGTGGCGGTGCCTGCGGTTATGGCCTACAACTGGCTGATGCGTCGCAACAAGGCGGTGCTCGAGGAGCTGGCGCGCTTCACCAACGACGTGCACGGCTACATGATGTCCGGCGGTTCCGTCCGTCCGGCCACTGCCGCTGCGGGCCGCGCCGCCGCGACGCCGACCAAGGCGGGCAGCACGGCGACCGGCAGCGCCACCGGCACCACCACCGCCAGCGCCAACAAGATGTAATCGAATCGGCGGGGCGTTCCCGGACGCCCCGCCGTTCAGGGCTGGTTACACAAGACCCGCCAGATTGAGACCAAGGACAGGACGAATCCCCCATGGCGATGAATGTCGGCTCTCCGGACAGCAGTGGCGAAGAAACTCCGATGTCGGACATCAACACGACGCCACTCGTGGACGTCATGCTGGTGCTTCTCATCATCTTCCTCATCACCGTTCCGGTCGTGATCCAAACGGTCGACGTCGATCTGCCCAAGGTCAGGTTCGAACCGACCACCACCAAGCCCGAGAACGTCTCCCTCTCCGTTCGCGGCACCCAGGGTAATTGCGAGGTCTATTGGGGCCTCCAGAAGGTCAATTCGGAAGAGCTTCTCGACCGCGCCGTCGAGAAGCTGAAGAACGAGATCGAGCGCCAGGGTGGACCCGACAACGTCACCGACCTGCCGGAGGCGCACATCCGCGGCGACATCAACACCCATTATAGCTGCGTCGGCGGCGCCGTCTTCACCATGCAGCGCGCCGGCTTCAGCCGGGTCGGCTTCATTTCCGAGCCCGCCCCGGGCGGCGCCACCACCCGCCTCTAAGTTTCAGGAGTAATACGCCATGGCAATGTCGACTGGTGGCGCCGAAGGCGAACCGATGATGGACATCAACACGACGCCGCTCATCGACGTCATGCTGGTGCTGCTGATCATGTTCATCATCACGATCCCCATCCAAACCCACGCGGTGAAGCTCGACCTGCCGGTCGACAGCCAGCAGAACAATCCGCCGCCAATCGACCCGATCAAGAACAAGATCGTGATCGAGCCGAGCGGCACGATCCTGTGGAACGGCGCCCCGGTGAACGAGGTGCAGCTGCGGCAGTATCTCGACATCACCCAGACGATGACCCCGGTCCCCGAGCTCCACCTCCAGCCGCACCCGCAGGCGCGCTATGAGGTCGTCGACCAGGTGCTCGCCGTCACCAAGCGGGCGAATGTCGAGGCAATGGGCTTCGTCGGCAACGAGGCCTACGCCAACTTCTGACGGCAAGCTCGTTCGAAAGCGTGAGGGGCGGTCTTCGGGCCGCCCTTTTTGTTTCGCCTGATTGCGGTGTGGCCTTCAACGGTGTATGTTATAGCATCACATCTGAGGAGGATCGCATGACTGCAGCGGCGAAAGAGGCGGACGGCGGCGCGATGATGGAGATCAACACCACGCCGCTGATCGACATCATGCTGGTCCTGCTGATCATGTTCCTGGTGACCATTCCGGTCCAGACGCACTCGGTCGAAGTAGATCTACCGCGCCCGACACCCGGCTTGGTCAATCCAGTCAAGAACAAGGTCGTGATCGACCGCGACGGCACGATCCTCTGGAATGGAGCGCCCACCACAGAGCTGCAGCTGCGCCAGTATCTCGATCTCAGCGCGGGCATGACCCCTGCGCCCGAACTTCACCTCCAGCCGCACCCGCAGGCACGCTATGAGGTGGTCGATCGGGTGCTGGCCATCACCAAACGCGCCAAAGTCGAGGCGATGGGCTTCTTCGGCAACGAGGCCTACGCCAGCTTCTGAGCGCACATCTGCGGATGTGAGAAGGGCGGCCGGCGGCCGCCCTTCCTTTTTCGAAAGCCGTAAGCCGGGTCGTTATTCCCTGTCGCCCTGCCCGTCCTGGAGCGGGCTGACGCCACCGGGCGGGCGGCCGGTGCCCGTGCCGCCTTGGGCATGAACGCCTCCCATGCCGCCGGGGCTGCCGGCGTCGGGAGCGCCGGCCCCGGCTTCGCCTGTCGCCTCGCTGCGATCGGCGCTCATGTCGCCGCTCACGGAGCCGGCGCCGGTGAGGCCGGTGCGAGGATTGTCGCCGCCGCCGAGACGGTTCGCCAGATCTTCGCCCTGACCTTCACGCGGGAGGCCAATCGCGGCGTTTGAGCCGGCGGGGCTGTCGGGGCCGGTGACATTGCCGCGTTCGTTATAATTGGCAGAGCCGAGCGATCCCTGGCCGCCGGGGCCGGTGGGGGCTCCGCCGCCGGCCTCACCGACCGGGCTGCCGCCGGCGCTGGCCATGCCGATCGGGCCCTTGTCCCCGCCGGCGGGGCTGTCCCTGCCCGCCGCCGAGGCCGCCGACGAGCCGCCAGGTTGGTCGGGAGAGGCGGCGCTGCTGTCGCCGCCGGTCATGCTGGCGGCGCCGGTCGTGCCGCCTTCGAGGTCGTCCTTGATCCCGCCCGTAATCGGCGCACCGTCGCGGCTGCCTTGCTCGTCAAGTGTCGCCTGATCCTGCTGCTGGTCCATGTTCTTTGCTCCTTGTCCTTGGATATTCAGGCGCGGCTTTCGCCGCCCGGGCTCGCCGTGCCGCTTGGCCCGGTGCCGCCGCCGCCGCCGCCGAGATCGCCGGTGTCGCCCGGCGTGCCGGAGCCGGTCTCGCCGCGGCGCGCGCCCTGGCCGATGGCTTCGGCGCTGGTCGGGCCGCCGCTCAGCCGCTCTGCGCCGGGTTCCCGGTCGCTTGCAGCGTCGGCGAGCGAGCCGTCGGCCGTGCCCAGCGCCGCGGCTTCCGCGGCGATGCCGCCGCCGTCGAGGCCGGAAAGGCTGCCGGTGCCAGCGCCGAACGGTGTCTCCCCGCCAAGCATGTCGCCGGGGACGCCGCCGCTGGTTCCACCGCTCCCACCGATCGCTCCGCCCGAAGGCTCGCCTCGGCCGGCACTCGTGCCGCCGCCGCTTGAGCCGCCCGCGCCGCCGAGATCTTCATCCTCGCGGTCGGCGAGTTCGGATGCGTTCAATCCGCCTTGCTGCGTCATCTCATTCTCCCTTAGCGGTCGCGGCTGCTGCCGCCTGGATGGCGCTGGCCGCCCTGGCCGAGTTCGCCGTGGCCGGCGCCGCCGGTCTCGAGGAGGTCGCCGCCGCGATCGCGGCGGGCATTGTTCTCGTCGGTGTCGACGGGGCCGTCCTGCGGTCCTCCGGCGCCGAGACCGCCGCGACTATCGTCCCGGTCCGGTTTCATCTTGGGCATGTCGGTGCTCCTTGCTGCGCCTGATGAAACGGCCGCGGCAGCGATGCCGTTCCAGCGGAACGCGAAGGAAGAGGCGAGGGGAGGCTGATGGCGCCTGAAAGGAAAATGGGGGCCGGCGTCGCCGCCGGCCCCCACCCTCGTCCCGGCGCCGGCCCGCTTCCTTGCCCAGGGAGCGGGCAAAGACGGCGTCGCTCGGTATGGACACTCGGCCCGGGGGCGAACCCAGCCACACGTCCGTTGCAGCACGTTACGTCCGGACGGACCGCCGCGCTGCCGGCTCTATCGGAAGTTCGCCAGTCCCGGCCCTACTTTGGCCGCCGCGTCTGGTCTCCCGCGATCGCCTGCCCGTCATTCGCGCTCCGGCTCAATCGGGGGCACCGGAGCGGCCCTGGCGGACCTTTGGCTTCAGGGCGTGCCGTTTCCGGCGGGGCTGCCCTTTGGCCATGAGTGCAACCTGTCACGCAGCTTCGAGTCGCAGAAGCGGAATCGACCTGTGGATAAGGAGGATAACGTGGATAAGTAACGTGCCCGGAACGGATGTCGGGAACTTTCCGGAACTTAGCTTTCGGCTGCGGCCGGCGCCTCGACGACGATTTCCGTCTTGAGCGAATTGGCGATGAAGCAGCGCTCGTGCGCCTCGTGGTGGAGCAGGTCGACCTGCTGAGGGCTCGGCTCTGTACCGCTGAAGCGAATGCGGGGCCGGAGGACAATGCGGGTCATCGCGATCTTGCCGGGGCTGACCCGTCCCATCGCGCCCTCGGCTTCGTCGAGGTAGCTGGCGATGTGCCATCCGGCTTCCTGCGCGAGGTTCAGGAACCAGAGCATGTGGCAGGCGGAGACGGAGGCGACGAGGGCCTCCTCCGGATCTACGCCCGCTGGATCCGAGAAGGGCAGGGGCACGACGTGCGGCGAGGAGGAGCCGCGGACGACGGCGCCGCCGTCGAAGATGATGCTGTGCGCCCGGCTGTAGCGGCCGCTCGCAAAATCCCCGTCATCCTGCCAGGCGATCGTCGCCGTATACTTGCCCATTCCCAGCCTTTAGCCCGCGTGCGCCGGCTCCTTCTTGGCGGACTTCGCGCCTTTCCCGGTCCCGGCGCTGCTCTTCACTTCGTCGAGCAGGCGCTTGCCCATCGCTCCCGCCGCGGCCTTGACCGCGACCTTGGCGCGGCTCGCCGTGCGTGCGGCTTCGCCGGCGGCGTCCTCTGCCTCCTCGCCCGCACTGCGCGCGGCGCGGCGCACGCTCTCATTCTCGGCCAGGGCAGCAATGGCGGCGAGCACCCCGGCGGAGATGATGTCGCTGACCACGGGATGGCGGACCAGTTGCTGGGCGGTGGCAGCCACTTCCCTCAGATTCTCGGGCAGCGGAACGCCGGCGAGTCGGGTGGGGAGCTGCTCGTCCTTCTTCTTCGACTTCTTCTTGTTCTTGCCTTTGCCCATGATCGGTCCTGCTCCGTCAGATCTATTCGACGATAATCTCGCTGCTCATTCCCAATATCCGGTGAAGAATGTTTCCGCAGCGAGCGCGGTAGCGGCCTGCCGCCGGAACGAGCAGGACCTCGCGCACGTCGCCTGCGCGAACGTTCACGCCGCCGCCTCTCACGACCTTCGTGTCGCGCCTGCGCAACTGCCCGGCGGCGAAGAACTCGTCGGCGCTGAAGCTGTGATCGCTCTGGCTGGTGTTGACGAAGCGGAGCCGCACCGGCTCCCCGGCCTTGAGGCGGATCGCGCCGGGCTCGATGTCGAAGTTGGACAGCCTCACCTCGACGTCGCGCGCCTGCCGCCATTCCGCCGCGGCCGCCGCGGGGGCGACGGCAAGGGCGAGGAGGCCGGCGGCAAGCAAGCGATACATGGGTGGGCTCCGATAATAGCGCCCCAGCATAGCGCGCTCAGCCGAGGCTTGCGAGCAGGTCGGCGGCGAAGTGGGTGAGCGTGTCGTCGCGCGCGCCCATGACGATGATGCGGTCGCCGGGGCGGGCAAGCGCGCCGAGGCGCTCGCCGCATTGAGCGCGATCGGGAATATGTTCAGCGTTGCGCCCCGCCGCGCGGACTCCCTCGACAATCTCAGCGCTGCCGATGGAGCGATCCACGGTGCCGCCGAAATAGACAGGGTCGGGCATGACCAGCACGTCCTCGGACCCGAGCCGCTGCGCGAAACAGTCGATCAGCTCCTGCCGCATCGTCCGCAGCGGGCCGTAGCCGTGCGGCTGGAACATCGCCAGGACGCGTCCCGGAAAGGCGTGGAGCGTGTCGAGCGTCGCGGCGATCTTGTCCGGATTGTGCCCGAAATCGTCGATGACGGTGATGCCGCCTCGCGTGCCGACCACTTCGAAACGGCGCCTCAGCCCCTGGAAGCCGGCGAGCGCCTCGGCGGCCTGCCGGAGGTCGACGCCCGCGGCCTGGGCTGCCGCGAGTGCCGCCAGCGCGTTCGCGGCATTGTGGCGGCCGGGAACGCCCAGACGGACCGGCACCGTCTCGCCGCTCCTTCCGTCGGTCACATCGAAGCTTATCGCGAGCGGCTCCTCGACGATATTGGCGCCGCGAAGGTCGGCGAGGTCGGCAAATCCGTAGAGGACGAGCCGCTCCGGATCGACCTGCGCGGCCAGCGACCGCGTCTCCTCGTCGTCGATGTTGAGAATGGCGACGTCGGCCTTGTCGACGAAGCTCAGGAACAGGCCGCGCAGCTCGTCCATCGACTTGTGATCAAGGGTGATGTTGTTGAGCACGGCGATGCGCGGCTGGTAGAGCGCGATCGAGCCGTCGCTCTCGTCCACCTCGCTGACGAAGGCGTCGCCGTCGCCGACCAGCGCGCTGGCGAAAGGCGTGTCGGCGGTGACGAAATTCTTCATCACCGCGCCGTTCATCACCGTCGGATTGACGCCGGTCTCGTGCAGGATCCAGCCGATCATGCCCGTAGTCGTGGACTTGCCGCTGGTGCCGCCGACCGCGATCGAGATCCGCGCCTCATTGAACAATCGGGCGAGGAGCTGGGGGCGCGTGATCTGCTCGGCGCCGAGCCGGCGCGCCGCCTGCACGTCCGGCACCGTCTCTTCGATCGCAGCCGAGGTGACGAGCAGCTGATCGGCGCTGCGCATCCCGCTGCCGTCCTGGGGATGGAGACGGATGCCGAGGCGCTGCAGGAATTCGAACTTCTCGGCGAGCCGCCCCTGGTCGAGCGAGCGGTCCGATCCCTCCACTTCAGAGCCGCGCGCGCGGACGATGCAGGCGAGCGGCAGCATGCCGCTCCCGCCGATCCCGCAGAAGAAATACTTGGTCTGGTCCATGCGCCAGCCCTATTGATGCGCCCCGCCGATGGGAAGCACCGGCGGCCGGTAAAGCGCTGAAAAGGGGCCAGTGATGCGGATAGGGGTGGTGGCGCCGAGCACGCCGATCGAGCCGGCAGTAGCCGAGCGCGTCACGGCCCTGGCTGCCGCGCATCATCCCGGGATCGAGATCGTCTTTCACCCGCAATGCTTCATCTCGCACAAGCATTTCGCCGGCACGGATGTCGAACGCGCGACGGCCTTCCTCGAAGTGGCCAATGACGACCAGTTCGATGCGCTGTGGCACGCACGTGGCGGATATGGCTCCAATCGCATCGCGGAAGCGCTGGTGGAGCGCCTCCAACCGGCCGCGCGCCGGAAAAGCTATCTCGGCTATAGCGATGCCGGCTTCACGCTCGCTGCCCTCTACGGCGCCGGTTTCGAGCGGGTCGTGCACTGCCCGATGCCGGCGGACATCAAGCGCGAGGGAGGGGAGTCTGCGGTGCTGCGGGTGCTCGGCTGGCTCGAGGGCGGACGCGAGGGGCTGGAGCCCTCGCTCGACCGAAAAGCCCCGGCGGCGGCGTTCAACATCACGGTTCTGAGCCATCTGCTCGGCACCGCCATCGAGCCCGATCTTGCCGGCCATGTGCTGATGCTGGAGGACGTCTCCGAGCACAGCTATCGCACCGACCGCGCGCTGTTCCGCATCACCAGCAGCGCGAACGTGCGACGCGTCGCCGGCATCCGCCTCGGCCGCTGCAGCCTGGTGCCGGAGAACGACCCCGACTTCGGCGAGACCGAGGAGGATATAATGCGCTTCTGGTGCGACCGCGCCGGCATCCCCTTTCTGGGGCCGGCTGATATCGGTCACGATGCCGACAACAAGATCGTGCCGTTCGGCTCGCCGGCAGCTTGAGTCGCCGCAGAAGCCGAGACCATTGCACTTGGCGCGCGTTTGCGCTCTAGAAGAGGCAGTTCACGAGGAGGAGCCTTCAATGGCAAAGGGCACAACGGGTAAATCGGGTGGTTCTGACGGTCTGCAGCGGCCGCTGAAGCCGTCGGCCGATCTGGCGGCGATCACGGGCACGGGCAACATCGCCCGTAGCGACGTCGTCAGCAAGATGTGGGAATATATCAAGAAGAACAATCTTCAGAACCCGCAGAACAAGCGCGAGATCCTGGCCGACGACAAGCTCAAGAAGATCTTCGGCGGCAAGGACAAGGTCTCGATGTTCGAAATGAACAAGCACCTGTCGGGCCACCTGAGCCAGCCGTAAGCCGCAACTTCCGGCTTCCAAAAGCCCTCTCCCGGCTGGGAGAGGGCTTTTTCATGCCCGGCCTAGATCAGGCCGCCTTCATCGGTGCGATCACCTGCGCGGCGAAGCGGTCCATCTCCTCCGCCTGCGGGCTCATCTGGAGCAGCAGCAGGTCTAGGCCGACCGCTTCATATTCTTCGATGCGCTCGCGGATCTGCTCCGGCGTCCCGACCAAATTGGGCCTGAGGCCCCGGTTCGACACCGAATATTCCTGAAGCTTCAGCTCCCGCTCCAGCTGCGTCCCCGACAGCCACTGGTCGAAATTGTCGAAGCCCGCGGGCGGCTGCGGCGGCATCGCCGTAATGCGGGCCAGCTCCTTCTTCGCCTCCGCCTCGCTGTCGCGGACGATCGCATAGGCGGCCATGCCGAACTGCATGCGATCGCCGCCGACCTTGGCCCGGCGCTCGTTCATATCCTCGATCTTCGGCTTGATCGCCTCGGGCGGGTCGCCGTGCATCACATAGGCGTCGCATTGCGTCGCGATCATCGTCTTGGCCGCCTCGCTCTCGCCGCCTGCATAGATGGTCGGCCAGGGCTGGGAGACCGGCTTGGGCTCGCAGATCGCGTCCTCGAGGTGGTAGCGGCCGCCCTCGAAGCTGAAATGCTTCTCGGTCCAGAGGCCGTGTACCACCGTCAGCCATTCGCGCGTGCGGGCATAGCGGTCGTCATGCTCGTCGAACTGCAGGCCGTATTGCTTCGCCTCGTTCGCCCACCAAGAGGAGACGACGTTGAGCGCCAGCCGCCCGCCGCTGATATTGTCGATGTTCGCCGCCTGCTTTGCGAACAAAGCCGGGTGGTGGAAATTGGGGCGGACCGCGACCATCAGCTCGATCGTCTCGGTCACCGCCGCCAGCGCCGCGGCCGTCGACCAGGCATCGAGCGCAGGCTCCTCGACGCCCTTGATGTCGTTGAGGTTGAGCTCGGCGATCAGCGACAGGTCCCAGCCGGTCTGCTCGCTGCGCTGCGTCAGCCGCTTCACATAGTCCCAGCTCGCCTCCATTCCCTCGTCGGACACGTTGCGAAGCCACCCGCCGAACACGGGCATCCAGTAACCGAACCTCATGCGGCGTCCTTCTCTGCAATGGCGGCGGCGATATAATCGACGAGCCGCTCGTGCGGGTCCCAGCCGAGCGCGTTCAGCGGGTCGGCAACGAAGTTGGACAGGGCGTTGATGTCGTAGAAGCGGGGCGTGCCGTCGCGATCGTCGATCAGCACCTCGACGCCGCCGACGTCGAGGCCTACCGCCTGCGCGATCCGCTCTGCCGCTTCGACGATCTCCGGAGCGGGAGCCACTGCCGCGATCCGGATCGCCTTGCGCCCCGGCGCCGCGATGCAGGCATCGGCCGGGCAAAGATCGAAGCTGTCGCCGCCGCTCTCCACCTCGATCGCGTAGAGGAACTTGCCGCCGAGCGTCTCGATGCGAATGATCGAGCCGCCGCGCGCAGGGGCATAATCCTGGAGCAGCAGCACCTTGTCGACGCTGTCCGGCACGGTGCCCTCCCGGACCGATCGGGCAAGCTCATCCTCGCTCGAATAGCGGGTAATCCCGGCACCGGAGCCGCCGATATTCGCCTTCACCAGCAGAGGGAAGCGCATGCCTCGCGACGCCGTGACCAGCTCGTCGGCGCGGTGCACGACCCGGGTCTCCGGCACTGCATAGCCGAGGCGCGAGATGAGCGAGAGCTGACGCGCCTTGGAGGAGTCGATCGCGATCACATCGGCGCCGTTCAGGACCCGCGCTCCGCACGCTTCCCAGTGGGCGAGCAAAGATTCGGCATAGAAGATGCCGTGGTCGGTCTCGCGCAGGAAGCTCGACATGGCGACACGGCTGAGCACCACCGGCGCGGGTATGTCGGCCGACACCGGATCGAAGCTATGATCGGAGAGGCGGATCGCCTCAAAGCGGATGCCGCGCCCTTCCAGCGCCGCGAACAGCGGCTCGAACCATTTCGGGTGCTCGTAGAGCACCGCCAGCTGCGGCTTCATGACGGACCTTGTGATGCGCCCGGACGGGCGGGAGGCGCCCATCTGTGTCCGGGGCCGCTGAAATGCAACTTTGCCGCGGCAAGGCCAGCGTTTAGGAAGCTCCGGCACGGCGCAGCCGCGTCGCGCTTATTTCCTGCCAACCGCCGAAGTTTGGAAGAGATTGCCCGATGAGCCGCATATTTGAGCAGCGTTATGCGATTTCGCGCCGCCGCCTGATCCAGAGCTTCGGCGCGCTGGCGGCGATGCCGCTGCTCGGCACCGAAGCGCTCGCCCAGCCGATCTTCGCCACCTATCCCTTCCAGCTCGGCGTGGCGGCCGGCGATCCGATGCCTGACGGCTTCGTCATCTGGACCCGGCTCGCACCGGAACCGCTCGAAATCGGGCACGGCATGCCGTCGCAGCCGGTCGAAGTGCAGTGGGAAGTCGCCTCGGACCGCGGCTTCAGGACGATCGTCCAGAAGGGCACCGCCGTCGCTCGGCCGGAGCTCGGCCACAGCGTCCATGTGGAAGTGGCGGGGCTCAATCCCGCGACCACCTACTGGTACCGCTTCATCGCCGGCACGGAGCGCAGCCTCTACGGCCGCGCCAAGACCATGCCGGCTATGGGCTCCAGCCTCGCCCGCGTCCGCTTCGCGTCGGCGGGCTGCCAGCATTACGAGCAGGGCCTGTTCACCGCCTACCGCAAGCTCGCCGCCGAGCCCGATCTCGACTTCGTCTTCCACTATGGCGACTATATCTACGAATATCGCGGCGAGCGGCTGTGGAACAGTCCGGGCGGCCCGGTCGAGAATGTCCGCCGCCACGTCGACCTCGAAATCTACAGCCTCGACGATTATCGCCGCCGCTACGCCCAGTATAAGATGGACGCGGACCTGCAGGCGGCGCACGCCGCGGCGGCATGGTTCGTGACCTGGGACGATCACGAGATCGAGAATAACTGGGTCGGCTCGATCGACGAGAACGGGACGCCGCCGGCCACCTTCAACCTGCGCAGGCAGGCCGCCGCCCAAGCCTATTACGAAAACATGCCGCTCCGGGCGAGGTCCTTCCCGGTCGGGCCTTCGCTGCAGCTCTACCGCCGCGCCGTCTATGGCGACCTGCTCGATCTCAACCTGCTCGACACCCGCCAATATCGCACCGACCAGCCCTGCGACGACAAATGGGGCGTTCCATGCGGCGAACTCGACCGCGCCAATGCCGAGGTGCTCGGGGCGGCGCAGGAAAAGTGGCTGATGGACAACCTCGCCGGCTCGCGTGCCCGCTGGAAGGCGCTGGCGCAGCAGATCATGATGATGGATCTCGACCGGGTGCCGGCGCCGGATGTCTTCGCCGTGAACCCCGACAGCTGGGGCGGCTATCAGCGTCCGCGCGACCGGCTGCTGCGCTTCATCCGCGATCGCCGCATCGCCAACACCATCGTCCTCACCGGCGACGAGCACCAGAATTTCGCCGGCGAGCTCCACCTCGACGGCCGCAACCCGGAAGGCGAGCCGATCGCCACCGAGTTCGTCGCCACCTCGATCAGCTCCGGCGGCACCGGCAACGACCAGCGGCCGGACATGGTTGAGATCCAGCAGGCCAGCCCCTTCCTCAAGTTCAACAACAACCAGCGCGGCTATCTGGTCTGCGACGTCACGCCGGAGCGCTGGCTGAGCGAGTTCAAGGTCGTCGATCAGGTGATGCAGCCGGGCGGGGCGCTCTCGACGCGCGCGTCCCTGGCCGTCGCTGCAGGCGATCCAAGGATTGTCGCCGCCTGAGAGGTTAACCTAAATTAGCCTTTTGGACTGAACGACTTACTTACATCGGTTCGTCGCATGCCCGGGGAACGTCAGGAGCGCGGCGGGGGTTCGCTACTTGCGTATCCAGTGCCCGCAACGCCTTCCCCGGGGAGTCCATTCATGTTCATTCACAACAAGAAGCTGCAATATACCGTCCGCGTCTCGGAGCCGGATCCGGTGCTCGGCACCTACATGCTCGAGCAGTTCGGCGGCCCCGACGGAGAGCTTGCCGCCGCCATGCGCTACTTCAGTCAGGGGCTTGCCGAGGACGACCCCGGCCGCAAGGACATGCTGATGGACATCGCCACCGAGGAACTCAGCCACCTCGAGGTGATCGGCTCGATCGTGACGATGCTGAACAAGGGCGCCAAGGCGAAGATGGCGGAGGGCAGCATGTCCGAGGCCGAGCTGTACCGGGAGATCAATGCCGGCGGCATCAGCCACACCGAATCGATCCTCTACGGCGGCGGCCCCGCCTTCGTGAACTCGTCGGGCGTGCCGTGGAACGGCCATTATGTCGACACGCGCGGCGAGCCGACCGTGGACCTGCGCTCCAACATCGCCGCCGAGGCGCGGGCGAAGATCGTCTATGAGCGGCTGATCAACGTCACCGATGATCCCGGCGTGAAGGATGCGCTCACCTTCCTGATGACCCGCGAAGTCGCGCACCAGAAGAGCTTCGAGAAGGCGCTCTATTCGATCGAGAACAACTTCCCGCCGGGCAAGCTGCCGGGCCGTCCGGAATTCGCCAGCCTCTACGTCAACACCTCGCAGGGTCAGGGCGATGCGGTCGGGCCGTGGAACGACGGCGACGAGTGGGAGCGCATGGACAATATCGTCGAGAATATCCCGGTGGACGGCGGCGACGGCCTCGCGTCGGTCAATCTGTCGGGCCGCGAAGCCAAGGACAATGTCGCGCTGGCGGAGCGCACCAAGTCCGACACCAGCCGCAACCCGACCACCGGCACCGATCTCGGCGCCGGCCCGGGTGCGGGCAAGACCAAGGCGATCCCGCTCGATCATTGAGCGGAGCGGGGCTCCGTCGCGCTAGAGGCGGAGCCCCATTTCCGCGGCTGTATCGGGCCGGGTGCCGGAGCGGCGCCAATATTCGACTAAGCCAAGCTCCTCGACCAGCGGCAGGAAGCGCGGATCGCGCCGCATGGCCCGCGTGCTGGGCGCGAAGAGGATGTGCGTGACGAGCCGGTCGCGCGGCGTGTAGCCGCCCTGCTGGGTAGTGAAGCGGGTCGTGCTGACGCGGAAGTGGCGCCCGAAATAATAAGCCTCGGCGAAGCGAAACGCCTCGTCGAGCAGGCCTGCGGGCGCTGCGAACTGGATCGCATTCTCTACAAAGCCGGCACCCATCGGCGCGGCCCTGCGATACGCGGCCAGCGCAGCTTCCACATCCGCCGGCGCCCTGGTCAGGAAAGCGCGGGCGTTGAGGTCGTTCACCTCGAAATTCCAGTCGGGGATCCCGGTGGGACGCACCGCCCGGTTTGCGGACAGCGCCAGCGCCTCCTGCGGGCGGCCGGTGCGGGCGAGCATCCAGAAGCGCCCGAACCAGATCGCGAAGTTGCGCGGCCAGAGCGACAGCGACCGCTCAGTCACCCGGTCCGCTTCGTCGAGCCGCCCGGCCGCCCAGAGCAGCATCGCATAGCGATACTGGACGAGCGGCTGGATGAGCTTGCCCGCGCCCAATGTCTCGAAGCTGTCCAGGGCCTCCCTCGTCCGCCCGACGTTCCAGCGTAGCGAATTGAGCACGCCGCCCGCGTCGAAACGGCCGACGGCACTGGACTTGATCGCCGACCGCTCGACCGCCAGCCAATTGCCGAACAGCGGCATGTCCATCAGCATCGCGCCATGGGCGGCGGGATTGTCTGGGTCGAGTTCGAGCGCGCGCCGGGCGGCTGACCGCGACCGCTCCTGCGCGACCTGCGCCTCCCGCGGCGGCAAGGAATTGCGGCTCTGCTGGTAGGCGACGGCGAGCGCGCCCCAGACCTGCGCCGACTGGGGCGCGATCTCGGCGGCGCGGCGGAGGAAGCCGATCCCCTCGGCGTTCCGCTCGGTGAGGCCGATCCGCATCGCCTCCAGGCCCTGCTGATAATAGGGTTCGGCCTCGGCCGGCACGCCATCGTCGTCGCGCAACGCAAACCAGGCGGCACCGCCTCCCGCTGCGAGGAGGGCGCCGCCGCCCGCCAGAAGAGCACGTCGGCTGAAGCGGGGCTTCACGGCGGCCAGCGCGCCCGGGATCGGCGCGCTCTCGTCCGTCAGGAGGCGATAGCCGACCTTGGTGATGGTCTCGAGCCGTGCGCTGCCGGCGCCGACCGTGTCGCAGAGCTTGCGGACCTTGGAGATGACGCGGTTGATCGCATCCTCGCCGACGACGCGGCCTTCCCAGCAGCAGGCGATGAGGTCGTCGCGCGACACGATCTCGCCGCTCGCCTGGGCCAGCGCGACCAGCACCTGCATGACGCGCGGCTCGATCACCTCGCGTGCGCTCGGGCCGATCACCTCGCGGGTGCCGGGCCGGACCTCCATCGCCCCGATTCGAAAGGGCGCGGCATGGGCAAGAACGATGGTGGGCGCTTCGCTGGCCATGTCAGGCGTTCATCGGCACTTTATCGGCAGATCATCAGGCCGGCATCCTGTCGGACGAAGCCTGAACGGGACCAGTCTCTGTCATCCCGGCGCGGAACGGCCGCGCCCGAATGGAGACTTCGCATGACCCGCACCTTCGCACTCGCCGCCCTCCTCTCTCTCGTGACTATCACGCCCGCCGCCGCCGAGGAACAGAAGTGGGAGATCGGCTCCACTTTCCTGATCCGCGGCTCCGATCTTGATCTCGCCACCAGCGACGGTCGCGAGCGCCTGCTTCGCCGCGTCGAGCGGGCCGGCGTCCAGATCTGCCGCGACGAGCGGCCGAAGATCGCGTTCGAACGCTGCGCTTCCGCCGCGCTGGACAAGGCTCTCGCGACCGCCCCAACGCGGTTGAAAGTCTCGCTTGAGGCTGCTCTCGCGGCCCGCCAGGAGACCTTGATGGCCGCCCGATGACAAGCCAGCCGGCGTGGCCGCAAATGGCCGCGCCGGCTCAGCGAAATGGACGCCAAGTCAACTCATGATAACGGTGACGTAACTACTGGGACGTGGTGGCCTAAAGCTTCGTCTTGACGCGTGACTTATTCCGCTCGTCGTGGACGCCGCAACCATAATCCGTCGCACTTCTTCTCGATCTTCAACAGCCGGACTCCGGCTTCGAACAGGGATGAAGTTGGCTCGACGCTCTCTTCTGTCGGCTATTGGAAAGCCCCGATCCGCCGCCTGCCGGCGCAGCCTTTCCGCTCCCGTTCCCACGCGCGCTTTCGAGCGTTTCCCCCGCCCTCGGACGACCGCTGCCGCCTGCAGGATCGGCGCGGTCCCGACGCGATTCACGACATCAGGAGAGTTGAATGTGCTGGATCTGTGACGCCGACAAATCGCAGCTTGCTAGGAATTATTGGGCTGGCAAGCTCACCACTCATTATCAGACCGCCACTCAAGCCGATCTGCCCGGCGCTTTCGCGCTGGCGGCGGGGCCGCTCGGCCTGACGTTCGGCGGCAAGAGCTATGACGCGATGCCGATCGACGGGGTCGGCGACCTGAAGCCGCTCACCGCCCAGAACATCCTGATCCTCACGCCCGACAACATCCCGGGCGACACCAGCACCACCCGCATCGTCGAGGTGAACGGACCGAGCCTCGTCTCCACGATCAACATGATCGGCGACATGGACTTCTTCAAGGTCGAGCTGGTCGCCGGCCGCACCTACGACATCGGCCAATATGCCAAGCTGCTCGGCCCCACCGGCATCCCGCTCGCCGACGCCTATGTCGAGCTCTACGACAGCGCCGGCAACCTGGTCGTCTCCGCCGACGGCGGCGGCCCCAACACGCCCAGTGGTCTTGATGCCCTGCTCACCTATGTCGCCCAGAGCAGCGGCACCTATTACATCAATGCCCGCGCGTTCGATCAGGACGCCACCAACGGCACCGGCGGCGACGCGATCGGCGATTACGAGCTGTTCGTGAAGGACGTCACCGGCAAGCCGACCTACCAGCCTTATTACTCGCCGGACAGCCCGCTCCACTCGCTCGACTGGGGCAGCCAGGTGGACCGCACCTCCCGCAATCCCGACGGCGCCGAGGGTCCGCGCGTCACTGGCAACGCCTTCACCGGCGTCGGCGGCAATCCGTTCGGCATCGAGGGCAAGAACGTCATCACCGTCTACTTCGCCAAGGCCGGCGACGTCTTCATAAGCGAGGATCCGACCAGCCCCGGCACCACCGAGAACATCGTCGCCAAGGGCCTGCAGGCCTGGGAGAAGGAGGCGTTCCTACTCGCCTTCGACTTCTATGAGCAGGTCGCGGACCTGGTCTTCGTCGAAGTCGACAACCGCGCCGAGGCCGACTTCAAGATCATCACCTATCTCGGCACGCCGGGCGCCGGCGCGTCGCTGCTCGGCAGGATGAGCCCGCCCAACGAGCAGAATGAAGGCCAGGCCGAGTTCAACGCCGGCGACGTGCGCTGGACCGAGGAGGGCCTGCAGCCGGGTGGCTTCTACTTCCCGACGCTGCTGCACGAATTCGGCCACGGCCTCGGCATGGCCCACCCGCATGACAATGGCGGGCGCTCCAGCATCATGCGCGGCGCCGGCGGCGGCACGGCCGGGATCGGCGGCGGCTTCGGAGACTTCGACCTCAGCCAGCAGGTCTTCACCATCATGTCCTACAATGACGGCTGGTCGACCTCGCCCTACGGCCAATCGCGCTCAGGTGGCATCACCGGCCTTGAGGTCGATCATTTCGGCTGGGTCGCGACGCTCAGCCCCCTCGATATCGCCGTCATCCAAGACAAATATGGCGTCAACGAGGAGTGGGCGACCGGCGACGACACCTATGCGCTGAAGGACGTCAACGCGCCCGGCACCTTCTACGCCTCGATCTGGGATGCCGGCGGCACCGACCAGATCGTCTATGACGGCGCCCGCGACGCGACCATGGACCTTCGCCCCGCGACGCTGCAATATGAGGAAGGCGGCGGCGGTCGTGTCTCCTTCGCCTATGGCATTCACGGCGGCTTCACCATCGCCAACAGCGTGACCATCGAGAATGCGCGCGGCGGCTCCGGCAACGACACGCTGATCGGCAACGACGCCGCCAACGTCCTGACCGGCGGCCTCGGCAAGGATGCCCTGACCGGCGGTGCCGGCGCGGACGTCTTCGCCTATGATACGCTCGCCGACAGCGGCGCCGGCAGTGGCCGCGACGTCATCTCCGACTTCGATCAGGGCAGCGACCTCATCGACCTCTCGGACCTGGCGCTGTCGACATTCATCGGCGACGCTCGCTTCTCGGGCACGGCGGGCGAAGTCCGCGCGGTCAGCTTCGACGGCACGACGATCATCGAAGGCGACAGCAACGGCGATCGCGTTGCCGACTTCCAGATCGAGCTTGCCGACGCGCTGGCGCTGACCGTGGACGATTTCGTCGGCCTCGAGGCACCGGCCGAGCTCGATACGGAGGTAATTTTTGAGCCGGTGGGCAGCGGCTTCGGCGGCGGCAGCTACGATCCATCCATGTTGGCGCGCAGCGACAGCGTCGCCATGCATCAGGACGTGATGGTCGTCTAAGGCGCCAGAGCGGCGTCCCTGAGCCCGCGCCAGACCTTCACGGCCTGGACCGTCTCGGGGACGTCGTGGACGCGCAGCAAGTGGACACCCTGGTCGGCGCCTTTCAGGGCGAGAGCGACCGAGCCGGGCAGGCGCCGGTCCGCGGGCGCCTCGCCGGCGAGCGCACCAATCATTCGCTTGCGGCTGGCGCCGAGCATGATCGGGCAGCCGAGACCGTGGAGCAGCGACAGGCCGTTCAGCAGCTGAAGATTGTGCTGCACATTCTTGCCGAAGCCGATCCCCGGATCGACGATGATCCTGGCGCGATCGATGCCGGCGGTGACTGCCGCCTCGATCCGCGTCTCCAGCCAGTCATAGACTTCGAGCAGCACGGGACGATCATAGCGCGGCGCATCCTGCATCGTCTCCGGCGTTCCCTGATGATGCATCAGCACGATCGGGCAGCCTGCGCGCGCTACGATGCCGGCCGACCGCTCGTCGAAGGAAAGAGCGGAGACGTCATTGATCATCGTCGCGCCCGTGGCGAGCGCCGCCTCCATCACCGCCGCCTTGCGTGTGTCGATCGAAAGCGCGGTGCCGGCGGCCGCGAGTGGACGGACCGCCGGCAGGATGCGCTCGATCTCATCCCCTTCCCAGACCGGCTTGGAGCCCGGGCGGGTGGACTCGCCGCCAAGCTCGACGATCGCGGCGCCGGCCGCGGCCATGTCGTGCCCCGCCCGGATCGCGGCAGCCGCCTCCTCATGCGCGCCGCCATCCGAGAAGCTGTCCGGAGTGATGTTGACGATGCCGACCACCTGCGGCTGGTCGAGCCGGACGACCCGCTCGCCGAGCATGAGCGGAGGCCGCGGGCGGGTGATATTCTCCCAGGCGGCGCGGCCCGCCTCGTCGAGCCGCTCCTCGATCCCTCCGACCGGCACCAACTCGGCCGCCAGCCGCCCATCCTGGACACGCAGCAGCTCGACCGCCGAGAACCAGAGCAGCCCCCCGGCAAGCCGCGCCACCTTTCCGTCATGCCCGAACGGCGCGTCGACGAATGCCGTGGGGCGGAGATAGATACGCTCGCTCATGCCGGGCTTCCGTAAGGTCAGTCGAGCGTCGCGATATACTTCTGTCTGAGATCGTCGAGGGCAATCAGCGCCTCGCCCTGCTCGACGTGCCAGAAGGTCCAGCCGTTGCAGCTCGGCGCACCTTGGGCGGCGGCGCCGATCTGGTGGATGGAGCCCATCTTGCCAGCCATTTCGACCGACGCGTCGGCGCCGACCCGGGCGGTCCAACGGCGCTTGGAGTCGGTGAGGACCGCGCCGGGCTCGATCATGCCGGTCTCGATCAGGGCGCCGAACGGCACCTTCGGTTGGGCGCGCTTCGACGCCATCGTCCGCATCGCGCTCTCGTCCAGCTCGAGCGTCGAGGCGATCCGCTCGCGCGCCACCTTCACATATTTCTGCTCGCGCTCGATACCGATCCAGTTGCGTCCCAGTCGCCGCGCCACCGCGCCGGTGGTGCCGGTGCCGAAGAAGGGGTCAAGCACGACGTCGCCTTTGCTCGTGCAGGCGAGCAGGACGCGGTAGAGCAGGGCCTCGGGCTTCTGGGTCGGATGCGCCTTGACCCCGTCGGTCTTCACCCGCTCGCCGCCCGAGCAGATCGGGATCACCCAGTCGGAGCGCATCTGGAGTTCGTCGTTGAGCGCCTTCATCGCCCGGTAGTTGAAGGTGTAGCGGCTGTCCTCCGATCGGCTCGCCCAGATCAGGGTCTCATGCGCGTTGGTGAAGCGGGTGCCCCGGAAGTTCGGCATCGGGTTCGACTTGCGCCAGACGATGTCGTTCAGGATCCAATAGCCGAGATCCTGGAGCGCGGCGCCGCAGCGGAAGATGTTGTGGTAGGAGCCGATCACCCAGAGCGTGCCGTCCGGCTTCAGGATGCGGCGCGCTTCGGTCAGCCAGGCGCGGGTGAAGGCGTCGTAGCTGGCGAAGGTGTCGAACTTGTCCCAATCGTCGTCGACCGCGTCGACGCGGCTGCCCTCGGGCCGGAACAGGTCGCCGCCCAGCTGGAGATTGTAGGGCGGATCGGCGAAGACCATGTCGACGCAGGCGTCCGGAAGGGCGGCCATGGCGGCGATGCAATCGCCCTCGATGATGCGATTTACGGGCAAATCAAGTGGCTTGGGCGTCGCTTTGGCGCGCCGCGCACTCGTTCCGACACGTCCCATGACGCTCATTCAATCTCGCCCCCGTCTTCCCCAAAGACAGCCAGCCTGAGTCAGCCGGCCGATCCCGTCAAGCGAAACAGTTCAGACTGAATGTTAAGATTGGTTAAGATATAGTGGGAACGGAAGGAGTCCCCCACTAGATGTTGTGACGGGCGCCAAAGTTCAGACTCAATCTGAAGTGGTGTGGCTGGAAAGACTCAGATCGTAGTTGTTATCGCCGGCGCACGGATTCCGCAGCATCGACAGCCGCTTCGCGAGGCTTGCAAAGCCGGAAGAGCGGGGTGCCCCCATTTGCGTCAGCCGGCGCCGCCCACGCTTCATCCGAGCCGCCGCTGGGACGCGACGAAGCGCCGGAACGGGCGAATTCAGCAGCCGTTTGAACGGCATCCCCAGCCAGGAGCATCCCGATGAAGATATCCGAGATCATGACCTCCGACGTCGAGGTCGTCACCCCCGAGCAGCCGATGCAGGAAGCGGCCCGCCTGATGCTCCAGGCGGATGCCGGCGTCGTCCCCGTTCAGGAGGGCGACAAGCTGATCGGGATGGTCACCGATCGCGACATTGCCGTGCGCGGCGTCGCCGAAGGGCTCGGGCCCGATACGCCGGTCCGCGACGTGATGAGCGGCAAACCGCTCTTCTGCTTCGACGACGAGGATGCGGACGATGTCGCCGTACAGATGAGCGAGGCGCAGGTGCGCCGCTTCCCGGTGCTGAGCCGCGAGGAGCAGAAGCTGGTCGGCATTGTCTCGCTCGGCGACCTCACCAAGATGGAGGATGAGGGGCAGGCGGCCTCGGCGGCGCTCGATGGTGTCTCCGAACCGGGCGGCGAGCACAATCAGAGCCAGGAAGGCTGACCCTCCACGCGGGCGCTCGCGCTGGACTCTTGAACGCGAATTCCAGCGGGCATAGGGTGCGAGCGCCCGCGCATTAACCATGTTGCGCGGCGAACATGGGGGGTGTGCGCGTTGCGTAGACATCATCTGCCGATCCTGGCGGCGACGGCACTGTGCGCCGCTCCGGCCGCAGCCCAGAACGATGAGGCCACGTGGTTCGCCAAGCCCGGTGTCTCCATGCTCCACCTCGCGGACCAGATCGAGCTCAGCGTCGGCGGGACGCCGGTGCCCGGCGCCGACGCCAACACCAAGGACCATTATACGCCGACGGTGCATGTCGGCCGCTTTGTCGCCGAGAATATCGCCATTTCCGCCGTGGTCGGTATTCCGCCCCATATCGACGTGATCGGCACGGACGTCCTGGCGCCGTTCGGCAAGCTTGCCGAAGTCACCTACGGGCCGACCGCCGTCACCGCCCAGTTCCACCCGCTCCGCAGCGGCACGATCCGGCCCTATGTGGGCGCCGGCGTGGCCTATATGCTCGTCTTCTCGACCGATGACGGCGCGTTCCAGGATGTCGAGGTCGACAACGACATCGGCCCGGTGATCGAGGCCGGCGCCGATATCATGCTGACCGGCCGATACGGGCTGTACGTCGACGTGAAGAAGGCGTTCCTCCGCACCGAGGCGAGGGGCACGTTCAACGGCGCGCCGGTGGTCAGCGGCTTCAAGATGGACCCTCTGGTGCTGAGCGTCGGCGGCGTCATCCGCTTCTGATCTCGGGCGCTCCGGACGCCATTTTTTTCAAGCCTCTTTCCGTCGGCATGGTAGCGTGCGACGGTCGCGATTCGGGGGAGGACGCGTCGGCGATTAGCGCATGTTGAGCCGCAGCATCACGGGAGCCGCCTCGGCCGGCGCTGGCGAAGCCGTGCCTGCGGCCGAGAAGGATTCCGGCCGCGCTCTGTTCTGGCGCATGGTCGTGCTCTACCATCAGGGCTCGGCGGCGGCCGTCGTCATCACCCTGATCCTGGTCTATCTCGGGCTCGAGTTCACGCCGTGGCAGTGGGCGACCCTGTTCATGGCGATCCCGCTGGGGATCGGCCTCTATACGTCGGTCGACGTGCTCGCGATCCGGATGCACGTGCGGCCGATCCGGCCGGCGCTGCGGGCGTTGGATCGGGGTGAGCGGCCGACCAGCGACGAGATTTGCGACGCTTTGGTGCAGGCGCTGAACCTGCCGTTCCTTTCGTTCCTGCGCGTCACCTTGCTGCACGGACCGCTGGCGACGGTGCTGATGTGCCTCGCTTTGGTCGTCGGCAACGCTGTGGCCGACGCCAATTATGCGGGCTGGCAGCTATGGACGCTGGCAGCAACGATCATGTTCTTCGCCTCGCCGACCCACGCCATCTTCGAATATTTCGCCGTCAGCCGCGAGATGGAGCCGATCGTCGCGAAGTTCAGCCGAATGCTCGGCGGGCCGCTACCTCCGTACAGCCAGAAGCGGCTGATCTCGATCCGCCTGAAGGCCAAGCTCCTCTATCTCGCCATCTTCGTGGCGGCGCTGCCTTTGGTCTTCTTCGCCCTGTCGGTCATCTTCAAGTTCGAGCGACTGCTCGTCCTGCGCGGCATGCCCGTCGGCATGGGCGACATGATGCCGCTCTACCTCTGGATCGCCGGCGTCATCATCACCTGCATGGTCGGCGCGGTGATCATGGCGCTGCTGACCGCGAACGAGGTGTCCCGGTCCGCCGATCGCATGCTGGCGGCTATGAAGCAGGTCGAGAAGGGCGAGATCGACGAGGTCCACCTCGACGTCATCAGCACCGACGAATATGCCGACCTCTTCCGCGGCTTCGAGCTGATGGTCGACTCGCTGCGCGAGGAGCAGCGCATCCTCGAGATCAGCAACGACCTTGCCGGCGAGCTCCAGCTCGACGTGCTGATCGCCAAGATCATGCGCGCGACGACCGAGCTCCTCAACGCCGAGCGCTCGACCCTGTTCGTCTATGACGAGAAGAGCCACGAGCTCTATTCGCTGTTCGCCGAAGGGATCCATGTCCGCGAGATCCGCATCCCGGCGAACAAGGGCATTGCCGGCGCCGTCTTCACGACCGGCAAGCTGGAGAACATCTCCGACCCCTATGAGGACCCGCGCTTCGACCCGCAGGTCGACCTGCGCACCGGCTTCCGCACCCGCTCGATCCTCTGCACGCCGATCTCGAACAAGGCCGGCGGCCGCATCGGCGTCACTCAGGTCCTGAACAAAAGGGGCGGCGCCTTCAACGCCAAGGACGAGGCGCGACTGCGCGCCTTCTCCGCCCAGATCGCCGTCAGCCTGGAGAATGCCAAGCTGTTCGACGACGTGCTCACCATCAAGAACTACAATGAGAGCATCCTCAAGAGCACGTCGAACGGCATCATCACGCTCGACGCCGAGAACCGCATCGTCACCGCCAACGATGCCGCCCTAGGCCTGCTCGCCGCGCGCTCGGACGCCTTGGTCGGGGTGCTCGCGCCCTATGCCTTTACCGGCGTCAACCGCTGGATCGCCGACAGCCTGCAGAAGACCCGGCAGACCGGCGAGACCGCGATCGCGGTCGATGCCGAGGTGGCGCGCTTCGACCTGCAGCCAATCTCTGTGAACCTCACCACCACCCCGCTGATCGACGTCAACGACCAGCGGATCGGCTCGATGCTGGTGCTGGAGGACATCTCCAACGAGAAGCGCGTCCGCTCGACCATGGCGCGCTACATGTCGAAGGAAGTGGCCGACCAGCTGCTCGCAGCCGGCGAGGAGGAACTGGGCGGCAAGGACCAGAAGGTCTCGGTCCTCTTCTCCGACGTGCGCGGCTTCACCACCATCTCCGAAGCGCTCGGCGCCCGCGAGACGGTGTCGATGCTGAACGAATATTTCACCGAGATGGTCGACGTCATCTTCGACCATGGCGGCATCCTCGATAAATATATCGGCGACGCGATCATGGCTTTGTTCGGCGCGCCTTTCGCCAGCCCCGAGGATGCCGACAACGCGTTGCTCGTCGCCAACGAGATGATGATGGAGCTGGCGGCGCTGAACGCCAAGCGCGCGCGGGACGGCAAGGGGCCGCTCGACATCGGCATCGGCGTCAGCACCGGCGACGTCGTCGTCGGCAATATCGGCTCGACCAAGCGCATGGAATATACCGTCATCGGCGACAGCGTGAACCTCGCCTCGCGGCTGGAGGGCGCCACCAAATATTACGGCTCCAAAATCCTGCTCTCCGAATATACTGTGGCGGACCTTCGCAATCCCGGCCTGATGCGCGAGATCGACCTGCTCCGCGTCAAGGGCAAGGACCAGCCGGTCGCCGTCTACGAATCCCTCGGCTATCGCGAAGCCGAGCTGTCGAACGGGCTCGGCAAGATGCTGGAAGCCTATGCGGAGGGCATCGCCGCCTATCGCGCCCGCGAGTTCAAGAAGGGGATGGAGGCGTTCGAGACCGCCTTACAGGCCATCCCCGACGACGGCCCCTCAACCCTCTATCTCGAGCGCTGCCGCATCTACGCCGAGCGTCCGCCGCTCGTGAACTGGAACGGCGTCTGGGTGATGACGGAGAAGTGACAGCGAGCCCGTGCCTTCACCCCTCCCGGATTATCGGGAGGGGTAGGGGTGGGCTCTTCAAAGCTTGAACACCGGCTCGGCGGCCTCGACCTCCTCCTTGATGAACCGCAGCACCGCCTTGATGCGGGCGAGCGCCTTCAAATCCTCGTGGACGATCAACCAGAGCGATCGGGTAAGCCTCACCTCATCCGGCAATACGCGGACGAGCCCCGCTTCCTCCGATGCAAGAAATGCCGGCAGCACGCACAGGCCGGCGCCGGCGAGCGTGGCTTTCAACTGCGCAACTAGGTTGCTGCTTTCGAGCGCGGTGCAGCCCTCCGGCGCGACGTCCTTCAGGAAATCGAGCTCAGGAAAGTGCAGCAGGTCACCGATATAGCTGACGAAGCGGTGGCCCTCGAGCTGGGTCGCGCTGCGGATCGCCTCGTGCGCCTCCAGATAGGAAGGCGCCGCATAGAGGGCGAGATCGTAGTCGATCAGCTTGCTGACGATCAGGCGGCCGGCGGGCGGGCGGCTGACGGCAATCGCGATGTCCGCGTCGCGCTTCGCCAGGCTGAACACGGCCGAGCCGGCGACGAGCTGGACGTTGAGCTGCGGGTGACGCTCCGTCAGGCGCCCGATGCGCGGCGCGAGGAAATAGCTGCCAAAGCCTTCCGGAGAGCCGATGCGAACGCTTCCTTCCACCGTGGCGGCGGTCCCTCCGACCGCGTCACGGACGCCGACGGCGAGCCCCTCCATCTGCTCGGCGATCGGCAGCAGCCGGTGCCCCGCGCCGGTGAGCGTGTAGCCGGACGGGCTCCGGTCGAAGAGCTTGGCCTTCAGCGAGTGCTCCAGCGCTGCGATCCGGCGCGAGAGCGTCATATGGTCCACCTGCAGCCGCGCCGCCGCGGCGGTGAGGCGGCCGGTCCGCGCAATGGCGAGGAAGCTCCGCAGGCTGTTCCAGTCGAACTCGGCCACGTATGTGAACTTTCGAGCTATCGTTGCGATGCAATATAGATGGATTCCACATACCGCATGTGAGAGAGGAGCGCCATCCACTCAGGGGAATCGAGATGACGTTCGAGGCACATGCGGCCGCGTTCACCGCTGACGTTGAACTTGCGTTCGAGCAGCCGAAGGCGCGTGCCTTTCCGACCCACGCCGAAGTCGCCGACCCGGAAGCCGGCTGGGCGAGCCGCAACCCCAATCGCGCACTCGCGTTCCTGTTCGTGAGCCCCCGCGACTGCGCCGCAATCGACGAGCTGATGGCGCTCTAAGGACAAGGAGCAACAGGTGACCGACAGCCGCGTCTGGACAGTCCCTTCGGCGGCGCCGAGCCCGACCGAGCTGGCCGAAGCTTGGTCCCGGGTCGTCACCAGTGCCGCCGACGTGCTGCGCTCCACTGCCGGCGCCGCGGCGAACCCGCCGGCGCCGCTCCCTTATGATCCGGCCTCGCCGATCCGCGCCTTCTCCGCTTTCGCCACGCATCTCCTGACCAATCCCGTGCAGGCCGTCGCGGCGCAGCAGCAGGCCGCGGCCGATTTCATGAAGCTGTGGAGCAATGCCGCGACGCGCGCGGCCGGCGGCTCGGCCGAGCCGGTGGCGGTGCCCGAGCGCGGCGACCGGCGCTTCAACGACCCCGCATGGTCGGAAGAGCCGGTCTTCGATTATCTCAAACAGGCCTATCTGCTCGCCACTAGGCGGATGGTCGATCTGGTCGAGAATGCGGAAGGGTTGGACGAGGCGACCCGCACCCGCGTGCTCTTCTTCACCCAGCAATATCTGCAGGCGCTGTCGCCGGCCAATTTTCCGTTCACCAATCCCGAGGCGATCCGAAAGGCGATCGACACCGGATCGGTCAGCCTCATCTCCGGCCTCGCCAACATGCTCGCCGACGCGGCGGCGCAGCCCGGCATCGTCCAGCGGCGATCGAGCGAGGAGTTCGAGCTCGGCGTGAACATCGCCGCGACGCCGGGCAGTGTGGTCTATCAAAACGAGCTGATGCAGCTCATCCAATATGCGCCGACGACGGAGAAGGTCTACCGGCGGCCGATCCTCTACGTCCCGCCGCTGGTCAACAAATATTATCTGCTCGACCTCCAGCCCAAATCGAGCCTGATCGGCTGGCTGGTCGAGCAGGGGCACACCGTCTTCGTCGTCTCCTGGATCAATCCGGGTCCCGAGCTCGCAAGCATGGACATGGCCGATTACATAAAGCTCGGCCCCGTCGCCGCGCTGGACGCGGTCGAGCAGGCGACCGGCGAAAGGCAGGTCGACATGTTCGGCTTCTGCATGGGCGGGACGCTGGTGGCGATGACGCTCGCCTATCTCGAAGAGAAGGGGCAGGGCGACCGCGTCGCCTCCGCCACCACGATCGGATCGCTGTTCGATTTCGCCGAGCTCGGCCAGTGGGCGACCTTCTCCGAGCCCGAGCAGCTTGCAGCAATGGAACGTCATCTCGACCACAAGGGCTTCATGGCCGCCCAAGACTTCCAGGCGCTGTTCAGCGCGGTCCGGGCGAACGACCTCATCTGGTCGTCGGTCGTGAGCCACTATCTGCTCGACCGCGAGGCGCCGCCCTCCGACATCCTCTACTGGTTCGCCGACGGCGCCCACATTCCGCGTGCCTTCCTGCTGAGCTATGCGCAGCAATTGCTGCGCGACAATCTGCTGAAAGAGCCGGGCGGCATCATTCTCGACGGCGTGCCGCTCGATCTCGGCGCGGTGAAGACGCCCCTGCTCGCGATCAGCCTCAAGGAGGATCACGTCTCCGCCTGGTCCGCCACCTATGACGGCGCGCGGCTGTTCGGCGGACCGGTCACCTTCCTGCTCGGCGGATCGGGCCACAATGCCGGCGTCATCAACCCGCCCTCGGCCAACAAGCACGGCTTCTGGACCAACGAGGCGCTGCCGGAGAGCGCGGACGAATGGTTCGGCGGCGCCACCAAGCAGGACGGCTCCTGGTGGCCGCACTGGCAGGCGCGGCTCGCCAAGGGCCAGAAGATGGTGCCGGCGCTCGAGCCCGGATCGGGCAAGCTCCCGGCGCTCGAGCCGGCGCCCGGCTCCTACGTCCGGATGAAGGGCTAGGGCGCCAGCGCCCGCCCGAACGCTGCCTCAACCTCGCCCAGCATCCGCGCCTCTTCACCTTCGTAGCGCGGCGAGAAGTGAAACGGCTCCAGCCGCCGCACTCCGGCAACGCGGGCGATTTCTCCGCACGCTGTGGTCGTGAGATGCGCCCGCTCCCGTGCCTGTTCCTTGTCGTCGGCGGCGAAGCGCGCTTCGAGGAAGAATGTGTCCGCCTCGCCCGCGAGCGCGGCGATGGCTTCCCGGTTCGACGGCGTGTCCGCAACGTCCGAGACGTAGGCGATCTTCTGCCCGCGCGTGACGCTGACGAGGTCGCGCAAGCTGCCGAGGGTCGCCGTTTCGCCTGAGGGAAGTGCGATCGGCAGGTCGTCGCCCGCGCCTTCGATCACCGCCTGCTTTAGCGCCTGCAGCCATTGTCCGGTTGCGAGCCCCCGCTCTTCGAGCCGGTTCTTCCACACGTTCACATGCGCCCTCTCGGCAACCGCGAAGCCGAGGCACGGTCCGTGATGATCCAGGACCTGTGCGCGGACGTCGAAGCCTGGACCCGTCGCGACCACTCCGTCCGCTACGCTGCAGTCCGCAAGCGCCTCCCGCTGGAAGGCGTTCTTGAAGCGGAAGCGCGCGGATCGACAATGACCGCCGCGATGCACCTCCTTCGCATCGAAGATGAGATCGGCATCGTAGCGGTCGACGAGGTCCCACTCATATCCCAGCAGCTTGTGCTGGAGGCGGTCCAGGAACCCCGCAGGTCCGACCATCTCGACCGATCTCTCGCGCCCGACGGACACCCGCAGCAGCGCGTCGAAGCCGATGAAATGGTCGATATGCGTGTGCGTCACGAAGACATGGCTCACCCGCAGCAGGTCGCGGGCGCTGAGCGTGGACAGATCGCCGATGTCGAAGAGCAGGGCGCCCTTCCGGTGCAGCATCTCGACGTACAGCGCCGGATCGCCGGAGCGGCCGTTGACGATGTGCGGGTGGAGGTTCGGCCGCATCAGCCTGTCCCGCTACGGCCGTGCATGAGTCTGTCCTCCCGTCGTCCGATCGACTATTGGAACGGGTGTGCAACGTGCCGCGTTCCCCCCGGCGCTTCTCAGGAGGATATGATGGTCGGACGGAATTTCTGGGCAGTGAAGTGGGACGGCAGCTGGGTCGTGCGCGAGGAAGGCCTGCCCGACCAGACCACCAGCCATGCCAGCGAGGAGGAAGCCTGGGCGACCGCCAAGGAGCGCGCCGCCGAGCTTCACGGCGAAGCCTTTCTCCAGGATGAGAATGGTGAGATCTGCGACCGGCAGGACTTCCGTCAGATGCCGAAGGACTACAGCCCGCTCTAGAAGATCCCGCCGCCGAGCATCAGGCGCAGCGCGCAGACGATGATCACGACGATGTTGAGCGTGGTCCCGCCGCTGCGCTTCGAAAGGACGCCGACGCCGAGGCCGACAATGGCGATCGGGATGACGAGCCAGTTCATCCAGCCGAGCAACGGGAGGAAGGCGACGACCCCAAGGAGCAGGGCAACGACGCCGATGATGATCGAGACGAGGTTCAGCATCCTTCTCTCCTAGCGCACCTGCGCCTCGAGCGCAGCCTTTTCGCGCGCGCTGGCGCGCCCAAGCCGCCATCCCTCCGCCGCAAAGATGACGAGCGACGTCCAGATCGCGCCGAAGCAGATGATGTGGGCGAGCGTCAGCCGCTCGCCGAACAGCAGCACCGCCAGCAGGAACTGCAGCGACGGCGCGATATATTGGAGGAAGCCGAGCGTCGAATAAGGCAGCCGCTTGGCGGCGGCGTTAAACAGGAGCAGCGGGACGGCGGTCACGGCGCCGGCGAGGATCAGCAGGATCGTCGTCATCCGGTCGATGCCGAGGCCGCCGGTGCCCTGCTGCTCGAGATAAAGGATCCAGCCGAGCGCGAGCGGCGTCAGGATGGCGGTCTCGATCGCGAGGCCCTCCAGCGACTCCACCGGCGCCACCTTCCTCAGGAAGCCGTAGAGCGCGAAGCTCACAGCGAGGCTGAGGCTGATCCAGAGGCCGCCGCCCGCGCCCCAGGCGAGCACCGCTACGCCCGCGCAGGCGAGCCCGACGGCGAACTGGCGCGGCCGGCTCAGCTTTTCCTTCAGCAGCACGACGCCGAGCAGCACGTTGACGAGCGGGTTGAGATAATAGCCGAGGCTGCCCTCGAGCACATGGCCGTTCAAGACCGCCCATATCCAGACCAGCCAATTGACCCCGATCAGCGTGGCCGTGAGCACGAGCGTGCCGAGCACGCGCCGATTGGCGAGCGCCGCGCGGATCTTCGGCAGCCGCCCCCATAGCGCCGCCAGCGCGCCGAGGAAGATCAGCGACCAGAGGATGCGATGGGCGACGATCTCGGTCGGCCGGACATGCGCCAGCACCTTGAAGTAGAGCGGCAGCACGCCCCACAGAAGATAGGCGCCGAGGCCGAGGAGCAGGCCACCGCGGGCGCGATCGTTCGTCATCGCCGCGCGCCTAGAGGAGCGACCGCGCCCCCACAAGCGCGGCGGGTTGGTTGCGCCTCCGCAATGGGCTAGGCTGGCGCTCCGATGAAGGAGCCGAATATGACCGTGTCAGCTCGTTACATCCTGGTTGGCGCCCTGGCGCTGCTCGCCGCCTGCGAGATGAAGGTCGGAACGGACGACAAGGCGGAGGCGGCCGGACAGGCCGCGTCGACGGCCGACGGCAAATCGGAAGACGGCTCGATCAGCATCGACGCGCCGGGATTCGACATGAAGCTCAATATCCCGGACGCGCTTCGGGCGGAGATCGGCGCCGACGGCGACGTCCTCTATCCCGGCTCCAAGCTGGCGGGACTTCACGTCCAGGCCAATGACGGCAGCGGCGCGGGCGACGATTCGGTCGAGCTTCGCTTCACCACCGGCGACGCGCCGGCGAAGGTCGCGGCTTGGTATCGCGATCCCGCCCAGGCGAAGGAACTGACGGTCTCGTCGGCGGAGCAGCAGGGCCAGGGCTATCGCATTGTCGGCACCAGCAAGGGCGACACCGACCCGTTCACGCTGACGCTCACGCCGGCGGCGGGCGGCGGCACGGAAGGGCGGATCGTGCTCCAGGACCGGCACGGGCAATGACCGTCGACGAACAATATACCGAGCCCTGGCCGGCTCATTTCACAGGCTTCCTCGAGCTGCCGGACGGCTATCCGATCGACCTCCTCAACCTCGTCCTCTTTCGCGACAAGGCGCTCTATCCCGCCGATCACCCTCAGGCGAAGGAGGATTTGAGCGGCGCCGAAGCCTTCCGCATCTATGGCGAGCAGAGCTTTCCATCCTTCGTCGAGGCCGGCGGGCAGATCATCTGGTCCGGCCGGATGGAGGGAATGCTGATTGGGCCGATCACGGAAAATTGGTCGATGGCGTTCGTTGCCCGCTACCCCTCGGCGACGGCCTTCCTCAAATCCGTGACCCATCCGGGATACAAGGACGCCGTCGTCCATCGCCAGGCTGCGCTCAGGACGTCGCGCCTCATCCGCCTCAAGCCGTTCGATCCGTCGCTCGGCGGCGGCTGATGACCGCGCTCGCGGATCCGGCGGAGGTGCGGGCGCATCTCGTCGCCGCGGCCCGCGCCGGCGTGGCGCTCACTTACGCCGAGGTGCTGGAGCGGCTCGGCTACCATTTCTCGCGCCCGAAGATGCGTGCCCTCTGCGCGGTCCTCGGCACTGTCGATGAGAAAGGCGCCTCGCGCGGTGAGCCGGAGCTGGCGGTATTGGTGGTGCGCCAGAGCGACGGCCTCCCGGGCCAGGGCTGGTGGGTCGCGGGCGGCGGCCGCTCGCGCGGCTATTCCGGTCCATGGGAGGGACCGGAGGCACGCCGCTTCATCGAAGCGGTGCAGGCGGAAACCTTCGCTTACTGGCGGTCCCGGAAAGGGACAGGCGGGGCCGGCTAAGCCGTTAACCATGTTCCGGTGGCCCATTGGGGCGCCTCTTCTGGCATAAGCCTCGCCGAGGAGCTCTCGATGACCAACCGCAAGTTGCTGATCCCGACCGCAATCCTGGCCGTGGCGACGCTCTCCATCTTCGCGTGCAATCGTTCCGACGATGCCGAACTGGCGAAGATCGACAACCAGATCGCCGGCAACGAAGCCGATCCGGCGCTGACCAGCGCGCTGGAAGACCAGATCATGGTCGATCCGACGCTGACTCAGCAGTCGAACCGCAATGCCGTTCGCCCGCCCGAGCGACCCGCCCAGGCGCAATATCCGGCGGGGCAGCCGAAAGGCGACCAGAGCTCCGCCGTCAACAGCGGCGGCTGCGCCAGCGGCGCGTTCGACTATAACCCGCAATGGGCGCAGCAGCTCGGGCCCGATTTTGCGGTGTATCCTGGCGGCAAGCTCACCGAGGCGGCGGCCAACAACCAGGGTGACTGCCGGATGCGAGTCGTCACCTTCACCACCGGTGACGCGGCCGAGCGTGTGCTCGACTGGTATCGCGGCCGCGCCCAGAGCGCCGGCTATTCGGCCGAGCAGCAGCAGCGCGAAGGCGATCAGATCCTGGCCGGCGCCAACCAGCAGAAGGGCGGCGCCTACTATTTGATCGTAACGCCGCAGCAGAGCGGCTCGGAAGTCGCGGTCATCGTCAACGGGGTGTGATCGATCACGTCATCCCGGCGAACGCCGGGATCTCATCGAGAACCTGCACCTGAGCCTTCTCGTCCTGAGATCCCGGCCTTCGCCGGTATGACGGGCATGTGAGAGGCTGGCGCCATAGGCCGGCCGTCGCTACATCGCCGGCAATGCCGAATTACCTCATCGTCATGCTGGGCGGCGCGATCGGCGCGGGCTTTCGCTACCATCTGAGCCGCGTCGCCGTCGAGCAGCTCGGGCACCTATTCCCCTGGGGCACATGGATCGCCAACCTGCTCGGCGGCTTGCTGATGGGCATCCTCGCCGGCATCGCGGCGCACGACGGCAAGGTGGACGAGCCCCTGCTCCTGTTCCTCGGCGTCGGCATGCTCGGCGGCTTCACCACCTTCTCCGCCTTCAGCCTCGAGACGGTGCAGATGATCGAGCGCGGCGAGCTCATCGTGGCGGCGGCCTATGCCGTCTCCTCGGTCGCGGGATCGGTGGCGCTCCTGTTCGTCGGCCTCTGGGTGGCGAGGGCGACGGCATGAGCGACGAGGTCCGCCAGTTCACCGTCTCATCCGAGGATGACGGCATCCGCCTCGACCGCTGGTTCAAGCGCAACCTGCCGGACGCGCGCTTCAACACCGTCTCGCGCTGGGCGCGGACGGGGCAGCTTCGCGTGGACGGCAAGCGCGCCACGCCGGGTGACCGGGTTGAAACGGGGCAGGCCATCCGCGTTCCTCCGGCCGATACCGAAGGCGAGGAGCGGCCGCGCGCGAAACCTCAACGCCCGACGCTCAGCGAGGATGAGATCGCCTTCGTCAACGAGATGGTGATCCACACCGACCCCGCCGCGATCGTCGTCAACAAGCCGCCGGGCCTGGCCACCCAGGGCGGGACAAAGACCAACGCCCATCTCGATCGCCTGCTCGACGGCCTGCCGGGCGCGGAGACGAACCGGCCGAAGCTCGTCCACCGGCTCGACAAGGACACGTCCGGCGTCCTGCTCATCGCCCGCACCCCGCGCGCGGCCGCCTATTTCTCGAAGAGCTTTTCGGGCCGGACGGCGCGAAAGGTCTACTGGGCGCTGGTGGTCGGCGTGCCGGAGGTGAAGGACGGCTTCATCGACCTGCCGATCGGCAAGCAGTTCGGCACCGGCGGGGAGAAAATGTGTGTCGACGAGGATGAGGGCCTGCCCGCCCGCACCCGCTACCGCGTCATCGATCGTGCCGGGAGCCGCGCCGCCTGGGTCGAGCTCCAGCCCCATACCGGCCGCACCCACCAGTTGCGCGTCCACATGCAAGCGATCGGGCATCCGATCGTCGGCGACGGCAAATATGGCGGCCAGGATGCCTTCCTGACCGGCACGATCAGCCGCAAGCTCCATCTCCACGCGCGGCGGCTCAGGATCGACCATCCGGATGGCGGCCGGGTTGACGTGACAGCCGATCTGCCGTCCCACTTCGCCGAGAGCCTGGCCGCGCTCGGCTTCGAGCTGGAGCAGGGCGACCTGCCGCTCGACGAGGTGAAGTTCTCCGAGACCCCTGAGGGGAAACGCAAGGCCGCGACGGCCGCTGCCAAGAGCCGCCGCAAGGAACGCAAGGGCGAGCGGCGTTCGCGGGGCCGCTTCTGATGCACCCGCATCCCGGCTATGCCTGGAAGGAGCGGAGCGAGATGCTCGCCTTCCTGTCGGAGGTCTCGTTCAGCACCATCTTCGTCTCGGGCGAGGCCGGGCCGATGCTGGTCCACGCGCCGGTGGTCACTGCCGGGAGCGACCGCGTTGCCTTCCACGTCTCCCGCGCCAATCGCGCGATTGCAGCGCTCGACGGCGCCTACGCTCTGCTCTCCTGCACCGGTCCGGACGTCTATGTGAGCCCGGACTGGTATGGCACGGCCGACCAGGTGCCGACCTGGAATTACCTCGCGGTCGAATGCGAGGGGTCGCTGCGCCGCCTGAGCGAGGAAGAGCTGGCCGCCCAGATCGAGGATCTGAGCGCGGTGCAGGAAGCGCGGCTGGCGCCGAAGCCGGTCTGGACGCGGGCAAAGATGAGCCCCGGCAAGTTCGAAGCGATGCTGAAGGCGATCACCGGCTTCGAGATGCGTATCGAGGGGATCCGCGGCACGCGCAAGCTCGGCCAGATGAAGAAGCCCGACGAGCGGCGCGCCGCCGCCTCCGGCGTGGCGGGCGCGGGCAATGCGGCCATGGCCGCCCTGATGATGCCCGCCGAATGACCAACCGCCTCGCCATCTTCGACTGCGACGGCACGCTCGTCGACAGCCAGGCGAATATCTGCCTGGCGATGGAGGAATGCTTTGCCAAGGCCGAGCTGCCGCCGCCGCCGCGGGAGCGGACGCGCAGGGTAGTCGGCCTCAGCCTCGTCGAGGCGATGCGCGCGATGCTTCCGGACGCGGAGCCGCACGTCCATGTGGCGCTGGCGGAGGATTACAAAGGCGCATTCCAGCGGCTGAGGGGCAGTGGTCTCGTCGAGGAGCCGCTTTACGACGGCATAAATGCGCTGATCGACGCTCTGGAGGAGGGCGGCTGGCTCCTCGGCGTCGCCACCGGCAAGTCGGACCGCGGCCTCTCCCTCTGCCTCGACCATCACGGGCTCTCCCGCCGCTTCGTCACCCTGCAGACCGCCGACTGCCATCCGTCCAAGCCCCATCCCTCGATGGTCGAGCTCGCCATGGCCGAGGCCGGCGCAGCGCCGGAGACGACCCTGATGATCGGCGACACCAGCTACGACATGGCGATGGCGCGGGCGGCCGGCGTGACGGCGATCGGCGTCACCTGGGGTTATCACGAGGCCCAGGAACTTCTCGCCGCCGGCGCGGATTACATCGCCGAGCACCCCTCCCAGATCGCCGAGCTCGTAAAGGCGCTTGCATGACCTTCGACCCCACCGGCGGCATCAGCGAAGCCACCTGGCGCAACCGCTTCATCCTGATGAACCTGGTGCGGATCGGCGGCACGATCGTTGTGCTGATCGGCCTCGCCATCTGGCACAGCGACTGGATGCGGCAGGGCGGCGCGATCGAGATCGGGCTGCCGCTCGCCCTGATCGGCCTCGTCATCAGCTTCTTCGCGCCGAAGTGGCTGGCCCGCAGGTGGCGCACGCCTCCCGGCCCATGAAGCGTTTCTACAAGGAAGCCGCGGTGGCGCCGGCCGACGGCGGCTGGCAGATCGCGCTCGACGGGCGGCCGGTGAAGACGCCGGCGCGCCACGGGCTCGTCGTGCCGACGGAGAGGTTGGGACAGGCCATTGCCGAGGAATGGCAGGGGCAGGGGGAAGAGATCGACCCGCGCTCGATGCCGCTTACAGGGCTGGCCAATGCCGCGATCGACCGGGTCGCGCCGGATCCGACGCTCTTTGCGGCGGGCCTGGCGCGCTACGGCGAGAGCGACCTCCTCTGCTACCGGGCGGAGGGGCCGCAGCCTTTGGTCGAGCGCCAGACCGAGCTCTGGGACCCGCTCCTCGCCTGGGCGCGCCGTCGCTACGACATCGAGTTCGAGACGGCCTGCGGCATCATGCACCGCCCTCAGCACCAGGAGACGATCGAACGTCTCGCCCGCGCCATCGCTTCGCGCGACGCCTTCCAGCTTGCCGCCTTGTCGCCGCTGGTCACGGTCAGCGGCTCGCTGGTGATCGCCCTCGCACTGGCTGAACGGGCGATCGACCTCGAGACCGGCTGGGCCGCGGCTACGCTCGACGAAAGCTGGCAGATCGAGCAATGGGGCGAGGACGCCGAAGCCGCCGCCATGCTCGCCTCCCGCCGCCGCGACTTCGACGCGGGCTACAGGCTTCTCACCCTGCTGTAGTATCCGCCGATGTGCGGGCCGCCACGCCCTGCCGCGGGAGCAGCTTCAGGATCACCAGGCCGGCCACGATCAGCGCCACGCAGTCGGCGATGAACAGGTAGATGGCGTGGCCCCAGTCCTGGTGGTACCAGATCGGGTCGCCGAGCCGCATGAACACGGCCGCGCCGACGACCCCGAGCACCAGCAGCCGCACCCGTTCGCCGAAGCTCGGGATGTAGAGCGACAGCGTGTAGAGCCCGACCGCCATCAGCAGACACACCACCAGCATGTGCAGGAAGCCGCCGATCATCACCCCGGCATCGCCCATCGAGAAGCCGGCCGTGTTGTAATGGATGGTGGCGACGGGACCTCGGCCGTACATCACCGCCTGCTCCGCCGTGTCGCCGCTCGGCACGAAATAGGTTCCGGTCTCGGGTATGTTCTGCGCCATCGCGGTCTGCACTGCGGCGGCCTGGGCGTTGTCGAGGGAACTGCTGCCGAGCTTGTAGAGCGGCGTTGCGAAGAAGATGAAGCCGATGATGAACATGGCGACCGCCGCCGCGACGCCGCCGATCAATGCTCGTCCGATCATGTCTTCGCTCCCCTGTTGAGGAGCTTAGACTAACCTAATGCGCGCCCTGCGCAAATGACGCTTCACCGTTGAGCAGGCTGCGCACGAAATCGTGCAGGAAGACGCGCCGCGACGCCTTCAGCCGCTCCGCCTTCAGCACGGTATGGACCAGCTTCTTGCACTTGTCGGCATCGTCGTTGATGAAGACGTAATCGTACTCGGCCCAGTGGCTGATCTCGATATGGGCGCGGTTCATGCGGTGAGCGATCACCTCGTCGCTGTCGGTGCCGCGCGAGCGCAGGCGCCGCTCCAGCTCCTCCATCGACGGCGGCAGCACGAACACGCGGACGATGTCCGGGTCGACCTGCTTCAGCTGCTGGGTGCCCTGCCAGTCGATGTCGAGCAGAACGTCGCGGCCATGCTCTATCTGCTTCACCACCTCGGTCTTGAGCGTCCCGTAGCGGTGGCCGAAAACATGCGCCCATTCGAGGAAGGCGCCGTTCGCGATCAACTCGTCAAACTCTGCATTGCTGACGAAATGATAGTCGACCCCATCCTCCTCACCCGGCCGGATCGGTCGCGTGGTGGCGGAAACCGAGAGGCCGATGCCGTCATCGGCTTCGAGGATCATCCGGGCGATGGTGGACTTTCCGGCGCCGCTGGGGCTGGAAAGCACGAACAGGAGGCCACGCCTCAGAAGCGGATTGCCGGTCGCCATGGCGGCCAATGGCGTCGGGCGCTCCGCTCCGTCAAGTGCGATTGGTTTCCTGCTCGTTGACGAGTTAGGGAAACGGCCATGGCCAGGAACATCGCGCTGCTGCGCGGCATCAACGTCGGCGGGCGCACGAGCATCAAGATGGCGGAGCTCCGCGAGCTTTGCGCGGAGCTGGGCTGGGAGCAGGTTGAGACCTACATCCAGAGCGGCAATTTGATCTTTGCGGCCAAAGGCGGTGCCACCTCGCTCGAGACAAAGCTGGAGCAGGCGGTGGAGCGTAGGTTCGGAATAGACGTCCCGGTGCTCGTACGCTCTGCCGCCCAATGGCAGGCGTTGGTAGCTGCCAACCCTCTTCGCGAGGCTGCCGAGGCCGAGCCGAACCGGCTGATGCTCAGCCTCTCAAAGCATCCCCTTGCGGCCGGCGCCGCCGCCGCGATCCAGGAGCGCGCCCGCGACGGCGAGCAGATCCGGGAGGCCGGCGGAGCGCTCTGGATCCACTATCCGGAGGGCGCGGGCACTTCGAAGCTGGCGCCCTCGCTGCTCGAACGGCTCGCAGGTTCGCCGGTGACGGCACGCAACTGGCGCACCGTCGTGAAGCTGGCGGAGCTGGCCGGCGCCTGAGGCGGACGGGCAGGGCGCTTAGCCCCCGCCAATCCCTTCGATGATCCTGCCCGTGCCGTCGCAGGTCGGGCAGGATGCGCCGTTCAGCTTTCCGCTGCCGCCGCAGTCGCGGCACAGATTCTCGCCCGTGCCGGGCGTGCCGGGCGCAGCCTCGTCGCCCGGCGCCGCGCCGTCGGGGGTTAGCGCGGCCACCTTTGCACCATCTCCAGATGTCCGCGCACGATCGGCGTGGCGGTGCCTGCCACCGTGCGGAGCGCAGGCGTATCTCCGCGCGCGGCATAGTTGGAGTGGAGCGCCAGCGCCTGCTGGTGCGCCATCAGCTGCTGCTGAGCATACATACGGTCAAAGCTTGCACCGGCGGAAGCGGCCTGGAGCTTTGCGACCATGTCGGCATGCATCGGCATCATCTGCGGCGCCATCGGCGGCATCCCGGAGGTCTGGGCGGCGGCCATCAGCTGTTGGGTGGTATTGGTATGGTCCCTCACCATCATTTCGGCGAAGCTGCGCATCGCCGGGTTCTGCGCCTTTGACAGCGCGATCTGCGAGGACTGGATCTCGTACATGTCGCTCGACGCCGCCATTCGGACATAGGCGGTGCGCTCTTCGGGCGTCATGTCGGCGGGCATGCCGGCGGCTGTAGCGCCCGGGCCGGACATGTCGTCGTTCATGGCGCAGGCGGCGAGCGTGATGGACGCCGCCGCGGCGAGGAAGATCGAGCGGTGCATAGGGGACTCCTGTTTTTCGCCTTTGGATAGCTCGCCAACAAGGATTCGCCGGCCGGGTTCCTGCCAAGCGGCTGGAAACGCACGTTTCCTGATGTGGGTTAGCGATTCAGCCCGGCAGGCGCGCGAGCGGCATGGTGAGGCAGTGGATGCCGCCTCCGCAGCGGACGAACTGGTCGATCTCGACCGCGATCACGCGATAGCCGAGCCGCTCCAGCTCACGGTTCACGCGGTGATTGGCAGCGGTCGACAGCAGCCGGCCGCCGCCCAGGCTGAGGATGTTGGCGCCGAGTTGATCCACCTCTTCGCGGGTGACGGGGACGAGATCGATACCGAGCGCCCGGAGCTGCCGCACGAATCCGGCCTCGAGCTCCTCGATGGAGGCGACCGCCCGGTTCCGGTCCACCATCGTGAACAGGGTGTCGAGGTGCAGGAAATGCGGGTCGAAGCGGGTGCGGATCGCCTGCCAGCCGCGCGCCTCGAACAATGCGGCCAGTGCTTCGACGCCCGCCGCGTCGGTCCGCTCACCCGACCATCCGATCGCGACCGTTCCCGGCCGCACCAGGCAGACGTCGCCGCCTTCGGCGTGGCCATCGGTCAGAGGGCCGAGGCTCGGGACGCCCCACCCCTGCGTCGCGCCGCGCACGCGCTCTGCCTCCGCGCGGCGATGCTCGACCGCCGGGCGCAGGGTGAGCAGCCCCCAGGGCGTCATCAATGTCGAATCGCGAGTGAAGCAGAGATCGACGAGATCGCGTCCCGGCGGCACGAAATGGCAGCGCACGCCCTCCTGCTCCAGCGCCTCCACCAGCCTCGCGTGCTGGTCCGCGGCCGTATCCGAGCACAGCGCGAGGCCGCCTTCGAGGCTCGCCTTGGTCACCGAGTTGCAGGGCACCATCGCCAGATGGTGCGATTCGCTCACCATGACGTGCTTCAGCACGCCATATTCGCTGTCCACGCCCCACCTGATCCCGGGCGCCAGTGTCAGGAGCTCGCCGAAGGGACTGGATCGGGCAGCGATATCGAGGAGCATCGGCGGCTTTCTTGTTGCGGAAGCGAACTGAGTGGTCGTTCCACCAGAACCGCGCAGGCCGCCCGCAGTTCCGCTACCGCCCGAGCATCGCCTCCGGCTTCACCACCCGGTCGAAGGTCGCCTGGTCGACCAGCTTCAGCTCCAGCCCCGCCTCCCTCAGCGTCAGGCCGTGCTCGTGTGCGTATTTCGCGATCTTGGCGGCGTTGTCATAGCCAATCTCGGGCGCGAGGGCGGTCACCAGCATCAGCGACTGGTTCATCAGCTCGGTGATCCGCCGCTCGTTCGGCTGAAGCCCGCTGAGCGCACGTTCGGTGAAGCTTTCCATGCCGATCGACAGCAAGTCGATCGAGCGCAGCACCGCCGCGCCGATCAGCGGCTTGAAGACGTTCAGCTCCATGTGCCCCTGAAGGCCGCCGATGGTGACCGCGACATGGTTCCCCATCACCTGCGCGGCGACCATGGTCAGCATCTCCGCCTGCGTCGGATTCACCTTGCCGGGCATGATCGAACTGCCCGGCTCGTTCTCCGGCAGGCTGAGCTCGGCCAGGCCAGCGCGGGGTCCCGAGCCCAGCAGGCGGATGTCGTTGGCGATCTTGGTCAGTGACACAGCGAGCACGTTCAGCACGCCCGACAGCTCGACCAGCGTGTCATGGCTCGCCAGCGCCTCGAACTTGTTCGGCGCGGTCTCGAAGGGGAGGCGGGTGAGATTGGCGACCTCGGCCGCGAAGGCCTCGCCGAAGCCCTTGGGGGCATTGAGGCCGGTGCCGACCGCCGTGCCGCCTTGCGCCAGCCGGTGCAGGCGCGGCAGCACCGCCTCGACCCGCTCGATCCCGTCGGCGAGCTGCGCCGCATAGCCGGAAAATTCCTGCCCCAGCGTCAGCGGCGTCGCATCCTGGAGATGGGTGCGGCCAATCTTGACGATCACATCCCACGCCTTCGCCTGGCTGGCGAGCTTGGCCTGCATCGTCCGCAGCGCCGGCAGCAGCCGCTTGGTCACCGCCACGGCGGCGGCAATGTGCATGGCGGTCGGGAAGCTGTCGTTGGAGGACTGGCCCTTGTTGACGTGATCGTTGGGGTGGACGGGCGTCTTGCCGCCGCGCCTGCCGGTCAGGATCTCGTTGGCGCGGCCGGCGATCACCTCGTTGGCGTTCATGTTGGATTGGGTGCCGGAGCCGGTCTGCCAGATGACGAGCGGGAACTGGTCGTCATGCGCTCCGCCCGCGACCTCGCCCGCGGCCTGCTGGATCGCCTCGGCAAGCTCGGCGTCCAGGCCGCCAATTCGCGCATTTACGCGCGCCGCCGCCTGCTTCACGAAGCCGAGCGCGTGGACGATCTCGACCGGCATCCGCTCCTGCGGCCCAAACGGGAAATTCTCGATCGAACGCTGCGTCTGCGCGCCCCACAGGCAGTCCGCAGGGACGTCGATGGGTCCGAAGCTGTCGGTCTCGGTGCGGGTGGTGGTCAATCTTTCCTCCATGTGAGGCGCAGCCTCACCCGCTTCGCGGAGGAGGAGGACTCGCTATTTCTTACGCTTGAAATCCACCGAGACGACGTTCGATCCGTCCTCGATCGGCTCTGCGGCCGGCGGATCGTTCTCCGCATGCTCGTGACCCTGCGGCTCGGCCTCTTCGACCTGCGCCTGGAATTGCAGCGCAAAATTGACCGCCGGATCAACGAAGCCGGTGATCGCAGCGAACGGGATGATCAGCTTGGCCGGCGCCTGGTTGAAGCTGAGGCCGACCTCGAACCCGTCCTCGGCCACCTTAAGGTCCCAGAAGCGGTTCTGGATGACGATCGTCATCTCGTCGGGGAAGCGCTCCGACAGGTGCTTCGGGATCTCGACGCCCGGAGCGGCGGTCTTGAAGGTGATATAGAAATGATGCTCGCCCGGCAGCCGCCCGGTCGTCTCGACCTCGCCGAGCACGCGCCCCACCACCGCGCGCAGCGCTTCCTGGACGATCTCGTCATAGGGAATCAGGCTGTCGGGCGTGTGCTCGCTCATAAGGCTGACTCGTAACGCCGCACCGTTAGGGGTCAAGCGCGTTGCGCCGGGTGAGCAGACTTGGCTAGCTGGGCGGAGGAGGAGCCTTCATGCCGATCGACGCCACCAAGCCCTATGACGACAGCAACATCTTCGCTCGCATCCTGCGCGGCGAGATTCCCTCGAAGCGCGTTTACGAGGACGAGCATGCGCTGGCTTTCCACGACATCAACCCGCAGGCGCCGGTGCACATTCTTGTCATTCCGAAGGGCGCCTACGTATCCTGGGACGACTTTTCGGAACGCGCCTCGGCCGAGGAGATAGCGGGCTTCGTGCGGGCGGTCGGCAAGGTGGCGCGGGACATCGGCCTGGTGGCGCGCGGCTATCGCCTGCTGGCCAACATAGGCCGTCTCGCCGGGCAGGAAGTGCCCCATCTTCACGTCCACATCTTCGGCGGTCAGCCGTTGGGGCCCATGCTTGCGCGCTGAGCGTTTAATCCTTTGCGGCTGCGGAATGTTTGGCTAGGTTCCCGGCCAATAAAGACGGCGGTGCGTCGGCTCCGCCCAATGTAAGGGGACGGACATGATTTTCGGGCGCGTAAAGCCTCTCGACGCGATCCTCGCCACAGCCAAGAAAAAGTCGCTGACGCCGACCCTCGGCGCGTTCCAGCTGACCTTGTTCGGCATCGGCTGCGTGATCGGCACCGGCATCTTCGTGTTGACCGCGGCCGGAGCGCAAAAGGCCGGTCCCGGACTGATGCTCGCTTTCGCCATCGCCGGTGCGATCTGCATCGTCGCCGCGCTTTGCTATGCCGAAATCGCGGCGATGATCCCCGTCGCCGGCTCCGCCTATACCTATACCTATTCGGTGATGGGCGAGATGCTCGCCTGGACGGTAGGTTGGGCGCTGGTGCTCGAATATGCAGTGGCGGCCAGTGCGGTGTCGGTCGGCTGGTCCGGTTATTTCGTGGGCAATATGCGAGAGTTGCTCGGAGTCGAGTTGCCGGTTGCGCTCACCGCCGGCCCGCTGGCTTTGGGCGGCGCGCCGGGTGGGTTCATCAACCTTCCGGCGGTGGTGATCGCCCTCCTCGTCACCTGGCTGCTGATGATCGGCACCAGCGAATCCGCCAAGGTCAACGCAGTCCTGGTTGCCATCAAGGTGACGGCGCTCACCGCATTCATCATCCTGACGCTGCCCAACGCGGAGGTGGCAAACTTCAACCCGTTCCTTCCCGCCGGCGTCTTCGGCGGCTTCGGCACGGGCCTTGGCGCAGTCGGCGCGGCGGCCACGATCTTCTTCGCCTATGTCGGCTTCGACGCGGTCTCGACCGCGGCCGAGGAAACCAAGAATCCGCAGCGCAACGTGCCGATCGGCCTCATCGGATCGCTGCTCTTCTGCACCATCTTCTACATCCTGGTGTCGGCGGGTGCGGTCGGCACCGTCGGGGGCCAGCCGATCATGGGCCCGAACGGCGTTCCGTTCCCGGCTGGTTCCGAGGAACTCGCCCGTCAGTGCGCGCTGCCGCAATATGCCGAGATGCTGGTCTGCTCGAACGAGGCGCTGGCCCACGTTCTGCGCCAGATCGGCTTCTCGGGCATCGGCAACTTGCTCGGCATCGCCGCATTCGTGGCCCTGCCGTCGGTGATCCTGATCCTGCTGTTTGGCCAGACCCGCATCTTCTTCGTAATGTCGCGCGACGGCCTGCTGCCGGAGGGGCTGTCGAAGATCCACCCGAAATGGAAGACGCCCTATGTGGTGACTGCGCTCACCGGCGCCGTGGTGGCGTTCGCGGCCGCCTTCCTTCCGGTCGGTCAGCTCGCCGACATCGCCAATGCGGGCACGCTCTACGCCTTCATGATGGTGGCCATCGCGGTGATGCTGCTGCGCAAGACGGAGCCGGACCGGCCACGCCTGTTCAAGACGCCGGCGCTCTGGCTGATCGGGCCGCTGACCATCGCCGGCTGCATCTTCCTGTTCTTCAACCTGCCTTCGGAGGCGATGATCGTGCTGCCGGTGTGGGCGGCGATCGGGCTCGTCATCTACTATCTCTATGGCTACCGGCACAGTCACTTGGGCAAGGGCATCATCGAGGTGCACGAGCCCGAGATCCATGACATCGAGCCGGGCATCCCGGGGGTCGACGAAGACCACCATCCCCGCCGGGTGTGACCTGATCCCGCAGATGTGATCGAGAAGGGGAGCTTCGGCTCCCCTTCGTTTATGCGCGGCGGCGGCAACTCCGCTTGCGCGGTGACGTTGCACGGCGGAGGAGACGAAACATGGCGACCAATCCGCCCATCCCGAGCCCCGACGGGCAACCGGCGCAGCCGGCTGAGCCGCCGCCCGAAATCATTCCGCCGTCACCGGACATCGACGTGCCGGATCCGCATCCGGACAGTCCGCCCAGCCCAAAGGGCCCGGTCGACTAAATCAATCCTCCCGCTGGTAGAGGAAGCTCGTACTTAGCCCAGCTTCTGCGCGACCAGCGCCTTGAGGTCCGCCTCCGGCCGGGCGCCGTAATGCGAGATCACCTCGGCGGCCGCGATGGCGCCCATGTGGAGGCAATCCTCGATCGAGCGGCCCTGCGCGTGGCCGGCGAGGAAGCCGGCGGCGAACAGGTCGCCCGCGCCCGTCGTGTCGACCACGCGCTCGACGGGCTCGGCCTCAACCGAGAACCGCTCGCCGTCGCGGATCGCGATCGCACCCCTCGGACCCAAAGTGACCACGAGCAAGGGGACCTTCGCGGCAACTTTCGCGCAGGCGGTGTCGAGGTCCTCGTCCTGGGTGAGGCAGAGCAATTCTTCTTCGTTGACGAAGAGGATGTCGATCAGCCCCTGGTCGATCAGCCCCTGCAGGTCGGCGCGGTGCAGCTCGATGATGAAATTGACCGACAGCGTCATCGCCACCTTGCGACCGGCCGCACGTGCCACTTCGATGGCCTCGCGCATCACCGCGCGCGGCTCTTCCGGATCCCACAAATAGCCCTCGAGGTAGAGGATCGAGGCGCTGCGAACGAGGTCGTGGTCGAGCGTGGAGCGATCGAGGAAATGCGAGGCGCCGAGCAAGGTGTTCATCGTCCGCTCGCCGCAGGGCGTGACCATGATCAGGCAGCGCGCAGTCGGCGGATGGCCGGGGCGGGCCGCGGTGTCGAAGCGCACGCCATGGGCGCGGATGTCGTGCGCGAAGACCGCGCCGAGCTGATCGTCCGCGACCTGGCCGATGAAGGCGCAACGCACGCCCAGTGCCGCCGCACCAGCCAGCGTATTGGCCGCCGATCCGCCGCTGATCTCCCGCCCCGGACCCATCCGGCTGTAGAGCGCTTCCGCGCGATCGGCGTCGATCAGCTGCATGCCGCCCTTGGTCAGGCCTTCGGCCTCGAGAAAGGCCTCGTCGGCGCTGGCGAGCACGTCGACGATGGCGTTGCCGATCGCGAGGATATCGAGACTGGTGTCGGTCACTTAGGTCTTTCTCTGGCCGGGAAAGGGCCGGCCCTAGCCGCCCGCTCATGGCTCGGCAACCTAAGCGATTGACCCTGCGCCGCGGCTCGGCGAACAGGGCGCCGATGCGGGAGAAAGAGATGCGGGCTCTGGCGAGGCAGGCGGCGATATTCGGGGTACCGCTGGCGCTGGTCTCCTGTGCGCCGACCACGACGACGCAAGCACCGGCGCCGACCGTCGCGGCTGCCCCGCGTGCCGTCTCGGTCGCAGGCCTCGGCGCGGTGATGGGGCAAAGCGCCGGCACCCTTACCGCCCAATTTGGCAATCCGGCGCTGGATGTGCGCGAGGGCAGCGCCCGCAAGCTGCAATTCTCAGGTCCGGTCTGCGTGCTCGACGCCTATCTCTATCCGTCGCAGCAGGGGCGGGAGCCAGTCGTCACCCATGTTGATGCGCGCCTTCCCGACGGCCGCGACATCGACCGCGCCAGCTGCGTCGCTGCGCTTATGGCAGGTCGGCAGGGGCAGTAAGCTCTGCCAGGTTCGCTCGCGACGAGCGGACGCTTGTCAGCTGCTCCAATGCCCACTGCGCCGCTTCCGCCACCGCCGGATCCTCGTCGTCCACCAGCTTGCGCAACGGCTCCATCAGCGCCGCACTGCCGCTGTTGCCCGCGGCAATGGCAGCATTGCGCACCATGCGGTTGCGGCCGATGCGCTTGATCGGAGAGCCGGCGAACACCTTTCGAAATGCCGCGTCGTCCAGCGCCAGCAGGTCCGCGAGGGCGGGGGCGACCAGCTCCGCGCGAGGCACGAAAGCCTGGTTGCGGCGTGCCGTGTCGGCGAACCGGTTCCACGGGCACACTGCCAGGCAGTCGTCGCAGCCGTAGATGCGGTTGCCGATTGCCTCGCGCAACTCGTGCGGGATCGATCCCTTATGCTCGATCGTCAGATAGGAGATGCAGCGTCGCGCATCGAGCTGGAAGGGTGCCGGAAAAGCGCTTGTCGGACAGGCGTCGAGGCAGGCGCTGCAGCTTCCGCAATGCACCCGGTGAGACGGCACAGTCTCTTCGAGCTCCAACGTGGTGTAGATGGCGCCGAGGAACAGCCAGGAGCCGTCCTTGCGGCTGACCAGATTGGTGTGCTTACCCTGCCATCCGAGCCCCGCCGCTTCGGCGAGCGGCTTCTCCATGACCGGTGCCGTGTCTACGAATACCTTGAGCTCGCAGTCTGCCTCCGCGACCAGCCAGCGCGCCAGCGCCTTCAGCGCCTTCTTGACCGTGTCATGATAGTCGGCGCCCTGCGCATAGACGGAGATCCGCCCGATCTCCGCCTGACCGGCCAGCGCCAGCGGATCCATCTGGGGCGCGTAGCTCATGCCGAGCGAGATCACCGAGCGCACCTCGGGCCACAGCCCTGCAGGAGATCCACGACGCTCTGCCGTCTCCTCCATCCAGATCATGTCGCCATGCGCGCCCGTCGCCAGCCATTCGCGAAGGCGTTCCGCCGTCTTCGGCGTCGCATCGGCGCGGGCGAAGCCGACGGCTGCGAAGCCGAGCGCATGCGCCTGCTCCTCGATCCGCTCACGCAAATGCTTGCTTATCGTCACGAGCCGCCGCTACCACATTGATCCGAAAAGGGGACGTGCAAAGGTGGGTGGGCTCGCAATCGAAGCCAAGGGCCTGTTCAAGGCCTTTGACGGCAAGACCGCGGTGGACGGGATCGACCTCGCCGTGCCGGAGGGAACGATCTACGGCGTGCTCGGCCCCAACGGCGCCGGCAAGACGACGACCCTGCGCATGCTGCTCGGCATCATCGATCCCGACAACGGCCACCGCACCTTGCTGGGCCACGAGCGGCCGATCGAGGCGGCCCAGCTGGTCGGCTATCTGCCTGAGGAGCGCGGCCTTTATCCGGCCATGACGACACGCGACGCGATCGCCTTCATGGGCGCCCTGCGTGGTCTGCCGCTCGACGTCGGCAAGAAGCGGGCGGAGGGGATGCTTCGCGAAAACGGCCTCGCCGACTATGTCGCCAAGCCGATCAAGAGCCTGTCGAAGGGGATGGCGCAGACGGTGCAGCTGTTCGGCACCATCATCCATCGCCCGAAGCTGATCGTCCTCGACGAGCCTTTCTCGGGTCTCGACGCGATCAACCAGGGGCGGCTCGAGCATCTCATTCGTGCCGAGGCGGCGGCCGGCGCGACGATCATCTTTTCGACCCATGTCATCGCCCATGCCGAGCGGCTGTGCGAGCGGATCGCGATCATCGCCGGCGGCCGCATCCGCTTCGAAGGCAGCGTCGCCGAAGCGCGCGACCGCCTCCGGCCGCAGGTGCGCCTGCGCACGCGGGCCCAGGACGGTCCCTGGCGCTCCGCTCTGCCTGTCGATGCGGTCAGCGAAGAGGGCGTGTGGCATTTCGAATTGCCGCTCGCCGGCATCGAGCCGCTCCTCAAGGCGCTGATCGACGGCGGCGCCGGCATCGAGGAATTGTCGATCGAGCGGCCGGGCCTGCACGACGCCTTCGTCGCCATCGCCGGCGAAGCGGCCGCTCGCGAGATGGCCCAAAACGCCGAGTTGGAGGCTGCGGCATGAACAGCTTCCTCCGCTCCGCCTTCGTGATCGGCCGCCGCGATTTCGTTGCCACGGTCTATTCGCGGACGTTTCTGCTGTTCCTGCTCGGGCCGCTGCTGATCATCGGCCTGTCGATCGTGCTCGGCAACGCGACCGAGCGTATGGCCCGCGACGACCTCCGCGCCCGCGTTGCAGTGATCGCGAGCGCGGCCGAGTTCGCACCGATTGCCGCGGCGCGCGAGCGGCTCAACCCCAGTTTCGGCGAGCGGGAGCTTCCCGAGCTGGTCCGCGTCGAACAGGATTATGAGGTGGAAGGGCAGGTGCAGGACCTGCTCACCTCCTCCGACCGGCGTTTCCTAGGCGTGCTGACCGGCGGCCTGGCGCGGCCCAAGCTCACCGGCGCGGTCAGCGAGACCGGCACGATCCGCAGCCAGGTGGGGCTGATCCTCGACGAGGCGATGCAGCAGCGCGCGCTCGCCCGTGCCGGCGCGCCCTACACGCCGGTGGAGCTGGATTTCGTCAAGGTCGACGAATCCGCCGGCTCGCTCGCCTCGCTGCGCGCGCTCACCGCGCGGAGCGGCCAGCTCCTGCTGTTCATGCTGACCGTGCTGCTCGCCGGCATGCTGCTCTCCAACCTGATCGAGGAGAAGTCGAACAAGGTCATCGAAATACTCGCCGCCTCCGCGCCGGTCGACGCAATCTTCCTGGGCAAGCTGTTCGCGATGCTGGCCGTGTCGCTCGTCGGCATCACCGTCTGGGCCGTCGGCGCCATTACCGGGCTGGCCCTGTTCCCGACCGGCGGCAGCCTGCCCGAACCGGCCGTCGGCTGGCCTTTCTTCGTCATCCTGGTGATCCTCTATTACAGCGCCAATTACCTGCTGCTCGGCGCGCTGTTCCTCGGCATCGGCAGCCAGGCCTCCTCCGTGCGTGAGGTCCAGACGCTCTCCATGCCGGTGACGGTCGGCCAGATCCTGATCTTCATGTTCGCTTCGTTCGCGGTCGGTCCGTTCAACGGCCTGCTCGGCATTGCCGCAGCGATCTTCCCGTTCAGCTCGCCGCTCGCGATGATCGCCCGCGCCGCCCAGACGCCGGAGCTCTGGCCGCACCTCCTCGCCCTTGTCTGGCAGGCGGGCTGGGTGTGGCTGACGATCAAGCTCGGCGCGAGCCTGTTCAAGAGCAACGTGATGAAGTCCGGCACGTCCGGCGGGATGAGGTCCATGCTGCGCGCGCGGAGAAGCTGATCGGTCATCCGGCCGCTGCCCGGGAGAGCTTAGCCGTAAAGCTCCGCCGCGGCATCGCGCAGCGCGTCCATTGCGATGCGCCATGGCGCGCCGGCATGGCTGATGCGCGCGGCACCGAGTTCGGCGAGGCGGGGAAGGGGAGGCGTTCCTTTCCAGACCATGATGTTGACCGGCAGCGGCGCGGCTTCGCAATAGCGGCCGATCAGCCGGTCCTCGACCAGCCCCGGCACGAACAGTCCGTCCGCGCCCGCGCCGGCATAGGCGCGGCCGCGTTCCAGCGCCTCCTCCATCAGCCCCTCATGGGTCGAGGGATCGGCCTGCAGGAAGGTGTCGATCCGCGCATTGATGAAGAAGCGTTCGGCCGGCGCGGCTGATCGCGCTCCGGCGAGCCGCGCGCACTGCTCCTCGATCGGATAGAGGCCGCCGCCGCGGACGATCCGATCCTCGAGATTGCAGCCGACGGCGCCTGCTTCGAGCGCCTGCCGTGCGCTGTCTGCAACACGCTCCGGCTCCCGTCCGTAGCCGCCTTCGAGGTCGATCGTGACCGGCAGCTCGACCGCGTCGGTGATCCGGCGGATGTTGGCGATCGCCAGCTCGAGCGGCAGTTGCTCGCCGTCATCGAAGCCCTGGGCTGCCGCCACCGACCAACTGCCGGTGCCGATCGCCTTCGCACCCGCCTCCGCGACGATGCGCGCGCTGCCGGCATCCCAGATGTTGAAGAGGACGAGCGGATCGCCCTTCACGTGCAGCGCCCGGAACGCGCCTGCCTTGTCGCTCATGATTTGCCTCCCTGGAGCCGCTTGTTTGAGCAGCTCCAGGCGATCATGCCGTCCCGTTCCTTGCGGCGAAAGCGCCTACTGGCTGACCGGCCGCGAAGAGAGGATGCGGCCGGCCGTGTCGGTCACGACCTCGAGCAGCTGTCCGCCGCGGTCCCGCACGCGCCGCACCGTGTTGCCGGCGCTGTTGACGGTGCGCGAAACCTCGCTCAGCCCTGCGGCGCCGAGATTGAGCAATGAGCCGTTGCGCAGGGCGTTGTTCGCAACGCCGCCGACAGTGTTGACGGCATTGTTGGCGACACCACCCACCACCGGCAGCGCATTGTTGGCGACGCCGCCGACAGTGCCCACCGTATTGTCGACGGTGGAGAGCAATTGCGTCACGATCTGGGGATTGTTGTCCAGCGTCTGCAGCGTCCGTTCGATGATCGCCCGGACATTCTCGAGCCGCACGACCAACGTCGCGGTCGCCTGGACGCCCTTGATGCCGATCTTCACCTGATCGATCGACGCGTCCGCGCCTGCCGTGAGCTTCAGTAGGTTGGCGAGCCGCGCGTCGAGGGCGATATGCACCTGGAGATTGTTCACCTCCAGATTGATCTCGTCGACCGAAAGATTCGGCACATCGAGCAGCACGTCCGGTGCCTGGCCCCCCTGCATCGCCTGCATGGCGAGCGGCGTCGATTGGCCGGGCTGAGCCTGCCGGCGATCCCGATTTTGAGCTTCGGCCGGCACCGCCACTGAAAGTGCGGCCGCAGTGGCTGCAAGGGCAGCAAATTTACGCATGGGCATCCCTCCTGTTACGGAGGCTCAACGTTATTTAGGCGGCGCGGTTTCCGCCTGCTCGGGATTATTGTTCTGCGCATTCAGCGGGTCCGCGATGCGCGCTTCGGCCCGCACGTTCACCTCGACGTTGCGCAGGGTTTTGCGGCCGTTCGCCTTGGGCGCCTGCACGTCCACCACATTGCCGCCGTCGGGTTCGGTCGTCACCGTGAGCCTCGCATCCCCCTGCTTCTCGATCGTCACCGACCGCGCCCGCACGTTGGCGTTGAGCTCGATGTCCGGCGCCTGCGCAGCGGCCGCCTGGAGAAGGATGAGCAGTGTCAGCATCGTCCGCGCCTGTTCCGAGGAGGTTTCGGTTTAGCGAAACGATCAGGTGGGCACTAGGTGCCTCGGCCAAGGAGGATCACGGCATCTTCGCTTCGTGCAGCTCTCTCTCCGTCAACCCGCGGAACGCGATCCGGGGACGGACATTGTTGAGGCGACCGAGATCCACGCACCATTCCTGATATTCGAGGGCCGTTACGCCGGCCTGGACGAGGGGATCGGCTTCAAGGGCTGCCCGGATCCTCGCGCGGTCGACGTCGGTGCGGAACACCGACATTGCCAGCAACGGATCGCCTGCCAGTGCGCCCCCGGCGATGATCGAACCCTCCCCGGCCATCCGCTCGTAAAGATCCCGATGCTGTCGGGCATGGTCGACGAACTCGCCGCGCTTCTCCCATTGCGGCCCCGGCTTGTTGAACACGATGAAATGCGTCGGGTTCGATGCTGCGACAGGCTGCTGCCTGGAGAGCTGCGCGGGTGCGGAATTGGGGAGAAGCGCCAGCAGTGCCGCCACGACGAACACGCACCTGTTCATTGCATTCTCTCCCCCTGGGCGACTGCTCGCCTCGCGCCGTCGCGGCGCGGCATGTTCGTTGGTGGGACGTCAAGCTGCACAGGGCGCCAGGCAGCGGACAAGCGGACGCACATGGTCCGTTCGTCTAAGCGACGCGCATCGCGTCGCCCGCTCATGCTGAGGCCGGTAAGTAACGCGGCGATGCTTAACGCGCGGCCGGATTCATCGTGTTCATATTCGACAAACCCGATCCTTCAGGCGACGAGCGCGACAGGGCCTTCGTCGACCGGCGGGCTGATCAGTGAACGAACCTCGCCACCACGTCCCGATAGGAGCGGCTGACCTTCACCTGACTGCCTGAATCCAGCACCAGGAAGCATTCGCCGTTGGTGTGGGGCTTCACCTGGCGGACGAGGTCCAGGTTGACGATCGTCGAGCGGTGGACGCGCTGGAAGCGGCGCGGGTCGAGGCGCTTCTCGAGGTCCTTCATCGTCTCGCGGAGGATGAGCGTGTTGTCGCCGGTGTAGATGCACATATAGTCGCCGGCGGCGTCGATCTTCTCGATCGTGTCGACGTCGACGCGGAAGATCTGGCCGCGGTCCTTGATGTTGATCAGCTTCTCGTAGCGGTTCGAGCTGTGCGCCTCATCGCCGCCCTCGCTGACGCTGTCGACTGCTTCGGGGGCGACCTCGGCCAGAACCTCCTTGAGCCGCCCGACCTCCTCGACGCCGCGCTTCTCGGCGAGGCGCTGGCGGATGCGGTCGAGCGTGTCGGCGAGCCGTTCCTCCTCGACTGGCTTCATCAGATAGTCGGTCGCCTGCGCCTGGAAGGCGCGGATCGCGTGGTCTGAATAGGCCGTCACGAAGACGAAGAGCGGCGGCTCGACCTCCATCAGCCCCTGGATCACCGAGAATCCGTCGAAGCCCGGCATCTGGATGTCGAGGAAGACGAGGTCCGGCTTGTGCGTCTTGATCGCGCGGATCGCCTCGCGGCCATTCGAGCAGGTCTCGACGATCTCCACATCCTCGTGCCGCTCAAGCCGGAGCTTCAGGCCCTGGATGGCAAGGGGTTCGTCATCGACCAGAATGGTACGAATGGTCATTTCACTTCCTCGGACTGGATTTGGTACGGGATTTCGATCGTAACGCTGAAGCCCCCCTGAACGTTCGTTTGAGTCTCAAAACGATGGTCGGCGCCATAGGCCTGCGCCAGACGGTCGCGAATATTCGCCAGACCGACTCCGGTCGACAGCTCCGCCCGCTGCGTATAGCCGCTGTCCGCCCCCGGACCGGTATCCTGCACCGTCAGAACCACCCTGTCGCCCATCTTGCGCGCCTCGACGGCGATGTCGGCGCCTTCCTCCTGCGGCGTCACCGCATATTTGATCGCATTCTCGACCAAAGGCTGGAGCAGCAGCGACGGCAGTCGCGCCCGCGCCGCCGCCGGATCGATCTCGAAGCGCGGCCTCATGCGGTCCTCGAAGCGCATCTTCTCGATCTCGAGATACAGTTTCAGCGTCTCCACCTCCTGCTCGACCGTCACTTGTCCGGTCGGCTCGTTCACCAATGTGTAGCGAAGGAAGGATGACAGGCGCGAAAGCATCGCATTCGCCCGTTCGGTCTGCTTCAGCAGGACGAGGGTCGAGATCGAATTGAGCGTGTTGAACAGGAAGTGCGGATTGAGCTGGTAGCGCAGCATCGCCAGCTGCGCGGAGCTCGCCTGGTGCTCGAGCCGCAGCAATTGGTCCGTCTGCTCTTCCAGCAGCAGATAATAATTGATGCCGTAATAGAGCGCCGACCAAGCGGCGAGCAGCGAGAAGGTGAGCAGAATCGAGCTGAAGAACTGGAGCCCGCCCGGCCGCGATCCGGGGCTGAGGAAGGTGGCGTAGCTCCACGTCTCGATCGCCGAAAAGCCCGCCGAGGCGAGCAGCACCAGGGCGATCGAGATCGCCCAGGTTATGATCGGCCGGAGCTTGATCAACCGCCGGTAGGAGGCCGCGATGAGGAGGGTGATCGAATAGCCGGTGGCGGTGAGCAAAGCGGTGTGGATGACGTAGCTCCACCCCATCGCATTGGCGATGCCGCTCAGGGTGCGGAGCACGAAATAGCCTGCCCAGCCGGCGGACTGGAGGATCCAGAAGGCGCGGTTCTTGTCCTCGAAGAAAGGCTGCTGCTGGAGCCTCAGTGGGCCCCAGCTCTTGGCCTTGCCGGGTTTCGTCCCGGTCGCCGGAGCGGGCGCCGGCGTGGGCGCCGTGATCTGTGCGCTGCTACTTGCCACCGGCCGCCTGTTTAGCGGGAAGAACCAGCATCGACCAGTCGCCGCCATCGGCGACATGAGCCGCTACCGCCGCGCGCAGGTCCTCGGCGGTCATTGCCGCATAGTCGCTCTCGAAAGTGCGGGCGACCTCGATCATTTCCGGCTGGCTGACGAAATCCTCGAGCGCGCTCATCCAATAGGCGTTGGTCTTGAGCCGCCGCTCGATTCCGGTGATCACCGGGTTCTTGGCGCGCTCGAACTCTTCCGGGGTCACCGGCTTGGCCGCCAGCTCCGCGACCACCTCGCGCGCGATCCGGAAGAAGGTGCCGGCGCTTTCGGGCTTCACCTCCACGGCGGCGTAGAAGATGCCCCAGTCCGGCAGCTCCTCCGAGGATGTCGCGATCGCGCTCGGCGAATAGGTCGCGCCTTCAGCCTCCCGCACCCGCTCGAACAGCCGCGCCTGGAGGATATTGGCGGCAAGGCTCAGCGCCCGCCGCTCCCTGCGCCGGTCGATGCCGCCGAACGTGTTCCAGCCGATCACCGCGAAGGCCTGGTCCGGATCGCCTTCGTGGGTGAAGGTCTTGGGCTTCGGGCTCGGCTGCGGCGGCCGCACCGCGCGCGCATTAGACGGGATCTCCGCCGCTCCGCGCGCCGGTAGCGCGCCGATTGTCTTCGCGACCGCGGCGGCTGCGGTTTCGAGGTCGACGTCGCCGACGATCACCACCTCGATCGGCCCGGTGGCGAGCAGGGGCGTGAAATAGCTTTGCAGGTCCTTGAGCTCGGCCTGGGCGATCTCCGCTTTCTCGACCGGCGCCCAACGCTCGTCGCCGCCGCGCGTGAAGCCGCCAAGCTCGCGCCCCGCGCGTGAGGTGGCGGAGGCGAAGCTCAGGTCGTAGCTCTCCAGCGCGCCGGTCTTGAAGCGGGCGAAGAGCGGCGCGTCCCAGCGCGGATAGGCGAGCTTGGTCGCGAGCAGCCGCAGCTGGTCGTCGAGATCCTGGCCGTTGGTCACGCCCTGCAGCTCGAACGCGTCCTCGCCGACCGAGAAGCTCAGGCCCATCCGGCGCCCGGTCATCAGCCGCTCCATGCCGTCGAGGTTGAGATCGGCGAGGCCGGACGGGCCAACGAGGCCGCCGAGCCATGCCAGCGACGGCTGGTCCGGACGCAGGCCGACCAGGCCGTTGCCGAAGCGGACCTGCACGCCGACCGAGCCGCGCTCGAACTCGGTGCGCTTGAAGATCAGGCTGGAGCCGTTGGCGAAGCGGACGATGGTGACGTCGAGGTCCTCGATCCGCTGGCGCGACACCTCGCGGCCGGGCGGCCCGAGCGGCGGCAGGTTGTCCATGCTGACCAGCCGCTCCGCCTCGCGCGCGGCCGGCGCGGCCTTTTCGGCCATCGCCAAGGCAGTCGCGACCGCCGCGTCGCCGCCCTCGACCGGCTGCGGCGCGAGCAGCACGAAGCGCGGGCCGGATCCCGCAAACAGGCCCCTCATCGCCTCGCCCACCAGTTGCGGCGTCATCTCGGGCTCGAGTTCGTCGATCACCGCCTGGATGGTCGCCGCCGTGGTGACGATGCTGTTGCGGCTGATCGCGTTCACCATCTGCTGGGCGCGCTGCTGCGACTTGACGGTGGCCTCTCCGGCGACCCCGGAAGCGGCCGTGGCCTTCAGGTTCTTCATCTCGCGCGCGATCTCCGCCTCGCTCGGGGGTGCCCGCAGCGCATCGGCGATGATCGCGAAATTCTGGGCCAGCGCCTCGCGCCACTTGCCTTCGCGCGCGGTGACGGAGATCTGGGTGTAATCGGCCATGCCCGCTGTCTGGTTCTCGACTACCGCAGCGTTGACGAAGTCCGCCTCGCCTCGCGCCTTGGCTTCGAGCCGGCGGTTGAGGATGCGGGCGGCGAGCGAACGGGCGAGGTCGATCCGCTCGACGGCCTTGGTGTTCGGCGTCTCGACATAGGGCCGCAGCCACATGACCGAGCCTGCGTAAGGCGCGCCAGGATAAGCGAGCGAGGCGGCGCGCGCTTCGGGCTCTGCGATGCGGCCGTAATCGGGCTCGGCGGGCGCGGGGCCGGTGCCCTGCCAGCCGCCGAAATGCTTGGCGATCAGCCTTTCCATAATCGCGGGATCGGCATCACCGACCATGATCACGGTCGCCCGCTCCGGCCGGTACCAGCGCTCGTAGAAGGCGCGCATGCCTTCGGGCGTCGCCTTCTGCAGCGTCTCGGTGGTGCCGATCGTGTCGCGGTCGGCAATCTTGAGGCCGGCGTAGAAGACCGGCCAGCTCGCCTCTAGCATGCGGGTGGCGAGCTCGGAGCGGCGGCCCTTCTCCGCCAGTATGACCTTGCGCTCGGCCTCCAGAATCGTCGGGTCGAACAAGGCGGTGTCGACCATCTCGGACAGCACGCCGAGGCTGGTGTCGAGGCTCGCTTCGTCGGCGCGGGGGAGGTCGAGTTGGTAGACGGTCTGGGTCGGGCTGGTCGACGCATTGCTGTCGCTGCCGAAATTGGCGCCGAGCTTCTGCCAGATCCGCCGCCCCTCGCCGTCGCCGAAGCCCTTGGTGCCGCGGAACGCCATATGCTCGATGAAGTGCGCCCAGCCGCGCTCATGATCCTGCTCGTGGAGCGAGCCGGCGGCGATCCGCACCCGCACGGACACCTGCTTTTCCGGCAGCGCATTGCGCCGCACCGCATAGCGCAGGCCGTTGGGCAGCGTGCCGAACGTCCAGGCCGGATCGGGCGGAACGTCGCTGCCCTTGTAGAACCAGCTGCTGTCTCCCTCGGCCGAGGCGGGAGCGCCGACGAGCAGGAGCAAGGTGAGGAAACAGGTGCGGAGGAAATTCATCGGATCGGCTTCACCAATTTAGGCGCGGCTGTCGAGCGTGGAAGACCGCAAGTGCGGGTGCAGGCTGTTCTTCTCGCCACAGGCACGTTGACTCCGGATGAATGTAAGAGGAACATAATAGGAACAGACGAGTCTTGTGAGTCGCTATGCCTGCCCTGTCGCCTGCCCAATCCGAACGCCTTGCCGCCTTGCGCGCCGAGGTGCGGGCGATCGAATCGGCGGGCGGCGAGCGGGCACGCGACTGCCTGCCTTTCGGCATCGAGTCCATCGATGCGCGGATGGCCGGCGGCGGGCTTGCCGTCGCGGCGCTGCACGAGGTGACCGGCGCCACGCCTGAACTCAGCGACGATGCCGCCGCGACCCTGTTCATTGCCGGCATCGCGGCCCGGCGTGCCGGGGCCACGGGCGACGTGCTCTGGGCGTTCAGCCGCCGCGACCTGTTCGCGCCTGGCATCGCCCAGGCGGGGCTTGGGCCGGGCCAGGTCATCTATGCCGAATGCGGCCGCGACGAGGATGTACTCGCGGTGATGGAGGAGGGCCTTCGCCACCGCGGCCTCGCCGCCGTGGTGGGAGAGGTCGGCCGCGTCCAGATGGCCTCCACCCGCCGCTTGCAGCTGGCCGCGGAGGAGGGCGGCACGACCGCCTTGATGCTGAAGCGCTGGAAGCGGAGTGGAGAGGACCCGCTGGCGCTGCCTTCGTCCGCGGTGACGCGCTGGCGGATCGCCTCTGCGCCGTCATCGCCCCTGCCGGTGGAAGGCATCGGCCGCCCCCGCTGGCGCCTCACCCTCGTCCGCCAGCGCGGCGGCGAGCCCCATGACTGGATGATGGAGTCCTGCGATGCGACGGGTTGCCTCGCTCTACCTGCCGAATTTGGCGATCGAGCGAATACGGCAGACCGAGCGGCCGCGGCAAGACGCGCAGCCTAGGCCCCCGGCTTCAGCGCCGCAGGAGGAGCCATGGTGGCCGGATGCCCGATGGCCTGAAAATGCCAAGGAGCGGGCCAAGCTCCTCGCTCTAAGAGAGAGGCTTGGCCAGGAGGAAAAGGCGCGTCAGACGCCCGCAAAGCTGATTGAGGCTGGACAACCGGCCGATCATTCCTCCGTGGAGGCTGGCGGCTGGCGGCCCGGTGCGCACTGGGCCCGGGACGCGGGAACCGACGAGTGGCTCGATCAGCGGCTTGCCCGCAAGCGCGCGCAGAAGGCGGCGATCCTCGCCCAGATCGAGACCTTGCCGCTCCATCAGCGCCCGCCTGTGCGCGAGCTCGGCCGCCGCAGCGAAAGCCTGCCGCATCCCTTTCGCCCGGCACCGTCCGACGAGGCCGCGCCTCCCGGTCGCCCGGTCTATGATCTCGAGGGCGCCTTCTGGCAGCAGGGGCGCACATTGGGCGGCTTCGTGGCCCGCGCGGTCGGTTCTGCGGCCTCAGAGGCGGAGAAGGACGATCCGGCCGAGACCGGCGGGCCCCCCATGGTCATCACCGAGCGCGTCGGCCAGCGTGTCGTCCTGGCTCATGTCTGCCCCACCGCAGAGGCGCTCGGCCTTTCCGCAGGCATGCCGCTCACTCAGGCGCGGGCGCTGGTGCCGGGCCTTGTCATCCGCCCGGCGGATCCTGAAGGCGTCGCCGCCGACCTCGATCGCCTCGCCCGCCATGCCGCCAGGCACTGGACGCCCCAGGTTGCCGTCGCCCCGGGCGAGGGGCTGCTACTCGACATCGGCGCTTCCGCCCATCTGTTCGACGGTGAGGAGCGCCTGGCGCGACGAATGCTCAAGCTTTGCCGCTATCTCGGCTTCGGCGCCCGTGTCGCGATCGCCGACACCGCGGCGGCGGCACAGGCAATCGCCAGATGCTCTGCCCGGCCGGTGGCCATCTGCCCGCCGGGGCAATCGGCTAAGGCGATCGAGCGTCTGCCGCTCTCCGCCTTGGGGCTCGATACGGCCGCGGCTGAAACTGCGCGGCGGCTGGGCATCGACAATATCGGGGCGCTCGCCGCCCTGCCGCGTGCCCCGCTCGTGCGCCGTTTCGGCCAGGCGGTGGCGATCCGCCTCGACGAAGCGCTCGGCGCGCGTGCCCAGCCGATCGACCAGCTCGTGCCGGCCGAGGCGCCGCTCGCCCATTGCCGCTTCGTCGAGCCTCTGCTCACCGCGGAGCCGATCGCTCTGGCCATGTCCAATCTGGTGGCGGAATTATGCGTGCAATTGACAGCTCGGCACCTGGGCGCTCGGCTCGTCTCGCTTACGCTCACGCGCATCGACGCGGTCGACCAGCGGGTCGCCATCGGTTTGGCCCGGCCGAGCCGCGATGCCGATCACATCGTGCGCCTGATGGCCACCCGGCTGGACCAGATCGAGCCCGGCTTCGGCATCGAGGCCATGCGGCTGGTGGCCGAGCGGGTCGATCCGCTTGCTCCTCAGCCGGTGCCGTCCGAACTCTCCGGCAAGGAACAAGCCGCGGACCTCGCTCAGTTGGTCGACCGGCTTGCCACGCGGCTCGGCTTGCGGCGGATCTTCCGCCTTGCCGCGGTCGAGAGCGACGTTCCGGAACGCAGCGTCCGCCGCACCGACCCGATGGCGCAAAACCCTTTTAGGTGGCCCCGATGGCCGCGCCCGACACGGCTGCTCGATCCACCGGAACGGGTGGAGGGCGTGCTCGCCTTGCTGCCCGACGGCGTGCCGAAGCGCTTCACCTGGCGCGGCCGCTCCTACCAGGTCACTCGCGGCGACGGCCCCGAGCGCATCCAGGGCGAATGGTGGCGCGGCTCCGCCGAGCGCGATGCCGTCCGCGACTATTTCCAGGTGGAGGACGTGACCGGCGCACGCTTCTGGCTGTTCCGCCGCGGCGACGCCGTCGATCCGCGTAGCGGTGATCTCAGCTGGCACCTGCACGGCCTGTTCGGCTGAACATGTATACCGAGCTCCAGGTCACCACCCATTTCAGCTTCCTGCGCGGCGTCTCGTCCAGCGACGAGCTGTTCGCGGCGGCGAAGCTGCTCGGTTATGACGCCCTTGGCGTGACCGATCGCAACAGCGTCGCCGGTCTCGTCCGGGCGCTGATCGCCGCCAAGGCGACCGGCTGTCGCCTGATCGCCGGCTGCCGGCTCGATCTGGTCGACGCGGCATCGATCCTGGTGTGGCCGGAGGATCGCGCCGCCTGGTCGCGCCTGACGCGGCTGCTGACCGTCGGCAAGAGCCGTGCCGATGCTCAACGGGGACAGAAGGGACAATGCTTCCTCTATTGGGAGGATGTGGCGGCCTACGCCAAAGGTCTCGTCGCGGCGCTGGTCCCGGATCTCGGCCAACCGGGCGAAGCCGAGCTTTCGATGATGGCGGAGATCTTCGGCGCTGACGGCCATGTCGCGCTTACCCATCATCGCCGCCCGGGCGATGCGCTTCGTCTGCATCGCACGGCCGAACTCGCCCGCCGCTTCGGACTGACGCCGCTGGCCACGGGCGACATACTCTACCACACGCCCGATCGGCGCATGCTGCAGGACGTGGTCACCGCCATTCGCGAGAAATGCACGATCGACGAGCTCGGCTTCCGTCGTGAGCGCTTCGCCGACCGGCACCTCAAGGGCCCCGATGAAATGCAGCGCCGCTTCGGAAGATATCCGGACGCGACTGCTGCGACCAAGGCCATCGCCGAGCGCTGCACCTTCTCGCTGCGCGAGCTCGATTACCAATATCCGGACGAGTTGGTGATGAGCGGCCGCACCCCGCAGCAGGCGCTGGAGCGGCTCTCCAATCAGGCGCTGCGGGCGAAGTTCGGCGGCTATGCACCGCCGCGGCGCTATAAGAGGCTGCTGAAGCATGAGCTCCGGCTGGTGCGACGGATGGGCTACGCGCCCTATTTCCTCACCGTCAATTCGATCGTCGCTTATGCCAGGAGCCAGAGCATCCTCTGCCAGGGGCGCGGATCGGCCGCCAATTCGCTGATCTGCTTCGTGCTCGGCATCACTTCGATCGATCCGATCAAGCACACCTTGCTGTTCGAGCGCTTCATCTCGCCCGAGCGTGACGAGCCGCCCGACATCGACGTCGATTTCGAGCATGAGCGACGCGAGGAGGTGATCCAGTGGATCTACCGCACCTATGGCCGGGAGCATGCCGCGCTGACCGCCGTCGTCAGCCGCTTCCGCGCACGCGGCGCGGTCCGGGAGGTCGGCAAGGCGCTGGGGCTTCCGGAGGATGTGACGGGAGCGCTCGCCGGTCAGGTCTGGGGCTGGTCCGACGAAGGCGTCAGCGAGAAGCACGCCGCCAGCCTCAACCTTGATCCCGGCGATCGCCGGCTGGCCCTGACCCTCGACCTCGCCCGGCAATTGATCGGGACGCCGCGCCACCTCAGCCAACATCCCGGTGGTTTCGTGCTCACCCGCGACCGGCTGGCCGACCTCGTTCCAATCGAGCCTGCCGCGATGGTCGACCGTCAGGTGATCGAATGGGAAAAGGACGACATCGAAGAGCTGAAGTTCATGAAGGTCGACGTGCTCGGCGTCGGCATGATGGGCTGCATGCGCCGCGCTTTCGATCTGCTCGCCGCGCACAAGGGCATCAGCATGGACCTCGCCTCACCTGCGCTCCAGCGTGACGATCCGGTCGTCTACGACATGATCTGCAAGGCGGACACTTTGGGCGTCTTCCAGATCGAGAGCCGCGCTCAGATGAGCATGCTGCCGCGACTGAAGCCGCGCAAATTCTACGACATCGTCATCCAGGTCGCGATCGTCCGTCCCGGTCCGATCCAGGGCGACATGGTCCATCCTTATCTGCGCCGCCGCGAGGGCAAGGAGAAGCCACACTATCCCAAGCCCGAGCTGCGCGAGGTGCTGGAAAAGACGCTCGGCGTGCCGCTCTTCCAGGAGCAGGCGATGAAGGTGGCGATCGTCGGCGCCGGCTTCACCGCGGCCGAGGCCGACGCGCTCAGGCGGTCGATGGCGACGTTCAAGTTCACCGGCGGTGTCGGCGCGTTCCAGGACAAGCTCATCAACGGCATGATCGCGCGCGGCTATGCGCGCGACTTTGCCGAACGGACGTTCAAGCAGATCGAGGGCTTCGGCTCCTACGGTTTCCCGGAAAGCCACGCCGCCAGCTTCGCCAAGATCGCCTACGCGTCATCGTGGATGAAGTGCCATCATCCCGATATCTTCTGCTGCGCGCTGCTGAACGCGCAGCCGATGGGCTTCTACGCCCCCGCTCAGATCGTCCGGGATGCGCGCGAGCATGGCGTGGAGGTTCGCCCGCCCTGCATCAACGCCAGCTCCTGGGATTGCAGCCTGGAGAAGGCAGACACGGAAAGTTTTTTGGCGGTTCGCCTGGGCATGCGCGTCGTGCGCGGCCTGGCCGCCATCCACGTTGAGGAAATTCTGAAGGCTCGAGCCTCAGGACTGTTCCGCAGCATTGAAGATGTCTGGCTGCGCTCCGGCGTACCGGTCGCCGCGCTGGAGCGGCTGGCCGATGCGGACGCGTTTCACGGCTTCGGCCTCAATCGTCGAGAGGCATTATGGCAGGTGCGAGGCCTCGGCGAGAAGCAGCTGCCGCTATTTGCCCATGCCAATGCCCGCGAGGCCGAGCGCGAGCCTCAGGTCAAGCTCAAGCCGATGACGGCGGGGCGCGAGGTGGTGGAGGATTATCATTCCACCCAGCTCACCTTGCGCGATCACCCGCTCGCCTTTCTTCGATCCGAGCTCGAGCGGCGCGGCATCATCCGCTGCTCGGACCTCGAGCATGTGAAGGACGGCCGCAAGGTCGAGGTGGCCGGCATCATCCTCGTCCGCCAGAAGCCGGGCTCGGCCAAGGGCGTCCTCTTCATCACCATCGAGGACGAGACCGGCATCGCCAACGGCATCATCTGGCCCGACCGGTTCGAGGCGCAGCGCCGGGTCGTGCTCTCCTCGGCCATGATCAGCATCAAGGGCACGGTCCAGAAAGAAGGGCGGGTGATCCACGTCATCGCCGACCGGATCGAGGATTATACGCCGCTGCTGCGCACCGTCGGCGAACGCGATTTTCCGCACCGGCCCGGGCCGGGCGACGGCGCCACTCATGGCGGCTCGCCCGATCGCGGCGAACGCGATTGGGAGAAGAGGGTCCGGGACTCCTACCACCCACCCTTCCGCACGGGCGCCGATCCCGAGACAATCGTCCGCCAGAAGACCCGCGACTTCCATTGAGGCGTCGGCTAAGCACAACGCCATGAAGTATCGCGTCCTCGTCCTCGCCGCCGCCGTCATCACCGCCACCACCGCCACCGCCCAGCAGCCTCCGCGCGAGGAATCGCCGGCGCCGCGCGCGTTGCTCGAGGGGATCGGCGCCGGCAATTCGGATGCGGCGCTGGAGCAGGCGATCGCCGCCGCTGCCGCCCATCCGCTTGGCACCCTGGAGAATCCGGTTCGCGTCGCCGGGCCGGAGGGCGAGCGCGCCTATCTCGCGCGGCTGCGCTGCGCCGATGGCCGCGCCCCCGCGATCGGCACCAGGACGGCGGCCGGCGTCGGCGCCTATGGCTCGCTGGTCGATGCCTGGCCGCTCGATTGCGGTGCCGCCGCGCCCGGCAAGGTCAGCCTCATCCTCGACAAATATCATGAGGAGCATCCCGAGCAGGGCGCCCCCGCCGGCTTCCAGGTCGCGCGCTAGAATAGCCCCAGCCCGTCCACCTCCTGCGCCGAAAGCTCCAGGCCGAAGCTCTCACGCAGGACCCGCCGATATTCGTCCGGATCCCCGATCTCCCGCGTCTCCGCCACTCCCTTCCGGGTGACGGTCAGCGCCGTACCGGTGAGCGCGACATGGCCGTCGGGCAGCGTCCCCGACACGATCCGAAGCGTCGTGAAGCGCGTGTTCGGCCGCGTCGCCGTCCAGTGGTTCGCCGCCTCCAGGTCCGCGGTCCAGACCTTCTCGGTGGCGAAGCTGTATTGCCGCGTCCAGCCGCTACCGACGTCGCGCTGGAGCATCCAGCCATGCTCGCCCGCCCGCACCAGCCGGTGGCGGGCGCCGTCGTCGGTCTGCGCCACCTCGTCGGCGATCAGCGGCATCGGCGGCACATAGCTGCCGCCGAAACCCGCATCGGCGATATAGTCCTCGCCCTCGACGTGGACGAGATTGAGGGTGTGGGTGCGCGGCGGTGTCTCAGTGACGTTGAGCCAGACCCGGGCGAGCAGCGGCCGCGCCTCAAACCCAAGCGCCTGCAGCATGCCGAGCAGCAGCGCATTCTGCTCGAAGCAATAGCCGCCCCGCCGCCGCGTCACGAGCTTGTCGAACAGCGCCTGCGGGTCGAGGCTGACACCGCGGCCGAGCAATATGTCGAGATTTTCGAACGGGATCGCCAGTCGGTGCGCGCGCTGGATCTCGGCGAGCGCGCCGAGGCTGCTGGTCGCCTCCCGCGCCCGGATGCGAGCGAAATAGGCGCCGATCTGCTCGTCCGAATAGGGCATGCCTCACTGGTCGCGCAACTTGCCGCCGAGATCAACATCGGTCAGGAGCCGCCGCCATGCGCACCATCCTGAAGTGGATCGGCACGGTCCTCCTGTTCGTCGTGATCGCCATCTGCCTCGCTCCGACGCTGATCCCGCCCTTCCTCGATCGCATCTACTATCGGGGCCCGCCGAGCAGCCATTATGACGGCCAGCACTTCTTCAATCCCGGCAGCCAGGGACCGGAGCCGGCGGCACAGACGAGCGGGCGAAGAGGCTTCCTAAGCCGCTTCATCAGCGGCGGCCGCGCCGAGTGGCCGGAGCGGGTGGCGGTGACGCAGACTGTCCCGCCCCTGCGCGTCGAGGGCAACGAGATGCTCGTCACCTGGATCGGCCATGCGACGGTGCTGGTGCAGACGCAGGGGCTCAACATCCTCGCCGATCCGATCTGGTCCGAGCGCGCCTCGCCATTCTCCTTCGTCGGCCCCCGGCGGGCTCGGGCGCCTGGCGTCGCCTTCGAGCGGCTGCCGAAGATCGACATCGTTCTCATCAGCCACAATCATTACGACCATATGGACCTGCCGACGCTCAGGCGGCTTTGGCAGCGCGATCGGCCGCTGATCGTCACCAGCCTCGGCAACGATACGATCCTTCGGAACGTCGGCGTGGAGTCGGTCGCGCTCGACTGGAACCAGAAGCGGGCCTTCGAGGGCGGTGCCGTCATCGCAGAGCGGAACCACCATTGGGGCTCTCGCTGGGGCACGGACCGCAATAGGGCGCTCTGGTCCGCCTTCACCGTGGTCCTGCCGGGCGGCAACATCTTCTTCGCCGGCGACACCGGTTGGGGCGATGGAACATGGGTTCAGGAGGCTGCGCGTCGCGGCCCGTTCCGGCTCGCCATGATCCCGATCGGCGCATACGAGCCGCGCGATTTCATGAAGACCAACCACATCAACCCGGAAGAGGCGGTGCGCATCTTTGAGGCGCTGAAGCCGACCCGCGCGCTCGGCATCCACTGGGGGACCTTCCAGCTCACCTTCGAGCCGATCAACGATCCGCCGCAGCGGCTCGAACGGCTGAAGCGGGAGCGGGGGATCGCGCCGGAGCGCTTCGTGGCGACGGAGGTCGGGCGAACCTTCCGGGTGCCGCCACTTTGATCGTCAAGCGTCGGCCGGGCCCATCCGGAAGACGCAGAACTTGTTTCCGTCGAGGTCCCTGAAATAGGCGCCGTAGAAGGCCTTGTCGCCTTCGGGGCCGCGCAGGCCAGGCGCACCTTCGTCGCTGCCGCCGAGCTCCAGCGCCTTGGCGTGGAACGCGTCGACCTTGTCGCGGCTGTCCACGGGAATTGCGATCATGTTGCCGTTGCCCGGCGTCGCGGGCTTGCCGTCATAGGCAGGCGTCACCACCACGCCGGGCCGGCCCATGCTCGTGCCGTAAAGGGTGAAGCCGTGCGGCAGCTCGATCTTCCGGCTCGCCCCGATCGTGCCGAACAATGCGTCGAAGAACCCGCGGGCGCGGTCGAGATCGTTCGTCCCTACAGTCGCATATCCGATCATCTTTCATTCCTCCCTGCGGCGAAGCCGTGGGGAGGGGGACCACCCGAAGGGTGGTGGAAGGGTCGTACCCCGATTTCCCCTCCACCATGCTTCGCATGGTCCCCCTCCCCAGCTTTTGCTGGGGAGGAATTTCAGGTCGCCGTGCACTCGCCGACCCGGCGGCCGGTGGTCTTCGCCTTGATCGTCATCGTCATGCCGCCCGGCAGCCCCGTCGTGTTCATATCCATATCGAGGTTGTAGGCGGTGGGGCCGTAATCGCCGCTCATGTTCATCACTACCTTGCCGGGCATGCCGCCGCCCTCGCAGGTCATGGTGCCGGTCATCCTGCCGCCGTCCATGTTCCAGTCTTGGTAGGTGCAATTGTTGCTCTGCTGGGCGGCGAGGAAGTTGGCGCTGGGCTTGGCCGCCTGCTCGGGCGTGATGCAGTTGCTGACGGTGCTCTTCTGACCGACCATCGATTTCAGCGCGTCAGCGGGGACGCCGGGCGCGCTCGCCGAGAGGATCTCGTTCGTCGCCTCCCACTGGCCCGGCTCGATCTTCATGCCGCTGAGCTCGTCCGCCACTTCCTCGGCCGTCATGTCGCCCTTCTTCTCCGCCTCGGGCTCGGAGCCGCAGGCGGCGAGGGCGCCGGCAAGGGCGAAAGGCAGCAGCAGTCGACGCATCTTCTTTTTCTCCTAGTTTCCGGCCGCCGCGGAGGCGCCCGGCTTCAGCAGGTCGAGCACCGCGACGGTCGTCGCTTCGGTGCCGAGGCGCACCGAAGGCTCGGGATCGATCTTGAACAGCGGCGAATGGTGCGACGGCACCGGCGGTCCGCCCGCTTTCTCGGCGTCGAACGCGGCCTGTGGCGTCCCGCCCACGGCGAAGTAATAGCCTTTGATGCCATGCTTCTGCTCGACGAAATAGGCGAAGTCCTCAGCGCCCATGCCGGTCTGGACGAACGGCTCGAGCGCGTCGGCGCCAAGGTCGCGGGCCATGGCGGCATTGAGTCGCCGGGCCAGCGCGGCATCGTTGATCGTGGTCGGCGTGCCTTCCGAGACCTTCACCTCGGGCAGCTTGTTCTCGGGCAGGCCGTTGGCGCGGCCGATCCCTTCCGCCGTGCGCTTGATCGCGGCCAGCAGCTGCGCCCGCGTCGGCTCGTCATTGGCCCTGACGGTGAGCTGCAGGTGGGCGCGGTCGGAGATGATGTTGTGCTTGGTGCCCGCGTGGAAGGCGCCGACCGTGATCACCGCCGGCTTCAGCGGCTCGATCTCGCGGCCGATAATGCCCTGCATCGCCACTACGATCTGGGAGCCGATGAAGACCGGGTCCTTGCCGGCGTTGGGCGACGCGCCGTGCGCGCCGACGCCGTGGACGATGATGTCGACGCTGTCGGCCGAGCTATACTGGATGCCCTCCGCCGCGCTGACCTTGCCCGTCGGCAGGTCCGACGCGACGTGGAAGGCGATCGCGTAATCCGGCTTGGGAAAGCGCGTGTAGAGCCCGTCCGCGATCATCGCCTTGGCGCCGCCGACCCGCTCTTCGGCCGGCTGCACGATGAACACGACGGTTCCCTTCCACCGATCCTTCATCGCCGCGAGTTGCCGCGCCGTGCCGACCATCGACGTGATGTGCACGTCGTGGCCGCAGGCGTGCATCACCGGGTTCTCGACGCCGTCCACTCCGGTCTGCCTCGCGGCGGAGGCATAAGGAAGGCCGCTCTTCTCCTCGAGCGGCAGCCCGTCCATGTCGGCGCGGACCAGCACTGTCGGCCCGCTCCCGTTCTTCAGCACGCCGACCACGCCCGTGCCGCCAACCTTTTCGGTGACGGTCATGCCCGGGACCGCGCGCAGCTGCTTCGCCATTATGCCGGCGGTGCGATTCTCCTTGAAGCTCAGTTCCGGATTCTTGTGGAAATCCTCGAACATCGCCCGGAGCTGCCGGTCGTAATCGGCCTTCACCGCCGCCGAGAAATCCGGCGCGGCGAGGGCGGGGGCGGCGGCAAAGGCGCTCGCCAGGATCAGGAGTTTGAAGCGCATGGTTCCTCTGTTCGGTTAACTGGTGCCGCCGCATGATCCGACGCGGCGGCCGGTGAGCTTGCCGCTGAACGTCATCACGCCCTGAAAATCCTCGGCCTTGGTCGCAAAGTCGATCTCGTAGCTGTCGCTGCCATAGCGGCCGCTCAGCGTCACTTCACCCTCATTCCCTTCCTCGGAGTTGGGGCAGGCGCCGACGATCTCGATCCTGCCGCCGGCGATCGTAGCGCTGGTGATCCGGCAGTCCGCCTCGGTATCGCGTGCGAAGAAGCGGGCGGGGTCCGCCGCCTGGTCGGGGGTCAGGCAGATCTCCTGGGTCTTGATCGGCCCCAGCGGCAGGTCTTCCAATGCGCGCCCGTCGAGAGTGGCGACGCCGGGCGTGTTGATCACCTCCCAAAGACCCGGTGCGAGCTGCGCGTCGGCCGCGCCGAGCAGGAGCGGCAGGAGCGGGATGGCCCCTGTTTTGATCAGCCTGCCCGTGATCACCTTCAGCTCGCCTTGGCGTCGCCCGCCGCCGCGCAGGCCGGGGCGGCGTGGCGGCCGGTGAGCTTGGTCTGCATGGTGACGTCGCCGGTGCCCGACAGGAAGGTCGAGATGCTCTGCTCGGCGTCGATCTTGTCAGCCGTATAGGTGCCGTCGACCGTCATCCTGATCTCGCCGGAAAGCCCGTCGCGGCGGCAGTTCAGCTGCGCGTTGAGCGTCCCGCTGGACATGTAGAAGCTGCCATATTCGCACTCATAATCCTCATCCCCGGCGAGAAGGACAGGGGCCGGCTTCTTGCCCTCGCCCTCGGCGACGCAGGCGCTCGCCTCGTGCTTGGTGCCGACCGGCGTGTTGATTTTGGGCGGCCCGTTATCCTGGCTGTCGAAGCGGGTGACCTCGGTCGAGATCTGCCACTGGCCGGCAGCGAGCTGCAGGTTCTTGGCGGCTTCGGCCTTCGCCTTGTTCTGAGCCGTAGGATCCTCGCCGCCGCCCGAGCAGGCGGCAAGGGCAAGCAAAGGAAGCAGGACCAGGCTGCGCATCTTTCAGTTATCCCCCTGTTGTTCTTGCCGTGACGCTAGCGGGACGGCGGCGGAATGACCATATGGAAGCGATGGCGATAGCGATCAGAACCGGCCTCGCAGAGCCGGAGACCGGCGAGAATTTCGTTCCCCACCGTCCGCAGCGGCCGGAAAAGGCCGAAGGCGGCAAGCGCTTGCGCATCGTCTCCGACTATGAGCCGGCCGGCGACCAGCCGACCGCGATCGCGGAGATCGTCGATCAGATGCGGCAGGGCGAGCAGACGCAGGTGCTGCTCGGCGTCACCGGCTCGGGCAAGACCTTCACCATGGCCAAGGTGATCGAGGAGCTGCAGCGCCCGGCGCTCGTGCTCGCGCCGAACAAGATCCTCGCCGCCCAGCTTTACGGGGAGTTCAAGAGCTTCTTCCCGGAAAATGCGGTCGAATATTTCGTCAGCTATTACGATTACTACCAGCCCGAAGCCTACGTGCCGCGCTCCGACACCTACATCGAGAAGGAAAGCTCGGTGAACGAGGCGATCGACCGGATGCGCCACTCGGCCACCCGGGCGCTCTTGGAGCGCGACGACGTGATCATCGTCGCCTCCGTTTCCTGCCTCTACGGCATCGGCTCGGTCGAGACCTATTCGGCGATGGTCTTCAGCCTCAAGAAAGGCGCGACCGAGGACCAGCGCGAGATCATCCGCAAGCTCGTCGCGCTTCAGTACAAGCGCAACGACCAGGCCTTCGCGCGTGGCAATTTCCGCGTCCGCGGCGACAATCTGGAGATCTTCCCCTCCCACTATGAGGACACCGCCTGGCGCATCAATTTCTTCGGCGACGAGATCGAGGAGATCGTCGAGTTCGATCCGCTCACCGGCAAGAAGATCGCCAGCCTCGATTATGTGAAGGTCTACGCCAACAGCCACTATGTGACCCCGGGTCCGACGCTCAAGCAGGCGATGGAGGCGATCCGCCACGAGCTTGCCGAGCGGCTCAAGGAGCTGGTGGCTGAAGGCAAGCTGCTGGAGGCGCAGCGGCTGGAGCAGCGCACCAATTTCGACCTGGAGATGATCGCCGCCACCGGCTCCTGCGCCGGCATCGAGAATTACAGCCGCTTCCTCACCGGCCGCCTCCCCGGCGAGCCGCCGCCCACTTTGTTTGAATATCTGCCCGAGAACGCGCTCCTGTTCGTCGACGAGAGCCACCAGACGGTGCCGCAGATCGGCGCGATGGCGCGGGGCGATCACCGGCGGAAGATCACGCTCGCCGAATATGGATTCCGCCTGCCGAGCTGCATCGACAACCGGCCGCTGCGCTTCAACGAATGGGACGCGATGCGCCCGCAATCGGTCGCGGTCTCGGCGACGCCCGGCTCATGGGAGATGGAGCAGACCGGCGGCGTCTTCTCCGAGCAGGTCATCCGCCCGACCGGCCTCATCGACCCGCCTGTCGAAATCAAGCCGGTCGAGGACCAGGTCGACGACCTGATCTACGAAGCCAAGGAAACGGCGCGGAAGGGCTACCGCACCCTCGTCACCACGCTCACCAAACGCATGGCCGAGGATTTGACGGAGTTCCTCCACGAAGCGGGCCTCCGCGTCCGCTACATGCACTCGGACGTCGAGACGCTGGAGCGCATCGAGCTGATCCGCGACCTGCGCCTCGGCGTCTATGACGTGTTGGTCGGCATCAACCTGCTGCGCGAAGGCCTCGACATCCCCGAATGCGGCCTCGTCGCCATCCTCGATGCCGACAAGGAGGGCTTCCTCCGCTCCGAGACCTCGCTGATCCAGACGATCGGCCGCGCCGCCCGCAACGTCGAGGGCCGCGTCATCCTCTATGCCGACCGCATCACCGGCTCGATGGAGCGCGCCCTCAACGAAACCAACCGCCGCCGGCAGAAACAGGAAGAATATAACGCCGCCCACGGCATCACACCGACCACGATCAAGCGCAACATCAGCGACATTCTGGCAGACGTGTCGCAGCGCGACGCCGTGCTGGTCGACACGGGCGACGAGGAGGCGCCGCATCTCGTCGGGCATAACCTGCGCGCGTACATCGAGGATCTCGAGCAGCGCATGCGCAAGGCCGCCGCCGACCTCGAATTCGAGGAGGCCGGTCGCCTCCGCGACGAGATCCGCCGCCTCCAGGCCGACGAATTGGGCCTCCCCGACACCGAGAAGCGCGCCATGCCGCGCGGCCAGTCGATCAGCGGCAAGCCCGGCACCCGCACCACCCGCTACGGCAAGCAGAAGGCCGCGCGGGCGGAGAAGAGGGCGAGAGCCGCGCGGCACTGAGATCAGGAAGGCGGCGGGCCATCGGGCGGACGGTCGGTAAACCAGACATGGCCCTCACGGACCGAGTCCGGAGCGGGCCGGCCGGCGGCATCGCGAGCCGGGGCGTAGCGGTAGCGGCGCTGGATCAGGCGGCAGCTGGTTTCATCGAGGTCGGCATTGCCGCTGCTCTGGACGATGCTGCACTGGCTGACCCGGCCGTTGGCGCCGATGTCGATCCGCACCACCACACGGCCGCCGATGCCGGCGCGCCTCGCGGCCCGCGGATAATCCCGGCGGTACAACTCGCCCTCCAACAGCCGCGCCCGCTGCCTCAGGCCGCCGCCGCCGGTGCCGTCGCCCTGGCCACCGCTGCCCGTGCCGGTGCCGATCCCGCCCGCGCCGGTGCCCGGACCGGGAACGGGGGCCGCGCCGGTCGAGCTCTCTCTGCCCTGCGCCGGCACGGGCGCGGCAACCACTGGTGGCGGCACCTCCAGCCGGACCTTGGGCTCGGGCGCGACGACCGGAGTGGCTTTCGACTTGAGATTCTGCGGCGAGGCCTCGCCCTCCGGCGCTTCGGTTCTTTTCTCCGCCGGGATGACCTCCTCGATCGGCGGAGGAGGGGGATCCATGATGTTGAACAGCCTCAGCGTCTCCGATGCGCGCTGCGTCACATCAATGCCGAGACCGGTGACGAATGCGTAACCGAGCAGCGCGTGGAAGGCCGCGACGGCGGCCGCCGACTTGATCCGGTCGCTGTTGCTGGCCTGGTCCATCCCTGCACTGCCGTTACCCGTGGGTGCCGCGAGCATGACTCGGCAGACATGACCCACGAATGAAGAACGCATGGCCTCGCCGATCGCTTCCCCCGGAGAAGCTCTCTCGGGGCCGCGCCCGAATATCGTGCCGAACCCGATCCGAGCTTCGCCACCTTCGGCCCCAAGACCCGCCGCCAGTCCGTCGCTCTGCTAGGACCTCAGCGCGCAGGCGACGGAGGAGCTGGTGACGACCCTCAGGATCTCGGGATCGTCGACCTCCCGCACCCGATCGATAGAGCGCGCCACCGTCAGCCGCCGTTCGCTCCGTTCCCGCTTCAGATCCTCCGAGAGGGCGGAGATCTTCTGGAGCTGGACCAGGCTCAGCCGGTCGACCCAGCGCTTCGCCATGCAGTCCGCCATCGGCCGCGACAGGCCGGCATCGGCGAGGCGGGCGGCGACCCGGCCTTCGAAGGGCTGCGCGCAGGCGGCGACGAGCAGCGGCAGGATGAGGGCGAGGCGGCGCATCGGCGGCTCCTTTCCGGGGTGCGATAGGCCTCGTCTTCGGATAAGCCAATCGCCGCGTCGGGATCGATTTGCGGGCGCCATGGTTGAAACATGAAGGTTGCGGAGCGTGGCGATGAAATCTGTGCGTGCGGTGTTGGTGCTTGGGTCGGTGGCCGTCCTGATCGGCTGCGTGCCGAAGCGCGAGACGCCGGCGCCGCCGCCTGTCCAGCAGCCCCAGGCATCGCCGCGGCCGCGCCCGGCACCGCCGCCCCCGCCGCCAGCCGCGGCCGACTGGAGCCTTGTCGCACTTACGCCCGGCGCCTGGGTCTACAGCAACCAGGGCGGCACCAGCCAGGCGCAGTTCGGCGCCGCCAACAGTGAGGCACAATTCAGCGTCCGCTGCGACCGCGGTTCCCGCCAGGTCTCGCTCTGGCGTGAGGGGCGGGCGAGCGGCAACATGATGACTGTCCGCACCTCCTACGGCGCGCGCAACCTGCCCGTCTCTTTGCAGGCCGAGCCGCTGCCTTATGTCCATGCGACCGTGCCGGCGAGCGACCGCCTGCTCGACCAGATCGCCTTCAGCCGCGGCCGCTTCACCGTCGAAGTGCCGGGCCAGACGATGCTGGTCATCCCCGCCTGGCCCGAGCCGGCCCGGGTCGTGGAGGATTGCCGGGCCTAGCGCCCTGCCAGCGCGTTCGCGATGCGGGTGGCGAAAGCTTCGGCGATCCGCTCGCGGACCCCGCCGCGGGTGGCGAGGCCGATCAGGCCGCTGCTGCGGGCATTGACGTCGACATAGAGCTGGCCGAGCAGCTCGTCCGTGCCCGCGTCGCGGATGAAGACGGTGCCCGCCAGCCGATCCTCCTTGCCGAACATCGCTGCGCCGGCGCTGGCCGTCTGGAGATCGTCGATCTCGAGCAACAGCTTGAGCTCGCGCTCGTTCGTGAGACCCAGCTTGCGGGTCGCATCGCGGATCATGTCCGGCAGCAATTGTGCCAGCGGAGCCGCCTCATACCCCTCGTCGCCCGATCGGCTCGCCCGCTCGTCGAGCGCGGCCACCGACGCGCGCGCAGCGGGCTGAACGACCATCTCCACCTTCGTCACCTGGCTCGCTCCGACGATCGACCGCGACAGCGGCAGCACCTGCTGCGTGCGGCTGGTGCAGGCGCAGAGCAGCAGGGCCAGGAAAAGGATCGAAAAACCGGAAAGCCGCAAGGTGGGAAGCCTCTTCAGAGGCGCCGGTCGGGCCGGCAGGCGGAAGCCAGGAATCCTAGCGTCAAACTAATTCATTACAAGCCTTGATCGGCGACTCGGCCCGACTCATAGTTGCCTCCTCTTCAACAAGCGAAAGGAGGTGATCCGATGTCTCATGGTCCAGCAAGAGGCGCGGTTCTGCTCGTTCGGGGGACGAAAGCCTAGGCTTTCTAGTGGTCCTCCGGGCTGGAGCATCCGGCCGCTGACCATGTCGGAGGGTCGTCGGGCAAGTCCGCCCGGCGACCCTTCAACGCATTTGGAGCCCCGATGTCGCAGCTGCGCCGGCACTCCTCGAATGTCGCTAATCTTTACGAAACCAATCCGCTTTACCACGGTGAACCGCAGCTTTGCGTCGTGGCACGATCATTGCTGCCCAGTTTCCGGGGGCCTGTTGAGGTCCGCTTTACGCGAGGATCGCTCCGCTTGCTCCGGCAGGCGGAGCGGTTTTCGTTATGGGCTTCGGATCAGCGCCGGCCGAGATTCTGGATGGCGACGTAGCGGCCGGTCTGGGGACCGCGCGTGATCTTCAGCCAGGTGGAAGGCGTTGCGTCCGCCACCTCCACCACCTCTCCCCTGATGAGGATGTTCTTCGGGACGGTGTCGAGGACGGCGCCGCTCGTGCTCGGCGTCGCCCTTATATTGACCTGTCGCAGCGTCCGATGAGAGGGCTCGTACGCACCGCGGGGATAGATCGGCCTCGGCGCCAGCACAGGGACGACCAGGACGGCCAGCAGGAGCGCGACCAGCGCATAAGCCGCCGCCGGCCTGAAGTTCCGCCGCGCAGCCGCGTATCCGGTCGGGCGAGGTGCGTATTCGCGTTCCGGCTGGGCCTCAGGCGCAGGAGCCGGCTCTTCAGCTTCCTCTGCGTAACCACTCCTCTGGAGCGGCCACGGCGCGGTCGGTCTGGCTGCCTCCAGGCGCCAGTCCAGTCGCGCCTGCCAAGACTTGAGCAGCTTGCCGACGGCGCTGCGATTATATTGCTCGACCAGCGCCGGGATGCGCAGGAGATCGACCGCCCACCAGATCAACAGGCCGCCCAGGCTCAGCCAGAACAGCGCCTGGATCACGGGGCGGCGGAGATAGAGGTAGTGGGAACCGAGGCAGAGCCAGGCCAGATAGGCGTAGCGACGCTTCTTGCGTCCGCCTTCGAGCCGGTCCGCCAGCTCCTCGCTGTCGAACGCGCCGCCGGCAGTCAGCAGATCGGCATCACTCAAGGCCCGCATGGCTTGCTCTTGCTCCCGCACAGCGCATAGAAAATCGCTGTGTTAGAACATTAATACAGGAGCGCTCGCGCTGCAACTCTCTCCTGCGGACGTCAGCCCGAGCAGCGCCGGGCAATGCGGCCTTGCCACAGCACGATCAGCGGCACCGCCACGAGTTCCATCACCAGGCCGAATTGGTGGCCGCGGCTGGGCGGTCCGACCTCGACCAGGGACCAGAGGCGGGCGAGGCCGCCGACGAGGATGACCGCGCCCAGTGTGAGGAAGATCGTGCGGTGCCTCTCGATGCGCGGGATCGAGGCGACGAAAACGATGCCGATGCCGAGCAGCAGGCCGGAAAGGTAGCGATAATGGCTGTCGAGATCGATCGGGAAGGGCGGGTCCATGCCCTTGATCACGTCGGCGCCCTTGAGGATGCTGAGGCCGCCCATCGACAGCGGCACCAACGAGGCGAGCGCCACGCTCGCCTGCAGCAGCCGCCGCTCGAGGTCAGGCGTCACGCTTCATCCTCCCGGCGCGGACATATTCCTCCCGCACCCGGACGACGCGGGTCGAGATCGTCACCTCGAGGAAGAACAGCAGGAGCCCGAGGGTAAGCGCCGCCATCACCGCGATGAACAGCACGGCGACCGCGAAGGCGAAGCTGGTCGCACCCATGCTGCCGAAGAAGAGCAGGCTGACCATGACGCAGACGAGAACGGCCGAGATGGTGCACATGGCGATCGCCCACTGGCTGATGCTGAGCCGCCGCGACAGCACCGCCAGCTCGCCGACATCGTCGCGGCGGCGCTGCTCGTCGGCGGTGAGCACGTCCTCTTCGAGCGCACGGACGCGGTCGACGATGCGGGCGAGGCGGCCGGTCATGACGTTGAGCAGGCTGCCGATGCCGACGAGCAGGAAGACCGGCGCGATCGCCAGCTGGATGATCTCGGCGATCGATGCGATGCCCGCCCCGTTCATGGGATCCTGATTGGGCCGTGGCGGGGCGGCGCGTCAACCGCGGCTTACCGGATCGTCACTTTTGCCGGCTAAGCCGCTGCCGATCCTGGAGAAGCGAAACACCAAGTTGCACGGACTAACAGCCAGAACCTCCGGTCCGGACGTCGACGTGCGGGTGGCGAGCGGAATAGACGCGGGCCTCGACGAGGTGGCCGCGCATGCCGATCCGCGCCACGCCTTCCTGCGCAAGGCCTGGTTTGAGGCCGCGGCGGGGGAGGGTGCCACGACACTCATCGCCTCCAACTCCAGAGGCCTCGTCGCAGCACTTCCGAGCGTCAGGGCGGCGCCCCTCGTGCGGGCGGTGCCCGGCAGCTACTGGCCGATCCGCAGCTTCCCGATTGCCGCCGATGCCGACGATGCGGAGGTTGGGGCATTCCTCGCCAGCCCGGTGACCAAGGCGGCGCTCGGCTGGGCAGTACGCATCGGGCCCGCCAACGCCGATGACCCCACCGTCAGCCGCATCCGCCGCGTGGCTCCCGGCGCCGGCTGGCAACTGCTGGAGCGGCGGATCGCGACCAGCTTCACAATGGACGTCGGCGAGGCGCGGGCGTCGGGCGGCTGGCCGCGCTCTTCGACGCTGAAGAAGAATCGCCAGCACGAGAAGCATCTCGCCGCGCACGGCGCGGTCGAGTGGCGTTTCGCGTCCGGCGGCGATTGGACGCCCGAGCTCTTCGACGATCTCGCAGCTATCGAGCGCAGAAGCTGGGTCGGCGAGACGCGAGGCGCCGACGCCAAATTCCTTGACGCCAATCGCCGCGCCCTCTGGGAGAGAGCGGCGCAGGACCCCGCGCTCGCGGCGATGATGCATGCGGGCCTCCTCTACATAGACGGAAAGCCGGCCGCGTTCAGCTTCGGCATCGAGGCGGGCCGCACCCGCTACTGCATCGCCAACAGCTACGATCAGGCCTTTGCCCGCCACAGCCCCGGCAAGCTGCTGGCCTACCGCACCTATATCGACGCCGCCGGGCGCGGCATCCAGATCCTCGACGACGGTGCCGGCGACGGCGGCCACAAGAGCATCATCGGCGAGGTGCCCGGGCCCGACATCATCGATTGCCTGCTGGTCCGGGGGCGGCTGGCGGCCGCGCTGCTGCGCCCGCTCTGGGAGCGCTCTGCCCGATAGCGGCTTGCCAGGCGCCGCCGTGTCCGTGCAGTGGCTCGAACATGAAGCGGATCGTCATCCTGCTCGCCCTCCTCACAGGCTGCGGGCCTGCGCCTCAACCGGACCAACCGGACACGCTGCCCACGCCGTCCGGCCCACCGGCCGCACAGCAGCCGGCGCCTCAGCCGCTCGAGGCGGCACCGGCCCCGACCTCCACGTGGGAGAGTGTCGTTGCCGGGGGTACGATGGAGCTGAGGCTGGTCGAGCGCGGCGACGCCCGCATGGAAGTCGCATGTCTTGCTTCGCCGGCGCGCCTGACGGTCGAAGTGCCCGGCTTCACCGCCATCGGGAGCGAGGATCGCTTCAGCCTCGGCCTCGGCGAGGAGCCGGTGACGCTGGTGGCGGATTTGTCCCGTCCAAACGGCGTCGCGGCTGAGGGGCCGATCCCCGCCAATCTGGAGGCGCTGCTTCGGAATGCCGGTCAGGTCACCGCCCTCTACGGCACCCAGCGGATCGGCCCGGTAGAGCCGCCGCCTCCCCAGCTCATCGACGCCTTCGCCGAAGCCTGCGAAAGGCTCTCCGGCTAGGCACGAAAAAGGGCGCGCTCCACCTTCGGAACGCGCCCTTCCCAAAGCGTCGAACTTAGTAGCTCGTGCTGGTGCCCGCGCCGGTCGTCGAGGACATATCCTCGTGGAGGCGGCGGAAAGTGTCGCGGCCCTCGCGGACCGAGTCGTAGCAGCTCTGGATGAGGCTGCGGGTCTCGGTCGAGAGCTGGTCGTCACGCAGCGCGGTTTCCCACTTGCCGTTGAGGTAGCTCTCGCCGTGATCGACCTCGGCGATGACGGCGGCGTCGTCGCTGCCCGTCACCTTGTCGCGCAGCGAGAGGAAGGCGCGGTGGGCGGCGGCGAGCACGCTGCCGTCATCCTCCGGATTGCCGCCGAGCTGGCGGACCTGGTCGCGCAGCTGCGAGACGACCTGCTCGCGCTCGTTGGCGCGCTCCAGGAAGGCGGCGCTGAAGCGGCTGTTGGTCGCCTCCTGGGCCGAGCGGCGGTAGCCGTCGACGCTGTCGATCGTCGTCTCGATCAGGCTGTTGAGCACGCTGATGTCATGGCTCTTGTCGAACATGGTTTTACTCCTGTGGGTGGAAATCCGGTGACGTAACGCACCGGCAACGAGAAGGGTGCGGCCGGCTCGACAAATGGGGGCGGGGAACGGGCGTGTCGCCGGGCGCGTTCATCCCGTCGAGCAAAGGCAAGGAGGCTTCAGGTGCAGGAGCGACCGACCGGTCCCGAAGAGAGCGAGCGCGGCAAGCCGGCTTCGTTCGATCCGAAGAGCGGCGAAGTGCATGGCAGCGGCTCGGGCGCGGGCGGCGGCGGCAATCCGCGCGAGGATTATGACAGCGACACGATGGCGGGCGCCGGCGAGGAGCCTCCGCACGGCCCGCGCCCGATCGACCGCGCGGTGAAGCGCCCGATCGATTTGGACGAGGGCGTCTGAGATGGACGGCAAGGGCCATCCGCTCCCCGAGAGCGACGAAGCGCGCCACAACGAAATCCCCGAGGATCTCGAGAAAGCGAAGGGCCGCGGCGAGGAGGGGCGCGAGGTCGTCACCCCCAACCCCACCGGCGTCAATCCTGACGGCGAGCCCTATCGCTACGACGATCTCGGCCGCGGGCCGGGCGATCACGAGCCCGCCCGCTAAGGACGATTTTCAAGGAGAGACGATATGACCAATCAGCAGAATAGCGGCATCCAGGACGCGGATCAGCTCAGAGGCCGCGATCTTCAGCAATCGCAGGAGACCGGCGAGCGCGGCGGCGACTTCACGCGCGACCAGATGCAGGAAGGCACGGGCGGCGAGCAGATGGGCGGCGGCCCCTCGCAGAGCGACATGGCCGCGCCGGGCGGCAGCAGCGGCGGCGGCGGTTACGGCAATGCCCAGAACCAGGCCAATCACCAGGGCCAGCAGCAGGCACAGGTTGGCTATGGCAACAGCCAGGAAGGCGGCCAGAGCCGCGGCGAAGCGTATGACGAGCAGCAGGGCGGCGGCCGCGGGAGCGGGAGCATCAGCCAGCAAGGCGGCTCCGATCCCGCCGAGAACCTGCAGCTCGACCAGCAGGCCGACGAGCTGCTGCAGGACCAGCAGCAGCATCAGGATCGCGGCCAGGGCAGCTTCGAACGGGACGAAGAGCAATAACGGCACGCCGCGCCTGAGCGACGTCTCGCCAAGACTGCGGGAGCGCGAACGGAACTGTTCGCGCTCCCGCACGTCTGTTACGGGTCAGTTATGAATCAGGCTGGAGACGGCAAATGGCTAAGGACAAATCCGACAATCAGGGCGGTGCGAACGGCGACCAGTCGGGCACCGAACGCATTCCGGCGGCGCTGAAGGAATTCGGCCAGAAGGCGGCCGAGCTCGCCCAGAACCCGATCGCCCGCAGCGTGATCGCAGCCGGGCTGGTCACGGCCGCAGCGGCGCTTACCGCCAACCAGAAGGTAAGGGACACGGCGAAGAAGACGGCCAAGGATGCGGCCGACGCGACCGAGGAAGCGGCCGCCAACGCCAGCCGGATCGGCGAGCAGCTCGTCGCCGCCGCTACCGACACCTTCCGGCGTGTCTTCAACCTCGATGAGGGCGGCAGCAGCTCGAGCGGCGGCGGCTCCCGCGCCTCCGGCTCGGAAGAACCGCTTTCGACGCCGCGGAAGCGCAGCAGCGGCGGCAAGGCCGGCAGCGGCGGAAAGGCGAAGAGCGCAGCGAAGAAAGCATCTGGCGGCGCCAAGGCTGCCAGCGCCAAGTCGGGCGGTAAGAGCAACGCTGCCAAGGCCAAGAGCACATCGGGTGCCGCCAAGAGCGGCGGCTCCCGGCGCAAGGCCTCGGGCGGAAGTGAAGGCGGCGGCGGCTCGCCAAGCAGCGGCAGCTAAAGACCAAGTGTCCTGCGTCATCCCGGCGAAAGCCGGGATCTCAGTGAGAAACTGCGCCGGCGCCTTCTCGTCCTGAGACCCCGGCTCGCCGGGGTGACGGGTTCTCTGGATGCCCTAAAGCGGCCGTCCCGCCGCGCAGCGCTCGAATTCCACGGGATCGTGGGCGCAGATGACGCGCACCTTGTCGCGCTTCTCCACTGAAAGGCGGCGCACCCTTTTCTGGTTGGCGAGGCGGAGCCTGCGGTCGGTCTCCATCATCGTCTGGTAGAGGCGCAGGCCCGGCGTGCACTTGCGCTGCCGGCGCCGCACCTCGTGCCGGTAGAAATAGGCGTCGCCCGCGTGGAGCAGCCAGCCGTCCTCGTCCTGCACGGCGATCCCGGCATGGCCCCAGGTGTGGCCGGGGAGCGGCACCATCAGGATCTCGGGCGGCAGGCCGTCGAGATCGCGGACCGCCTCGAAGCCGAACCACGGTTCGCCCTTGACGCCGTAGCGCTTCCAGTTGCGGATCTCGTCAAACTGCCGCGGCCGGTAACGGTTGCGCGGCACAAAGCCTTCGCGCGGGCCGGTCGCCGCCTGATATTCCTTGTCCATCAGGTGCACGGTCGCGTGCGGGAAATCCTCCAGCCCCCCGGCATGGTCGAAATCGAGATGGGTGAGCACGATGTGGCGCACGTCGCCGGCCTTGTAGCCCAGCGCTTCGATCTGGCGGATCGCGGTCTCCTCCTCGCGCAGGCGGATGTTGAGCATCGCCCGCATCACCGGCGTGATGCGCGGCTCCGGCGGCTCATGCGGATGATGGACGTCCCTCAGGCCATAGCCGGTGTCGATCAGCACCAGCCCGTGGGACGGCGTCTCGACCAGCAGGCAATGGCAGACCAGGCGGCCGAGCGGGCTGACGCTGCGGCCGTCGAAGAAGGCCCCGCCGAACGGGCAGTCGGTGCCGCAATTGAGATGATGGATGCGCATGGAGGCGCAACGAGAAAGGGCCGCGGATGGTCCGCGGCCCTTTCGAAAAATTCACTGCCTCAGGTTAGCGAAGCAGCCCGGCCTCCAGATACTGGGAGGGCGGATTATTCGCTCAGCGGCAGCGGAAGCCGCGGCTCTTGTCGACTTCGCGGCCGAGCAGCGCGCCCGCCGCGGCGCCGGCGATGGTGCCGACCGTGCGGTTGCGGCCGCCGTCAATGGCCCGGCCCGCCAGCGCGCCGGCGGCGCCGCCGATGATCAGACCAGTGGTCCCGTTCTTGCGGCGGCAGCGGAGGCGCCCCTGGTTATCCCGCCAGGTCTTGCCGTGATAATAGCCGTCCCGCTGCGCGAAAGCCGGGCTCGGCACCGCAACCGGCATGGCGAGGCTAGCCGCGACGGCGGCCATCATGATCTTACGCATACCCCTAATCCTTCTGTCGTTATTCGGATGGAACAACGCGGCGCTTGTTGCATGGGTTTCATGAACCCAAAACAACAAGGGCGAAGGCCGGGGTTCAGCCGCCCTCAGCCGGCGGCGAGCCGATGCTCCAGCGTGATTTCGGCATTGAGCAGCTTGGAGACCGGGCAGTTCGCTTTCGCCTCCTGCGCGATCTCGGCGAAGCGCTCCGCCTCGATGCCGGTCACCGTGGCCTCGAGCTGCAGGTCCGACCGGCTGATCTTGAAGCCGTCGCCGTCCTTTTCGAGCTTCACCCGCGCGGTGGTTTCGAGGGTGCCGTCGCTGAAGCCGGCGCGGGCGAGGCCGAAGGAGAGCGCCATGGTGAAGCAGGCGGCATGGGCGGCCGCGATCAGCTCCTCCGGATTGGTGCCGGCCTCGTCGCCGAAGCGGGTATTGAAGCCGTAAGCCTGATCGGCGAGCACGCCCGACTGGGTCGAGACGTGGCCATTGCCGTCCTTGCCGAGGCCGTCATAGCGGGCCGATGCGCTGCGGGTGAACATGTGATCCTCCTCGTTACCCGCCGCACATGGCCATGACGGCGGCGATGTGCAATCGGCGCGCGAAAGACAGGAGGAGACGGCGATTGGTGCAGGGTGATGCGGCAGCGGATGCGCTGCTGGAGCTGCTCGCGGAGCTGGAACGCCGCGGCTACGACTTCGTCGCGCCGACGCCTGCCACCCATCAGCGGGTGGTGGCGCGACCCGGGATGAGCGAGGCGCAGGACCTTCGCGGCATATTCGGCTGGAGCCTGCCTTTCGCCGCGGAAGTGCTGCCGCCAGCTCTACGCGACCTGCTGGAACGGGCGGGATCGCTCCGCCGCGAAGGCGCGCTGCTGAAGAGCGGCGTGCGGGTGGCGCGGATCCACGGGCGGCTGTTTCTCCATTCGCCCTTCCCGACGGAAGCGGAAGACGCGGTCTTCTTCGGACCCGATACGTATCGCTTTGCCGATTTCCTCCGGAGCGAGCTGCCGCGAGGAGGGCGCGCCACCCGGCTGGTCGATCTTGGCGCCGGCAGCGGCGCCGGCGGCATCCTCGCCGCGCCTTACGTGCCGGGCGCGCGGATCACCCTGCTCGACACCAATCCAAGGGCGCTGCGGAAGGCGGCGATCAATGGGCGCCATGCCGGCGTGGAGGTCGAGCTAGTGGAAGGCGAGAGTATCGACGCCGTGGCCGGTGCGGTCGACCTCATCATCGCCAACCCGCCCTACATGATCGATCCGTCCGACCGCACCTATCGCAACGGCGGCAGCATGCATGGTGCGGCGCTGTCGCTCGACTGGGGCCTCGCCGGGGCGCGGCGGCTGGAGCCGGGGGGGAGGATGCTGCTCTATACGGGCGTCGCGATCGTCGATGGGCGGGACCCCTTCCGACACGAATTGGAGCGGGCGCTGCCGGGGCTAGGCTGCACATTGCGCTATCGCGAAATTGATCCGGACGTGTTCGGGGAGGAGCTGGAGACGCCGGCTTATGCCGACGTCGAGCGGATCGCGGTGGTGGGAGCGGTGATCGAGAGAAAATAAAGGGCCGCTCCAGGGCGGGGAGCGGCCTTTCGCATTTTTTGGGAAAAGTTCAGCCGGCGACGGTGACGTCGACCTTTTCCACCCATTCCGGGTAGAAAGCCGGCTCGCGGTTCGACCAGCCCGGCGCGGTCGCGGCGGCTTCGCTGATCGACTGGAGCAGAACGCGGCGCTTCTCCGGGTGGAGGTGCGGGAGCGCGGCAGCGGCGCAGAAGGCACCGGGGAGCCACGGCCGCACCGCCGCGCCGATCAGCCGCTCGTAGAGGAAGCGGAACGACGCGAAGTCGGGAAGGCGGTCCTGGCCGAGATCGAAAGCGGTCATAGTGACGAGCGGGCCCATCAGCGGCTCCATCGCCTCCAGGCCGCTGTCGTCCGGCACATAGTCGCGGATATGATCGAGGCGCTGGTAGATGCGGGCCTGGGCGCGGATGCTGGCGGCTTCGGCGACGTCGCGCGACCAGCGCTTGATCGCGTCCCGGCGGCCGAGCCCCACGTCGAGCGAGCGGCGGATATAACGCTGCGTCGCCTTCGAGAAGCTCGCGAATTCCTTCATTTCGGCCAGGGTCAGCGCTCCATCCGCTGGCTTCGTGTTCGTGGCCATGATCCCACTCCTCTTGCCCTTCGCGGAGATCATGCGCCCAAACGACTTTCCAAGCGCTTAACCAGAAATCCGCTCCCCGTTCATAAAGTGAATCAGAGAAACGGCGGGGTCGCAACTTGTTTTAACGATAATTTTCGGGCGAGCGGCGCGACTGTCACATGCGTGCAACAGCGGGACAGCGGGAAGCGCAAGAATCTGCGGCATTTACCCCTGGCAAGCCGCTTATCCACAGAAAGCGGCTTATCCACAGCTAATTAGCGGCGAGTGCTCAGATCAGGTTGGGTGTGCCGAAAGCGGATCCTCGTCGTCGACGCCGGAAGCGGTCGCACCGGACACGTTGTCGGGAGGGGTGTCGCTCTGATTTCCGGCCTTGGGATCGGGCGGCGCGACGGACATCTTCGCCATCGCCTTCTCGTCGACCGGGTTCTTGATTTCGACCATCGTGCGCCTCCTCGCTGATGCGAGAGCAACGTGGCGCGGCGTCAATCGATCCGTTCGACCTTGACCGCCTGGTTCCTGAGCTCGGCGGTGCCGAAGATGGTCATGAAGCTGATGTCGGCGGCATCCCGGCCGATGCCGATCCGGGCGAGCCCCTCGATCGGGGCGAGGCCGGTCGGGTCGACGAGGTGCCAGCCGCCCTGGAGATAGACTTCGACGACGGCGTGGAAGTCAGGCGGGTCGAGCTGCCAGGCATAGGCGCTCACCATCCGCGCCGGCACGCCGAGCGTCCGGCAGAAGCTGATCATGACATGGGCGAAGTCGCGGCAGATGCCCTTTTTCTGCTGGAAGGTATCGACCGAGGTGGTTTCACCGTCGCTGCTGCCGGGCGTGTAGGCGATGTTGGTCCGAATCCATTCCGCCATGGCCAGCGCCTGCGCGCCGCCCTGGAGGCTGCCGAACGTCTCCAGCGCGAAATCGCGGGCCTTGTCGGCGCGGCAATAGCGGCTCGGCCAGAGGAACGGGATGACGAGCCCGGGCAGCTCCCGCAGCGGCGCGGCGGGGATTTGGGCGATGTCGGGCAGCGGCCGGTCCACGTCCACCGTCGCGGTGTAATGGGCGAGGAAATCGCCTTCGCCGGCGGCCCAGGTGCGGCGGCCGATGCTCTGCTGCCCTTCGACGGGCGTGAGCGGGGTGCCAGTGGATACGGTGAGCTTGTCTTCGACCAGCAGCTGGTCGGGGAGCTGCGCCACCTCCAGCGCCAGCAGCACGTCGGCGGGCGCGGGGAAATAATAATCCAGCGTCGCGTCGATCCTGAGCCGCATAGCCTCGCCCTTTCGTGAACCGACTCGCCAGCACCCTGCCGAGGCGCCGGACCCTATAAGCACGTCCTGTTTCGACCAACCTGCCGGTTTTTTCTGCAAACGGCATGTTGGCTGCGGCGTTCGGCGATTCCACCGGCTAAGAAGGGCCGATGGCGTCACTTACCTTGCCGCGTCCCCAGGGCCGGTTTTCGGATTTCCCGCTCGCGGTCAAGTCGATCCTCGGCTTCTGGTTCTTCTATTTCGCGACGGTGATGCTGCGCGCGCTGGTGATCGGCCACGGCATCAACGAGATGCTGCTGAGGCGCTCGGCCGGCATCCTCGTCGGGGTCGCGCTGACCTTCCTCGTCTATCTCGCGCTTCGGTTGGTTGCGAACCGCGCCAGCCTGTCGCGCATGATCACCGTCGCCGCGGTCGCGTCGGTGCCGGCGGCTTTGCTTTACTCCGCGTTCAACTTCAACGCCTTCTTCCTCTACGAGCCGCTGGTGCAGCGCCAGGTGGCGCGCGGCGCGGCGCGGCAGGCAGATGTGCGCCAGGTCGTGCTGCCGGGCGGGCAGACGATGCAGGTCAACGCGCGCGAGCTGCTGCTGCGCGAGGCGCCCCGCACGATCGCCGACGGCGCCGTCACCTGGTATTTCTTCTTCGGCGCCTGGGCGTCCTTCTATGTGGCGATGAGCGCCGGCAACCAGCTCCGCCTGGCGGAACGGCGCGCTTCCGATGCTGAACGGGCGGCGCAGTCGGCGCAGCTTCGGGCGCTGCGCTACCAGGTCAATCCGCACTTCCTGTTCAACACGCTGAACAGCCTCTCCTCGCTGATCATGACCCGGCGCGAGGAGGAGGCGGAGAAGATGATCCTCAGCCTCTCCAACTTCTTCCGCTCGACGCTGACCATCGATCCCGCCGCCGACGTGCCTCTGGCCGACGAGATCCGCTTCCAGATGCTCTATCTGGACATCGAGAAGGCGCGTTTCCCGAACCGGCTCCGCGTCGACATCGAGATCCCGCCGGCGCTCCGCAACGCCCGCATACCTGCCTTGCTGCTGCAGCCGGTGATCGAGAATGCGATCAAATATGGCGTCGCCCGCGCCAAGAACGTCGTGACCCTGACCATCCGCGGAACCGAGGAGGAGGGTCGGGTGAAGCTGGTGATCGAGAACGATGCGGGCGCGGTCGAGCGCGTCGAGGCCGAGCATGGCACCGGCGTCGGCCTCGCAAATGTCCGCGACCGCCTGCTGGCTCGCTTCGGCGATGCGGCGAGCTGCCGATACGGGCCGATTGAAGGTGGAGGATTCCGGGTGGTGCTGACGATGCCGGTGGTGCGCAATGACTGAGGCGAAACCGCTGAGGGTGCTGGTGGTGGACGACGAGCCGCTCGCGGTCGAGCGGCTGCAGGTGCTGCTGACGCGCTTTACCGACGTGACCTTGGTCGGGACGGCTTCGGATGGCGATGCGGCGCTGCGCATGGTCGAGGGCGTCGCGCCGGACGCGCTGCTCCTCGACATCGCCATGCCGGGCATGGACGGGATGGACGTGGCGCGCGCCCTGTCCCGGCTGGAGACGCCGCCGCTCGTCATCTTCGTGACCGCTTTCGACACGTTCGCCGTCGGTGCGTTCGATCTCGAGGCGATCGACTATCTGATGAAGCCGGTGACGCCGGAGCGGCTCGCCCGCGCGCTGGAGCGTGCCCGCGAGCGCCTCGGCGGCCCCCCACAGCCCAAGGCGCCCGAGCAGCAGTCGCGCCACATCGAGGAATTCTGGGTGTCGGAGCCGAGCGGGCTGGTCCGCCTCGCCGCGCGCGACGTCGACCGGATCACCGCCGAGCGCGACTATATGCGGCTCCACGCCGGACAGCGCAGCTGGCTGATCAACCACACGATCGGCAAGCTTGAGGAAGAGCTCGATCCCACCCAGTTCGTCCGGCTGCACCGTTCCGCGATCGTCCGCCGCGACTATGTGGTCGGCCTCCGCCGCGACGAGAGCGGCCGCTGGTATGCGCGCTTCCCGACCGGCGAGGAGCAGAAGGTCGGCCGGCTCTACCTCCACAATGCGAAAGAGCTCGCCGGGCGGAAATAGCTCGGCGAGCTCTTGCAGGAGCCGCGACAGAAGGGGGTTCTAGCGCGCGCGCCTGGCAAGTGCGATGCGGACCGTCGGCCCGCTGAGGGCGGAGATCTTGGCGTCGGCGTCGGCCATAACTTCGGTGCGGCAGCTGTCGTAGCCGGTATACAGGCGGAGCTCGCGCGGCTGCTGGCCGCAGATCTCGCCCATTGCCCTCACAACCCTGCGATTGAGCTGGGCCTTGCCGTCGACGCTGGCGAGGTTGAGGTCGCCGACCTGTACCTCGACGCTCATCAGCTCGTCCTGCGCGAAAGCCGGCGTGGCGAGGAGGAGGGCCGAAGCTCCGATGGCGGCGAGAGTACGTGCGATCATGTCCTGTCTGCCTGTCTGATGTCGGGTGCGACGCAAGGCCCGCCGATCGAGGGATGAAGACGACCCTGAAGCCCTGCGCCGCTGATCCTGGATAACCCGCACCCGGGTTCAAAGCGCGCGCGGATCGACGTAAAGGCCGCAGATTTCTGCGGAATGCGGGCGGTGCCGACGAAGCGACTCCCGGCTCCGACGAACGTGCCAGAGCCGCAACGAGGACGCCGCGATTCAGGCTGCGGGGGCGATTGTCGCCGGCTCCTCGGCGGTCACCTGCCGCGCGAATCCCGTGAGGTCGTCCAGCACCGGCGCCTTGCCCCGGAACAGCCGCGACAAAGCGGTGATGATCCCGACATGGCCGATCCGGTCATAGGTGCGCGTCTCGACCGGCACGCCTGCGCGGCGCAGCGCAGCCGCGAGGTTGCGGGCGTTATGTGGCCCGACCAGATCGTCCTTGCCTGCGACGAGCAGCAGTGACGGCGGGTCGCCGGCGCTTGCGAAGCGCACCGGCTGCGTCGCCGCCGGGTCGGCCGCCTCTCCGAACGCGGCCCGGCTCGCCGGCTGGTCGAAGGGGAAGAAGTCATAGGGGCCGGCAAGGCCGACAAAGCCCCGCACCGCCGCCCGATCCTGCCCGAGCCAACGCTGGTCGAGGCTCAGCATGGCGGCATTGTAGGCGCCCGCCGAATGGCCGGCGAGAACGATGCGGCCGGGATCACCGCCGTGCCGCGCGGCATGGGCCCGCACCCATCGCACCGCCGCTGCGCCGTCTTCCAGAAACGCAGGAAAACGCACTTCCGGCACCAGCCGGTAATCGGGGATCGCGACCAGGAAGCCGCGGGAGGCGAGCGCACGCCCGACGAAGGCATAGCCAGCCTTGGTGCCCGAGTTCCACGACCCGCCATAGAAGAAGACGATGACCGGCAGGGGCGCCTCGCCTCGCCTGCGCGGCGCATAGAGGTCCAGCCGTCCGCGGGGGCCTTCGCGGAATATCTGGTCCTTGGCGACGATGGCGACGCCGCCATCCTTCGGCACCAGCGCATTGAAGGTCTTGAGCGGGGAGCAGCTCGCGGCGAGCAGCAGCAGGAGCGGGGAGAGGGAACGGCGCATCTCTCCTGCGATAGCCTCCGCCGCAGCACTTGGGGAGAGGCGCAACGCTTGCCGCCGAGCCTCGTTGAAGCCGCACAAGGAGAAGCAAGATGCGCGACAACAGCGGCAACGGAAAAAGCAGCAACAACAACCACAACCCGACGCTCAAGGATCATGAGCGGGAGAAAGGCGTCAGCGGCGAGGCGATCCAGGGCGAGCAGAAGTCGAAGGGATCGGACAAGCAGCGCACCGAATCCCGCACCGACGCCAACGTGAACTGAAGAAAGAGGCGGCGGAGCATCGCTCCGCCGCCTGCCGCAGCCGCTGAAGAGCCAGTTCAGCGACTGGCGGCGATGATGACTTGCGGCCGGTGCCCGGCGAGCACCTTGTCGACCTGCGGCCGCGCCGACGCGAACGCCTCGGTCCGGCAGCCCTGCACGACCTTGTGTTCGTTGAGCGCCGGGCTCCTCTCGACGCCGCACACTTTGCGAACGGCGGCGCGCACCCGCTGATGAAGCTGCTGCTGGCCGTCGGTGCTGGCCAGGTTGAGGTCGCGGTAGGGCACGGCGGCGGTCTCGTAGACCAGCGCCGGCTCGGCCGCGAACAGGGGAGTGGAGGTGGAGACCACAGCGAAGGCTGCGGCGGCGGCGAGTGCGATAGACACCAGCTTTGACATGTTCGTTCCTTCCAGACTGCGGTGGTTCGACAGACCGCCCCGGCCCGGGAACTTCAGCCGAGACGGCCTGCCGATGAGTGGTGCGTAACCAGCCCGCGGCGGCAATGCGCGCCCTCTGCGACCGGGGTCCGATGGGCTCGGCGAAGGGCTTTCGGACGCGACGAACGGCCGGGGCGGCGCGACGAAGGTCGAGCGCCCGCAACGAAGAATCCGCTTGCCGCAGGCGCGGCGAATCGGTAGTGGCCCGTTCCAACGTATTAACACGGTGTAACAAGCCGATGCCCACCGCGCAGAAAAGCAGGATCGAACCTAGTCGCGACCGCGACGTGCTGGCGCGCGACCTTTGCGCCGCTTTGCTGACGCCGGAGACGGCCGCGGAGATGTCCGCACTGCTCGCGGATCTCTGCACCCCCGCCGAGGTGCGCACGCTCGCCGAGCGCTGGCACGTCGCCCGGCTGCTCGAGGAAGGCGAGCTCTCCTATCGCGAGATCCATGACGCGACGGGCGTCAGCACGACCACCATCGTTCGCGTCGCCCGCTTCCTCCGCCAGGAGCCGCACCAGGCCTATCGCAAGGCCATCCAGCGGGTCGGGGGCGGCGAATGATCTCGGAAGGGCGCCTCCACCTCGCCATCCAGAAGTCCGGCCGGCTGTCCGAGCTCAGCCGGGGCCTGCTGCGCGATGCGGGCCTGCGCATCCAGAACGGCAAGAACGACCTTGCCGCGCGGGTCGAGAACTTCCCGATCGACCTGATGTTCGTCCGCGACGACGACATTCCGACCTTCGTCTCCGATGGCGTCTGCGAATTCGGCATCGTCGGCCGCAATGTGCTCGACGAATTCGCGCTGGGCGAAGCGGAGCCGCGCTTCGAAGTGGTGGCGACGCTCGGCTTCGGCCGCTGCGCGTTGAAGCTCGCCGCACCCGAACGGCTGCCCTACGACGGACCGGAGAGCCTGGCCGGCGCCCGCATCGCCACCTCCTATCCGCGTATCCTGCAGGATTTTCTCGACCGCGCCGGCGTCGCCGCGGCCGTGGTGAAGATGAACGGAGCGGTGGAGCTGGCGCCGCGGCTCGGCATCGCCACCTTTGTCTGCGATCTCGTGTCGACCGGTGCCACCCTGGAGGCGAACGGGCTGCGGCCGGTGGAGACCGTGCTCGAAAGCGAGGCGGTGCTGATCCGCACCTTGAAGCCCCTGCCCGGCGACAAGGCGGAGCTTGCCGGGCGCCTGCTCGGCCGCATCGACGGCGTGCTCGCCACCCAGGATTCAAAATATATAATGCTCAATGCGCCGGAGGAGGCGCTGGACGAGATCGCCGCCATCCTGCCCGGCGCGGAATCGCCGACGGTGATCCCGCTGGTCGGCCGCCCCGGCCACTTCGCCGTCCACGCCGTCTGCCAGGAATCGGTCTTCTGGGAGACGCTGCAGAAGCTCAAGGGCGCCGGCGCCTCGGCGATCCTGGTGATGCCGATCGAAAAGATGATGATGTGATGCGGCGGCTCGACTGGAGCGGTCTCGGAGAGGCCGATCGGCGCGCCGCGCTGGCGAGACCGATCGCGCGGCGGGACCCGGCGCTGCTCGCTGCCGTGCGCAGCATTGTCGACGAGGTCCGGGAGGGCGGCTGGCCCGCCCTTTCCAGCATCGCCGAGCGGATCGACGGAGAGGCGCCGCGGCGGGTCGAGACGGCACCCGTTGCCGCCCAGGCGCGCCGCACTCTCGCGCCCGAGCAGATCGAGGCGATCGAACTCGCCCATCGGAATATCGAGGCCTTTCACCGCGGCAGCGTCCCGGCCGAGCATGCGGTGGAGACGATGCCGGGCCTCCTCTGCCGCAAGGTCTGGCGCCCGCTCGACCGTGTCGGCCTCTACATACCCGGCGGCAGGACGCCGCTCTTCTCGACCCTCGTGATGCTCGCCATTCCCGCGCGCGCCGCACGCGTCGAGGATATCGTCGTCGTCACCCCGCCACGGCCGGGCGGTGGCCTCGATCCGGTCGTCGCTCTGGCCGCCGAGCTGTGCGGCATCGAAGCGGTCTGGACGCTCGGCGGCGCGCAGGCGGTGGCGGCGCTCGCCTTCGGTGTCGGCGACATCCCGCCGGTCGCGAAGATCTGCGGGCCCGGCAACGCCTGGGTCGCCGAAGCCAAGACCTATGTCGCTGGTCTGCCCGGTGGCCCGGCGATCGACATGCCGGCCGGACCCAGCGAGCTGCTGGTGATCGCCGACGACAGCGCGGACCCGCGCACGGTTGCCGCCGACCTGCTCAGCCAGGCCGAGCATGACCCAGCCGCGCAGGTGCTGCTGGTCACCACTTCCGCTTCGCTTCCCGGCATCGTCGCGCAGGAGCTGTCGAAGCAACTCCCGCTCCTGCCGCGCCGCGACATTGCCGAGACTTCGCTCGCACAAGGACGGACGATCCTCGTCCGTTCGCCTGCCGAGGCGGTGGAGGTGGCGAACGCCTATGCGCCGGAGCACCTCTCCCTCGCCGTTGACGACGTTGAGCCTTTGCTCCCGCGCATCCGCAATGCCGGCGCCGTCTTCGCCGGTCACAACGCCGCGGAGACGTTCGGGGATTATCTCGCCGGCAGCAGCCACGTCCTTCCGACCGACGGCGCGGCGCGGAGCTGGAGCGGCGTCTCGGTCCACACCTTCCTCAAGGCGATGACCATCCAGCAGGTGAGCCCCGGCGCCGCCCGCGCCATCGCCGCCCCCGCCGCGGCTCTCGCGAGGCTCGAAGGGCTGGAAGCCCATGCCCGCGCCGGCGAGGCACGGCTGGAGCGCGCCGCATGACGAGCCTGTTGCAGCGCCTCGCCCGTCCGGAGATCCTGGCCTTGCCGCCGGTGGACATCGCCGCCCAGGCGAACGAAATCTTCTCTTCGGGCGCGATCAAGCTCGACGCCAACGAGAACCCGTTCCCGCCGCTGGTCGAGGGCAGCCTCGCCGCCAACCTCAACCGCTACCCCGAGCCTCAGCCGGCGGAACTGCGGCGGGTGATGGCCGCGCTCTACGCCGTCGGGCCGGAGAATCTGGTCGTCACCCGCGGCGCGGACGATGCAATCGACATCCTGATCCGCACGTTCTGCCGCCCGGGCGTGGACGCGATCTCGATCTGCCCGCCGACCTTCTCGGCTTATGCCCAGTTCGCCCGCCTCCAGGGCGCCGGGGTGATCGAGGCACCTCTTAACGCCAGCTTCGACTTCGATCCCGATGCTTTCCTCGAGGCTGTGAGCGGCCGAGCGGAGCTGAAGCTGGCCTTCATCTGCTCGCCCAATAACCCGACCGGCAACCCGGTCCCGCCTAGCGACATCCTGCGGGTTGCCGAAGCGCTGCCGGACACGATCATCGTCCTCGACGAAGCCTATATAGAGTTTTCGGAGATGGAGAGCCTCGCCGCCGAGGCCGCGCGTCGCCCGAACCTGGTCGTCCTGCGCACTCTCTCAAAGGCGTACGGCTTGGCGGGTGCGCGCATCGGCTGCGCGATCGGCACTCCGGAACTGATCGCCCTCATCTCGCGCGCTCTGCCGCCATATCCGCTGCCGACCCTTGCCATCCAGGCGGCGCTGGTCGGGCTTTCGCCCTCACGCCGTCCCGTCCACCGGCAGCGAATCGAGCAGATCAAGGCCGACCGCGAGCGCCTCGCGTCCGCGCTCGCCGCCTCCCCGATCGTGAAATCCGTCCGCAGCGGCGGCGGCAACTTCCTGTTCCTCGAAGTAGACGACCCCGAAGCGCTGGCGAGGAAGCTGCAGGCCCTCGGCATCCGCATCCGGTTCCGGCCCAACGCCGCTCCTGGCGGCGTCCGCCTGACGATCGGCACCGACGCGGAGAATGAGGCCGCCCTCGCCGCCTTCGGCATCGAAGTCGAGGTCGCACCCGCACGCCGCGGAGAAATCGTGCGGGACACGAAGGAGACGAAGATCGCCGTCGCCATCGACCTCGACGCCGACGCCCCCCGCAGGATCGACACCGGCATCCCCTTCTACGATCACATGCTCGACCAGGTCGCCGCGCATGGCGGCTTCTCGCTGACGCTCGCCTGCGACGGCGATCTCGACATCGACGCCCATCACAGCCTGGAGGACTGCGCCCTCGCATTCGGCGCGGCCTTGGGCAAGGCGCTCAGCGATCGGCGCGGCATCGGCCGCTTCGGCTTCTCGCTGCCGATGGACGAGACCGAGGCTCACGTCCTCATCGACCTCTCCGGGCGCTCCTACAGCGTCTTCGAAGGCACGTTCGAGGCAAGCCATATCGGCGCCTATCCGACCGAGATGACGCGCCACATCTTCCGCTCCTTCGCGGACAGCCTCGGCGCCGCCATCCACGTCCGCGTGTCTGGCGAGAACGACCACCACAAGACCGAAGCCTGCTTCAAGGCCTTCGGCCGCGCCCTCCGCCAGGCGGTGAAGCGCGACGGCGATGCGCTGCCCAGCACCAAGGGCGTCCTGTGAAAACCTCTTATCCTCCCTTCCCGGATTTCCGGGAGGGGGCAGGGGGTGGGCCCACGGCATGCGAGCCCGCCATGGCGGCCGGAGCTCGCGCTGGTGCGCTCGCGCCCACCCCCGACCCCTCCCTGAAATCAGGGAGGGGAGAATGAAGCTCGCCATTGTCGATGTCGGCTGCGGCAATATCGGCTCGGTGGCGATCGCCTTCGAGCGGCTGGGGCTGGACATGGTCACGACGGCAGACCCGGAGGCGATCGCCTCCGCCGACCGGGTCGTCCTGCCCGGCGTCGGCGCCGCCGGCTATGCGATGCGCCGCATCGAGGCGCTCGGCCTGCGCGAGCCCCTGAAGGCGCTGAAGCAGCCCGTGCTCGGCATCTGCCTGGGCATGCAGCTCCTGTTCGAGCGCTCGGACGAGGAAGACGTGGAGTGTCTCGGCATCATCGCCGGGCAGGTCCGCCGGCTTGAGCCGACGCGTGAACGCCCGGTGCCGCACATGGGCTGGAGCAAGCTGACGCTCGACGGCGAGGTGCCGGGCCTCGCGGCCGGCGATTACGTTTATTTCGCCCACTCCTACGCCTGCGATCCCGGTCCGCACGTCCTCGCTTCCGCCGACTATGGCCGCGAGATTCCGGCAGTGGTCGGCAAGGCCAACTTCCTCGGCGCCCAATTCCATCCGGAACGGTCGGGAAAGGCCGGGGCTCGTTTTCTCGAAAGGTTCGTTGCAGGATCATGATCATCTATCCCGCCATGGACCTGATGGGCGGCCAGTGCGTGCGCCTCGCGCAGGGCCGCTTCGACGACGTCACCTCCTACATGCTCGATCCCGCCGAGGCGGTGCTCGGCTTCGAACAGGCCGGCGCCGAATGGGCGCATGTCGTCGACCTCGACGGCGCGCGGGAGGGCGCACCGCGCCAGCACGGCATGATCGTCGACATCGCCTTGTCCGTCTCGGTGAAGCTGCAGGTTGCCGGCGGCTTCCGTGAGCCCGAGCATTTCACCCGCGTCTTCGATGCCGGCGTCGACCGCGTCGTGGTCGGCAGCCTCGCCGTGAAGGACCCTGCCAAGGCAGGCGAACTCTTCGACCGCTTCGGCGGCGAGCGGATCGCGCTCGCGCTCGACGTGAAGATGGAGGAGGGCGAGCCGATCGTCGCCACCGGAGGCTGGACCGAACGGTCCGGCAAGAGCCTCTGGGAGATCGCCGAACTCTATCCCAACGCCAAGCATCTGCTGGTCACCGACATCGGCCGCGACGGCATGCTCAAGGGTCCCAATTGCGAGCTTATCGCGGAGGTCGCGCGCCGCCTTCCGCATCTCTGCGTCCAGGCCTCGGGCGGGGTCTCCTCGCTCGATGACCTCAGGGACCTGAAGGCTGCGGGCGCGGCCGGGGCGATCGTCGGCAAGGCGCTCTGGGAGCAGAGGATCGACCTAAAGCAAGCGATCGATGCCGGCGCGTAGGATCATTCCCTGCCTGGACGTGAAGGACGGCCGCGTCGTGAAAGGCGTGCAGTTTCGCGACCATCGCGACATCGGCGACATCGTCGAGCACGCCCTGCGCTACCGTGACGAGGGCGCCGACGAGCTCGTCTTCTACGACATCACCGCCAGCGCGGAAGGGCGCAGCCTGGACACGTCATGGGTCCGCCGCGTCGCCGCCGTCATCGATATCCCCTTCGCCGTCGCCGGTGGCATCCGCACCCGCGAACAGGCCACCGCCTGCCTCGCCAACGGTGCCGACAAGGTCTCGATCAACTCGCCCGCCCTCGAGCGGCCGGAGCTGATCGAGGAGCTGGCGAAGGACTTCGGCAGCCAGTGCGTGGTCCTCGGCGTCGACAGCTTCGAGGCGGAGGGCGACTATTACGTCCACCAATATACCGGCAGCCCCGAGAAGAGCCGCGACACCGGCCTCCGCACCCTCGACTGGGTGCGCGAGGCGACCGAGCGCGGGGCAGGGGAGGTCGTTCTCAACTGCATGAAGAAGGACGGCGTCCGCACCGGCTACGACGTCGCCCATACCGCCGCCGTCGCCGAAGCCGCGCCGGTCCCCGTCATCGCTTCGGGCGGTGCCGGCGCTCCGGAGCATTTCCGCACCGTCTTCGAGGAAGCGGACGCGAGCGGCGCTCTCGCCGCGACGGTCTTCCACGACCGCATCGTCGCCATTCCCGATCTCAAGGAGTATCTCGCCCAATGCGGGATCGAAATGCGCCGCTGAGCGCCGAGGAGGTGGGCGGCCTCGCCTGGGACAAGATGGACGGGCTCCTCCCCGCCATCGTCCAGGATGCGCGCACGCTCCAGGTGCTGATGCTCGGCTATATGAGCCGCGAGGCTCTCGCGCAGACGCTGGAGACCGGCTTCGTCACCTTCCACAGCCGCTCGAAAGACCGCCTCTGGACGAAGGGGGAAACGAGCGGAAACCGCCTCTCGATTGAAGCCGTGCGTCCCGACTGCGACGGCGACGCCCTCCTGATCGAAGCGAAACCCGCCGGGCCGACCTGCCACCTCGGCACCACGAGCTGCTTCTCCGCAGCCGGGCCCAGCGGCGTGGGCTGGCTAGGCAAGCTCGCGGAGATCGTGGAGCAACGCGCTGGCGCCGACGCATCGGAAAGTTACACCGCCCAGCTTCTAGAGCAGGGGCCGATTCGCATCGCCCAGAAGATCGGCGAAGAGGGAGTGGAAGTCGCGCTAGCCGGCGCCACCGGCGACGCGGCGCAATGCGTTTCGGAGACCGCTGACCTGCTCTATCACCTCACCGTCCTGATGCAGGCCCGCGGCTTCACCTGGGAAGACATCGCCTCCGAACTGGCACGGCGCCACGAGCTCCCCCCTCCCTGATTACAGGGAGGGGCAGGGGGTGGGCCCTTCCTTGACAGAGCTCGCGGCTTCGCCGCCTCGTGCCCACCCCTCGATCCCCTCCCGGGAATCCGGGAGGGGAGGTCAGGCTGCAGCGCTTCTCAGGATCGCCACCGCTTCGTCGAACAGTTCCTGCGTCGCCGCCGCCACGACCTGGCCGGCCCTGAAATCGTTCTCGCCCCGCCAGTTGCCGATCACGCCCCCGGCGCCGCGAACGACGGGGATCAGGGCGTTATAATCGTGCGGCTTCAGCCCCGATTCCGCCACCAGATCCATCGTTCCCGCCGCGACCCGGGCATAGCCGTAGGCGTCGTGGCCGAACACGGTCAGCCGCGCCGCCGCCCGCAACCGCTCGAACGCATCCTTCTCCGCACCTGCGAAGAGATAGGGGTTGGTCGTCGTGATCCGCGCCTCGTCGAGCCGCGTGCAGCCGCTCGTAGTCAGCGCGGTCTCGCCTTTGTCGCCGATCAGCCGCGTTGCACCGGACACGCCGAGGAACCGCTCCCTCATCCGCGGCGCGTCGATGACGCCGAGCACCGGCTTTCCCTCGTCAAGCAGCGCGATCAAGGTCGTCCAGCTCGGCAGTCCGCACAGGAAGGAGCGCGTCCCGTCGATCGGGTCGAGGCTCCACACGTAGCGCCCGCGCGCGCGCCGCTCCGGATATTCCTCGCCGCTGATACCGTGATTGGGGTGGCGATATTCGATCAGCGCGCGCATCGCCCGCTCCGCGCCGCGGTCCGATTCGGTCACCGGGTCGAACACGCCGCCGCCATTCTTGTCCTCCGCGGTGAGCTTCACGGAGGCGGACATGGTCACGCCGCGCGCGGCATCGGCCAGCGCGAACGCGAAATCGACGAAGGAAGTGGCTGTCATTGCGGGCGCTTTGTCAGGCTGGCCGGCACATGGGAATCCCCTTTTGGAATGCCCAACGCATCAACGTCTTTTTCAGTTCTGTACCGTATCGGGACAGGCGAAAAAGCGCCGTCCTCAGCGGGAAGCAAAGCAGGTAGAGGACGTTACGCCCAGCCCAGTATAGCGGGATTGTCGGCATTTCATGCGAGCGTCGGTGGAAAAACTGAAAGCAGGAGGCAGGTTGCAACTGCACGGCCTCGGCGCGCTCGGCCTTTTTACGATGATCGCCACTGCATCGTGCGTGCCCGAAGGCGCGACTCGCGCAGGACCCGCTTTCGCGTCGGATGCCGCACTCGCGCTCGCCAAGGCGCCGCCGCCACCGCCCGAGCCGCTGCTGCTGAAGCCGGTGGCGCCGGTCGAGGCGATCGCGATCAACGCCTCCATCCCGCTGTCGACCCTGCCCAATCCGCGCGCTGCATCGATCGTCTTCCGCGGCCGCACCCCCGCCGACCAGCTCCGCTCGCTCGATTGCCTCGCCCAGGCCATCTATTACGAAGCGCGCTCCGAGACCGAGGAGGGCCAGCGCGCGGTCGCCCAGGTCGTGCTCAACCGCCTGCGCCATCCGACCTATCCCTCGACCGTCTGCGGCGTCATCTATCAGGGCTCGGAGCGCAACACCGGCTGCCAGTTCACCTTCACCTGCGACGGCTCGCTCGCATTGCCCGCGGGTGGCCCGAGCTGGGCCCGCGCGCGCCGCATCGCCGCCGAGGCCTTGGCCGGCAGGGTCTACGGTCCGGTCGGCCACGCCACCCACTACCATACCGTCGCGGTGCTGCCTTACTGGGCGTCGAGCCTGGTCAAGTCAGCCGTGATCGGGTCCCACATCTTCTACCGCTGGGGCGGCGCCTGGGGACAGCCGGTGGCCTTCCGCCAGGCCTATGCGGGTGTCGAACCCGGCGTCGGCGCGCTCGCCCGGCAAAACGCGCAGGATTCCGCGACCAAGCTGCCGTTGACGCTCGCCGACATCATCCGCCCGGCGCCGGAGGCCGCGGCGGACGATCCCCTCGCGACCCTGGTCACCGCCCCGCCCGACAACCTGCCCAAGGTGAAGCTGACCGAACTCGGCCTGCCGCAGTCGACCGTGCGCGAGCGCTACCGCAATTCCGGCGCGATCAAGCTCCGTTCACCAGCACCGGTCCCCGCCGAGCAGCCCGCCGAATAGCTGCTTTCCAACGGCGGATCTCACCGCCTCCGCCCAATTTCAACGCTGCCTCAAACGGTCCTCCCAATGGCAGCGCCCTACAGCGCCTCCCACAACATACGGGAGGGAACACATGCTCACACTCTATATCGCGCTGGGGCTGTTCGCCGCCTTTGCGCTGCTCGATCTCGTCGCCGGCGCGCGTATCTTCCCGAGGATCCGTAACTGGCGCCTCAAGGGGATCGTCTCCACCGCTTTCTATTTCGCCATCTCCATCAACGCGCCGTTGCTGTGGGACGGGCTGCTCGGCCAGTATCGTCTTGTCGATGCGACCGTCCTGCCGCTGGCGGTGCAGGTGATCGGGGCCTTCCTCGTCATCGAGCTCGGCATCTATGTCTGGCACCGCACCATGCACGGCACGGACCTGCTGTGGCGCTGGTTCCACCAGATGCATCACAGCGCCGAGCGGGTCGACATCTGGGGCGCCTTCTACTTCAGCCCGCTCGACATGATCGGCTGGGCCTTCCTCGGCAGCCTCTGCCTGGTGCTCGGCTTCGGCATCAGCGGCGAGGCGGCGGTGATCGTCAGCCTCGGCGTCACCTTCCTGTCGATGTTCCAGCACGCCAATATCAGGACGCCGCACTGGCTCGGCTATCTGATCGTCCGTCCGGAGAGCCACACGCTCCATCATCGCCGCGGCGAGCATCGCTACAATTACAGCGACCTGCCGCTTATCGACATGATCTTCGGCACCTTCCGCAACCCCCGCGAATGCGACTTCGAGGCCGGCTTCTACGACGGCGCCTCCAAGAAGCTCGGCGCCATGCTGACCGGAAAGGCGATCGCATGAACCGCATTCTCGCAGCCCTCTGCATCCTCGCGGGCGTGATCATGACGCTCGCGAGCCCCGCCATCGCCGCGCCGATCGATCAGGCCGGCTGGACCGCCCGCAAGCAGCAGGTGAAGCTCGCCAGCGGCATCACCCTTTCCTACGTCGAGATGGGCGATCCGAAGGGCAAGCCGGTCCTGCTGCTTCACGGCTGGACCGACAGCAGCCGCGCATGGACCATCCTTGCGCCGCATCTGTTGAAGCATCGCCTGCTCATCCCCGACCAGCGCGGCCACGGCGGATCGGACAAGCCGGCCTGCTGCTACTCCACCTCCGCCTTCGCTCATGACGCGATGCTGCTCCTCGACGCCAAGGGCATAAGCACGGCGGACGTGATCGGCCATTCGCTCGGCAGCATGGTCGGGCAGTGGATCGCGGCCGAGCATCCGGAGCGGGTCGGCAAGCTCGTCCTGATCGGCTCGACCGCTCTGCCGCCGATGAGGCGTGACGATCCTTTCTACCGTGAGGTGATCGCCTTCAAGGCGCCGCCTGCGCTCGGCTCGGAGTTCATGCGCGGCTGGAGCCCCTCGGGAAGCCCGACACCTGTCGATCGCGCCTTCCTCGCCTTCGCCGACCGAGAGACAGCAGCCGTGCCGCTGCAGGTCTGGCGGGGCGTGATGCGGGAGCTGGTGGAGGTGCCGATCGGCCGCTTCGCGCCCGACATCAAGGCACCGGTCCTGATCCTGTCCGGCGGCAAGGACCCCTTCTTCACCGCCGAGCATCACGCCGCATTGGTGAAGGCCTATCCGGTGGCCGAGGCGCACGTCTTCCCGGATCTCGGCCATAACCTCAACATGGAGCGGCCGGAGGAAGTGGGGCCGGTGCTGGCGAGGTTCCTCGACCGCTAAGCCTCGCTCATGTTCGCGTTGGATGGAGCCGGGCATTGACCTCAAGCTCCGTTCAGCCCGACAGCGCGCGCATGACGACGGCGGACTTCATCGTGATCGGCGGCGGCATTGCGGGTCTCTCCGCGGCGGCCGCCCTCGCATCCCATGGCCGCGCCGTCGTGCTCGAGGCGGAGGAGGCGGTCGGCTATCACAGCTCCGGCCGCAGCGCGACCTTCGCCCATTACGGCATCGGCGACCGTGCGGTGCGCGGCCTCACCTCGTTCAGCCGCAGCTTCTTCCTCGATCCGCCGGACGGCTTGGCCGAGGTGCCGATCGCCCGCGCCGCCGGCGCCCTGTTCATCGCCCGCGAGGAGATGCTGCCGGCGCTCGACGCGCTCGAGACGGAGATGCGGCGCTTCACCGACACGACGAGCAGGGTGGGCGAGGCGGAGATGCGGTCGATCTGCCCGATCCTTAAGACGGGTGCGGGCGCGGTGGTGGCCGGAGTGCTCGACAGCGGCGGTCTCAAGCTCGATGCCGACGCGCTCCTGCAAGGCTATGCGCGCCAGCTCCGCGCCCGAGGCGGCGAAGTCAGGACGGGCGCGCGCGTGTCGGGGCTACGCCGAGCCGGGACTGATTGGGAGGTCGAGGCCGGCGGCGAGCGTTTCAGCGCGACGGTCGTCGTGAACGCCGCCGGCGCCTGGGCCGACCGCATCGCTGAGATGGCCCGCGTGCGCCCGCTTGGCCTGGCCCCCAGGCGCCGGACGATCATCGTCATCGATCCGCCTGCCGAGCCGGACGTGAGTGCCTGGCCCTTCATCAAGACGGCCACGGACGAATTCTACATGCTGCCCGAAGCAGGTCGCTTGATGGCGTCTCCCGTGGACGAGGTCCCCGACTATCCCTGCGACGCGCAGCCCGAGGAATACGACCTCGCCCTCGCCGCCTGGCGGCTGGAGGAATATACCAGTCTCAGCGTCAGCCGCATCGCCCACCGCTGGGCGGGCCTGCGCACCTTCACCGCCGATCGCGTCCCCACCGCCGGCTTCGCACCGGACGCACCGGGCTTCTTCTGGCTGGCCGGCCAGGGCGGCTACGGCCTCCAGACCGCCCCCGCCATGGCCGCCATCGCCGAAAACCTCGTGACCGGCCGCGACTGGCCGTCCGATCTGACGGAACTCGGCGTCGCGCCCGAGCAGATCCTGCCGGAGCGCCTGCTCGCCTAGTTGTAGTCGATCGTCACCCGATCCGCGGCCGCCTTCGCCAGCTCGCGTGCGGCGTCAGTGGTCTCGCCTGTAGCCAGCGCGACGGCCATGCGGCGATAGGGGCGGGTGACCGGCTTGCCGAAGATGCGCACGTCCACTTCCGCCTCGTCGCTTCCGAGCGCCAGCGCATCGGCGAGGCCTTGGATGCGGAATGCGTCGGCGTCGCGGTCGGCGAGGATCACGGCCGAGGCGGACGGCGCGCGCAGCTGGATCGACGGGATCGGCAGGCCGAGAATGGCGCGGGCGTGGAGGTCGAACTCGGACAGGTTCTGCGAGATGAGCGTCACCATGCCGGTATCGTGCGGCCGCGGCGACAGCTCGGAGAAGATCACCTCCTCGCCGCGCACGAAATACTCGACGCCGAACAGGCCGTAGCCGCCGAGATCGTCGACCACCTTTCGCGCCATCTCCTGCGCGTCGGCCAGCGCCTGTTCCGACATGGCGGCAGGCTGCCAGCTCTCGCGATAGTCGCCGCGCTCCTGCCGATGGCCGATCGGCGGGCAGAAGAGCACGCCATCCCGCGTCCGCACCGTCAGCAGGGTGATCTCATAGTCGAAGTCGACGAACTCCTCGACGATCACCCGCGCCCGGTCGCCGCGCATGTTGGCGACGGCATAGTCCCAGGCGGCGCGAAGCTCGTCCGGCGTGCGGACGGTGGTCTGGCCCTTGCCGGAGGAGGACATGACCGGCTTGATGACGCAGGGGAGGCCAGTATGCCTGGCCGCAGCCTCGGTCTCCTCCCAGCTCTCGGCGAAGCGGTAGCGCGAGGTGCGCAGGCCGAGCTTGTCGGCAGCGAGATCCCGAATGGCATCCCGATTCATCGTCATCACCGTCGCCCGCGCGGACGGCACGATTGTGAAGCCCCTTTGCTCGTAATCCTGGAGCACCTCGGTACGGATCGCCTCGACCTCCGGCACGATCATGTCCGGCCGGTGGCGGTCAATCGCGGCGCCCAGCGCCTCGGCATCGAGCATCGAGAAGACCTCGGACGCGTCCGACACCTGCATGGCGGGTGCGCCGGCATAGCTGTCGCAGGCGATGACGAAGCAGCCGAGCCGCTTGGCGGAGATGGCGAATTCCTTGCCCAGTTCTCCCGAGCCGAGCAGCATGATCCTGGCGGTGAACGTCATGGCGCCCGCCTTAGCAGGCCAGCGTCCGCCTCCCAAAGACCAGTCCGGCGAGCACATAAGCGGGGACGACGACCGGCGCGAGCAGCAGGCCGATCAGCACGGCGTTGACGCGCACCAGCAGCGGGTTGACGTCCGCCCTCTCGGCAAGGCGCGCGCAGACCCCCATCAGCACAGCCTCTTCACGGTCGAGCTTGTGCTCGCGGTTCATCTTACACTCCCCAATCGGCTCCCATGCCGACAGTGCGGCTTTGCGCCCCCGGCTCCGTCTTTTCGAGAGGAAGTGTCGGCAAATCACCGCCACCGTAACGATCCTTTATGTTTGAAGCTGGCAAGAAGTTGACGAGATGTGCGGAAATGTGCGGAAAGCAGTCCTGACCAAGGGGTGGATTCGTGCACGACGAGATTGATGAGGGCCAAAGCGACGCGGTCGCCATGAAGGTGCGGGAGGAGCTCGCACGGCGCCGGCTCTCGCGCCAGTGGCTGGCGGACGAGGCGCGGATCAGCATCTCGACGCTTGAAAAAGCGCTGGCCGGCCGCCGCCGCTTCACCCTCGGTACCGTCGTCCGGCTCGAAGAGGCGCTCGACATGAAGCTGCGCGGCAACGCCGCCAATGACGCCGACCCGCACCATCAGAGCGGCCTCGCTCCCGACGAGCTTGGCGCCTACGCCCGCCCGGCGGTGCAATGGCTGGAGGGCCAGTATCTGACGCTGCGCCCTTCGATCGAGGAGGTCGGCGCCGTCTACGCCTATTTGACCTTCATCAGCTGGGACGAGGAACGCGAGCTCTTGACCTTCGCCGAGGCGTCGCGCCTCGACAGCGACTTCACGCAGAAGGGGCTGGTCTCCTTCCCCTATATTTCAGGGCACATCTATCTCGTCACCAACACGTCGGGTCAGCATCGGATGATCCTGCTCGGGCGGCCGAACATCCAGGGCTCGATGAGCGGCATTCTGACGACGCTCGCCGTCGGGGCCGGGTCGCAGCTCATCCCTGCCTCCTCGCCGATCACTCTTATCCCGGTGAAGCCCGGTGCGGAGCCGGTGCTCGGCCTTATTCGCACGGGCATGCAATGTTTCGACGAATACAGGCGCTGCGTCGACCAGGTCGCCGCCGGCCGTTACGCCTTGTTCCCGTCGCTGGGCTAGGCGAGGTCGTTATAGCGGGCGTAGCGTTGATCCGCCGCGGGATCGGCTGCCTTCTTACCGAAATATCGCCCGTAGACGTCGCTCTTGCGCCAGATGTCGGCCGCATAGGGCGCGAATTTCGGCCAGCGCTTGCCGAGGAGGAAGCCCTCCCGAAACGCGGCCTCGGTTCGGCTCATCAGCTGCCTGCGGTTGAGTTCGTCTGATCGAGAGGCTTCGAGGAGAGCTTCGGCAAGGCCCTCCTTCTCCACACCGGCCTCGCGCAGGGCCTCCTCGATGCGCTGGAGAGGCGAGGGAAGCGACAATTGGACTCTCCGGACCGGCTTACGCGACGACTTCGAGCCGCACCGTGGCGGCTGCAGCCTAAGGCAAGGTGAAGAGCGGCCTGCGAATAACCGTTGCCAAGCTTGGGTGCCGGCTCAGGTGGACGGGCCCCGCGGTCGCTTGCTAACGCCCGTGCGTCGGCACGCAGGAGCGCTCCCATGATCAGGCAATATGGAGTTCTGGCCTATGACGTCGGCCATGACGGCGAGCCGCGCTTCCTGCTCATCACCTCGCGCTCGACCCGCCGCTGGATCATTCCGCGCGGCAATCCGATCCCCGGGCTTTCGCCGGCCCAGTCCGCCGCTCAGGAGGCCTATGAGGAAGCGGGGCTGACGGGCCTAGTCTCGTCCGAGGAGGTCGGCGCCTATCGCTACGAGAAGGGCCGGCGGAACGGCAGCAGCGTCACCGCGAACGTCCATGTCTTCCCGCTCCGCACCACCGTCCAGAGCGGCGAGTGGCCGGAGCGGCACCAGCGCGAATGGCGCTGGTTCACCCGTGCGGAGGCGGTCGAAGCGGTCGACGAAGCGGGCCTCAAGGAGCTGATCCGCGGCTTTACCCCGCCGCCGACGGCGGCTACCGCCGTGCCGCTCGCGGCGCTCTCCGCTCCGCCGCCGCCGCCCTCGAGGTTTTCCGTGCTGAACCTGTTCAAACGCATCATGCCGCGCGAGGACGGCTTCTTCGAGATGTTCGCCCGGCACGCCGCGACCCTGGTCAGCGGCGCCGACACGATGGGGGCGATGTTCGCTGGCCAGATCCCGATCGCCCAGGCCTGCGACGCGATCACCGATTTCGAGCATCAGGCTGACGCGATCACCCGTGACGTGCTCGTTGCCGTGCGCCGAAGCTTCATCACGCCGTTCGATCGCAGCGCGATCACCGCCCTGATCTCAGCGATGGACGATGCGATCGACGAGATGCGCGGCACCGCCAAGTCGATCACGCTCTACGAAGTCACCGCATTCGAGCCGCAGATGTGCGAGATGGCGGCCCTCGCCGGCCAGGCGGCGCGGCTGGTGGCAGAGGCCGTGCCGCTGCTCCGCTCGGTCGGGAAGAATGCCGGCATGCTGGACAGGATCACTGAGAATGTCGTGCATCTCGAAGGCGCGGCCGACGATCTCCACGCGGACGGGCTCAAGGCCATCTTCAAGGCACATGGCGAGGCGAAGCCGATGGCCTATTTCATCGGCCGCGAGGTCTACAGTCACCTGGAGCGGGTGCTCGACCGGTTCGAGGACGTCGCCAACGAAATCCACGGCATCGTGATCGACCACGCCTGACGCCGGCATGGACGCGACCCTCGCCTTCCCGCTGCTCGCCGCCCTGATCGGCGTCGCCTTGCTGTTCGATTTCCTCAACGGCCTTCACGACGCCGCCAATTCGATCGCCACCGTCGTCTCGACGCGCGTGCTGCGGCCGCAGGTGGCGGTCGCCTGGGCGGCCTTCTTCAACTTCATCGCCTTCCTGTTCTTCGGCCTCCATGTCGCCGAGACGGTGGGGAAGGGGATCGTCGATCCGGGCATCATCGATCCCGCCGTCATCTTCGGTGCCTTGATGGGCGCGATCACCTGGAACGTCGTCACCTGGATGCTCGGCATTCCGTCGAGCAGCAGCCACGCGCTGATCGGCGGCCTGCTCGGCGCCGGCACGGCCAAGGCAGGGTTATCGGCGGTCGTCTGGTCCGGCGTCACCAAGACCACCGTCGCCATCTTCCTGTCGCCGACCATCGGCATGCTCGTCGCCCTGCTCCTCGTCGCGCTCACGTCCTGGATCTTCAAGCGAGTCAACGCCCCGTTCGCGGACCGAATTTTCCGCCGGCTGCAGCTCGTCTCCGCCGCGCTCTACTCGCTCGGCCATGGCGGCAACGATGCGCAGAAGACGATGGGCATCATCGCCGTCCTGCTCTTCAGCCAAGGCCTTCTCGGCTCCGAATTCTACGTGCCCTTCTGGGTCGTGCTGTCGGCGCAGGCGGCGATGGGCCTCGGCACCCTGCTCGGCGGCTGGCGGATCGTCCACACGATGGGCTCCAAGATCACGCGCCTGACGCCGCACCAGGGCTTCTGCGCCGAGACCGGCGGCGCGATCATGCTGTTCTCGGCGACCTCGCTCGGCATCCCGGTCTCGACCACCCATACGATCACCGGCTGCATCGTCGGCGTCGGCGCCGCCCGCCGCGCCTCGGCCGTGCGCTGGGGCGTCGCCGGCAATATCGTCATCGCCTGGATCGTCACCTTGCCCGCGGCGGCCTTGGTGGGCGCAGGCTTCTACCTTGTCGCGGCGGCAGCAGGCACGCTCCTGTAAAGTTGATTTGAACTGAAGGTATACGAAAAGGCCTGCCGCCATCGCTGGCGGCAGGCCCGGAGCCCCGGGATGAGAGGGCTCGGTTCGCGTCCTGTTCGGGTGCCTAGCTCTTGCTGCGCATCCGCGACGCGCTCTCGCGCATGCGGGCGGCGCCCTCGACCATCTTCTTGGCGCCGTTCTGCAGCTTCGGGATGGCGTCGATCAGCTCCTGATGAGTGAGCGTGCGGCCGTCCTCGCGGGCCTTGGCGATCTGCTTCTCGCGATAGGCGGGATCGCGCAGCTTGACCGCCTCTTGCTCCATCTGGCGAGCGCCGCGGACCATACCCTCGGCACCTTTCTCCATGCCATCTGCGCCGTGTGACATGTCGATCTTGATCCGCCTGTGCGCCCGGTGCACCTCGCGCTGTGCGCGCTGCATGTCCCGCTGCGCTTCGCGCTGCGCCTCCACCGCTTCGCGCTGCGCTTCCACCGCCTCGCGCTGCGCGTCGCGACGAGCCTCCTCGATGTCACGCTGCGCGTCCCTCAGATCCTCCTCGAGCTCCCTTTGGTCCTCCGCGGTCCAGCCGGGATGCGGGTGCATGGCGACGGCGGCGCCGATCGTCGCCGCGAGGCCCGCCGGGAGCTCGAAAGCCGGCATGGCAACAGTCTGGGCCGGCATGTTCATCTTCACGCGCGGCACCTTGACGAGCTGGGCGGGGACAAGGATCCGCTCGCCGTTGAAGCTCATCCGGATCGCCGGCACTTTGACCTCCATAGCGGGGAGATCGACGTCCACCGCGGGCACGGTGATCACCTGCGGCGCGGCGGGTGCCGCGGGTGCCGCGGGTGCCGGGGCGGCCGCAGGAGCGGCGGGCGCTGCAGGAGCCGGAGGGGCAAGCGACGCGGGGGCGGGGAGCGGGGCGGCGGGGGCTTGAGCCGCCGCCGGAGCCAGGGCCGCCATCGGCAAGTCCACCGCCTTGGCCAGCGCCGGCACCAGCTCGATCGCGGCGAGCGGCGCCGCGAAGGCGGTGCAGCCGAGCATCGCCGCCAGCGTCAGCAGCGAGCCCGATTTGCGGCTGCGGGTGCGGCCGTCCAGGATCGCCGAGATCCGGCGGCCGAGCCCGCCCTTGACCGGCGCCATGCTGTTCGCCGGCAGCGGCACCGCATGCTGGGCGCAGCTGACCAGGGTCTGGGCGTAATGGGCCGGCTCGACCCGGCCGAGCGCATGGGTGTCCGCCGCTTCCTCGGCCTGCTGCACGATCTCGCGCTCAAGCAGCCAGACCAGCGGGTTGAACCAGAACAGGGCGACGGACGTGCGCGTCATCATCAGCGACAGCCAGTCGCGGCGCTCGATATGCGCCATCTCATGGGCGATGATCGCCTCGGCATCCTCGGGCCGCTCGAGCGTGTCGCGGTCGAGCAGGATGACGGGGTTCAGCAGGCCCCAACTCAGCGGCGACGGGCTCTCGTCGGACACGAGCAGCCGGATGCGCTCGCCGAGCCGTCCGGCGGGGCGGGAACGTTCGAGCGCCTCGACCCAGGTCGCTTCGTCCACCGCCTTGGCCGCGCGCGTCCACCGGCGCAGCGTCCACAGGCCCCCGGCGATGCGCATCGCGACCATCAGCAGGCCGCCCAGATAGGCGATGCCGATCAGCGCGCTCGGATCGTCCCAGATCGTCTGCGGCACCGGCTGCAGCGGCGCGATCTCGACCGGAGCCGCGCTCGCCGCGGCGAGCAGGGTCTCGAAGGGCAGGGGCTGCGCCTCCTCGGCCGCCATCTCGACCTGCAGGGCGGGCAGGAACATCGCGATCATCGGCAGCAGCAGCAGCAGGCCCACCGAGAGCCGCAGCACCGCCGCCCGGTCGGACGCCGAGCGCGAGCGCAGCAAGGTCGTCAGCATCAGGGCGGCGCCGATGATCAGCGCCGATTTCCACGACATCTCGAACAGGAAGGAGAAGCTCATGACTTACGCTCCTTTGCTTCGTCGATCGCCCGCTGGAGCGCGTCGAGCTCCTTGGGATCAAGCTGTTTGGTGAGGCCGAGCAGCGCCGTCGCGGCACTGGCGGCCGATCCGTCGAAAAAGGTCCGCACCAGGTTCTTCAGCGCCGACTCGCGCACCTTCGATGCCTGCGGCACGCTCTTATAGACATAAGCCTGGTCGACGCTGCGATGCTTGACGAGGCCCTTGGCCTCCAGCCGCCCCAGCATCGTCCTGACTGCGCTGTGGCTGGGCGGGTCCGCCATCGCCTTACGCACGTCGGCGGCCGTGGCCTCGCTCATGCTGCACAGGATCTCGAAGATTTCGCGTTCGCGTCTCGGAAGGGAATCGATCATGCCGCTCCACCTGCTACACCCGTAGCATGCCACATTTGTAGCAGCGCGCAAGAAAAAAGTTTCGGAGACGACATTTCCTGCACACTCGGGCTGGCGCACATTGCGGAACCGAAACGGCCCCGGCGAATTGTGCGCCCGAACTACAGGAGGATTAACATGCGTAAGATTATCGTCGCCACCCTGGCCGCTGCCGCCTTCTCGCTCGCTGCTTGCGGCGGCGACGGCGACGACGCGCTGGGCGATCGCGCCGCGGACCAGGCCGAGAACAAGGCCGACGCGCTCGAGGAGATGGCGGACAACACCAGCGGCGCCCAGGCGGACGCGCTGGAGGATCAGGCCGACGCGGTCGAGGATGCCGGCGAGGCGAAGGAGGAGGCGATCGACGATTCCGACGTCGACACCGACGAGCTCAGCGCCGAGCAGCAGAACGCGATGGTCAACGGCCAGTAAGTTCCGCGCGGGCGCGGCCGGAACGCCGCGCCCGCTTCATTCCGCCTTCCTGAACTTGTAGACGAACTGGCTGGTCCAGCCGCGGATCGCCGGGTCGAAGACGGTCAGCGTCAGCGGATCGGCCGGGTTCTTCAGCACCTCGCTCTCACCCGCAAACTCAAACCCCGCCGCTTCGACTTGGCTGCGCACCGCCGCCGGATCGATCCGGTGCAGCGCCTCGGTGTCCCGCATCCCCGATCCGGCCTGGGCCGCGTGATCGATGACGATGAAGGTGCCGCCCGGCTTCAGCATCCCGAACACCGCCTTGTTCAGCACCGACGGGTCGGTCTTGCCCATGAACTCGTCCGGATAATCGTGATAATTCTGCGAGGTCCACACCATGTCGAGCTGCTCGGGCGCTCCGAGCACCGTCGTCGGCTGCACCTGCGTCACGATATTGCCGTAGCTCTTGTCCGCTGACAGCTGTCGCAAGGTCGCGACATTGCCCATCGCCAGCTTCGCATAGCTTTGCGGCCAGACCGCGTAGACCCGCCCCTCCGGACCCACCACCTTGCTGAAGATGCGCGTCCAATAGCCGTCGCCCGGTATCAGATCGAGCACCTTGTCGCCCGGCTTCAATTCGGCGAACCGGATCAACTCCGCAGGCTTGCGCCGCGCATCGGCGCCGCGATGCGCAGCCCGGCCGGGATCCGCGAGCGCCGCCTGTAGCGCCGCCGCCGAGAATGCCCGCTTCGGCTCCTCCGCTTCCGAACGGCAGCCGGCCAGCACGACCAGCGTCGCGATCACGATCATCCCAGTGTTGAATTTCCGCACCCTCATCTCCCCCGCTGGCAGGCCTCAAGCTGTTTGGTTGAAGGCCGGATTTCTGTCGCCGGGAGGCCCTCGAGGTCGAGTCAGGAAATCATAAAGTTTCGATAAAGCAGCCGCGCCGCGGCGTCCGCATTGCTTCGGCCACGACTTTGCTTCACCTTTCGGGGTGGGGATGGTCCGGGGGAGGCTGGCTCATGGCCGAAGCAGACACCAGAAGGGCCGACGCATCGCCTCACGCGATCGGCGACTGGACCTTCCACCCCGCCGACAACGAACTGCGCGGCCCGCTGGGGAAGCGCCGTCTCGAGCACCGCGCCGCCCGCACCCTGGAGCTGCTCTGCGCCCGCCGCGGCGCCCTCGTCTCGCGCGACGAGATCGTGCGCGAAGTCTGGGAAGGCCGCCTCGTCAGCCCGAACAGCGTCTCGATCGTGATCAGTGACCTGCGCGAGGCGCTCGGCGACGATGCCCGCAGCCCGCGCCATATCGAAACCGTGGCGAAGCGCGGCTACCGCCTCACCGGCGGTGCCGCCGCGCCAGCTCCGGAGAAGCCGCGCCTCCGCCCGCTCATCCTTGGCCTGCTGCTTCTGGTTGTCGTCGTGGCCGGGCTGCTCTTCGCCTTGTCGGGCGGTCGGTCGACCCAGCACACGATCCTGGTGGTGGCAGCGGTCGAGAATGCGACCGGCAGCCCCGCCTGGCAGCCGCTCGCCGACGCTTCGAGCGAAGTGCTCCTGAACCGTGCCCGCGCGATCGACGGTCCGGTGGTGATGCGCGAGCCGGCGGCCGGCGAGCGCGTCCGCCCCCGCGGCGACGACGCGCCTGTCGTCCGCCTCTCCGCCCGTCTGATCCTGTGGAGCGGCAAGCCCACCGTCATGTTCACCGCCACCGACGCCGACAGTCGGGCCGTCATCTGGAACGGCATGACCGGGGGAGGGGAGGACCTGATCCCCTCGGGCACCGCAGCGGCGATGCAGGACCTCGCGAAGTCGCTCACGCCAGACTGAGGTTCCCCAAAAGATCTCAGCCCGGCTTGCGGAAGCGATAGACCACCCGGTCCGTCTTCCCCCGCACCGACGGATCGAACACCAGCTTCGAATGATCGTCGCCGCTATTGCGGAGCAGGTCGGATTCGCCGTCGAACACGAACCCGGCGCGCTCGAAATCGGCGCGGATCACCGCCGGATCGATCCGGTGGAGCTTGTCGACCACCGCCCTCGTATCCCCGCCCGCTGCCGCGACATGATCTACCACGCCGACGATCCCGCCGGGTTTGGTCGCCGCATGGATCTTCTTCAGCACCGCATCCGGCTCCAGCCGCGGAAACTTGTACTGCTCGCTCTGCCAGTAAAGATCGTGATAGATCATGTGCATCAGCACGAAGTCGAAGCTGTCCGGCGCCAGCTCGATCGAGGTCGCCGGCGACACAAGCAACCGCGCATTCGGCACCCGCGGCCCCAGCGCACTCCACGCTTTCTTGGCGTCGTCATTGTAGAAGTTGGCCGGCTCCCACGCGACCACCGAGCCCTGCGGCCCCACCGCCCGCCCCATGATCTCAGCATAGTAGCCGGTGCCCGTAAACAGATCGAGCGCCCGATCCCCCCGCTCCAGCCCGAGGAACTTCAGCACGTCCTTCGGCCTGCGGCTCTCGTCGAGCTTCACCGCCTCCGCCGGCCGCGCCTTGGCGGCGACGGCGCCGTTCACGTCGGCGGGTGCAGCATGAGCGGCGAAAGCCATTCCTGCGAGCCCGATCAGGGCGAGGTTTCTAGAGATCTTCATCATGATGCTCCCCGGTTGAAGCGCGGATCATCTGGAGCAGGTCTCCTCTCGTCACCCCACGTTGCGACGAAGGTGCTGTTCTCCTCGACGAGGAACAGCAAGGCAGCTGGGCCGACCTAGGTTCGAGCTTGCCACCGGATCTCGTTTCTAAGTGGCATCGAGGCTGAGGGTATACAGCTCAGCGAACGCGAGCGGCGAGCATTCAAACCATCCAGAATGAAGATTGTTTTCTCCATTCTGGAGATATTACATTGACTTACCAGTGCTTCATGTAAGCGGATGCCGAAGTGCCCGTGCTAGAGCGGGGGCCATGAACGTGATCAGCAGGATCAAGAGCCGGCTTACGGGCGCTGCTCCGAACAGCATGGAGCGCATGGCGCTCACTGATGCTGACATTCCCTCGCTTGCCGCTGAAGCGCAGTCCGAGCTCGCTCGTCTCTTCTACGAGCGCCGCGGACAGGGCCGCCGCCTTGTGCACAAATGGACGCACTTCCTCGACGCTTATGACGCGCACTTCGCGAAGTATCGAGGCACCGGCCTCACGATGCTGGAGATCGGCGTCAGCATGGGCGGGTCGCTGGAATTGTGGCGCGACTATTTCGGCCCAGCCGCCAATATTTGCGGCGTCGATCTCAACCCTGACTGCGCCCGGCGCTTCGATCCGCCGAACAAGGTCCGCATTGGTTCTCAGGACGACCCCGATTTTCTGCACTCGGTCATCGCCGAGATCGGCCAGCCCGACATCGTGCTCGACGACGGCTCGCATGTGGGCCGCCATCAGGTCGGCAGCTTCGCAATCCTGTTCCCGCTGCTCAAGGAAGGCGGGCTGTACGTGATCGAGGATCTCCACACCTCCTATTGGACCGGCTCCTGGGAGGGCGGTTACCGGAAGCCGGGAACAGGCATCGAGTTCGTCAAGCAGATCATCGATGATATGCACGCCTGGTATCACGACCGTGCACCCGAGACGGAGGCGATGCAGTGGGTGCCGGCCATGCACGTCTATGACTCGATCGTGTTCATCGAGAAGCGCCGCCGGGTCCAGCCGCGTCACGTGAAGGTACAGTGACCTGCAAGGAAGGGACAGGCGTGGCGGGCGATCCTGATCCCCATCCTGCTCCGGCTTTGGCAGCGGCGAAGCCTCACGATGCCGCCTTCGACCGAAACCTCATCCTTTTTCTGCTGTTCGAATATCTCGTGCTGGTTCCGCTCATAATCTGGGCCGGCGTTCGCTATGGCTGGTTCGATCTGTCCAGCCTCTCCACGCCCGGCGGCTGAGTTTGCGCCGACCGGCCTGAGGCGACGATCGTAGGCCGATCCATTCGATCGGTGCTCCGCACCAACTTGCCATTCCCCGCTTGAGCACCCATTTCGCGGGTGCCCGCGTTGACCTCCCGCGCGATCCCCTATAGCTATAGAACAAAGCTGGAACGATATGCTGACTCATCTCTCCGTCCGCGGCGCGCGCGAGCATAATTTGAAGGGAGTCGACGTCGACATCCCGCGCGAGACGCTGACGGTGATCACCGGGCTCAGCGGCTCGGGCAAGTCGAGCCTCGCCTTCGACACCATCTATGCCGAGGGGCAGCGGCGCTATGTTGAGAGCCTCAGCGCCTATGCGCGCCAGTTCCTCGAGATGATGCAGAAGCCCGATGTCGACCACATCGAAGGCCTCTCGCCCGCCATCTCGATCGAGCAGAAGACGACCAGCCGCAATCCGCGCTCCACCGTCGCCACCGTCACCGAGATCTACGATTACATGCGCCTGCTCTGGGCGCGCGTCGGAGTGCCCTACAGCCCGGCCACCGGTCTTCCGATCAGCGCCCAGACGGTGTCGCAGATGGTCGACCGCGTCATGGCGCTCCCCGAAGGCACCCGCCTCTACCTGCTCGCGCCGGTCGTGCGGGGGCGGAAGGGCGAATATCGCAAGGAGCTTGCGGAGTGGCAGAAGGCCGGCTTCAGCCGCGTGCGCATCGACGGCACTCTCTACGAGATCGAGGAGGCCCCGGCGCTCGACAAGAAATACAAGCACGACATTGAAGTGCTGGTCGACCGCCTTGTCGTCCGCGAGGGCATCGAGACGCGTCTCGCCGACTCCCTCGAACAGGCGCTGAAGCTGGCGGAAGGCCTGGTCTATCTCGACCCGGCCGATCCGCCCCAGGACCCGCCGGGCACCGAGCGCACCGGCGTCGCCGAGGTGCTGGACAAGGCCGCCAAGGCCGCCGTCCTCCAGGACAACGCCCCTCCCGGCCGCATCACCTTCTCGGAGAAGTTCGCCTGCCCGGTCTCCGGCTTCACCATTGCCGAGATTGAGCCGCGGCTCTTCTCGTTCAACGCGCCGCAGGGCGCCTGCCCGGGCTGCGACGGCCTCGGCGAGAAGCTGCATTTCGATCCCGACCTGGTCGTCCCCAACCAGAATCTCTCGATCAAGAAGGGCGCGATCGTCCCCTGGGCCAAGTCCAATCCGCCCAGCCCTTATTACATGCAGGTCCTGGGCTCCCTCGCCCGCGCGTACGACTTCAGCCTCGACACGCCGTGGAACGACTTGCCCGAGGAGGTCCACCAGACCATCCTCCACGGCACCAAGGGCAAGCCCGTCACCCTCCGCTTCATCGACGGCCGCAAGAGCTACGAGGTCAACAAGCCGTTCGAGGGCGTGATCGGCAATTTGAACCGCCGCATGCTCCAGACCGAGAGCGCCTGGATGCGCGAGGAGCTCGCCAAATATCAGTCCGCCGCCCCGTGCGAGACCTGCCACGGCGCCCGCCTCCGCGCCGAGCCGCTCGCGGTCAAGATCGCCGGCGAGGACATCTCGCAAAGCACCCGCCGCTCGGTTGTCCAGGCGCTCGCCTTCTTCTCCACCCTCGAGGACAAGCTCAACCCGCAGCAGCGCGAGATCGCCCGCGCCATCCTCAAGGAGATCAACGAGCGCCTCGGCTTCCTCAACAATGTCGGCCTCGATTATCTCAACCTCGACCGCACCTCCGGCACCCTGTCCGGCGGCGAGAGCCAGCGCATCCGCCTCGCCTCGCAGATCGGCTCGGGTCTCTCCGGCGTCCTCTACGTCCTCGACGAGCCCTCGATCGGCCTCCACCAGCGCGACAATGACCGCCTGCTGGTCACCCTCCGCCGGCTGCGCGATCTCGGCAACACCGTCATCGTCGTCGAGCATGACGAGGATTCGATCCGCCAGGCCGATTACGTCATCGACATGGGCCCCGGCGCCGGCGTCCACGGCGGCACCGTCGTCGCCGCCGGGTCGCTGAGCGACGTCCTTAGTAACGAGAACTCGCTCACCGCCGATTACCTGACCGGCCGCCGCTTCGTCCCCGTCCCCGCGCAGCGCCGCAAGGGCAACGGCAGGAAGCTCACCGTCCACGGCGCCACCGCCAACAACCTCAAGAACGTCACCGCCAGCATCCCGCTCGGCACCTTCACCTGCATCACCGGCGTGTCGGGCTCGGGCAAGTCGAGCTTCACCATCGACACCCTCTATTCCTCCGCCGCGCGCCAGCTGAACGGCGCCCGCATCCAGGCCGGCCGCCATGAAAAGCTCACCGGCCTGCAATATCTCGACAAGGTCATCGACATCGATCAGTCGCCGATCGGCCGCACCCCGCGCTCCAATCCGGCCACCTATACCGGCGCCTTCACCCAGATCCGCGACTGGTTCGCCGGCCTCCCGGAGGCGCAGGCGCGCGGCTACAAGCCCGGCCGCTTCTCGTTCAACGTCAAGGGCGGCCGCTGCGAGGCGTGCAAGGGCGACGGCCTCCTCAAGATCGAGATGCACTTCCTCCCCGACGTCTACGTCACCTGCGACGTCTGCCACGGCCAGCGCTACAATCGCGAGACGCTGGAGGTGAAGTTCAAGGGCAAGAGCATCGCCGACGTGCTCGACATGACGGTCGAGGACGCGCACGCCTTCTTCAAGGCGGTGCCGCCGATCCGCGACAAGATGGCGATGCTGGAGGAGGTCGGCCTCGGCTACGTCAAGGTCGGCCAGCAGGCGACGACTCTGTCGGGCGGCGAGGCCCAGCGCGTCAAGCTCGCCAAGGAGCTCTCCCGCCGCGCCACCGGCCAGACCCTCTACATCCTCGACGAGCCCACCACCGGCCTCCATTTCGAGGACGTGCGCAAGCTCCTGGAGGTCCTCCACGCCCTTGTCGACCAGGGCAACTCGGTAGTGGTGATCGAACACAACCTGGAGGTCATCAAGACCGCCGACTGGGTGATCGACCTCGGCCCCGAAGGCGGCGACAAGGGCGGCGAGATCGTCGCCGAGGGCACGCCGGAGCAGGTGGCGCGGGAGAAAAGGTCATATACGGGGGCGTATCTGAAGCCGCTGCTGGAGGGGCATGTTCCGGAGGTGGTGGAGGCTCCGAAGGCGAAGGGGCGGCGGTCAGCCTCGGTGCGGGAGCGCGAGGCCGCGGAGTAGCTTGCGACCTCATGTACAGCTGGGCGTGTTCTTGTATTGTTCTTTAAGAAAGCTGGGGATAAAGGCACTCAAACATTGCGTCCGAGCCCTGGAGCCGCGAACACTTGGACGATGGAGGCCATATGCGTTCTGTAGCTGCGGGAGCTCTCGTTCACTTCGATCCCCTCTTCCCTCACGAGGGAAGTCTAGTGGTTCCCGAGCCACTGCAAACGGGAGCAAGTGATTTCATCGAAATCGTGAGGCGCTTCGCCGACTTCGGCACTGCCACGCTGGAGCGTACCGAAGGCGGCATCCCCTATCTGATCAACGAATTCTGGACCTCGGGTCAGAGGCAGGCCAAGTCGATACACGAAGTTAGCTACAGGGCTTGCTTCAAGCCTCAGTTGCCGGAGTTCTTCATCCGGAGACTCACTAAGGTCGGAGAGGGTGTGCACGATCCGTTTATGGGTCGAGGCACTACTCCCGTACAAGCTGCCTTGATGGGACGGCGTCCCTTGGGCAATGATGTCAATCCTTTGTCAGTTCTGCTGACCCGCCCTCGGCTGCAACTGGTGACGCTGGACCAAGTTGCCTTAAAGCTAGCGAGGGTTCCTTGGGATCAACAGGTGGAGGTCAGGAATGACCTTCTAGCCTTCTATCATCCAGAAACGCTTCGAAAATTAACGGTTCTACGGGATTGGCTTCTGGAGAACGCTCCTTTGGCAGAGGAGGCGCCAGACCCAGTCATCGACTGGATCAGGATGGTAGCGATGAACCGTTTGACCGGCCACTCCGTCGGATTTTTTTCTGTTTACACGCTGCCACCAAATCAGGCTGTGAGCGTAGCGGCGCAGCTGAAGATCAACGAGAGGCGCCGACAGGTACCATCGCATCGAGACGTCGTGAAGCTCATACTCAAGAAGTCAAAATCTCTGCTTTCAGATGGTACGGTAGGGAAGCACCCTCCCGCAATTTTGTGCGCGAGCCCAGCCAGCCTTTCTCCCCGCATACCTGACGGTGCTGCGGCTCTAACCGTAACTTCACCTCCATTCCTGGACGTTGTGCAGTACGCCGATGACAATTGGCTGAGGTGCTGGTTCGCCGGAATAGAAGTATCGGGAGTACAGATTGCCATGCATCGGACCGAGACCGCTTGGACCAAAATGGTGCGAGATGTGCTTGTAGAGCAGGCGCGAATTGTTCGACCGGGGGGGCACGTGGCTTTCGAAGTGGGTGAGGTCCGCGGGGGTAAGTTACTGCTAGAAAGACTCGTTTGGCAGGCTGCGGAGGGTCTCCCGTTCGAGCGGCTAGGTGTGATGGTGAACCAGCAGGAGTTTACAAAGACGGCTAACTGCTGGGGCGTGAGAAACAACTCCGGTGGGACAAATACCAACCGCATCGTTTTGTTGAGGAGAGGCAATGCCTAATGATGATGTAGAAGAGATACTCGCTGAGGCTGTGAGAGCATACAGAAGGCTCCCAGGTAAGATCCGGGTTTCTGACGCGATTGAGGCGGTCACTGGCCAGAAAGTCATTCCTTTAGCATCTGACGAAGAAGACAAAAATCTTCTGCGGCGGATATCTCAGGCAGCATCTTTGCTCATAGAGCGCAGTGCTGGTGACTTCATACGAACCTCTCGCCTTAATGAACTAGGCAATGCAATTGAAGAGCCTCTGCTGAGAGCGTGCTGTGATGTCGGATTGAACGCAACTTGGCCAAGCCGCCGCGATGGATCAGGAGGCCGGACTGGCTACCCCGATATTGCTATTGATATCCGTGGAGATCGTCCAACTTATCTTGAAGCTAAGGTGATCGGCGCTGGTTCCGAAGGCTCATCCTTTCGATCGTTCTATTTGTCGCCCTCGGAAAATCCGAAGGTCTGCGTGGATGCTCGGCACCTACTGGTAGCCTTCGTGCACAAGAGGCGGGGAAGCGGCGATGATGGACTTGAGCGTTACTCTCTCATCTCATACAAAATCGTGGACATGGCCCGTGTTGTGGGCAAGATAAAATTCGAGTATCAGTCGAGCAATAAAGACATGTACTTAGGTGGCTCTGTGATTGCGCGGGGTTAGCGTCGGACTTGACGAGCGCCCGGCGATCACGAGCAAGAGACATCAACTCACCGCCGCTGCCATTTCATCCCGTCCTTCCACCGCCGCTCGGTCGGTAGGGGAGCGGGTCGCCGGTGGGCGGGTCGCGGGTGAGTGCCAGCCTGGGGCCGCCGATCTTCGTGTTGCGCTCGGTGAGGCAGGGTACGCATTTGGCGTAGCGGGTGACTTCCTGGAGATGATCCGAGCACCCCTTCATCGACAACCTCACGTGGCAGGCCCGCCTTGATCAAACCCCCCTTCGCCCGCCGCGCCGACAGCCGCATCCACAGGGGGATCGTCGCCATGCCGAGCGGCGCCGCGACCGGCATCACCCACGCGATGGCGAAGGAAAGCAGGGCGCCGAGCAGCACGCTGCGGCTCCTGCGGCGGATCGCGGCGGGGGTTCCCTCCGGCGCATCGGTCCCGACCATCGTCGGCCGGGTCGCGAAGCTGTTGACCTTGAGGTTCAGCGCCGCCGTCAGCAGCAGCCAGCTCCAGTAGAGCACCGCCGGCACGCGCGCCCCTTGATGAGCGCTCATGAAAGCGGTGACAAACGGCATGAACGCGATCGTGCCGAGCAGCATCAGGTTCCACGGCACCACGCCGCCGTCGTAGCGGCGGGCGAGCGCGAAGGCGCGGTGATGCCCCGCCCAGAACATCCCGATCACGGCGAAGCTGACGATGAAGCCGATGAAGCTCGGTATGAGGTTCGCCAGCGCCTGCAGATAGGCGACGTCATTCGCGCCGTGGGGGACGTGCGGCACGTGGACCTCGATGACGAGCAGGGTGATCGCGATCGCGAACACCGCGTCGGAAAAGAAGACCATCCGCTCCAGCGCGTGCTCGGTAGGCTCGCCCGCCATTCATCACCCCCTCTTGATGCGCCGCCGTTATCGGTGGAGGCGTCGGCGAAGGCAACCGCCGGCGGCTGCCGGCCTCCGATCAGGCTTTTCCGGACCCGGTGCAGGGGAACGGATGGATGCGCCCCGTCACCGCCGCTGCCACTTCATCCCGTCCTTCCACTGCCGCTCGGTCGGCAGGGGCAGCGGGTCGCCATTGGGCGGGTCGCGGGTGAGCTCCAGCTTGGGGCCGCCGATCTTCACGTTGCGGTCGGTGAGGCAGGGCACGCATTTGGCGTAGCGGGTGATTTCCTGGAGATGGTCCGGGCACCCCTTCATCGACAGCTTCAGCCACAGCGCCGCCGCGTGCAGCACGCGGACATGGCCGCAATTCCAGCAGGTCAGCCGCACGTTCCACAGCCAAGCCGCCCCCGAATAGCGGAGCTATTCGAGGAGTCGGCGCAGGCCGGCCGACCGGCAGCTTGGCTGACTGGATCGACGGCGGTCAGGCCGCCCTGACCGCCTTTGGCCGCGCGGCCTCGAAGATACTCTTAGTGCTCGGCGGCTCGTCAAACCCTCGCGCCGCCTCCCGCTCCGACTCTTCATCCACCATGCGACCATCTGGAACAAACAAGGAACATAGGCAAGCGTCTCAGCCACCTATAGCGGCAGGCTCCACACTGCCCCCGTCTCCCGCTAAGGCGCCGGGATGTGCAACGACTATCGCCGCACGCCGCCGATGCAGACGATCCGCGAGCAGTGGAGCCAGACCATGATCCCGCTGCGCTTCCCCGAAGGGCTGCCCAATCTCGCCCCGCTGGAGTCGATCCGCATCACTGACCGGAGCGCGATCATCCGCGCAGCAGCGCCCCAGCGCAGCGAAGCCGGCGCGGCCGCGCCGCCTGAGCAGCGCTCGGAGTCGCTGCAAGCCGGACGGCCGGCGGCTCTGTCGACCGGACCGACGGGGTCAGGCCGCCCTGACCCCTTTGAGGCGGACCTTGTCGTGCGCCGCTGGTCCTGGCCCGGCCCCGGCGGCAAGCCCGTCTACAATTATCGCTCGGACGGCCGCGAGTTCACCCGCGGCCGGTGCCTGATCGTCGCCGACGGCTTCTACGAGTTCACCGCGCCGGCGGACCCCAAACAGAAGCGCAAGGACAAATGGCTGTTCACCCGGCCGGGCGAGGAGATGATCCTCATCGCCGGACTGTGGCGCGCGACGCCGGACGTCGGCGAGGCTTTCACCATGCTCACGACCGAACCCGGCCCCGACGTCGCGCCCTATCACAATCGACAGGTCGTAGTCGTCGACCGCACCGACTGGGGCCGCTGGCTCGATCCTTCCGTCCCTGCGCGGGAAATTTGCAAGCCGCTCCCAGCCGGCAGCCTTGCCGTTGCGAAAGTCTCCTGAGCGCGGCGCTTACGCCTCCCGAGAAATTTCCCTTTCCTACACACGAACCATTATGGTTCACAATCGGGATGGAAAACATCTCCGATTCGCCCGGCTCCGGCGACGAAGAAAATTGGAGCGAAGTCGACCAGGCCTATCCCGACGGCGCGCATCGCGGCCGCCGCGACGGCTTCACCCCCCACCGCCGCCGCATCTTCCTGAAGACGCTGCGCAAGACCGGCTGCGCCCAGGACGCCTGCCGCCGTGCCCGCATCTCCGACACGGCTGCCTATAATCTGCGCGATCGCGACGCGATGTTCGCCAGGCTCTGGGACGCGGCCGTGGTCGCCGCCGGCGCCGATATGGAACTGCTCGCCTGGACGTTTGCGGTCGAAGGCGAGGAGGAAGAGGTCTGGGCCTATGGCAAGCGCGTCGGCACGCGCCGCCGCCGCGACGCCCGCCTGTTCCGGATGCTCCTCCAAGGTTCCAACCCGCACAAATATGGCGGCAACGGCGTCGGCACCCGCAAGCAGATCGAACGCAAGATCCGCAAGGAGATGGAGGACGAGCGGAAGGCCGCCGAGGGGGTCGACATCGAGGAGGTGCGCGAGCGCCTCGCCCAGCGCATCGAGCGCCTGCGCATACGCATGGTGCGGGAAGAGGGCGGCCATATCGACGAGCAGGGCCGCTACGTTCCGCCGCCCGGAAGCGCGCTGGAGGATCTGTTCCGCGAAGGCCGCGCCGCGGCCGACCCTGGCGCGGCCGATCCGGGCCCAAGTCCGGAGGATCCGCCGGCCGCTCCTGACGAACCGGCCGTTTTCTGGCGCTCGGTGCCCCGCGCGCCGGACTCGTGAAGGCGGGAGTGAACGCGGGAAATTTTAGTGTTTTGGTTGCAACTTCGCCAACTTCGCCGCCCCCGCGCTCACCTCGCCGCATCCACCGGCGCCGCTCCGCAACCAACGGCGCGTCCTGCCGGGATGAACATCTGGCACCACGATGCGGTGATGCGTGAACTGGAGAAGAATGGCGGTAAGGTTCCGGCCACGGTGAAGGACTGAGCGCGACTTTTCCTGCTGCGTCTGATCTGGATCAAGCCTATGGTGGCTTCGACGGGAGCCGCCGCGTATCGCTCCCGCCGTGTCCCGCATCCGGACCAAGGGGGGACCTGAATGTCGAACACAATCCTGCTGATCCACGGCGCCTGGCTGAATTCCGCGAGTTGGGAAGCGGTCAAGGCGCGCTACGAGGCGCGCGGCTTCACCGTCGTCGCGCCCGATTGGCCCTATGACGACCGCTCGCCCGCGGAGCTGCGCGAGATGCCGGACGACAAGCTCGCCGGCCTCGGCATCGCCGAAATCCTCGACCATTATCACCGCATCATCGGCCAGTGCCCGGAGGAGCCGATCCTGATCGGCCACTCGGCCGGCGGCGTGTTCGTCCAGCACCTCCTCGACCGCGGCCTCGGCGTCGCCGGCGTCGCGATCGATCCGGCGCCGACGCCGGGCGTGGGGCTCGGCCCGTCCGCGATCGTGTCGGCGCTGCCGGTCTTCTTCGACTGGGGCAGCTGGAAGAAGGCCGAGACGATGTCGCGCAAGTTCTTCCGCACCCGCTTCGCCCAGCTCGTCCCCGAGGACCAGGCGGACGCGGCATATGACCGTTACATCGTGCCGACGCCCGGCAAGGTTTACTGGGACGGCATCGTCCACAAGACCCCGATCGACTGGTCCAATCCGGACCGCGCGCCTTTGCTGCTGATCGGCGGCGAGCTCGACCTCATCGCCGATGCCAGCATGACCCGCGCGATCTACGAGAAGCAGCGCCAGGCCCCCGCGCTCACCGAGCTCAAGATCTTCCCCGGCCGCTCCCACTGGACCCTGCTCGATCCGGGCTGGGAAGAGGTCGCCGACTACGCCCTCGACTGGGCAGTCGCCAACGCCCGCCCGCCCCGCCAGACGGCGCAGGCGGAGGCGCCCACCATCCTCGCCACCTAAGCACGGGAGACGCCATGCTGAAAGACCATGACAGCTCCGCCATCGTCGCCGTGCGCGACCTCCATCGGGCCCGCGCTTTCTACGGCGACCTGCTCGGCCTGGAGCTGGACGGCCAAGGCGCGGAGGAGGGGGTGCTTGCCTACAAGACCGGCGCCACCCGCCTCGTCGTCTACCAATCCGAGCATGCCGGCACCAACCAGGCCAATGCCGTCGTCTGGGGCGTCGGCGACGACATCGACGCGATCGTCGCGGCGCTGGAAGGGAAGGGCGCGGCTTTCGAACATTATCCCGGCATCGGCCGCCTCGACGGCAACGTTCACCGCATCGGCGACGCCAAGCTCGTCTGGCTGAAGGACCCCGACGGCAACATCCTGCACCTCAACAATATGTGAGCTAAGCGGCCCGCCACCGCGCCATCGCCGCGTCGTATGCCGCCTCGGCCTTGTCACGTTTCGCCTCAAGCTTCTCCCGCTCGGCGGCGAGCTTCGCCTCCACCGCCGCCCGCTCCCGGGCCAGCGCGGCCTCGCGCTCGGCAATCTCCTTCAGCGCCGCGCCATGCCGCGCCTCCGCCTCCGCCAGCGCGGCTTCCGCTTCCCCCAGGGCGGCGCGGCTGGGCCGCGGCTTCGGCTTGGCACGCTTCTTCGGACTGGCGTCGGTCTTGCCTCGCCGCTCCGTCGGCGCTTCATCTTGGCCCAGCGCGGCAAGCTGCTCCGCCTCAGTCCCGCGCAGCCGCTTGATGATCTTGCCCGGATTGGCGAGCGGCTCCTTGGTCAGCTCGGGATCGGTGACGATCTCCGCCTCGCCGCGGGTGAACACGTACTTGGCGGTTCCCCACGCCTCGATCGCCGCCTTCTGGCTCGGCGCGGCGACATAGGCGTCGTGGAAACCGATCGCGGTCCTGAACACCTTGAGCTGGGGCGAGCGCGCCATGCGGCAGGGATAGCGCCGAGCCCGCCCGTGCGGCAACCGCCGCTCGCCGGGATCGTTGTCGCCCCACCTGGAACGGAGAAGCACGATGAGCGGACCAAGGCGCGACAGCAATGACGGCACACGCGGCGGCCCCGAGCACGGCCGTGGCCACAAGTCGGTCGACGACAACAAGAAATCAGGCGGCGGCCACGGCCAGGGCCGCGCCGGCAGCGACGACAACGCCCATCCGCCCGGCGGCGGCGTCAACTGAGGCTCAGGCGCTGAGCATCGGTGAAGCCTGGTCCGGCGCCATCGCGGCGGTGGGAACCGCGGCGATCAGCTTCCTGATCTTCTTCACATAGGTCCGGCCGACCGGCACTTCCTGCCCGGTGGTCATCTGCACCGAGAAGCGGCCGTAGCCGGGGCGGCAGATCACGCCGATCCGGTCGATCCGCACGAGAGCCGAGCGGTGGACGCGAATGAACATGTCGGGGTCGAGCCGCGACTGGATGCCGTTCATCGTCTCGCGCAGCAGGTAGGAGCGGCCGGGCGTGTGGAGATGGACATAGTCGCGCTCCGCCTCGACCCAGTCGATCTGCGAGACCAGCACCCGCTCGAACCCGCTGCCGCGCGGCGCCCAGAGCTCAGCCTCGTAGCGCGGCTGCTCGACCGGCTGGCGGTCCCGGCGCAGCGTCGCGATCAGCTCCTTGAGCTCCGCCGCCCGCTCCTCGGCATCGATCATGCGGATCGTCGTCCGCGCCTTGTCGAGCGCGGCGCGCAGGCGGTCGAACTCGAGCGGCTTCAGCAGATAGTCGATCGCGCTCACCTGGAAGGCGCGGACCGCATATTCGTCGAAGGCGGTGACGAAGATGATCAGCGGCGCATTCTCCGCCGTCAGCCCCTCGACCACATCGAAGCCGCCGAAGCCTGCCATGTTGATGTCGAGAAGCAGCACGTCCGGCTGGAGCTTCTCGATCAGCTCCAGGCCGTCGCGGCCGCCGCGGGCGGTTCCGACCAGCTCCACGTCGGGCACCTGGCTCAGCGCGATCTCGACGCGACGCAGCGCCAGCGCCTCGTCGTCGACCGCGACGATGCGCAGCCTGCTCATGACGCGAATTGTAAAGGCATCTCCAGGCGCACCTGAAATCCCCCCTCCCTGCGGGCGCCGGCGACGAAGCGGCAGGCGGCCCCGAAACGGGTCGACAGCCGGCGTCGGACATTGCCCAATCCTACCCCGGTCCCGTGCCCATCCCCCGGCCCGCGACCATCGTCCGCCACCTCCAGCACGAGGCGGTCGTTGACCCCTCGGGCGGAGATGGAAAGCACAGTGAGCTTACCAGCTTCCTGCAGCCCGTGCTTGATCGAATTTTCGATCAAGGGCTGGAGGATCAGGCTCGGCACGAGCGCATTCTCCAGCCCCTTGGGCACGTCATATTCCACGCGCAGGCTGTCGCAGAAGCGCATCTGCTCGATCGCCAGATAGAGGCGCTGCAGCTCGAGCTCGTCGGCGAGCCGCACGTCCTGGAACGGATCCTGTGCGAGGCTCGCCCGGAAGAACGCGGACAGGCACATCGTCATCCGCTCGGCGATCTCGGCCCGGCCCTCGAGGATCAAGGTCGAGATCGAGCTCAGCGTATTGTAGAGGAAGTGCGGATTGACCTGGTAGCGCAACGCCCGCACCTGGGCGTCGTGCGCCTCGACCTGAAGCGCCGAGACCCGCCGCTCGCGCTGCCGTGCTTCGCGGTCGTGGAGCAGGGCCAGGCAGACCGCGCCCCAGAGCGAGAAGATTGCCAGCCAGAAGATGCCGCCGCGCAGCAGCAGCTTATATTCGAACAGTTCGGCGGCGCTGTGGCTCTCCGGCAGCAGCGGGAAGACGAGCTTGAACAGCCGCAAGGTCGCTTCCACCGGCACCGCGATCACGAGCAGCAGCAGCAAGGCCGCGGCGATCTGCCGGTTGAACTCCCAATGGGTGATGCTCTTCAGGAAGGCATAGATGCCGGCGCCGACCGCCGCGCCCAGGAAGACCATGAAGATGTCGACCGCGGCCCATTCGATCTTGTAGTCATAGCCCTTCAGGATGTGGCTCAGCATGCTCGCCGCAAGGATCACGATCCAGAAGGGGATGCCGAGCGCGAACATCCGCCGCACGCTCGGCAGCGCAAGGTGCTGGCCGAGCTCGTCGCCCCGGGTCGTCTTCATCAACATGGGCGGATTTCTCCCATGAACGCCAGATTAAGTCGATTGGCTTTCGTCGCGCAAACATGCCGTTCGTCGAGCGGTGCGCCGCTTGGTCGATCCGAGCTGGACGCTCGTCGCCTCGAGCATGGCTGAGGGCGCGAGTCGATCGCTACGCCGCACGGCCTGCGTAGAAGTCGGGGAGGGAACATGAAACTGAATTGGGCGATCGCCGCCATGGCGATGGTATCGGCTGACGTCGGCCCGGCCGCCGCGCAGGTGGGGTCGGCGACCGACCTGTCGGCGTTGAACGACGAGTTCGAGGGCGGCACGCTCTCGCCCGACTGGACGCTCTTCCACGCTCGCTACGGCTGGCCCGACAAGATCAAGGTGATGGACGTCGGCCGCACCACCAAGGGTGCGCTCCACCTCCAGCCTTATGACTCGGCATGGGTGCGCGATCTCAACGCGCCCTTCCTGTTCAAGACGCTGGAAGGTGATTTCGACGTGAGGGCGCGGGTGCGGGTGCGCGGCCTCGAGGGCGAGGTGCCGGGCGGCACCTGGTCGCTGGGCGGGCTGATGGCGCGCGTCCCGAACGGTCTCGCCGCCGCCACCTGGCAGCCGCGCGCGGAGAATTGGAACTTCATCACCACCGGCGTCGGCCACGAGGCCGGCAAGGTGATGACGGAGACGAAGGCGACGTTCAACAGCACCTCGTCGCTGAAGCTCAGGCCGTGGCGCAGCGGCTGGGTCGAGCTCCGGCTGGTGCGCAGCGGCATGGCGATGTTCGCACTGGCCCGCGAGGACGAGGACTCACCCTGGCAGGTGCGCGACCGCTTCTACCGCATGGAGACGCCGCCGCCGGTCCAGGTCGGCCTGATCGCCTATACGTCGAGCCCAGACGTGCCCGACCGCGGGCCGGAGGAGCCGGAGCGCATCAACCGCAGCGTGCCCAAGGAGGCGCGGGTCGACATGGCACTGGAGGTGGACTGGATCCGCTTCTCGCGGCCGAAGCCGCAGCCGATCCGCGACTGGTATGCGCAGGTGAACGGCACCAATCGGCTGACCGACCCGAACCTTAGTGAGACGGAGCTCCTGGAGGCGCTCGGCTGATACAAATTGCGACAATTTGCCGCCCCCGCGGCAAAGTTGCGCGACAATGAGGCTCCAGATGGGTCTTATGAGGACGCGAACGTCCTCTTCGGATTTCCAAAGGAGCAATCATGAAGAAGAAGATTATCGGCGCCGGTTTCGCGATGGCCCTGCTTGCAGGCGGTGGCACCGCGCTCGCGCTCCAAGGCGGCCCTTTCGACCGCCTCGACGCGAACAGCGACGGTGCGGTCACTACGGCCGAGCTGCAGCAGCGGGCGGTCGCGCGCTTCCAGAAGCTGGATGCCAACAAGGACGGCAGCCTGACCCAGGCCGAGCTGCAGGCGCAGCGCGGCGAGCGCGGTCAGCGGGGCGGCCGCCGCGGTGGCGGTGAGCGCCTTGTCCAGGCCGACGCCGACCGCAACGGCGCCATCACCCTGGCCGAGCTGACGGCGCATACCCAGCAGCGCGCCGCCGCCCGCTTCCAGCGGCTCGACGCCAACAAGGATGGCAGCCTCACCCAGGCTGAGCTCCAGGCGAAGCGCGCCGCCCGCGCCGAGCGCCGGGGCGAACGCGGCGAGCGCCGCGGCAACCGCCTCGCCAGGCTCGACACTGACAGCAACGGCGCGATCACCCTGGCCGAGTTCAGCGCCCGCGACGCGCAGCGCATCGCCCGGCTCGACGCCGACAAGGACGGCCGGATCACCCGTGCCGAGTTCGACCAGGCGCGTGCCGCCCGCCGCGGCAACCGCCAGTAACGACCGAGCCGAACCCGGTCGTGGAGCCGCGCGGGACTCGCTTCCCGCGCGGCTTTCACGTCGGGGCCGGACCGACTAACGCGGGATTGTCATGGCCGAAGAACCGCACATCCTGATCGTCGACGACGCCCGCGACATCCGCGAGCCGCTTGCCGCCTACCTCGGCAAGAACGGCTTTCGCACCAGCCGGGCGGAGGATGCCGCGGCTGCCCGGCGGATCCTCTCGGCATATGGGATCGACCTCGTCGTCCTTGACGTCATGATGCCGGGCGAGGACGGCCTCAGCCTCTGCCGCCACATCCGCGCCAACAGCGAGGTGCCGGTCATCCTGCTCACCGCGATGAGCGACGATACCGACCGCATCGTCGGTCTGGAGATGGGCGCGGACGATTATCTGGTGAAGCCGTTCAACCCGCGCGAGCTCGTCGCCCGGATCAAGGCCGTGCTCCGCCGCAGTGCCGGCGGCGCCCCCAAGGTTCGGGCACCCGACAGCGGCGCCTACGCCTTCGGTCCGTGGGTGCTGAAGACCGGCGAGCGCGAGCTGGTCGGAGAGGACGGAGTGGCGGTGCCGCTCTCGACCGGCGAGTATAATCTCCTGCTCGCGCTGGTGACGCGGCCGCGCCAGGTGCTGACCCGGGACCAACTGCTCGATCTCGCCCAGGGCCGCGACATGGGGGCGTTCGACCGCAGCATCGACAACCAGATCAGCCGCCTCAGGAAGAAGGTCGAGCCCAACCCGCGCGAGCCCAAGTTCATCAAGACGGTGTGGGGCGGCGGATATACGCTCGCCGCCGAAGTGACGCGCCTGTGAGGCGACTGCTGCCGAACAGCCTCGTCGGGCAGGTCGCCCTGCTGATGGCGGCTGCCCTGCTGATCGCCCAGGCGGTGAACCTGGCCTTCCTGCTCAACGAGGGCCAGCGCGCGCGGCTGGCGCAGAGCGAGAACCCCGCACTGTCGCGGGTGGCGGGGGCGGTCCAGGCGGTGTCGGCCGCGGGGCCGATTCAGCGGCAGAGCTTGGCGCGCCGCCTCTCCGGGGGCGGAACCCGCTTCACGATTGCCGACCGCAGCACGGTGGAGCGCCGTGCCCTGAGCCGCGATGCGCGGCTGGAGCAGCGGCTCCGGCAGGAGTTGGAGGAGGCGGCGCTGGCGGCGCGGCAGGTGCAGGCCGGGGAGGCGCAGTCGCGCCGTCGCGACCCTGATGCAGGGGAGGGCGGCTCGCGCGGCGGGCGCCGCCTGCTGCTGGTTTCGGTGCAGCTTGCCGACGGCGCATGGCTCAACGGCCGCTTCGCGCTTCGCCGTCCGGATACCGGCTTCGCCTGGCGGATGCTGGCTGCGACCCTCGCTCTTTATGCCATCGTGCTGGGAGCGGTCCTGCTGATTGCGCGGCGCATCGCCCGGCCGCTGAGGGAGATGACGGCGGCCGCCGAGGCATTCGGCGGCCGCGACGCCGGCTTTCAAATTCGCCCCCACGGCCCCGCCGACCTGCGCCGCCTGGCCAGCGCGTTCAACGACATGCGGGGGCGGGTGGTCGGGCTGATCGCCGAAAAGGACCGGATGATCGGGGCGATCGGCCATGATTTGCGGACGCCGCTCGCCTCGCTCCGCATCCGCGCCGAAGCGGTCGCCGACGATGCGGAGCGCACCCGCATGATCGCCACCATCGAGACTCTGGATCAGACGCTCGACGACATCCTCGCACTGGCTCGTGCCGGCCAGCCGAGCGAAGCCGAGCGCACCGTCGACCTTGGCGCGCTGGTGGAGGCCGTCGCGGAAGAGTTCCTCGATCTCGGCAAGGAAGTGAGCTTCGAGCCCGGCGAGCGGGTCGTGGCGAGCGTTCGCCCCAATTCGCTTCGGCGGGCGGTCCGCAACCTGATCGAGAATGCGGTCAAATATGGCGAGACTGCCGAGGTCGCCGTTTCCGCCGCCGGCGCCGAGGCGCGGATCAGCGTCGACGATCGCGGCCCCGGCATTGCGCCCGCCGAGCTGGAGCGGGTGACCGATGCTTTCTATCGGCTGGAGCCGTCGCGCAATCGTGCCACCGGCGGCAGCGGCCTCGGCCTCGCCATCGCCCGCACGATCGCCGAAAGCCACGGCGGTCGGCTCGAGCTCGCAAATCAGACGGAAGGCGGTCTCAGCGCCGCCATCCTGCTCCCGCTCGGGAAGGGCGCCTAGCCCGCTTCGCTATGCTCGCCTGGGACGATGGTCGTCTCGGGGCGGTCGGCCACCACGAGGGCGCGCAGATATTCGATCTCGTCGAACTGGAAAGCGGCGAGCTTCTCGGGCGCGTCATAGCCTTTGAGGTTGGTCTCGATCAGCGCCGGCCGCTTGCCGAGCGGGATCGGCGGCGACAGGAACTCGATCACGCTGCGCCCGATGATGAGGTCGCAATTGAGGCTGCGGGTTGCGCTCTCCAGCCGGAACGCCTTGTTGACGGTGTCGCCGAGCGCGGTGAAGTCCGCCAGCGCGGCGCTGCCCATGTTGCCGATCGAGGCGTAGCCGGTGTTGATCGCCGCGCCGAAGCTCAATGGCCGCGACAAATTGAAGCGAGCCTCCAGGCTGGTGAAGAGGCGGCGGAGCTCGAGGATGATGTCGATGATGCCGGCGAGCTCCTGCGGTTCGACATTCGGCTTGTCGTGAACCCAGACGCTCATGATCGCATCGCCGATATATTTCTGGGACCAGCTCCGCTTGGCCGTCAGCAGCTCGCCGGCGGCGCGGAAGATCTCGGCCATCAGCGCCGAGATCTGAGTCTCGCCGAGCTCGCGCGACAGCACGGTATAGTTGCGCACGTCCATAACCAGCACGGTGACCAGGCTCTGCAGGAAGGAGATCTGGGTGCGCTGCGCTTCCGCCGCCGCAGCGGCCGCGGCCGCGCTCGGCTGATGGAAGCTGAGGCGGTGCTGGCCGATCGCGATCATGTCGCCGTCGGAGAGCGCCGTCTGCACGGTGACCGGCCGCCCGTTCAGCGTTGTGCCGTTGCTGCTGCCTGCATCCGCGAGGAAGCAGCGGCCGTTGGAATCCCGCCGAATCATCGCATGGTCGCGGGAGGCGAGCGGATCGATGATATGGATCCGGTTATGGTCGCTGCGCCCGATTCCGCACAGATCCGCCGGAGCGATGTCAAACCGACGAGTCTCGCCGTTCACCGTAACAGTGACGTAAGCCTCATCGACTTCCATGCGCTGCCGACCCCCCGTTCAGATCATCGAGCGTGCATCGGATACTCTTGGCGCGCAACGTGGAACTCTGTGCGCGGTGAGGCAACTCTAAATCCTGTATTTTCGGACTACAACCGCGCGGCCTCTCCGACAAGTATTCTCTAGGTTGAAACCATGGAAGGTGCGGAATCAAGCCGGTTCTGACCCAATCTGGCAAACATACTGATCCATGTGTTTATCGACGCGCCAAGTTGGCACGACGCAAGTCCGCCAAAGTTGACTCTGTCCCAACTATCTGACTAGCAAGAGTTTGTTAATCAAGCTCTTCCGAGTCGTTTGTCACCGTCCGCAACCAGGGGCAGGGAATTGCGGAGCGCGTGATGCGGGGAGCCGGGGCTGGGGGCGCGCATGGCTGCAGGCAATCGGGGTGTGTCTAAAAAGGCTGTCGCCACGGCACTGCTGGCGGCGGCTTCGACTCTTCCGACGGCCGCTCATGCTCAGCAAACCCCTACTTTACCCACTCGGGAGCAGGTCGAGCTTCCCGAGCCCGACGATACCCGCGCCCGTGGCCGCGTCCGCGTAGACGCCGAAGGCGCCGTTCAAACTGCCCCCTGTCCGCTCGAACGCTACGACCTGCAGGTCAACATCACCTCGGTTCGCTTCACCGGCCTCGGTGGGGCGCCGCTCAGCCCCGCCATCGCGCCCCTGCTCAACAGGATCGGTCCGCCCCCCGGCGGCCAGCAGGCGATCCGCGTGGTCTGCGACGTGCGCGACCGCGCGACCGAGCTGCTCCGCCGCGAAGGCTATGTCGCCTCGGTCCAGATCCCGCCCCAGACCATCGAGACAGGCGAGCTGAGGCTCGAGGTGATCACGGCCAAGGTAATCGAGGTTCGCGTCCGCGGCGATGCCGCCCCCTATCGCGACACGCTGTCCAGCCGGATCGAACAATTGCGCGCGCTCGATCCGCTCAACGAGCGCGACGCCGAGCGCATCCTGCTCCTCGCCGGCGATGTTCCCGGCCTCGACGTGCAGCTCCAGCTCCGCCCCGCCGGCACCGTTCCGGGTGAGGTGATCGGCGATCTGGAGGTCCGCTACACGCGCGCTCAGTTCCTCGCCAACATTCAGAACTACGGCTCCCGCCAACTCGGCCGCGAGACCGCCTACGTGCGCGGCGAGGTCTACGGCCTCACCGGCTCGCCCGGCGTCACCTATGCCGGCGTCTCCTCCACCATCGATATCGACGAGCAGCAGGTCGTCCAGGTCGGCCATATCGCCGGCCTCGGGCGTAGCGGCCTCAGTCTCGGCGGAAGCTTCCTCTATGCCTGGTCGCAGCCGGAGGTGGGACTGCTCGACCTGCGCTCGGAATCGCTGATCGGCCGGGTCGAGATCGCGCAGCCCCTGATCCGTTCGCTGCGGCACAACTTCACCGTCCGCACCGGCGTCGAGTTCATCGAGCAGCGCACGCGCGTCTTTTCCGATGCCGGCGGCCTGCCGCTCAATCGCGACAAGCTGCGCGTGGCCTTCCTGCGGCTGGAAGGCGGCGTCCGTCAGCCCACCCCGATCGGCACCGACCTCTATTCGATCGGCGCCGCTCTCGAGGTCCGCCGCGGACTCGACATCTTCAACGCCACCAAGCGCCGTGAGATCTCGCCCGGCGGCTTCACGCCCTCGCGCATCGAGGGCGATCCGACCGCCACCGTGATCCGGGGCGAACTGGACGGCGTGTTCAGCTTCGGCTCCTTCCTTAGCCTGGCCGCCGAGGCAGTCGGGCAGTGGACCAACAATCCCCTCCTCAACTTCGAGGAGTTCTCGCTCGGCAACCTTACCATCGGCCGCGGCTACGATCCGGGTGCGAACAGCGCCGACCGCGCCGTCGGCGTCCGCATCGAGCCGCGCGCGAAGGTCTTCGAGAATGAGAAGGTGAGGGCCGAGTTGTTCGGCTTTCACGACAGTGTCTGGATCTGGAACCTCGATCCCAACGCGGTCGAGGATAACCGGACGCTGCGCTCCTATGGCGCCGGCGTCCGCATCCTCATCCCCCGGCTTGCCCTGTTCGAAGCGATGTACGCGCGTCCCGAAGACAAGGCGCTGCTCGTGCCCGATGCCAAACGTGCACCGGACCGGCTGCTCCTGTCGCTGACTTTGCAATTTTCGCCCGGCCGCTGATTGCCGCCGGGAGGAGTGTGACGATGACGACGCCCCTCTCGAAGACCGAACTCCGCCGCCGCCTTTGTGTGACGACCGCACTGGCAGGGGGGATGTTGCTGGCCTACCCCGCTGCTGCCCAAACGAGCCTGCCGAACGGGCCGTCGGTGCCGCCTGGCGGCGGCACGCCCACCTTCGAGGTCGACGGGGTGGTCACGACGCCGGAAAACGTCAACGGCAGCGGCTCCAACCTGAAGGTGACGCTCAACGACACGCGCACGATCATCAACTGGTCCAATTTCGACATCGGCGGTGATCAGAGCGTCAACTTCACCGACGCCGCCACGACGCTGACGGCGGTTCTCAACCGCGATCTCAGCGGCAACATGTCGCAGATCGACGGGTCGCTATCGTCCGACACGAACATTGCCGTCTACCTGCTCAACACCAGCGGCATCACCCTTGGCGACGGCGCCAACGTCAATGTCGGCGCGCTGATCGCGAGCACGCTTGACCTCACCGACGCGGATTTCCTCGACGGCGCCCCCTACAATTTCACCGGCACGGGTGGGGCCGGCATCGATATCCTCGGCGGCACCATCAACGGCGCCAGCGCGGTGACCTTCCTTGGCCACTTCGTCAATCAGGCGACCGGCACGACGGTGACCGGCGGCGACGTCGCTTTCGTCGCGGCGAGCGACGTCACGATGGCGAACGATCCCGGATCGCCGCTCGCGCTGACGATCAACCAGGGCACCGAAGTCGCGGCGCCGATCGTGGTGGGCGGCACCGTCAACGGCCAGAACGTCTATGTCGGCATGGCGACCAAGGCCGCCGTCACCGACGCGGTGCTCAGCATCAGCGGCGTCGTCACGGCCACGACCGCGACCGCCACCGATCGCGGTATCGTGCTCGCCGCGGGGACGAGCGCGACCGGCATTTCCGTGGCGACCGGGGGCATCAACGACACCGGCGGCAATGCGAAGATTGCCATCGCCAACACGCTGTCCGCCAGCGAAGACGACACGCCCGCGAACGTCGCCAATGTCGAAATCAGGGCGCTCGACACAATCAGCGGCGTGGGCGCGATCAGCGCATCCGATCAGATCACCGTCGCGAGCACCCGTGGAGACATCAACACCACCGGCACGATCCAGTCCGGCGACGACATGTCGATTTCGGCCGCGGCCGGAACGGCGGCGACGGGCGCGCTGACGGTCGGCGGCGATTATTCGATCACGGCGGGGGATTTTGGCGCGAGCGTGCTCACACCCGCTTTCGGCGCCGGCACCGACAACGACTTCACCATCACCGACACGGTCGGCGCATTCTCCACCGGCGCGCGGAGCGCTCCCGGCACCCTCACCATCAATGTCCTCAACGGCGACCTGATCGTCACGGACACCTTGTCCTCCGCCAGCGAAAGCGTCGTCCTGACGACCGGCGGGGGCGGGGACATCCAGCTCAACGCGAACGTCACCACCGGCACCGGCGCGGGTCAGAACGTCACGCTCACATCGAGCGACGCGATCACGCAGGATGCGGCCGCAGGAATTACGACGAACACGCTCAGCGGCTCTGCGGTCGGCACGGCCGACCTCTCCGGCAGCGGCAACCAGATCACCAACCTTAACGCATTCAGCGCCGACGGGCTGACGCTGGTCGATCAGGGCGGCCTCACCGTTACCGGCGCGGTCAGCGGCGGCGCCACCGGCGTCTCGCTGAGCACAGCCGGCGACCTGGCTGTCAACGCGGCCGTTTCGGCGACCGACGGTCCGATCGCTCTCGCCGCTACCGGCGCAGGAGCCGATATCGGCCTGGCCGCGGCGGTGAATGCCGGCACCGGCACGGTGACCCTGAACGCCGACGGCACCGGCGGAACCATCAGCCAGACCGCGGACGGGATCGTCACCGCGGGCACGCTCACCGGCAGCTCCGACGGTGCGACCACGCTCGACACGGCGACGAACCAGATCGACAACCTGGGCGCGTTCAGCGCGGCCGGTTTCGCGCTCAATGATGCCGGCGATCTCGCCGTCACCGGCGCCGTCAGCGGCGGCACCGGCGACATCACCCTCACCACGTCCGGCGATCTTTCGGTCGGCGCGGACCTCACCTCCACCGGCGGCACGATCGCGCTGACTGCGACCGGCACCGATTCCGACATCGCCCTCAATGCCGCGGTGAATGCGGGCGCCGGGACGGTGGACCTGGAGGCGGCAGACGCGAACGGCACGATCAGCCAGTCTTCGGCGGGGATCGTCACGGCGGCGACGCTGACCGGCAGCTCGAGCGGCACGACGAACCTCGGCACCGCGACCAACGCGGTCACCAGCCTCGGCGCCTTCACGGCGAATGGCTTCACGCTCAACGACGCCGAGGGCCTGACTGTCGCGGGCGCAGTGGACGGCAGCGCGGGCGGCGCTTCGATCACCACCTTCGGCGACCTTCAGGTCAACGCAGGCATCAGCGCCACCGACGGGCCGATCTCTCTTGCCGCCACCGGCGACGGCTCGAACATCAACCTCACCGCGGCAGTGAATGCCGGCACCGGCACGGTGACGCTGACCGCCGACGGCGCGGGCAGCACGATCGGCCAGGATGCCGCGGGGATCATCACCGCCGGCACGCTGACCGGCAGCTCCGGGGGCGCCACGACCCTGACTGCCGCCGAGAATGCGGTGGCGAGCCTCGGCACCTTCACGGCGGACGGCTTCTCGTTCCGCGACACGGTCGCGCTCACGGTCGCAGGCGCGGTTTCGGCCGGCTCCAGCCCGCTGTCCCTGCAGGTCGACGGCGCCTCGCTCACCGTTAACGCAAACCTCAGCGGCAGCCAGGTCGATCTCGTAGCGACGGGCATCAGCCAAGGCAGCGGCAGCAGCGTCGATGCGGGCGCCGGCACCATCCTGCTCGACGGCAATGGCGGCGCGATCGACCTTGCCGGCGCGCTGACCACCACCAACGCGACCGCGACGGCGGTCCGGATCATCGACGCGAGCAGCGCCACGCTCGGCAACATCACCACGGGCGCGGCCGGCACGGTCACATTCGGCGAGGCCGCCGGCGATGCGATCGACGGCACGATCGGCCAGACCGCAGGGACGGTGATCACCACCGGCACCCTGACCGGCAATGCCGGCGGCGCGGTCACGCTCACCAACGCCAACCAGATCACCAACCTCGGGGCGTTCACCGCCGTCGGCTTCGCCCTGACGGATGCCGATGGTCTGAACGTGACCGGCGCCGTGAACGGCGGCGCCGGCAACATCACGCTCACCACCTCGGGCGACCTGAATGTCGGCAGCGGTCTGACTTCGGCCGACGGCACCATCGCGCTCGCCGCGACCGGCGACAATTCCGACATCACCCTCAATGCTGCGGTAAATGCAGGCGGCGCGGGCACGGTCGACCTCCAGGCCGACGGCAGCGGCGGCACGATCAGCCAGGATGCGGCGGGCATCGTCACTGCCGGCACGCTCACCGGCAGCTCGAACGGCAGCACCGATCTCGACGGCGCCACAAACGCGATCACGAACCTCGGCGCATTCACCGCCAACGGCTTCACGCTCGGCGATGCGGACGGCCTGACCGTCACCGGCGCAGTCGCCGGCGGCGCGGGCGGAGCCTCGATCGTCACCGGCGGAGACCTCAGCGTCGGCGCCGCGGTTTCGGCGACGGATGCGGCGGTTACCCTGCGGGCGGCCGGTGCGGGCTCCGACATCTCTCTCAACGCGGCGGTGAACGCCCGCACCGGGACGGTCAGCCTCACGGCGGGCGGCGACATCGGCCAGGACGCGTCGGGCGTCATTACGGCGGCGACGCTGACCGGCACGTCGGGCGGCTCGACCACCCTGACGGCGGCGGCGAATGCCATCACAAATCTCGACACGTTCGGGGCGAGCAACTTCGCGCTCAGCGATGTCGGCGGCCTCGCCGTCACCGCGGCGGTGACCGGCACCAACGGCGTCGCCATCGCCACCTCGGGCGCGCTGACCGTGAATAATGGCGGCTCGCTCGCGACCACCAATTCCGGGATCAACCTGACGACGACCAGCGACGGCGATGGCGGCACCGACGACGGTATCCTGCTGGGCGGAGCGGTGAATGCCGGCGCCGGCACCGTGACCTTCAGCTCTGCGGGCAGCATCGGTCAGGATGCCGCGGGCGTAGTCACCGCCGGCACTCTTACCGGTTCGTCGGCGGGCGCCACCGATCTCACTGCGGCCGCCAACCAGATCGCCAGCCTCGGCGCCTTCACCGCGACCGGCGGCTTCGCGCTCAACCACGCCGACGGCCTTACCGTCTCGGGCGCGGTCAGCGGCGGCAGCAACGACGTCGTCATCACCACGTCGGGCGACCTCGCGGTCGACGCCGGCCTTACCTCGGCGGGCGGGACTATCGCTCTCACGGCCAGCGGCGCCGGATCCGATATCGTCCTCAACGCCGCCGCCGACGCGGGCGCCGGAACGGTCAACCTTCAGGCGACTGGCGGCACGATCGGCCAGAGCTCGGCGGGCGTGATCACAGCCGGCACCCTCACCGGCAGCTCGGGCGGCGCGACCGATCTCGCCGATGCGACCAACCAGATCAGCAACCTCGGCACCTTCACCTCGGACGGCTTCCAGCTGCTCGACGCGGGCGGCCTCACCGTCACCGGCGCCGTCACCGGCGGCACGAACGGCGTCAGCCTCGACACGTCGGCCGACCTGGTCATCAACGCGGCGATCGGTGCCGCTGGCGGCACCGCCACCCTGAACGCGGACGGCAATATTAGCCAGAGCGCGGCGGGCATCGTCACTGCGGCCCGGCTGACGGGTTCTTCAGGCGGCTCGACGAATCTAGCGACCGCAACCAACGCGATCACCACGCTCGGCGCCTTCACCACCGGCACCGGCTTTGCCCTCCTCAACGGCAATTCGCTGACTGTGGATGACGACGTGAACGGCGGCACCGGCGACGTCGCCATCACCGTCACCGGCGACCTGACGATCGATCCGGCAGCCACTGTCACGGCCGGTGCCGACATCATTCTGAATGCCAGCAACGACCTCATCGTCCGTAACCTAGTCGCCGGCGACGACGGCACCCTGACCGCAGGTGGGACGCTCAACCTGGTCAGCCCGGTCTCCATTGCGGACGACCTGTCGCTGACCGCCGCCAATTTCACGGGCGTGGCGCTCACCGGCCCCGGCGTGGGCGACGATCTCACGATCACAGACACGCTTGGCGGGCTTACTCTCAGCGATCCGCTGACTGCGCCCGGCACTCTGACGGTTACGGCTCAGAACGGCTCGCTTACTGTCAACGGCGCCCTCAGCTCCACTAACGAGAGCATCGCGCTGGCCACGACGGGCAGCGGCGACATCGCGCTCAACGCAAACCTGGTCACGGGCACCGGCGCCGGGCAGAACGTCTCGCTCACGTCAGCCGGCGCGATCAGTCAGGCGGCGGCGACCGGCATCACCACGAATACGCTCAGCGGCTCGGCCGCGGGCGCGGCTTCGCTCACCGGCGACAATCAGGTCACCAATCTCGGCGCCGTCTCCGCAGCAGGATTGAGCTTCGCCGATCTGGACTCGCTCACCGTCACCGGCCCGGTGACCGGCGGCGCGGCCGGCGTCAGCCTCGTCGTGGGCGGCGATCTCACTCTCAACGCGGCCGTCAATGCAGCCGGCGGCACCGCCGGGCTCGTCGCGGCGGGCGCGATCAGCCAGTCGAGCGCTGGTATCGTCACGGCCGCGACCCTGACCGGCGCTTCGGGCGGCGCGACCAACCTTGGCGTCGCCGTCAACCAGATCGGCAACCTCAACGGCTTCGTTGCCGACGGTTTCGCGCTGCGCGACGGCGCGGGCGGCCTGATGGTCACCGACGCGGTCAACGCCGGCACCGGCAACCTGTCGCTGCGGGTCGATAATGGCGCGCTCACGCTCGCGGCCAATCTCGACGCCGACGGCACCGTCGATCTCGATGCGCTGAACGGCGCGATCACGCAGAATAGCGGCTCGATCCTCGCCACCACGCTGACCGGTCAGTCGGTCGGCGGCGCGACTTTCAATTCCGCGACGAACGCGATCGATACGCTCGCCGGCTTCACCAACAGCGGCTCGGGCGGGTTCAGCCTCGTCGATTCCCTTCAGCTCGACGTAACCGGCGCCGTCAATGCCGGTACAGAGGCACTCAGCATCACTGTTACCGACGTCAATGGCGGCCTGGACTTCAGCGGCCAGACGCTGACGGCAGGCACCGACGCCACGCTCAGCGTCACCAACACGAACGCGCTCACCGGCGGCACCGTCACGGCCGGCGGCAACATCACCGGCACAGCCGGCTCGATCGATATCGCTACTGCGAACGCGACCGGCGGCACGCTCATCCTCACGGCAAGCAACGGCGACCTGAGCCTCGGCACCGGCACGGCAGGGATGGCGGCGGATCTGGACGCGACCGGCGGCGTCAGCGTCACCACCAGCCTGATCGCCGGCGGCGCGGTCACCATTGACGCCGGCGGCGCGGCCAACCTTGGGCTCATTCGCAGCACCGGGGCGGGCGTTACCGTCAATGCCGACACGATCAGTGCGGCGACGGTTCAGGCCCAGGGCGGCGCCTTGGCGATGACCGCCGACGACGGCAGCCTCACGCTCGGCACCGGCAGCGCCAGCACCACCGCGAGCTTGTCGACAACCGGCGCGGCCGGCGACGTGACGGTCTCCACGTCGCTGACATCGGGCACCGGCGCAACGATCAACTCGGTCGGCAATGCGCGGCTCGCCTCGGTCAGTGCGAGCGGTGGCGATGCGATCGTAAACGCCGCCGCGGGCGAGGTGACCGGCATTGGTGCCGGCAACGCGAACCTCGCTGCGAACGGCGCCGGTGGCAACGTGACCGTTACCGCCGGCTCACTCGCGCGGCTGGGCAATGTCAGCGCCAACGACGCGATCAACGTCGCCGCGGACATGATCTCGGTCGACAGCGCGACCACTGCCAACGGACTTCTTGCCCTGACTGCCGATGCGGGCAGCGTGACGCTCGGCAGCGGCAATATCGGCGACACGGCAACCCTGATCGCCACCGACGACGTGACGGTGACGACCAGCCTCACCGCGGATGGAACGGTGACGCTGACCGCGGGCGACCTGGTCACTGCCGGCTCCGTCGTCAGCGAAGAGGCAGACGTGACCATCAGCGGCGCCGCCGTGACCGTCACCAATGCCGATGCCTCCGGCGCGCTAGATGTGGACGCGACCGCCGGCAATCTGACCCTCGGCACCGGCACGGCCGGCGCGGCCGCGGATCTAGACGCGACCGGCGACCTCAGCGTCACCACCAGCCTGATCGCCGGTGGCGCCGCCACTATCGATGCAGGCGGCCTGGCCGATCTCGGGCTCGTTCGCAGCACCGGTTCGAGCGTCACGATCAACGCCGCCGCCATCGATGCGGCAACGGCCCAGGCGCAGGGTGGCGCCCTGGCGCTGACCGCAAGCAACGGCAATCTGACGCTCGGCACCGGCAGCGCCAGCACGACCGCCGACCTGTCCACGACCGGCGGGGCAGGGGATGTGACCGTCTCGTCCTCGCTGACGTCGGGCACGGGCTCGACCGTTAGCTCCGTCGGCAATGCGCGCCTTGCCTCGGTCAGTGCGACGACCGGTAACGTCGTCGTCACGGCCACCTCGGGCGAAGTGACCGGCATCGGCGCCGGCAATGCGAACCTCAGCGCCAACGGCACCGATGCCGACGTGCTCGTCACGGGCGGCACGCTTGCTCGGCTGGGGACGGTCAGCGCCAACGATTCGATCAGCGTCACCGCGGACAGCAATTCCGTGGACAGCGCCGCGACGGTCAGCGGCCTGCTCGCGCTCACCGCGGACGCGGGAAGCGTGACGCTCGGCGCCGGCGACATCGGCGGCACCGCCACTCTCGGCGCCAGCGACGACGTGACCGTGACGTCCGGCCTCACTGCCGGCGGCACCGTCACCCTGACCGCGGGCGACATCGCCTCCGCCGGTTCGCTCGTCGGCGAGGGCGGCGACGTGCTCGTCAGCGGCGCCTCGGTCAACGTGGGCAGTGCCGAGGCGTTGGGCGCGCTGGATCTGAGCGCGAGCGCCGGCAATCTGGTCCTCGGCACCGGGGAGGCCGGCACGACCGCGGATCTCGACGCGTCCGGCGACGCAGAGGTGACCACAAGCCTGATCGCAGGCAGCGCAATCACGATCGACGCCGGCGGTCTCGCCGACCTCAACCTCGTGCGGAGCACCGGCTCCGGCGTGACCGTAAATGCCGGCACGATCGATGCCGCGACCGCCGAGGCTCAGGGCGGAGCGCTCGCGCTCACCGCAAGCAACGGCAATTTGACGCTCGGCACCGGCAGCGCCAGCACCACTGCCAGCCTGTCGACCACGGGCGGGGCCGGCGACGTCCAGGTGACGAACTCGCTGAGCTCTGGAGGCGATGCGACGATCAGCTCCGTCAGCGACGCGCGGCTCGCTTCGGTGAGCGCCAGCAACGGCAATGTCGTGGTGATCGCGACTGCGGGCGAGGTGACCGGCCTTCTCCCGGACGGCCGGGCGAACCTCAGCGCCGGCGGCGCCGGCAATGACGTCTCCGTCACCGGCGGCACGCTGGCGCGCCTCGGCACGGTCAGCGCCGCCGACGGCGTCACCGTCACGGCGGATGCGATCGACGTCACTTCCGCCACGGCGACCGGCGGAGCGCTCATGCTCACCGCCGACAACGGCAACCTGACGCTCGACACCGGCACGGTCGGAACCACCGCCAGTCTGTCCACCACCGGCGGCGCGGGAAGCGTCACGGTGAACATGCTGACGTCGGGCGGCGACGCCACAATCCTGTCCGTCAGCGATGCGACGCTCACCACCATCGACAGCAACGGCGGCTCGGTTCGCGTCGATGCAGCCGACCTGGTGACCGCCACGACGCTTGAGGCCGCCGGCCTGATCGACGCGGAAGGCGCGAGCGTCGCCATCACCAGCGCGGACGCAGGGACGAGTTTGGACGTTCGTGCCCTCACCGGCGCCCTCACCGTCGGAACGGGCGACGCCGGAACGACCCTGACGCTGAGCAAGCAAGGGATGCTCGGGGAACTGCAGGCGACGACGCTGACTTCGGTCGGCGACGGCACGATCGGTTCAAGCACCAGCGCTCGCCTCGGCGACATCACCAGCGGCGGCAACCTCTCCGTCACCGCCGCCGATCAAGTGACCGGCATCGGCGACGGCGCGCGTGCCAATCTCACCGCGCAGGCCGACGGCAGCGACCTCACCGTCAGCACCGGCACGCTCGCCCGTCTAAACCAGGTCAATGGCGGCAACGACGTTCGAGTAACGGCAAGTAACGGCACGATCGACACCACCTCCGTCACAGCGCGCACCGGCTTGCTGGCACTCAGCGCGACCAACGGCAACATCCTCGTCGATACCGGCAGCGCGGCCACGACCTCCGACCTGACGACGACCGGCAGCGGCAGCATCGATATCGCCACCTCCCTGATCTCCGGCGGCACGATCACGATCGGCTCGGCGGACGACGTCACGATCGACCTCGCCCGCAGCACCGGCGGCAACATCGTTATCGACGCCGTCGACGCCCTCCAGGCGGCGACGCTGGAGGCGAACGGCCTGATCGACGCCGACGCCGCCAGCATCGGCATCACGACCGCGGATGCGGGAACCAGCCTGACGCTGCGCGCGCGTTCCGGCCAGCTCACCCTCGACACGGGCACTGCGAGCACCGGCGCCACCCTGACCAAAGAGGGTGGCACGGGCGAGCTTCAGGCGACGACGCTGACCGCGGGCGGCGCGGCAACTCTGAATTCCAGCACCAGCGCGCGCCTCGGCGACGTGACCAGCGGCGACAACCTCTCCGTCACCGCCGCTCAGCAGGTGACCGGCATCGGCGACGGCGCGCGCGCCAACCTCACTGCACAGGCGGACGGAAGCGATATTACGGTGAGCGCCGGCACGCTGGCGCTGCTCGACCAGGCAAATGCCGGCAATGACCTGCGCGTCACCACGACGAACGGCGGGATCGACATCAACGCCGCGACCGCACGCACGGGCCTGCTCGCGTTGAGCGCGACCAACGGCGACATCCTGCTCGGCACCGGCAGCGTCGCCGGCACGTCGAGCCTCACCACCTCCGGCAGCGGCGACGTGACGGTCTCGACTTCGCTCATCTCGGGCGATGACGTCACCATCGCCTCGGCCGACGACGTGACGATCGCCCTCGCCCGCAGCACCGGCGGCGACGTCACCATCGACGCCGTGGATGCGCTCCAGGCCACGACGATCGAGGCCGGCGGCCTCATCGATGCCGACGCGGCGAGCATCGGCGTCACCACCGCCACGAGCGGCACCAGCCTCACTCTGCTCGCACGGTCCGGCCAGCTCACCCTCGAGACCGGCACGTCCGGCACCACCGCCAGCCTCACCAAGCAGGGCATGGCAGGGGAACTCCAGGCAACAACGCTGGATGCCGGCGCCACCGTCACCATCGGCTCGAGCACCAATGCGCGGCTCGGCGACGTGACCAGCAGCGGCGGCGATATCGCCGTCACTGCCGCAGGCGAAGTCACCGGCATCGGCGATGACGCGCGAGCGAACCTCGTCGCCGAGGCGGACGCACGCGACATCACCGTCAGCGCCGGCACGCTTGCGCGGCTGAACGAGGCGACGGCGGGCAACGATCTCCGCGTCACGACGAGCAACGGCACGATCGACATCACCGAAGCGACCGCCCGCACCGGCCTGCTGGCGCTCAGCGCGACCAACGGCAACATCCTGGTCGATACCGGCAGCGCCGCAACGACTGCAAACCTCAGCACCAGCGGCAGCGGCCACATCGACGTCGTGACCTCGCTCGTCTCCGGCGGCAACATGACGATCGGCGCGGCCGACGACGTGACGATCGCGCTGGCGCGCAGCACCGGCGGCAACATGGTCATCGATGCGGCCCATGCGCTGCAGGCGACGACGCTGGAGGCCGGTGGCCTGATCGACGGCGAGGCCGCGACGATCGGCATCGGCACCGCCACCGCCGGCACCAGCCTCACTTTGCTGGCTCGCGCGGGTCAGCTCACGATCGGCACCGGCACGTCCGGCACCGACATGAGCATGACCAAGCAGGGCGCTACCGGCGAGCTTCAGGGAACCACCCTCACGGCCGGCGGCAACGCGACGCTCACCTCGAGCACCAGCGCCCGCCTCGGCGACGTGACCAGCGGCGGCAACCTCGCCATCACCGCCGCCCAGCAGGTGACCGGCATCGGCGACGGCGCCCGCGCCAACCTCACCGCGCAGGCCAATGCCAGCGACATCACAGTCAGCACCGGCACCCTCGCACGGTTCGACCAGGTGAATGGCGGCAACGATGTTCGGGTGACGGCCAGCAACGGCGCCATCGACATCACCAACGTCGTCGCACGCACCGGCCTGCTCGCGCTCAGCGCGACGAACGGCAGCATCCTGATCGACGCCGGCAGCGCCGCCGCCACGTCCAACCTGACGACCAGCGGCAGCGGCGACGTGACCGTTGCGACCTCCCTCATCTCCGGCGGCACGATCACGATCGGCTCGGCCAACGACGTGGCGATCGCCCTCGCGCGGAGCACCGGCGGCAACATCGTCATCGATGCAGCCGATGCGCTCCAGGCGACCACTCTCGAGGCGGGCGGCCTGATCGATGGCGAGGCGGAGACGATCGGCCTCGGCACCGGCACTGCCGGCACCAGCTTCGCTCTGCTCGCCCGCTCGGGCCAGCTCACCGTCGGCACCGGCACGTCCGGCACCGACATGAGCATCGCCAAGCAGGGCGGCACGGGTGAGCTTCAGGCCACCACCCTCACCGCGGGCGGCGCGGCCACTCTCGCCTCCAGCACCAGCGCACGCCTCGGCGACGTGATCAGCGGCGGCAACCTCTCCGTCACTGCTTCCGATCAGGTGACCGGCATCGGCGACGGCGCGCGTGCCAATCCGACCGCGCAGGCCGACGGCAGCGACCTCACCGTCAGCACCGGCACGCTCGCCCGTCTAAACCAGGTCAATGGCGGCAACGACGTTCGAGTAACGGCAAGTAACGGCACGATCGACACCACCTCCGTCACAGCGCGCACCGGCTTGCTGGCACTCAGCGCGACCAACGGCAACATCCTCGTCGATACCGGCAGCGCGGCCACGACCTCCGACCTGACGACGACCGGCAGCGGCAGCATCGATATCGCCACCTCCCTGATCTCCGGCGGCACGATCACGATCGGCTCGGCGGACGACGTCACGATCGACCTCGCCCGCAGCACCGGCGGCAACATCGTCATCGACGCCATCGATGCGATCGGCGCGGTCACGCTCGAAGCAAGCGGGCTGATCGACGGCGACGGCGCGACCATCGACATCGACACTGCCACCGCCGGCAGCGGCCTCACCCTGCTTGCCCGCGCCGGTCAGCTGACGCTCGACACCGGCACCGCCGGCACGACGATGAGCCTGACCAAGCAAGGCAGCGCGGGCGAGCTCCAGGCGACGACGCTCAATGCTGGCGGCGACATCAATATCACTTCCAGCACGAACGCGCGGCTCGACACGGTCGAAAGCGCAGCGGGCAGTATCTTGGTGACTGCTGCGGGCGAAGTGACCGGCATCGGCACCGGCGAGCGCAGCGACTTTGCCGCCGACGGCGCCGGCGCGGACGTGACGATCGACAGCGGTGCGCTGGCGCTGCTCGGCACCGTCACCGCGAACGACAGCATCAGCGTCACCGCCGCCAGCATCGATGCGATCACCGTCGCCGCCGCCAACGGCATGCTGACGATGACGGCCAAGGCGGGCAATCTGACGCTCGACACCGGCTCGGCCGGCGCGGCGGCGACCTTGAGCACGACCGGAGGCGGCGGCGACGTGACCGTGATCACCTCGCTCGTCTCCGGCGGCGATGCGACGATCGGCTCGGTCGACGATGCCACGCTGAAACTGGTACGCAGCACCGGCGGCAGCATTGCGATCACGACGGCCGATGCGCTCGACGCTGAGACTCTGGAAGCCGCGGCCGCGATCGGCATCGATTCCGCCACGGCCGACGTCGACACCGCCGCGGCGGGCACGAGCCTTGCCATGCTCGCCCGCTCGGGTCCGCTGACGCTCGGCACCGGCACGGCGGGAACGACCGCGAGCCTCATCAAACAAGGCGCGGACGGTCAGATCGAGGCAACGACCCTCACCTCCGGCGGCGACGCGACGATCACCTCCAGCACCAACGCCGTACTCGGCACGGTCACCAGCGGCGGCAGCATCGCCGTGGAGGCGACAGGCCTCATCGATGCAGGGACGATGACGGCCGGGGCGAATATCACCACCGGCTCGGCGACCGCGAATGTCGGCACCGCCACCTCGGGTGCCAATCTCGCCATGACGGCGCGTTCGGACCAGCTCAAGCTCGGCACGGGCTCGGCGGGCGGCAGCGCCACGCTGACCAAGCAGGGCACGGCGGGCGAGCTCCAAGTCACCAATTTGCTGAACGCCGGCGGCGACGCCACGCTCTCGTCGGCGACGAACGTGCGCGTGCCGACGGTCGTAAGCCGCGGCGGCGACATCGCCGTCACCGCGGGTGGCGAGCTGACCGGCGTGGGCGAAGGCGCCCGCGCCAACCTCACCGCGGAAGCGGATGCCAAGGACGTCACCGTCACCGCCGGCACCAACGTCCTCGTGAATGAAGCGAATGCGGGCAACGACCTGCGCGTCACTGCCGCCAACGGCACGATCGACATCACCAGCGCCGCCGCGCGCACCGGCCATCTCGCCCTCAGCGCCACCAATGGCGACATCGTCATCGATACCGCCGCGGCCGCGGGGACGAGCGATCTGACGACCAGCGGCTCCGGCAGCATCAGCGTCGTCACGTCGCTGACCTCCGGCGGCAACGTCACGCTCGGCTCCGCCGACGATGCGACGCTTACGCTCATCCAGAGCACCGGCGGCGATGTGGCGATCACGGCGGTGAATGCCATCGAGGCCGGCACGTTCACCGCGGCCGGTTCGATTGCGGCGACGGCGAACAGCATCGCGACCGGCACCGCGGGAGCAGGCACGACCCTGGCCATGACCGCGGCCACCGGCCAGCTGACGCTCGGCACCGGCACTGCCGGATCGACGGCCACGCTGACCAAGCAGGGCAGCGCCGGCGAGCTTCAGGTGACCAGCCTGAGCTCCGGTGGCACCGCTACGCTGACCTCCTCCACCAACCAGCGGCTCGGCACCGTCGAGAGCCGCGGCGGCGACACGCTCGTCACCGCCACGACAACGGTCACCGGCCTCGCCGCGGGTGGCGACTTCGCCGGCGCGGACCTCAAGGCCGATGGCCACGTGCAGGTACGTGCCGGGTCGGCAGGGCTGGTGCGCCTGAGCGACGTGAGCGCGACCAGGGCCGATATCGACATCCAGGCCGGCACCGCCTCCAGCGCGACCAGCCAGGTCCAGGTCCTCGACAACGTCTCGGCGCGGACCGGCTACAAGATCCTGGCAGGCTCCATCACGCTCGGCGGCGACGCGGGCGCGGAGACGCAGGCGGCGGGGGGCGCGGTCGATCTGACGGCGCTCAGCGGCGCCGTCACGGGCGGGGCAGGCCTGACGCTCCAGTCGAACAGCGACGGCAGCGGCACCGAGGCGGTGGCGATCACCGCCAATGGCGCCGCCGGCAACGTCACCTTCGCGGCGGACAACCGTATCCTCGGCGGCACCGCCAATGCGGGCAGCAACGTCACTATCGACACGGTCGGCCGGGCGACGCTTGGCCAGGTGACGGCGGCGGGCCGCACGATCGCCATCAGCAGCAATGATATCGAGCTGCAGGGTGCCTCGGCCTCCGACCTATCGCCGCGCGTGACCGCGACGACGGTGACGATCACCAACCGTGCCGATGTGTCGGCGATCACGCGCCTCGGCGACGACGCCGACGGCAGTGGCGGCTTCGCGATGAGCCAGGCCGAGGTCAACCGCATCGGCGCGGCGACCGTCACGATCGAATCCGGCACCCAGGACGTGGCGATCGGCGATCTCGCCCTCGCCACCGGCGTCGGCTCCACGCGGCTCAACATCCAGGGCATTTCCCGCTTCGACGTGACCGGCGTCGTGTCGACCGAAGGCTCGGCGGACACCCGCACGGTCCAGATCGGCGGCCATGCGGGCGACGAGCTGACCGATGCCGGCATCCGCCAGGCGACGATCATCCGCATCGCCGCCACTCCCGATGCGGGCGGACGGCTGCTGATGGGCGATGCCAATCTCGACCTGCGCGGGGCCAAGATCGGCGCCGGCCAGGACCAGAATTTCCTCGAGGCGATCGGGCTCAACCCCGGCGGCTCCGCACTCGGTCTCGAAGCGGTCGCGCAGGCCTATATCTCCAACCCCAATTCGTCGCTCTACAGTCCGGCCGTGCCCTACAGCGACACGACCATCCTGACCGCAAACAACCTGTCGGTCACCTACAGCGACTATGCCTTGTTCCAGAATACCGGCATTCCGTTCGTGCCGCCGAGCGGCGTCACCATCGCCAGTCTCGGCACCAACGGCACGCTCGATCTCTTCTCGTCAGGCAACAACGCGCCGAACGGCTTCGCCCTCTTCGGCGTGATCAACGGCCGTCAGGGCAATGAGGCAGCCTTGCTCGGCCCGGCGGTGATCCGCCTGAACGAAACCAACCGCAACAACACCCGCATCAACGGCTGCGCGGTGGGTTCGGGCGGCGGCGGCTGCATCATCACCGCCGTGGGCACGCCGAACGTCGCGGTGTTCGACGAGCGGCAGGCCAGCATCCTCAACACTGCCGACGATCTCGAGCTGCCGTTCGACCCGATCGTCGGCACCAACAACGAGGCCCTGTTCACCGGCATCAGCTCGATCGACGAGGTGATGGACGAGACCGAGGAGCCGGAATCGGACTGCTCTGCGCAGCCCGACTCCCCGGCCTGCCGCGACGATCAGGGCGCTCCGGCCGCGGGCGTGGCCTCGGCTCAGCCTTCCGAAGGTGACGTGTCGACGGACGAAGTCCAGGCCGACGTCGAGACCGAAATGGTGAGTGAGGACGAGCAATGACATACGGCCATCCCATGAAGCCCGCTCTGCTGGCGCTGCTCGGCACCGCTTCCCTGCTTTCGGCCTGCGCCAACAAGGCTGGGGAGGTGGGACGGATCGACCGTCTCGCGCTCGGGCGCAACGCCGCCGGCGATCCCTGCACCGCCACCCGGACCACCAAGGATTCGGCGCTCACCAGTCCGTTCGACTTCAGCTTCGCCATCGCCTGCCGCAACGTATCCGCCAGCCGCGCGATCGGCTTTCTTCGCTCGACGCCCGACAGGGAGACGGTGGCCAGAATAGAGGAGACCCTGGCGTGCGGCGCCGCGACGCGCACCCGGCTGCAGGGAATCGGCCAGGCGGAGATCCGCCGCTGCTTCGGCAAGTCGGTCGGCGAGGAAGTGGTGGCGGTCCGCTTCGAGCGCGGTGACCGGACGGTGATCGGCACCGCCGTCCCGTCGATCCTGGGCCCGTTCGAGGACGGCCTTCGGCAGCTCGCCGGCCAAAGCATCGAGGGCGGCAGCGACCGCGCCACCGAGCCGATGATCCAGTTCGCCTCCCTCGCCGCCCCGCCTGATGCGGCGCCGGCACGAAGCAATGGCGAGTTCGACCCCGCGATTGCACTTCAGGGAGGCATTTCCCTCAACCACCGCGGCCTGCACTCGGAGGCGTCGCGCCTGCTCAACGACGCTCTCAGCCGAGTCACGCCGGACGTGTCCGCTGCCACCCGTGCCGAATTATTTCTCGAAGCGGGCCTGGCCGATTCCAACATCCGCTTCCGCGATTCCGCCGCGGCGCACTTCAGCCGCGCCGATGCGTTGATCAACGCCGGGGAGGGCGCCGACACCGCCCTGCTGATCCGCAAGCGCGATACCTATCGCGCGCTCGACCTGCTCAACCGCCGCCAGTTCCGCAACGCGCTCACTGCACTCGAGCGCCTGCTGATCGCTCCGACCAAGGCCGATCAGCCGCTTCAGAACATCGCCGTCATCCGCGCCCTCAACCAGGGGGGTGCTAGCGACCGCGATGCGTCGAATGCCCTCGCTGCCGGGGATGTCGAGGTGCAGACCCAGCTCCTGCTCGATGCCCAGGCCAATTGGGCGCGCAGCATCGCGCTTCGCACACTTGGCGATCCGGCAGGAGCCGAGCGTGCACTTACCGCGGCCGAAGCCTCGTTCGAGCCGCTCAGCCTCGGCCGCGCCGACCAGGCCCAGATCTTGTGGCTGAAGGCCCGGATCGAGCGCCAGCGCGGCCGCCTCGCGGCCAGCAAGGGCGATTGGGCAATGGCGACCGGCGCGTTCGACCGGGCCGTGGCCGCGCTCGAGCAGGCTGCGGTCGAGAATGAATGGACCGGCAAGGAACCGGCCATTGCCGACGTGAAGCTGGAAAGGGCCAGCATCCTTGCGCAACAGGGGACGCAGCCGGACTTGGTCCGCCGCGAATTCGCGGCGGCGGTCGACACGATGGTCGCCTCCAGCGCCGCCGGCAGCATCGGCTCGAGCGGCCTCGACCGCTATCTCGACCTGCTCATCCAGGAAGGCGAGGCGAGCCCGCGCGAGGACACCTACGAACTCTATTTCCGCGCCCTGCAAGCCGTCGGCGAACCCGCCGTGGCACGTCAACTCAACAAGCTCCAAACCGTAGTCACCGCCGATCCGGCATTGGGCGCCAAGTTCCGGGATCGTGCCGACCTCGAACGCGAGATCACCCGGCTGCGCTACCAGATCGACGCCGCCGCCGACGCCTCGGCCCGAACGGCGCTGGAGACCCGCCGCGACGAGGCGCAGACCAAGCTGCAGGCGATCGAGAACGCGCTCTCGTCCGACCGTCGCGCCAGCAGCATCGACGACCGCGCCGCCACCGTGGCCGAGATCCGCACTGCCCTCCGTCCGGGCGAGACCTACCTCAAGATCACCGAGGTCGGCCGTCGCGCCTTCGCCATGGCTGTGACCAAAGATCGAACCTTCATCTACGCCATCGAGGCACCGTCGGACGCGCTGAACGGGCTAGCGTCGATCGTGCGCAACTCGATCGACGGCAAGCTCGAGACAGAACGCAAGCTGGTGCCGTTCGAAGTGCAGGCCGCGCATGGCCTCTTCACTCTCATCACCGGCCCCGCGCAGGAGGCGATCCTCGCCTCCAACTCGCTCGTGGTGGAGCCTTCGGGGCCGCTCGAACGCCTCCCCGCCGGCGTGCTCGTGACCGACGCTGCGAGCGTCGAGCGCTACAAGCCGCGTCGGCGGAGCCGGGATACGGACGAGCTGTTCGATTATTCGGACATCTCCTTCCTCGCCTCGAAGGCGGAGCTTTCGACCGCGGTGTCGCCGCGTTCCTTCCTGGTTGCACGCAGCCTGCCGCCGTCCACTGCCGCCAAGCCGTTCATCGGCTTTGCCGAGCACAGCCCGGGGAGCGGCGACCGGCTCGCGGCGACCGGCCAGGTCCAGGTCGGCAACGCCTGCTCCGCGAACGTGGCGACGATCCGCGACTATCTCATCCAGGCCAAGCCGATTTCGCGCGCCGAGGTCAAACTTGCTTCGGCCGCCCTCGGCTTCCCCGATGCGCCGATGGTCGCCGGGCAGGACTTCACCGATGAGGCGGTGCAGGGCCGCGACGATCTCGACCAGTATCAGGTCCTCCACTTCGCTACCCACGGCCTGGAGGAGGGCGTGTGGGGTTGCGCCAAGTCGCCACCCGCGTTGATCACCTCGATCCAAGATGCGAATTCCGACGGTCTCCTGAGTTTTGACGAGATTGCGCGGTTGCGGCTCGACGCCAACCTCGTCGTTCTCTCCGCCTGCGAGACTGCCAGCGGCGTCAAGGACGAGGCGCTCGCGCGCCAATCGGGGCAGGAGGAAGCGGGGTCGACGCTGGAAGGACTGGTTCGCGCCTTCCTCACGGCCAACGCCCGCGCCGTGCTCGCCACCTACTGGCAGGTCTCGGCCGATGAGGAGACGAACGAGCTGGTCCGCACGCTCTACACCACGGCGCGGCAGCAGACGATCGGTGCCTCGCTGCAGACGGCGCAGCGCCGGCTGATGACCACGGCCGAATATTCGCATCCCTTCTACTGGGGCGCCTATTTCGTGGTCGGCGACAGCAGCAAGATGATGCTGTCGCCCAGCAGCGGGACGGTTCGCACCGCGAGCAGGTAAAGGGTCAAATGGACAGAAGCGGCGAACAGGTATAGCGTCCTGATCTTCCGCGGCTGGGGGAGCTGAGCGCTTTATGGCAGCTTTGTTGGTTCTGGCGGCGTCGATCCTGCTCTGCGCGCTGGTCGTCTTCTTCGGGCCGGGGGCGGCGGAGCGGCTTCTGCCATTGCTCGGCTCGTCGCAGCAGGAAAATTACCCCGCGATCGAGACGCTCTTCTCGTTCGTCATCTTCGGGTCGCTGCTGGTCTTCGCGCTGGTCGGCGCCAGAATTTCGAAGGTCAACCCGCTGCGGATGGGGCGTAAGCCTGCCTTGATGCTGCCGATCGGCGCTCTCATCGGCCTGATCGGTGTCGTCGCCTCAGCGACCTACGCCTGGCTCGCCGGAACGCTCACCTACGGGCCGGGCTCGAGCGGCAATGTCGGTGTGCTTTTTTGGGGGACGCTCGTCATCCTGTTCGGAGCGGCGGTCGAGGAGATCTATTTCCGTGGCTGGCTGCAGCCGATCCTCGTCCAGCAGTTCGGCGTGCCGATCGCCGTCCTTCTCTCTGCGCTCGCCTTCGCGACGCTTCATGTAATGGGCGGCGCGCGCAGCCCGACAACGCTCGTCAACCTGTTCTTGGGTGGGCTCCTGTTCGGCCTGCTCGCCGTCCGCGCGGGCGGGCTCGCAGGCGCCATCGCAGCCCATTTCACCTGGAACTGGTCGGAACAGATCGTGCTCGGCCTCGATCCCAATCCGGGCGTCGGCAGTTTCGGCGCCTGGCTCGACCTGGACCTCGCGGGATCCGCTCTCTGGGGCGGGTCGGACGAGGGGCTGAATGCAAGCCTCGCGATGACGCTGACGCTGTTCGCGCTCGTGGTGCCGCTGCTCATCCTGTCGAGTACTGCGCCTCGTCGAACGCGCCGCACCGCTGCCAAGACACGCTCGGCCGGAACCGTCAAGGCCTGATCCGGGGGGATTGTCCGCCTACTGCGGCCAGTTACGCCCCAGTAACGGACTGAGCATGTGTGCAAAAGGCTTTATGCCGGGCGGAAGCTGTGCTTAGATAAGGGCGAGTTTTGGGGGACAAGCGGCCAGATGCGGCGAAATTGCGGGCAAGTGCCGGAGGCGCGGCCGATGCGTGTCTTGCAGGGGGAGGAGGCATGACCTCGCTGCCGCTGCGCGTGGAAAGCGGCGCCAAAAGCCATGAGGGCAAGGTCCGCCAGCGCAACGAAGACAGCTTCTTCGCGCTCGAAAGACACGGCCTCTGGGCGGTCGCCGACGGCATGGGCGGTCACGAGGGCGGCGACTGGGCTTCGGCGAAGATCGTCGAGGAGATGGAGCAGATCCGCTTTCCCAAGTCGTTCGACGACGCCTGCACCTCCATCGCCAATGCCATCCATACCGCCAACACGATCATCTATCGGCAGTCGCTACGGCGCGGGAAGCAGATGGGCTCGACCGTCGTCGCTCTATATGCCGAGGATCGTCGCTTCGTCGTCTTCTGGTGCGGCGACAGCCGCGCTTATCTGCTGCGCGACGGCACGCTCCACCGCGTCAGCCGCGACCACAGCCAGGTCCAGGAGATGATCGACCGGGGCCTGATCGATCCCAAGGATGCTGAAGGTCATCCGATGGGCCATGTCCTCGCCCGTGCCGTCGGCGTTCGCGAGACGCTCGAGCTCGATTCCGTCGAGGACGAGATCCAGCCGGGCGATGTGTTCCTGCTCTGCAGCGACGGCCTCCACGGCTATGTCGGCGAGAGCGAGATCGCCCGCCTCCTCGCCCGCGGCACGCCGGACCAGGCGGTTGAGCAACTCGTATCGATGACGCTCGAGCGCGGCGCGCCCGACAATGTCACCGTCATCACCGTGAGCTTCACCGAGCCCACTCTTCTCTCGCTACCGGAAAGCGTAACAGCATGAACGAGGACAAGGGCACCGGCAGCACGCCTCCCGAGGAAGAGCCCCGGACGGTGATCAACCCCGGCCCGGATGCGTCCACCCCTGCCGACGCGGCGGGCACGGAGGAGGAGCGCACGGTCATCGCTCCCGCCCCGGCGCCGGAGGAGGAACGCACGGTCGTCGCCCCGTCGCCGGCTGCCCCCCAGGCAGCGATGCCGGCGGGCGCGACGTCGATGCCGACCTTCAGCAACTTCGCACCGCGGACGGACGGGCAGGGCATCCAGATCGGCGACGTCCTCAATCACATCTTCGAGGTGAAGCGCTTCATCGCCCGCGGCGGCATGGGCGAGGTGTTCGAAGGCATCAACGTCAATTCCGACGAGCGCGTCGCGATCAAGGTGATGCTGCCGGCGCTGGCTGCCGACGCAAACGTCATCGCCTTGTTCCGCAAGGAAGCCAAGACGCTGACCAAGTTCAGCCACGACGCGCTGGTCAAATACCGGACGCTGGCACAGGAGCCGCAGCTCGGCGTCCTCTACATCGTCACCGAATATATTGACGGGACCAACCTCTCCGACGTGCTCGGCACGATCAAGCCCGATACCGACGAACTGGCGGGCCTCCTCCGCCGTCTCGCCTCCGGCCTGTCGGTCGCGCACTCGTTCGGGGCGATCCACCGCGACATCTCGCCCGACAACGTGCTGCTCGAAGAGGGGCTGCTGCACAAGGCGAAGGTGATCGATTTCGGCATCGCCAAGGATCTCGATCCCAGTTCCAAGACGATCGTGGGCGAAGGCTTTGCCGGCAAGCTCAATTATGTCGCGCCCGAGCAGCTCGGCGACTTCGGCCGCGACATCGGCCCCTGGACGGACGTCTACAGCCTGGCGCTCGTGATCCTCGCCGTGATCAAGGGCAAGAATGTCCAGATGGGTGGCTCGCTGGTCGATGCGGTCGACAAGCGCCGCGCAGGGCCGGACCTCTCAGACGTGCCGGAGAAGCTGAAGCCGGTGCTCGAGGCGATGCTGAAGGCGGATCCCAAGGATCGGCTGCGCTCGATGGACGCGGTTCTCGCCACGCTCGACGGCGCGGGCATGGGCGGCCGCACCATGATCGACGGCACGATGTTCGCTCCGGGCGAGGCACGCGGCGTGTCCAAGCCCGCCTTGTTCGGCGCCATTGCCGCAGGCGTTGCCATCCTCGGTGCGGGCGCTTTCTTCGCCACCCGCTCCAGCGGTCCGAGCCCCGAGGAAGAGGTCCAACTCGCCCGCGTCGCCATCAACCAGGCGATGCCGAGCGTCGAATGCAGCTGGCTCGACATTGCCGGCATGCAGGCTGGCGAGCCGCTCGCGATCCGGATGACCGGCGTCGCCGGTAACCCGGTCGCTGCCCGGACGCAGATCTCGCAGGCCGTCACGACGGCGGGCGTCACCAATCCCGCGGTCAATGTGGACGATGTGGCGATCATCCGGCCGCAGGGCTGCTCGGTCCTCCAGACCTTCGGCAAGGTCCGCACGACCGGGGAGAAGCATCTGTCGGTGCCGCAGCGGGAATTCGAAATGATGCCGCAGCCCGCCGGAAGCCAATATCCCGTCGCTTCAAAGGCGCAGGTCACATTGCAGCCGCCGGAGGGCAAGGACCTGTCGCTGCTCGGCATAGAGCCGAACGGCACGCTGTCGGAGCTGCTGCCGAGCCGCCAGGCGCTCGATCAGGCGGTCGCCGACGGGCTGATCGAGCAGACCGGGCCGGGCGAATATCGGGTCAGCATCGATATGGATCATACCGGTTGGTCGGGACTCGTCCTGCTGGTCGGCGACGGGCCGTTCGACAAGGCCGTGACCCAGCCGGCGCTCGACGCCCGCAGCGAGGAATGGCAGAACAACTTCGTCGCCACCGCGTCCGAGCGTGACTGGAAGTCGGAGATGCTCTGGTTCAAGTCGGTCGACAAGCAGCCGAACTGACGCTCCGGGTCTCCGGCAGGAAAGTCAGGGCCACAAGGTGTCCGCTCGTCCCGAGCAGGTCGGGAGCTTCGGCTAGGCTCGACTGGATGTCTCGGCTTTGCTCGATGCCAGCGGAGACGAGCTTCGATGTGGTGCTTGGCTCGGCGGCGTCTCACCCGTAGCTTTGGAGATGTCACCTGGCTCCGCCGTTCGTGCGTCCACGATCGGCTTGATCCAGCTCTGCCAGAGCGTCCAGCGCAGCATGTTGAGAATGACGCCGATCCAGAAGGGGACGACGATGATCGTCGGAAGGTCGATGAACCGGGCGTAATCGGCGCAGACGATGCCGAAAGAGGTCCAGGTGATGAAGCTGACGAGCCGCTGGTGCGCTGCCAGCCACCGGTTCGCCCGTACCGCAGCATCAATCAGCATGGTGCCCCCCGACCGAATTGCGCCGTCTCCCGCGCCCGCGATTACTTCTTCGCCTGCTGCTGCTCCTGCATCTTGCGGAGCTGCTTGTCGTACGCCTTGCGGAATTCCTTGGCGAAGACCTCGAGAAAGGCTTCGTCCGATTCCGCGGCGACCTTGGCAAACTCGCGCTCGTAATTGTTCCACAGCGCCGCGTCGCGGGCCGCCGGGATGATCCGCGAGAGAATGCCCATATTCTCCGCCCGCCGCTTGATCGATCCGGGCGAGAAGCGCTCCAGCGTCATCTTGAGCGAACCAGGGATCGCCGAGAGCGTTGCCGCCTGGTGCGACTGGAGATCGACGAAGCCATCCTCGATCGCATTTTCGGCTTCCATGAAGCCGCGCGCCTTGGGGTTGAGCAGCTGCTTGATCGCCTGGTCCGGCGTGCGGGCGAACTTGATCGGGTTGTTGCCCTCGACCTGAAGGCTGGTTGATTCCGCGCCCATTTGCGACTTGGCGCGGGCGCGCGCCTCGACCATAACCACCATGCCGGAGACGAGGCGCCTGAACAGCCCGCCGGCCTTCGACATCAGGTCCAGCGAGGCGGCGTTGATGTCCTCTCGTTTGAGGCCCGCACCCTCGACGAAAGCCTGAACCAGCTCCTCCGGAGCTGCGGCCTCCCCGGTCCTAGCAGGCGCCGCCGGCGCAGCGCCGCCGAAGCCGCCGCGCATCCAGTCGATGTCGTTCTGGCTGATGAAGCGGGTGAAAGCTTCCGACGGCTCGTCCTCGTCGGCTGCGGCGGGCGCACGCGGGCGTTCGGGCTCTGCCGGGGCAGCCGGCGCTGCCGCGGCGGCAGGAAGTGGAGGCGGCGGTGGCGGAGGAGGAGGAGGAGGAGGGGGTGGAGGAGGCGACGGCGCAGGGGCGGCGATCTCCGAGGCGACCACGGCACCGTCCGAGCCGCGGCTCCAGGTAGAGGCAATGCTGCCGCCGAACACCGTCACATTTTCGTGGTCGGCTACGGCCGGGGTCGCGCTCGCCGGTTCCAGCAAGGTCGTCTCGGCCGTGTCACCGCCGACCGAGGCCACAACCTCGTACTGGCCGATCGTGAACAGGTCGCCATTCTCGATCCTGCGTTCCTCGGTCATGCGGCCGCCGGCGCCGTTCAGGATCGTTCCGTTGGTGCTGATGTCCTTCAGATAATAAGCGTCGTCGCGGAAGCTGATCTGGCAGTGCCGCGTCGAGATGAAATTCTTGTCGTCGGGCAGGCTCCAGTCGCAGGTCTTGGAGCGGCCGATCATTGCGTCCCGTCGCGCCAGCTTGAATTCGGGCTGGCCGGCACCCTGAAGGGTCTCGGGATTGCGGATGCTGAGTGTCAATATCATGGCTGTGCACGGGCTCGGCGCCCACCCCCGATGCTGCTGGTCATTTCGCCAAGTAACTGAATAGCGCCGGACGCCTCAGAAGGCGAGTGAGTACAAGCCCAGTCCATGCACCGTCCCCCCGGCGGCAACTGAGCCGCCCATCGCGACCCTTGGGAAGCATACAATTGGCCCGAACTATGTGCAATATTGGGAGAACAAGTCGAGGCGGCTTGCCGAAAAGTAAAGTTTGAGTTAAATACGGGGTCTTCCGAAATCGACCGACTCAAGATTCGTTCGTTAAAGGAACCACTATGCGCAACATTCTATTGGCTTCTTTCCTCTCCGCTGCGGTGGCGATTCCGTCCGCTGCGTTCGCGCAGGAGGCCAAGAGCGTCGACGATTATCTCTGCACCTTTGCCGGCAAGTGCGGCGGCGACTCGGCGGAGGCGGAAGTCACCAAGGACGCTCCGGACACCAAGGGCTTCAGCCTCACTCGGCCCGGCGCCACCAAGGCTGCTCCGGACACCAAGGGCTTCAGCCTGACCAAGCCGGCCGATGCGCCCGCGGCGGCGGCGCCAAGCAGGACGTCGAAGGCGAGCCGGGGTTTCACCCTCAGCAAGCCGGTCGACAGCCCTGCCAAGGTCGCTCCGGCCCGCGCCAGCAAGCCGGCCAAGCAGGTCGCCAGCAAGTCCGTCGCAAGGAAGCCTGCCAAGGTCGCCACTGCGATGAAGACTGTCGAGCAGCGCGGCGATCTCAACCTCAGCTTCGAACTCGGCTCGGATACGCTTACGGCTTCCGCACGGGAGAATGCCAAGGCATTCGCCGAGGCGCTGATGAGCCCCGAGCTCGTCTCTAAGCGGGTCATGATCGAGGGTCATACCGACGCCCAGGGCAATCGCGAGTTCAACGTCGAGCTGTCCAAGCGCCGCGCCCAGGCCGTCGCCGACTATCTGACCGAACTCGGCGTCTCGTCCGACCGCATCGAGGTCAAGGGCTTCGGCCCCGATCGCCCGCGGTCCGGCTCGGCTAGCGACAATCGCCGCGTCGAGGCCGTGCTCACCTCCTGAGCCGGTCGTGACGGCATTGCGAAGCGCCCGGGGCTTGCCTCCGGGCGTTTTCGTTTGTGCGGTTACCTCGCAGCTTGGGAGACGTTGAGCGAAAAGTAGCGGCTTAGTTCCTCCAGCGTCTCCGCCGCATTACGGTGGTGGACGAAGATGCCGCCCGCTTCCTCCCACAGGTGCCGGTGCTTCAGGGTGTCGTCGACCAGCACGTCACCTTCCCTAGCATGGTCGCGCTTGTCCCGGGCCATACAGGTGATGATGCGCGTGCCCGGGAAATGCTCCGCCGCCCACCGCACCTTCTGCGGCGCCGCCCAATTACCCCGCGGCAGGCCGGTGAGGATGATCGGATCGAGGTGCCGCACCGCCTCGAACAGCTCCTGCGCGCCCGGCATTATCGGCAGCGTGCCGTAGAAATCTGGGGCCGAGGCGAGCCGGCCCCACATCTTGCCGATATTGTGGCGCTGCTCGAAGGCGCGCGGCTTCAGGCCAAGCACCGTCTCCGCACCCGCGTCGAAGTCTGCGAGGACGCCGTCGCAATCGAGATAGAGCTGCCTCACCGCGGCCACCTTTTCGGACTGAGCTTGACCGGCATGGGCAGCTCCAGCTTCTCCCAGCCATGCTGCCTGATGACGTCGTTGCTTTCTTTGGCCCGGCGGCCGGGGCCGAGCGACCAGGTGATGTGATAGGTGCTGCCGTCCGGCCGGTCGGTCGTGCCCTCGATGCTCACCACCATCGCCTCGACGCCCTTGCCGTCGTCGGCGCGCCCAACGATCTCGCCGGTGACGTCGCCCGGCAGCTCGGAGTCCTTCTTCACCTTCGCCGCAAGAGTAACGTGGTCCGCAACCACGTTGTCGAAGCTGGGCGGGAATTGGAGCAGCAGCTCCTGGCGCTGCGCCCGGTCCACCTCCCAGCCGAGCACAGTCTCTCCGCCTTTGCGGGCGCGATCATAGGCTTGCTGCGGCGTCAGTCCCATGGCGGTTCAAACCCGAGACGCGCGGAGCCGTTCCGGCTGTGCACGCGTTGGGCCAGCGAAAGGAGATCCGGCATGAACCACAAAGAGCAGACCGAGGAGCATCTGCCTTCCGACAGGGAGGAGATCGCCAAGGAGGGCGAGAGGAACCGCAAGGAGATGGACGCCGTGCCCGAGCACGGCACCGATCCGCTTCACGAGGGACCCTGAAGCGCCGTCGCTAAGGCCGCGATTTCAGCCTCGCCCATCCTGAGGCCGAGCTTCGTGCGCCGCCACACAATGTCTTCTGCGGTGCGGGCGAACTCCTTGTGTCGAAGGTAGCGCACCTCGGCTTCGTAGAGGCCGGCGCCGAAATGATGCCCCAAATCGTCAAGTGAACGAGCGTCGCCGACCACCTGTGCCAGGCGTGCGCCATACTGGCCTGCGAGACGGCTGATCAGGTCCCGCGGCATCCAGCCTTCGAGCCGCCTGAGCAAATCCTCGTATCTGTCGTCCCTCATGTCGTTCATCTCGCCGCCCGGAAGCCACTGGGCCCGCGTGCTGCTTTTCCCCCGCATGCCGAGCAGGCCGACCGCCTCCTCGGCCAGTGCCCGCGCGGTGGTGATCTTACCGCCGAACACCGACAGCAGCCTGGCGCCGGGATCGTCGTCCAACTCGAGATGATAGTCGCGTGTGACCGCCTGCGCGCTGCTTGCGCCGTCGTCATGGAGGGACCGAACGCCGGAATAGCTCCAGACCAGATCCTCCGGCCGGGTCTGCTTGCGGAAGTAGGGGTTCACGGCTGCGCAGAGATACTCGGTCTCTTCCTGGCTGATCACTGCGTCGTCGGGCCGCTCGACAGGAATGTCGGTGGTGCCGACCAGGCTGAACTCGCCATAGGGGAGGGCGAATACGACCCGGCCGTCCGGCTGCTGCAGGATATAGGCGTGTTCGCCTTGGTAAAGCCGCGGAACGACGATGTGGCTGCCCTTGATCAGGCGCACCTTGCTAGCGCTGTTCTCCCGCAGCCTGCCGCCGAGCACCTCCGCCACCCACGGGCCGGCGGCATTGACGATCGCGGACGTTCGAACGGTGCGGCCGTCGGATAGGCTCGCCTGCCAGGCTTCGGCGTCACGGCGAGCGGAGAGCAGCTCGGTCCGCGTGGCGATTTCGGCGCCATGCTCGGCGGCATCGACTGCGTTCAGCACCACCAGCCGGGCATCGTCCACCCAGGCATCGCTATAGACGGCGAGGCGCAGGCCGTCCGCTTGGCGCAGGGGCTCGGCATACTGGATTTCACCCGTTGTGCGCGCTTTCGGCAAGCGGCTTCCCCAGGCGAGCAGATCGTAGAGCTTGAGGCCCGCACGGACCATCCACCATGGTCTCATGCCGGGGCCGTGCGGCAGCACGAATTCGAGCGGCCTGACGATATGGGGTGCCATTTCGAGCAGGATCTCCCGCTCCCTCAGTGCCTCGCGGACCAGCCGGAACTCGTGATATTCCAGATATCGGAGGCCCCCATGGATCAGCTTGGACGACGCCGAGCTGGTATGCTGGGCCAGATCGTCCTTCTCGACGAGCAGCAGCTTCATCCCCCGCATTGCCGCGTCGCGCGCGATGGCCGTGCCGTTGATCCCGCCGCCGACGATGAGGAGGTCGTAACTGTCCATCACTTGATGCTTAGCCGGTCGGGCGGCAATGTTCAGCCATGCAAACGGAGCGCGCAATCCTCGTCATCGACGAAGGCACGACCAGCACCCGTGCGATGCTGTTCGCATCCGACGGACGCTGCCTCGGCTCCGAGCAGCGCGACCTCACCCAGCATTATCCGCGGCCGGGCTGGGTCGAGCACGATGCGGAGGAGATCTGGACCCTCAGCCTCGCCTGCGCCGAGGCGATGGTGGCCAAGGCCGGCGGAGCCGAGCGCGTCATGGCGATCGGCATCACCAACCAGCGCGAGACGATCGTCTTCTGGTCCCGGCGGACGGGGAGGGCGCTCGCCCCGGCCATTGTCTGGCAGGACCGGCGCACCGAGAGCCTGTGCGAGCGGCTGCGCGAGGCTCGGCATGAGCCGCTCGTCCAGCAGCGCACGGGCCTTCTCCTCGACCCCTATTTCAGCGCCAGCAAGATCGGCTGGGCGCTGGAGCATTGGCCGGAGGTCAAGGCGGCTGGCGATGATCTCATGGTCGGAACGGTTGAAAGCTGGCTGGTCTACCGCCTGACCGGCGGCCTCCACATCACCGACGCCACCAACGCCTCCCGCACCGCACTGATGGACATCTCCTCCGGCGACTGGGATGAGGAGCTGCTCGGCCTCTGGGACGTTCCCCGCGCTGCGCTTCCTGAGATTGTGGACTGCGCCGGGCGCCTTGCGAAGACCACTCTGTTCGGTGCCTCCATCCCCATCACCGGAATGGCTGGCGACCAGCAGGCGGCGTCGATCGGCCAGGCCTGCTTCGCACCGGGCGAGACCAAGGCGACCTACGGCACCGGCGCCTTCGTGCTCACGAACACCGGCGACACGCTGCAGCATTCGCAGCACCGCCTGCTCTCCACCATCGCGTGGCAGCTCGGCGGCCGGAGGAGCTATGCCCTTGAAGGTTCGGTGTTCGTCGCCGGCAGCCTGATCAAGTGGCTCCGCGACGATCTCGGCCTGCTGAAGAGCGCTGTCGAGACCGAGGAGCTTGCCCGCTCAGTCGAGGACAGCGGCGGCGTTCAGCTCGTGCCCGCGCTTTCCGGCTTGGGCGCGCCCCACTGGCAGCCTTCCGCTCGCGGCTCGATCACCGGCCTCAGCTTTGCGACGGGACGCGCCCATATCGCCCGGGCCGCGCTGGAAGCCATGGCGCACCAGACGAGTGACCTGATGACCGCTTTCGCCTCCGACGGCGCGCGCTGGCAATGCCTCAAGGTGGACGGCGGGATGGCCGCCAATGACTGGCTCACGCAGGATCTGGCCGACATGCTCGGGCTCCCGGTCGAGCGGCCCGCCTTCGTCGAAACCACCGCGCTCGGCGCCGCGATGCTGGCGGGTATCGGCTGCGGCTTGTTCTCGTCGCTCGAAGAGGCCGCGTGCATGCGGGGCGAGGTGCAGCGCTTCGAACCAGCGATGCCGCACGAGGTCCGGGAGGCACGCCTTGCGGGCTGGCGCAGAGCGCTAGAAGCAGTGTTGCGCTAGCGGCTTCTTAAATCTTGGCAGCTATTTAGCCGGCCATGTCCCAGCGCATCCATCTCATCGCCGCGGCGCGCCCGAACTTCATGAAGGTGGCGCCGCTTTGGCACGCGCTGAGCGCCGCCGACGATTTCGATCCGGTGCTGATCCACACCGGCCAGCATTACGACGCGAACATGTCGGACGCGATCTTCGCCGACCTGAAGCTTCCTCAGCCCGACCATCATTTGGGCGTTGGCTCGGGCAGCCATGCCGAACAGACCGGCGGCGTGATGATCGCCTATGAGAAAGTGGCAGCGGCGGACCGGCCGGACTGGCTGGTTGTCGTTGGGGACGTCAACTCCACCGCTGCCTGTGCAATGGTCGGCGCCAAGCTCCGCTTCCCCGTCGTCCACCTCGAGGCGGGCCTGCGCAGCCGCGACCGCGATATGCCCGAGGAGATCAACCGCCTCGTCACCGACGCCCTGTCGGACGTCCTCTGGACTCCCTCGCCCGACGCGGACGAGAACCTCGCTTCCGAAGGCATAGGGGCGGAACGGATCAGCCGCGTCGGCAACATCATGCTCGACAGCTTCGAGCTCGTCCGCCCTGGAATCGAGGCCGCTAACGTCGCCGCCGAACTCGGCCTGGAGCGCGGCGGCTACGGCGTCGTCACGCTCCACCGCCCTTCGAACGTCGACGAACCGGCTCAGTTCGCCCGCCTCGTCGAAGCGCTCGTCGCGGTGCAGAAGCGCCTGCCTCTGGTTTTCCCGCTCCACCCCCGAACCGCGCAGCGCCTGCAGGCGACTGGCCTGCACGAGGTGCTGCGGCTCTCCGGCGTCAAGCTGATCGATCCGCAGCCTTATGTCCGCTTCATGAGCCTGGTCACGTCGGCCGCCGCCGCCATCACCGACAGCGGGGGCATCCAGGAGGAGACCACCTATCTCGGCATCCCCTGCCTGACTTTGCGAGAGAATACCGAGCGTCCGATCACCATCAGCCAGGGCACGAACCGCCTCGTCCGCGCAGACAGTCTGGTGGCGGAGCTGGAGCAGGCGCTCGCCAATGGCGTGGCGGCGAAGCGCAGGCCGGAACTGTGGGACGGCAACACCGCCGCCCGCTGTGTGGCCGACCTGCGCGCGCGTCTCTAACTTACCAGATGCGGACCCGGTTCTCCGGGGCGACGTAGAGCTTGTCGCCCGGCTGGACGTTGAACGCCTCATACCAGGCGTCGACGTTCCTGAGCGGCGCGTAGGCGCGGATCTGGCCCGGTGAGTGCGGGCCGTTGACGATCTGCTGCCTGAGCGCATCGTCGCGCCACAGGGTGCGCCACACCTGCGCCCAGCCCATGAACAGCCTTTGCTCGCCGGTGAAGCCGTCGATCACCGGCGCCGGCTTGCCGCCCAGCGAGTTGCGATAGGCCTCGAGGCCCAGCAGCACGCCGCCGAGGTCGCCGATATTCTCGCCCATCGCGACGCGGCCGTTGATGTGCATGCCGGGCAGGGTGGGGAAGGCATAGGCCTCATACTGGCCGCCGAGCGTGGTCGCCTGCGCCTCGAACTTTGCAGCATCTTCGGCGGTCCACCAGTCGCGCAGCACGCCCTTGCCGTCGGACTTGCGGCCTTGATCGTCGAAGCCGTGGCTGATCTCGTGCCCGATCACGCCGCCGATCGCGCCGTAATTGACGGCCGGATCGGCGTTGGGATCGAAGAAGGGCGGCTGCAGGATCGCGGCCGGGAAGACGATCTCGTTCTTTACCGGCGAATAATAAGCGTTCACCGTCTGCGGGGTCATGCCCCACTCTTTCTCGTCCACGCGCTGGCCGAGCCGGTTGCGGCGATAATCCCATTCGAACTTCGCCGCCCGCTCGACATTGCCGAACAGATCGCCGTTGCGGATCGTCAGGCCCGAATAATCGCGCCACTCGTCCGGATGGCCGATCTTCAGGCCGAAATTGGCGAGCTTGGCGAGCGCCTCCTGCTTGCTCTCGGGGCCCATCCACTGGAGGCCCTCGATGCGGTTGCGCATCGCGACGCGCAGGTCGGCGACCAGTTTGTCCATCTTCGCCTTGGCTTCGGGCGGATAGTAGAGCTTGACGTAGTCGCGGCCGATCGCCTCGCCCATCGCGTCCTCGGCCAGGGCGACGCCGCGCTTCCAGCGCTCGCGCTGCTCGGGCTGGCCGTTCAGGAACTTCTGCCGGAACTCGAAATTCGCATCGACGAAGCGCTTCGAAAGAAGCGGCGCGGCCTCGTCGGTGGTGTGGAAGGCCTGCCAGGCCTTCAGCGTCTCCAGATCGGTTTTGGCGAAGATCTGCGCAAGCTTGGGGAAGGCGGTGTTCTGCGAGACGACCGCCTTGTCCGACTTCTCGACGCCCGCGGCCGCCATGAAGGTCGCCCAGGGGAAGCCCGGCGCGTTGGCCTGGAGCTGTGCCAGCGTCATCGGGTTGTAGGTCTTGTCGCGGTTGCGGCTCTCGGCGCGGGTCCAGTGCGCAGTGGCGATCTCGGTCTCCAGCGCGACGATGTCGGCTGCCGCCTTCTCGGCATTGGCCCAGCCGGCCATGCCAAGCATCTGCGCGACATATTGCTGATAGCGCGCCTTCTGCGGCGCGAACTTCTCCTGGAGGTAGAGCTCGCGGTCGGAGAGACCGAGGCCGGACTGGCCCATATAGAGGGTGTAGAAGTCCGGATTCTTGCTGTCGTCATTGACGAAGGCGCTGAAGAAGGAGCGGCCGACGCCGGCGAAGGACTGGCCCATCAGCCGCGCCATGTCGTCCTTGGTCTTGACCGCGCGGATCGCCGCCAGCTTGGGCTGGAGCGGCTTGGCGTCGAGCGCCTCGATTGCCGCTTCGTCCATGAAGCCGCGATAGATGGCTGCGACCTTGGCCTGGTCGCCGTCCGTCGCCGGATTGCCGGCCTTGTAGCCCTCGACGAGCTGCCGCACCCGCGCCTCGGAGAGATCACGGAGAATCGCGAAACCGCCATAAGAGGAGCGGTCGGCGGGGATCTGGGTGGTCTTGGCCCAGGTGCCGTTGACGTAGCCAAAGAAGTCGTCGCCCGGCTTCACCGTTTTGTCCATGCCGGCGGTGTCGATGCCCCAGCTGCCCATGCGCGGCGCCTCGATGCTCTGCACCGTCGAGCTGCCTGAGGAGGCGGGCTGCGCGAACAGCGACAGCATCGTGCACTGCGTGTCGACGCACTGATGATCCTCATGCGCCACGGCGGGCGCGGCGAAGGCGAGTGCGAGCACGGATGCGGTGAAGCGCAGAGATTTCATGGATTTCCTCGATTTAGGGGAGCCCGCCCACCCGGATCGGGCAATAGGTCACAAGTAACGGAATTAGCTGGAAAAATCAACTCATGAGGGCGGTGGCGGCGCGACCCAGCTGTCGTCGATCATCTTGATAATGCCGGAAAAATCCTTGCCTGCCCCGCCGAGCTTCTCGGCGAAGCGCGTGTAGAGCTCTTCCGCATGGCTGCCCATCGGCGTGTAGGAATCGACGCTCTGCGCCGCCTCCATCGCCAGCCGCAGATCCTTCAGCATCAAGGCGGCCGCGAAGCCGCCCTCATAGTCGCGATCGGCGGGGGTGGCCGGTCCGACGCCAGGGAGGGGGCAATAGCTCGTCATCGACCAGCACTGGCCCGACGCCTGGCTGGAAATGTCGAAGAAGGTCTGCGGATCGAGCCCGAGCTTCTGCGCCAGGACGAACGTCTCGCAGGTCGCGACCATCGAGGCGCCGAGCAGCATGTTGTTGCAAATCTTCGCCGCCTGGCCGGAGCCGGGGCCGCCGGCATGGATCACGGCCTTGCCCATCAGCTCGAGGAACTCGCGCGCGCGGCCGAACGCCTCGTCGCTGCCGCCGACCATGAAGGTGAGGGTGCCGCCTTCCGCCGCGGCGATGCCGCCGGAGACTGGCGCGTCAACCATCCGATAGCCTTGTGCTGCCGCCTTCTCGATCTCCTCGCGCGCGGTGGCCACGTCGATCGTGGAGCAGTCGATCAGGATCGCGTTCTTCGGCGCGGTGCCGATGACGCTGCTCTCATAGACCTCGCGCACATGCTCGCCCGCCGGCAGCATCGTCACCACAGCATCGGCGTCGGCGACGGCTTCAGCCGCCGACCCGGCGCGCCTGCAGCCGCGCTCCTTCGCCTTGGTCAGCGCCGCCTCGCTGAGGTCGAACGCCCGCACCTCATGCCCCGCCTTGGCCAGGTTCGCGGCCATCCCGCCGCCCATGTTGCCGAGCCCGATAAATGCTACCCGTGCCATTCCATCCTCCTACAACCCTCTCCCCTTCAGGGGAGAGGGACGCTGCGAAGCAGCAGGGAGAGGGGGCAATCCGACTGCCCCTCTCCCGGCTTCGCTATGCTCAGCCACCCTCTCCCCAGAAGGGGAGAGGGAATTCATCTTCCTGTCCACTCCGCCTTACGCTTGGCGACGAAGGCGCTCATCCCTTCCTTCTGATCCTCGCTGCCGAACAGGCCGTGGAACAGCCGCCGCTCGAAGTTGATGCCCTGCGCCAGGCTCATCTCGAACGCGGCGTTGACCTGCTCCTTAGTGGCGATCGCGGCCAACGGCGCCATGCCTGCGATCAGCTCCGCCGTCTTCAGCGCCTCGTCGAGCAGGTCCGCCGCCGGGACCACCTTCGCCACCAGCCCCGCGCGCTCGGCTTCCTCCGCGCCCATGTTGCGGCCGGTGAGGCACATTTCCATTGCCTTGGCCTTGCCGACCGCATGGGTGAGCCGCTGCGACCCGCCCATGCCCGGGGTAACGCCGAGCTTGATCTCGGGCTGGCCGAACTGAGCGGTGTCCGCGGCGATGATGACGTCCGCCATCATCGCCACCTCGCAGCCGCCCCCGAGCGCATAGCCCGCCACCGCCGCGATCCACGGCTTGCGGGTTGCCGTCACCTTCTCCCAGCCCTGGAAGAAGTTGGACGAATACATGGACGCAAAGCCTTGGCTCTCCATCTCCTTGATGTCGGCACCGGCCGCGAAAGCACGCTCGCTGCCGGTCAGCACCGCACAGCGCTGGCTCGGATCCGCATCATAGGTGGCGAAGGCGGCGATCAGCTCCCGCAGCACGTCAGTGTTTAACGCGTTCAGTGCCTTCGGCCGGTTGAGCGTGATGAGCGTGACCGCCCCCCGCTGCTCGACGAGGATATTCTCATAGTCCGTCATGGCATGGCTCCATCGGTGGAGAGCGGCGTCCACTGCTCGTCTTCGAGCAACGGCGCGAAAATCGTATCGATCATGTGGTCCGTGACCCGCTCCGGCGTCTCCGGATCCCAGCGCGGCTCATTGTCCTTGTCGACCAGCAGGGCGCGCACGCCCTCTACGAAATCGTGGCGCTGCACGACATGGGCGGCGACGCCATATTCCTGGCGCATCTCATCGGCGAAGTCGTGCATCTTCGCGCCGTCGGAGAGGAGCCGCAGCGAGACCTTGCAGGCCTGAGGGCTCTTGCCCCGCAGCGTCTCGAGTTCGGTCTGCGCCCAGTCGCTGCCGTCCGCCTCCAGGGCTGCCAGTATCTCCTCATATCGGTCGGAGGCGAACAGCCGGTCGATCCGCTCGCGATTGGCGACGATCCGGGCGGCAGGCGGCGGGGCGCTTGCGCGGTCGAGGATGCTCTCGACCTGATCCGGCTTGGCGGCGATCGCCGCCTTCACGCCCGCCAGCGCCTCCTGCGGCACGTAGTGGGTGGCGAGGCCGAGCGCATGGCATTCGGCGCCGTCCAGCCTGGCGCCGGTCAGCGCGAGGAACTGTCCGGTCCGGCCCGGAAGCCGCGACAGATACCAGCCCCCGCCGACGTCCGGGAACAGCCCGATCGTCGTTTCCGGCATCGCGAAACGGGTATTCTCGGTCGCGACCCGGAAGCGGCAGGGCTGCGAGATGCCGACGCCCCCGCCCATCGTGATCCCGTCCATGAATGAAATCGTCGGCTTCACATAGGTGAACAGCAGGTGGTTCAGCCGATATTCCTCATGGAAGAAAGCGCGCGCTTCCCGCCCGTCGCCGGCGCCGCTCTCCGCCAGCATGCGGACGTCGCCGCCGGCGCAGAAACCGCGTCCCTGGGCGTGATCGATCATCACGGCGCCGATCTCCGCATCCTGCCGCCATTCCACCAGCGCAGCGATCATCGCGCTGCACATGCTTCTCGTCAGGGCATGGATCGCCTGCGGCCGGTTCAGCCGAATGCGTCCTGCCTTGCCGTCAATCTCCGTCAGGACGTCGTTCACTGGCGGAGCATGTCCCGGGCGATGACGTGGCGCATGATCTGGTTGGTGCCTTCGAGGATGGAGTGGACGCGAAGGTCGCGCCAAAAGCGCTCGATCGGATAGTCCTGGAGGTAACCGTAGCCGCCGTGCAGCTGCAGCGCCCGGTCGACCACGGAGGAGCCGGTGTCGGTCGCCAGCCGCTTCGCCATCGCGGCAAAGCGGGTCTTGTCGGGCGCATTCTCGGTTACCTTCACGGCGGCGGCGTAAAGCAGGACGCGCGCCGCCTGCAACTCGGTCTCCATGTCGGCAAGCGTGAACTGGGTATTCTGGAAATCGGCAATCTGCTGCCCAAAGGCCTTGCGCTCCTTGGTGTAGCGCAGCGCCTCGTCGAGGCAGCGCTGGGCCCCGCCCAATGAGCAGGCGCCGATGTTCAGGCGACCGCCGTCGAGGCCCATCATCGCGATGCGGAAGCCTTCGCCCCCGGCGCCGACCAGGTTCTCGGCCGGCACCCGCACTTCGTCGAAATTGACCTGGCAGGTCGGCTGCGAGTGCCAGCCGAGCTTCTTTTCCTGCGCGCCGAAGCTGACGCCCGGCATGTCCTTCTCGATGACGAGCGCGCTGATCCCCTTCGGGCCTTCCTGGCCGGTGCGGACCATCGTCACATAGATCTCGTTCTCGCCGCCGCCCGATATGAAGGCCTTGGAGCCGGAGACGACATAATGGTCGCCGTCCTTCATCGCCCGCGTCTTCAGCGCAGCCGCATCGGAGCCGGAACCCGGCTCGGTCAGCGCATAGGAGCCGAGCCGGTCCATCGTCACCATCGACGGCAGATACTTCTCCTTCACCGCCGCCGCGCCGAAGCGGTCGATCATCCAGGCGGCCATGTTATGGATCGAGATGAAGGCGGAGGTGGACGGATCGCCATAGGCCATCGCCTCCATGATCAACGCCGCCTCGAGCCGCCCGAGCCCGATCCCGCCGCTCTCCTCGCTGACGTAGATCGCCCCGAACCCAAGCTCCGCCGCCGCCTTGATCGTGTCGCGCGGGAAGATGTGCTTCTCGTCCCACTCGCCCGCATGCGGCGTGAGCGCATCGGCGGTGAATTGCTGTGCCATCTCCTGGATCTGGCGCTGCTCGTCGGTGAGGTCGAACTGGTTGGTCATCTGGTTTCCGCTGCCTGCTTCAGGACATGTTCGTTGAAAAGCCTGGTAAGCACCTCTTCGTCGGTGCGCTCGTGCACAAGCTCGCGAGGCTGCCGCCCCTTCATCTGCGCCAGAGCAGATACGCGTCCCTCGCCGAGGAACCAGGTGTCTGGCTCGGTGGCGGCGATCGGATCTCGATACGCCTCGTCGATCGGGATGATCTCCCATCCCGCCTTCCGCAAGCCCGCGGCGAGATCGTCGATGAACATCGCGTTGAGGTCCGTCTCATGGAGCAGGAGCACGTGCGCGGGCGATCGGCCGAGCGTCTCGATGGCCATGCGGTCGTAGAAGTTGGCCGTCATCACCAGCGTCTCGACATAGAGATCGCGCAGCCCATCCATGTCGATCGGGGTGCCTTCCCGCTTCGCCTTCGAGGCGAGCGCGTCCAGGTGCCAGTCGAAATTGTCGATCGTCACATAGGCGTTGCGCAGGCCGCGCTGCTTGAGCGCCGACCGCACAGCATCGCGCTTGGCCGTGTCGCGGCCGGCTTCGTCGAGGAAGGGATACCGATACCAGGGCCGGCGGCCGGGACGCGATGCGAGCCAGGCCTCCGCCTGATCGATCTCGGCAACATAATCCTCGACCGAGGTCCGCGAGAGCCAGGGATGGGTGACCGAGTGGTTGGCGATCACATGGCCGGCGGCGACATAGGCGTCGATGCGCTTATCACCGTCGGCGCCCTGCGGCTTGCTCAGATGCCCCGTCGTGACGAAAAACCCAGCCTGCGGCACGCCGCCTCGCTTCAGCGCAACGATCAGTTCCTTCGTGCGCTCGTCGGGCGTGAAGAAGCCGCCGGCATGGCGCGGCACGTCGTCGAAGCTCAGCGCGATCCGTTTCTCCGCCGCAGCCGGAGTGGTCAGGCCGAGGAGGAGGCTCAGCAGGACGAGGAGGAGGCGTGCGGCCACGCTCAGCCCATGGTCGGGATAACGAAGGCGTTCTCGCCGGTGACCGAGCCGTCGGGCCAGCGCTGGGTGACCTTCTTGTTCTTGGTCCAGAAGCGCACGCCTTCCGGGCCGTGCTGGTCGATGTCCCCGAAGCCCGAGCGCTTCCAGCCGCCGAACGTGTGATAGGCGACAGGCACCGGGATCGGCACGTTGATGCCGACCATGCCGACGTTGACCCGCGCCGCGAATTCGCGCGCCGCATGGCCGTTGCGGGTGAAAATGGCGACGCCGTTGCCATATTCGTGCTCGGAGGGGAGGCGCAGCGCCTCCTCGAAACTCTCGGCGCGGACCATCTGCAGCACGGGGCCGAAAATCTCCTCCTTGTAGGAGCGGAAATTCGGCTTCACGTGATCGAAGAAGGTCGGGCCGATGAAGAAGCCCTTCTCGTGCCCCTGAAGCGAGAAGCCGCGGCCGTCGATCACCAGCTCGCCGCCCTCGTCGGCGCACATCTGGATATACTGCTCGATCCGCGCCTTGTGGACCGAGGTCACCACCGGGCCGTAATGGGCCTCGGCATCGGTTGAGACGCCAACGCGCAGCTTGCGAATGGCTGGAATAAGCGCCTCGCGCAGCTCGTTGGCCGTTTTCTCGCCAACCGGCACCACCACGGGCAGCGCCATACAGCGCTCGCCGGCCGAGCCGAATGCGGCGCCGGCAAGGTCGTTCACCACCATGTCGAGATCGGCGTCCGGCATGACGATGCCGTGATTCTTGGCGCCGCCGAACGCCTGGACGCGCTTCCCGTTCGCGGTGCCGCGGCTGTAGATATATTGCGCGATGTCGGAGGAACCGACGAAGCTGATCGCGCTGATGTCCGGCTCGTCGAGGATCGCGTCGACCATCTCCTTGTCGCCATGCACGACCTGGAGGATGCCGTCAGGCAGGCCCGCCTCCTTCATCAGCTCGGCGAGGCGCACCGGCACCGAAGGATCCCGCTCGGAGGGCTTCAGGATGAACGCGTTGCCGCAGGCGATCGCGACGCCGAACATCCACATCGGAATCATCGCCGGGAAGTTGAACGGCGTGATGCCGGCGACGATGCCGAGCGGCTGGCGCATCGAATAGACGTCGATGCCGGGCCCGGCGCCCTGCGTATATTCGCCCTTCAGTGCATGGGGGATGCCGCAGGCGAACTCGATCACCTCCAGGCCGCGCTGCACGTCGCCCTTCGCGTCCGCGATCACCTTGCCATGTTCGGAGGAGAGCAGGCGCGCCAGCTCTTCCATGTTCGCCTCGACCAGCTCCTTATACTTGAACATCACGCGCGCTCGGCGCTGCGGATTGGTCGCTGCCCAGGCCGGCTGCGCCGCGCGGGCATTGTCCATCGCTTTCGCAAGATCGGAAGCGGTGCCGAAGGCGACCTGCGCCTGCACCTCGCCCTGGTTAGGGTCGAACACGGCGCCCTGCCGCTCGCCCGACGCATAGGAAGCGCCGCCGATGAAATGATCGATTTTCCGCATGATGGTCCTTCGGGACTGCAATGAAGCTGATGGTGGAGGCCACTAGCCAAGCCGCACCGCAAATGCCAGTTGCTCGTAGGAACGTGGGGCGCGAGGAGAGAGAATGAAGCTCGGATCATTGAAAGGCGGCCGCGACGGCCGGCTCGCCGTCGTCAGCCACGACCTCGCCTGGTGCGCGGACGCGACCCACATCGCGCCGACTCTTCAGGCCGCGCTCGACGACTGGGCGAATGTCGCGCCGCAGCTCCAGCTTCTTGCCACCGACCTCGCCCACGAGGCGATCCCCATGATGCGCTTCCATGAGCGCCAGGCCGCGGCGCCGCTGCCGCGCGCCTATCAATGGGCGGACGGCTCAGCCTATGTGAACCACGTCAAGCTCGTCCGGCAGGCGCGCGGCGCCGAGGTGCCGGAGAGCTTCTGGACCGATCCGCTCATGTATCAGGGCGCTTCCGACGAGATGCTGGGTCCCCGCGACCCGATCCCGCTCGCGGACGAGAGCTGGGGTTGCGACCTCGAAGCCGAAGTGGTGGTGGTGACCGGCGATGTTTCCCGCGGCGTCACGCCGGAGCAGGCCCGCGAGCACATCCTCCTCGTCGGCCTCGTCAACGACGTGAGCTTGCGCAACCTGATTCCCGCCGAGCTCGCCAAGGGCTTCGGCTTCCTCCAGTCGAAGCCCGCCTCGGCGCTCTCGCCGGTCTTCATCACGCCCGACGAGCTCGGCGACCGCTGGCGCGACGGCAAGCTCCACGGCGAGCTCAAGGTGGACCTCAACGGGCAGCCCTTCGGCCGCGCCGATGCTGGCGAGGACATGACTTTCGACTTCGGCACCCTAATCGCCCATCTCGCCAAGACGCGAAACCTCGCCGCCGGCTCGATCGTCGGCTCCGGAACGGTTTCAAACCGTGGCGAGGACGGCGGCCCCGGCACGCCGATCGCCCGCGGCGGCCGCGGCTATTCCTGCCTGGCCGAAGTTCGCACCGTCGAGACCATCCTGGACGGCAAGGCCGCGACCCCGTTCCTGAAGCACGGCGACACGGTTCGGATCTGGATGGAGGATGATCATCACCATCCGATCTTCGGCACGATCGAGCAGACGGTGGTGCAGGGCTGACGCCCTAGCCGTCGGCGCACGCCTGCTCGTCACGGATGACGGCGGACCGCATTTCCTCGATGATCTTGAGCGCGCCGACGGTGGATTCGCGCGGCGCCGCCAGGCCCATCTTGATCGCGACGCCGGTGAGGATGGACTCAGCTTCGTCAAACGCCCGGCAGAAGGTCGGCGCCAGCTCGGGCCGATCCGCCGCCATGCGCCGGAAGACGGCGATCAGCACCGCCTGCAGCGCCACCACCTCCGCTTTGACGGCTTCGGCATCCGTTTCGTTCATTCGATATCCCTGTGGCCGGCGGGCCAGAACCCGGCCTGGGTCCCGACCGGTCGGAAAATGGCGATCTTCCCCTGGTCGGACCACAATTCGGTTACGTCGTCGCTCGGCCGCGCCGCAGCTTCGTGGACAGCGGCGAGAGCGCTCTCCGCCTGAATGATCTCCCAGCGCTCCAAGCGATTGGCCCGGAGGTACAGCAATCGAAATTCCGACACGCGGCACCAATTCAATTCGAGTATCCCGGCAGGGACTTGATTGTGGAACGCACGAGACGGTTCGCTGTGCCGCCGCTCCAACAGGAGCGTGCGCGCGCCTGCCCTTGTTGCGCCGCAATATGATGCGTATAGGCGCGGCGAAATTCTTCATCCCGGGAAATTGAAATGAGCCTCCGCAACGTGGCGATCATCGCGCACGTCGATCACGGCAAGACGACGCTTGTCGACCAGCTGTTCCGCCAGTCCGGCACCTTCCGCGACAATCAGCGCGTGGAAGAGCGCGCGATGGATTCCAACGACCTGGAGAAGGAGCGCGGGATCACCATCCTCGCCAAATGCACCTCGGTCGAATGGGAACATGACGGGACGACGACGCACATCAACATCGTCGACACGCCAGGCCACGCCGATTTCGGCGCCGAGGTCGAGCGCATCCTGTCGATGGTGGACGGTGTCATCCTGCTGGTCGATGCGGCCGAGGGTCCGATGCCGCAGACGAAGTTCGTCACCGGCAAGGCGCTCGCGCTCGGCCTGAAGCCGATCGTCGTCGTCAACAAGATCGACCGTCCCGATGCGCGTCCGGCGGAGGTCCTCGACGAATGCTTCGAGCTGTTCCTGAGCCTCGACGCCAATGACGAGCAGCTCGACTTCCCGGTTCTCTATGCATCGGGCCGCAACGGCTATGCCGGCCTGAGCGATGACGTGCGCTCCGGCGATCTCACGCCGATGTTCGAGACGATCGTCAGCCATGTGCCCGCGCCGGGCCTCGACACCGAAGGCGAGTTCAAGATGCTCGCCACCCTGCTCGACCGCGATCCTTTCCTCGGCCGCATCCTGACCGGCCGCATCGAGCGCGGGCGCCTCAACGTCAACATGCCGATCAAGGCGATCGACGTCGACGGCAAGCCGGTCGAGGACGGGCGCGCCACCAAGGTGTTCGCCTTCCGGGGGCTCGAGCGGGTGCCGGTCGAGACCGCCCAGGCGGGCGACATCGTCGCCATCGCAGGCCTCACCAAGGCAACCGTCTCGAACACGATCGCCGATCCGTCGGCCTCGCAGCCGCTGCGGGCGCGGCCGATCGACCCGCCGACGCTCGCGATGAGCTTTGCCGTCAACGACAGCCCCTATGCCGGCCGCGACGGCGACAAGGTGCAGAGCCGGGTCATCCGCGACCGGCTTGCCCGCGAAGCCGAAGGTAATGTCGCGATCCGCATCACCGAAAGCCACGACAAGGATGCTTTCGAAGTCGCCGGCCGCGGCGAACTCCAGCTCGGCGTGCTGATCGAAACGATGCGCCGCGAGGGCTTCGAGCTGTCGATCAGCCGCCCGCGCGTGCTGTTCCGCGACGGCCCCAACGGCCGCGAGGAGCCCTATGAGACCGTCGTCGTCGACGTCGACGACGAGCATAGCGGCACTGTCGTCGAGAAGATGGCGCAGCGCAAAGGCGAGATGACCGACATGCGCCCATCGGGTGGCGGCAAGACGCGCCTCACCTTCGTTGCCCCCTCGCGGGGCCTGATCGGCTATCATGGCGAGTTCCTGTCGGACACGCGCGGCACCGGTATCATGAACCGGCTATTCGACAAATACGGCCCCTATAAGGGCCCGATCCAGGGCCGCCAGAACGGCGTCCTTATCTCGATGGAGCAGGGCGAGGCGGTCGCCTATGCCCTCAACATGCTGGAGGAGCGCGGCATCCTCTTCATCGCGCCGGGCGACAAGCTCTACGAGGGCATGGTGATTGGTGAAAACGCCAAGCCGCAGGATCTCGAGGTCAACCCCTTGAAGTCCAAGCAGCTCACCAACTTCCGCGCATCGGGCGGCAAGGACGATGCTATCCGCCTGACGCCGCCCAAGCGCATGACTTTGGAGCAGGCGATCGCCTACATCCAGGACGACGAGCTGGTTGAGGTCACGCCCAAGGTGATCCGCATCCGCAAGCGGCACCTCGATCCCCACGAGCGCAAGCGCCAGTCGCGGAAGGGCGAGGCGGCCTAACTCCTCCCTTCACGATTTCTGCACATCCGCCGGATCAAGGCTGCAACCTTCTCTGTCAGAGGCGAGGCTGAAGCCTCATGAATGACGGAGACGGGCAATGGTCGAGTTGGTGGGAGACAAGGGCGCTAGGATCGACAAGCTGCTGCGCGGCGCGTTCTGGAGCGCGGCCGCGCTGCTGCTGCTCGCGCCGTTTATCGTTGTGCAGTTCAATGACGGATTGCGCTGGGATGGGAGCGATTTCGCCTTTGTTGCGCTTCTGATCGGCATTTTCGGCCTCGCTTTTGAAGGGACGATGACGGTGGCTCGGAACTGGAGCTGCCGCTTTGCCGCGGGTCTGGCCTTCGCGGCCGCTTTCCTGATCGTCGGGGCGAACGGCGCCGTCGGCATGATCGGGAATGACGACAATCCCTACAATCTCTACTTCCTCGGCGTGATCGCGGTCGCACTGGTAGGCGCCGCGATCGCCCGGTTCCGACCGGCGGGAATGGCGCTCACCATGGCGATCGCGGGTGTTGCGCAGATCGCCATCGCCCTTGGCGGCTACGTTGCCGACCCGCGCGGCGCGGCCCTGAGCGCCGTTTTCGGCGGCCTCTGGCTGCTATCCGCCGTCCTTTTCAGGAAGGGAGCGCAGGAACAGGCCGCCACTGGGAATTAGCCCGTCAGGTGCCTAATAGGCGCCATGACCAACGTAGACGAGGACAGGAAGGGCGCGTCCGCCAAAGGCGTGCTTGCCGCCGCACTTCTGGGTGTTTTGCTGACGGCCAGTCCAGCCGCTGCGGCCGGTGAGCGCTCCTTTGAAGCGGCGCTCGGAGACTTCCGAAAGCTGCATCGCGCCGAGATGCGGCGGGCCGGGATCGTCGGGAGCAGTTTCTACGCCGTGCGCGACGGGCGCACCGTCGCCGCCGATCATCTCGGCGAGCAGGACGCGGATGCGCGCGTGCCGGTCGATGCGCAGACGATCTATCACTGGGCGTCGATCACCAAGACGATGACCGGAATCGCGATCATGCAGCTGCGTGATCGCGGGCTGCTGTCGCTGGACGATCCGATCGTACGCTACGTGCCGGAGCTTCGCGCCGTGCATAACCCGTTCGGCAATACGGACGCGATCACGATCAGGCATCTGATGAGCCACAGCGCCGGCTTCCGCGGGGGCACATGGCCCTGGCGCGACCAGGAGTGGCAGCCGTTCGAGCCGCCCGGCTGGGCTCAGCTGGAGGCGATGCTTCCCTATACGGAGGTCCAGTTCCGCCCCGGCACCCGCTTCAGCTACTCCAATCCCGGCATCGTCTATCTTGGGCAGGTAATCGAGCGGCTGTCGGGTGAGGATTTCGAAGTCTATGTCGACAAGAACATCCTGAAGCCGCTCGGCATGCATGCCAGCTATTTCGACCGCACGCCGCCGCATCTGCTCCGGCATCGCTCGCACAGCTATTACATTCGCGACGGCAAACGCGTTGATGCGCCTTTCGATGTGGATACCGGCGTGACGGTCTCCAACGGCGGCCTCAACGCGCCCATGCCGGACATGGCCAGATATCTGGCCTTCCTGCTCGGAGATCCGAAGCGTCAGGCCGAATATGACCTCGTCCTCAGGCGGTCCTCGCTCGAAGAAATGTGGCGTCCGCAGATCGTCGCCGGCGCGGACTTCACCCAGGGGCGGATGGCGGAGACGACGCAGAGCGGCCTGTCCTTCTTCGTCGATCGGGACGGGCCGGTCCGCTTCATCGGCCACAATGGTGACCAGAATGGGTTCCGCGCCTATCTGAGCCTCTGCCCCGACCAGCGGGCCGGCAGCCTGCTTGCGTTCAACACCGAGACGCGCGGGGTGCGCAACGATCCCTCCAACCGCGACACCGCCGAGTCCCGCATCGCACTGGCAACCGGCCGATTGTGCGCGGCGCTGGCGCGCTGAACGCGCGCCTCATGGTCGTAGGATCGTGCGGCTCCTGGCGTTCGCATCGACGGCGGCGCGGCTGAACAGCATCGGCTGCAGCTCGCCCTGGATCCACGGCTCGTAGAGGTCGCGATAGTGCGGCGAGCGCGGGTCGTTCGACTGGCCCGGCAGGTTGAGCATCAGCGAATTGTCCCAGGCGCCGACGTCGATCACCTGCAGGTAGCTGGCGCCGCCACTGACGTTCCATCCGGAACCCCCGCGCACCCAGCGCGCCATGACGGTGAAGGAATCGCCACCCGATCCCTCGCCCTCGATCGGCGGGAAGGCTGCGGCGATGGACGGGATGCGCGACAATGGATGCGCGATCCGCACCTGGTGCAGCGTTCCCCAGCGCCACGCGGCGGGGTCAGGCCCCAGCTGTTCGCGCGCCGACGCCCAGGCGGCGCTCAGCGCGGAGTCGAACAAGGCATCGCGTGCCGCGGCGGGATCCGGGCCGAGCCGCTGGTCGGGACGGGCCAGCAGCCCCAGCAGCACCGACGGGGCGATCTCGTCCACCAGCTCCCGCCCCCTCTCGGGCACGATGGCAGCCAGCATGCGGGTGCCAAGCTCGCGCCACAGGATCTCGTACAAGGCGGCCGCCCCGCTATCGGCTTCGAGCCGCGCATCCCAGCCCCGCAGCATCGCGATCGCCGGTTGCGCTCCGGCCGACCCTTGCGCGGGCAGGAGCGCGAGGAGCTGCCGCGCGGGCGTGGACAGGGTGTCGTTGAGTAGCGTGATGCTGTCGGCAATGCCGTGCCGCGGCTGCGTGGAGAGGATGTCGGCGATCCGCTGATAGCGATAGGGGTCTCGGAAGGAGAAAGCGGGAATGCGGTCGCGCGGCCAGTCCGACGGGAGGTTGTTCTGGTTGGCCGATGCGAACCAGCCCTTGGCCGGATTATATTCGCTCGGCAGCGCCCGGAAGTCGCGCACGCCCGTCCAGTCGTAGCGCCCGTCGCCCGGCACCGGCATGAGGCCCTCGCCCTTGCGGCGCACCGGCACGAAGCCGATCACCTGCCAGCCATGATTGCCGTCCACGTCGGCATAATGGAAGTTGGTGGGGGAGGGATGGAACCGGAAGGCGTCGCGCAGGCTCGCCCAGTCGCGCGACAGGTTGATCGCGATCATGGCGAAGGCACCGCTGGCGCCAGGCTGCAGCTCGACCGCCGCCAGTGCGGTGGCGCGGCGCCGTGCGGGATCGTGAGAGAGCACCGGCCCCTGCACCGCATAGCGGAGCGTCACGGCCTTCGGCGGCGCGTCCTTCACCGGCACGGAGATCTCGACCCGATCGAAGCGCTTCCAGCTGTCGCCGTGACGATAGCGCTCCGCATCCTCGGGATGCAGCTCCAGGACGAACAGATCCTCCTGGTCGATATGGAAGTTGGTGCGGCCGAAGGCGAAGCGGTCCGTATGGCCCTGCATGATTCCGGGCAGGCCGGGAGACCCGCCGCCGATCACGTCCAGCCCGGGCGCGCTGAGATGGGCGACGTGGCGCGGGCCGAAGCCGCCGATCCCGAGATGTGGATCGTTGGCGAGGATCGGCCGACCGGTCGTGGTCCGTTCGGGCCCTACGGTCCAGGCATTGCTGCCGGCATTGGCGCGGTCATCTGCGTTCGCGGCGGGATCGGACGGGTCGGGGCTTGGGACGATCGAGCCGAAGGGCAGCCCGCCCAGCCGCGCCACCCCGAGGTCCGCCTCCGACACTGCCGCGGCGTCGAGCCCTTCCGGCACGCTGAGCGGCCAGGCGGGACGGAGCGGCGCGATCACTGCGTCCATCTCCAGCAGACCCAGCCCTGCCAGCCTGGCACGGCGGATCTCGTCGTCGACATTGCCGATCTGCACGCCCCGTGCCAGCACGAACTCCCGCACGTCCCATTTCAGCGGACGGACGCCGAGGATGGAATATTCCAGCGGCAGCAGGGCAGGGTCGGCCAGCACCTCGTCGATGCGTGCATTGATCCCGGCGACATAGGCGCGCGCGCAATCGACGATATGGGGGGGGACCCGCGCCAGTTCCTCGTCCAAGTCGCCGCGATAGTGGAACAGCCGCGCCACGCCGTCATGCGCAGCGAAGTCCGGGCCGAAAGCCTCCGCCAGCCGCCCCAGCTCGCGGCGGTGCGAAAGATCGATCTGAAACAGCCGGTCGCGCGCGACCACATAACCCTGGCCGAAGAAGGCATCGGGGATCGATCCGGCGCGGATATGTGGAACCCCATAGGGATCATCGACGATCTCGATCGGCGCCGACAGGCCGGCGGCGGCCAGCTGGCGCGTCCGAGAGAGGGCTATTTGCTCCGTCGTTTGGCAGCCGGCGGACAGCAGCGCCATGGTCGCGGCGGAGCCGAGCAGAAAGCGGCGACGATTGAGCATCGGCAATATCTCCCGTCGGTGACGCGATCAGGCTAGCGCCACGCGATTGGATGCGCCGCATGACAAGCGCGGGGGCAACCATAAGGAGAGGCTATGGCCGCGCCCGTTCAACCTGCGCCGCCCGCCATCTCTAGGAGCGCGGTCCATTCATCGTCGCACACGGGCGAGACGGAGAGGCGCGACTGCCGCAGCATCTCGAGCCTGGCGAGGCGCGGGTCGGCCTTCATGGCCGCGAGCGTCACAGGTTTGGCAAGCGGTGCCACCGGCTCGACGGCGACGGAGGTCCAGTTCGCGTCCTTCGGATCGGGGGCGCCTCCGCGGGCGATGCGCATGATGCCGACCGCCGCCTTGTCGGCGCCGCTATGATAGAAGAGCAGCTCGTCTCCCACTTTCATGGCCCGGAGGTGGAGACGCGCGGCCGGGTTGCGCACGCCGTCCCATTCGGTGCCACCGTCGCGGACGAGATCGTGCCAGCTATAGCTGCCCGGTTCCGACTTCATCAGCCAATAGGCCATGCTGCTCCTCCCAACAGGAGCATAGATTTTCCGGGCGCGACGCGCCACATGGAGTCCATGCCGTCGCGTCTGCTCTTGCTCCCTCTCTTCATCCTCGCCGGCTGCGGCGAGGCGGTGAAGGACGATCATTTCGCCGCAGACCTCAAAGCGGAAGGTGAAGCGTCGCCGGTCATCCCCGGCGCGGTGCCGGTGCGGATCGGCGAACTCGGGCCGAATTTCGACGCCTGCGCAACCGCCGCCACGACCCGACACCTGGCGGCCGGAGCGCCGCTCCAGGTCCGTGCGGCGCCCTACGACGCGGCGGCGGAGGCGGGAGCGATACCCGGCGGCACGCAATTCTTCGTGTGCACTCGCTCCCACGATCAGCGGTGGATGGGGGTGGTCTATGCCGAAGACGGCACGCTCGCCGCCACCTGCGGCGTGTCCTCGCCTGTGACCGGCCGCCGGGACTATGAAGGTCCGTGCCGCTCCGGCTGGGTCTCGAGCGCGTTCGTCAAGCTCATCGCAGGCTGAACTGCGGAAATCAGCTCAAGCACTTGAATTAGCAGCAAATCATTCTCTACCACCTTGATGAAGAACGAGATTTGCGGGTTTGTTCCTCCAGTCGTCGCTGACTCCGTTCGACTCAGCGCGACTTATCCACAGTTGCGTTGACTCTTAACCATGAGTCACCGATCTGCAGTTCAGCACTGAGCGGGAGCGAGTTCCGGGCGCCGATGTAAGGCGGGAACGAGCGAGACGGGGGGCGACGGGATAGCGGATCTGCATCCCCATACAGCCAACCGCATAGACTAGAGAACAGATGAACCGACTTGTTCGCGCCGGCGGCATTGCCGCGGCTGTAGCCCTTGCCTTGCCTTTCGCAGCCACCGATCCCTCCGCCGCCGGCGAGGTCGATGGCATTGCGACCGCTTCCTATCTCGATCACGCTGCGGCCGAGATCGACGACGAGACGGCGGAAGAGCTGGCCCAGGCTGCGAACGATGTCGTTGCCTTCGCGCAGAAGACGGCGCCCCGCCCGCGCTCGCTGAACGAGATGGTCGAGCAGCTCGCCGCGGCCGAGGTTCCCGACGAGGAGCAGCATTGCCTGGCCGGAGCGGTCTATTTCGAAGCGCGCGGCGAGTCGATCGAGGGGCAGCTCGCGGTCGCCGAGGTCGTTCTCAACCGGCAGGCTTCCAAGAAATATCCCGACACCATCTGCGCGGTCGTGAAGCAGCCCTGGCAATTCTCGTTCGTGAAGAACGGCAAGTTCCCGGAGATCGACGAGGACAGCAAGGCCTGGAGCAAGGCCGTCGCCGTCGCCCGCATCGCCCGCGAAAAACTCGACCAGAAGCTCTCCACCGACGTCCTCTGGTATCACGCCGACTATGTCGCTCCCGTCTGGCGCAAGGCGCTCGACCGCGAGGACAAGATCGGCCTCCACATCTTCTACAGCTAATCCTTTCTCCCCGGCGCTCCGGGAAGGATTTATCGAGCGCTGAGCCTAGCTGTCGAAGCCGAGGCGGGCGGCGATGGCGGCGGGCTCCTCGGGTGCGAGCGCGCCGCGGCGCGCGCGGCCGCGGTGCTTGATGCGGATGCGGATGTCCTTCTCGATCACCGTCAGCGGCGAGGGCGTGATTGGGCAGACCAGGTTCCGGATCGGCAGCCGGTCCCGCCACTTGCGGCGCATGTGGTACCAGGCCTGCTTGTAGCCGCCCCCCAGATTGATCACCGGCCGGCTGTGATGCACCGCCGGCGCGTCGACTACCCAGGTCGTGCAGCCCGCCGAGGCCGCGATCTGGATGATGTCCGCCGCATAGAGGTGGAAGCCGGGCATGGTCTCATCGAAACGCAGGCCGGGCGCGGTCCTGATCAGCAGGATCATCTCGTCGAGGGTCTCGACCTTAGCCGGAAGGCCGCCGTCGCCGCCGATCACATCGCCGACGCCGGTCGACCAGACGCGTCCATGAAGCACGCCCTCCTTGTCTGCGCCTACCACGCCCGCCACCGCCCAGTCGGGGGCAATCTCGTCGAGCTGGCGCAGGGCCGCGTCGAGCTTCGCAAGATAGCCGCGCGGCAGATAGACGTCCTGATGCACCAGGATGAGGATCTCGGCGTTGGTCTCCTCCAGAGCGCGATTGTAGGCGGCGGCGGCGGAGCGAAAGCCCTCATAGGTGCGCAGGCTGAGGGCGCCCGAGGCGATGTCGGGCGAGGCGGACAGGCACTGGTGCAGCACCGCATGGTCGTTGACGGCGGCGGCGGCGGCAAATCTCGGCTTCATGTTCAGATTTCGCCCTTTTCGGCGGCGTCGAGAAAGGTCTCGATATCGTTGGAGAGGAGGTGGGGCATGGCGCCGGCGATGCGCTCCTCCGGCCAGTCCCACCAGCTGAGCGCCAGCAGGCGCTCGATAACGGGGGCGGGAAAGCGCGGGCGGACCTCCACGGCGGGATTGCCGGCGACGATCATGTAGGGCGGCACGTCGCGGCTGACCACCGCGCGGGCGCCGATCACGGCGCCGTCGCCGATCGTCACGCCCGACAGGATCATCGCCTCGCGCGCGACCCAGACGTCGTTGCCGATCACGACATCGCCCTTGCTGTGGGGATGGCCGGTGAAGTGCGAGAAGCGGCGGTCGATGGCGCTGAACGGGTAGGTCGTCACCCAGTCGAGCCGGTGATTGCCACCCAGCATGACCTGCGCGCCGCGGGCGAAGGAGCAATAATTGCCGACCGTGAGCGTGGTGCCTTCGCCGAACTCGACGACGTTGAGGTCGCCATAGCTGCCGCGGCCGATCCGGTGCTGCCGATAGCGATCGGCGAGGAACGGCCTCTTGCGCTGTCCGCCGCGCAGCCTCGAGAGCAGTCCCATCCTTAAACCCTCTTCATCCGCAGGGCGGGAATCATCGCCGTTAGTTTGTTGCGAACGTCTTTCGGCAAGGTGACGAAGCCCAGGCCGGCGGCAGCGAGCAGCAGCAGGGTGGCTACGCCCAGCCAGAGCGGCTCGAACGGATCGCTGATCCTGTGGAGGAGGGCAGCCAGGAGGAGCAAGCCCAGGTTCGCGAAAAGCAGTTCGAAGCCGGTGAAGCGCCGGTCGGCGGACCAGGCGAGCAGGACCAGGTCGACGAAGCACCGCACGACGAACATGATCGCGCAGCCGATGATGCCGTAGAGCTTCATCGCGAAGTAGAGGCCGAGCAGATAGGGCGGCACCTGCGCGAGCAGGATCAGCGCCACCCGGCTCGGCTGTCCTCTTGCCTGGAGACGGGTGAAGGGAACGAGCGCGAAGGCATTGATCCAATAGCCGATCAGCAGCAGCCGCCCGACCGGCGCGGCCTGGCTGCCGATATCGTGGCCGACCCACAGCTCAAGGAACGGACCTATCAGCAGCACGCCGCCGAGCACCGGCAGCGTCACCAGGGACGCCAAGGTGCGGAAGGCGAGGGCGCCGAGGCGCTTCTGCTCGTCGGGCGGTGCGGCCGACAGCCTCGGGAACAAGGCCGTCGTGAGCGACGACGGAATGATTGCGATGCGCTGCGCCAGCTGGAATGGAATTGCGTAAACGGTGACGGCGACGGCGCCGAGGACCGCGCCGATCAGGAAGCGGTCGGTGACGACCAGCATCGCGCCGACGAAGGACGTGACGGAGACCCAGCCGCCGAAGCTCAGCAACTCCCTGATCCGTGCCTTCTCGACCCGGATCGGATGCCCCCGCGTCAGCTCGGCATGGCAGAGCACCCAGAGGATGGCGATCGCGACCAGACGCGCGGCAAGGGCGGCGAGCAGGAGCCGCGGCAGGTAAGGCCCCATCGTCCATGCGACCCCCAGCGGGAAGAGCTGGAACAGCACGGTCGAGGTGACCGAGATGGAGTTGGTGCGGAGGAACTGCTCGCGGCCCTGCAGCGCGCCCGTCATCACTCCTGTCATGGTCGCGACCGGCACCGTCATCGCCAGGAACGGCACGCCGGCAACGATCTCCGGCCGGATCGCTGGGTCGACCTTGAAGATGTGGGTGAAGAACCAGTCGGCGGCCGCCCACAGCAGGAGCGCGCCGACGATCCCCATGCCGAGATTGACGACGATCGCCGTCCACAAGGTCGTCGCCCGCTCCTCGGCCGGCGCGTCGCAAAGCGCAGCGATGCGGAAGGCCGTCGCGCGGCCGAGGCCTAGGTCGAACAGCCCCAGATAGCCGAGCATCAGCCAGGCGATCGCCAGCACGCCGTAGCGGTCCGGCCCGACCAGCTTGAGGTAGATGGGAACGGTGACGAGCGAAAGGAGCAGCGGAATGGCGGCACCGGCCAGATTATAGCCGGCGTTCCGCCCGATGCTCTTGCCGCCCCGTCCCAAGTCGCGCCCGCCCCGAAAATCCAGCCCGCTGCGCCCGCGTTCGGCGGAGCATAGCGGACAGAAATCAATCCGCGGGCTAACTAGCGCGAACTATGCGATTTCCCTAGTGGGTTCGAGGCGCTGTCTCATTCCAGCTCGAACGTGACGGTGAGGTTGACGGAAACCGTCTGCTCGCCGGGATCGATCTTCGAGGCTGCGTCCGCGACCATGCCGCGTGCTTCCTGCATCATCGGGCGCGGATAGGGCTGGAAGGGCGTTCCGCTCTCGCTGACGGAGAGGATGCGAGTCACGCGCTTGCCGAGCTGGCGCGCATACATGGCGGCCCGGGCCTGAGCGGTGCGGAGCGCAGCGGCGCGGGCCTCGTCCATTGCTTCCTCCGGCTTGTCGAGCATCAACATCGGCCCGTTGATCTGGTTGGCGCCCTCGGCGACGAGGGCGTCGAGGATGCGGCCGGTATTGGCGATGTCCCGAAAACGGACCGAGACCTCGTTACCCGCGCGATAGCCGGTGAGGACCGGTGCCTGGTTCTCCACGTAGCGATATTCGGGGCTCAGATTGATCGAGCTGGTCTGGATGTCGCGATCGGCAATGCCGGCGCGCTTCAGCGCCGCCCGCACGCGCTCCATCCGCTGAGCATTCTGCTGGATCGCGGCAGTCGCGGTCGGCGCCTGCGTGACCACGCCGGCGCTGATCCGCGCGACGTCCGGCACGCGCGTCACCTCACCGGCCGCGACCACGTCGAGCCGAGTTCCGTCCAGCAAGGTTGCCGCCGGCTGGGCCGCCGCTGCAGCCGGGATTGCCATTGCCGCCAGCAGACCGGCGGCCATCATCGTCCTCAACATTCTTCTTCTCCCACGCTTACCATTGCGCCGATGCGCATTCCGTACGCTACAACATGCCGGCCCCTGCACCGTTGCTGAACGTTACGGCTGCGGATCAGCGCCGCCGCAACAGCAGGCGGTAGATCCAGAGGATGACGATGGCACCGATGGTGGCCGCGATGAAACCGCCAGCCTGTCCTTGCGTATACCAGCCCACCGCATTGCCGACGAAGCCGGCGAGCAGCGCGCCAGCAATGCCCAAAATGATGGTGACGATGCAGCCGCCGGGGTCTTTCCCCGGCATGATCAGCTTGGCGAGCGCGCCGGCGAGCAACCCGATGATGATCCAGCCGAGAAAGCCATATGTTTCCAGCATTGAAGGTCCTTTCTTGCTCCCCACATACGCTCAGCCCCGCGAACGTGCCGTTTGTCGAAAGAAAGCCGCTTTCCGTGGAAAATGGCTCCCTCTTCGTGTAGAGCAGGCCTTGGTCGGGGGCGAGCCGCGAAATTTAGTCTCTTGAGGCTGGTGACTTATTCTCGTAATACAGTCTCCGGCGCGGCGCTGCCGCTATGCGGTGATTAGGGAAGATGAAGACGATGAACTTCGAAACCACTGGCTGGCGGCGCGGCTCCCTCGAGGGGGAGGTCGTCGATGACGTGCTGGTCGATCGCAAGCGCCGGCGCACGCGCCTGATCATCGCCGTCATCGCCCTGGTGGCCCTCGCGGCGGCCGCCTTCTTCATGTTCGGCGGCAGCGGCGAGAAGGCTGCTCCGGCCGGCGCGCCCAAGGGCGGGGCGGCGACCGCGCCGAGCGTCACCGTCGTCGTGCCGGGCCGTCAGCAGGTCGCGCGTACCATCTCCGCGACCGGCACGCTCGCCGCGCGCGTCGACATGCCGGTCGGCGTGTCGGGCGAGGGCGGCATGGTGACGCGGGTGCTCGTCCAGCCGGGCCAGTGGGTTGGCGCCGGCGCGACGCTCGCCGTGATCGAGCGTTCGGTCCAGTCGCAGCAGGCCCAGTCGCTCGCCGCCTCGATCGAGGTTGCGCGGGCCGACGCGCGCCTTGCGCAGCAGGAGCTGGAGCGCGCGCAGGCGCTGGTCTCCCGCGGCTTTGTTTCCAAGGCCGACGTCGAGCGCCGCATCGCCACCCGCGATGCCGCAAACGCACGCGTCCGGGTCGCCCAGGCGCAGCTCGGCGAGACGCGCGCCCGTATCGGCCGCCTCGACATCCGGGCGCCTGCCGCAGGTCTCGTTCTCGATCGCAACGTCGAGCCGGGTCAGGTCGTGAGCCCGGGCTCCGGCGCGCTCTTCCGGATCGCGCAAGGCGGCCAGATGGAAGTTCTCGCGCAGCTGCCGCAGGGCGATCTCGCGCTCATCCGTCCGGGTATGCCCGCAACGGTTACGCCGGTCGGCTCGAACGAGACGGTGCAGGGCTCGGTCTGGCAGGTGTCGCCGATCATCGATCCGCAGAGCCGCCAAGGCGAGGCGAGGGTCGCGGTCCCATACAGCCCGGCGCTGCGTCCGGGCGGCTTCGCCTCCGCGGCGATCGTCGCCGGCTCGACGGAGGCGCCTTTGCTGCCGGAATCGGCGGTGCTGAACGATGCGCGCGGCAGCTATGTCTATGTCGCCGGCGCCGACAATGTCGTGCAGCGGCGCCCCGTCCGGGTCGGCTCCGTGACCGACAAGGGCGTCGTCATCACCGAGGGCCTGAGCGGGAACGAACGGGTCGTGCTGTCGGCCGGCGCCTTCCTCAACCCCGGGGACAAGATCCGGCCTCAGCGGGCGAGCGCCCGCTGAGCGCCATTGGAGTGACTGACCATGCGTAACATTTCCAGCTGGGCGATTCGCAACCCGGTCATTCCGCTCGTCCTTTTCGCCGCCCTGACCTTGCTCGGCATCGTCAGCTTCATGCGGATGGACGTGAACAACAATCCGGACATCAGCTTCCCGGCCGCCGACGTCACCGTGTCGCAGCCGGGCGCAGCGCCGTCGGAGCTGGAGACCCAGGTCACCCAGCGTGTCGAGGCGGCGATCCGCGGCATCAACGGCGTCGACGAAATCCAGTCGACGGTCCGTGAGGGCAGCAGCAGCACCTTCGTGCAGTTCGAACTCGGCACGCCGGTCGACCGCGCCGTCAACGACGTCCGCAACGCCATCTCGCAGATTCGCGGCGACCTGCCCGAGGGCATCCTTGAGCCGCGTGTGACCCGCATCGATGCGGACGGCGGCCCGCTTGGCTTCTTCTCCGCCCACACCACCGACATGACGCTCGAGGAACTGAGCTGGTATGTCGACAATGTCGTGAGCAAGCGGCTGCTCAGCGTCGAAGGCATGGCGGCCGTGAGCCGCGGCGGCGGCGTCAATCGCGAGATCCGTGTCATCCTCGATCCGGCCAAGATGCAGTCGCACGGCATCACCGCGGCTCAGGTCAACCAGCAGCTGCGGCTGACCAACGTCGACGCGCCGGGCGGCCGCGCCGAGATCGCGGGCGCCGAGCAGGCGGTGCGCGTGCTCGGCAATGCCGAGAATGCCTATGATCTCAGCCAGAAGCAGGTTTCGGTCGGCGGTGGCCGCACGGTTCGGCTCGCCGACATCGCGACGATCCGCGATGGTCACGCCGAGCAGCGCTCGATGGGCAAGGTCGAAGGCAAGCAGGTCGTCAGCTTCGGCATCGAGAAGGCCAAGGGCTATTCGGAAGTTACAGTCCATGACGAAGTGGTCGCGGAACTGAGGAAGCTCGAGAAGGAGAACCCCAAGGTCACCTTCCAGGAGCGGTTCACTACCGTCGACTACACCAAGGACCAGTATAAGTCCGCCATGGAGGCGCTGATCGAAGGCGCCGTGCTGGCGGTCATCGTCGTGTTCCTGTTCCTTCGCGATTGGCGCGCGACGATCATCTCGGCGATCGCGATCCCGCTGTCGGCGATCCCGGCCTTCTGGTTCATGGACATGTTGGGCTTCACGCTGAACGGCGTCACCCTGCTGGCGCTTAGCCTTGTCGCCGGCGTGCTGGTCGACGACGCGATCGTGGAGATCGAGAATATCGTGCGCCACATGCGGATGGGCAAATCCGCCTATCAGGCCTCGATCGAGGCCGCGGACGAGATCGGCCTTGCGGTCGTCGCGACCACCTTCTCGATTGTCGCGGTGTTCCTGCCCGTCGCTATGATGGACGGCATCATCGGCCAGTATTTCAAGAGCTTCGGCCTCACCATCGTCGTCTCGGTGCTGATGAGCCTTGCCGTCGCGCGCCTCATCACGCCCATGATGGCGGCTTATTTCCTGAAGTCGCACGGTGTCGCCAGCCATGGCGAGGGCTGGGTGATGGATCGCTATATGAGCGTGCTGCGCTGGTCGCTCCGCAATCGCTGGAAGACGATGGGCGTCGGCTTCCTCGCCTTCGCATCGACCATCTTCGCCTTCGCGACGCTGCCGTTCATCGTCTTTCCGAACAGCGACAGTCCGTTCAGCTCGATCTCCGTCGAAATGCCGCCGGGGTCGACGCTGAAGCAGACCGAAGCCGTGGTCGATCAGATCACTCGCATCGTCACCGCCGAGCCGGAAGTGCAGTCCGCATTCGGATCGGTGCAGGTCGGCCGCGCCAGCGTGTATATGACGCTGCGCGAGGACCGCGAGCGCAAGAGCACCGTGTTCGAGCGCGAGACCGCGCCCAAGCTCCAGCAGATCGCCGACGCGCGCGTGTTCTTCCGCAACAATAACGGCTTCGGCGGCAGCCGAGCGGTATCGGTCATGCTGGCCGGCAGCGATCCGAAGCTGCTGGAGGAGACCGCGGCGAAGCTCGTCACCGAGATGAACGCCCTGCCGGAGATTCGCGCTGCGCGGGTGGAGGGCGACCTCAGGCGTCCGGAGATCATGATCACGCCTCGTTTCGATCTGGCCGCCGATCTTGGCGTGACCACGCAGGCGCTCAGCCAGTCGATCCGGATCGCGACGCAGGGCGACATCGACCAGAACAGCGCCAAATTCTCGCTGTCCGACCGCCAGATCCCGATCCGTGTGATGCTGCCCGAGGAATCGCGCACCAGCCTCGCGACCATCGAGAACATGCCGGTGCCGACCACGTCCGGCGGCTCGGTGCCGCTGAAGGTGGTGGCCGACATCAGCTTCGGCGCGGGTGCGACCCAGATCCAGCGCTTCAACCAGGAGCGGCGGATCATGGTCGGCGCCGATATGGCGCCCGGCGTCGTCGAAGTGTTGAGCAAGATCAACCAGCTGCCGACGATGCAGAACCTGCCCCAAGGCGTGAAGCAGGCGGAGTTCGGCGAAGCCGAGATGCAGAAGGAGATGGTCGAGAATTTCGGCATGGCCGTCGTCGCCGGCATCTTCCTCGTCTTCGCGGTGCTGGTGCTGCTCTACAAGCGCATCGTCCCGCCGTTCGTGAACATGGGCTCGCTGCTGCTGGCGCCTTTGGGCGGAGCGATCGCGCTCCATCTCACCGGCCAGGCGATGTCGATGCCGGTGTTCATCGGCATCCTGATGCTGCTCGGCATCGTCGCCAAGAACTCGATCCTGCTGATCGACTTCGCCATCGAGGAGATGGATAAAGGCGTGCCGAAGGACGAGGCGATCGCGGATTCCGGCCATAAGCGTGCGCAGCCGATCGTCATGACGACGGTGGCGATGGTCGCGGGCATGATCCCGACCGCGCTGGCGCTCTCCGGCGACGGCAGCTTCCGTCAGCCGATGGGCATCGTGGTGATCGGCGGCCTGATTCTGTCGACTGTGCTTACGCTGGTGATCGTGCCGGCAGGCTTCAGCCTCGCCGACAGCTTCGAGCGCTGGATCGCGCCCAAGTTCGGCCGCATCCTCACCTACCGTCCCGAGGATCGGCCGACCGCTCCTCAGCCTGCCGAGTGAACCAAAGCCGGCCGGGCGCTTTGACACAGGCATGAGCCTGTCCAAGCCGTCCGGCCGCTTCCTCCTTCCGGTCCTCGTCCCGTGAAGCTGTCGCTTGCGGCCTTCAATCCGGCCCAGGGCGGGGTGCGGGGAATGCGGATCATCGCAACCGGCATGCTGGTGCTGATGGCGGCGATCTTCCTCGTCGCCGGCCGCTATGACGACGCCTACCCCGCCTGGGGCTTCGTCCGCGCCTTTGCCGAGGCGGCGATGGTGGGCGGCCTCGCCGACTGGTTCGCGGTGACGGCCCTGTTCCGCCATCCGCTCGGCCTGCCGATCCCGCACACCGCTATCATCCCGCGCAACAAGGACCGCATCGGCAACACGCTCGCCTTGTTCCTGAAGGACAATTTCCTCACTCCCTCCGTGGTCGCGCGGCGGATGCGCGGCATCGACGTCGCCGGAGCGGCCGGACGCTTCCTGGCAAGCCCACCCGGTGAGGGTCGGCTACGCGAAGGTGCGTCACGCCTGGTCGCGGACATACTCGAGGCGCTCGACGAAGAGCGGCTCGGCGGCATGGTGAAGGGCGCCGTCGCCGGCCGGATGCGGGCGATGGAGGCTTCCCCCATGCTCGGGCAGAGCATGGAGGCGGCGATCGACGAGGACCGCCACATCCCGATCCTCGACGGGCTGATCACCTGGGCGGGACGAACGCTCGACGCCAACGAGGCCATGATCCGCGGCATGGTCAGCCAGCGCGCGAATTGGGTGATGAAGCTCGCCGGGCTCGACGAGAAGCTGTCCAACGGCATCATCGACGGCCTGAGGCGGCTCACCATCGACATGGCAGTCGACACCAACCACCCGCTCCGCCTCAAGGCGGAGGAGGGCATGGCGGACCTCGCCTGGAAGCTGCAGCATGACCCCGAGCTGCGCCTCAAGGTCGAGGAGATGAAGAACGAGATCATCGCCAACAAGGCGGTCACCGACTGGATCGACGGCCTCTGGGAGAAGGCGCGCGCCGGCCTGCTCAAGGCCGCCCGCGATCCGGACGCCACCATGGCCGGCAAGTTCGGCGACGCCATTCGGCAGCTCGGGGCGACGCTGCAGCAGGACGAGCATCTCAAGGCGACGATCAACAAGTTCGCCCGCCGCGCCGTGGTCGGCGTCGTCGCTGCTTATGGCAGCGGCATCGTCGCCCTGGTTTCCGACACGATCCGCGGCTGGGACGCGCGCACCATCACCGGCCGCCTCGAAGCCGCCGTCGGTCGTGACCTCCAATATATCCGCATCAACGGCACCCTCGTCGGCGGCCTCGTCGGGCTGCTGATCCACAGCATCGAAGTCTGGACTTGAGCTTCGCCATTCGGGAGGGGAGCCTTCAGGATACCGCCGAAATGGCGCGGCTGGTGCGGGAGCTCGGCTACAAGACTTCCGAAAACGACCTTGCCGAAAGGCTGCCGCCGCTGATCGACCGCGGGCTTCCGCCGCTGGTGGCGGAGGAGGGGCAACTCATCGGCTGCCTCACCATGAGCATCACCCATGTCTTGCATCGACCGCGCCCGGTCGGCCGGATCAGCATGTTGGTCGTCACCGAGGCCGCACGGGGGCGAGGCGTGGGCAGGGCGCTGGTCCAGGTGGCAGAGGCGTGGCTGGCGGAGCGCGGCTGCGGCATTATCGAGGTCACGAGCAATGTCAGGCGCGAGCGCGCCCATGCTTTCTACCAGCGGCTCGGCTACGAGCGGACGAGCTTTCGCTTCGGCAAGACCCTCTCTTCCTCTTGATCGGCGTGCGATTTGCGCCTTTGCTGCGCGCTCAACAGGGGAAGATTGCCATGAAGCTCGCCAGCCTTTTCGCTGCCACCGCCGCTCTTGCGCTTGCCGCGCCCGCTTTCGCTCAGGCCCAGCCCGCTGCTCCGGCGGCGCAGCCGGAGGCGGTCACCGTCATTCACGCCGGCACCCTGCTCGCCGTCCCCGGCAGCGCCCCGCGCCGCAATGCCAGCGTCATCGTCCGCGGCCGCCGCATTGCCGAGGTGCGCGACGGCTTCGTCGACGTGCCAGGCGCGCGGGTGGTCGACCTCAGGACGAGCACCGTGCTGCCGGGCCTGATCGACAGCCACGTCCACCTGTCAGGCCTCAAGGACCGCCTTCAGCGCCGGCTCGAGGCGAACAGCCGCGATTATGAGGACGAAGCCTATACCGCGCTGCTCAACGGACGGGAGACGCTGCTCGCCGGCTTCACAACTGTACGGGATCTCGGCGCCGACGGTCCGACCATCACGACGTTGCGCGACGTGATCAATGCCGGCCAGTTCGCCGGCCCCAGCATCGTCGCGGCGGCCCGCAGCGTATCGGTGACCGGCGGCCATGGCGACGTGAACGGCCTCAACCGCGATCTCGACGCGGTATTCGCGCCGCGCGCGACCAACACCTGCAACGGCGCAGACGATTGCCGCCGCGCCACTCGCGAGCAGATTTCCGCCGGCGCCGACGTGATCAAGATCGCCGCCACCGGCGGGGTGCTTTCCAACGTGCCGGGCGGGCTCGCCCAGCAGATGATGGACGACGAGATGCAGGCGGTGGTGCGCACGGCGAAGACCTTTGGCCGCAAGGTTGCCGCGCACGCGCACGGTGTAGACGGCGTCAACGGCGCGTTGCGGGCTGGCGTCGACTCGATCGAGCACGGCACCTTCACAAACGACGAGACCTTCCGCCTCTACCGCCAGACCGGCGCCTATTACGTGCCGACCTTGCTCGCGCCGGCGGCGGCGCTACGCGATGGCCAGCGCGGGGCGCTCGCTCCGGCGCAATATCAGAAGGCGCAGGAGGCGGCCGGCAATGCCGAGAAGAGCTTCGCCCGCGCGATCCGCGAAGGCGTCAAGATCGCATTCGGCACCGACAGCGGCGTCAGCCCGCACGGCCAGAACGCGCAGGAGTTCGCGCTGATGGTCAATGCCGGCATGACCCCCGCCGCTGCGATCCGCAGCGCCACGGTGGGCGCCGCCGACCTGCTCGGCCGCTCGGCCAGCATCGGCACGATCGAGCCCGGCAAGGATGCCGACATCATCGCCGTCGCTGGCGATCCTACCGAGAATGTGCGGCTGCTCGAGAATGTCGGCTTCGTCATGAAGCACGGCCGCGTCCACAAACTCGGCGGCGAGCGTCAGCTCACCGACGCGGACTAGCCGTCGCTGGCCCGCTCGATGTCGGCGCCGACGGCCTGGAGCTTCTCCTCGAGCCGCTCGTAGCCGCGGTCGAGGTGGTAGACGCGGTTGACGTGGGTCTCGCCCTCGGCGGCCAAGCCGGCGAGAACCAGGCCCATCGAAGCTCGAAGGTCGGTGGCCATCACAGGCGCGCCGACCAACTTGTCGACGCCGCGCACGACGGCCGAGCGGCCGCGCACGTCGATGTCGGCGCCCATGCGATTCAGTTCCGGCACGTGCATGTAGCGGTTCTCGAAGATCGTCTCGGTCAGCAGGCTGGTGCCGTCGGCGAGGCTCAGCATCGCCATGAACTGCGCCTGCATGTCGGTCGGGAAGGCAGGGAAGGGGGCGGTCGATAGGGACAGCGGCTTGATTCCGCCGTCGGCCGTGACCTTTAGGCCGCCGGCTACGTCTTCGATGATCGCGCCGGCATCCTGAAGTCCGGAAAGGATGGACGGCATCGTCTCCTTGCGGGCGCCGACCAGCTCCAATGAGCCGCCCGTGATCATCGCCGCGCAGGCATAGCTGCCGGCCTCGATACGGTCGGGCATGACCGCATAGGTGGCGCCGTGGAGCTCGGGCACGCCTTCCACCGTCAGAGTGTCGGTGCGCAGCCCCTCGATACGGGCGCCCATCGCGATCAGGCATTTGGCGAGATCGGTGATCTCGGGCTCGCGCGCGGCATTCTCGATCACCGTCGTGCCCTTGGCGAGCACCGCCGCCATCAGCGCGTTCTCGGTCGCGCCGACCGAGACGATCGGGAAGCTGATCGTGCCGCCGACGAGCCCGCCCTTCGGCGCGGTCGCCTTCACGTAACCCGCCGCGATCTCGATCTCGGCTCCGAGCGCTTCCAGCGCCTTCAGATGCAGGTCGACCGGGCGCATGCCAATCGCGCAGCCGCCGGGCAGCGACACGGTGGCCTCACCCGCGCGGGCGAGCAGCGGACCAAGCACGAGGATCGACGCACGCATCTTCCGGACGATGTCGTAGGGTGCGACGGTCGAGCTGATGTTTGACGCACGAAGCGTCATCACCCGGCCGAACTCGTCGGGCTTGGAGCCTTCGATCGTGGTCGAGACGCCAAGTTGATTAAGCAGGTGACCGAAGCTGTCGACGTCGGCGAGGCGCGGCAGGTTTCTCAGCGTCAGCGGCTCGTCGGTCAGCAGCGCGCAGGGGAGGAGGGTGAGGGCGGCGTTCTTGGCGCCCGAGATGCAGATCTTGCCGCTCAGCGGCTTGCCGCCGCGGATGATGATACGGTCCATGTGGAGCTTCTAGGGCTTTGGGGAGGCGGTGCAAGGGAGCAGCCTTTGTTCCCCGAGAAGGCGGGGGTCCAGCGGCACACAATCAGAACAACTGGCCCCGGCGCTCGCCGGGCATCCTAATTTACGCCTTCTCCAGCGTGCACTGGAGCGGGTGCTGATTCTCGCGGGCGAAGTCGATCACCTGCGCCACCTTGGTTTCGGCGACTTCGTAGCTGAAGATGCCGCACACGCCGACGCCGCGCTGGTGGACGTGCAGCATCACCCGCGTCGCATCCTCGATATCCATCTTGAAGAAGCGCTGCAGGCACAGGACGACGAACTCCATCGGCGTGTAATCGTCGTTCAGCATCAGCACCTTGTAGGGCGACGGAGTCTTGGTGCGGGTGCGCGTCCGGGTGGCGACGCCGAGGCCGGTGCCCTCGTCATCCCCTTTCCGCTCGCCGGCGGCGGTGATCAGCGATTCATCGATGCTCATGGCAGTTCTTAAATATGGCAGAGGCGGCTGGCGGGACAAGAGTCAGAAGTGGTTTACGGTCGATAAAGCTGCACGATCCGGCTGCCGGACATGCGAAAAGGGCGGCCGCTCCCTAGGGAGGGCCGCCCAATTCTTCAGCGGTTCAGCAATCGCTTAGAGAGCGATCGTCTTCACGCGCTCGGCCGCAACCGTGTAGCGGTTGGTGATCGGCTCGGCGACTTCGCCGGCGAGCTTGATCATCGCTTCGCTCATCTTCGAGCTCTCGGCGATCATCGCGTCGAACTGGGCGCGGGCGAACTCGCTCTGCATGCGGAAGAAGTCGGTCGGCGACTTGACTTCAGCAAAGCTCTTGAGGTTGGCGGAAGCCTCCTCGAAGCTGCGACGGCCGAACTCGGCGACGTCCTGGCTGAGCGTCTCGACGCCGCGGGCGGCGATCTTGGACGAAGCGACCAGCGCCTCGACGTTGCCGCGACCGAGGTCGGTCATCTCTTCCATCAGGCGGCCGCTCTTCTCCATGGCGGTCTTGGCGCGCTCGTTGACGTCGCCGAAAGCGGCCTGGAACTTCTCGGCGGCGACCTTGCCGGCCTCACGGTTCATCTCGATGGTGTCGTTGATCTGCTTGTTCATGATGCTGGTTCCCTTGCTCTGTGTCTCAATGTGGCTGGCGGCTTTGCCGGGCTTCGGCAGCGCCTTCAGTTCAACCGGAGCTTCCAGCTTCGGCTGCTTGGGCGTTTTCGCCTTCAGCGCCTTGGCGGCGCCGGCTTTGGCTTTCTTGTCGGCCATGGTCGAACTGCTCCTAATGCTGCAGTGCAACAATTAGGTGAGCGGATGCACAATTGCAAGCACTTTTTGTGCAGTGCAGCATAAGCTTGATCGGGGGCCGAAAAGGCCCGGCTATCGCGCCTTCACGTAACTTCCCGGGGCGTCCTCAATCGCGGGAAGCTTGCCTTCGCCCGGCATCCGTGAGCCCATTGCAAAAACCGTCTCGTCCGAGCGCGTCTTGATCCACTCGAGCCAGTCGGGCCACCAGCTGCCCTTGGTCTCCTTCGCCCCCTCGATGAACTCCTCTAGCGTGTCGACGCGGTCCTCGTTGGTCCAATATTGATATTTCTGCGCTTCCGGCGGATTCACGACGCCGGCGATGTGGCCGGATCCGGCCAATACGAACCGCAGCGGACCCTGGAAGTGATGGGTGATCTTCCAGACGCTGTGGGCAGGCGCGATATGGTCCTCGCGGCCGGCCTGGACGTAGGTCGGCGTCTTCACGCGGCCGATGTTGAGCGGGGTGCCGTCGATCGTGATCCCGCCGGGCTGGACCAGCTTGTTGTCGCGATAATAGTCGCGGAGATACGCCTGGTGCCACTTGGCCGGCAAGTTGGTGGTGTCGCTGTTCCAGTGGAGCAGGTCGAAGGGGGTATAATCCTCGCCCAGCAGATAATTGTTGGTGACGTAGTTCCAGATGAGGTCGCGGCCGCGCAGCATGTTGAAGGTCGCGGCCATGTAGCGGCCGTCCATATAGCCCTTGCCGGAGAGCTGCTCGATCATCTGCATCTGATCGTCGCCGACGAACAGGTTGAGGTCGCCGGCCTCGGAGAAGTCCACCTGGGCGGTGAAGAAGGTGGCGCTCGCCGCCTTGTCCGCTTCGCCCCGCGCTTCAAGGTAAGCCAAGGTCGCGGCGAGCGTCGTGCCCGCGACGCAATAGCCGATCAGGTGCGTGGTCTCGACGTCGAGCAGGTCGCGCACGGTGTCGATCGCATCGACCTGGGCCTTGACGTAATCGTCCATGGTGACGTCCACGAGCGTCTCGTCGGCGGACTTCCACGACACGACGAACACGGTCAGCCCCTGCGCCACTGCCCAGCGGATGAAGCTCTTCTTCTCGTTGAGGTCGAGGATGTAGAAGCGATTGATCCAGGGCGGGAAGATGATCAGCGGCGTCTCCAGCACCTCCTTGGTGGTCGGAGCATATTGGATGAGCTGGTAGAGCGGCGTCTGCTTGACGACCTTGCCCGGCGTGGTGGCGATGTTCCGCCCGACCTCGAACGCGTTCGGATCGGTGTGGGTGAGTTGCCCCTTCTCGATATCGCGGAGCATGTGCTCCAGGCCCTTCAAGAGGTTCTCGCCCCGCGTTTCGATCGCCTTCTCGATCACCAGTGGGTTGGTGAGCGCGAAGTTGGACGGGCTCATCGCGTCGACGAAGGCACGGGTGGTGAAGCGGAGCTGCTCCCGCTGCTTGTCGCTGATCCCCTCCAGCGCGTCGACCGAGCCCAGCAGCCGGTCGGAGATCAGCAGATAGCTTTGCCGGATCGTGTCGAACAAGGGATTGTCGCGCCATTGCGGCGCGTTGAAGCGCTTGTCCTTGTCCGCCTTCTGGGTGAGCTCGCTCTTGTCGGGCTGGCCGCCGAGCGCGCGCTGCCAGATGGCGAGTCCCTGCGTCCACATGTCCATCTGCGCCTGGGCAAGCTTGGAGGGGTCGGCGAAAAAGGCTGCGCCCGGCCACGCGGCGAGCGTCGGCTTCGGTTCGGCCGCGACGATCTTCTCACCCGCCTCGCTCGCCTGATTGGCGAGATGCTCCATCATCAGCTGCTGTGCCCGACCCATCACGTAAGTCCAGTGCTGCATGTCCTCCAGCGTCGGCAGCGCGGGCGCAGTGGCGGTGTCCTGTTCGGCCATGTCTCGGGATCCTCTGTCGCGGCTCCTGTAGAGAACGCCGGACAGGCGGGAAAGCCCCGCCTCAGGCTGCCACCGGGAACCTCAGCAAACGGTCCGCAACTGGGACAAGCGCCTCGGCATCGGGACCGACGGCGCGGACGATCTCGGGATGATGTGCGTCGAGCCCTCCGGTCAGCGCACCGAAAGCGGGCAGGATCAGCTTGCGCGGCGTCGCGACGAAGCAGCGGCGGGACACCTTGCGGCCGCGATGGGTGATGCGAAGCTTGGGGTGGAAATGGCCGGACAGCTCGGGCCGCGGATCGGCGGCGTCAGCTTCATGGCGAAGGATGAGGCCGTCGACCTCCGCCTCATCGACGATCGTGCCGCCGCAATGGTCGGCGAAGCCGGGATCGTGGTTGCCGGTAATCCAGGTCCAGCGGATGGACGAGGTGAGAGCGGTCAGCAGCTCGCGCGCCCGCGTCGGCAGGCGATCGCAGCCGTGACGATCGTGGAAGCTGTCGCCGAGACACCAGATTTCGCGGGCCGAGGTGCTCGCCGCCAGCGCCGTCAGATCCGCCAGCGTCGCGATGGAATCGTAGGGGGGCAGCATCTGCCCCCAGCGGGCGAACCAGCTCGCCTTTTCCAGGTGCAGGTCGGCGACCAGCAGCGCACCGCGGGAGGGCCAGAATAGCGCCCCCTGCGGCAGCGCCATGAGATCCTGATCAGCGAACGAAAAGCGAACCATCAGGCGCGTATAAGCCCGCAATGCGCGACTTCAAGCGGGTCGCTTAGATCCCGGCAATCTGCTGGACGACGGGCACCTGCACGGCGGTCGGCGCCTGCGGCAGATCCGATTCGGAAGCGTGCGTCGACCAGAACAGGATCGCGCCGGCGACGAAGCCTTGCGCGCCGAGGACGAATGGATTGAGTAATTTCTTCTTGATATTCATGACAGTAACTAACGTCCCAGCCCCACTTCCAAGCGCCCCGCTTGAGGTGGCGCAATCCCGCAGAAGGAGCGGGCCCTTACGAGTCCGTAAGGTTTTTGGCACCACATTCTCCGATGTGCGCCGACATACCTAAACCGAAGCTGAATCAGCCGTTCTGCCGGCGGAAAGGAAGACGGCGCCGGACGCACCGGCGCCGCCTCCTTTTCTCAATTACGCAGCGACCGACTGGCGCTCTTCCTGCGGCTGCTGCTCGGCCTCGGGCTGCGCCTCGATCGTCTGCGAGGAGCCGCCGTTGATCGCAATCTTGCGCGGCTTCATCGCTTCGGGGATCTCGCGGACCAGCTCGAGGGTGAGCAGGCCGTCGCGAAGCTCCGCATTCTCGACGCGGACGAAGTCGGCCAGCTCGAAGCGGCGTTCGAACGCGCGGGTGGCGATTCCCATGTGAAGGAAATTGCCGTCTTTGTTGCGGTTCTCCGCCTTGCGGCCGGTGATCACCAGCAGGTTCTGGCGCGCGACGATGTCGATCTCATTCTGCCTGAAGCCGGCCACGGCGAGGGTGATGCGATAGGAATCGTCGCTCACCTTCTCGATGTCGAAGGGCGGGTAATTGTCGCCGGCGTCCTGCCGGGCGGCATTCTCGAGAAAGTCGAACAGCCGGTCGAAGCCGACGGTCGAGCGACGATAGGGCGAAAAATCAAAACCGGTTCTCATGATCCATGTCCTCCTTTGAGCAACATTGACGATGAGGCGCGTGGCCGCTGAGGCCGGCGCCCCAGATACAGGCCGGAAACCACGAACTCAGTCTTCCGACGGCAGAGATTTAGGAAGCGGCTTTTCGGCTTCAAGAGGGTGAGGACGCGCGCTTTTCCGCCGGAATATGCAGCGTGATCGCCGCCGCAAGCTGCGCCACAGTGAACGGCTTTCGCAGCAGCGGCACCTTGCCCCCGAGCGCCGCCTCGAGTTGGTCGCTCTCGGCATAGCCGGTGACGAAGATGATCGGCAGATGCGGGTGGCTGCGCCGCACCGCTCGGGCGACGTCGGCGCCGTTCATCTGCGGCATTGCATAGTCGAGCAGCAGCAGGTCGGGCGCGACCTCATCCACCTTCTTCAGGCCCTCGGCGCCGTCCTCCGCCTCGTAAACGGAATAGCCGAGACCTTCGAGCGCGGCTGACAGGAAGGCGCGCACGTCGAGGTCATCGTCGACGACGAGCACCTTCACGCCCTTTGCGGGAATGACGGGCACGATCCTCGCGTCGCCGGTTTCGTCGCCGTCGCTCACCTCCTCCGGAGCAACAGCCGGGAGAAGCAGGCGAACGATCGTGCCGGTCCCCGGCTGGCTCTCGATCCGCACAGTACCGCCCGACTGGCGGGCGATGCCGTAGACCTGAGCCAGTCCGAGGCCGGTGCCCTTGCCGAGCGGCTTGGTCGAAAAGAAGGGCTCGGTGGCGCGCTCGAGCACGTCCGGCGCCATCCCCAGGCCGGTGTCTCCCACCGACACGCAGACATAGTCGCCCGGCGGCAGCTCCGGCTCGCCGGGGCTCATTATCCGGCCTGTCGAAATCGTGAGGGTGCCGCCCTCGGGCATGGCGTCCCGGGCATTGATCGCGAGGTTGAGGATCGCATTCTCAAGCTGATTGGCGTCGCAGAGCCCGTGGCCTGCAGCCTCATCGAGCCGCGTCTCCATGCCGATCCTGCGGCCGATCGAGTGGCGGAGCAGCTCCTCCATGTTCCCGACGACCCGATTGACCGCGACCGGCGCGATGCTGATCCGCTGGATGCGGGAGAAGGCGAGCAACTGGCTGGTCAGCTTGGCGCCGCGGCGAGCGGATTCCAGCGCTGTCTGCGCCATCCGCTTCAGCCGCTCGTCGGTGGTGCGCATGGCGATCAGCTCAAGGCCGCCCATGATCGGCGTCAGCAGATTGTTGAAATCGTGGGCGATGCCGCCGGTGAGCTGACCCACTGCCTCCATTTTCTGAGCCTGGCGCAGCGCTTCCTCGGCGCGAAGCCGCTCGCCGACCTCTGCCTGCAGCCGGTCGAGCGCGGCCGACAGATCCGCGGTTCGCTCCGCGACTCTCCTTTCGAGCGTCTCGTTGAGTTCGCGCAGCGCCTGCTCGGCTTCTTTCGATTCAGTGATGTCATGAGCGACACCAATAAAGCCGGCATGTTCACCGTCCGGACCCCAGCGAGGTTGTGAGACGGAACGCAGCCAGCGCCAGGCGCCGTCGTGGCGAAGGTAGCGAGCCTCCAGGGCAAACGGCTTCAGGGTCGCCTCTCCGGCAACCGATTCCTGGACAAGCCGATCGACATCGTCGGGATGAATCCTGGTTCGCCAGTCGAAGTTCAGCGCGTCGTCGTACGATACGCCGAGGAAGTCGGCATAAGCGATGTTCACGAAGCCGCGGCTGCGATCGAGTTTCGTCACCCACATCGGCACCGGCGCCGAATCGGCAATCAGGCGGAAACGCTGCTCGCTTTCCCGCAATGCGGCCTGCGCCAGCGCCGAACCGTCCGGAACGGCGGCGCTGTCGCCAATGCTGGAGGAATCCTCCACGAAGGATCAGCGCCGTGCTGCGCCGGCTTCCGCCTGGCGGAGGAGGCGCAGCACGTTGCCGCTCCAGATCTTCTCGATATCGGCGTCGCTGAGCCCCGCCTGGCGCAGGCGGGCCGTGATCCGGGGAAGCCCGGTGATGTCTTCCATTCCGACGACGCCGCCGCCGCCGTCCCAGTCGGCACCCATGCCGACATGATCGACGCCCATCACCCGGATCGCGTGGAGCACGCTGCGCATGAACATCTCGAAATCGGCGTTGCTGAAGGGCTGGCGGTTGAAGGAGGCGGTGCGGTCGGCGACCAGCCGGCGCCGTTCGGCCGGACTGAGGACCCAGTAATTCCTCTGCCGTTCCTCGATCTCGTCGCGCTCGGGCGCGTTGACGTTCGGCGCCAGGAAGATGCTGTTCATCTGCATGACGCCGCCGGAGCGGGCGAGCTTGCGCATCAGATCGTCGCTGATGTTGCGCGGGTGATCGAACATCGCCTTCGGGCCCGAGTGGGAGAGTATGAGCGGCGTCTTGGAGAGCGCGATCATCTGCTCCAGCGCAGCGTCCGAGGAGTGGCTGCCGTCGATGACTATGCCGAGCCGGTTCATCTCCATCACCCATTGGCGGCCGAGCGGGCTGAGGCCATTCCACCGGGGCGTGTCGGTCGTCGAGTCGGCGAACTGGTTGTTCTTGCTGTGCACCGGCCCCGCCATCCGCACGCCCAGGCGGTGGAAGGTGGTGAGCATGCTGAGATCCTGGCCGAGCGGATAGCTGTTCTCGATCGACTGATAGACGATGCGCTTGCCCGCCTTGTGGAGGCGTTCGGCATCGGCCGCAGTGGTCGCGAAAGCGAGCTCGTCGTCATGTTCGGCAACCACGCGCTGGATCGCGACCGCCCGCATCAGCGCGTCGTCGCGTGACTTGGCGTATCCGGCCGGCGTCAGCGGCCCCTGCGGTGTGTAGATGACCCAGAAACCGCCATCGAGGCCGCCCACTTCCATACGCGGCAGATCGATCTGGCTGCCGTCCTCCGCGACCTGGTGCAAGTCGCCGAAGCGCCAGCCCGGCCGCTCGAAGAAGCTGGGCGTGTCGAGATGCGTGTCCAGCGTCAGGATCTGCTCATGGAACAGCCGGTCCACCGGACTCACCGTCTGCTGCGCCGAGGCAGGGACGGCGAGAGTCAGGCCCAAGGCAGCGAACAAGGCGGGCTTCATGCAGCAACTTCCTTTTTTGCGAACTCTTATCGCGGCTTGGCGGCAGGGCAAGGGAACTCTTGTCGCGCCCGGCAGCTTTCCGAAGCCATGGAAGCGGGAGCGAGCGGATGAGCGATGTTGCCAGGCACAGCGGCGCGGTCGGAAAGTCGCCAGGGGATATCCCCGCGAGGGGCTGGTGGCAGGTGCTGATGCGCACCTACAAGGAATCCGGCCGCGACAATGTCGGCATTATTTCCGCGGGTGTCGCTTTCTATGCGTTTCTCGCTTTCGTGCCGATGCTGGCGGCGCTCGTGCTCACCTATGGTCTGGTCGCCGAGCCCGCCTCGGTGGTGCAGCACGTCCGCTCGCTCTTCCAAGCGATGCCGGCCGATGCGGCGCGGCTGATCGGGGAGCAATTGATCAGCGTCAGCCAGACTGCTTCCTCGAAAAAGGGCTTCGGGCTGCTGCTCGCCTTGTTGCTCTCGATCTACGGCGCAATGCGGGGCGCCAGCTCGATCATCACCGCCCTAAACGTGGTCTATAATGTCGAGGAAGATCGCGGCTTCGTCCGCACGACCTTGCTGGCGGCCCTCATCACCATGGGCGCAGTGGCGGCGCTGCTGCTTGCCCTCCTTGGCGTCTCGGTGCTCGGCTGGATCGAGGCGTTGCTGCCTTTCTCCTCGCCGATCGTCCACACCATCCTGAAAATCGCCTTCTGGATCGCGGCGGCCGCGGCGGTGAGCCTCGTCATCGCTCTCATCTACCGCTACGCGCCCAACCGCGAGGATCCGCCTTGGCGGTGGCTGACGCCGGGCTCGATCGCGGCGACCCTGCTATGGATCGCGGGGACGCTTGGCTTCGGCTTCTATGTCGCTAATTTCGGCAGCTACAACGCCACCTATGGCTCGCTGGGTGCCGTGGTGGTGTTCCTGACCTGGTTGTACCTCACCGCCTTCATCCTGCTGATGGGCGGCGAGCTCAATTCCGAGCTCGAGAAGCAGGCTTTGCGGCAGGCCCAGCCGCGCGCCGGCTGAAGACGTCCATCGCCGCGAGCGTCTCCGCGCTCAGATGATGCTCCAGCCCTTCGGCATCTAACTCGGCTGTTTCCTGCGAGACGCCGAGGCTCAGCAGGAATTCGACGACCAGCGCGTGGCGCCTGCGCGCCTGGTCCGCCATCTTCGCGCCCTTGCTTGTGAGGAAGATCGATCGATAGGGCTGCGTCTCGATCAGGCCGGCACGCTTCAGCCGGGCGAGGGTGTTGGCGACCGTTGCGGCCGTGACCCCGAACCGCTCCGCGAGGTCGGCGGCGCGCGCCTCGCCGGTCGCGTCGATGAGGTCGCCGATCAGCTCGACATAATCCTCCTGCATCTCGGTGCGGTGCGCCTCACGGACGCGGGCGAAGCGGCGGGCCTGGTCCTCGGGGGGCGGAAGCGGCGGGGGCGACATGGCCCTTCCTCTACACGGAGCGGCCCGACGGAACAATTTAGCCTAGGCTAATATTTACGGCATGAGCTAAGATGTCGCTCATGGCGGGGAGGCGCGTGGACCAGCTTCAGTCGAAATGGGCTTGGCGGACGACGTCGGGAGACAGCCTTCCGGAGGTCTTCCGCACCATCGCGGTGCCCAAGGATGCGCGCTTCTGGCGCAAGATGGGGGCGTTCGCCGGCCCCGGCTATCTGGTTGCGGTCGGCTACATGGATCCGGGCAACTGGGCGACCGACCTCGCCGGCGGATCGGCCTTTGGCTACACCTTGCTGTCGGTCATCCTGCTCTCCAACATCATGGCGATCCTGCTCCAGTCGCTGTCGGCGAAGCTGGGAATTGTCACCGGACGCGATCTCGCCCAGGCCTGCCGCGATCATTACAGCCGCCCCGTCGGCATCATGCTGTGGCTGCTCTGCGAGCTGGCGATCGTCGCCTGCGACCTTGCCGAAGTAATCGGCACCGCGATCGCGCTCCAGCTGCTGTTCGGCCTGCCGCTGGTCTGGGGCGTCTGCATCACCGCATTCGACGTGCTGCTGATCCTGTTCCTGCAGCAACGCGGCTTCCGGCGCCTGGAGGCCTTCATCATCGCCTTGCTGGTGGTGATCGCCGCCTGCTTCGCCTACGAACTCTACCTGTCGCAGCCGGAATGGGGCGCGGTGCTGGGCGGTTATGTGCCGAGGGCGGAGGTCGTCGCCAATCCGGCGATGCTCTACATCGCGATCGGCATCCTCGGCGCGACGGTGATGCCGCACAACCTCTACCTCCACTCCTCGATCGTTCAGACCCGCGCCTTCGAGCGGACGCCGAAGGGACGCCGCGAGGCGGTGAGATTCGCCACCATCGACAGCACGGTGGCGCTGATGCTGGCCCTGTTCATCAACTCGGCAATCCTGATTCTTGCCGCCTCCGCATTCCACGTCACCGGCCGCACCGACGTCGCCGAAATCCAGGACGCCTATCAGTTGCTCGCGCCGGCGCTCGGCGCCGCGATGGCGAGCACGCTTTTCGCGGTCGCGCTGCTCGCATCCGGGCAGAATTCCACGATCACCGCGACGTTGGCGGGGCAGATCGTGATGGAGGGTTTCTTGGCGATCCGCTTGCCCCCCTGGCTGCGCCGCCTCGTCACCCGCATGCTGGCGATCGTCCCGGCGGTCACGGTGGCGGTGCTTTATGGCGAGAGCGGCACCGCCAAGCTGCTCGTCCTGAGCCAGGTGGTGCTCAGCATGCAGTTGCCCTTCGCGGTTATCCCCCTGGTCTATTTCACCAGCGACCGCGCCAAGATGGGCGAATTCGCGAACCCTGTCTGGCTGAAGATCGCCGCCTGGACGATCGCGGCGGTGATCGTCGCGCTGAACCTGAAGCTGCTGCTGGACGTCTCCGGGCTGACCGGCGCCTAGCGGCACCGGCTCGCGCCTGCTAAAATCGCCCGATCTTGAGGAGAGCGCGATGTTCACCAGCATGAAGGAAGGCCGCGCCGAGGATTGGGCGCACATCGCCGCCGAGCATGACAAACATCAGCAGAGCGCCGCGCCCCGGCAGATCATGGAGAGCCTGAGGCGGCTGGAGGAGATCGAGGTCGGGTTCGCCGCGGACCAGCTTACGCACGGTCTGATGGCGGCGACGCTCGCCCGGCGCGACGGCGCGTCGGACCAGGAGGTGGTGGCGGCACTCTGCCACGATCTCGGCAAGCTCTTCTCGATCCCGAACCACGGTCCGATCGCCGCCGAGATGCTGAAGCCCTACGTGTCGGACGACGTCTACCAGGCGGTCTATTGGCACCAGGATTTCCAGGGCCGCTATTATTACGAGCATCTCGGCAAGGATAAGGAAGCCCGCGAACGCTTCCGCGGCCAAAGCTGGTTCGGCCTGGCGGAGAAACTGGTCGACGATTGGGACGCGCCAGCCTTCGATCCGGGCTTCGCCGTCGATCCTCTTGAGAGCTTCGAGCCGGAAGTGACGCGGGTTTTCAGCAATCCGAAGAAGATGGTCTAGGCTCTAGTCCAGCCGCATCGCCACTTCCGCCAGGCTTTCGGCTTCGATCAGGAGTTGGTCGTCGACCGTACCCTGAGCCATCCGCTCGCGCCCGATGATTGTCAGCACCGGCACGGCCATTGGGGAAACGCGGTCGAGGGTGACGTGGAGCATCGTGCTCTGCGCGCGGTCGAGCAGGCGGGCGAGGCGGCCGACATCGGTCATCTTCTCGCGGGCGTCGGCCCAGGCGGCTTTCAGGAGCAGGTGGTCGGGCTCGTAGCGGCGCAGCACGTCGTAGATCAGGTCAGTCGAGAAGGTGACCTGCTTGCCGGTCTTGCGCTTGCCGGGATGCGCGCGCTCGACGAGGCCGCCGATCACCGCGACCTCGCGAAAGGCGCGCTTGAGGAGATGCGAGCCTTCGACCCAGTCGACGAACTCCTTCTCGAGGATGTCCGACGAGAAGAGCGGAGCTGGATCGGTGATCGGCTCGAGGCCATAGCAGGCGAGGGCATAATCGTTGGCGACGAATCCCAATGGCTTCAGGCCGGCATTCTCCATGCGCTTGGTGATCAGCATGCCGAGCGACTGGTGCGCGTTCCAGCCCTCGAAGCTGTAGGCGGCCATGTAGTGGACGCCCTCGTGCGGGAAGGACTCGACCAGCAACTGGTCCGGCGCGGGGATAGCGGAGCGATAGTCCTGGACCTGCAGCCAGTCGCGCACCGGATCGGGGAAGCGCGGCCACTGCTCGCGATCGTGGAGGAAGGCGCGGACGCGGTCGGCGAGGTTGGTGCTGATTGCCATCCGCGCGCCCATATAGGTCGGGATGCGGGCTGACTTTGTTGTCGCCTTGACGATCAGGTCGATGCCGTCGATCCGCTCCACCTCCAGCACCAGGCCGGAGAAGAAGAAGGTGTCGCCGGGGCTTAAAGTCTCCGCGAAATTGTCTTCGACCGTGCCGAGCACGCGCCCGTTCTTGAAGCGTACATAGTAGAGCGGCGTGTCGACGATGATGCCGGCATTCATCCGATGCTGCTGGATGAAGCGGGGGTGCGAGACTCGCCACAGGCCATCGGCATCCTTCGTGATGCGGCGGAAACGGTCATACGCCTTCAGCGAATAGCCGCCGCTTTCGATGAAGGAGAGGATGGCCTGGAACAGCTCCTCCGAGAGACCGGCATAAGGGGCGGAGGAACGCACTTCCTCCAGCAACTCCTCCTCCCGGAACGGAGCGGCGCAGGCGACGGCCATGATGTGCTGCGCAAGCACGTCCAGGGCGCCGGGGCGGAAGATTTCCTCGTCGAGCTCGCCTTCGTCCACCGCGTCGAGCGCGGCGCGAGCTTCGAGATATTCGAAGCGGTTGCCGGGGACGAGAATGCCTTCGGAGGGCTGGTCGATGCGATGGTTGGCGCGGCCGATGCGCTGCAGCAGGCGCGACGAGCCCTTGGGAGCGCCCATCTGGACGACGAGGTCGACGTCGCCCCAGTCGACGCCGAGATCGAGGCTGGCCGTGCAGACGAGCGCGCGCAGGCGCCCGTCGGCCACGGCGGCCTCGACCTTGCGGCGCGCTTCGAGTGCGAGCGAGCCGTGATGGATGCCGATGGGGAGATGGTGCTCGTTCACCTCCCAGAGGTCCTGGAAGATGAGCTCGGCCAAAGAGCGCGTGTTGCAGAAGATGAGCGTCGTTTTGTGCTGCTCGATCTCGCGCATGACGTTCTGCGCGGCCCAGCGGCCGCTATGGCCGGCCCAGGGAATCTTGTCCTCCTCGGGCAGCATGATGCGGATGTCCGCCTCGGCGCCGGGATCGCCGAGCACCACGTCGACGGTGTCGATGTCGGCGTGCGGGGCGAGCCAGCCCTGGTATGCCTCGGGATCGGAGATGGTGGCGGAGAGGCCGACGCGACGGAGATTGGGTGCGAGCGTCTGCAGCCGCGCCATGGCTAGGTTCAGCAAATCGCCCCGCTTGCCCGCCGCGAAGGCGTGCACCTCGTCCACCACGATCGTCGAGAGGTTTGCGAAGAGCAGAGCGCTGTCCTCGTGGCTGAGGAGCAGGCTCAGCGATTCCGGTGTGGTGAGCAGCATCTGCGGCGGCCGCACCCGCTGCCGAGCTTTCCGGTCGGTGGGAGTGTCGCCGGTGCGGGTCTCGACGCGGATCGGCAGGTCCATTTCCGCGATCGGCGTCAGCAGGTTGCGCTGGACGTCGACGGCGAGCGCCTTGAGCGGCGAGACGTAGAGCGTGTGGAGCCCGTCGGTCGGTGCTTCGATGAGCTCGACCAAGCTCGGCAGGAAGCCGGCCAGCGTCTTGCCGGCCCCGGTCGGGGCGACCAGCAGCGCGTTGCGCCCCGCGCGGGCCGCGGCGAGCATCTCGAGCTGGTGGCGGCGCGGTGCCCAGTCCTTCGCCGCGAACCAGTCCGCGATGACCTGCGGCAGGTTCGCGGAAGGAGAGGTCAGCATCCGGGCGGGATATCAGGTCCCGAAATCATTGTCGCGCCGATGGGCGATGTCCTCTTCGCGGTAGAGCTCCTTGGTCGCCCGCTCGGTCCGATCGATATCGCCCTGCTTGGGCTTGCGGTTCCGGAGCACTGCCCAGAGCAGCACGAGGAACAGCAGGATCGGCCCGACGATCGTCAACAAGCTCCAGCTGAATCCACCGCCGTCCATCGTCTCGCTCCTTGTTCGTTCCGGCCCACCAACGCTGCTGCCTGCGCAACGATCCGCCTTGGCGCGCCGGAGCCCTCGGCCCATATAGCTCCCGATGGCCCGCCTCGGTTCCTGGATCGAGCCTTTTCCCGAAGGCATCTATGTCCGCCCCGCCGATGCGTGGATCGATCCGTCGCAGCCCAAGCCGAGGGCGCTCGTCACTCACGGCCATGGGGATCATGCCTGCGGCGGCCATGGCGAGGTGTGGGCGACGCCGGAGACGCTGGCAATCATGGATTGCCGTTATGGGCCGCAGCCGGGCAGGCCGGTCCAATATGGCGAGGTGGTGAAGCTCGGCGAGGTCGAGCTGAGCTTCGTGCCGGCTGGCCATGTGCTCGGCTCCGCCCAGATCGTGATGGACTTCGCCGGCGAGCGGGTGGTGGTGTCGGGCGATTACAAGCGCCGGCCGGACCCGACCTGCGCGCCGTTCGAGCCGGTGCCGTGCGACATCTTCGTCACCGAGGCGACCTTCGGCCTGCCCGTCTTCCGTCACCCGGACACGGGCAGCGAGATGGACCGGCTGCTCGCCCGCCTGCACGCCAATCCGGAGCGGTGCGTGCTGGTCGGCGCCTATGCACTCGGCAAGGCGCAGCGCGTGATCACCGAGCTGAGGCGGCGGGAGCATCACGACCCCATCTACATCCACGGCGCACTGCAGCGGCTCTGCGAGCTCTATCAGGAACATGGCGTGGAGCTCGGCGAGCTGCGGCCGGCGACGGGCGTCAAGAAGGACGAGCTCAGGGGCAGGATCATCCTTTGCCCGCCGGGCGCGCTCAATGATCGCTGGTCGCGGCGCCTGCCGGACCCGATCACGGCGATGGCCTCTGGCTGGATGCGGGTGCGCCAGCGCGCGCGGCAGCGCAATGTCGAGCTGCCTTTGATCATCTCCGACCATGCCGACTGGGACGAGTTGACCGCCACCATCCAGGAGGTCGCGCCCTCGGAGGTCTGGGTCACCCACGGCCGCGAGGAGGCCCTCATCCACTGGTGCGCCATGCGCCAGATCAAGGCCCGCGAGCTCAACCTCGCCGGCTATGAGGATGAGGACGATTGACGTCTGTCATTACGGACCGTGTTCCGGTTTCCATTTCGGAAGTCTAGAATTAGTCTGGCAGAAAATGGAGGTCGCGGTGAAGATCTTTCCAGGCAGCTTGGTTGCTCTCGTCCTTTTCTGTCTATCGGAGGCGCTTGTTCTTCCGGGGCTGGCCCAAGCAGCTCAGCCTGTCGATATTGAGAAGACGCTCGCCGTTGAATTGTTCGAAATCGAGAGGAAAAGCCGCGAGGTTGAGCCGGGTACAGGTCCGCTGCTTAGGAGGGTGCTGAAAGATGCCTATTCCTCGCTCGGTCCGAAGCCTGTTCCTCCAGAAACCGCAGAAGAGTTTCTCCTACTTGCGGAGCGCGTTACGATATCGCTCGCCCGGAACAACTTCTTACAGCCTGGGCGCAAAGAAGATTGGCCCAACTCCATAGGCGAAGCTCTGGAACCCATAACAAGTAGCCATCAGGGATGGTCCTCGTCCCTAGCCTCTGATGTGATGGTCCGGACTGAATATCTGAATCGGTTAGAGCCGATCAGGTTTCTGGATTGCGACATGGCATCGCTGTTGCTGATCAGCGTTGCACAGATGGTCGGCTTCGAACTTCGCCTTGTCGAGGTGCCGGGACATAATTTCGTAAGGTGGCACGGTCCTGGTGGGCAACGCGTGAACTGGGATTGGACGCGCTGGGCCTCGCTCGACGATCAGGGATATCACGAACGGATCCCGCCCATTCAACTGACCCGAAAGACATATCTAAAGAGTCAGACTCAGGAGGAGGCAACAGGCTATTTTCTTGCTGTTCTGACGAGGAACATAAGTGACCCTGCAAAGAAGCTGGCTCTTCGTCGAGACGCACTGGCTAAGGCCCCGAACAATCCCATCGTCGCTAACAATGTTGCCTGGTCGTTCGCTACTCTGCCGGAAGGAGTGGAGCACACCGAGCGACAGGATGCGGTGTCCTTGGCCCTTAGTGCTTGGGCCAGCGACCCGGATGATCCTGAATTTATGGACACGGCTGCATGCGCATTAGCCGCGGCTGGTCAGAAGGCGATAGCAATCGCGATAGAGGCAGGGGCCGAAGCTGCTGCTTCTGGCTCCGATCGTGCCGCGTACCGGAAGAATCGAGAGCTCATTGAACAGGGTCAGCGTTGCCAATAAAGCTATGGCCAACATTCGGCGGTAGGCTGAGTCATCAGTCGGGACATGTATGGAAGCGCCTTTCTGTCCGCAGGGAAGGTCGCCTATCCCTCGCGAGGGCTTAGCGGGCGAGATCCAGGAAAGACAGGAGCGTGAGCGCAGCGATGGCGAGAATGCCCCAGCGGACGCCGCGCTCCAGACTGAAATTGCCTGTTCTGGTGAGGATCAGGGCGCTGGTCGGCATGACGATCAGGAACAGGCCGGCCGAGAGCAACAGGCCCGCGGCGAGGCCGGAGAAATGCCAGCCGGCAAAGGCGAGCGCCGCCCAGGCTATGCAGTAAGCGAGCGCGTCGCCTTTCAACTCAGTGCGCCACCTGCGCGCCGCGCTGGAGGCCCGACAAAGCGAGCTGCTCGTCCATCTGGGCGACGAGACGGTCGAGGCCGGCCTCGGTCGTGGCTTCGGCACGGGCGACGAGCACGTCCTGGGTGTTCGAGGCGCGCAGCAGCCACCAGCCGTCGTCGGTGCTGACCCGCGCGCCGTCGGTGCGGTCGACGCGCGCGCCGTTGCCCGACAGGCGCTCGAGCACCTCCTCGACCACCGGGAACTTGCGGCTCTCGTCGACCTGGAAGCGCATTTCGGGCGTGTTGATCATCGCCGGCATGGCCGAGCGGAGCGCAGTCAGCGAGCCGCCGAGCTGAGTCACCGCGCGGATCAGGCGGAGCGCCGCGTAGATGGCGTCGTCGAAGCCGTACCATTGATGAGCGAAAAAGATGTGGCCGCTCATCTCGCCGGCGAGCGGCGAGCTGGTTTCCTTCATCTTCGACTTGATCAGGCTGTGGCCGGTCTTCCACATCACGGGCTTGCCGCCCAGCTCGGCGACGCGGTCGAATAGGGCCTGGCTCGCCTTGACGTCGGCGATGATGGTCTCGCCCGGCAACTCCTTCAGCACCGGCTCGGCGAGGATGGCGAGCAATTGGTCGCCCCAGATCACGCGGCCTTCGCCGTCAATGGCACCGATGCGGTCAGCGTCACCGTCGAAGGCGATGCCGAAATCCAGGTTCTTCTCGGCGACCAGCGTCTTGAGGTCGGCGAGATTCGCCTCAACCGTGGGATCGGGATGGTGATTGGGGAAGGTGCCGTCCACCTTGGTGTAGAGCAGGTGATGCTCGCCCGGCAGGCGCTTCACCAGCCGCTCGAGGATGTGGCCGGCGGCGCCGTTGCCGGCATCCCAGCCGACGCGGAAGGCACCGCCGTCGAAATCCCGGACGAGCCGGTCGACATACATTTCGATCACATCCGCGTCGGTGACGGTGCCGGTTCCCTCGTCCCAGTCACCCTCGGCGGCCATGCGGCCGAGCTTCTGGATGTCCTGGCCGAAGAAGGCGGTGTGCGCCATCACCATCTTGAAGCCGTTGTAATTGCCCGGATTGTGGCTGCCGGTGATCATGATGCCGCCATCCACCTCGAGCTCGGCCTCGGCATAATAGGTCATCGGCGTCGGCCCCATGCCGATCCGCACGACGTCGACACCGCTCTCGGTCAGGCCGCGGACGAGCTGCTTCTCAAGGGCCGGAGAGTGGAGCCGTCCGTCATAGCCGACGACGACCCTGTGGCCGCCGTTGCGGCGGACAAGGGTGCCGAAGGTGCGACCGACGGCATAGGCATCCTCCTCCTTCAGGGTCTCGCCCACGATCCCGCGAATGTCATACTCGCGCAAAGAGGTCGGGTCGAAACGATGACTCATGAGGGGCTCCGTATTTGGGAAGTGCGAATCAGGACGCGCGAGGTGTTCTGCGGTTCATTTCGGCGACCAAGGTGTCGCGCGCAACGTTTACCCGGTTGGCGAGCTCGGCCGAACCGCCGCTGTCGGGGTGAACGCGGGTGATGAGGCGGCGATGCGCCTCGCGGATCTCCGTGAGGGTCGCGTTGTCGGCAACACCGAGCAGCTTGCGGGCGTCCGCGGGCGACATGGTCGAGGCGGCGAGCTGGCGCCGGCGCCAGGCTGCCCAGAGCAGAGCGCCAGACATGAGCGCGGCGCCCGGCAGGATCTTGCCGGTGGTGAAGAGCCTGAGACCCAGCAGGAAGAGGGCGGCGGCAATGCCATCTTCGTAGGTGAAGCTCTTCAGGCGCCCCGTCCACCAGGCCCAGCCGAGCCCGCCGAGGATCGCCAGGAAGAAAATGCCGGGCATCTCTATCCGTTGGCGGCCATCCGCCTCGGCTCCTCGGTCGCATTCTGCTCCGGAATGCCGAAGGCGGCGATCATCTCGCGAAGCTCCTGGCGGGCGGCGATGTGGCTGAGGCCGACATTGCCGAGCTGCTGGAGATCGAGAAGAGTGAGGCCGGAAGGAAAGAGCTCGCGGTAGATGACGCGCTCGCCGAGGCCCGGAATGACGCGGAAGCCGACGCGGCGGGAAAGCTCGTCGAGCGCATTGCCGACGCGGCGCATGTTCTTGGCCTCGATATGCTGGAGGCGGTTGCGGAGCAGCACCCAGTCGACGCTGGAGCCGGTGGTCTTGGCACGCTGGGTGCGGCTGTTCCAGACCAATTCGGCGTAGAAGCTCGGGCGGCGGACCTTGTAGGTCTCGGCATCGACCTCGCCGATCAGGTCGAGATCGACGAAGCTGTCGTTGATCGGGGTGACGAGGGTGTCGGCGCGAAGCATGGCAGCGCGTGCATGGGGGTCGTCGCGGCCGGGGGTGTCTACGACGACGATCTCGACACCGTCGGCCAGGCGGTCGAGCTGGGCGTTGAGATTGTCGTCCTTGGCCGGATCGAAGGTCTCGTGCACCGGCATCGGCAGCTCCTTCTGGAGCCGTCGAATGGAGGCTGCGCGATTATCCAAATAGCGGCCGAGCGTGCGCTGCCGCGTGTCGAGATCGATCGCCGCGACGCGGCGGCCGGCGGCGGCGAGCGCGACGGCGGTGTGGACGGCGGTGGTGGACTTGCCGGTGCCGCCTTTCTCGTTCGCGAAGACGATGAAGTGCGGTCTCGTGCCAGCGATACTCAACATGCTGTCCCCCTTGATCTACAGGGCGCGCCCCCGCAAAGAACGCGCCTCAAACACCGACGTTAACCTTCTACCGGAGCACGTGCTTTCGTGCAAATAATCCGTGAGATCGATGCGCTTAGACGAGCCGTGGCGGAAATCCGCGGCGATGGCGGGAGCGTCGCCCTCGTCCCGACGATGGGGGCGTTGCACGCCGGCCACATGGCGCTGATTTCGGAAGCGAGGAAGCAGGCCAGCCACGTCGCCGCTTCCATCTTCGTCAACCCGACACAATTCAGCCCGAACGAGGATCTGGCGAGCTATCCGCGGCGCGAGGCGACAGACGCGGCGATGCTGGCAGAGGCCGGGTGCGCGCTGCTGTGGGCGCCGGCCGTCGCGACCATGTATCCGGAAGGGCACGCGACGAGCATTCGCGTCGCCGGCGTTAGTGAAGCCTTCGAGGGCGCGCACCGCCCCGGTCATTTCGACGGCGTGGCGACGGTGGTCGCGAAGCTGCTTTCCCAGGTTCAGCCGGACGTCGCGCTGTTCGGCGAGAAGGATTTCCAGCAGCTTGCCGTGATCCGCAAGATGGTTCGCGACCTTGACCTTGCCGTGAGGATCCTCGGCGTGCCGACGCAGCGTGACGCCGACGGTTTGGCCCTCTCGTCGCGCAACGCCTATCTTTCGGACGAAGAGCGCGTCGCAGCTCGCGCCCTCCCGCGCGCACTACTGGAGGCTGCGCAGGCGATCCGGGACGGGGAAGCCGTGGCGGACGCGCTGGAGAAGGCGCGGTCGCAGCTTCGGGACGCCGGCTTCGATCCAATCGACTATTTCGCGCTAGCCGATGCGGAGACGCTCACGCCGGTGACTAGTCTGGAACGCCCGGCCCGCCTCGTTGCGGCAGCGAAGCTCGGCCGCACCCGGCTGATCGACAATCTGGCTGTGGAGCCGCTCTGATCCAAAAAAGATGGTCACCGGGCCGTTAACCATTTCTTTGCACCCGCTGCGCGAAGACTGCGTTCGATAAGGAAGCAGTAGGGGGCTTGAAATGGGGACCAGTCTGAAATCGGCCAACTTCATGATGGAGCGATGGCTTACCGATGCGGCGCAGGGCGACGCCGACGCGCTCTACGAGCTTGGCGTTGCTTATTCGACCGGCACCGGCGGCACCGAAGTCGACCTCGTCGAGGCGCATAAGTGGTTCAACCTTGCCGCGCTGAACGGCAGCAGCGAAGCACAGTCCTGTCGAGCGGAGATTTCCGAGGAGATGAGCGCGCGCGAGATCGCCGAGGCGCAGCGTCAGGCCCGCGCCTGGCTCGCAGCCACCGCCCGCCGCGTCGCCTGAGCCCTGCTGCCGGGCCGCCTCTCCCGCCGGCATCCCGTTCTTATATTTCTCGAACCAGGCGAGGATTGCCTTGGCCTTGGCGCCGCTCTGCGAGGGGCGGACGGCGATGCTGCCATGGCCGGCGCCGGGCACCTTCACCAAAGCGGTCGGCACGCCCTCCATCTGCAGCGCGCGATAATATTGCTCCGCCTCCATCACTGGCGTGCGGAAATCCTCGGCTCCGACGACCACCAGGGTCGGCGTCTTCACATTGCCGACCAGCGACAGCGGCGAGCGCGCCCAATAGGCCTCGGGCTTCTCCCAAGGCAGCGCGTCGAACCAGTAATTGGCGACGATGTTGGGGATGTCCGAGGTCAACGCCTGCGTCGACCAGTCGATCACCGGCTTCTGCGTCGCCGCCGCCTTGAAGCGGTCGGTCTTGCCGATGATCCAGCTGGTGAGCACGCCGCCGCCCGAGCCGCCGGTGACGAACAGCCGCTCGGGATCGGCATAGCCGCGGGCGATCGCGTCATCGACCGCGCTCATCAGGTCGCCATAGTCGTTGCCCGGATAAGCGTGGTGGATGAGGTTGGCGAACTCGGCGCCATAGCTGGTCGAACCGCGCGGATTGACCGACAGCACGACATAGCCGGCGGCGGCGTAGAGCTGGTTGTCGGTGGAAAAATGCGGGCCGTAGGACTGGAAGGGGCCGCCGTGGATCTCCAGGATCAGCGGGTAGCGCTGACCTTCGACATAATTTGGCGGAAGCGTGATCCACGTATCGACCGGGCGCTGGTCGACGCTGGAGGGCGTCGTGAATTTGCGCACCTCGCCCATCCGCTTCGTGGTCCGCAGGACGTGGTTGAGCCGGGTCAGCTGGGTGCGCTTGCCGCCGCGGAACAAGGCGATGTCCGCGGGCAGAGCGGCGCTGCCGCTGGTGAAGGCGATGCTGCCGTCGTCTGCGATTGTGAACTCGCCGCCGCTATAGGGGCGGTCGAGACTGGAGCCCGATAAGCCGTCGACGACCGTCCGGACCGAGCCGTCGAGGCCGACGCGTGCGACCCTCGTCTCGCCTGCTTCGTCATAGCTCACATAGAGGCTGCGCCCGTCCGCGGCCCAGACGGCCTCGTCGATGCTCCGGTCGAGACCGGCGGTGAGCGCGCGCGACGCGGAGCCGTCGCGGTTCATCACGTAGAGGATCGTGTTCTGGTAGCCGAGCCGCCGGTCGTCGAAGCCGAGATAAGCGATCCTGCTGCCGTCGGGGGATACGGACGGCTGGCCGTCGGGGCCGTCGCGGCTGGTCAGCGCCGTGATCGTGCCGCTGGCGGTTTCGAGCGCGTGAACTTCGCTGTCGAGCGTGTCGGTCTCCCACTTAGGCGAGCGGTTGGCGGAGAAATAGAGGGTGCGGCCGTCCGGCGACCAGCTGAGCGGGCCGCGGTCATGATATTGGCCGAAGGTCAGCTGACGCGGGCTGCCGCCGTCGGCTGGGACGACGAAGATCTTGTTGTAGCCGGGGCGGAGATAGCCCTGGCCATCGAAGCGATAGGTGACGGCGGTGATCACCTCCAGCGGTTCCGCCCATTTGGCGCCCTCGGGCTTCGGCTCGGCGTGCCGAGCTTCAGGCCCTCGTCCGGGACGAACATGGAGTAGGCGATCTGCCGCCCGTCCGGCGACCATTCGATCGCGCTAGGCGAGGTGGGGAGGCCGGTGATCCGCACGCTCTCGCCGCTGTCCATCCAGCGCACATGGAGCTGGGCGGGTGCGCCTTCGCCTGCCGAGATGTAGGCGAGGCGCTTCCCGTCCGGCGACCAGCGCGGCTGGCTGTGCGAACCCGTGCCGGCGGCGATCGGCACCTGTTCGCCGCTGCGCGTGTCGATCAGCCAGATCGCGTTCACGGGGCGGTCGGTCATGATGTCGTTCGAGCGGCGGACATAGGCGATGTGGCGGCCGTCCGGGCTGATCTGCGGATCGGTGGCGACTTCGAGCCCAAACAGGTCCCGCGCCTCGAAGATCGGCGAAGCGCGCTCGGCGGGAGCGGCCGCCAGCGGCGCCGCGCAGCAGCCGAGGAGCAAGGCGCAAAGACCAAGAGCTTTCATCTGTCCCCCTTTTGCCCTGCATCCGGGCGCTGAACCGAAGGCTAGCCGCCCTTCCGAAACGGCGTCAAATCGCCGAGCGCCTGAATCTCGTGGGCGACGGCTCGGCGCTCCGCTTCCAGGAAATCGGCGACGGCCGTTCGGAGGTCGGGATCGGCGAGATAATGGGCGGACCAGGTCGGCACCGGCCGGTAGCCGCGACTCAATTTGTGCTCGCCCTGCGCGCCCGCCTCGACGCGGGCGAGGCCGTGCGCGATCGCGTAGTCGATCGCCTGATAATAGCAGATTTCGAAGTGGAGGTGCGGCACTTCGGCGATCGTCCCCCAGTAGCGCCCGTAAAGCGCGTCGGCTCCGATCAGGTTGAGCGCGCCGGCGACGGCAACGTCCCCGTCCATCGCGAAGACCAGCAGGACGCGGTCGGCCATTCGTTCGCCGAGCAGGGAGAAGAAGCTGCGGGTGAGATAGGGGCGGCCCCATTTGCGCGAGCCGGTATCCTGGTAGAAGCGCCAGAAGGCGTCCCAGTGCCGCTCCTCGATCGCACCGCCGGTGAGATGCTCGACGCGAAGGCCCTCCAGAGCGGCGGCGCGCTCCTTGCGGATCGCCTTGCGCTTGCGCGAGGAGAGCTGGCCAAGGAAGTCGTCGAAGCTCCTGTAATCGTCGTTGTGCCAGTGGAACTGGCTGTCGACGCGGATCAGCCAGCCGGCGCGTTCGAACAGGGGCAATTCCTCCGCCGCGACGAAGGTGGCATGGGCCGAGGAGAGGCGGTTGCTGCGGACTACGCTCTCGGCGGCGGAGATGAGTGCCGGCGCGAGCGTCGGATCACGTGAGAGGAGGCGCCGGCCCGGCACCGGCGTGAACGGCACCGCGATCTGGAGCTTCGGATAATAGCGCCCGCCGGCACGTTCGACGGCCGCTGCCCAGCTATGATCGAACACATATTCGCCTTGGCTGTGGCTCTTGGCATAAGCGGGCAGCACCGCCGCCGGGCGGCCGTCCGGCCCGTCGATGGCGACGGGGATCGGCTGCCAGCCGGTGCGGGCGGTGGCGCTGCCGGATTCCTCCAGCGCCGCGAGGAAGGCGTGGGTCAGGAAGGGATTGTCCGTTCCCGCGCAGGCGTCCCAGTCGGCGGCGTCGAAGCTTGCCACGCCGGGCGCCAGCCGCGCGAGGATCTCACGGTCGCTCATTGCGGCAGCTCGCGGATGATCTGGTCGGCATGAAGACGCGCGCGCTCCTCGTCGTCGGGCGATCGGCAGGTCCAGGTGAAGACGGGGATGCCGCGCGCCCGCGCACGGGCGGCGAAGCGGGAGGGGAGGTCGCGCACGTCATAGGCCAGGAAGTCGGGCTTGGATCGCCAGAGGGCAAGGCGTCGCTTGAGGCCGCCGCGGCGGCGCCTGCCGGCTTCGGTGACGACCAGCCCGCGCGCCACTCGGGGTGCGTGGACGCCGAACCAGCGGCCAACCTCGGGGTTGAACGACATCACGCCCACTGCACCGCGATAGCCGTCCAGCGCATGGAAGACGGCGAGGCAGATCGGCGCGACCTTCTCGTCGGGCGCCTTGACCTCGATCAGCAACGGCACGCGGCCGCCGATGAGCTTCAGGATTTCCGGCAGGCTCGGGATGGTCTCGTCCGTGCCCTTGAGAAGAATGCCCTCGAGCTCGGCGGAAGGCTGACGATTGAAGGGGCCGGCGCCCTCCGCGAGCCGGTCGAGATCGGCGTCGTGAAAGACGAAGGCGTGCGCGTCGCGTGTCACCCGGACATCGAGTTCAATGCCGTGACCCGCCGCGATTGCCGCCTCGAACGCGGCGCGGCTGTTCTCGACGATGCCGCCGCCATGGAGGCCGCGATGGGCGAAGGGCAGCGCCTTGAGCGCCTCGACCCGTTTGGGCTTCGGCGCCGGCGCGAGCGCGCGGTCGAGGAAATCGAGCCTATTCAGCCCGGACGGCCACAACCGCATCGATTTCGACCGCAGCTCCCAGCGGCAGTACCGGCACGCCGACCGCGCTGCGGGCGTGGCGGCCCGCCTCGCCGAAAATCTGCTCCATCAGCTCGGAGGCGCCGTTGGCGACCTTGGGCTGGTCGGTGAACGAGCCGGCGCTGTTCACGAACACGCCGAGCTTCACGATCCGCTCCACCTTGTCGAGGGACCCCAGGGCCTTGTTGATCTGTGCGAGCAGCATGACGCCGCACGCGCGCGCAGCCGCCTGGCCGTAAGCGAGGTCGCGATCCTCGCCGAGGCGCCCTGTCATCACCGCGCCGCCATCGAACGGCAGCTGCCCGGAGATGTGCAGCAGATTGCCCGCCCGCACCGCGGGCACATAAGCGGCGACCGGCGCGGCCGGCTCGGGAAGGGTGATGCCGTGCTCGGCGAGGCGATCGGTGATGCTCATGCGCCAGCCGTAAGCACCGGGCACGGTGCCGGGTCAAGCCCGGGGAGGCCCCTCGGCGAAGCGGTCGAGGATCCAGCCGGTGGCCGCATCCCACTCGTCGAGCCGCGCGTGGGCGTGCGGCGCCGCGGGCGTGTGGGCGGCGACGCGCGGCTCGGCCACCATGTGGAGGCGCCACACATGGGGGGCGTGCTTCGCGACCGACTCATGATGGACCGGGAGATCGTCGACGAAGACAGCGACGCTGGGGCGGAGCTCGTCGAGCAGCTCGATCACCGGCCGGCCCTTGCCGCCGCGATTGCAGAGGACGCGGTGGCGGATGTCGAAGGCTTCGAGCTGGCGGACGCGCCCCGCCTGATATTGATCGCCGATATTGGTGAGCACGACGATGTCCGCCTCCTCGCCGATCCGGGTCAGGGCCTCGGCCGCGCCGGGTACGACATTCTGGCGGTGCATCTCCGTGTCGAAGAACAGGTCGAGCAGCGGCCAGATCCGTTCGGCCGGAACGGGGAGGCCGCCTTCCTTGTAGCGGATCGCCTCGGCGAAGCCCGGCGTCTCCAGCGCGAAATTCATGCCGTGCGCCTCGTCCAGCCACTCGGCGAAATGGCCGACCATGTGGAGCAGCACCTCGTCGCAATCGGTGATGAGGAGCGGGCGGCTCATCGTTCAAGCACTCGGCGGGCATCGACCAACTGCGTTGGGGCGACGTCTAGGGCGTCGGCGCACGCGGTGAGGTCGGGCTCATGCGCCTCGAGAAAGGAGAGCGCCGCCGACAACAGCGAGCGCTCGCCGATCCGGGCGCGGAGCTGCTCCGGCGTGAGGCCCGTCAGCGCGAGGAAGCGCGCGGCCCGCTCGCCGTCGCTGAACGTCCAGCCCAGCGCGGAGAGCGCGAGCGTCTCCGCCTCTTCGTTTGTGCTCTGAATCGTCATGGCTTAGGGTGGCGCGCGTGGGACAAAAAATCCTCGTTGTCGAGGACAACGAACTCAACCTCCGGCTCTTCTGCGACATCCTGCGCGTGCACGGCTACGAGGCCGAGCCGGTGCGCGACGGCCGCGAGGCGGTGGAGCGCGCCCGCGGCTTCGCGCCCGATCTCATCATCATGGACATCCAGATGCCGCACATCAGCGGCCTCGAAATCATCGAGCAACTGAAGGCCGACGAGGCGCTGCAGGCCATCCCGATCATGGCGGTCACCGCTTACGCCGCCAAAGGCGACGAGGACCGCATCCGCGCTGCGGGGGCCGAGGGCTATGTGTCGAAGCCGATCTCGGTAATCCGCTTCGTCGAGGCGGTGAAGGGGCTGCTCAAGGATCGAGAACAGATGCCTGAATTCTCCTCAAGCGCCGTGGAGCGTGCGGAATATGACGATGACCGCCAGCTCCTCGACATCTGGTATGCGGGCGGCGACCGCTACAGCTATTTCGATGTGCCCCGCCCGATCTACGACGCGCTGCTGACGGCGGAGTCGGCCGGCGCCTTCGTGAACAGCGAGATCAAGCCTCACTTCCGATGCGAGATCGAGGAGCGGCGTCGGCGCTTCCGGCCGGCGGCTGACTAGGGCTAGCCGGATGACCTGAACGCGTGAAGGGCGCCGCCCGCTTGCGCGGTGGCGCCCCTGGCTGCCCAGCGTCGCGAGCCTCAGCCCGCGGCGGCTTACTTGATCTTGGCTTCCTTGAACTCGACGTGCTTGCGCGCGACGGGGTCATATTTGCGGAAGGTCATCTTCTCGGTGATGTTCCGCGGGTTCTTCTTGGTGACGTAGAAGAAGCCGGTATCGGCGGTGCTCACGAGCTTGATCTTGACGGTCGTCGGCTTGGCCATGGCAGCCTCTTCGGATCCTGAGTTGTCGAAAAAATGAAGGCGGCGCAAAGCCGCCCGTTCGGCGGAGGCCCGTGCATCCTCCCGCCGCCTTTGTCAAGACGACCCGCTCTTTAACCGGCCTGTAAGCATAAGCGCCCATGCTGGTCCTAAGCGGTGGGAGCCGTAGGATGCATGCCAACCACGATGCTATGATGCTTGTCCGGGCGGAACTGTGCGAGCGCCTCGCCACGCTCAGAAGCTATTCCACTCGGCGGGGACCGCGGGATTTCGCCCATAACGTCGCCGGCATCTGCCAGCTCGCCTCCGCCTACGGCCTGACGCCCGTCGTGCGCCTCGGCCAGGCGCTCGAGCGGGCGGCGCGGGCGAGCAGCTGCGGCGGCCGCGAGACGGCGCTCTACCTGGACCGGCTGCAGGATGCGATCGGCTGCACGCGGCTTGACGAAGCCGCCGGGGAAGCGATGATCGCCTCCATCTCGGTCCGCTTCGGAGCCTGACGACACTCAAGTGGACGCCCTCCTCATCAGCTTCCTGGCCGCCGCGCTCGGCGAGTTCGGCGATCGCACGCAGCTTCTCGTCGCCCTTCTCGCCGTCCGGTTCGGCCGGCCGCTCCCGATCCTTGCCGGCGTCGCCGTCGGCGGGCTGGCCAACGCCCTTATCGCGAGCGTCGCGGGCGCCCTGGTGAATGACGGGATTACCCTGCGCGCCATCTCGCTTCTGGTGGCGGTGGCGCTCATCTATGCGGGGGCGACCAGCTTTTTCGACAAGAAGCCGCTCGCGATCGGCCAAGGCTGGCGCCTCGGAGCGTTCCTCACCAGCGCGATCCTTTTCTTCCTGGCCGAGTTCGGCGACAAGACGCAGTTCCTGACCTTCGCCGTCGCCGCGCAATATGATGCGATGGTGCTGGCGGCGGGCGGCGCGACGGCCGGCGTCCTTGCCGCCTCCACGCCGGCGGCCCTGCTTGGCGGCAGATTTCAGGACACCCTGCCGCTGCGGCCGATCCGCTACGGCGTCGCTATCCTGTTCCTGTTCGGGGGCCTCGTGGTCGCAGTCAATGCGCTCCGCCTGATCTGACGCACCCAAAAGCGCGGCTACGCGGTTATGGGCGCATGAGTCTCGCAATCCAGCCGCGGATCGGATTTTGCTGCACCTTCGTCTCGCCCACTGGCGATGCCGCGGAGGAAAGGCGGCTCAACATGCGCCGCGTCACTCTCGCCCAGCTGGCGCGCCTCGGACCCATCGACGGTTTCGAGAAGCTCTCCGAAGTGGTGGCGCACAATCTCGACGCCCTCGATGCGCAGCTCGCCTTCGTTGCCGCCTTGCCGCCGCTCGAGCGCATGTTCCGTATTGTCAGCGGCTTCCTGCCGGGCTGGTCCCATGCGGGGACGAAGCATCTCTACACGGACGCCGACTTCCGCCGGCTGATCGAGCGGCGGCTCGCAGGCTCGGGCGCGTTCGCGCGAGCCAACGCCATCCGCCTCTCCATGCATCCTGGCCAGCATGCGATCCTTGCCACGAAAAGCGAGGCGGCACTCGCCAACGCTCTCACCGACATCATGGAGCATGTCGAGATCATGGCGATGCTCGGCTTCGGCGGCGGCTGGCATCCCGAGGGTGCGCATGTGAACATCCATGGCGGGGCCGCTTCGGCAGGCATCGAGGGGCTGCGCGCCGGCCTCAGGCGCCTGCCTCAGGCGGCGCGCGACCTAGTCACGATTGAGAATGACGAGCTCAGCTTCGGCGTCGACGACCTTCTGCCGCTCGCGGAGGAAGTTGCCCTGGTCGTCGATTTCCATCATCACTGGATCCACAGCCGCGGCGAATATCTCGAACCGGACGATCCGCGGGTGGATCGGCTGAAGGCGAGCTGGCGGGGGGTGCGGCCGGCGGCACATATCTCTGTCTCGCGGGAGAGCCTCTATTCCGAGCTGCTTGACGAGGAGCGGCCCGATTATGCCGAGTTGAGCGCGGCCGGGTTCAAGGCGAGCGAGCTGCGCGGGCACAGCGACATGATGTGGAACCTGCGCGTCAATGATCTGGTGGCCGAGCATCTCGCCTGGTGCGACATCGAAGTGGAAGCCAAGGCCAAGAACCTCGCCAGCGGTCAACTCGCCGGGCACGTCCGGGGGCTCGAACTCACCTCGCCGCATGCCGACTGATCGGCATCGGTTTGCCAAAGGGCAGGACCGTGCCAATCTGGTGGCCATGAAGCCGGTTCGTTTCGCCGCCGTCCTGCTGCTGCTCGGGCTGCTCGGCTTGGCGGCGGTGTGGGCGGTCGGATCGATCATCGCGCGGCCTTTCAACCGCGTGGTGCTGCCACCAGAGGCGCCGGCGAGGCTCGTCAGCCTGCGGTCGGAAGACGGCACGCCGCTTGCCGGTACCTACTGGCCGGGCGCGCAGCGAGATGCACCGGCGATCCTGCTGCTCCACGGCATCAAAGCGTCGCGGGCGATGTTCCAGGAGAATGCCGAGTGGCTGAACGGTCTCGGCTATTCCGTTTTTGCACTGGATTTTCGTGGTCACGGGGGCTCGGCTGCGACCGAGCGGACATTCGGCTGGCTCGAGGCGGGCGACGCAGCGGCGGCGCTGGCGTGGCTTCGCAAGGACGCCCCTGGTCGAAAGGTAGGCGTGATCGGAGTGTCGCTCGGCGGAGCGGCCGCCTTGCTGGGGCCCAGAGGGCCGCTGCCAGTCGATGCCCTGGTGCTGCAGGGCGTCTATCCGGACATTCGCACGGCCATCGCCAACCGGCTCGATCGCGCGGGCGTGCCGGTGCTCACCGCCATGTCGGAGCCGTTGCTGAGCTACCAATCCTATTTCCGATACGGGGTCGCGCCTGAATTGATATCGCCCAGGGAGGGGCTGCGGCGCTATCGCGGACCGTTGCTCTTGATCGGCGGAATGGAGGACAGGGACACCACACCCGCCGATTCACGGGCGCTGTTCGCAGCGGCGCAGGGCGCCAAGCAGCTCTGGATGGTCGAGGCTGATCATGTCGAGGTCAGCAAGCTGAGATCCGAGGAATATCGCGCTCGCGTCCGCCGCTTCTTCGCCGGAAGCCTTGGCGAGCCGGGGCGAAACGACTTGGCCCAACCGGTTGCCTGATCGCGATGCGTGACTTCTCCCAGCTGCTTGACGCTCTCGTCTATACCCGCTCGCGCAACGCCAAGCTGAAGCTGATCGGCGATTATCTGAGGCGCACGCCCGATCCGGATCGCGGCTATGCGCTGGCTGCGCTGACGGGTGAGCTGGACATCAAGGCGGTGAAGCCGGCGCTGATCCGGGCCATTACCGAGGAGCGGGTCGATCCGGTGCTGTTCCATATGAGCCGGGATTATGTCGGCGACATGGCTGAGACGGTGTCGCTGCTGTGGCCGAAGCGCCTGGAGCAGCCGAGCGACATCGACGACGGCACGCTCAGGATCGGCAATGTCGTCGAGCGGCTGGCAGGCCTCGGCCGGTCGGAGGCGCCGGCGGTGCTCGCCGAAATGCTGGACCATCTCGACGCCAGCGGGCGGTTCGCATTGCTCAAGCTCGCGACCGGAGAGCTCCGGATCGGAGTCTCGGCGCGGCTGGCCAAGGTGGCGCTGGCCGAGGCGTTCGGGCTCGATGTCGATGCCGTCGAGGAAGTGTGGCACGGGATAGGGCCGCCCTACGCCCCACTGTTCGCCTGGGCGGAGGGAAGGGGGGAGCAGCCCACCGCCAGCAACGTGCCGGTCTTCCGGCCCTTCATGCTGGCGCACGGTCTCGAGGACACGCGGGTGTCGATGGAGGATTACGCGGCGGAGTGGAAGTGGGATGGCATCCGCGTCCAGATCGTCCGGGTCGGCGGCGAGACGCGGCTCTACAGCCGCGCCGGCGACGACATCACTCGCAGCTTTCCCGAAGTGGCTGAATCATTCGACTGCGACGGGGTCGTCGACGGCGAATTGCTGGTGAAAGGCGAGTTCCAGGGGGCCGAGGAGCATGGCGGGGCGGCGGCGAGCTTCAACGCCCTCCAGCAACGGCTCGGACGCAAGGTCGTGTCCGCGAAGATGCTGAGCGACTATCCCGCCTTCGTCCGGCTCTACGATGTCTTATTCGATGGCCCTGAGGACTTGCGCTCTTTGACCTGGCAGGAGCGGCGGGCGCGGCTGGAGGCGTTCGTGCCGAAGCTCGATCCGGAGCGCTTCGACATCTCCTCATTGATCGAGGCGAAGAGCTTTGAGGAGCTGGAGGAGATCCGCGCCGGCTCGCGCGACGCCTCGATTGAGGGAGTGATGCTGAAGCGGCGCGACAGCCCCTATGTGGCGGGTCGCCGCGTCGGCCACTGGTACAAGTGGAAGCGCGATCCGCTGAACGCGGACTGCGTCCTGATGTACGCGGCGCGGGGGAGCGGCAAGCGCTCGAGCTATTATTCCGACTATACGTTCGGCTGCTGGAGCCCGGAGGGGGAGCTGCTGCCGGTCGGCAAGGCTTATTTCGGCTTCACGGACGAGGAGCTGATGTGGCTCGACCGGTTCGTCCGCAACAATACGGTGCAGCGCTTCGGACCGGTGCGCGAGGTGGAGAAGAGCCTGGTGCTCGAAGTTGCCTTCGATTCGATCCACGAGAGCCGGCGGCACAAATCGGGACTGGCGATGCGCTTCCCGCGGGTGTCGCGCATCCGCCGCGACAAGCCGGCGCACGAGGCGGATACGATCGAGACGCTGCGCCGGATGGTGAGCTGAGCAGGAGCAGTCACCCCGCTATTGTTCATGCTTGCCGACCATCCGGGACCGACAAAAAGCCCGGCGCGCTCGGGTGAGCGGCCGGGCCTCTGATCCGCCGGAGCGGAAGCCTTACTGGATCGGCGTCAGGTTCACCGCCGCCGTCTTGCCGCGGCGGTCGACCTCGAGCTCGAACTCCAGGCGGTCGCCCTCGTTGAGAGAGACCATGCCGGCGCGTTCGACGGCCGAGATGTGGACGAAGGCGTCGGGCTGACCGTCGTCGCGGCTGATGAAGCCGAAGCCCTTCATCGCGTTGAAGAACTTGACTGTCCCGGAGGCCTTCTCGCCGGTGAGCTGGCGCTGCGGCCCGCCGCGGTCGCCGCCGCCGAAGCCGCCACCGCCTTCACGCTCGCGCGGAGGCCCGCGATCGGTGACCGGCATCGGCTCGCCCTCGATCTTGAGGTCGGTCGCAGAGATGCGACCGCCGCGATCAACGAGCGTGAATTCGAGCGGCTGGCCTTCGGCGAGGCCGGTGAGGCCCGCCTGCTCGACGGCCGAAATGTGGACGAACACGTCTTCGCCGCCATCATCGCGGACGATGAAGCCGAAGCCTTTCTGGCCGTTGAAGAATTTCACGACGCCTTTGCCTTCGCCAACGACCTGCGGGGGCATGCCGCCGCCACGGCCGCCGCCGAAGCCGCCGCCGCCGCCACCACCAAAGCCGCCACCGCCGCCGCCGCGATATCCACCGCCGCCGCCGCCGTAACCGCCGCCGCCACCGCCACCGTAGCGATCACCGCCGCCGCCGTAGCCGCCACCGCCGCCGAAACGGTCGCCGCCGCCGCCGAAGCCGCCGCGATCACCGCCATAGGAGCTGCCGAAATTGTCGTCTCCGAAACCGTCGCGCTTGTCTCTGCCGCGCCCGCCGCGATCGCCGCGACGCCCTCTGTCAAAACTCATGCCGTCTCATTCTTTCCCGCGCCCAACCCTGTTCAAGAACCACCGCGCTGGGCAAACGCGCAAACGGTTTCGGCGCGGAATCACGGCGCACCTTTGATTTCTGTAGCGCAAAAGGCAGCCCACTGCGAGTCGCCTTTTGCATCGCGGCCCCAGAGGCGCTTTCGGGTGGCGACGCAAGCCGATTTGCGACAGAGAGGCGCCCAACCGAAACCGAAAAAGAGGGCGACGTGGGCGACATTCTCGGCATCTTCAGCGATCCGGCGGCGGTCGCCGCTCTGGTGACGTTGGTGGTGATGGAGGTCGTGCTCGGCATCGACAATCTTATCTTCATCTCGATCCTGTCGAACAAATTGCCTGAAGAGCAGCGGCAGAAAGCGCGGCGGATCGGCATCGGCCTTGCCCTCGGCATGCGGCTCGCCCTGCTGTCGATGATCGCCTGGCTGGTCGGCCTCACCGCACCCGTCTTCGACCTCGGCATCACCGGCCCGCCGGGCACGCACGGCGAACCGGCGTTCGAGACCCAATTCTCCTGGCGCGACCTGATCCTGATCGCGGGCGGCCTGTTCCTCGTCTGGAAGGCGACCAAGGAAATCCACCACAATGTCGATCCGCATCCCAGCGACGACATGTTCGATGCGCCGCGCGGGACGCTGACCTTCGGGGCGGCGATCGGTCAGATCGTGCTGCTCGACATCGTCTTCTCGATCGATTCGATTCTCACCGCGGTCGGCATGACGGACTATCTGGCGATCATGGTGATCGCAGTGATCGTCGCGGTCGTCGTTATGCTGGTCGCCGCCGATCCGATGGCGAACTTCATCAACAAGAACCCGACGGTGGTGATGCTCGCCTTGGGCTTCCTGCTGATGATCGGCGCGGTGCTGATCGCCGACGGCTTTGGCGTGCACGTCCCGAAGGGCTATATATACGCCGCAATGGCCTTTTCGGCAGGCGTCGAGACGCTCAACATCATCTCGCGGCGGCGCAAGGATCGGCGGGAAAAGACGGGCGACGGCGGCCATTGAGGCGGGCCGCGCTTGCGCCTATGCCCTCCTCATGACCGTGCGTTTCCATGAAGAAGACCTGCCCGAGGGCGTGCTCGCCCCCGGGCCCGTCGCCATCGACACCGAGGCGATGGGGCTCCACCCGAACCGTGACCGGCTTTGCGTCGTCCAGATCTCCGACGGCCGCGGCGACGAGCATCTCGTCCGCTTCGCGCCGGACAGCACTTATGCCGCGCCCAACCTGAAGGCGGTGCTCGCCGACCAGAGCCGGCTGAAGCTCTATCATTTCGCCCGTTTCGACCTGGCGATCATGCAGGCTTATCTGGGCGTCATGGCTGGCCCCGTTTATTGCACCAAGACGGCGTCGCGGCTGGTGCGGACCTATACCGACCGGCATGGCCTCAAGGAGCTCGTCAAGGAGCTGCTCGGTCACGAAGTTTCGAAGCAGCAGCAATCCTCTGATTGGGGGGCGCCCGAGCTCAGCGACGCGCAGAAGGAATATGCCGCCACCGACGTGCGCTACCTTCACGCGTTGAAGGAGAAGCTCGACGAGCGGCTTGCGCGGGAAGGGCGGACGCAGCTCGCCCAGGCCTGCTTCGACTTCCTGCCGCACCGCGCCCGTCTCGACCTCGCCGGCTGGCCCGAGGAGGACATCTTCGCCCATGTCTGACCGGCATGTCTGAAGCTGCCGCCCGCGAGCGGGTGAGGAAACAGGGCTGGGCGGCGCCGGGCGGCGCTCACGACGTGATCGTGCGGCTGATGAAGATCGGCCTTCCGGCGCTCATCGGCGTGCTGACCGCCTATCTCGCCATGGCGCCGCTGCAGAAGGGCCCGGAGATCAGCTTCATCCTCGACAAGAACAAGGTCGAGACGACCAAGGAGCGCATGCGCGTGCAGACCGCGCGCTACCGCGGCCAGGACGATCAGGGGCGGCCGTTCACGCTCGATGCAGCGTCGGCCGTGCAGGTGTCCTCGCGCGATCCGGTGGTGGACGTCCGCGGCATGGAAGCGCGGATGGCGCTCACCAGCGGTCCGGCGCTGATCGAAGCCGACAGGGGGCGTTATGACATGGAAGCGGAGAAGGTGAACGTGATCGGGCCGATCCTGTTCAGCGCCGCCGACGGCTACCGGCTGGAGACGCGCGACGTGGCGGTCGACCTCAACACCCGCACGATGGCCAGTCGGGGCCGGGTTGACGGCCGCATCCCGCTCGGCCGCTTCTCAGCCGACCGAATGACGGTCGACCTGCCGAGCCGCGAGGTCGTCCTCACCGGGCGCGCCCGCTTGCATATCGAGCAGGGCGGTCTCAGATAGCGATCATGAAGAGGCTCGGCATCTCTCTAGCGGCGGCTTTCGTATCGCTTCTGGTCGGCGCACCGGCCGTGGGGCAGGAAGCGACCTCCGCTTTGCAGGGGCATAATACCAACGCGCCGGTGACCGTCGCTTCGGACCGCATCGAGGTGCAGGACCGGGCGGATCGCGCCGTCTTCTCGGGGAACGTGGTCGCGACGCAGGCCGATCTCACGCTGCGCGCCGCCCGGGTCACCGTCGCCTATTCCGATGCCGGCGGGATCCAGATCCAGCGTATCGACGCGAGCGGGGGTGTGACGGTGCGAAGCCCCTCCGAGACAGCAGTGGGCCAGTTCGCGATCTATGATTTGAACAACCGGCTCATCACGCTGCTCGGCGGCGTCGTGCTGACCCGCGGCGAATCGCAGGTGCGCGGCGGCCGCCTCGTGCTCGATCTCGAGAGCGGGCGGGCCGTGATGGACGGCGGCGGCCGCGCCGCGGCTGGACCCGCCGGCACGACCACCGGCACCGGCGGACGCGTGACCGGCACCTTCACCGTCCCGCAAAAGCGCGATTAAAGCGCAACAGTTCGGCGCAATCTGAATGGTTTGGCTTCGAACGGTCTCGACCTTTTCGGACAAGTCATGCACGAAGCTTGCCAGTCGGAGCGCTTGGCGCTTCGCCTGCGCCGGGGGGCGTGCTAGCGGGGGTGCATGAACGACAGTGCCGCAATCGAAAGGCCGCTCGAAGCCGCGATGGCGGGCGATCCGACGCGTGGTCTCTCGGTCGTCTCGATCGCCAAGAGCTATGATCGCAAGATCGTCCTGACCGACGTCTCGCTCCATGTGGAGCGCGGCGAGGTGGTCGGCCTGCTCGGCCCCAACGGCGCCGGCAAGACGACCTGCTTCTATTCGATCATGGGCCTCGTGAAGCCCGACAGCGGCCGCATTCTCCTCGACGGCGAGGACATTACCGGCCTTCCGATGTATCGCCGCGCCATCCTCGGCCTCGGCTATCTGCCGCAGGAGACGTCGATCTTCCGCGGCATGACGGTCAGCCAGAACATCATGGCGGTGCTCGAGGTCGCGGAGCCGGACCGTCGGGTCCGTCAGCAGCGGCTGGAGCAACTTCTCGACGAGTTCCACATCCAGCGGCTGCGCGATGCCCCCGCCATGGCGCTGTCGGGCGGCGAGCGGCGGCGCTGCGAGATCGCCCGCGCGCTCGCGGCCGATCCGTCGATCATGCTGCTCGACGAGCCGTTCGCCGGCATCGACCCCATTTCCATCTCGGACATTCGCGGCCTCGTGATGGAGCTGAAGAAGCGCGACATCGGCGTGCTGATCACCGACCACAATGTCCGCGAGACGCTCGACATCGTCGACCGCGCCTGCATCATCTATGATGGCCAGGTGCTGTTCGCAGGCAGCCCCGAGGCCTTGGTCGCCGACGAAAATGTGCGCCGCCTCTACCTCGGCGAGAGCTTCGAGCTGTAACCGTCATGGGTCTCGGGCCTCGCCTCGACCTCAGGCAAAGCCAGCAGCTGGTGATGACCCCGCAGCTGCAGCAGGCGATCCGCCTGCTGGCGCTGTCGAACCTGGAGATCGAAGGCTTTATCGCCGAAGAGATCGAGAAGAACCCACTGCTCGACAGCAGCGGCGGCGACGAGGAAGCCCATGCGGAGGCTCCCGAGACGGATGCCGGCGTCGGTGAAGGCGAGGAGCCTGCCACGGTCGATCTTCTCGTCCAGAGCGGGGATGCCGCGGCCGACGCGCCACTCGACGTCGATTATGACAGCGAAGCCTTTCACCAGGACAGCGCCGCCGATTCGATGCGCGGCATGGACGGTGGGCTCGGGCTGGAAGGGCTATCGACCAGCGCGAGCGCGGGCGGCGACGGTCCCGACTATGAAGAGTTCGCCAGCGGCGGCGTCTCCCTGCACGAGCATCTGAGCGCGCAGGCCGGCGCGGTGCTGACCGGCACCGACCTCATCATCGCGGGCCAGATCATCGACGCCATCGAGGAGACCGGCTATTTCGCGGATTCCTTGCTCGAGCTCGCACAGCGACTTGGCGTGCCGCTTGCCGAGGTGGAGCGTGTCCTCGCCATCGTCCAGAGCTTCGATCCGGCCGGGGTCGGCGCCCGATCGCTGTCCGAATGCCTCGCCATCCAGGCGAAGGAGGCGAACCGCTACGATCCGGCTATGGCGCGGCTGATCGACAATCTGGACTATGTCGCCAAGGGCAATCTCGGCGCGCTGCGGCGCATCTGCGGCGTCGACGACGAGGATTTGGCGGACATGATCCGCGAGCTTCGCGCCTATGATCCCAAGCCCGGCTGCCGCTTCGGCCAGGGCGACCAGGTCGACGCAATCGTGCCGGACGTATTCGTCGGCCGCCGCGGCACCGGCTGGGCAATCGAGCTCAACAGCGCGACCCTGCCAAGGCTGCTCGTCAACCGCTCTTATTATGCGGAGCTTGCGTCAGGCCCGCAGGACAAGCAGTCCAAGGCATGGCTGTCCGACTGCCTCGCCAGCGCCAACTGGCTGATGAAGGCGCTCGACCAGCGCGCCCGGACGATCATCAAGGTGTCCACCGAGATCGTGAAGCAGCAGGACGGCTTCTTCCGCCACGGCGTCGCGCATCTGCGGCCGCTCACCTTGCGGACCGTCGCCGACGCGATCGGCATGCACGAATCGACGGTCAGCCGCGTCACTTCGAACAAATATGTCTCCTGCGACCGCGGCATGTTCGAACTCAAATATTTCTTCACCAGCGGCATCCAGAGCGCCGACGGCGGCGATGCCGTCTCGGCGGAGGCGGTGAAGAGCCACATCAAGGCGCTGATCATGGCCGAGAGCCCGCGCGCCGTCCTCTCCGACGATCAGCTGGTCGACCTGCTCCGCGCCAAGGGCTTCGACATCGCCCGGCGCACCGTCGCCAAATATCGCGAGGCGATGGGCATCGGCTCCTCGGTCCAGCGCCGTCGCCAGAAGGCGATCGAGGGCCGCGCCGCCTGAGCCTCTTCCCAAACCGGCTGAGGACGTTACGCAGGCGTACATGAGTAGCTCACCCAATGTGCTGGTGCTGGCCGGCCGCCGCAATGCCGGTCTCGATCCGCTCGCCGAGGCGTTCGGCGTCAGCCACAAATGCCTGGTGCCGGTGCTCGGGAAGGCGATGATTTCCCGGGTGCTGGAGATCGTCGATCGCGCCTTTCCGGAGGCGCCGATCTTCGTCTCGATCGAGGATTTCTCGATCATTGAGGGCGAGCCGATCGTGCGCAAATTGATCGAGCGGCGGCGCCTGAAGGCGGTCGAGGCGCAGGAGCATATCGTCGACAGCATCGTCGCGGCGAGCGAGACGGCGGGCTTTCCGCTGATCGTCACCACCGCCGACAACGTTCTGATGACGCCGGACTCGCTGCGCACGCTCGCCGAGACGGCATCGCAGGACCAGGCTCATGCCTGGGCGGTGATGGCGAAGAAGGAGGATATCCGCGCCGCTCATCCGGACGGTCAGCGCCGCTTCTACGAATTCCGGGACGGCGGCTTCTCCAATTGCAACATGTTCTGGATCGGCAGCAAGACGGCGCTGAAGGCAACGGAGGCGTTCCGCCACGGCGGCCAGTTTGCGAAGAAGCCGGAGCGGGTGATCAAGGCGTTCGGCATCCTCAATCTCATCCGCTTCAAGCTCGGCCGCAACACGATCGAGCAGATTTTCGGCCACGTCTCGAGGCGCTTCAAGGTGCGCATCAAGCCACTGGTGATGAGGGACGGACGCCTTGCCATCGACGTCGACAATGAGCGGACGCACCGCGTTGCCGAGGAGATCCTGTCGCGCGCAACCGCTGCCTGAGCCGTCCGTTGAGCCTGGCGAAGGAGACCAGGCATGACCGACAACAAGAAGAAGGGCGATTTCGACCAGTGGCAGCGCGAGGACAAAGGCGGCGACAAGAAGCAGCGCGACGACCGCAACGAGAACAGCCGCACCGGCCACAAGCAGAATAGCGGCGGCGGCGGGCGGGACTGAGCCCCGCCGCAGCCTAAGGGATGCTTCTCCTGTGGCGTGAGAGGTTTATGCGCGGTTGCGTAGTGTTGCTGTGTAGCGTGTCGGTCGGCGCCTGTGCCACTCAATCCGATAACCCCGTCAGTCCCAGCGTTCGCTCGGCAAGCGATGCGGCCTTCACCGGCAGCACCGCCGCCGAGCCGACGCCGCTGCCTTCGCTGCAGCCCACCTCGCGGCCGCAGCGGCAGATCGAAGCCATGTCGGCGGCCGATCTGGCAGGCTGGATCCTGCCGGCCGAGGCGCCGGGCATCGCTGCGGCCGAGCTGTTCCCGGCTCGCTGGGGCGTGCTCACTTCGGCCTATCTGTGGCAGGCACCGCGGCCGGCCGGGCCAGCGGGCGTCTGCGGGATCGTCGGCTGGGGCGTCGGTTTTCGGATCGAAAATGAGAACAGCCTCAGCGACACGCAGCGCCTCGATCCGCCGCTGCGTCCCGTCTTCACCGTGCCGGAGCGCCGCTTCCGGGTAGTCGGTTCGACCCTGAGCGGCGGTGTTCCGCGGGCCTGCCGCGTCGGCCAGCCTTATTGGGGCTGGAGCGAGGCGCCATCCGCCGAGGTGCTCCATCGAGCGGCGCGGTTGACGGAGCAGGCGCAGCGAAACCCCGGCCCGCTTCGCCTCACCTGCCGCCAGATGCGCATCGACGAGCGCACGGGCGACATGTCCGAAGCGGACTGCGCCGATGCCCGCGGCATCCTGCGCCGGCTGACGCCAGATCTCATCAAGCGCGTCATGAGCACGCCGTGCGAAGGCGACCTCACCCGCTTCGCCGAAGGGCAGTGTATCGCCGTGGAATATCACGACCCCGACGCGTCGGGCACGCACAGCCTCTACATGGTGAGGATCGCGGGCGCAGAACGTCCCGCGGCGATTGACATCGTCCAGGGGATGCTGCCGCCGCATTGAGAGAGAGGATGATGCTCGAAACCGCTAGGTCGCTCGCCAAGTCGCCGGTTTTCTGACGCTTGCGGAGTGCGCCGGATTGCCGCAGCCTCGGCTCATGACCCTGCGCGCTCTTCCGGTCGGCCTCGGGCTGGCTATGCTGCTTGCCATGCCGACTTCCGCCGATGCCGCCGCTCAACGTCACCGTGTTCGGGAGGCGGGGATCGAGATCGGCATCCTCCCCGCAGGTCCGCTCAATGCGATCACGGATGTGGCGGGCGTGACGGTCGGCCACGTCACGCTGATTGAGGGAACGAACGTCCGCACCGGCGTGACAGCGGTGCTGCCGCATGGCGGTAACCTGTTCCAGGACAAGGTGCCCGGAGGTTTTGCGCTCGCCAACGGCTTCGGCAAGTTCATGGGCTCCACCCAGATCGAGGAGCTGGGCGAGATCGAGACGCCGATCCTGCTCACCAACACCATGTCCGTTCCGGAAGCCGCGGCGGCGGCGATCGAGTGGACGATCAACCGCCCGGGCAACGAGCAGGTGCGCTCGGTCAATGCCGTGGTCGGCGAGACCAATGACGGCTTCCTCAACGACATCCGCGCGCGGCACGTGACAAAGGCGCATGGGCTGGCTGCGATCGCGGCGGCGAAGTCTGGGCCCGTAGCGGAAGGCGCGGTGGGCGCGGGGACGGGAACCGTCGCCTTCGGCTGGAAGGGCGGCATCGGCACCAGCTCGCGCCGCCTCCCCGCTAGCCTCGGCGGCTGGACCGTAGGCGTGCTCGTCCAGAGCAATTATGGCGGCGTGCTGAGCGTCGCCGGCGTGCCGGTCGGGCAGGCGCTCGGCCGATACATGCTGAAGGACGAGCTGGCCGGCGGCAGCGGCGACGGATCGGTGATCATCGTCGTCGCGACCGATGCCCCGCTCTCCGACCGCAACCTGAAGCGGCTCGCGGCCCGCACCTTCCTCGGCATTGCCCGCACCGGATCGCCGATCACCAACGGCTCCGGCGACTATGCGGTGGCCTTCTCCACCAGCGAGGCGGTGCGGCGAACGCCTGCGCGTCGGAGCGCCGTTAGCGCAGTCGAGGAACTCCCCAACGACCGCATCACGCCGCTTTTCCAGGCGGTCGTGGAGGCGACTGAGGAAGCGGTGCTGAACTCGAAGTTCAAGGCCGAGACGATGGAGAGCAACGGCGCCCGCATCGAGGCGCTGCCGGTCGATCGGGTGGTGGAACTCTACCGCAACTCTAAGCGGGCAGGTCGAACAGATCGGCGGTGATCGCGCCGCTCTTCTTGTCGAGGCGGCCTTTGGACGGGCTGTCGTAGATGACCAGGATCTGCCGCGCCTCGCCGTTGTCGCCCCAAAGCGCCAGCCCCTCCGGATGGTCCTCGCCGCGGCCGAAGGGAAGCTCGAGGATGCGCTCAGGCCGGTGGAGGCGGACACGCTCGGGGTCCTGCGGCGGATCGTCTGCCCAGCCGCGCCAGCGATAGAGCGCGCAGGGGCCGCTGAGGCCGGTGGTCGGACCGGCGAGGATGACGAGATCGTCGCCGCACCGCTTGAGATCGCGAAGGCCGAGCCCCTCCATCGCCAGCAGCCGCTTCACCGGTTCTCCCTTGATGTGCAGCCGCCCCGAAGCCTTCGGCTCGATCCGGAGCTCGAGTAGCACGGCATGGCTGGCGATCACCGGTCCCCTGAGGCCGAGCGCAACCCGATCGTCGCAGACGGCGATCCCCTCGATATCGAGCCCGCCCTCCTTGGCCGGAAGGCGGGTGAAAGGGCCGAGCAGTGCGTCGTGCTTGAGCGCCTTCGACAGGAGGCTGCCATGCTTGGTCTGCTGGACGAGCCCCGCCTTGCGCTTCCCATCCTTCCGCACCGGCGTACGCAGTCCATTCTCGTCCGCGGCAAGAGGGATGCGGGCCAGAAGGCACCGCGGCCGCGTGTCCTTGAGATCGGCGAGAAGCGTCAGGTCGATGCACTCGTCCTCGGCCTTTTCCGGCTTGTTACGGGTCCGGGCATGGCTGCCGAGCACCCACAGCCAGTCCTCGTCCGCCGCCAGCCCCTCCACGTCCGCCTCAGCCTCGGGATCTGCAAGGTCGAGCAGGTCCTTGAGCTCAAAGCGCTCATGCTTGCCCCAGGCATGGCGGCCGGTCTGGACGAGACGATCGATCGCCGCCCGCTCGTCCGCGCCGAGGAAGAGCGTGTCGCCGACACGGGAGCCGGCGGAGAAATTCTTCAGCGCCTTGGAGTCATCGATCGACGCGCCGCATTCCAGTCGGATCGTCGCGCGGGGCTTCGCGGGTACCGGCCATCCCTGTGCGGAAAAGCCAGCCACCGGGTCAGACGTCCAGGTTGGCGACGTTGAGGGCGTTTTCCTGGATGAAGTCGCGGCGGGGTTCGACGACGTCCCCCATCAGGCGGGTGAAGATCTCGTCGGCGACATCGGCCTGGGCGATCTCGACCTGGAGGAGGGAGCGGTTTTCCGGGTCGAGGGTGGTTTCCCAAAGCTGGTCGGCGTTCATCTCGCCCAGGCCCTTGTAGCGCTGGATCGACAGGCCCTTGCGGCCGGCGGCGAGGATCGCTTCGAGCAGCTCTGTCGGACGGCGGACGAGGACGCCGCGGCCGCTGTCCGGCGCGCGGTCGGCGGAGGGGACGCCCTCCACCTTTTCGTGCGGCGTGTCGCTGTCTGGGTTCGGGTCCTCTTCCTCCGCCTGCTCGGCGGCGGCCGACTTCATCGAGACGAGCCGCGACTGGGTCGCATAGGCTTGGGCCTGCTCCTGGGTGAGGCTGTGGAGCTTGCGCGCCTCGGCCGAGACCAGGAATTTGTGGTCGACGATGTGCCAGTCGGTGACGCCGCGCCACAGGCGCTTGAGGATGTAATTGCCGTCCTCGCCGATCTCGCCGGTCCAGCTGGATTCGGAATCGCCGGCCTGGAGCCAGGCGGCGGCGCGCGCGACGGCACCGGCCCGTTGCTCGGTCTTCAGCTCGGGGTCGAGCGCGCCAGTCAGCGCGAGCGCTTCGATGATCGCCGGATCGTAGCGTTTGGGCACGTATCGCATCAGCGCGCGCACGCGGCGGGCGTGGTCGGCAAGCGAGCGGAGGTCGTCGCCGAAGCGCGCCCCTTCGGCGGTGTCGAGCCGCATTGCGCCGATGCCGGCTTCGACCAGATATTCGTCCAGCCTGGCGTCATCCTTCAGATAGACTTCGGAGCGGCCCTTGGCGACTTTGTAGAGCGGCGGCTGGGCGATGTAGAGGTGGCCGCGCTCGATGATCTCCGGCATCTGGCGGTAGAAGAAAGTGAGCAGGAGCGTCCGGATATGGGCGCCGTCGACGTCGGCGTCCGTCATGATCACGATCTTGTGGTAGCGCAGCTTCTCGACGTTGAAGTCGTCGCGGCCGATGCCGGTGCCCATCGCCTGGATGAGCGTGCCGACTTCCTTGGATCCCAGCATGCGATCGAAGCGGGCGCGCTCGACGTTCAGGATCTTGCCCTTCAAGGGCAGGATCGCCTGCACCTCGCGATTGCGGCCCTGCTTGGCGGAGCCGCCGGCCGAGTCACCCTCGACCAGGAAGAGCTCGCATTTGGCCGGGTCTCGCTCCTGACAGTCGGCGAGCTTGCCGGGGAGGGAGGCGATGTCCATCACGCCCTTGCGCCGGGTCAGCTCGCGCGCTTTCTTGGCCGCTTCGCGAGCGGCGGCGGCGTCGATCACTTTCTGAATGACCGTGCGGGCGTGCTGCGGATTTTCCTCCAGCCATTCGGCGAGCTTGTCGGCGATCAGGCTTTCGAGCGGCTGGCGGACCTCGGAGCTGACGAGCTTGTCCTTGGTCTGCGAGCTGAACTTGGGATCGGGCAGCTTGACCGAGACGATCGCGGTCAGGCCCTCGCGCATATCATCGCCGGTGAGGCTGACCTTCTCCTTCTTCAGCGCGCCGGATTTGTCCGCGTAATTGTTGAGCGTGCGGGTCAGCGCGGCGCGGAACGCCGCGAGGTGGGTGCCGCCGTCGCGCTGGGGGATGTTGTTGGTGAAGCAGAGGACCTGCTCGTAATAGCTGTCGTTCCATTCCAGGGCGACGTCGATGCCGATATCCTCGCGCTGGCCGGTGACCGAGACGGGCTCGGGGATGAGCGCGGTCTTGGTGCGATCGAGATAGCGCACGAACGCGGCTATGCCGCCCTCGTAGAATAGTTCGACCGACTTCTCCTCCTCGTGGCGCGCATCGGTCAGGATCAGGCGGACGCCGCTGTTGAGGAAGGCCAGTTCGCGGAAGCGGTGCTCCAGCTTGTCGAAGTCGAACTCGACGATCTTGAAGGTAGCCGGCGAGGGGAGGAAGGTGACCTTCGTCCCCTTCCTGTCGCCGGCGGGCCCGACGACCTTCAGCGGCGCGACCGCATCGCCAAGGCGGAAGCGCATGTAATGCTCCTCGCCGTCCCGCCAGATGGTGAGATCCAGCCACTCGCTGAGCGCGTTCACGACCGACACACCGACGCCATGGAGGCCGCCGGAGACCTTGTAGGCGTTGTCGTCGGAGGTGTTCTCGAACTTACCGCCGGCATGGAGCTGGGTCATGATGACCTCGGCCGCGGAAACGCCTTCCTCGGCGTGGATGCCGGTCGGGATGCCGCGGCCATTGTCTTCGACGGAGACTGAGCCGTCGGGGTTGAGCGTGATCAGGATGCGGTCGCAATGACCGGCCAGAGCCTCGTCGATCGCGTTGTCCGAGACCTCGAACACCATGTGGTGGAGACCAGAGCCGTCGTCGGTGTCGCCGATATACATTCCGGGCCGTTTGCGAACCGCGTCGAGGCCTTTCAGCACCTTGATGGAATCGGCGCCGTAAGCGTTTTCACTGGGGGATGTTGCCATGTCGATTATATAGCGACGAGAGGGCGGAAACCCAAGGAAATAAGCCGCTTTCAGGCGGGTGAAATCACACCGCCCGCGACGTCGAAAAAGCTGCTTGCGCCTGTGACGCCGCTGAAAAGCGACGGCTCGGTTCCCGTCATCCACACTTGGCCCCCGGCCTTGGCGAGGCGGTCGAACAAGGCGGCCCTTCGGCTGGGGTCGAGATGGGCGGCGACCTCGTCGAGGAGGAGGATCGGGCGGCGCCCGGAGCGATCTGCGACGAGATCGGCATGTGCGAGGATGATGCCGAGCAGCAGGGCCTTCTGCTCGCCGGTCGAGCAGCGCTCCGCCGGCTGGCCTTTGCCGAGATGCGTGACGGCAAGATCGGTGCGGTGGGGGCCGGCGAGCGTGCGGCCGGCAGCGGCGTCACGGCCACGGCCCTGCGCCAGCTCCTGCGCGAGATCGCCCTCCGTCCAGCCCTCGAGACGAAGGCCGGCGCGGGCGAAAGGCCCGTCGGGGACCAGGGCAAGGCGCTCCCCCAGCGCAGCGACGGCGGCCGCCCGCGCGGATGCGATGGCGGCGCCATGCTCGTCCATCCGTGCCTCGAGCGCCGAAAGCCACCCCTTGTCGGGCGGGCCTTCGTCGGCAAGCAGCTTGTTGCGCGCCCGCATCGCCGCCTCGTAGCGGGCCGAGTGCATGGCATGGTCGGCGGCGAACGCGAGCACCAGCCGGTCGAGGAAGCGCCGGCGCCCGCCTGCGCTTTCGAGGAAGAGGCGGTCCATGGCCGGCGTGAGCCAGAGGATCGAAACCCATTCCGCAAGCGAAGTGGCGGAGGAGGGGGCGCCGTTGATGCGGACCTGGCGGCGCTCGGGGGCGGAGGCGAGGGTGCCTGTGCCGATGTCGACGAGGGGCGTCTCGAGCCGTGCCGCCACGGCGAAGCCTCCGGCGCCGTCGCTGCGGGCAATCTCGCTCAGCGCCGCACCGCGCAGGCCGCGGCCCGGGGAGAGCAGTGAGACTGCCTCCAATATGTTGGTCTTGCCGGCGCCATTCTCGCCGGTGAGCACGACCAGGCCCGGGCCGGGGGCGATCAGCGCATCGGCATAGGAGCGGAAGTCGGTGAGGGAGAGGCGCGAAAGGACCACTTCGCACTCAGGCCAGCAGAAGCCGGGCGAGGTCAACCATGTTCGGCACGACAATGGCCGGCTCTACGCCGTCAGTCGCATTTGTTCGGGCGCCCGCTCCTGGCGATCACTTGGTAAGGTGCCCCATTTGAGATCGGCCAAGCCGACCGGTGCCGAGCTTCGGGGCATGTTTTCACGGACGAAGAGTTCCGCCCGCGCAAGCCCGCTCGGATCCCGGTCGGTGAGCCGGGGGGCAACAACGTCTGTTCGATAAAGGTGCCACTGGAAGGTTTCGGCGTAGCCATGCTTGTTCGCCTGCGCATTGCGTTGGATGCTGGCCAGGGTGGGCCGGGTGTCGAGAGTTCCCAAATAGGAGATCGCCCCCGGCTTGACGGTCACGTGGATGGTGCGGCTGGCAAGACATGCCGCCCATTTGCTCTGCTGATAAACGGCAACCAGGCGATATTCGCCCGGCGGCAGAGCCATGACCTCGAAGGAGGGGCCCTCTCCAGCGGGACGCGGCTTGATGCCGACCAGCTCTTCTTCTGCGGCCCGCCGCTCGGCCGCGTTGCGGGAAAAGGCGATCATCTGATGTGCCGGCCAGGCTGGCACCTCGAACAAGAGCGCGCCCTTTTTCGACCCGGGGGCGATCGCGACCTTGCGCGGGTTTTCGGCTGATGCCGGATGGCCTAAGACAAGGATCGCCAGCGCCAGGCCGGCGAGCCGCATCCTCACACCCGCATCGGCATCAGCACGTAGAGGGCTGCGGCCTTGTCGTTTTCGCGGAGCAGGGTCGGCGCCGCGGCGTCGGCGAGGTGGACTTCGACGGTGTCGCCTTCGATCTGGTTGAGGATGTCGAGCAGGTAGCGGGCGTTGAAGCCGATGTCGAAGCCGTCGGCGGCATAGTCGCCGGGGACTTCCTCGGCGGCGGTGCCGTTCTCGGGCGAGGTGACTGACAGCGTAATGCGGTCGCGGTCGAGGCTCATCTTGACGGCGCGGGTCTTCTCGCTGGCGATGGTGGCGACGCGGTCGACGCCTTCCTCGAAGCTGCGCGGGTCGATTTTGAGCAACTTGTCGTTCGCGGTCGGGATGACGCGGTTATAGTCGGGGAAGGTGCCGTCGATCAGCTTTGAGGTCAGGATCGCACTGCCGAGGCCGAAGCGGACCTTCGATTCCGAGAGAGAGACGGCGACGGTGCCGTCGAGCTCGTCGAGCAGCTTGCGAAGCTCCGCCACGCACTTTCTCGGAATGATCACGTCGGGCATGCCCTGTGCGCCTTCGGGGCGCGGCACGGTGACGCGGGCGAGGCGGTGGCCGTCGGTGGCGGCGGCCTTCAAGAGGCTCGCGCCGGCCGGACCTTCGCCGTCCGTCACGTGCAGGAAGATGCCGTTGAGATAGTAGCGCGTCTCTTCGGTGGAGATGGCGAAGCGGGTCTTGTCGATGATCTGGCGGAGTGTCGCGGCCGGGAGCTCGAAGGCGGTTGGCAACTCGCCCTCGGCGATCACCGGGAAATCGTCGCGCGGCAGCGTAGCGAGGTTGAAGCGGGCGCGGCCGGCATTGACCTGCATCTTGCCGCTGGCGGCGTGGAGTTCGACCTGGCTGCCTTCGGGGAGCTTGCGCGCGATGTCGAATAAGGTGTGGGCGGAGACGGTGGTGGCGCCGGCCTGGCTGACGTTGGCCTGGACGGTCTCGTTGATCTGGAGGTCGAGATCGGTCGCCATGAGGCGGAGATTGCCCTCCTCCGACGCCTCGATGAGGACGTTGGAGAGGATCGGGATCGTGTTCCTGCGCTCCACCACGGACTGGACGTGGCCGAGGCTCTTGAGGAGCGTAGCCCGTTCGATCGTCGCCTTCATTGTATCCCCCAAAGTGGTACTTTGGGGGAGTTGTAGAGCCCCTTATGCGGCTGGGCTAGGGGGTTGTCAGGGCGCATGAAAAAAGGGCCGGAGCGTTGCCGCTCCGACCCTTTCCCCTGTCCGGATGGACTGGCCGCTTAGAAGCGGAAGCCGACTGCGGCGACGACCTGGTGACGGTCGAGGTCGATATCGGTGTCGAAATCCTCGGCGTCGAAATCGTCGAGATCGAAGTCGTCGCTGAAGTCGAGGTTGCTGTAGTTCGAATAGCGATATTCGACCTTGCCGTAGGCGTTCGGGCCGAACAGCTGCTCGATGCCGACGCCGAGCCGGTAGCCGTCGACGTTGGTGTCGAACTCGAAGCGGTCGTCCGCGGTCTCGAAGCCCGCCTCGATGCTGGTGTTGGTGTAGCCCGCCTTGCCGTAGACGAGGGTCGACGGGGCGACGCGGAAGCCGAGGCGGCCGCCGATGTAGAGGTCACGGCCGGTCTCCACGCTGGACGTGAAGTTGATGCCGTCGAGGCTCTCGTCGGACTCCTGCTCGCCGGTCGATTCGGTGAACTCGCCCTCGATGCCGGCGACGACGCCGCCGAGATCGAAGTCATAGCCTGCGCCGACGCCGAACACGACGCCCTCCAGGGACTCGTCGCCTTCGTTATCGCCGGTGTCGACGCCGTCATCGTCGCGCTCGCCGGACTTCAGCGAGTCATAGCCGCCGATCGCCTCGACGCGGAAGCCGGTGAAGGGGCTCGCTTCCTGCGCGAAGGCCGGAGCGGCAACGGTGCCAGCAAGAAGGGTGGCGAGAAGCAACTTTCGCATACAAAAACTCCATTTCATTTTGGAACCCGTCAGGGAACGGGAGGCTCAATTCCCGTGTCGGCGGGAAGTTTCATGAACCTCAGATAAACGGGGCAGCCCTGTTGCCGAACAGCAACATGGCTCGATCAGCCATTGTTGATCGACGATGGCCGAAGTCGTTCGCGAATAGCCTCGATCTTGCACTCTGCTGCGATGCAACGACTTCCTCGTACAGCAAAGCGGGCGCGAGGAGACCCCGCGCCCGCCGCCCGCTTGCCTGTGCGTCAGAAGCGGAAGCCGATGCCGGCGATGACCTGGTGCTTGTCGTAACCGGCTTCGTAGTTGGAGTAGCGATACTCCGTCTTGGCGTAGGCGTTGCCGCTGAGCGCGAACTCGACGCCCGCGCCGACACGCACGCCGTCCAGGTTGACGCCGTCGTCGAAGTCGTCGGCGCTGCCCGGCGCGTCATACTGGAGGTTGACGCGGCCGTTCACATAGCCTGCCTTGGCGTAGAGCAAGGTGCTGGAGCCGAGAACCGCGCCGATCCTGCCGCCGACATAGATGTCACGGCCGAGCTGGGCGCAGAGCTCGTCGCCAGTCACGTCGACACCGGAGATGCACTCATCGACCGTGGAGTCGGTCAACTCCGCCTCAATACCGGCAACGGCGCCGCCGAGTTGGAAGTCGTAGCCGATGGCGCCGCCATAGGTGACGCCGCCACTATTCTCATTCTCGACGTCAGTGGTCTCGTACCCGACGATCGCTTCGACACGCGGACCGGTGAAGGGCGCGGCGTCCTGCGCGAAAGCGGGGGTGGCGACGGTAGCGGAAAGCAACGCAACGAGAAGATAATTACGCATTGAAGAAACTCCCTGATCTGTGGGACATCCCGATTGAAGGCATCCCTGCTCGTTGCGCTGCAGAAACGCTGCTGAATGCCGGATAAACGAATTGTGGCGAAAACAGATCGGCTGGATTTACAGGAGATTAACGGCTTGTTTCGCCTTTTTGCTTTCTTCTTTTGCTTACTGATACTTGCCGATCCTGCTGCGGCGCAGCGTGCCTCGCTCGGAATTTTTTCCAAGTGGGGTGCTTTTCGCGACGAACAGCCGCCGCGCTGCTTCGCGATCACCGAGCCAAGCCGTTCTCCCAAGGCCGAAGGGTGGCAGCCTTTCGCCTCGGTCGCCTATTGGCCGGCCCGGCAGGTGCGGGGACAGGTCCACTTCCGGCTCAGCCGTGAGAAGCGCCCCGGCTCGGCGGTGCTGCTCAGGATCGACGACCGCACATTTCAGCTGGTCGGCGGCGGCGCCAACGCCTGGGCGCCCGATGCGCGCGCCGATGCCGAGATCGTCACTGCGATGCGGAGCGGCGTCGACATGACCATCGAGACGCGATCGGAGCGAGGGCTGCGCGTGCGGGACTATTACCAGCTGCGCGGCGCCGCGACCGCGATCGACGCGGCGGCCATCGCCTGCGCCAGGGGCGCATGAGCCGCTACTTCATTGCGCGGCATGGCGAGACCGTGTTCAACGCAGTCGGTCGGATACAGGGCGAGGCGCCGCATACGCCGCTGACCCGCGCCGGCTTCGCGCAGGCGGAGGAGATGGGGCGGGCACTGCGAGATCGTCTCGGGCCCGCGCCGCCGCTGACGATGTGGGCCTCGCCGACGGACCGGGCGCTGCAGACGCTGGCAATCGTCGCCGAGCATCTCGGGCTCGACTGGCATGCGGCGCGCACCGATCCTCGGCTGGCCGAGATGCGCATGGGCGAGTGGGGCGGGCTCTACCATCGCGACATCCGCGCGGCGGTGGGCACCTTTGTCGACGCTTCGACCGGACTGTTCAAAATACCACCGGGCGGCGAATCCTTTGACGAGATCGCCGCGCGCGTCGGCGCCTGGCTCGACGAGCAGGCGGGCGAAGAGGGGGACCGGCTGGTGATCATGCACGGCGTGTCCTCGCGCGTGCTACGCGGCGTCCTGACCGGCGCGCCGCACCGGCCGGACTGCGGAGCGCCGGTGGCGGCGAACCTGCCGCAAGGCTCGCTCACCTGCATCGAAGACGGGGTGGAGCAGGTGATCCACCTCGGCACGGGCGGCGGCGGCGCCGCGGCCGCATCCCTCTCCGCCTAGCAAAATCGGCCCGGCTCACCTACATAGCGCCCATATGACAGCTGCAATGCCGATCCCCGGGCATATCGACCCGGTTCCCGTCCCGCGTCCCGCGTTCGCGGCCGAGGACGCACGCGTCGACCTGGTCGGGCTGTCGCGCGACGCGATCCGCGAGGCTTTGACCGACGCCGGGCTGGAGCCGAAGCAGGCCAAGCTGCGCGCCAAGCAGATCTGGCACCAGATCTACAATCGCGGCGCCACCAGCTTCGACGCGATGAGCGACATCGCCAAGCCACAGCGTGCATGGTTCGCGGAGCGGTTCGTGATCGGACGCCCGGACGTGGTCGTGCAGCAGGTCTCGACCGACGGCACCCGCAAGTGGCTGCTGAAGACGCCGGACGGCCATGATTTCGAGATGGTCTTCATCCCCGATGCGGACCGCGGCACGCTCTGCGTGTCGAGCCAGGTCGGCTGCACGCTCAACTGCCGCTTCTGCCACACCGGCACGATGCGGCTGGTGCGCAATCTCACCGCCGGCGAGATCGTCGGGCAGGTGATGCTGGCGCGCGACGCGCTCGGCGAATGGCCGTCGCAGCCGGAGGGGCGGATGCTCTCCAACATCGTCATGATGGGCATGGGCGAGCCGCTCTACAATTTTGACAATGTGCGCGACGCGCTCCGGATCGTCATGGACGGCGACGGCCTTGCTCTCTCCAAGCGGCGCATCACCTTATCGACTTCGGGGGTGGTGCCGATGATGGCCCGCGCCGGCGAGGAGATCGGCGTCAACCTCGCCGTCTCGCTCCATGCGGTGACGAAGGAAATGCGGGACGAGATCGTGCCGCTCAACCGCAAGTTCGGCATCGAGGAGCTGCTGGAGGCCTGCGCGGCCTATCCCGGTGCCAACAATGCCCGCCGCATCACGTTCGAATATGTGATGCTGAAGGACAAGAATGACAGCGACGAGGATGCGCGGGAGCTCGTCCGGCTGATCCGGAAATACAAGCTGCCGGCCAAGGTGAACCTGATCCCGTTCAACCCGTGGCCGGGTGCTCCCTATGAATGCTCGGATGCCGAGCGGGTGCAGCGTTTCTCCGACATCATCTTCGAAGCCGGCATCTCCGCCCCCGTGCGGCGCCCGCGCGGACGGGACATCATGGCCGCTTGCGGCCAGCTCAAGTCTGCCGCCGAGAAGAAGAGCCGCGCCGAGCTCGACCGGCTCGCCGAGGAAAAGCAGGCGGCGCTCGCCTGACGCGCCCTGTCCCGTCCGAAGCCGGCGGTTAACTTCTCCAGCATTATTACGACTTTGTCGGCGATGTTGCGGACGCTATAGGCGCTCGTTCGGCCGGAGGCTGTTCAATTAAGATGTCGACCAATCCAGTGGAAAACCGGGACGGGGAGGCCGCGGGTGTCCACGTGAGCGCCCGCGGCTTCGACTGGGCGGCGACGCCGTTCGGCCCGATCAGCAACTGGCCCGCCAGCCTGCGCGTAGCCACCGATCTCTGTCTCGCCTCCAGCTCGGTCGCTGCGGTCTATTGGGGTCCGGACTTTCGCCTGATCTACAACCAGGCTTGGGCCGACGTGCTCCCCGAGCGCTACCAGGCCGCGCTCGGGCGCCCCGCCCGCGAGGTATGGCAGGACGTCTGGCACCTTCTCGCCTCCGATTTCGAGCAGGTGATGGCGAGCGGCCGGGCCCGGACGCTCGAAGCGCAGATGCTCCCGCTCGCGCGCAACGGCACGGTCGAGGAGACCTATTGGTCCTATACCCTGACCCCTATCAAGGAGGGCGACGGCGCCGGCGGGATATTCCTCCAGGGCGCCGACATCACGCAGACGGTGCTCAATGAGCGGCGGCTTTCCTTCCAGGTCAAGATCGCCGACCGGCTGCGCCACATTACCGAACCGGTCGAGGTGAAGCGCGCCGCGGCCGCGATGCTCGGCGAATATCTGGGCGCGGCCCGGGTCGGCTTCGTTGAAGTGGACGAAGCGAGCGACGCCATCATTCTTCGCAGTGACTGGACCCGCGGTCCCGATGTGCCTTCGCTGACGGGACGCATTGCCAAACTGTCCGATCTACCCAAGGCCGCGATCGATTACTTGCGCACGGGGCAGGTGCTCGCGCTCGGTGACGTGGAAGATATCGCTGCCGGCAGCAGCGATGAGGATGCGGCGCTCGGCGGCAAGCTCGACGTGCGGGCGGTGATCACGGTGCCGCTGGTCCGCGAGGGGCGGCTGCGGGCGATGCTCTATGTGCACGAGATCGAACCGCGGCCTTGGAAACGGTCCGAAGCCGCGATGGCCCGCGACGTTGCGGAGCGGAGCTGGGCGGCGGTCGAGCGCTCCGTCGCCGAGCAGAGCCTGCGCCTCAGCGAGGACCATTATCGTAATGCCGTCGAGCTCAACCCGCAGGTGAGCTGGACCTCCTGGCCCGACGGCCAGCTCAACCACGTTTCCAAGCGGTGGGAGGATTGGACCGGCACCACCGGCCTGGGCTCGACATGGGCCGACGGGCTCCACCCGAACGATCGTGAGCGCACCTTTGCGGTATGGGGGCATTCGGTTGCGACCGGGGAGCCGTATGACATCGAGCATCGGGTCAAGTTCCTCGACGGCAGCTATCGCTGGGCGCGCTCACGCGCCTTTCCGCGCAGGGGCGAGGCGGGCGAGATCCTCCTCTGGTACGGTACGACGGAGGACATTCACGACCGCAAGCTCGCCGAGGAGCGGCAGCGGCTGCTGATCAACGAGCTCAACCACCGGGTCAAAAACACGCTTGCCACCGTGCAAGCGATCGCCTTCCAGACGCTGAAGGGCGACATCCCGCTGGCCGAGGGGCGGGCCCGTTTCGAGGCGAGGCTGCTGGCGCTTTCCAACGCGCACAACATGCTGACCGAGCAGAATTGGGAAGGCGCAGAGCTGCGGCGGGTGGTGATCGAGGCGACCGACCATCTCGCCGATCCGGCGCGAATGGTGGTCGAGGGCGAGAGCCTCTGGCTTGCGCCTCGCGCCGCGCTGGCGCTGTCGCTGGCGCTGCACGAGCTCAGCACCAATGCGGCCAAATATGGCTCGCTGTCGGGAGACGGCGGCCGCGTGGAGGTCCGTTGGACGATCGTTGGCGACGAGCTTCGGCTGGACTGGAAGGAGCGGGGCGGACCGCCCGTCCACGAGCCGTCGCGTCGGGGCTTCGGCTCGCGGCTGATCGAGCGAGGCCTCGAGGCCGATCTCGGCGGCACGGCCGCGCTTGCCTTCGAGCCGGATGGGCTGCGCTGCGTGATCACCGCTTCACTGGAGGCGGTTCGTGCGGAGGAGGCGGATGGCTGATCGTCGACTGCGGGTCCTGGTCGTGGAGGACGAGATGCTCGTCGCGATGAACATCGAGGACATGCTGCTCGATCTCGGCCACGAGGTGGCCGGGCTGGCCAGCCGGCTCGAACCGGCCTTGTCGCTCGCGCGAGAAGGGGCGTTCGATCTGGCCATGCTCGACGTCAACCTGGCCGGCCAGCAGAGCTTCCCCGTAGCCGACGTGCTGATCGCGCGCGGCATCCCGTTCCTGTTCGCCACCGGCTACGGCATCAAGGGCATCGCCGAGGATTATCGCGACCGGCCCGTCCTCCAGAAGCCCTTCCGCACCCGCGACCTCGGCGAGGCGATTGACAGGATCGAGCTGAAGGCCGTCTAGAATCCGTGAAAGCGGGCGAAGGCTTCCGGCGCCTCCCGCGATGTTCTGAAACCGTTGATCGGGTGGTTGCGATCGGGAAGGCCCAGGGCGATGGCGGCGTAGAAGATACGGACGTCCGGTAGCCCCAGGAAATCGGAGACCGTGCCGTGGACCGCGGCCCAGCTCTCCTGCGCGCAGGTGCCGAGACCCTGTTCCTCGGCGAGCAGCATGATCGTCTGCATGAACATGCCGAGATGCGCCCATTGCGGCCGGTCGAACGCGCGGTCGAGTGAGAAGAAGAGGCCGACCGGGGCGCCGAACAGGTCGTAATTCTGAAGGAACTGCGAGCAGCGCCCGGGCTTGTCGGCGCGGGTGATGCCGATCGAATCGTAGAGCGCCTCGCCGCAGGCGCGGCGGCGCCCATTGTCTGCTTCGGAAATCGCGAGCGGATAGACGTTGAACTCGGTCGACTCGAGGCCGTGGGCCAGGCGATCCCGCACCTGCGCCTTCAGCCGCTCCAGCGCCTCGCCGGCGACCACTTCCACGCGCCAGGGCTGGAGGTTGCCGCCGGATGGCGCGCGGGCGGCGGCGGCAAGGATCTGCTCCACCGTTTCTCGTCCCACCGGCGTCGGAAGAAAGGCGCGGACGGAGTGTCGTCGGCGGACGGCCTCGGTGACTGTGAGCACGCTTTCTCCCTGGCCGCGGCCGGCCTTTAGACCTCGTTAACCTAAAGCTGCGAACAGCCTTGTCCATGCAGATCGCCGCGACCGCCGGAGCTTACAGGGAGCGCCTGCGCTTGCCCCCGTTGCTGGCCAATTGGGCGCTCTGCTGGATCTTGCTCCCGAACCTGCCCTTCGCCGCCATGTGGCTGGTCGGCGGGCCGCCGCGCGTCATCGAGATCTTCGTCACCGGAATGGTCGGCCTCGTCATCCGCCGCGCCCGCTTCCGCATCCAGTTTCCGGTCTTCGTCGCCTTGCTCACGGTGTCGGCGATGATGTTCGTCTCGGCGCTGTTCAGCCTCTCGCCCAAGGCGATGTTCTACTCGTTGCGCTTCATCCTGGAGCTGCGGCCGTCGGCGTCGCTCGAATATCTCGTCGTCGGTGGCAGCCTCGCGCTGACGCTGGCGCTCGCATGGAAGTGCCTCCGCCGCCGGCAGGATTTCGATGCGCCGATGCAGATCGTCGCCGCCGGCGCCATGATCTTCGCCCTGTGCGGCGCCGATCTTGCGGTCTCGGCAGGCACGCGGGGCTCTTATCGCGGCGTGCCGGCGGCCGACGAACCTTTCTCCTCCGCGGCGAGCCAGACAGGCTTCGACGCGCTTGCCGGGGACGGGAACCACCTGCTCGTGGTGATGGTCGAGGCAATGGGCGTGCCGCGCGACCCCGCGCTGCGGGCCAAGCTGATGCGCCGCTGGCGCGAGGGAGACATCGGCCGCATCTACGACATGCGGATCGGCAGCACCCCGTTCTGGGGATCCACGACCTATGGCGAGATGCGCGAATTGTGCGGCCGCTGGGGCGATTATCATGAGCTGATTGAGAAAAGGGACCAGGGCTGCCTGCCGGCGCGGCTGGCGCGGCAGGGGTATCGCACGACCGCGATCCACGGCTTCGACGAAGGCTTTTTCAAGCGCAAGGAATGGTATCCCCATATCGGCTTCCAGCAGCTCGTCTTCCGCGAGGAGCTGGTCGGCAAAGGCGCCGGCACGTGCGGCGGCGTCTTCCCCGGCGCCTGCGACCGCGATGTGCCGACGATGATCGGGGAACGGCTGAAGCGGGCCGAGGGCAAGCAGTTCGTCTATTGGCTGACGCTCAACTCGCACATCCCGGTGCCCGCGTCGGAGCAGCTGCAAACCAAGAATTGCGCCAAATTCGATCCGGCGCTGGCGCGCGATCACGCGATGATCTGCCGCCTGTTCAGCCTGTGGGGCGACACCAATGACGGGTTGGCGCGGATGCTGACCGATCCCGATCTGCCGCCGACGGACGTGCTGATCGTCGGCGACCATGCGCCGCCTTTCTTCGACCGCAGCCAGCGCACCCAGTTCGATCCCGCCCGGGTTCCATGGGTGCTGCTGAAGCACCGCAAGAGCCGGAGCGCGCAAGTTACCGGTTGAATTTTGCGCCGGTTCGGCGAAGGCGCGCTCCGATGCCGCCCGCCGTACCTCCCGAAGCCCAGACCTCCGAGCCGTGGTGGAACCGGCGGTGGCTCCTCATCCTGCTGGTGCTGGCAGCGGCGGTGCCGCTGCTCTGGCCGCAGACGCCGCCGCTCGTCGACCTGCCGGGGCATATCGGCCGCTATCGGGTCCAGCTCGGGATCGACGAATCCCCGTTCCTCGCGCGCTTCTACACGTTCGATTGGGCAATCATCGGCAACCTCGGCGTCGACCTGCTGATCGAGCTGCTCGCGCCGATCTTCGGGCTGGAGCTCGGGGTGAAGCTGATCGTGCTGGCGATCCCGCCGATGACCGTCGCAGGCTTCCTGATGGTGGCGCGGGAGATCCATGGGCGCGTGCCGCCAACCGCCTTCTTCGCGCTGCCGCTTGCGTATGGTTATCCCTTCCAGTTCGGCTTCGCCAACTTCGCGCTGTCGATGGCGCTGGCGTTCCTCGCCTTCGCTCTGTGGCTGCGGCTGGGGCGGACCGGGCGGTGGCGGCTCAGAGCAGTCATTTTCGTGCCGCTGTCCTGCTTCATCTGGCTCTGCCACACGTTCGGCTGGGGCCTGCTCGGTCTGCTCGCCTTCGCCGCCGACAGCGCCGACCAGCGCGACCGGCACGGCGCGACCCGCATCCAGGCCTTCTTCCACGGCGCACTCCACTGCCTGCCGCTGGCGCTGCCCTTCCTGCTGATGCTGGCCTGGCGCAGCGGCGGGGTGGCGGGCGTCACCGCCGACTGGTTCAACTGGGACGCCAAGGGCCGCTGGCTGATCGGAATGCTGAAGGAACGCTGGGTGACTTGGGACAAGGCGGGCGCGGTGCTGCTGCTGGCGCTGCCGGTGCTGGCGGTGATCCGGCTCGGCTTGAAGTTCCGGCACGCGATGGCGCTCGCGACGATTTTCCTGGCGCTCCTGTTCGTGGTGCTGCCGCGGATCGTCTTCGGATCCGCTTATGCCGACATGCGGCTGGTGCCGTTCCTGGTCGCGGTGGCGCTGCTCGGCATCGCGCCCAAAGGCTGGTTCGAGCGCCGATTGTCCGGGGCGATCGCGGTCGCGGCCCTGTTGTTCTTCGCCTCTCGCCTCGCGGTCACGACCTCGACCTTCGCGGACATCGACCGGGCGTGGCGGGGGCAGCTCGTCGCGCTGGACCATGTCACGCGCGGATCCCGGGTGCTGGTGCAGGCGGCAGTCCCCTGCTCGCGCACCTGGCACACCAACCGAATGGAGCACGTGGGCAGCTTCGCGATCGCCCGGCGCGACGCCTTCACCAACGATCAGTGGTCGATGCCGGGCGCGCAACTGATCGGGGTCGGATACAAGGACGGCGCCCCGTTCGTAGGCGATCCTTCGCAGATCCTGCGCATCAATCCGCGCTGCATGGGCTATGGCGAGACGACCCTTGCCCGAACGCTTCGCGTGCTGCCGGAACGCGCCTTCGACTATGTCTGGTTCATCGATCTGCCGCGCGGCCTCTGGCCCGAGGACCCGCGCCTGGTGCCGGTCTGGAACGGCGGCGCGAGCGGGATCCTCTACCGGTTGGCCGGCTCCGCAACGAGCGCGAGCGAGACGCCGAACGGGAGGGCGGTGCGACCGACGAGGTGACGCTCCAGGCCGAACAGCCCCTTGAGGAGGCTGTTGACCGGCTTGGGCGGAATGGCGTCGTCGCCGCCTTCGCGCTTGAGCAGCTTGCCCGCGATCCGGGCGCTGGCGATCAGCGGGAACAGCACCGTGTTGAAGTGGCTGCGGTAGCGGATGCGGTAGCCGGCCTCCTCGAACACCTTGGTTAGCGAGGCGGCGGTGTAGCGCCGGTGATGGTGGTGCGCGGCGTCGTGGCTGCTCCACATCCAGGGCGACGCCGGAACGGTGACGAGAAACCGCCCGCCCTTCGCCAGCTTCGGGCGAAGCGCCTTGAGGGTGCCCAGGTCGTCCGGAATATGCTCGAGCACGTCGAGCAGGACGATGGCGTCGTATGCGCCGTCGTCGAGTTGCACCCCGTCGGGAAGCAGGCCTCCCTTTACGGCGATTCCGCTCCGGGCCGAGGCGAGGGCGCGGGCGGGCTCGTCCGGCTCGATCGCGTCGACCCTCCCGTAGCGCTGGAGCAGTTCGAGGTTGGAGCCGGTGCCGCAGCCGACCTCCAGGATGCTCGCGCCCGGCCCGAGTCCGGCCTGCCGCTCAATGAGGCGGGCAATGATGTCGCGGCGGGCGGCGAACCACCAATGTTCGGCGTCGATCTCGGCCATGCGGTCGAAGACGGCGCGCTCCATCAGGATTGCTCCTCTTCGATGCCGATGCGGCGGCTGACGACGTAGATCGGGCGCTGCTTGGCCTCGATCAGGATGCGGCCGATATATTCGCCGAGCACGCCCAGCGAGATGAGCTGGACGCCGCCGAGGAAGAGGGTCGCCACCATCATCGATGCATAGCCGGCGACGTCGATGCCGAGGATTGTCGTGCGGACCACCAGGAAGCCGGCGTAGACGATCGAGAGCAGGGCGATCACCACCCCGACATAGCTCCAGACCCGCAGCGGCAGGGTGGAGGTGGAGGTGATGCCGTCGAGCGCGAGTGTCCACAGCTTCCAGTAGTTGAACTTGCTCTTGCCGACTTCCCGCCGCGCGCGGTCATATTCGACTGCCGTCTGCTTGAAGCCGCCCCAGGCGAACATGCCCTTCATGAAGCGGTTGCGCTCCGGCATCCGCTTGATCGTGTCGACGACCTTGCGATCGAGCAGCCGGAAGTCGCCGGCATGCTCAGGGATCTTGTCATGCGAGATGTAATTGTGCGCGCGGTAATAGAGGTCGGCGGTCAGGCGCTTGGGCAGGCTGTCTGCGCGGCGGTTGCGGCGGACGCCGTAGACGACTTCGAAGCCTTCGCGCCACTTGGCCAGCATTTCGCCCAGCACCTGCGGCGGGTCCTGCAGGTCGACGTCCATTGGAACGACCGCGGCGCCACGGGCATAGTCGAGACCTGCAGTGAGCGCCGCCTCCTTGCCGAAATTGCGCGACAGGGAGAGGCCGTGGACCCGCGCATCGCGCGCGTTGGCGACTTCGATCGCGGCGAGCGTCGCATCCTCGCTGCCGTCGTCAATGAACAGGATTTCCCAGGTCGGGGCGCCGGTGGCGCTCGGCAGCAGCCGGTCGAGCAGGGGCGCCACTTCGGCGACGAAGGGCGCCACCCCCATCTCCTCGTCCTTGACCGGGACGATGAGGGTCAGCGTCGGCCTTTCGCCCGCTTCGCTGCGGGCGCCGGTCATTTGGTCGGGGGCGAACAGGATGGACATGGGTCTCAGCCAAGCACCCGATGCCTGTTCGGCGGAAAGGTCAAGAGGCTCACCCGAACACCCAGCGGCGGTTGAGCCCGAAAACGACGAGCGGCGTGACGCCGAGCACCAGAGGATAGGGTGCCCAAAGGGGTAGGTCGAGCTGGACCACCAGCAACCAAACCCAGAGCTGGTTGAGCCCGAAGCTGATCAGCGACACGACGACGAACCGGCTGCCTGTCCTGGCGAGATTGTCGCGCGTGCCGTGGCCGCGGAAGCTCCAGCGGCTGTGAACGACGTAGCCGACGAGCACGGCGGCGACGTAGCCGAACGCCCACGCAAGGTTGGGGTCCATCCCGCGCGCCGCCAGCACCCAGTAGACGCCGATATTGACGATCGTGGTAAGGCCGCCGGTCAGCGCATAGCGGCCGAACTGGCTCAATATGTCGGAATGGCGCCTCAACAGCGCGTGCGGGCTCATGAGGGTGCGGCTTGTCCTTTTCGCGCCAGCGACTAGGGCCTGTACTCGACCCTCGCAATGGTCGTGATCCGGGCGACCGCTATGCGGCGGGCGGCTTTTGACGCGCAGCCGCGTCCTTCGTCGGTCACGATGCGTCAGCATCGCTCCCTCCTCACTCCTCGCTGTGCGCCAAAATCCGCTCCGTCACGGCCATTGCGAGGGTCGAGTACAGGCCCTAAGCCCGGCCAAGGGGTTGAAAAGGGCGAAAGAAGCAGGTGACGAGGGGGCAGGGCGCCAGTTGGTTCGAGCGGCACTGGCGCTTGCTGATCCTGTTCGTCTGGCTCGGCGCCGCGGCGCTGCTCCTCTACCAGCGCTGGCTTCCGATCCGCTGGTTCGCGCTCGGCGACACCGACGACAATCTGCGCATGATGCAGGTGCGGGGCCTGCTCACGGGGCAGGGCTGGTTCGATCTCAGGCAATACCGGCTCGACCCGCCGTTCGGCGCGAGCGTGCATTGGTCGCGCCTCGTCGACCTGCCCATCGCGGGCATCAAGCTTGCCCTGACACCATTCATGAGCGGCGCAATGGCCGAGAAGGTGGCGGTCGCTGCGGCGCCGCTGCTGCCGATGCTCGTCACGATGGGCGCTACGGCAGTGGCGATCCGCAGGATCCTCTCGGCCAACGCGATACCGGTCGGGCTGGGCCTGCTGCTCTGCGCGCATTCGGTGCGCGGCATGTGGATGCCGCTCCGCATCGATCACCATGGCTGGCAGCTGGCGATGCTGAGCCTTGCGGCGCTCGCGCTGACCGACCGCAGGCCGGCGCGTGGCGGCCTGCTGCTCGGGGCGGCGACGGCGGTGTCGATCACGATCGGGCTGGAGATGCTGCTCTACCTCGCGGCCGCCGGCTCGGTCGTCGCCTTGATGTGGGTGCGCGACGGGCGCGAGGCGCCGCGCCTCGCCGCCTATGGTGCGAGCCTCGCTGCCGGTTGCGGCCTCGGCTTCCTGCTCTTCGCCTCCAACGACAACCGTTTCGCGGTCTGCGATGCCCTGTCGCCGGTCTGGCTGACCACTCTCGGCGCCGCCGGAGCCGCGGCGGTGCTGCTGTCGCGGTTGCGCACCGACAGCTGGATGAAGCGCCTGACAGTAGGCGCCGCGGCCGGCGTCGCGGTGGCGGCATTCTACGCCCTGGCCTGGCCGCACTGCCTCGGCCGGCTCGAAGGCAGCTCGCCCGAGCTGGAGGAGATGTGGCTGAGCCGGGTGCGGGAGGCGCGGCCGATCTATACGCACAGCTCACTGGTGATGGCGGCGGTGCTGGCGCTGCCGGCGGCGGGGCTGATCGGCTATGGCCTGATGCTGTGGCAGCGGCGCCGCGACGTCGAGGCGGCGCTTCCCTGGGTGGCGCTGGCTTTCCTCGCGATCTTACCGGCGGCGCTGCTCTTCTGGCAGACCCGGGCGGGGCCGGCGGCGCAATTGCTCTCGATCCCGGGGGCGGCGGCGCTGGCCTGGGCGCTGATCCTCAAGGCGCAGGAACAGCGGCTGATGCTGGTCCGGGTGCTGGGCTCGGTGCTGGCCTTCTACGTCGTGTCGGGCTTCGCGGTGCAGAATGCGGTGCAGCAGATCGACCGGGAGAAGCCGAACAAGCGGCAGCAGGCGGTCAACCAGGCGAACGGCAAATGCCCGACGCTGGCGGCGCTGCGGCCGATCGCACAGCAGCCGCGAGGCTATGTGCTGACGCATGTCGACCTCGGACCGCGGCTGATCACCGTTACCCATCACGACGCGGTCGCGGGGCCCTATCACCGCAACCAGCAGGCGATCCTGGACGTGATGAAGGGCTTTCGCGGAACGCCGGAGGCGGCGCGGGCCACGATCGCCAGGCGCGGCATCGATTATGTGCTGATCTGCCCCGGCCTCTCCGAAAGCACGGTCTACACCGCCGAGGCGCCCAAGGGCTTCTACGCGCAGCTCGTCAGGGGGCAGGTGCCGGGGTGGCTGGCGCCGGTCGCGCTGCCGAAGGACAGCCCCTACCGGATGTGGCGGGTCGTCACACCTGGATCGCGAACGCCGAGTTGATCCCGTCGATCACGAATTGCGCCGCCAGTGCGCCGAGGATGACGCCGAGCACGCGGGTGATCATCGCTTCCACCTTGTGTCCGAGCAGCCGCATCAGCGGGCCTGCCGCAAGCAGCGCGACCAAAGTCAGCAGCAGGATCGTCGCCAGCGCGCCGAGAACGACCAGCGACTGATCGAGCCCGTTGCTGCGCGCCATCAACAGCATGATCGACGCGATCGACCCCGGGCCGGCGATCATCGGGATCGCCATCGGGAATACGGAGATGTCCTCGATCTCCGGCGTGGCGTTGACCTCGTTGGCGCGGGTCTCGCGGCGGGCCTGGCGCTTCTCGAACACCATCTCCAGCGCGATCAGGAACAGCATGATGCCGCCCGCGATCCGGAAGGCGGGCAAGCCGACGCCGAGTGCGCGCAGCAGATCCTCTCCGAACAGCCCGAAGAAGAGCAGGATGCCTGAGCCGATCGCGACCGACCGGATCGCCATCGACCGACGATGCGCCGCCGTCGCGCCGCTGGTCAGGCTGGCGAAGATCGGGGCGCAGCCGGGGGGGTCGATCACCACGAAAAAGGTGACGAGGGCCGAGACGAACAGCTCGATCATGGCGCGGTGGAGTCTACTTTGTCTTCGATCACACGGTCATATTCGTTGCCATCCCACAGATAGACCGTCAGCGTGCGGCCGCCGTTCGTATTCACATGCCAAATCCACACCAGAGTTCCGTCATCTGAAAACCCTGCACCACCGCCTACTGGGACGACGATCGGTCGTTGCCCGGGCGTCTTCGTGCAAGAGGCTGTTAGCAGCTTAGGTTGTTCGGGCGCGTTCCTTGGCTTCGTTAGAGTATCGCCATGGTCCAGAAGCCATTTCCATTCGCCGTCCGGCTGCTTCTGCCAGGCCGTGGTGAAATAACCGCGTGAGCCGCCGAGTACGGACGGGCCCGTCGTCACGGCGGTGTTGCCGTCGCAGGAGACGAAGGCCTCAGCGGGCCACCACATGTAGCCGAGTAAAGGATCTTTGCGATCCTTGAGGAAGTCGTGGGCGCCGACTTGCTGTGGCACGAACATGATCGCGCCCGGCGCTGCGGTGGCGCGGAAGGCGGTCCACATGCCTTCGGTTTGTGCCCGCGCGGCGAAGTCGCGTTCGGCTTCGACGGCGGTCTGGGGAGAAGCTGCGATCAGGAGCAATGAGCTCAATGCAAGCACCAAAACCCGTTCGTCTCGAGCGAAGTCGAGAGACGCGTGTGGTGAGTCTGTGCCAGCGTTTCTCGACTTCGCTCGAAACGAACGGAGGTCGGGGATGCTCACAGGCCCTCCGGTGGCGAGAGGCCTGCGCGGGCGTGGGCGGCGGCGAGGGTGTTGCGGAGGAGGACGGCGATGGTCATCGGGCCGACGCCGCCGGGTACCGGAGTGATCGCGCCCGCGACCTCGGCGGCGCTGTCGAAATCGACGTCGCCGACGAGCTTCGTCTTGCCCTCATTATCGACGACGATGCGGTTGATGCCGACGTCGATCACGGTGGCGCCCGGCTTCAACCAATCGCCGCACACCATTTGCGGACGGCCGACCGCGGCGACCACGATGTCGGCGCGGCGCACCACCGCGGGCAGGTCCCGGGTGCGGCTATGGGCGATGGTGACGGTGCAATTCTCCTGGAGCAGGAGCTGGGCCATCGGCTTGCCGACGATGTTCGAGCGGCCGAGCACGACAGCCTCGAGGCCGCTGAGGTCGCCGAGCCGGTCCTTGAGCAGCATCAGGCAGCCGAGCGGCGTGCACGGGACGAGCGCCTGCTCGCCGACCGCGAGCCGGCCGGCATTGGCGACGTGGAAGCCGTCCACGTCCTTGGCCGGGTCGATGGCGGCGATCACCGCCTTCTCCTCGATGGAGGAGGGAAGGGGCAGCTGGACGAGGATGCCGTCGACCCGTTCGTCGGCATTGAGCTGCTCGACCAGCGCCAGCAGCTCCCCCTGGCTGGTCGTATCGGGCAGGCGATGCTCGAAGCTTTCCATGCCCGCTTCCAGCGTCGCCTTGCCTTTGGAGCGAACATAGACCTGGCTCGCAGGGTCGTCCCCGACGAGCACGACAGCAAGGCCGGGTGCCCTGCCGCCCGTGACGGTTCTATAATTCTCGACGCCTATGGCGACCCGCGCGCGAAGCCGTTCAGCGAAGGCCTTGCCGTCGATGATCGCGGCGCTCACGTGCCGCCTCAATAAGCGAGGTCGGCGGCGAGCCCGCTGAGCAGGATGCGGACGATGTAGATGAGCAGCAGCACGACGATCGGCGAGAAGTCGATGCCGCCGAAATCGGGGAGGATGCGGCGGATGGGCCGGTAGAGCGGCTCGGTGATGCGGTCGAGCGCGTTGAGGAACGAGCGGACGAAATCGTTATAGGTGTTGATCACGTTGAAGGCGACCAGCCAGCTGAGGATCGCCTGCGCGATGATGACGTAGGTCAGCACCCGCAACAGCAGATCGAACACACCGAAAATGGCCTGCAGCATCAAAATCTCCCCGCGACTGCGGGTTCATGTAGGGAAGCGGCGCGAAGGGGGCAATGCGGCTAGTGCGCCGCCGCGGCCGGCGCGGCGGCGTCCAGCCGGCGTCCGAGGCCGACCGCCAGGTAGATGAGCGGCGGCACCAGAAGCGCGGAGAGCACCACCTTCGCCAGCATCTGGCCGAGCAGCAGATCGCCGATCGGGAAGACGCCGTAGAAGGCGATGGTGATGAAGAGCAGGGTGTCGACGATCTGGGAGAGGACCCCCGCCACCGCGGAGCGCAGCCAGAGCAGGCTTCCGCCTTCGCGCTTCATACGGCTGAAGATGGTGACGTTGAGGAGCTGCGAAACGCCATAGGCGACGATGCCGCCCAGCCAGATCCGCGGTGTCGAACTCATGATCCGCTCGAACGCCCCGAGCCGCGCCGGCTCCATCTTGTCCGCCGCGGGGACCGCCAGCACCAGCAGGGTCAGCAGCAGCGACATGAGCAAAGGCACGAAGCCGATCACGACCAGCCGGTTGGCGGTGGCGCGGCCGTGGAGCTCGGCGACCGCGCTCGACAGCACGACAAGCAGGAGGAAGGCGAAAATCCCCGCCTCCACCGCCAGCGGCCCCAGGGCCACCTGCTTGTTGCCGAGCACGCCGGCGATGCAGACCATGCCGCCATAGATGATGGCGAAGGTGAAGAGCGAGCGGGAGATTGCGGGCGCGGGACTGGTCGACATGGAGCGCGGTCCTACTGGCTTTCTCTTCGCGACAAAAGGGCTTGCGGCGGGCGCGGCTTAGCGGGCAAGCCGGGCAGGTTGCGTGCCGGGGGAGCGAGTGATGGAACGACTCTTGTTGGGGCTGGCCGGGATCGCCCTGATCCTTGCGCTTGCGGTGCTGCTCTCGTCCAACCGCCGAGCAATCCGCCTGCGCGTGGTGGGCGCCGCCTTCGCGCTGCAGGCAGGCATTGCGGCTTTGGTGCTCTATACGCCTTGGGGCCGGGCCGCCATCGCGGCGATGGCGCGCGGCGTCTCCAATCTGCTCGGCTATGCGGGCAAGGGTACCGAATTCCTGTTCGGCCCATCGGCGACAAACCCGCTCGCCAATACGTTTGCGATCGCGGCGCTGCCTGTGATCATCTTCTTCGCCTCTCTGGTCGCGATCCTCTATTATCTCGGCATCATGCAGCGGATCGTTCGCTGGGTGGGCGGCTCGATCGGCTGGGTGACTGGGATCACTCGCGTTGAATCGCTGAGCTCCGCCGCGAACATCTTTGTCGGCCAGTCGGAATCGCCTTTGGTGATCCGCCCCTATCTCGCTGCGCTGCCGCCGACGCAGCTCTTCACCGTTATGGTGGTCGGCATGGCGGGCGTGGCCGGGACCATCCTCGCCGCTTATGCAAGCCTGCTCGGCGACCAGTATCTGCCATTCCTGCTCGCCGCCGCCTTCATGTCGGCGCCGGGCGGCATCCTGATGGCCAAGATCATGATGCCCGACGAGCCGGTCCGCGAGGGTGAGTTGCCGCTCCCGGGCGGCAGCGGCGACCATATCGACGTCGCCGAGACCTTCGAGGAAGGCGAGCGCCCCGCCAACGTCATCCAGGCGGCGTCACAGGGCGCGCTGACCGGCGTCCGCCTCGCCGTTGCCGTCGGCGCCATGGTGCTCGCCTTCGTCGCCCTCGTCGCGCTCGCCAACGGCATCCTTGCGGGCATCGGCGGCTGGTTCGGGGTCGAGGGCCTGACGTTCCAGCGGATCGTCGGCTACGTCTTCCAGCCGATCATGTTCCTGATCGGCGTGCCGTGGGCCGAGGCGGGCACCGCAGGCGGCCTGTTCGGCACCAAGCTGGTTCTCAACGAATTCGTCGCCTTCATCGATCTGGGCGCATTGCCGGCGGGCACGCTCAGCGACCGCAGCCGCGCCATCGTCACCTTCGCCCTCTGCGGCTTCGCCAATTTCAGCTCGATCGCGATCCAGATGGCGGTGACGGGAGGGCTTGCGCCGAACCAGCGGCCGATGATCGCGAAGCTCGGCATCCGCGCGCTGATCGCCGGCTCGCTCGCCAATCTGATGAGCGCCGCGTTGGCGAGCCTGCTGCTCCCGGGCTGATGCCGGAACTCGACCGCGCCGCGATCTACAAGGCCTTTCACGAGGCTGTGAACATGGCGCCCGCTGAACTCGAGCAGTGGCTCGCCACGCCGGAGAGCCTCAGCGTCGGGCAGAAGAAGCAAGGCGGGGAGTCGGTCGGCCATGCATCTGGGCGTCGGATCGTCGCCATCCTGCGGACGCCCAAGGCCAGGCTCGGCGACGACGATTATCTCCACATGCGCAAGGTCGTCGGCTTCGTCCGCCGACATCGGGCGCAGGAGCCCGCCAACATGGTCACCTCGCGCTGGCGCTACTCCCTGATGAATTGGGGCCACGATCCCTTGAAGTAGCGGAACGCCGCCGCACCTAGGCAGTTGAGCGAGCAATTCACCCAAGCGGAGGCAGCAATGGCGGGCAGCAAGACGGGCAATAACAAAAAGGGCTATCGCGACAATATCGAGGAGCTGACCCTCAACAACGTGGATTTCAGGCGGGTGCTCTACACCGGCCAGAACATCCAGCTGGTGCTGATGACGCTGAAGCCAGGCGAGGAGATCGGCGAGGAGGTCCACGAGGACAAGGACCAGTTCTTCCGCTTCGAGTCCGGACAGGGCGAGGTGCTGATCAACGACAAGTCCAACCCGGTCGAGGACGGCATTGCTGTGATCGTGCCCGCGGGCGCCAAGCACAATGTCCGTAACACCGGCGACGATCCGCTGACCATGTACACGCTTTACGGCCCGCCCGATCACAAGGACAAGACCGTCCACAAGACCAAGGAGCAGGCCGAGAAGGACCACGATAACGACGAATATGACGGCAAGCCGACGGAGTAGGCGGCGTCGCTGACCAGTGGTAGAACGGCGCCAGGCACGCCGAAGGAACTGGCATGCCCCACCAGGACGAGGAGCCCGGTGGAAGGCGGGCTCGACTAAGGTCTGAGGCCGCCGTCGCGAGGCACGAAGCGCGGATGCGCCAGTCGGCGCTCGCTGACGAGCGCGCCTTAAGGGCGGCCGAGCAGAGGATGGCCGCCGCTGCCGCGGCGCACGAGCTCCGGCTCGCCCAGATGGAGGCGCGCATGGCTGCTCGTTTGGGTCGGCCGCCGAGACCGCCGGGACGTCCCCGTCGGCCGGAGGGCGGGGAGGGGATCCCTGCGGTTCCGAAGCCCAAGCCGAGCCCGCTGGCGGGCGGCGCGGCCGAGCCGATCGATGGGGATCGCACCTCCGCGAGCTTGTAAACATCCTCCGTTGACCCACATGGGAGTCGCGGTTATAGGCCGCGTCGCCCCGGGGGCTGGTGGTGGTTTCATGCGAAACCGGATGCCGTTCCCGCGAGGGGCAAGAGCTTGAACATTGCAGCACGACCAAGGGCCTGGGGGGCCGTTACGGCCGCCGGGGCGTTTGCGCGTTTTGCGTGCCTGCAAAGTAACTTATAAGGAAGTGAAGGCTTCATGCCGACGATCAACCAGCTGATCCGCAAGGGTCGCGAGCCGCAGAAGGCCAAGTCCAAGGTCCCTGCGATGGAGCAGAACCCGCAGAAGCGCGGCGTCTGCACCCGCGTCTATACGACGACCCCGAAGAAGCCGAACTCGGCGCTGCGCAAGGTGGCGAAGGTCCGCCTGACCAACCAGCGCGAAGTGATCAGCTACATCCCCGGCGAGGGCCACAACCTCCAGGAGCACTCGGTGGTGCTGATCCGCGGCGGCCGTGTGCGCGACCTTCCGGGCGTGCGCTACCACGTGCTGCGCGGCGTGCTCGACACCCAGGGTGTCAAGGACCGCCGTCAGAGCCGCTCCAAATACGGCGCCAAGCGTCCCAAGTAACTGACACGAGTAAGCCCCGGACAGGTTCCGGAACAGGCTGAAGAGAAAGGAATCCAGAATGTCCCGTCGTCGTCGCCCAGAGAAGCGCGAAATCCTTCCCGATCCGAAGTTCGGGGACCTCGTCCTCTCCAAGTTCATGAACAGCGTGATGCTGGACGGCAAGAAGTCGACCGCCGAAGGCATCGTCTATGGCGCGCTCGAGACCGTCGAGACCCGCGCCAAGCGCGAGCCGATCGGCGTGTTCCATGACGCGCTCAACAACATCAAGCCGGGCATCGAGGTCCGCAGCCGCCGCGTCGGCGGCGCGACCTACCAGGTTCCCGTCGAAGTGCGCCCCGAGCGCGCCCAGGCGCTGGCGATCCGCTGGCTGATCTCGGCCGCCCGTGCGCGCAGCGAGAACACAATGTCGGCACGCCTTTCGGGCGAGCTGATGGACGCGGCCAACAACCGCGGCAATGCGGTCAAGAAGCGTGAGGACACGCACCGCATGGCCGAAGCTAACCGCGCCTTCTCGCACTACCGCTGGTAAAAATCGTCCCTATATCGTCGGAAGCGGGCAAGGGCCCGCTTCCCGACATTGGAGTTTAAGATCATGGCCCGCAGCCATACGCTCGACCGCTATCGCAACATCGGCATCATGGCCCACATCGACGCCGGCAAGACGACGACGACCGAGCGCATCCTCTATTACACCGGCAAGTCTTACAAGATCGGCGAGGTCCATGAGGGCACCGCGACCATGGACTGGATGGAGCAGGAGCAGGAGCGCGGGATCACGATCACCAGCGCCGCCACCACCTGCTTCTGGAAGGCGGAAGAGGGCCAGGGCCCCGAGCACCGCATCAACATCATCGACACGCCGGGCCACGTCGACTTCACCATCGAGGTCGAGCGTTCGCTGCGCGTCCTCGACGGCGCGGTCGCCTGCTTCGACGGCGTCGCCGGCGTCGAGCCGCAGTCCGAGACCGTCTGGCGCCAGGCCGAGAAGTACAAGGTCCCGCGGATGTGCTTCGTCAACAAGCTCGACCGCACCGGCGCGAACTTCGACATGTGCGTCGGCATGATCAAGGACCGCCTCGGCGCGCGTCCAGCCGTCCTTTATCTCCCGATCGGCATCGAGAGCCAGTTCAAGGGCCTGGTCGACCTGGTCAACAACCGCGCCATCATCTGGCTCGAGGAGAGCCTCGGCGCGAAGTTCGAATATCGGGACATTCCCGAAGACATGGTCGATGTGGCCGAGGCAGCCCGCATGGAGCTGATCGAGATGGCCGTCGAGCAGGACGACGACATCATGGAGGCGTATCTCGGCGGCGAAGTGCCGGAAGCGGCGACGCTGAAGAAGCTGATCCGCAAGGGCACGCTGAACTTCTCGTTCGTGCCGGTGCTGTGCGGCTCCGCGTTCAAGAACAAGGGCGTGCAGCCCCTGCTCGACGCGGTCGTTGACTATCTGCCGAGCCCGCTCGACATCCCGCCGGTGGAGGGCCTGAAGCTCGACGGCGAGACTACCGACACCCGTCCGCCGTCCGACGACGCGCCGTTCTCTGCGCTCGCGTTCAAGATCATGAACGATCCGTTCGTCGGCACGCTGACCTTCGCCCGCATCTATTCGGGCAAGCTGGAGACCGCCTCGTCCGTGACCAATTCGGTCAAGGACAAGAAGGAGAAGGTCGGTCGCATGCTGCTGATGCATGCCAACGACCGCGAGGACATCCAGGTGGCCTATGCCGGCGACATTGTCGCGCTGGCCGGCCTCAAGGACACCACGACGGGCGACACGCTCTGTGCCGCCAACGCGCCGATCATCCTGGAGCGGATGGAGTTCCCCGATCCGGTGATCGAGGTCGCCGTCGAGCCCAAGACCAAGGCCGACCAGGAGAAGATGGGCGTCGCGCTCAACCGTCTCGCCCGCGAGGACCCGTCCTTCCGCGTGAGCTCGGACAATGAGAGCGGCCAGACCATCATCAAGGGAATGGGCGAGCTCCACCTCGAGATCCTGGTCGACCGCATGAAGCGCGAGTTCAAGGTCGAGGCCAATGTCGGCGCTCCGCAGGTCGCGTATCGCGAGTCGCTCGCGAAGAAGGCCGACGTGGACTACACCCACAAGAAGCAGTCGGGAGGCTCCGGCCAGTTCGGTCGCATCAAGTTCACGGTGGAGCCGGGCGAGCGCGGCCAGGGCGTGGTGTTCGTCGACGAGGTGAAGGGCGGCAATATTCCCAAGGAATATATCCCGTCGGTCGAGAAGGGCATCCGCGAGATCGCCGCTACGGGCTCGCTGATTGGCTTCCCGATCATCGATTTCACCGCGACGCTCTATGACGGCGCCTATCACGACGTCGACTCATCGGCGCTGGCGTTCGAGATCACCGGTCGCGGCGGCATGCGCGAAGCGGCCCAGAAGGCCGGGATCAAGCTGCTCGAGCCGATCATGAAGGTCGAGGTCGTGACGCCGGAGGATTATCTGGGCGACGTGATCGGCGACCTCAACAGCCGGCGCGGCCAGATTCAGGGCACCGACAGCCGCGGCAATGCACAGGTCGTCGAGGCGATGGTGCCGCTTGCCAATATGTTCGGCTACGTTAATGAGCTCCGTTCCTTCTCGCAGGGCCGCGCTCAGTACACGATGCACTTCTCGCATTATGACGAAGTGCCCGCGAACGTGGCCGAAGAGGTCAAGGCGAAGCTCGCGTAACTTTTTGATTTTGAAGAAAGACGAAGGGTAAACCACAATGGCGAAGGCAAAATTCGAGCGGACGAAGCCGCACTGCAACATTGGCACCATCGGTCACGTCGACCATGGCAAGACGTCGCTGACGGCGGCGATCACGAAGGTGCTGGCCGAGACCGGCGGCGCGACCTTCACCAGCTATGACAATATCGACAAGGCGCCGGAAGAGCGTGAGCGCGGCATCACCATCTCGACCGCGCACGTCGAGTATGAGACCACCGCCCGCCACTATGCGCACGTCGATTGCCCGGGCCACGCCGACTATGTGAAGAACATGATCACCGGCGCTGCCCAGATGGACGGCGGCATCCTGGTGGTGTCGGCCGCCGACGGCCCGATGCCGCAGACCCGCGAGCACATCCTGCTCGCCCGTCAGGTCGGCGTGCCGGCGCTGGTCGTGTTCATGAACAAGGTCGACCAGGTCGACGACGAGGAGCTCCTCGAGCTGGTCGAGCTCGAGATCCGCGAGCTGCTCTCGTCCTACGACTTCCCGGGCGACGACATTCCGATCGTCAAGGGTTCGGCTCTGGCCGCGCTCGAGGACAGCGACCGCAAGATCGGCCACGACGCGATCCTGGAGCTGATGGCGGCTGTCGACAGCTACATCCCGCAGCCGGAGCGTCCGCTCGACAAGCCGTTCCTGATGCCGATCGAGGACGTGTTCTCGATCTCGGGCCGCGGCACCGTCGTCACCGGCCGCGTCGAGACCGGCATCGTCAAGGTCGGCGAGGAAGTCGAGATCGTCGGCATCAAGGACACCCGCAAGACCGTCGTCACCGGCGTCGAGATGTTCCGCAAGCTGCTCGACCAGGGCCAGGCGGGCGACAATATCGGCGCGCTGATCCGCGGCGTCGGCCGTGAGGAAGTCGAGCGCGGGCAGGTTCTCTGCAAGCCGGGCACGATCAAGCCGCACACCGACTTCTCGGCCGAGGTTTACGTCCTCTCCAAGGACGAGGGCGGCCGTCACACCCCGTTCTTCGCCAACTATCGTCCGCAATTCTACTTCCGCACGACCGACGTGACGGGCGAAGTGGTTCTGCCGGAAGGCACCGAGATGGTGATGCCGGGCGACAACGTGAACCTGAAGGTCAAGCTGATCGCTCCGATCGCCATGGACCAGGGCCTGCGCTTCGCGATCCGCGAAGGCGGCCGGACCGTCGGCGCAGGGGTTGTCGCGGAGATCACGAAGTAATATAGGGCCGTCAGCCGCGCGGGTCCGAAGGATTCGCGCGGCTCGCCTTTCAGTATGAGTTCTTGGCCGGTCCGGGGCCGCTTGGCCCCGGGATGGTCTTGTTTGGTTTGCTCCTTCGGGAGCTGGCTCTTTGCAATCGGTAAGCAGGTTATGGAAACGCAGAACATCCGCATTCGCCTGAAGGCGTTCGATCATCGTGTGCTCGATCAGGCCACTGGCGATATCGCTGACACCGCTCGGCGCACGGGTGCTCTTATCCGCGGTCCCATTCCGCTGCCGACGCGCATCGAGAAGTTCACCGTCAACCGCTCGCCCCACGTCGACAAGAAGTCGCGCGAGCAGTTCGAGGTGAGGACGTACAAGCGGCTGCTCGACATCGTCCAGCCGACCCCGCAGACGGTCGATGCTTTGATGAAGCTCGATCTCGCAGCGGGTGTGGACGTCGAGATCAAATTGGCCTAAGAGCCCGGCACGGCGCGCGATTTGGACGCGCCGAGCCAACGAAAATGTGGGGTCCCCGCCAAGTATCACTTGGTGGGGTGCACATGGGATACCGCGGGAGCCTAGCTTCCGGACTGCGTCCCCGCCGTTTCGCCTTCGGGTGGAGCACGAGCCCAGGCGGGGCACGCATCACAATTTGGGCTACATGCCCCCGGCAATGGTGCCGCGGGGCCTCTGTCATAGGAGTATGGTCATGCGCACCGGCGTGATCGCGAAGAAAATGGGGATGACCCGCCTGTTCCAGGAAGACGGCCGCCACGTGCCGGTCACCGTCCTGGCGCTCGACAATGTCCAGGTCGTGGCACGCCGCGAGAGCGACCGTGACGGCTATGTCGCCGTCCAGCTCGGCGCCGGCAGCGCCAAGGCCAAGAATCTTTCCAAGCCGCAGCGCGGCCACTTCGGCAAGGCCGAGGTGGAGCCGAAGGCGCGGCTCGCCGAGTTCGTCGTCGCCGAGGATGCGCTCCTCGACGTCGGCGCCGAGCTCACCGCCGACCATTATGTCGCCGGCCAGTTCGTCGACATCCAGGGCTGCACGCAGGGCAAGGGCTTTGCCGGCGGCATGAAGCGCTGGGGCTTCGGCGGCATGCGCGCCACCCACGGCGTCTCCATCTCCCACCGTGCGCTCGGCTCGACCGGTCAGCGCCAGGATCCGGGCCGCGTCTTCAAGAACAAGAAGATGGCCGGCCATATGGGCGCCAAGAACCGCACCCAGCAGAATCTCGAGATCGTCCGCACCGACGCCGCGCGCGGGCTGCTGTTCGTGAAGGGCTCCGTGCCCGGTCACAAGGGCGGCTGGCTGCTGGTGAAGGACGCGGTCAAGATCGCCCGTCCGGACGCTGCGCCCTATCCGGCCGGCATTCGCGAGATCGCCCGCGAGATCGAAACCGAGGAAGCTCCGGCCGGCATGGTCGAAGAGGCCGCGGTCCATGAAGTTCCGGCTCTGCCGGGCGCCGAGGAAGTCGCCGCGATCGCTGCTCAGCAGGAGGCCGGCGCGGCTGACGCCGCCGGCGCCGCCGAGGGCGGAGCGGACACTGGCGCCTCGCCGGCCGCCGACGAGAGCAAGGAAGGCTGATCATGAAGGTCAAGGTTCAAACCCTCGATGGCGCCAATGGCGGCAACGACATCGAGCTGAACGATGAGGTGTTCGGCGTCGAGCCGCGCGCCGACATCCTGCACCGCGTCGTCACCTGGCAGCTCGAGAAGCGCCGCGGCACCGCCCGCGCCGCCCGCGAGCGCTCGGATGTCGCCCGCACCGGCAAGAAGTTCGGCCGCCAGAAGGGCGGCGGCACGGCTCGCCACGGCGATCGCCGCGCTCCGATCTTCGTCGGCGGCGGCAAGGCGCACGGTCCGCGCGTTCGCGACTTCAATCCGTCGCTGAACAAGAAGGTCCGCGCGCTCGGCCTGAAGATGGCGCTGTCGAGCAAGGCTCGCGACGGTCAGCTGATCGTTATGGACAATCTGGACGTCAGCGAAGCCAAGACCAAGTCGCTCAAGGAGCAGCTCGGCAAGCTCGGCTTCGGCAAGACGGCGCTGGTGATCGACGGTGACGCGCTCAACGTCGGTTTCGCCCAGGCCTCGTCCAACCTCCGGGAGATCAACCTGCTCCCGGCGGTCGGCGCCAACGTCTACGACATTCTCAAGGCAGATACCCTGGTGCTGACGCGCGCCGCGGTCGAAAAGCTGGAGGCGCGTTTCAATGGCTAAGAAGCCGGCCAAAGCGGCGGTCGACATCAATCATTATGATGTCGTGCTCGCCCCCCACATTACCGAGAAGACGACTCTGCTTTCCGAGCAGAATGCGGTCGTGTTCAAGGTCGCGAACACCGCGTCCAAGCCGCAGATCAAGGCGGCGGTGGAAGCCCTGTTCAACGTCAACGTCACCGGCGTGAACACGATCGTCCAGAAGGGCAAGTCGAAGCGCTGGAAGGGCCGTCCCTACACCCGCGCCGACGTCAAGAAGGCGATCGTGACGCTGAAGGACGGCGACTCGATCGACGTCACCACCGGTATCTGAGGCTAGGACAAGATGGCACTCAAGACCTACAATCCGACGACCTCGTCGCAGCGCGGCCTGATCCTCGTCGACAAGTCGGCGCTGTGGAAGGGCAAGCCCGTCAAGGCGCTGACCGAAGGCAAGCGCAAGACCGGCGGCCGCAACAACAAGGGCCACGTCACCTCGCGCGGCATCGCCGGCGGCCACAAGCAGCGGTACCGCTATGTCGACTTCAAGCGTCGCAAGTGGGACGTGCCGGCCACCGTCGAGCGGCTGGAATATGACCCGAACCGCACCGCCTTCATCGCGCTGGTGAAGTATGAGGACGGCGAGCTCGCCTACATCCTGGCGCCGCAGCGCCTTGCCCCGGGCGAGACGATCGTCGCCGGCAGGAAGACGGACGTGAAGCCGGGCAATGCGATGGAGCTCGGGCAGATGCCGGTCGGCACCATCGTCCACAATGTCGAGATGCGTCCGGGCAAGGGCGGCCAGATCGCCCGTTCGGCCGGCACTTATGTGCAGGTCGTCGGCCGTGACCGCGGCATGGTCATCGTCAGGCTCAATTCAGGCGAGCAGCGTTATATCCGCTCCGACTGCATGGCCACCGTCGGCGCGGTGTCTAACCCGGACAACCAGAACCAGAACTTCGCCAAGGCCGGCCGCTCGCGCTGGATGGGCAAGCGTCCGCTGACCCGCGGCGTCGCGAAGAACCCGGTCGACCACCCGCACGGCGGCGGCGAAGGCCGCACCTCGGGCGGCCGTCATCCGGTCACCCCCTGGGGCAAGCCGACCAAGGGTGCGCGCACCCGCCACAACAAGGCGACGGACAAGATGATCATCCGTTCGCGTCACGCGAAGAAGAAGAGGTAGAGATGGCCCGCTCCGTCTGGAAAGGACCGTTCGTCGAACTGTCCCTGCTGAAGAAGGCAGAGACTGCTCAGGAAACCAATGCGCGCGCGCCGATCAAGACCTGGTCGCGGCGCTCGACGATCCTGCCGCAGTTCGTCGGCCTCACGTTCAACGTCTACAACGGCCGCAAATTCGTTCCCGTCTCGGTGAACGAGGAGATGGTCGGGATGAAGCTCGGCGAGTTTGCGCCGACCCGCTACTTCCCGGGCCACGCCGCCGACAAGAAGGGCAAGAGGTAAGCCATGGGCAAGGAAAAGAGCCCCCGCAAGGTCGCCGACAACGAGGCGCTCTCGGTCGGCACCACCATTCGTGGCTCGGCGCAGAAGCTGAACCTCGTCGCGGCCCTGATCCGCGGTCGCAAGGCCGAGGACGCGCTGAACATCCTCACCTTCTCCAAGAAGGCGATGGCGGTGGACGTGCGCAAGGTGCTCGCCTCGGCGATCGCCAATGCCGAGAACAACCACAATCTCGATGTCGACGCGCTCGTCGTCGCCGAGGCGTCGGTCGGCAAGTCGATTTCGATGAAGCGCTTCACGCCGCGCGCCCGCGGCCGTTCGAGCCGGATCGTGAAACCGTTCAGCCGCGTGCGCATCGTCGTCCGCGAGCAGCAGGAAGCGTAAAGACATGGGTCAGAAGAGCAATCCGATCGGCCTCAGGCTGCAGATCAACCGGACCTGGGACAGCCGCTGGTACGCCGACGGCGACTCCTATTCGCGGCTGCTGCTGGAGGATCTCAAGATCCGCAACTTCATCATGAAGACGCTGCCGCAGGCGGCGATCTCCAAGGTGGTGATCGAGCGTCCGGCGAAGCTGTGCCGCGTCTCCATCTATGCCGCGCGCCCGGGCGTGATCATCGGCAAGAAGGGCTCCGACATCGAGAAGCTGCGCAAGCAGCTGGGTGCGATGACGTCCAGCGACGTGTCGCTGAACATCGTCGAAATCCGGAAGCCCGAGATCGACGCGCGGCTCGTCGCCCAAGGCATCGCCGATCAGCTGGAGCGCCGGATCGCGTTCCGCCGCGCGATGAAGCGCGCGGTGCAGTCGGCAATGCGGCTCGGTGCCGATGGCATCCGCGTGGCCTGCGGCGGCCGTCTCGGCGGCGCGGAAATCGCCCGCAGCGAAATGTATCGCGAGGGCCGGGTTCCGCTGCACACGCTGCGGGGCAACGTGGATTATGCCGAGGCGCAGGCCCACACCGCTTACGGCGTGTGCGGCGTCAAGGTCTGGATTTTCAAGGGCGAAATCCTCGGCCACGATCCGATGTCGCAGGACCGCCTGATGATGGAGGCTCAGACCTCCGGCGTCCGTCCGGCCCGCGACGACCGTCGTTAATCGGCGCCGCTAAGGAACAAGAGAAATGTTGCAACCGAAACGCACCAAGTTCCGCAAGGCCTTCAAGGGCCGGATCCATGGCGATGCCAAGGGCGGCACGGACCTGAACTTCGGCGCCTATGGCCTGAAGGCGATGGAGCCGGAGCGGATCACCGCGCGCCAGATCGAGGCGGCCCGCCGCGCGATCACGCGCCACATCCGCCGCCAGGGCCGTCTCTGGATCCGCATTTTCCCGGACGTGCCGGTCTCGTCCAAGCCGGCCGAAGTCCGCATGGGCTCGGGCAAGGGTAGCCCGGAATTCTGGGTCGCCCGCGTCAAGCCGGGCCGGATCCTGTTCGAGCTGGACGGCGTGCCCGGCCCGATCGCCAAGGTGGCGTTCGAGCGTGCGATGGAGAAGCTTCCGATCAAGACCAAGGTGGTTGCCCGCCTCGGCGAGACTTTGGTCGGGGAGGAATAAGATGGCGAAGAAGATCGACGACCTGAAGACCCGCAGCGACGACCAGCTCAGCGAGCAGCTCGGCGAGCTGAAGCGCGAGCAGTTCAACTTGCGCTTCCAGGCTGCCACCAACCAGCTCGAGAAGCCGTCGCGTGTCCGTGAGGTTCGCCGCAGCATCGCGCAGATCAAGACCCTTCAGGGCGAGCGCTCGCGCGCCGCTCAGAAGTCCTAAGGAGTAGACGAATGCCGAAGCGCGTTCTCACCGGCCAGATCGTGTCGGACAAGACGGACAAGACCGTCGTGGTGAAGGTCGAGCGGCGGGTGAAGCACCCGCTCTACGGCAAGATCATCAAGCGTTCCAAGAAGTATCACGCCCATGACGAGGCGAACGAGTTCAAGCAGGGTGAGACCGTCCGCATCGAAGAGACGCGGCCGATCTCGAAGCTGAAGACCTGGAAGGTGATCGAGCGTGTCGACACGCACGCCACGCCGGAACGGGCCGACAACGCCTGAGGCTTGAGCCTGATTTTTGTAAGCTGATCGCCGGGCGGGCCCCGGTTGAAGTGAAAGGGAAATGGATCGATGATCCAGATGCAGTCTAACCTTGAGGTCGCCGACAATAGCGGTGCCAAGCGCGTCCAGTGCATCAAGGTGCTCGGCGGGTCGAAGCGCCGCTTTGCCGGCGTCGGCGACATCATCGTCGTCTCGGTCAAGGAAGCGGCCCCGCGCGGCCGCGTCAAGAAGGGCGACGTTCACAAGGCGGTCATCGTCCGCACGGCAAAGGACATCCACCGCGCCGACGGCTCGACGATCCGCTTCGATTCGAACGCGGCCGTGCTCGTCAACAACAATGCGGAGCCGATCGGCACCCGTATCTTCGGTCCGGTCGTCCGCGAACTGCGCGCGAAGAAGCATATGAAGATCATCAGCCTCGCGCCGGAGGTGCTGTAATGGCCGCTGCGAAGATCAAGAAGGGCGACAAGGTCGTCGTCCTGTCCGGCAAGGACAAGGGCAAGCACGGCGAGGTCACCAAGAGCCTTCCGAAGGAGGGCAAGGTGATCGTGTCGGGCGTGAACATCATCACGCGCCACCGCAAGCCGACGCAGACGAACCCGCAGGGCGGGCTCGAAAAGGCGGAAGCGCCGCTGCACGTGTCGAAGGTGGCGCTCGAGGATCCGAAGACGGGCAAGCCGACGCGCGTCCGCTTCGAGGTCCGTGACGGCAACAAGGTCCGCGTCGCGGCGCGGTCCGGGGAGACGATCAATGGCTGAGGCCAAATATACGCCGCGCCTGAAGCGCGACTATGACGAGCGCATCGCGAAGGCGATGACCGAGAAATTCGGCTACAAGAACCGTCTCGAGGTTCCGAAGCTGGAGAAGATCGTCATCAACATGGGCGTGGGCGAAGCGACCCAGGACAAGAAGAAGGTCGAGGTCGCTGCGTCCGAGATGGAGCTGATCGCGGGCCAGAAGCCGGTGATCACCAAGGCCAAGAAGTCGATCGCGCAGTTCAAGCTGCGCGAGGGCATGCCGATCGGCGTCAAGGTCACGCTCCGCCGCGAGCGGATGTACGAGTTCCTCGACCGTCTCGTGACGGTGGCCCTGCCGCGCGTCCGCGACTTTCGCGGCCTCAACCCCAAGTCGTTCGACGGCCGCGGCAATTATGCCATGGGCCTGAAGGAGCAGATCATCTTCCCGGAGATCAGCTACGACCGCATCGACAAGGTGCGCGGCATGGACATCATCGTCACCACCACCGCGAAGACGGACGACGAGGCGCGCGAGCTGCTGCGCCTTTTCAACTTCCCGTTCCCGCGCACCGAAGAGGATCAGAAGCAGGCGGCCTGAGGCCCCTGTTTCTAAGCAGAGAGAAGAGAGCTTAAGTCCATGGCGAAACTGAGTTCCATCAACAAGAATGAGCGTCGCAAGAAGCTGGTCAAGAAATATGCGGGCCAATATGCGAAGCTGAAGGCGATCGCGGACGACGAGTCCAAGGACGATACCGAGCGCCTGATCGCGCGCCTGAAGATGGCCGAGATCCCGCGCAACGGTAACCCGACCCGGGTCCGCAATCGCTGCGGCCTGACCGGCCGTCCCCGCGCCAATTATCGCAAATTCGGCCTCTCGCGCATCATGCTGCGGGAACTGGGCAACAAGGGTCTGATCCCCGGCCTCACGAAGTCGAGCTGGTAAGGTAGAGCTATGCCATTGACCGATCCCCTGGGTGATATGCTCACCCGAATCCGCAACGGCCAGCAGGCCCGCAAGGACAGCGTGCTGACGCCCGCGTCCAAGCTCCGGGTCCGCGTTCTCGACGTGCTTCAGCGCGAGGGCTATATCCGCGGCTACAGCGAAGAGGCGCTGGGTCCCTCCAAGGGCCTGCGCATCGAGCTCAAATATTTCGAGGGACAGCCTGCGATCCAGCACGTGTCCCGCGTGTCGACGCCAGGCCGGCGCGTCTACTCGGGCAGCCAGGAGCTGCCGCGGGTCCGCAACGGCCTCGGCATTACCATCGTCTCGACGCCACGTGGCGTTCTGTCCGACGCGGAAGCGCGCGAGCAGAATGTCGGCGGCGAGGTGCTGGCGGAGGTGTTCTGATGTCACGCATTGGTAAGAAGCCGATCGCGATCCCGGCGGGCGTCACCGCGACCACGGAGGGGCAGACCCTCTCGGTCAAGGGACCGAAGGGCACGCTCAGCCTGCAGATGGTCGACGGCATCAACTACGACATCGCCGAGGGCGGCATTTCGGTGCAGCCGGCGAACGACAGCCAGAAGGCGCGCGCTTTCTGGGGCATGCAGCGCACGCTCGTGCAGAATCTGGTGACCGGCGTCACCGAGGGCTTCACCAAGACCCTCGAGATCACCGGCGTCGGCTACCGCGCGGCGATGCAGGGCAAGAACCTGCGCCTTCAGCTCGGCTACAGTCACGACGTCAACGTCGCGGTTCCCGAGGGGCTGACGGTGGCGACGCCCGATCCGACCACGGTCGTGATCAGCGGCAACGACCGCCAGCAGGTCGGCCAGCTCGCCGCCGAGATCCGTCGCTGGCGCAAGCCGGAGCCCTATAAGGGCAAGGGCATCAAGTATCGCGGCGAGTTCATCTTCCGCAAAGAAGGCAAGAAGAAGTAAGCCATGGCCAAGCTCTCTCTTTTCGACCGGCGCCGTCAGCGCGTCCGCACGTCGCTTCGCAAGCGGGGCGGCCTCCGGCCGCGGCTCAGCGTCCATCGCTCGGGCAAGCATATCTACGCCCAAGTCATCGACGATGCCGCCGGCAAGACGCTGGCTTCGGCCTCGACGATCGACAAGGACGTCAAGGGCCAGCCCGGTGCCACCACCGCGTCGGCGCAGGATGTCGGCCGCCGCGTCGCCGAGCGCGCCAAGGCTGCGGGCGTGACGCAGGTGGTTTTCGACCGTGGCGGTTTCCTGTTCCACGGCCGCGTGAAGGCGCTTGCTGACGCCGCGCGCGAAGGCGGATTGGAGTTTTAAGTGATGGCTGACGAAAACAATCAGGGCGCTTCGGTCCAGGACGGTCCGGTCCAGGAGAGCCAGAGCCAGGATGCGGCTCCGGCGCAGGACGGTGCTCCCGGCGGGCGCCGCGAGCGCGGTGCCCGTGGCGGACGTGGTGGCGGTGGCGGTGGCCGTGACGGTCAGCGGGGCGGCCGTGGCCGTCGCGACGACAATCGCCGTGGTGGCAATCGCGACGAGGATGGCGGCGAAGAGCTGATCGAGAAGCTCGTCCACATCAACCGCGTCTCCAAGACCGTGAAGGGCGGCAAGCGCTTCGGCTTCGCGGCGCTCGTCGTCGTCGGCGACGGCAAGGGCCGCGCCGGCTTCGGCAAAGGCAAGGCCCGCGAAGTGCCGGAAGCGATCACCAAGGCGACTTCGGCCGCCAAGAAGGCGATGGTCCGTGTGCCGCTGAAGGAAGGCCGCACGCTGCACCACGACGGCAACGGCCATTTCGGCGCGGGGCGCGTGACCCTTCGTTCGGCCCCGCAGGGCACCGGCATCATCGCCGGCGGTCCGATGCGCGCCGTGTTCGAGAGCCTGGGGGTGGCCGACGTGGTGACCAAGTCGGTCGGCACGTCCAACCCCTACAACATGATCCGCGCGACCTTCGAGGCGCTCGGCGAGCAGACCTCGCCGAAGTCGGTGGCGCAGCGTCGCGGCAAGAAGATTGCCGACTTGCTCGGCCGGGGCGGCTCGCAGACTGCCGAGGCGGACGCCGCGGCGGTGACGGAGTAAGAGTGATGGCGACGATCAAGATCACCCAGACCGGCTCGCCGATCCGGCGGACCCCCGATCAGCGCAAGACGCTGATCGGCCTGGGCCTCAACAAGATGCATCGCACGGTCGAGCTGACGGACTCTCCCGAGGTCCGCGGCATGATCCGCAAGGTGCAGCATATGGTGTCGGTGGCGGAGTAACTCCCGCCTCCACAGCGCGACGAAAGCGAAAGCGAGTGCAAAGACAATGAAACTGAACGACCTCCGCGACAACAAAGGTGCCCGCAAGAGTCGCGTCCGTGTCGGCCGCGGCATCGGCTCCGGCCTCGGCAAGACCGCAGGCCGCGGTCAGAAGGGCCAGACCAGCCGCTCCGGCGTCTCCATCTTCGGCTTCGAAGGCGGCCAGATGCCGCTCCACATGCGGCTGCCGAAGCGCGGCTTCAACAATCCGTTCGCCAAGGATTATGCCGAGGTGAACCTGGGCGCGATCCAGAAGCTGGTCGATGCGGGAACGCTTGCCACGGACGGCGTGATCGATCATGCCGCGCTGAAGGCCGCCGGCGTCGCGCGCGGCGGCAAGGACGGCGTCCGCCTGCTCGGCAAGGGCGCGATCACTTCGAAGCTGAGCTTCCGCGTCGCCGGTGCTTCGGCGGGTGCCCGTCAGGCCGTCGAGGCCGCGGGTGGTTCGGTCGAGGTGATCGAGGTCACGCCGGCCGCCGAGAAGGCCGCAGCCAAGAAGGGCCAGGCCAAGGCCGCCCGCAAAGCCGCCAAGGCCTGATTGCGTTTCTCGGCTTCCATGGCTGACAAGCCGAAGCCGATCACTATATGAGACGGCGGCGGCGGGATTTTCTCCTTCCGCCGCCGCATCCGTTTTAAGGTCCGACGATCCATGGCATCCGCCGCCGAACAACTGGCAGCCAATATCAGCCTGCAGAATTTCGCCAAGGCGACCGAGCTCAAGAAGCGCCTCTGGTTCACCCTTGGCGCACTGATCATCTTCCGCCTGCTGTCGTTCGTGCCGCTGCCCGGCATCGACCCGCGCGCGCTGAACGCGCTCTTCAACACGACCCGCGGCGGCGTGCTCGACTTCTTCAACATGTTCTCGGGCGGCAGCCTGGAGCGCATGAGCCTGATCGCGCTCGGCGTGATGCCTTACATCACCGCCTCGATCGTGGTGCAACTCGCGACCTCGATGTCGCCGACGCTCGCCGCGCTCAAGAAGGAAGGCGAGAGCGGCCGCAAGAAGATCAACCAATATACGCGCTACGGCACCGTCTTCCTCTGCGCGATCCAGGGCTACTTCATCGCCGTTGGCCTTGAGGGCTGGGGGCAGGGGGGCGGCGGATCGGCAGTCATCGATCCAGGCATGATGTTCCGCGTCACGACGGTGATCAGCCTGGTCGGCGGCACCATGTTCCTGATGTGGCTCGGCGAGCAGATCACCAGCCGCGGTATCGGCAACGGCGTCTCGCTGATCATCATGGCGGGCATCGTCGCCCAGCTGCCGACGGCGATCGCCCAGGCGTTCGAGGGCGGCCGCACCGGGACCCTGTCGCCGGTCGTGATCATCGGCGTGCTCGCCCTGGCCGCCGCATTGATCATCTTCATCTGCTTCATGGAGCGCGCCCAGCGCCGCGTCCTCATCCAGTATCCGAAGCGCCAGACCGCGCGCGGCCAGATGCAGGCGGAGCGCTCGCACCTTCCGCTCAAGATCAACACGTCGAACGTGATCCCGCCGATCTTCGCCTCGTCGCTGCTGCTGATGCCGCTGACGATCGCGCAGTTCGCCGGCAATCGCGTGCAGGGCGAGAGCACCTGGGGCGACATCCTGATCACCGTCACCACCGCGCTCCAGCACGGTGCGCCGCTCTACATGTTCCTGTACGGCGCCGGGATCGTCTTCTTCTGCTTTTTCTACACCGCGGTTGTGTTCAACCCGGAGGAGACGGCCGACAATCTGAAGCGCTATGGCGGCTTCATCCCGGGCATCCGTCCGGGCAAGCGGACCGAGGAATATCTCGACTACGTCCTGACGCGCATCACCGTGATTGGGGCGGCCTACCTCACGCTGACCTGTCTCATTCCCGAATGGCTGATCGCCCGGGCCGGCATTCCCTTCTATCTGGGCGGCACCAGTCTGATCATCGTCGTCAACGTGACGATGGATACGGTGACGCAGATCCAGAGCCACCTGATCGCCCATCAATATGGCGATCTGATCAAGAAGGCGAAGCTCAAGGGCGGGAGAGCCAGGTGAGCACGGCCCCTGCCACAATGGCAGGCAGGCCCTTGAACATCATCCTGCTGGGGCCTCCCGGCGCGGGGAAGGGCACCCAGGCCGAGCGGCTGATGCGGGAGCGCGGCATGGTCCAGCTCTCGACCGGCGACATGCTCCGCGCCGCGGTCAAGGCCGGCACCGAGATCGGCCGCATGGCGGACCAGATCATGAAGGCGGGGAAGCTCTTCCCGGACGACCTGATGAGCCAGATCCTGGGCGCCCGCTTGGACGAGCCGGATACTGCCAGTGGCGTCATCTTCGACGGTTATCCGCGCACCGAGGCCCAGGCGCAGTCGCTCGACAGCCTGCTCGAGGAGCGGGGCCGCACGCTCGACCATGTGATCGAGCTGTCCGTCAATGAGGAGGCGTTGGTCGCCCGCATCACCGGCCGCTTCTCCTGCGCCAAGTGCGGCACCGGCTATCACGACAGCTTCAAGCTGCCGAAGATCGAAGGGGTCTGCGACGTCTGCGGATCGGACGAATTCAAGCGCCGCGCCGACGACAATGCGGAGGCGGTCCGCACACGCCTCGCCGAGTATCGCGCCAAGACGGCGCCGATCCTCCCCATCTACGAGGCGCGCGGCATCGTTGCCCATGTCGACGGGATGGCCCCGATCGACGAGGTGAACGGCGCGATCGAAGCGATCCTCGACAAGCCCTGACCGTCGGCGCCGCACTGCCGGTTGCCGTTGCCAGGGCATTGATGTAATTTGCTCCCTGCTCGGCAGAGGAGAGCGAATTGATGCTGCGTTTCGTTCTGGCGGTGGCAACGGCCGCGACATTCTCGGCCACGGCGGCTGCCGCTGCGGACAGCTCGCAAAAGTCCTCCGGCGACCGCATGGTCTGCCGCACTCTCGATGAATCCGGCTCCCGCACGAGGAGCAATCGCGTGTGCAAGACGAAGTCGGAATGGGAGCGGGCGGAGAATGCCGCCAAGCACGAGGCCTGGAAGATGGAGCGCAGCCGCGTGACGCCGAGCGAGCTCAGGGAGCCGCGCTAGCCTCCGACACCTGCCTGGCCCGCGCATCAACGGGAGCAGTCACATGATGAGCCTCGCTTTGTTGGTTGCATTGCTCGACGTGAACCTGGCGGGCGCCGTGCCCATCTACGCGAAGGAGCAGTCGCGCACGGACGCGCTCGAGTGCCGCGATCTTCAGGAGACGGGCTCCCGGATCCGCTTCAACCGGGTCTGCCTCACCCGTGCCGATTGGCAACGGGCTGAATTCAGGGCCAAGCACGAAATGTGGAAGTTCGAACGGAACGCCGTGCTGCGGCCCGGCCGGTCCCCGCTCGGCCCGATCGGCTAGAGTCGATTTCGTCAAGCCGGCTTGGCCAAGTGATCGCCGAGCCGCTTCGTCGATCGCAGCAAACGCCCCCAAATAGAGGCTGCGCCTTCGACGAAGGCGCAGCTTGGGACGACCAAGACGACATAGGCGCAGCTTTAAGGCACTAGCCTCGCTTCGAAACGTGCTATGCATGGGCCAGCAAGACTCCTCTATCGGAGTCGCTTTTCGGGGCCGCATCACAGCAACAAAGGGGGAGTTGTCATCATGGCATTGTCGGACCACGTCGATCTCAACGGCTTTATCGAGGGCGTAAAGCGCCGCAATCCGGGCCAGCCCGAATTCGTCCAGGCGGTCCAGGAAGTCGCCGAAGACATTTTCGATTTCATCGCCGATAAGGAGCAATATCACCGCTGGCAGATCCTGCGCCGCATCGCCGAGCCGGACCGGGTGATCAGCTTCCGCGTCGTTTGGCAGGACGACAACAACAATATCCGCGTCCAGCGCGGTTGGCGGGTCCAGAACAACAATGCGATCGGCCCCTATAAAGGCGGCATCCGCTTCCACCCCTCGGTCACCGAGAGCGTGCTGAAGTTCCTGGCTTTCGAGCAGACCTTCAAGAACGCGCTGACGGGGCTGCCGATGGGCGGCGGCAAGGGCGGCGCCAACTTCAATCCGAAGGGCAAGAGCGACCATGAAGTGATGCGCTTCTGCCAGAGCTTCATGACCGAGCTCTACCGCCATGTGGGCGCCAACATCGACGTGCCGGCCGGCGACATCGGCGTCGGCGGCCGCGAGATCGGCTACATGTTCGGCCAGTATAAGCGGATCACCAACAGCTTCGAAGGCGTGCTGACCGGGAAGGGCCTCGAATATGGCGGCTCGCTGATCCGCACCGAGGCGACCGGCTACGGTGCGGTCTACTTCATGCAGAACATGCTGGCTCACGTCGGCAATTCGGTGGAAGGCAAGAGCGCCGTCATTTCCGGTTCCGGCAATGTCGCCACCCACGCGGCCGAGAAGATCCTGCAGCTCGGCGGAAAGGTGCTGACGCTTTCCGATTCCGAAGGGTTCATCTACGATCCGGACGGCATCACGCAGGAGAAGGTCGACTGGGTGAAGGTGCACAAGACCAAGCGCCGCGGCCGCATCTCCGATTATGCGCAGGAATTTACGGGCGCGGAATTCCACGCCGGCAAGCGGCCGTGGGGCGTGCCCTGCGACCTGGCAGTGCCGTGCGCTACCCAGAACGAACTCAACGGTCAGGAAGCCGAGACGCTCGTCAAGAATGGCTGCATCGCGGTGTCGGAAGGCGCCAACATGCCGACCGACCTGGACGGCGTGCACGTCTTCAAGAAGGCGCAGATCCTCTACGCGCCGGGCAAGGCCGCCAATGCCGGCGGCGTCGCCGTCTCCGGCCTCGAGATGAGCCAGAATTCGGCGCGCATCTCGTGGAAGGAAGCTGAGCTCCAGCAGCTGCTCAAGGACATCATGATGGGGATCCACGAGCGCTGCGCCGAATATGGCGGCAAGGCCGGCACCAACCACATCGACTATGTCAGGGGCGCCAATATTGCAGGCTTCAAAAAGGTCGCCGATGCCATGTTGGCCTACGGGGTTGTTTGAACGCTCGCCGGCACAAGGCCGGTTTTGAGGAACGGCGCGGCTCTGCCGCGCCGTTTCGCTTTGTGCGACCAACCCCGGCGCAGGCGCTTGTCTTCCTGCTGGTCGCAGCCGAGCTGCTCTTCCTCGTCAATCTGCAGCATCCGCTGCAGCCATATTTCGACGAGACCCATTATGTCCCGGCCGCGCGGGACCTGATCCAGGGGATCGCCTACCGCAACATCGAGCATCCGCTCGTGGGAAAGACGCTGATCGGGCTGTCGATGCTGCTGTTCGGCGACACGCCGCTCGGCTGGCGGCTGATGAGCACATTCTTCGGCTGCGCCAGCCTCGCCGCCATCTTCCTGATCGCGCAGAGCCTGTTCCGCGACGTTCGCGTCAGCCTCACGGCCGGGCTGCTCGCGCTCCTCAACCAGTTGCTCTTCGTCCAGGCGCGGATCGCGATGCTGGACGTCTATATGAGCGCCTTCCTGCTGCTGGCGCTCTGGTGCCTGATCGACAGCTACGGAAGAGAGCGGGGTGTTCGCATCCGGCTGATCGCCTGCGCTGTGTTGCTCGGACTGGCGGTCGGATCAAAGTGGCTGGTCATCCCTTACGCGGTCGCGATGGGCGCCGCCTTCGTGCTGATGAAGAGAAGGGGGTGGCGGGGCGTCTCGCTGCTTGAAGGGGCCTTCTGGCTCGGCGGGCTATCTTCGATCGTCTACCTCGCGACCTTTGCGCCCGCCTTCTTTGTTGCAGAGAACTCGCTCAGCCTCAGACAGCTCATCCCGCACCAATTGATCATCTACGAGCGGCAGACGCAGCCGCTCGCACACCATCCCTATCAGAGCGACTGGTGGCAGTGGCCGCAGATCGGGCGGCCGATCTGGTACCTTTACGAGAAGGTGGACGTGCTGAGGGGCGTGCTGCTGATCGGCAATCCTGCGATCATGTGGGGCGGTCTGATCGCCGTGCTGGCCTGCATCGTCGGCGGCTTACGCGCCCGCGATCCGAGGCTGCTGCTGGTCGCGGCCCTGTGGGTCTTCTCCTACGGAATCTGGGCGCTGATCCCGAAGAAGATCGGCTTCTATTATTATTACTATTTGCCGGCCCTGTTCCTGCCGCTGGCACTGGCCGCGGCCTTCCATCATTTCTGCCGCGGCGGCCGTCTGCGCCTGCTCCCGCCCGCCTTCATTGCCCTTTCGGCGGCGTTGTTCGCTTATTTCTATCCAATCCTGTCAGCCGTGCCGCTGGCGGGCGACGATGCGTTCCTTGCCTGGATGTGGTTCGACAGCTGGCGCTAGACGCCGACGCGGATCAGGTCCTCGAATGGCACGGCCGCGACAGCTTCGCCCTTCTCGTCCTCGATCTCGATCCGGCAACCGGCACCGGCGCGGCCGGCGATGAGCGTAATCTCGCGGGCGCTGCGCACACCCTGATACCAGGCCGCTTCCGCGTCCGGCAGTGTCATACCTTGGCGGTCGGCCAAGCGGCCGGCGTCGTCCTGAAAATGAAAGAAGAATCTAGGCATGGGGGACGAACGCAGGCCGCCACGGCATCGTTGCGGATAAAGAGCGTTAGCGCGCCGTTAACTGCGAAAACTCAAAGCTCGTCCCGATCCAGGAGCGAATAGCTTTCACGATCGGGAGCGTTGCGGAGCGCGCCCAGGAGCCGCTCCCCATCATCATCCGCGAACAGCATCGCGCGCGTATCGGCGCGCAGGAAGCCTTCGGTCACGATGCTGTCGAGGAACGTTATCAGCGGGTCGTAGAAGCCGCAGACGTTGAGCAGCCCGCACGGCTTGTCATGATAGCCGAGGTGGAGCCAAGCCCAGACCTCGAATAATTCCTCCAGCGTTCCAATGCCGCCGGGAAGAGCGACGAAGCCGTCGGACAGATCTGCCATCATCGCCTTGCGCTCATGCATCGAGTGGACGACGTGAAGCTCGCTGAGGCCGGTATGGGCGACCTCCAGATCGAGCAGCTTCTGCGGGATGATCCCGGTCACCTCGCCGCCCGCCGCTAGCGCCGCATCGGCGACCACGCCCATCAATCCGAGGCGGCCGCCGCCATAGACGAGGCCGATGCCTTCGCGCGCTAGCAGGGTGCCGAACGACACAGCCGCCTGCTCATATTCGGGCCGGCTGCCCGGGCGGGAGCCGGTGTAGACGCAGATGCGCATGCTTCGATCCAAATTTCCGTTCGGGCTGAGCCTGTCGAAGCCCCGTCTTTCCCTTCAGCTCCTAGAGAGAAGGGCGGGCCTTCGACAAGCTCAGGCCGAACGGGTGGGGTGGGAAAGCTTCACTCGAACTCGAGGATGACCTGGTCGACCGCGAGGCTGTCGCCGGGCTGGGCGACCACGATGGCGACGGTGCCCGCCTTCTCGGCACGCAGGATGTTTTCCATTTTCATCGCTTCGACGACGGCGAGCGGCTGTCCCGCCTCCACCTTGTCACCTTCGCCAACGTGGAGCGCCGTCAGCAGTCCCGGCATCGGGCAGAGCAGATACTTGGAAAGGTCGGGCGGGATCTTATCGATCATGTGGCGGCTGAGCTCCACCACATGCGCCGGCAGCACGTCCACGACATGCTGGGCGCCGCGGGTGGTGAGGCGCCACTGCCGTCCCGCCCGGGCGACCTGCACAGTGCGGCTGCGCTCGTCGATCGTGCCCTTGAACAGGCTTTGCCCAGGCTGCCAGCGGCCGATCAGCTCGCGTCCCTCGCCTTCGTCGAGGTAGGCGATCAGGCCGCCGTCGAAGCCGTCGAAGCGCAGGCGGTGCTCCTCGCCGGCAATGCGGACGACCTGCTCCGCCGGCGGCAGGATCTCGGTGCCGAGCTGCCCATCGATCGAGCAAGCGCGATGCGCCGTCTCGACCGCGATCAGGCCGGCGATGACCGCAAGATCCTCGATCAGCTGCGGGTCGGCGGGCGCGCCCTGGAAGCCTTCCGGATATTCCTCGGCGATGAAGCCGGTGGTGAGCCGCCCTTCGCGAAAGCGCGGATGCTGCATCAGCGCGGAGAGGAAATCGACGTTGTGGCCGATGCCTTCGACGACAAAGCGGTCCAGCGCTTCGATTTGCCGATCGATCGCGGCCCCGCGCGTGTCCCCCCAGGTGATCAGCTTGGCGATCATCGGGTCATAGAACATCGACACCTCGCCACCTTCGAACACACCGTCATCGACGCGGACGCCTTCCTTGGCGCGCGGCGGCTGGTAACGGACCAGTCGGCCGGTTGAGGGAAGGAAGCCGCGATAGGGGTCCTCGGCATAGACGCGGTTCTCGATCGACCAACCGCTGAGCTTCACATCGTCCTGCGTGAAGCCGAGCTTCTCGCCGGCGGCCACGCGGATCATTTGCTCGACAAGGTCGAGGCCGGTCACCTGCTCGGTGACCGGATGCTCGACCTGGAGCCGGGTGTTCATCTCGAGGAAGTAGAAGCTCTTGCCGCTCGGGTCGGCGCCGCTGACGATCAGTTCGACCGTGCCGGCGCTGTAGTAACCGACGGCCCGGGCGAGGGCGACGGCCTGCTCGCCCATCGCCTTGCGCATCTCTGGCGTGACGAAGGGGGAGGGGGCTTCCTCGACCACCTTCTGGTGGCGGCGCTGCACCGAGCATTCGCGCTCGCCGAGGTAAAGGATGTTGCCGTGCTGATCGCCGAGTACCTGGATCTCGATGTGGCGGGGGCTTTCGATGAACTTCTCAATGAAGACGCGGTCGTCGCCGAAGCTCGACAGCCCCTCGCGCTGGGTCGCCTCGAAGCCCTCGCGCACGTCCTTTTCGGACCAGGCCAGGCGCATGCCCTTGCCGCCGCCGCCGGCAGAAGCCTTCATCATCACCGGATAACCGATCTCGCCCGCGATGCGGACCGCCTCGTCGGTGCTCGCGATGTCTCCGAGATAGCCGGGCACGACGTTGACGCCGGCTTCCTTGGCCAGCTTCTTGGACTCGATCTTGTCGCCCATCGCGGCGATCGCCTTCGGCGGCGGCCCGATGAAGGCGATGTTGTTCTCGGCCAGCAGCCGCGCAAAGCTCTCGCGCTCGGAGAGGAAGCCGTAGCCCGGATGCACGGCCTCCGCGCCCGTCTCCTGACAGGCGAGCAGGATCAGGTCGGCGCGCAGATAGCTCTCGGCGGCCGGCGGCGGGCCGAGCCGCACCGCCTCGTCCGCCATCTTCACATGCGGGGCCCGCGCGTCGGCATCGGAATAAACCGCGACGGTTTTGATGCCCATCCGCTTGGCCGTGCGAATGACGCGGCAGGCAATCTCGCCGCGATTGGCGATGAGTATCTTCTTGAACATCTATCCTCGCCTATTCAGCCGCGACCCGTGCCGGCTCTTCGCTCGTCATCGGGACCAGCCCCAGCTTCTCGAACAACAGGGCGTCCGCATTGGCACCGGCATTGCCTGTAGTCAGCAGCTTGTCGCCGGTGAAGATGCTGTTGGCGCCGGCGAGGAAGCAGAGCGCCTGGCTGCTCTCGCTCATGCTCTCGCGGCCGGCGGAGAGGCGGACGATTGACCGGGGCATGGTGATGCGGGCGACGGCGACGGTGCGGACGAATTCGAGATCGTCGATCTTGCTCTCGCGCTCGGCCAGCAGCTTGTCGCCAAGGCTGGTGCCGCGGATAGGGACGAGGGCGTTGATCGGCACGCTTTCCGGATGGGCGGGGAGGGTGGCTAAAGCGTGGAGGAAACCGACGCGGTCCTCTCGGCTCTCGCCCATGCCGACGATGCCGCCGCAGCAGACCGACATGCCCGACGCACGGACGCGCTCAAGCGTATCGAGGCGCTCCTGGTAGGTGCGGGTGCTGATGATCTCGCCATAATGTTCGGGCGAGGTGTCGAGATTGTGGTTGTAGTAATCGAGGCCGGCGGCGGCGAGGCGCTCAGCCTGATCGTCGCTCAGCATGCCGAGCGTCATGCAGGTCTCCAGCCCCATGTCCTTGACCCCGCTCACCATCGTGCAGAGCGCGTCCATGTCGCGGTCCTTGGGCTCGCGCCAGGCCGCGCCCATGCAGAAGCGGCCGGAGCCCGCTGCCTTCGCCTGCGCCGCAGCGGCGAGGACTGCATCCGGGTCCATCAGTTTCTCGGCCTTGAGGCCGGTCTCGGCAAAGGCGGACTGGCTGCAATAGCCGCAATCCTCCGGGCACCCGCCGGTTTTGATCGACAGCAGGGTCGAGAGCTGCACCTCGTTCGGCGCGTGCCAGCGGCGGTGCACGCTCTGCGCCTCGTAGAGGAGGTCGAGGAAAGGCAGGTCGAACAGGGCGGCGATCTCGCCCCGCGACCAATCCCGGCGGACGTTCATGTGATGGCCTTCCAGAAGATATGGACGAAACCGCCAAGCCCGAGGCCGATGCCGGCCAGCGCGATCGACATGGTAGGACGTACCCAGCGCGAGGGTTCCCGCCCCTTCGCACGCGAGGTGACGATGTCGTGGCTGACGGAGAAGGCGCTGATGCCGCCGATGATGACCGCGCCGATGGACCAGGCGAGATTGAAGGCCTTGACGTCCCGCAGTCCGTCCGTCTGGCTGAGCGAGAGGATGCCGCCCAGGGCGAGCAGCGAGATCGTCGTCAGGAATTTCGAATAATCGTAGAGCAGAGTTTCGCTATAATGTTCGGAGCCGGGGACCGGCTTCAGCCTGGCATCGTCCTCTTCGATCACTCTGCGGCTTCCTCAAGCGGCGGCATGTTGTGCCCGAGGAGCTTCAGCACTTCGCCCGCGGCGTCAACCAAGTTCGTGCCGGGGCCGAAGATGGCCTGGACGCCGGCCTCGCGGAGCATGTCGTAATCCTGGGGCGGGATGACGCCGCCCACCACGACCTTGATGTCGGCGCGGCCGAGCTCCTTGAGCCGATCGATCAGCTCGGGGACGAGGGTCTTGTGCCCGGCGGCGAGGCTGGAGGCTCCAACCACGTCGACGTCGCGCTCCACTGCCAGTCGCGCGCTTTCCTCCGGCGTCTGGAAGAGCGGGCCGGGGACGACCTCGAAGCCGAGATCGGCGAAGGCGGAAGCGACGAGATTCGCGCCGCGGTCGTGGCCGTCCTGGCCCATCTTCGCAACGAGCAGCCGCGGCTTGCGGCCGAGCCGGCGCTGGATGGCGCCGACGCCATTTTCGGCCGCGGCCCAGCGCGGATCGCCCCGATAGGCGCCGCCATAGATGCCGCTGACCGGCTCCGGCACGGTGTCGTAGCGGCCGAACACGTCCTCCAGCGCCCCGCTGATCTCGCCCAATGTGCAGCGCGCACGGGCGGCGTCGATCGAGAGGGCGAGAAGGTTGGCGTCGCTCCGCGCACCGTCACGGAGTGCGTCGAGGGCAGCACGAGCTGCCGCTTCGTCGCGGGAGGCGCGGGTGCGGTCTAGACGATCGATCTGGCCTGCACGAACCTTGGCATTGTCGATTTCGAGCGTGTCGATCGGCGGCTCGTCCTTGAGGCGGTAGCGGTTGACGCCGACGATGGTCGTCTCGCCGCGATCGACGGCAGCGGCGCGGGCGGCGCTGGCCTCCTCGATCCGACGCTTGGGCATGCCTCCGGCGACCGCCTGGGTCATGCCGCCCATCGTCTCGACTTCCTCGATCAGCGCCCAGGCCTTGTCGGCGATCTCCCTCGTTAGCGCCTCGATATAATAGGAGCCGCCGAGCGGGTCGGCGACGTTGGTGATGCCGGTCTCCTCGGCGAGGACGAGCTGGGTGTTGCGGGCGATGCGGGCCGAGAAGTCGGTCGGCAGCGCGATCGCCTCGTCGAAACTGTTGGTGTGGAGCGACTGCGTGCCGCCGAGCACGGCCGCCATCGCCTCGACGGTGGTGCGGATGATGTTGTTGTAGGGGTCCTGCTCGGTGAGGCTGACGCCGCTGGTCTGGCAGTGGGTGCGGAGCATCTTCGACTTGGCGCTCTTCGCGCCGAAGTCGTCCATGATCCGGTGCCAGAGCAGGCGGGCGGCCCGGAGCTTCGCGATCTCCATGAAGAAGTTCATGCCGATGCCGAAGAAGAAGCTGAGCCGCGGGGCAAAGGCGTCGACGTCCAGCCTCTGCGCCTGCGCAGCGCGGACATATTCCATGCCGTCGGCGAGCGTGAAGGCCAGCTCCTGCACCGCCGTCGCCCCGGCTTCCTGCATGTGGTAGCCGGAGATGGAGATTGAGTTGAACTTCGGCATGTTGGCCGAAGTGTAGGCGATGATATCCGCTACGATCCGCATCGAGGGCGTCGGCGGATAGATGTAGGTGTTGCGGACCGCGAACTCCTTCAGAATGTCGTTCTGAATCGTGCCCGTCAGCTGCGCCTGGGCGACGCCCTGCTCCTCGGCGGCGACGATGTAGAAGGCGAGCACCGGCAGCACAGCGCCGTTCATCGTCATCGACACGGACATCTCGCCGAGCGGGATGCCGTCGAACAGGATCTTCATGTCCTCGAGCGTGTCGATCGCGACGCCGGCCTTGCCGACGTCGCCGACGACGCGCGGATGGTCGCTGTCATAGCCGCGGTGGGTCGCGAGATCGAAGGCGACGCTGAGGCCCTTCTGCCCGGCGGCGAGGTTGCGGCGGTAGAAGGCGTTGGAATCCTCGGCTGTGGAGAAGCCGGCATATTGGCGGATCGTCCAGGGCCGGCCGGTATACATGGACGCATAGGGGCCGCGGGTGAACGGCGCGAAACCGGGGAGGCCGGGGTCGAGGTCAGACGTGTCTTCGGCGGTGTAGAGCGGCTTCACCGCAATGCCTTCCGGCGTGTGCCAGGTGACGTCCTTGCCCTTCACTTCCTTGGCAGCGGCGGCCTGCCAATGATCGACGGTCGGGGAGCCGCTGGCCGCCCCGGCGCCAGGCGACTGCGGCGCCGCGCCGCTATCCTCTCCCGTGTTGCGTTCGATGGTAGGTCTCTCAGTGCTCACCGCGAGGGAACTCCATCAATTCGACAAGTACGCCTCCGGTGCCCTTCGGGTGCAGGAAGATGACCGGCGTGCCGTGCGCGCCGATGCGCGGCTCGCCGAGCACCTTGGCGCCCTTGGCCGTCATCTCCGCTGCGGCGGCATGGATGTCGGGCACCTCGAAGCAGATATGATGCTGCCCGCCGGCCGGATTCCTCTCGAGGAACTTGGCGATCGGGGAATCCTCGCCGAGCGGCTCCAGCAGCTCTATCTGGCTGTTCGGCGTGTCGACGAAGCAGACCCGCACCTTCTGCGGCGGCAGGTCGAACGGCTCCCCGATCTTGGTCGCGCCAAGGAGGTCGCGGTAGAGGGCGATGCTCTGCTCGATCGATGGCGTTGCCACGCCGACATGGTTGAGCCGGCCGAGAGTCATGCCCGCGCTCCGAGGCCCAGCATGAGATCAACCGAGATGAAGAGCATCAGAGCCGCACTCACGACGTAGAAGAGGAACAGAACGCGGTAAGCACCCGGACGCTCGTCCAACCGCACATGGCCGCGGCCGATCGGAAGGCGCTGGTCGCGCTGGCCGCGGACGAGGACCCACAGGATCCACGGCACCGCCGCGAAGACGATCAGCCCGACCAGCACCTCCTCAGAGCGGAATGTTGTCATGCTTCTTCCAGGGATTCTCGAGCTGCTTGTCGCGCAGCTTGCGGAGGCCGAGCGCGATACGGCGGCGGGTGGAGTGGGGCATGATCACCTCGTCGATGAAGCCCTTGCTCGCGGCGACGAAGGGGTTGGCGAAGCGCTCCTCGTATTCGGCGGTGCGGGCGGCAATCTTCTCGGGGTCGCCGATGTCCTTGCGGAAGATGATCTCGACCGCGCCTTTGGCGCCCATCACGGCGATCTCGGCGGTCGGCCAGGCGTAGTTGAGGTCGCCGCGGAGGTGCTTGGACGCCATGACGTCATAGGCGCCGCCATAGGCCTTGCGGGTGATGACGGTGATCTTCGGCACCGTCGCCTCCGCATAGGCGAAGAGCAGTTTAGCGCCGTTCTTGATGATGCCTTCATGCTCCTGCGCGACGCCCGGGAGGAAGCCGGGCACGTCGACGAAGGTGATGATCGGGATGTCGAAGGCGTCGCAGAAGCGCACGAAGCGGCCGGCCTTCTTGGACGATTTGATGTCGAGCACGCCGGCCAGCACCATCGGCTGGTTGGCGACGATGCCGATCGTGCGGCCCTCGATCCGGCCGAAGCCGACGATGATGTTGGCGGCGTGATTGGGCTGGATCTCGAAGAAATCGCCTTCGTCCACCGTCTTCCGGATGAGCTCGTGTATGTCGTAGGGCTTGTTGGCGCTGTCCGGGATGAGCGTGTCGAGGCTCTCCTCGACCCGGTCCCAGGGGTCATCGGTCGGCCGGGTCGGCAGATCGTGGCGGTTGGAAAGCGGCAGGAAGTCGAAGAAGTCGCGGGTGGCGAGCAGCGCCTCGATGTCGTTCTCGAACGCGACGTCGGCGACGCCCGACTTGGTCGTGTGGGTGACGGCGCCGCCCAATTCCTCCTGGGTCACGACCTCGTTGGTGACGGTCTTCACCACGTCCGGGCCGGTGACGAACATGTAGCTCGAATCCTTCACCATGAAGATGAAGTCGGTCATCGCCGGCGAATAGACCGCGCCGCCGGCGCAGGGGCCCATGATCAGGCTGATCTGCGGCACCACGCCGGAGGCGAGCACGTTGCGCTGGAACACCTCGGCATAGCCGCCCAAGGAGGCGACGCCTTCCTGGATGCGGGCGCCGCCGCTGTCGTTGAGGCCGATGACCGGCGCGCCGACCTTCATCGCCATGTCCATGACCTTGCAGATCTTCTGCGCGTGGCGCTCGCTCAGCGAGCCGCCGAAGACGGTGAAGTCCTGCGCGAAGACGTAGACGAGACGGCCGTTGATCGTGCCGGAGCCGGTGACGACGCCGTCGCCCGGCACCTTCTGCGTCTCCATGCCGAAGTCGGCGCAATTATGCTCGACGAACATGTCATATTCTTCGAAGCTGCCCTCATCGAGCAGGACCTGGAGCCGCTCGCGGGCGGTGAGGCGCCCCTTCTTGTGCTGCGCATCGATACGCGCCTGCCCGCCGCCGAGCCTCGCTTGCTCCCGGCGTTTTTCGAGTTCTTCCATCGTCGTGGCCATGGCGGCTCCTTAGGACTGCGGAGGGAGCGTGGCAATTCGCGCCCGCGCGCGGATCAGCGCCCTTCGAAGCGAGGCTGGTGCTTCTGGAGGAAGGCGATAACGGCTCCCCGGAAATCCTGCGTCCGTCCCGCGTCGCGCTGCGCCACGCGCTCGGCGGCGAGTGCGTCCGTCAGGGACAATTGCTCGGCATTGCGGGCGAGGCTGCGGATCAGGCCGAGTGCCAGGGTCGGGCCTTGTGCGAGGCGGGTGGCAAGCAACACCGCTTCCGAGGCGAGATGTTCATCCTCCACCACGCGGGAGATCAGGCCCCAGTCCAGCGCCTGCTCGGCGGGTATGCGCTCGCCGAGCATCATCATCTCCATGGCCCGGGCGCGGCCGGCGAGGCGGGGGAGGAGCCAGGTGGCACCCGCATCGGGAATGAGGCCTATGTTGACGAACGCCTGGAGGAAATAGGCGGAACGCGAGGCGATGACGATGTCTGCGGCCAGCGCCAGGCTGCAGCCCGCACCCGCCGCCGCGCCATTCACCGCAGCGACGACGGGGATCGGGAGGGCGAATATGGCCTCGATCAGCGGGTTGAAATGCTTTTCGAGCGCCGCTCCCGCATCTTCGGGAAGGCCGCCGCCGCTGGCGAGATCGGCGCCGCTCGAGAAGCCTCGTCCTTCACCGGTGATCAGCAGGGCGCGGGCACCCTGCCGCGGCGCCTCCTCCACTGCCGCGCGGAGCTCGTCGACGGTCTGCCCCGACAGCGCATTGAGCTTGTCCGGCCGGGCGATAGTGATGGTGGCGACCGCGGCCGGACTGACTTCCAGCCGGATATGCTCGAAATTCATTGTCCTCCCTGCGCCCCCCGCGCGCCGACGCGCCAGATCGTGTTGCCGACATCGTCGGCGACGAGCAAGGCGCCGTCGCGGGCGATGGCGACGCCGACCGGACGGCCGAGTGCCTTGTCCTCGCTCAGGAAGCCGGTGAGGACGTCGATCGGTTGGCCCGCCGGGCGGCCGCCCCGGAAGGGGACGAAGATCACCTTGTAGCCGCTTCTCGGCTTGCGGTTCCAGGATCCGTGCTGGCCGACGAAGGCGCCGTTGGCGAAGGTCGGGCCGAGCCGCGCCCCGTCGGAGAAGGTGAGGCCGAGCGAGGCGGTATGCGGGCCGAGCGCGTAGTCCGGCTTGATTGCCTTGGCGACCATGTCGGGGCGCGGCGGCTTCACGCGCGCGTCGACATTCTGGCCGTAATAGCTCCACGGCCAGCCGTAGAAGCCGCCGGGGCGGACGCTGGTCATGTAATCGGGCACGAGATCGCTGCCGAGCTCGTCGCGCTCGTTCACGGCAACCCAGAGCTGACGGCTCTCCGGGTTCCAGTCCACGCCGACGGGATTGCGAAGGCCTGAGGCGAAGACGCGGGTGGCGCCGCGCGCCGGATCGATCTCGAGGATAGCGGCGCGGTTCACTTCCTCGTCGAGGCCCTTCTCGGCGACATTGCTGTTCGAGCCGACCCCGACATAGAGACGCGAGCCGTCCGCATTGGCGACCAGGCTCTTGGTCCAGTGGTGGTTCCGGCCGGCAGGGAGTGCGGCGATCCGGCGCGGCGGCGCGTCGATCCTTGTGGCACCCTCGACATAGGGGAAGGCGACGAGGGCATCGGCATTGGCGACGTAGAGGGTGCTTCCGACCAGGGCCATGCCAAACGGCGAATTGAGGTTCGTGAGGAACGGCGTCTTCACTTCGGCGATCCCGTCGCCGTCGGCATCGCGCAGAAGGCTGATCCGGTTCGCGCTCGGCACACCGGCCCCGGCCTTCTCCATCACCTTCTTGGTGATCCAGCTCTTGATGCCCCCGGCCTGCTTCTCGGCCGGCGCCGGTTTGTTGGTCTCAGCCACAAGCACGTCGCCGTTCGGGAGGACCAGCAGCCAGCGCGGATGATCGAGCCCGCGGGCGAAGGGCTGCACCGCCAGCCCCTGGGCGGCGGTCGGCATCCGCCCCTCCGGCCAGCCGGTCGCGTCGGCGATGTTGACCGTCGGCAGCATCGTCTTGACCGGCGGAGGCAGCCGGGGATCGGATCCGTAGCCGTCGGTGACGTTCAGCTTTGCGCTTTCACCGCAGCCGGTAAGTAGGAACGCCGCGACGGCGGCCGGATGGATGAACCGCATCAGCTCCCCCTCATTCGGTCAGCGCGCTCTCCTCCGGCGCGTGCAGGCGCAGCCGGTTTACGCGGCGCGTGTCGCTGTCGGTAACCTCGAGGCGCCAGCCGCTCGGATGCTCGACGATCTCGCCCAGCTGGGGCACGTGTCCGGCAAGGACCACGGCAAGACCCCCCAGGGTGTCGACATCCTCTTCCACTGTGGCGAGACGGGCGTCGACGGTTTCCGCGACATCCTCCAGCTCGGCCCGCGCGTCGGCATCCCACATGCCGTCCTCCAGCGGGACCAGCATGGACGTGACTTCCTCGTCATGCTCGTCCTCGATGTCGCCGACAATCTCCTCGACAACGTCCTCGATCGTCACGAGTCCCTCGGTCCCGCCAAATTCATCCACGACGATGGCGAGGTGGACGCGCTCGGCGCGCATCCGGGCGAGGAGGTCGAGCACGCCCATCGATTCCGGCACGTAGAGCGGCTTGCGTAGCAATGTGCCGAGGTCCGCGGGCGGGCTGGCGCCGGTGACGCGCAGCGCGAACACGTCCTTGACGTGGACCATGCCGATCACCTGATCCAGGCTGCCTTCGTAGACGGGCAGGCGGCTGTGGCCGGCCTCGGCGAAGGCGGCGACCAGATCCTCGAAGCTGGTGGTGCTGGGCACGGCGATGATCTCGCCGCGAGGAACCGCAATATCGCCGGCCTCGCGCTCGCCGAAGTGGAGCAGGTTCTTCAGCATCTGCCGTTCGACATGGCTGAGGTCGCCGACCGCGGGCACCTCGCCTTCGTGGCTCTCGATCGCCTCTTCGATCTGGTCGCGCAGCGTCGCTTCGCTGTCGTCGCCGAAGAGCAGGGTCCTGAGACCGCTCCAGAAAGTGCGCCCGTTTCGCTGGGCGCCGCTACTTATGTCGTCTGCCATGTGGCTAGGATTGCACCTCTGTCACTGCATAAGGATCGGCGATCCCGATCGCCGCGAGCGCGTCGCGCTCGACCTGTTCCATCTGCTCGGCGTCGGCCTCGCCCGTTTCATGATCGTAGCCGAGCAGGTGGAGCGTGCCATGAACGATCAGGTGCGCGGCATGGGTCTCGACCGCGACGCCCTTGTCGGCCGCTTCGGCCGCGCAGACGCCATGGGCCAGCACCACATCGCCGAGCAGCAGCTCGCCGCCGTCCGCCTCGACCAGCGGCTCGAGCAGCTCGGGCTCGACCATGGGGAAGGAGAGGACGTTGGTCGGCTTGTCCTTGCCGCGATAGGCGGCGTTGAGCGCCTTCACCTCGGCGTCGTCAGTGAACCGGACCGAGAGTTCGACGGAAAGGGCGCTGTCGAGCAGCCCAGAGAAACGGCTCTGCGCGACCGCGGATCGGGCGGCCTTGTCTGCCAGATCGCCCCAGGAGAGGCGACTGTCCCAATCTCCGTCGGCATCGGCTTCGACGAGGATCATGATTGCGGACCCTCATAGGCATCGACGATCCGCCCGACGAGCGGATGGCGGACGACGTCGACGGAGGTGAAGCGCACGGTCGCGATCCTTGGAATGCCCTCCAGCTTCGCGACCGCGTCGGCAAGGCCGGACATGCCGGGATTGGGCAGGTCGACCTGCTTTGGGTCGCCGCAGATCACCATGCGGCTGCGCATGCCGAAGCGGGTCAGGAACATCTTCATCTGCTGCGGCGTGGTGTTCTGCGCCTCGTCGAGGATGATGAAGGCGTCGGAGAGGGTGCGGCCGCGCATGAAGGCGATCGGGGCGATCTCGATCTCGCCGGACGCGATGCGGCGCTCGACCTGCTCGGTCGGCAGCATGTCGTAGAGCGCGTCGTAGAGGGGGCGGAGATAGGGGTCGACCTTCTCCTTCATGTCACCGGGGAGGAAGCCGAGCCGCTCGCCCGCCTCGACGGCGGGGCGGGAGAGGATGAGCCGGTCGACGGAGCCGCCGATCAGTTGCTGCACCGCCTGCGCCACGGCGAGATAGGTCTTGCCGGTGCCGGCAGGCCCAAGCGCGAAGATCATGTCGTCGCGCGCCAGGGCCTCCATGTAGACGGCCTGGGTCTTGGAGCGCGGAACGATCGTCTTCTTGCGCGTCCGGATCATCACCTTGGGCGGCTCGGACACGTCCGGCGAGATGATGCCTTCCAGCGTCGGCTGCCCCGACATGGCGATCACGGCGTCGACCATGCCGGCGTCGATGTCCTGACCCTCGTCGAGGCGGTTGTAGAGGCCCTGCAGCACGTCCCGGGCGCGGGCGGCGGCTTCGGGCTCGCCCTCGATCTGCACGCGCGAGCCTCGCGCGGCGATATAGACGCCGAGCCGGTCCTCGATCGCCACCAGATTGCGGTCGAACTCGCCGAACAGGGGCCCGAGCAGGTGCGGCTCGGCGAATTCGAGCTCGAGCCTGGCGCGAGGTGCGGCGGCGACGTCGGCTTTCTTCTGCGCCATCAGGCGGCCTGCTCCATCAGCTGGGCGCCGGCGAGGCTGTTTGGGCCGGCGGAAAGGATTTCGACGTCGATCAGGTCGCCGATCGCGGCACCCGTTTCGAGGTGGACGGACTGCAGCCAGGGCGACTTGCCGATCAGCTGGCCCGGGCGCTTGCCCTTGCGCTCGAGCAGCACCGACGTGCGCCTGCCGACGCTCGCCTGGTTGAAGCGCAGCTGCCGCTCGGTGATCAGCGCCTGCAACCGTTGCAATCTCTCGTCCATGACCTCCGGCGCGATCTGGTCGCCCATCTCGGCGGCCGGAGTGCCCGGCCGCGGCGAATATTTGAACGAGTAAGCCTGAGCGTAGTTCACTGCCCGCACGATTTCGAGCGTGTCTTCGAAGTCGGCGTCGGTTTCTCCGGGGAAGCCGACGATGAAATCGCCAGAGAGGGCGATGTCCGGCCGTGCCGCCCGCACCCGCTCGATGACGGCGAGGTAGCTCGCCGTGGAATGGCTGCGGTTCATCGCCTTGAGGATGCGGTCGTTGCCCGACTGCACTGGCAAATGAAGGAAGGGCATCAGCTTCTCGACCTCGCCATGGGCGCGGATCAGCCCCTCGGTCATGTCGTTGGGGTGGCTGGTCGTATAGCGGATGCGGGCGAGCCCCGGCAGCGCGTCGAGCGCGCGGATCAGGCCGTCGAGGCCCTGCGCCCGGCCCTTCTCGTCCTCGCCTTGCCAGGCGTTCACATTCTGGCCGAGGAGTGTGATCTCCTTCGCGCCCATATCCACCAGCGCCTTGGCCTCGTCGACGATTGCGGCCCACGGGCGGGAGATTTCGGCGCCCCTCGTGTAGGGGACGACGCAATAGGTGCAGAATTTGTCGCAGCCTTCCTGCACGGTCAGGAAGGCTGTCGGGCCCTGTCGGCGACGGGCGGGGAGGGCGCCGAACTTGCTCTCCACGGGCATGTCGGTGTCGAGAGCGACCGCGCCGCGTCCCGCCTTGGCAACCATCTCCGGCAGCCGGTGATAGGCTTGCGGGCCGACGACGATATCGACGCTCGGCGCGCGCCGCGGGATCTCGGCGCCTTCCGCCTGCGCGACGCAGCCGGCGACGGCGATCATCGGGCGTGAGCCGTCCTCGCGCCGGAGACGGCCGATGTCCGAATAGACCTTCTCGGCAGCCTTTTCGCGGATGTGGCAGGTGTTGAGCACGACGAGGTCGGCCGCGCCGGCCTCAGCGGCGGCGGACAGGCCTTCCGCTTCCAGCAATTCGGTCATACGCGCGCCGTCATAGACGTTCATCTGGCAGCCGAAGGATTTGACGTGGAACGTCCTGGGGGAATTCATCGCGCGCCTATAGGCGATCCGGGCTGAGTCCGGAACCCGTCAGCGCCTCCTGAATCTCGGCGCGGCTGCGCTGTGCCAGCACCTTCCGATCGGCCGCGTCCGCCGGATCGACCGGCGCCAGGAAACGGATCGTCACCGGAAGCCTGCCCTTCCGCGCGAAGATGCGCATCGCATTCGCTCTCGCCGACTCCTCGCCGACCCAGGCGATCTCGGGCGCGGCGCTGCCGTAATCGAGCGCCACCGGCTGGACCTGGATGCCGGGCAGCGGCGGGAAAAGTGAAGAGAGCAGGCTGGCACGAAAGGCCAGGAGCTCGATCCCGCCGGCTGTTGTGCCCTCGGGGAACAGCGCGACCGGCTGGCCGCTCGCCAAAGCGGAGCGGAGCGCGTCGGCCTGGCCGCGCACCGCCTTGCGATCGCTGCGGGCGATGAAGACGGTATTATTGAGCCGCGCCAGCCAGCCGATCACCGGCCAGCGGGCAACTTCGTCCTTCGAGACGAAAGCGGCCCCCGTCGCACCCGCGATCACCATGATGTCGAGCCAGCTCAGGTGGTTGGACACGAACAGCACGTGACTGCGGAGCGGCGCGCCGACGATGCGGGTGCGCACGCCCGCCGCGAAGCCGACCCAGAAGAGAAACCGCCGCGGCCAGGGCGAGGCTTTGCCGAAGAGCTTCCAGAGGTAATGAAGCGGCAGGCAGACCAGCAGCCCCGCGGCGATGGCGGCAATCCGTAGGACGATCCGTATCAGCGACGCGATCTCACTGCTTGCGGCTGAGAGCCACGCCGTAGAGTTCCATGCGATGGTCGACCAGGCGGAAGCCGAGCTTCTCGGCGATGCGGCGCTGCAGCGCCTCCAGCTCCTCGTCGACGAACTCGATCACGGTGCCGGTCTCGACGTCGATCAGATGGTCGTGATGAGTCTCGTGCGCCGCCTCGTAGCGGGCGCGGCCGTCGCCGAAATCGTGGCGCTCCAGAATGCCCGCTTCCTCGAACAGACGAACGGTGCGGTAGACGGTGGCGATGGAGATGCCCGGATCGATCGCCGAGGCCCGCTCGTGGAGCTTCTCGACATCGGGATGATCCTCGGCCTCGGACAGCACGCGCGCGATCACCCGCCGCTGCTCAGTGATGCGGAGGCCCTTCTCCGCGCACAAAGCCTCGATGTCGATCCTGCGTGTCATTCCGCCACCGGCTTTAGCTCAATGAGAGGCCGCGTCAAACGGCCGGGGCGAGGCCGCCCCGGCGCACTCCGGCCTTACTTGCGGGCGGTGCGGCGGCGCTTGGTGCCGAGCCCGATCTTCTTGGCGAGCGTGCGGCGCTGCTCGGCATAATTCGGCGCAACCATCGGATAATCGGCGCTGAGGCCCCACTTGGTCCGATATTCGTCCGGGGTCATCTGATAGTGTGTCATCAGATGCCGCTTCAGCATCTTCAGCTTCTTGCCGTCCTCAAGACAGACGATGTAGTCGGGCTTGACCGAAGAGCGCACCGAAACGGCCGGCTCGGGCTTCACCTCCGGTTCGGGGGCGCGCGCGCCAAGTCCACTCAGCGCGTTGTGAACATTCTGAATCAGCTGCGGAAGATCGTTGACGGCGACGCTATTGTTGCTGACATGCGCAGACACGATGTCGGCAGTGAGCGTGATCAAAGTCTCGTTCAGGTTGATGTTCTCGTCCATGGAAAGCCTATTACTCTCTTGTCTGAATAGTGGCGGGGGGAGTCCGTGCTGCGCAAATGAGCGCTCCCACCCCCTTTGACAAGCATAAAAGACTTGAATGCACGAGATGTGCTAGATCGTCGCCGCTCTCGTCAAGGTCAGCGCATCGTAAATCTGACCATCCCGGCCTGTATAATAGTTCTTTCTGCGTCCAACCTCTGCGAAGCCGCTTCTGGCATAGAGCTTCATTGCCGGATTGCCGTCCCGGACTTCGAGGTGCAGCCGATCGGCGCCGCGGCTTGTCGCGACGAGCGTGAAGCGGTCGAGCAGCATCTGGCCGATGCCCTTGTGCCGACCGTCATGCCGGACGGCGAGCAGCAGCAATTCGGCTTCCCTGATGACGATGCGGGCGAGGGCGAACCCGACCACCTCGTCCCCCTCCCGCGCCAGGCTGAGCCAGACGCCCGGCATCGGCATCAGCCCCGAGCATTGGGCCGAGGTCCATGCTTCGCCATAAGCGGGATCGAAACTGTCCTCCATCACCCGCATGACGGCTTCAAGGTCGGCAATGCCGCCTTCGGCGATGGAGATGCCCTCGGCCATCAGACCATCGGCTTTGCGTCGGGAGCGCGGCCGTAGATCGGCCGCGGATCGAGTGCGCGCTGCGACACGGGGAGCAGGCGTGCGTCGGCGGCACGGGGGAGGACGTCGATCGCCCGTCCGTAGCCGCGCGCGCTCACCAGCGCCTCCGCTCCCGATCCGAGGACAATGTGTGGGGTGACCGTCGCTGCCGCTCGGTCGGGCAGCAGCGAGCGCAGGGCGTCGCGTGGGGAGATCGGGTCTCGGTCATAGGTCTGGACAAAAAGCTGCCCGTGTCCGCCCTGGAGCGCAACAGCATATTCGCTCTCGCCTTCGGTCGCGCTTGCGGCGATCAGCGTCAGCGAAGAGTAGCCGGCCAGCGGGACCCGCCAGCCGATCGCGAGCCCATGTCCGGCGGCGAGGCCGACGCGGAGGCCGGTGAAGCTGCCGGGACCGCAATCGACCAGGATGGAGCGCGGGCGGCGGCCAGCGAGCAATTCCTCGATCATCGGCACCAGCCGTTCGGCATGACCGCGGCCGACCAGTTCGTGCCGCTCGTCGATCAGCGTCTCGCCGTCGATCAGCGCGACCGAGCAGGCCGCGGTCGCGCTGTCGATCACCAGCTCCATGCTGGCTTAGACGGCCTCGACCGTCTCGACCTCGGGAACGTAATGTTTGAGCAAGCCCTCGATGCCGTTCTTCAGCGTCATGGTCGAGGAGGGGCAGCCCGAGCAGGCCCCGTGCAGCGCCAGATAGACCGTGCCCTTCTGGAAGCCGCGATAGACGATGTCGCCGCCATCCTGCGCGACCGCGGGGCGTACGCGAGTCTCGATCAGCTCACGGATCTGCGCGACGATCTCGGCATCGGCGGGATCATCTTCCATCTCGGCGGATGGGACGGCAATGCCTGCGGCGTTGCCGGGGTTGAACAACGGCGCGCCGCTCGAGAAATGGTCGAGCAGGATGCCGAGCACCTGCGGCTTGAGCTCCCGCCACTCGACGCCGGGCGCGGCGGTGACCGAGATGAAGTCGCGGCCGAAGAACACGCCGTCCACGTCGCCGATCGAGAAGATTGCATGGGCGAGCGGCGAGGCTTCCGCTTCCTCGGGCGTTGCGAAATCGCGCGTCCCGCCGGTCATCACCGTCTGGCCGGGGAGGAACTTCAAGGTGGCCGGATTCGGCGTCGGTTCGGTCTGGATCAGCATGACGCCCATGTGGGCTGGAAGAGGGGTGCGATCAAGGCATCAGACGAGCGCGTGATAGGAGAGGCTGAGGCCGGAGATGCTGATCGCCTCTGCCCGCGTCTGCAGGCCGGCCGCCGAGGCCTCCACTTGCGCCGCCGCGGTCAGCAGGATCTCGCCGCGCTCGGCCACGTCCTCGCCGAGCTTGCTGGCGAGATTGACCTCGTCGCCGAACATGTCCCGCTCGTCGATGTTGAGGATGCGGCCCCAGCCGATGCCTATCGAGGCATAGAGGCGCCGTTCTTCGGGCAGGAGCAGGTTGGCGGCGTCCAGCCGCTTCATGATCTCGCGCGCCGCCGTCACGGCGCCCGTGACGCTTCCGAGCAGGCAGTAAAGATTGTCCGCCTCCGCCTTGACGACGATGCCGCCATTCTCCTCGATCGTGGGCGTGGCGATGAGCCGCATCTGGTGGATCATCAGCAGGAAGGCAGTGATGCCGCGCTTCTGCGTGGTCCGCGAGAAGCCGCTCATGTCGAGGACGAGCACGGCGCGGGTCTCGCCGAACTGCTCGTCGATCTCGCGGGTCAGCTCCTCCTGCGCCTCCGGGCGTTCCATCATCTCGCGGAGGATGCGATCCAGATTGGCGTGGCTGTTGCGCCTCAGCGGCGGCTCAGCATCCTTCATATTTCCAGTGCCGCCTCTTGCCTTCCGCCATCCATTCCACGGCTTGGGCGAGCCTCTTGGCTCGCGTCTCCGGCCGCTTGGCGTTGGCCAGCCAGTCGAGATAGTCGCGCCGCGCCGACTCCGGGAAGCCGTCGAAGGTCGCCCGCGCGGCTCGGTTCGCCGCTAGCGCCTGTTCGAGATCGGTCGGCGTCTCGAGCGGCGGCTTAGGATGCTTGACGGGCCGCGGCGCCTTTTCGCCGCTGTCGATCAACGCCATCGCCTTCGCCACCAGCGCGTGCATGGTGGCGTCGTCAGGCAGATCGCCGACGCTGGTCAGGCGGCCGAACGTGCCCATCGCCTCGCGTTCCTTGCCGGTTTCGCCGACGACCTGCTTGGCCTGCCAGAAGCCGAAGGTGGCGTGCGCCTTGAAGGCCGCCATGCTGGCGAGGATGCTGCCCTTGTATGTGAAGGCCGGCATGCTCCACTTCAGCGTCTCCTCGCAGGCGGGGCAGGCGGCGTGGACGGTCTCCCTGAGCATGGTCAGGATCGGCCTGGCGAACTCGGCCTGCCGCTCGATATAGGCGTCGACACGTTCGTCCCTCGGCATCCAACTCTCCTCCCTGACCGGTGCACCTGCAGTCTGGAGCAAGCTGCGGACGGTTAACAGCGTCTTCACTATGTCCTTGAACTCTTTGTTTTAATTTCCGGCACGGCAGCGTGTCCTTTCGGGACGTGCGCATTTTGGGGAGGTGACAGCAGGATCATTCCGGGCGGATAATGAGTTCAATAGCAGCGATGTCGCTTTGCGTTCCAAGCGGAGGGAAACAAGATGCTGAGCCAGATGATCCAGGGGCAGGACAAGGCCTTCCCGCATGATCCCGCCGCCCGCGGCTACCTCGTCGTCTATCGCGAGAATCAAGTGAATCACTGCCCGTCCTGCGGGCGCACCCATTGGTATGTCGGCCGGGTCTCCGCCGAATGCGGCTTCTGCGCGACGGCGCTGCCGCTCGCCGAAGCCACTGCGCGGGGACCGGGGACCCACAGCCGCAACTACAAGCCGGCTTTCCCTTCTTTCGCTTCCTGAGCTGCCCTGGCCCGCGTTTCTCCTTTCTCGCGGGTCAAACTTCGGGTCGGTCGCGTTCGCGCTGCCGGCCCGATTTTCGTCAGGTGCTAGAGCGGGAGCAGATGCTGCCGCACCGGCGCGAAGCTGCGGCGGTGGAGCGGCGTCGGGCCGAGCTCCGCCAGCGCGCGGCGATGATCCGGCGTCGGATAGCCTTTGTTCGATGACCAATTGTAGCCCGGATACTGCGCGCAATAATCCGCCATCATCCGGTCCCGCGTGACCTTGGCGATGATCGAGGCGGCCGCGATCGACCGGCACTTCGCGTCGCCGCCGACGACGGCCTTGGACGGGCGGCTCCAGCGCGGCGTCGCGTTGCCGTCGACCAGCACCCAGGCCGGCTCGAAGCCCAGCGCCTCGACCGCGCGCGTCATCGCCAGCATCCGCGCCCAGTAGATGTTGAGGCTGTCGATCTCCTCCACGGTGGCGATGCCGACGCCAATCCGCGCCTGGGACTTGAGCCGGGCGTAGAGCGACTCTCGCTCCTTCACCGGCACCACCTTCGAGTCGTCGAGTCCGCGCGGGAAGCGGTTGCGGTCCAGCACCACCGCGGCGGCGACCACCGGTCCCGCCAGCGGCGCGCAGCCCGCTTCATCTACGCCGGCGAGCGGCTCGGGGAACTCACGTTCTATCTTGAAGCAGGGACGGGCCATCGGCTCAGCCTATTAACCATTTGCCGGCGCCGCCAGCGCCAAGCGCTCCTCGGCGCCAGAAAATTGTGGATCAGTCGGCGACCCGCCAGGGCGGATAGCGACGGCTCTCGCCCGCCTTGTAGAGGCAAACCATGTTGCCGAACGGATCGCGCAGCCTCGCCTCCCGCCACAGCCACGGCTGCTTGACGGGTCCATGCTCGAAGGTGAGCCCCAAGCGGGCGAGCCGCTCGACATCGCCGTCGAGATCCTCCGATTCGAGGTAGATGGTCGTACTGCCGGGCCCGCTCTCCTGCCCCACGTCGTGGATCGAAAGGGTCGCGCCGCCCATCGACTCAAATCGGGCGTAATCGGGCGGGCTGTCGACGATCAGTCGCAGACCAAGTGCCCGATAGAAGGCGACGGACTCGACATAGTCGCTGCATCCGACGGTCACCTGGTTGAGCCGCGGCGCCTCGCCGCAGTCGAGGCGCACATTGGCATGGCCGAGCGGTCCGCTGCCGCGTCCGAGCCCCGGCGCCTCGCGCAGCGCCAGGCGGACGAACTCGCGGGCGCGGTCGACCGCCGCGGGCAGGGACGCGCCGAGCGCCAGATAGACGGCGATCGCGGTCGCCAGGGTGCAGCCGGTGCCGTGCGTGTCGTCGCCTTGGATGCGGCTGCCCTGCCAACTCGTCATGTTGTCGTCTTCGATCAGGGCGTCAGCCACCGCCTCGCCCTTGTCGTGGCCGCCCTTCACCAGCACCGCGCAGCGATGATCCGAGACCAGCTTCAGCGCGGCGCTGACCGCATCGTCGCCATGCGACAGGGTTGCCAGCTCCGGCAGGTTCGGGGTGACGATTGTGGCGACGTCCATCAGCTCGCGGAATGCGGCGATGGTTGCATCGTCAGCCAGCGTCGATCCGCTTGATGCCACCATGACGGGATCGAAGACGATGGGAACGTCCTGGAGGCGTGCCAGCCGTTCGGCGACGGCTCGCGCAGTCTCGGGCGAGCCGATCATGCCGATCTTGACCGCGTCGACGCCGATATCGTCGATGACAAGATCGATCTGCTTCAGCACCATCTCAGCTGGCACGGGCATGACGTCCGCCACTTCGAGCGTGTTCTGGGCCGTGATCGCGGTGATCGCGGTCATGGCGTGGCCGCCAAGCATGGTGACCGTCTTGATGTCGGCCTGGATGCCGGCGCCGCCGCCGGAATCGGAGCCGGCGATGATCAGGATGCGCGGGATTGTCATTGGGACCGTTATTGGGAGGAGCGGAGCGGCGAAGCAATCCAGACTGGCGTCAAAGCCATTGCTGGATTGCTTCCCTTCGCCCGCAATAGCGCGTTAACCGCGCCACTTGCGCTCCGTGGACGCGGGGTGGCGATCGAGAAGATGCTCGGCTCGGGTAGGGCGAGGCTGGAGGTTCCCACCGCAATTGGGGCAGGTGCCGGCGAGCGGCCCTTCCACGCACTCGGTGCAGAAGGTGCATTCGAAGGAGCAGATATGTGCGTCGTTCGCCTGAGGGAGGAGGCCGCGGCCACAGCGCTCGCAGTCGGGACGCATCGCCAGCATCAGGCGGCGGCCTTCACCGCTTCGCAGATCTGGTCGACGACCTCAGCGACGAGCTTCTCGTCCTCACCCTCTGCCATCACGCGGATCAGGGGCTCGGTGCCCGACTTGCGAATGAGGAGCCGGCCGGTGCCGGAGAGCCGCGCCTCGCCCTCCTTGATCGCAGCCTGGACCGGCGCGGCTTCGAGCGGCGTGGCGCCCCCTTCGAAGCGGACATTCTTGAGCAATTGGGGCAGGGGATCGAACAGATGGAGGAGCTCGCTCGCCCGCTTGCCGCTCACCACCAGCTCGGCGAGCACCTGCAGCGCGGCGACCAGCCCATCGCCCGTGGTCGCATAATCGGAGAGGATGATGTGGCCGGACTGCTCGCCGCCGACGTTGAAGCCCTTCTGGCGCATCGTCTCAAGCACGTAGCGGTCGCCCACCTTGGTCCGCTCGAGCGTCAGGCCGAGACCCTCGACATAGCGTTCGAGGCCGAGGTTGGACATGACAGTGGCAACGATCCCGCGGCCGCGCAGCCTCTTGTGCCGCTGCCAGGAGGCGGCGATCAGCGCCATCAACTGGTCGCCGTCAACCACCCGGCCGGTCTCATCGACCACGATCAACCGGTCGGCATCGCCGTCCAGCGCGATGCCGACGTCGGCGCCCGCTTCTACTACAGTCGCCTGGAGCAGGCGCGTGTCGGTCGATCCGCAGCTGTCATTGATGTTGAGGCCATTGGGCGAGACGCCGATCGCGACCACGTCGGCGCCCAGCTCCCACAGCGCCGCCGGAGCGACCTGATAGGCGGCGCCGTTGGCGCAATCGACCACGACCTTGATGCCGTCGAGGCGGAGATGCTCGGGGAAGGTCAGCTTGGCGGCGTGGGTATAGCGGCCGCGGGCATCCTCGATCTTGCGAGCGCGGCCGATCTCGGGGGCGGGGGCGAGCTTCGGCTCCTCATCGAGCAGGCGCTCGATCGCGGCCTCGTCCTCGTCGGTGAGCTTGAACCCGTCGGGGCCGAACAACTTGATGCCGTTGTCGATATAGGGGTTGTGGCTGGCGGAGATCATCACGCCGAGGTCCGCGCGCATCGAACGGGCGAGCATGGCCACCGCCGGCGTCGGCACCGGGCCGACCATCACCACGTCCATGCCGACGCTGGTGAAGCCGGAAATCAGCGCCGATTCCATCATGTAGCCGGAAAGGCGCGTATCCTTGCCGATCACGACGCGGTGGCGGTGGTCGCCGCGCAGGAAGTGGGCGCCCGCGGCCTGGCCGACGCGCTGCGCCATGGCGGCGGTCATCGGCATCTGGTTGGTGCGGCCCCGGATCCCGTCCGTGCCGAAAAACTTACGCGTCATCTACAGCTTGCTTCCGTTTTTGCTTGTCGCGCTGGCTGCTGCCATGAATGGCGCTGATAGCGCGTAACGAGCAAAAGGGCGAGCATGTCGCAGGCCACACGTATCCTTCTCGCTTTGGCCGCCGGCCTCCTGCTCGGCATCGCGGCGTTCCGCTGGGCACCCGATTTCGCGGCAGGGGCGGCGAGCGTCGCCGACCCGATCGGCAATCTCTGGCTGAACGGCCTTCGCATGACCATCGTGCCGCTGCTGGTGGCGCTGCTGGTGACCGGCATTGCCCAGACTGCGGCGGCAGCCAAGGCGGGCGCCATCGCCGGGCGCGCGCTCGCCTGGATCGTCGCCCTGATGACCCTGTCGGCGATCATGGGCGCGATCCTGACGCCGCTCTTCCTGTCGATCGCGCCGATGCCGGAAGCGTCCGCGCTGGCGCTGCGCAACGCGCTGACCACCACCGCCGAAGTGGGCGAGGTGCCGCCCTTCGCCGATTTCCTGCGCTCGATCGTGCCGATCAATCCGATCTCGGCGGCGGCCGAGGACGCGATCCTGCCGCTGATCATCTTCACCGGCGTCTTCGCCTTTGCAGTGACGCGGTTGCCCGTCGAGACCCGCACGGTGCTCACCAGCTTCTTCAGCGCGCTGGCAGACGCGATGATCATCGTCATCGAATGGGTGCTGAAGCTGGCGCCGATCGGCGTCTTTGCGCTCGCCTTCGTCGTCGGCGCGCGATCGGGCGCGGCCGCGTTCGGCGCCGTCATCCATTACATCCTTGTCGTCTCGGCCGTGGGCGTCGTCATGTCGCTGCTCGCCTATCCGCTGGCGGTGTTCGGCGGACGGCTGCCGCTCGGCCGCTTCGCACGCACGATCGCGCCGGTCCAGGCGCTGGCGATCAGCACCCAGTCTTCGCTCGCCTGCCTGCCGATCATGCTGAAGAAGTCCGAGCAACTCGGCGTGCCGGAGCGCACCGCCGGCATCGTCCTGCCGCTGGCGGTCGCCCTGCTCCGAGCCACCGGCCCGGCGATGAACCTGGCAGTCGCGCTCTATGTCGCCAGCTGGTTCGGGGTCGAGCTCGGGCCGGCGCAATATGCGGTCGCCATCTTCGCCGCTGTGCTGACCTCGATGGGATCGGTCAGCCTGCCGGGGCAGGTGAGCTTCATCACCGCGATCGCGCCGATCTGCCTGGTGCTCGGCGTGCCGATCGAGGCGCTGGCGATCCTGATCGCGGTCGAAGTGCTGCCCGACATCATCCGCACGCTTGGCAACGTGATGATGGACGTGGCGGTCACGACGACGGTCAGCCGGCAGTCCGGGGAGACGCAGGAGGGCAGCGCCGAGCCGGCAACCGCCGCCTAGGAACCGCCCCTCCGGCTGGCGGTTCTATCGCCGAACCAGCTCAGGGAGCCAGGTCATCGGCGTTTCCGAACATGATGGGAAGGGCGGCGGCTTCGGCCCGACCGTGCAGCCGCCGCAGCCCGGCAGCCTCAATCGAGCCCTCGCGCGCAACATCAGCGCCCTTCAGGAGCGGCGCCTCGCCGAAGCCGCCAATGCGAGCCTTGAGGAGCGCATAGCGGAAGCGATCACCCGCTTCACCGGCAGCATGCGCTTCGTCTACCTGCACCTGACGGTGTTCGGCTTCTGGATCGTGGCCAATCTCGGCTGGGTGCCGGGGGTGCCGCAATGGGACGAGAGCTTCGTCGTGCTGGCGATGATCGCATCGGTGGAGGCGATCTTCCTCTCCACCTTCGTCCTGATCAGCCAGAACCGGATGGCAGCCGCGGCCGACAAGCGCGCCGACCTCGACCTCCAGATCAACCTCCTGTCGGAACATGAGGTGACGAAGCTGGTGGCGATGGTGTCGGCGATCAGCGATCATCTGGGCCTCCACCACGTCGCCGGAGAAGATGTGGAGGAGTTGAAGCGCAACGTCGCGCCCGAAGCGGTGCTTGACGCCATCGAGACGACGGAGCGGCCGACCTAAGAGTTCATTGCCTTTCCGTCCCCGCCCGGGACAGCCGCATTTCCCGCTGCGCGGCCCGATGGCGGGCCGCTCGGAGCGGTGATAAGTTTCGAAAAATGAGGAGCTTGAGCGCAGACGCGGCGATCGTCGCCGCTCCCACTTTGGGGGCCACCTACCTGGCAGTGCGGAGCGGCAATGCGCTCGTTGCGGTATCCCCGGCGGGACTTGGGCTGCCCGATCCGATGCTGCTGCTCCCGGCCTATGCGGCGCTCGGCTTTGCGCTGAGCTGGGCCGCCTACCACCTCGTGGCCGGCCTGCTCCAATATCGCGCCATCTCGACCAGCAACGGGCGTGGCCTCTTCATCTTCCTCGCCGTGCTGGTCACCGCCAGCGCCGCCTATGAGGTGCCTCAGCTTGCCCTGCCGTTCGCCGCCGCCGCGGCCGGTGCCGCCTTCGCGCTGCACCTCATCCGCCGCAGGCCCAGCCGCAGGATCAGTGCCAACTAAGTTCACAAGGAGCGGATCGATGACGATTTTCGACTTCGGCAAGTATCTGAAGCGCCGCGCCGCCCAGCCGGCTCCGCCGCCGAGCATGCCGAAGGAGGTCGTCTACATTCCGACCAAATATGGCGACGTCGAAGCGCTCAACCGGCACGGCGACGTGTGGCTGATCAGCTATCCGTGGGACACGCAGGAATTCTTCGGCAACCGGGAGTCGCTCCAGCACGAGATGAACCGTCGGATCGAGGAGCGCTACGCCGCCGAGAAGAAGGTGCCGCCGACGATCATCTACATCCCGACCGGCAACGGCGATGCCAAGGCGACGCACATGGCCCTGAACCGCTGGCGGATCGAATATCCCTGGGCGGTCGAGGACTTCAGCGGCAACATGAATGCCGTGCGCAAGGAAATGAAGCGCAAGATCATCGAGCATTACACCGCCCGCCAGCAGGCGGCAGAATAAGCCTCCAACCGCCGATCCTCCCTTTCCATTGACAGCAGCTTCGGCGACGGGTCATCTGTTTGCGGCGGCGAGCCGGAGGATAGAGATGCGGCTGCTAGGTCAATTGGCGATTGCCTGTCTGAAGGCCGCCGCCCTGGTGGCCGCCATCATCATCTTCCTCTGGGCGTTCGGGCTGCTAAATGTCTGGGGCACCGTCGGCATCGGCGCGATGATCATCATCCTGCTGGGCATCTTCTGGGCGATCTTCTTCGACCGGGAGGAGCGCAGCCTGCTCCGCATCGGCGCCTTCTGCGTCGCTTATGTCGCGGTCGCGCAGATCATCTACGTCATCTTGGAGCCGCGCGGCCTTGTCCGGACGGACCTGCGCTTCACGCTCGAGTTGGTGGCGCTCGGCTTCGGCTCCTGCCTGCTGTTCACCTCGAACGGTGCCACTCCGGCCGCTCCCGCCGATCCGGCAGCGTCCTGATCCGTTTCAGCCGAGGTTGAGGCCGAGCCAGCGAGGCAGCGACGCGTTCGGCGCGTGGAGGGTGGTGACGAGCAGCCACAGCAGCAAGCCGCCGCCGAGCGCGATCCAACCGGGGAAGGCGGCATTCCATCTGGCGCGGCCGCGCAGCAGCGCGGCGAAGGGGACGAACGACGTCCGCCCTTCCCAGTCCTGCCATTTCCGGCCGATCACCGCGCGCTTCTTGCGGTCCTGTCCGATCGATCCGGCCAAGGCGAGGATCAGGATGCCGGCGGCGACGATGAGGTTGCGCGGCGATCCGTAGATCGAGAGGTGGACCAGCGCCCAGAGCGCGAAGCTCCAGTTCATCGGGTGGCGGGTGATTGCGAATACCCCGCGCGCCGGCTTCACCGCCAGCTTCGCCGCGCCGGGATGAGGGAAGGCGGGGTTGCCCATGAACGAGCCGACCAGGAGGATGCTGGCGACCAGCATCACGATCGATCCTGCGGTCCAGGCCCAGTCCGGCGCCGTCCATAGCGGGATGTTGTCGGCATCCTGCCAGGCCCAGATCATCCAGCCGAGCGTCACGAATGCGACGAGCGAGTAGAGCAAGCGGAAACTCGCTTCGCCCAGCTGTCCGATCAGCCGCCCCCGATAGGGGTGCGACATCGCGAGGTGGGTGCCGACGAAGGCGAGGGTCGCCAGCGCGAGGCTGACGGTGCTGATCACCGCGGATCGTAGGCCGGCGGCAGGTTCGGCTCGCTGAGGTCGCGGTAGCGGTCCCTGAGCTTGGTCTGCCGGTTCTCGAGCGGCTGCTGGACGCCGTCGATCAGCACCACCTCGGCAACGGAGGTCAGCTCCAGCGGGTCGCCATCCCAGATCACCACGTCGGCGCGGCGGCCGGCGCGGAGCGACCCGATCTCGCCGCCGAGTCCGAGCGCCTCGGCCGGAAGCGAGGTGATCGTCGCCAGCGCCTCGCCCCAGCTCAAGCCCGAAGCGCCCGGAACCTTGCCTAGAGCAACGAGGTTACCGGCATTCTGGCGCGAAAGCCGCACCTGGCGGGCTTCGTCCTCGTTGATCATTCCCATGCCGACCGTCACCCCGGCTGCGCGCATGCGGCCGATGTTGGACTGGGTGGCGGCGAGCTGCTCGAACGAATTGGGCAGGTCGACGAGGGCGTTGGCGATCACGGGCACTCGGGCGGCAGCGATGCGGTCCGCCACGGTCCAGCCCTCGGTGGCGCCGACCAGCACCATGCGCAAGTTCGGGAACTCGCGTTTCAGCCCGAGCACCTGGAGGATGTCGCTGGCGCGCTCGACATGAACGAGGAGGAGCTGGCGCCCGGTGAGAACCGGCACGAGCGCCGCCGCGTCGAAGCGGGTGAGGAGGACGTCGTCGGAGCGCCTCGCATCCGCGCCTAGCAGCGGGCTGTTCGGATCCGGCACTTCCTCGAGCGGGAAGTCGCGCTGGTCCGATGCGCTTGCTTCGCGCTGACCGCCGGAAGAGGCGATTCTGTCGGACCGGCCGAGATCCCGGGCTTCGCGAAGCGCATTGCGAAACAAGGCTAAAGTGGCGGCGCGGCTGCCGCCGGCGCTGTCGGCGCCTGCCTCGCCGAACTCGACGAACTGGAAGGCGCGGGCGCGGGTGATCGGCTGCATGTCGGAGCCGAGATCGATCACGGCGCCCTGGCCGGCGAAGATGCTCTTCGCAGTGGCTGGAGCGACGATGGCGCGCGTGACGCCGCCCGCGCGGCTGACGGCAACGTTCGATGCGCGCGGGTTGATCGCCGGCGCAACGTCGATCGCCGCGCTGAACGGCGAGTTGGCGGCCTGCACGTCGTTCGATCCGCCGACTGCATCGACCTCGAGCAGCCCGACGCGGGAGAAGCCGGCGACGAGACCCGGCGTTACCCATTTGCCGGTCGCGTCGACACGCTGCGCGTCGGCGGGAACGGCGACGCCCTGGCCCGCGGCGACGATGCGGCCGCCCCGGATCACGACGGTGCCGCCCTGGATGGGCGCGGAGCCATCGCCGAGTGCCACTGTCCCGCCGGTGATCGCCACGGTCTGGGCGAGGGCAGGGGAGGCGGCGAGGCTCAGGGCAAGTGCGCTGGCTGCTGCGAAAACCGGCTTCATTTCACGTCCCCTTCGCCGGGCTGGCCGAGTTCGAAGTCGCTGACCGGGCGGCGGCTCGGGTCGTTGGCATCATACATCAGGGCGCCGTCGATCCAGACGCGCTCGGGGCGGGTGTAGACGCTCAGCGGATTGCCGTTCCACAGCACCACGTCCGCCATCTTGCCGGGGCGGAGGCTGCCAGTGCGGTCGGCGATGCCAAGCGCTTTGGCCGGGTTGATGGCGAGCCAGGTCCAGGCGATCTCGTCCGAAATGTTGATCCCGGCACGGCGGCCGTTGGCGAGTGCCTTGGACGCTTCCTGGTAGAGGCGCTGGATGCCGTTGGGATCGTCGGAGTGGACGATCGCGCAGGCGCCGGCATTGTGGACGAACGGGATATTCTCCTCGATCCCGTCATAGGCTTCCATCTTAAAGCCCCACCAGTCGGCCCAGAGAGCGCCGCAGACGCCGTTTTCTCGCAGGAGATCGGCGATCTTGTAGGCTTCGACGGCGTGGTGGAAGGCGCTGACCTTGTAGCCGAACTCCTTGGCCATATCCATGATGTTGGCCATTTCGTCGGCGCGGTAGCAGTGGTTCTGGACCAGGATCTCGCCGTCGAGGACGCCGCGCAGCGTCTCGAGCTGGAGGTCGCGCGCCGGCGCCTCGCCGCCGTCGCGCTCGTACTTGTCCCACTTGCGATCATATTCCTGGGCGCGGGCCCAGGTCTGGCGCATCAGCGCGACGTTCGCCATGCGGCTGCCGGGCATCTGGTTGCGGCCGCCATAGACGCGCTTGGGGTTCTCGCCGCACGCCATCTTGAGTGAGTGGGGGGCGCCGGGGAACTTCATGCCCTGCATGGTGCGGGCATAGACGTTCTTGAGCGTCACGCCGCGGCCGCCGAACAGGTTTGCCGAGCCGGGAAGGATGTGGAGGCTGGTGACGCCGCCGTTCATCAGCGCCCGTGCGAAGCCGGGGTCCTGCGGCCAGACGCTGTGCTCGGCCCACACTTCGGACCGGACCGGACCGGTGATCTCGTTGCCGTCCTGATGCGCCTCCACCGACGGACTCGGATAGTCGCCGAGGTGGCTGTGGATGTCGATGACGCCCGGCGTCACCCATTTGCCTGCCGCGTCGATGCGGGTGGCGCCGTCGGGGATCGCGGTGTCGGCCCCGCCGATCGCCTGCACCCGCCCGTCCGAAAGCACGACCGTGCCGTTCTCGATGCGGCCGCCTTCGCCGTCATAGATGGTGGCGCCGGTGATGGCGGTCACGACCCCGGGATAGGGTCGGTAGGTGGAGGGGAAAGGCTCGACGGCGGCCCGTGCCGGCGCCCCGTCGGACGCCGTCGCTGCTCGGTCTTCTGATCGGCTGGAGGTGGTGGAACAGGCGGAAAGCAGGGTGGCCGCGGCGAGCGCGGCCAGTGCCGTTCTTTTCATCTAGTTGCGGACTCCGGGGACGGTTTCGAGGTTGGGATCGCGCGGAATGCCGGGCGCGATCGGCTCGGCGAGTTCGGCATCGCCCGCCATGCGCTCGTCGCGCAGGGTGTCGAGGTGCATCAGCCGCTTGATCAGCGGCGAGATGACCACCATCGCCACGCCGACGCCGACCGCGGTCCAGCCGATGGTCGAATAGACTTCGAGGACCGTCTCCTTGGCCGCGCCCTCGCCGGTGCCATGGCCGGACCCGGTCGCCGCCGCGATCAGGCCGGCGGCGAAATTGCCGGTCGCCGAGGCGAAGAACCAGGTGCCCATGATCAGGCTCGCCATATGCGCCGGCGCCAGCCGGTTCATCGCCGAGAGGCCGACCGGCGACAGGCAGAGCTCGCCGGTCGTGTGCAGCAGGTAGATGAGGAAGATGAAGATGACCGGCGTGGCGTTGCCGAGGCCGACCGCATTGGCGCCGGCGACCAGCACCAGGAAGCCCGCACCAAGCTGAATCACGCCGAGGCCGAACTTGGCCGGCGCCGGCGGCTCAAGCCCGCGCCGCCCGAGCGCCGTCCACAGCCACGCGAAGAGCGGGCCGAGCAGGATGATGTAGATCGGGTTGATCGACTGGAAGATCGAGGCGGGGACACCGCCGCGGTCGACATGGCGATCGGTGAACAGGTTGAGCGAGGAGCCGGCCTGCTCGAACAGAGCCCAGAACAGGATCGAGCCGAGGATCAGGTAGAGCGCGGCGAAGATCCGGTCGCGGTCCTCGGCCGGCAGCTTGAACACCGCCGTGAAGAGCACGTAGAGGACGAGGATGCCGCCGGCGATGCCGAGCAGCGAGCCGACCAGCTCCTGATACTGGATCAGCGCCCAGACGATCGCAACCGCGGCGATGCCGGTAAGGTAGAGGAACCATTCGAACTTCATGCCGGCGACGGTCGAGCGCAGCCGCGCCGGGTCCGGGGCTTCGCCGCGGCCCATCAGCAGCGGCTTGCCCCACATGAAGACGATGAGGCCGAGCAGCATGCCGAGGCCCGCTGCGCCGAAGCCGTAGCCCCAGCCATAGGTCTGGCCGAGATAGCCGGCGATCAGGGTGCCGATCGCCGCGCCGAGGTTAATGCCCATGTAGAAGATGGTGTAGGCGCCGTCGCGGCGGACGTCGGTGCGCGGGTAGAGCTGGCCGACGATGACCGAGATGTTGGCCTTGAGGAAGCCGGAGCCGACGATGATGAAGGCCAGCGCCAGCCAGAAGGCGTTGATCGTCGCATCCTCCTGACCGCCATTGCCCTCGAACGCCATCAGGAAGTGGCCGAAGGTGAGCAGCACCGCGCCGAACAGCACCGCCTTTCGCTGCCCGAGATAGCGATCGGCTATGTAGCCGCCGATCACGGGCGTGATGTACACCAGGGCGGTATAGGCGCCGTAGATGATCGAGGCGCGTTCGTCCGAGAAGAGCCAGTGCTGCGTCAGATAGAAGATCAGCAGCGCCCGCATGCCGTAATAGGAGAAGCGCTCCCACATTTCGGCGAAGAAGAGGACGAAGAGGCCGCGGGGGTGGCCCAGGATCGTACGACCCTCTTCGGCGACGTAGGGGTTGGTTGCCACTGGCTCGCTACTCCATACAGTGCGCCGCTCTCATGGGGCAGCGCTTAGGGCGCGCAAACTAGCGTCCTAAACTCACATGTGAAGCAGATTGTTGCACTGTCAGAAGGATGCTGGCACCCGGCCCGACATGCTGAACGACCGCTCCTCGACCCTGTCCCTGCTCAGGACGCGCCGCTCGGGGCGGCCGCGCGACCTCGTCGAGCCGGGGCCGAGCGAGGAGCAGTTGCGCGAGATCCTGTCGGTCGCGACGCGGGTGCCCGATCACGGCAAGCTCGCGCCCTGGCGGTTCGTGGTGGTGCGCAAGGCGGATCGGGGCGCGCTCGAGGAGCTGCTGCTGCGCGCCTACCGGATCGACCATCCCGAACCCGGCCGGCTCGAGATCGAGGCCACGCAGCGTTTCGCCCACCAGGCCCCGGCCCTGGTCGTCGCCTTGTTCAAGCCGGTCGAGAGCAGCAAGATCCCGCTTTGGGAGCAGCAGCTCTCCTGCGGTGCCGCCTTGATGAACCTGCTCAACGCCACCCATGCGCTCGGCTTCGTGGGCGGCTGGGTGACCGGCTGGGCGGCTTTCTCGGAAGAGGTCAGGCGTGCATTCGCGACAGGCGATGAAGTGATCGCCGGCTTCGTCTTCATCGGCACCCCGGCCGCCGAACTTGAAGAGCGGCCCCGGCCCGAACTCGGCGACGTGGTGACGGAGTGGCGGCCCTGACACGCGGGCGTAGGGCCGGAATTTGCTTGACCCCGTGACTGTATTAGCACACTATATCAGGCAATGATCAATGACGACCGTCCCGTTTACCTCCGCCTTCGCGACACCATTGCCGCGCAGATTCTCGACGGCAGCGTCAAGGACGGCGATCCGCTCCCGTCGGTGCGCAGCCTCGCCGCCGAGCATGGCGCCAACCCGCTGACCGTCGCCAAGGCCTACCAGACCTTCCAGGACGAGGGACTGATCGTGGTCCGGCGCGGCGTCGGCATGTTCGTCGCCGACGGCGCCGCCGAGCGCCTTCGCGCCAGCGCCCGCAAGGAATTCCTCGAGCAGCGCTGGCCGGCCATCGCGGCCCATATCCGCCGCCTCGACCTCGACGTCGCAGATCTGGTCGACCGCGCGCTCGCCTGATCGCCGGCGCCACCCGCGGGGCCAAGTTCTTTTAAGGATTGGGCTGTAATGGCATCCTGCACGCTGGGTGTATGGGCGGGATGATTGAAGCCAAGATAGACGAGATCGAGGGCGACAAGAGGAGCGTCCAGCATCGCTCTCGAGTGATGTTGGCGGCCACGATCGTCACGTCCGGCTTATCGGCCGACGTCAGGATCAGGAACCTGTCGCGCTCTGGCGCCCTCGTCGAAGGCGATGCCATGCCCGAGGCCGGCGCCACGGTGGAGATCCTGCGCAATCTCCACTCTGCGCGCGCGCAGGTGGTCTGGTCCAAGCCGAACCGCTGCGGCGTCAAGTTCGACGAGCCGGTCGTGATCGAGGAATGGGTGGGGTCCACCCTTCGCGCCGCGCCGCCGCCCGAGCCCGCCCGGGAGCAGGAGGAGCGGACTACGGGACCGCTTCCAGCCTGGCTTGTCGCCGAAGGATCGGCGGCGGGGCTGGAGGACCGTCTCTCGAAACGGGTGGGCGAGGAGATCGCCTATATCGGCCGGCTGGTCGAGACGGTCGGCATGGATCTCACGGCAAACCCGGCGATCGTGCACCGCCATAACGCATCGCTTCAGAACTGCCGCCGCGCCGCCGCACTCCTCGGCGAGATCGCGCAGGTCCTCCTGTCGGACGATCGGCTCGCGGCCGCGGCAACGATCCGCACCGCCGAGCTGAAGGCGCGCCTTCTCAGGTCCTGAGCGCGGATCAGGCGGCGAAGGCGGCGTCGGGCAGCGAGTAGAGAACCGCTGACGAGGCCGTCGCAGCCGCCTTGAGACCCTCCGCCTCCGGGACGATCTGCTCGATGTAGAAGCGTGCGGCGGCTCGTTTGAGCGCCAGGAAATCCGGATCGGCATCGCTGCTCACCGCTGCGGCGTACTGCCGGGCCATCAGCCAGCCGCTCACCGCGACCGAAAGCATAGTCAAAAAGGGGTAGGAGCCAGCCAGCCGATCGTCCGTCTGAGCGGAGGCTAGATGCGCCGCCGCTTCCTCGCAGGCGTCGACCAGTGCCACCAACTCAGCTTCAGCGCCGGCCTCGGACCTGATGTCGGAGAGCAGTCGCGCGAGCACGGCCCCGCCCTCCAGCCCTAGCTTGCGGCCGACCAGGTCCGCGGCCTGGATGCCGTTGGTGCCTTCGTAGATGGGGGCGATGCGGGCGTCGCGCAGATGCTGGGCGGCACCGGTTTCTTCGACAAAGCCCATGCCGCCATGGACCTGCACGCCGAGGCTCGCCACCTCGACGCCGACATCGGTGCCGTAGGCCTTGACCAACGGCGTCAGCAGGTCGACGCGCGCCTTCGCATCGGCGTCACCCAGGGTGGCGCGGTCGGTGAGGCCCGCCGCATAATATGTAAGCGCCCGCGCAGCCTGGGTCAGCGCTTTCATGCGCAGCAGCATGCGCCGCACGTCCGGATGGCTGATGATCGCGACCGGCTCCCGGCCGGGCGCTCCGGCTCGAGCCGACTGCAGCCTTTCGCGGGCGAATGCGACCGCCCCCTGCGTCGCCCGTTCGGCAATCGCCACTCCCTGGAGGCCGACGTTGAGGCGGGCATTGTTCATCATCGTGAACATCGCGCGCATGCCGCCATTCTCCTCGCCGATCAGCCAGCCGAGGCAATCGTCATGATCGCCGTAGGACATGACGCAGGTCGGCGAGGCGTTGATGCCGAGCTTGTGCTCGATCGAAACGCAGCGGACGTCGTTGGCCCCGGCCGGGCGGCCGTCCGCATCGAGCCGAAATTTGGGGACGAGGAACAGCGAAATGCCCCTCGTGCCGGGCGGCGCGTCGGGCAGGCGGGCGAGGACGAGGTGCACGATATTGTCGGTCAAATCGTGCTCGCCGAAGGTGATGAAGATCTTCTGGCCCTTGATCGAGTAGGTGCCGTCGTCGTTCGGAGCCGCGCGAGTCTTCAGGGCGCCGACGTCGGAGCCGGCCTGCGGCTCGGTGAGGTTCATGGTCCCGTTCCACTCGCCCGTAACCAGCTTGGGCAGCCAGGTGCTCTGGAGCTCCGGAGAGCCGTGATGCTTCAGCGCCTCCACCGCGCCCGGCGTGAGCATCATGATCAGCGAGAATGCCATGTTGGCCGAGGTCAGGTCCTCCATGACGATCGTGGCGAGGGTGAAGGGGAGGCCTTGGCCGCCATGCTCGACCGGACCGGCGAGCGTGCCCCACCCGCCTTCGACATAGGCGCGATAGGCTTCCCGGAATCCCTCCGGCATGGTGACGCCCTGCTCACTCCAGCGGGCGCCGACCTGATCCCCCAGGCGGTTCAACGGCGCAAACTCGCCCGCGGCGAACGCGCCGGCGCCCTCCAGGATCGCATCCACCAGATCCGGAGTGGCCTCGGCAAAAGCATTGTGGCCGGCGAGCTCGCTCAGCCTCACCACATGCTCCAGCAGGAAGCGCTGCTCGGCGATCGGCGGCGTATAGGTCATGGGAGGCCCCGCTTGCGTGACGTGAGGGGCGGCTATAGCGCGGCCCTGTGACCGCTCCAAACCGGCCCTTTCGCACCCACGTCGTCCCTTACGGAAAGGCCGCGATCGACCAGGCGGCGCGGCTGATCCGGGAGGGGCAGCCGGTCGCGGTGCCGACCGAAACGGTTTACGGACTCGCGGCCGATGCGACCAGCGCGGAGGCGGTGGCGCGGATCTACGAGGCGAAGGGCCGGCCGGGCTTCAACCCGCTGATCGTCCATGTCGCGCAGCTCGAAGAGGCGGAGGCGATCGGAACATTCTCTCCGGCCGCACGGACGCTCGCGCGGACCTATTGGCCGGGCGCGCTGACGCTGGTGGTGCCGCTCTGGCGAGACGCGCGGATCGCCGACGCCGTCACCGCCGGGCTGCCCACGGTGGCTTTGCGCTGTCCGGCCCATCCCGTGATGCAGGAGCTGCTCGCCGCCGCGCGCCTGCCGTTGGCAGCGCCGTCGGCCAATGCGAGCGGCACGATCAGCTCGACCACGGCGGCGCATGTGCTCGCCTCTCTCGATGGTCGCATTCCGCTGGTGATCGATGGCGGACCTACGTCGCTTGGCCTGGAATCAACCATCGTCGCGGTCGATGACGAGGGGCTGCGACTGCTCCGCCCGGGACCGATCGATTTTGCCGAGCTGGCGGCGTTGGCACGCCTTGCCACCAGTGGGCGGCCACGCGGCATCGAGGCGCCGGGGCAGTTGGCAAGTCACTATGCGCCCACCAAGCCGCTTCGCCTCGATGCCGGTGCCGCGGCGCCGGACGAATGGCTGATCGGGTTCGGAGGGGTCGCAGGCGACGACAATCTCAGCCCGTCCGCCGACCTCGGCGAGGCGGCGGCAAAGCTCTTCGCCGCCCTGCATCGAGCCGATCAGGCGGACCGGCCCCGGATCGCGGTGGCGCCGATCCCGGCGCAGGGCCTCGGCGCGGCGATCAACGATCGCCTGCGCCGGGCAGCCGCGCCGCGTCAGGCGACGGCCTGATCCTTCAGGCGGTTCTGGAAGCTCTTGCGGAGCTTCTTGAGCTTGGGCGGGATGGTGGCGAGGCAATATGGATTGCGCTGGCCTTCGCCTTCCCAATAGCTCTGGTGATAATCCTCGGCCGGATACCAATCGGCGAGCGGCTCGACGGTGGTGACGATCGGATTGGTCCAGTCGGCCTGGGCACGCTTGATGCCGGCGCGGACAGCCGCCTCCTGCTCCGCGTCCATGGGGAAGATGGCCGAGCGATACTGGGTGCCGACGTCGTTGCCCTGGCGGTTGAGCTGGGTCGGGTCGTGGGTCGCGAAAAAGATGTCCAGCAGCGCGTCGAAGCCGATCACCTCGGGATCGAAGGTGACGCGGATCGCCTCCGCATGGCCGGTATCGCCACCGCAGACCTGGCGATAGGTGGGATTGGTCACCTGGCCGCCCGTGTAGCCGCTCTCGACCTTTGAGACGCCGACCACGTCGTTGAACACCGCCTCGGTGCACCAGAAGCATCCGCCCGCCAGAATTGCCTGTTGTTCGGCCATGTAAATTCTCCTTCCGCCCACAGATGGGGGCGGAGGCTCGCGCTGTTAAGCCTTCGTCGCAGTCCTGCGTTCCTTGGCAGCCGAAGACTCCTTTGCAGCCGGGAGCGTGAAGCGGAAGACGGCGCCTGACCCGGGCCCATCCTCGGCCCAGATTCGCCCGCCATGCGCCTCGACGATGGTGCGGCTGATCGAGAGGCCGATCCCCATTCCCTCCGCCTTGCCGCTCTTGAACGGGGAGAAGAGGGCGCCGCCGGCACCCGGCGGAAGACCGTGGCCGGTGTCGGCGACGCTCACCTCGATCATATGGTCGGGGCCGGGCTGCGTCGCGATGGTGATGTGGCGTTGGGGGGACTCCGCCATCGCCTGGATCGCGTTGCGGATCAGGTTGATGAGAACCTGCTGGATCTGGATGTTGTCGGCTTCCACCCACCGAGCTGCCGGATCGACAACGACGCGATGCGTGAGCCCGTGCGCCTGCTCGTCGACCAGGGCGAGCACGTTGGCCTCCTCGATGATCTTGGCCAAGTCCTGCCGCTTCATCTTGCCGCTGCGGCGCGAGACCAGCTCGCGCAGGCCGCGGACGATCTGGCCGGCCTTGATCGCGCTCGCCTCGGCCGCCTCGAGCGCCGCGCGCACGTCGGGGGGCACCGGCTCTTCCGCGCCTTCGAGCAGCCGCAGCCCGCCGCGCACATAGCTTGCCACCGCCGTGAGCGGCTGGTTGAGCTCGTGCGCCAGCGTCGACGCCATCGCCCCCATTGCGCTGTGGCGTGACACTTGGATCAGCTCCGCCTGCATGCGCTTCAGCTCCGCCTCGGCCTGGCGTCGCTCGCTGACGTCCGCCATTGAGCCGACGGCGCGGATCGGCTCACCCGCATCGTTGCGGATAACGAAGCCGTGGTCGAGCACCTGAACATAGTGGCCACCCCGGCTGCGGAAGCGATATTCGGACGACCAGCGACTGAGACCCGCTTCGATGCTGCCATAGGCATTGGCGACAACGCGCTCCCGGTCCTCAGGATGGATGTTGTCCAGCCAGAAGCTCGCCAACGTACCGCCTTCCCCTGCGGGGAAGCCGAGGAACGCGGAAGCCGAGTCGATCCAGTAGACTTCCCCCTTCAGCAAATCGTGATCCCAGACGGCATCGTCGGTAGCGCGCGCCGCCAGTCGATAGCGCTCCTCGGCCTCCCGCTGCGCCTGCTCAGCCGCCTTCTGGTCGGTGATATCCTCCGTATAGCCGTACCAGCACAGGATCTGGCCGGCCTCGTCGCGCTTGGGGACGCTGCGGGCACGGAACAGCCGGTATGAGCCGTCGGCGACCTTCATGCGGAATTCCGCGGTGCGGGGCCCTGGCGCCTCGGGCTCCGCATTCCAGCGCGCAGCCACCTCTTTGAGGTCCTCCGGATGGACCACCGCCAGCCAGGCGACTTGCGGATCGACATCGGGCGAAATGCCGGTCGTTTCGCTGAAGGCCGAGCTGGCCGAGGTCAGCCGTTTGTCGGCATCCGCGGTCCAGGCCATCTGCTGGCTGAGCTCGATCGTATGGCGATAGCGCTCCTCGCTCTCCCGCAGGCGGGCCTCCGCCGCCCGCCTGTCCCCGACCTCCCGCACCAGCCGCTCATGGGCGGCCCGCAGATCGTTCATTCGCTCCCTGATCTTGTCTCGAAGCTCCTGGGCCTGCTCCCGGAACTGCGCCTCGGCCTCCGCGCGCAGCCTGAAATCGCGCCCGGCCTGCCGCTGCCGCGCGCGGGAACGAAGCGCCGCCTTCACCATGTCGAGGAGGAGCGGTGGCTCGATCGGGGGCTCCAGCAAGACCATCCAGCCGAGCGCTTCGACCGCTAGTCCATCCCGCCGCAGCTCCTCCCGCTCCGCGACCAGCAGCAAGGGGAAGTGCGACCAGGGTGGCTGCGCCTCGATCGCCGCAGCGAGCGGCGGGGATCTCAGCGCGTCGGGCCCGATGATGGCCGCATCCAGCTCGCCCGATCGGATACCGGCCGCGATATCGTCGGCGGCGGCAATGTCCGCACAAAGGTCGGCACCCGCCAGAACGGTCTGAAGCTCGGCAGCGCCGCCCGACTGCAGGATCGCGACCCGCTCGCGCCGCGCTTCTTCGTTCGTCGGTGCCGAAGCCTCCCGCATCAGAGCGGCCTCATTCGTCGGAGAGCGGCTCCACTCCCGCCTGCACGGCAAGGGTCAGCGCCTCGGCCAGGCTGCCGACCTGAAGCCGTTCCATCATGTTGGCGCGATGCATCTCGACGGTGCGCAGGCTGATGTCGAGCCGCCGCGCCAGCATCTTGTTGGGCATGCCGGCCATCAGGCCGCGAAGCACCTCGCGCTCGCGCAGGGTCAGGACCGCGATACGTCCCTCGGCGACGCGCTTGCGCTCCGCTTTCTCGCCGCGCTCCTTGAGCAGCCCGAAGGCGCGCTCGAGGCTGCCGAGCAGCACGTCTTCCTCGAACGGCTTTTCAAGGAAGTCGACGGCGCCGAGCTTCATCGCCCGGACCGCAACCGGGACCTCGCCATGGCCCGTCATCACCACCACCGGCCAGTCGACGCCGCGGCTGGCGAGCTCATTCATGACCTGGAAGCCGTCCATCTCGGGCATGCGGATGTCGAGCAGCACGCAGCCCGGCTGCAGCTCGTCGAGACTCTCGACCAGATCGCTTCCGCTGGCAAAGGGGCGCGACTGGAATTGGGCGGAACCGAGCATGAAACTCAGCGAGCGGCGGACCTCGCGATCATCGTCCACCACATGTACATATTGGGATGGCAAGCAGATTCCTTCACAGTCCCAGGTCGGGGGCGCCGGACATTCCGGTGCCTGTGTAGGATAGTCAACAGAGACGGCCGTTTCCGTCGCACCCCCCGAAAATATTTCTATGGGCGGTCGAGCGCGGGCAGGCGCTGCCGGACTTCATGCATCCCTGCCCAGGGGTCGGGCACCTCCCGGATCCGCTTCGGCACGGTCGAGACGGTGAAGGCAGTCGGGTCGAGGCCGTTCGTCACTTCCCCCCATTCGAGCGGCATCGCGACCGGCGCGCCGGCGCGCGAGCGAGTGGAGTAGGGGGCGACGGCGGTGGAGGTCGGATCGTTGCGGAGATAATCGATGAAGATGCGGCCGCTGCGCTCCGCCTTCGAGATGCGGGTGAGGTAGCGCTCCGGCGCGTCCGCGGCCATCTGCTCCGAGAGCAGCTTCGCCCAGGCCTTCGCGTCGCGCCACGCGGTGACCGGTTCGATCGGGACGATAACGTGGAGTCCCTTGCCGCCGGTCGTCTTCACGAAGCTGGTGAGGCCGAGGGCGTCGAGGCGCTGCCGCACGTCATGCGCCGCGGCGATCACATCCGCAAAGCCGAGGCTCTCGTCGGGATCGAGGTCGAAGATGATCCGGTCGGGCTTGTCGAGCACATCGAGCGTGACGCCCCACGGGTGGATCTCCAGCGTACCCATCTGCACCATGGCGATCAGCCCGGCAGCGTCTTCGATATAGAGATAGGGCTCGTCGAAGCCGGGAACCGTCACCTCCTTCAGCTCCGGCAGCACGCCCGAGGCCGCGTGGCGCTGGTAGAAGCATTTCTTCTCCGCGCCGACGGGGCAGCGGACCATCGTCACCGGCCGGCGCGCGACGTGCGGCAGCATGCGATCGGCGACCGCTACATAATAATCCGCCAGTTCCGACTTGGTGACGCCCTGGTCCGGCCACAGGATCTTGTCCGGGCTGCTCAGGCGCACCCCTTCGACCGTCCGCTCAGTCATGCCGCGCTCTCCAGCGTCGAAGCAAGCTCGGCGGGCCGCGCTTCATGCTCGAGCTGGTCCATCCGGCACTGCTCCGGCGCCTTGTCGGGGCGCCAGCGAAGGAACTTGGTGCCGTGACGGAAGCGCCGGCCGGTGACGTGGTCGTAGCGCACTTCGGCAATCAACTCGGGCCTCAGCGGCTGCCAGTCGCCTGATCGCTCGGTGCTCCAGCGGCTGGGCCCACCCGGCGCGCTGCCGGTGAAGCCGGGTGCCTCCACCAGCGCTTCGAGGCGTTTGGTCAGCGCCGCTTTCTCATCGGACGGTATGGCGGAGGTGAAGCCGACATGATCGAGCTTGCCTTCCTCATTGTAGAGGCCGAGCAGCAACGATCCCACCTCGCGTCCCTTGGCGGCATAGCGAAAGCCGCCGACGACGCAGTCCGCGGAGCGCAGTTGCTTGATCTTGAGCATGGCGCGCTCACCCGGCTCGTAGGCTCCGTCGCGCCGCTTCGCCACGACCCCGTCGAGCGCGCCGCCGGCCTGCTTGAGCCAGGCTTGTGCGACCTTACGGTCCTCGGTGAACGGCGAAAGCTGCAGCAGCGGCTCATCCTCAGCCTCATGGAAGCTCTCCAGCGCCTTGCGGCGTTCGGAGAGGGGGCAGGCGACCAGGTCGCGTTCGCCGAGAGCGAGGCAATCGAACAGCATCAGCTGCGCCGGCGTCTGCGACGAGAGCTTGCGGACCCGGCTCTCCGCCGGGTGCAGTCGCATCTGCAGCGCGTCGAACGAGAGGATGCCGCCGATCGGGATGATCAGCTCGCCGTCGATCGCAAAACGCTCCGCCTGCAGTCCCCCGATCGCGGTCACCACTTCCGGAAAATAGCGGCCGAGCGGCTTGCCGGCCTTGGACTGAAGCTCGATATCGCCGCCGTCGCGGAAGACGATGCAGCGGAAGCCGTCCCACTTGGGCTCGAACTGCCAGGCGGGCCCATCCGGCAGCTCGTCGACCAGCTTCGCCTCCATCGGGGCAGTGCCGGGCTTCACCTTCAGTCGCTCGAATCGGCCCATGGCGCAGAGACGCCCCGCGGTCCGAACGGGTTCCGCGGCAACGCTTCGCCGCGCGCCCGTGCCATTCCGGCGCAGCGGCACACGTCCTGTTAACGGCCCATCCGCACGATGCGCCCAGTCGCGCCGAAACCGCGTTGAGTCCACGAGTCGCGGCCGCGGATTCATTGAGGCCACAGAACGGAAACGTTAGGATCGAAGGCATGGTAATGCTTACGCGCAGGAACATGATCCGGGCCGGAGCCGCAGCCGGGTTGCTCGGCGGCGTCGCCGGGCCGGCCGCAGCGCAGATCATTACTCCCTTGAAACCCTATATCGATCCCAAGCTGAAGGCGCGGGCGCTGGTGGCCCTTGCCGCCAATCGCAGCCGCATTCCCCATGACGACGTCATCGGCATCGCCGATTTCAGCCGGCCCTCGCGTGAGCCGCGCTTCTACATCATGGACCTGAGGAGCGGCATGCTGACGCAGCATCTCTGCGCCCATGGCCGCGGCTCCGACCCGGGGCACAGCGGCTGGCTGGAGATGTTCTCCAACGAAGTGGGATCGGAGGCGACTTCGTCCGGCGCCTATCTCACCGGCGACGCCTATTTCGGTAAATACGGCCACTCCATGCGCCTGACCGGGCTCGATCACACCAACAGCAATGCCGACACCCGTGCGATCGTCGTTCACAGCGCCTGGTATGCGGAGCCGCGGGTGGTGGAGGAATATGGCAAGCTCGGCCGCAGCGAAGGCTGCTTTGCGCTGCCCGGCATCAGCCACGCCGAAGCGATGACGCGCTTGGGCTCCGGTCGCCTGCTCTACGCCGACAAGGTGTAAGGAACGGCCGAGCTCTTCGTTGCGGTGGCGATGTCCGCGACGCGAACCCTCACCAGCAGCCACTCAAAAAGCACGGCCGCAACGAGCAGCAGCACGATTGCCACGAACGGCACCCGATCCGAAAGGAAGGAGAGGGCGGCAAAGGCGAGCATGGCCAAACCGATGCCGGCTTTCGGCGCCATCAGGCCGGCTCTGCAGCGGGCACAGGCGAAGACCTCACGACGAAACTGGGTCCGGGCGAGCGGGACAGGCTCGCCGCATTGCGGGCAGGCGCCGCGGGCCAGCGCCCGATCAGTTCGCCGATGCGACCTGCGTCGTGCCGCTCTGGGCGTTGAGGGCGGTCACCACCTTGTCGTCCCGCTTGTAGATGTCGGGATAGCTGATGATGCCCTTGCCCTCGGCGAGCGCGGCGGTGGTGAAATAGGTGATGTAGACCGGCGTCGGAACCGCCGCTTCGGCCTTCACCGTCTTGCCCTCGGCGATCGCGCGGTCGATCGCGGCGCGGTCCCATTCCGGGTTGCCGAGCAGCAAAGCGGCGAAGTCGAGCGGGTTCTCCGTCCGGATGCAGCCGTGGCTGAGCGCACGCGCGTCGCGCTTGAACGCGGCCTTGGACGGCGTGTCGTGAAGGTAGATGGCGTAATTGTTCGGCATGACCACCTTCATCCGGCCGAGCGCGTTGCCGGCGCCCGGCGGCTGGCGGTAGCGATAGCCGCCCTCAGGCGTCTTGACGCGGACATAGCCCTTCTTGCCGCGAACCTCCGGTTCGATGCTCTTGGGGATCTCCCACCAGGGATTGAGGATGACGCCCGTGGCGGTGGCGGCGAGCTGCGGCGTCGCCGTCTTCGCGGCGCCGACCACCGCCTTGTGGCGGGCGACGACCTTGCCGTCTTCGACCAGGGCGACAGTATAGGCCGGAACGTTGACGATCACGTAGCGCGGGCCGAGATCGCGCGGCAGCCACCGCCAGCGGTCGAGGTTGGTGCGGGCCTTGTCGCGCAATTCCTTGGTCGTGGCGGAGCTGAGCAGCGCCTTCAGCTCGGCATATTGCGGGTGCGTCGGCAGCAGCGAGTTGAGGCTGTCGTGGATCGTCTCGTTCTCGATCGCCCGCTGCATGAGCGCGAGCTGGTCGGTGCTGTTGAGGTCCTCCTGGTCGTGGACATGCCAGTCCATGCGCGAGTCGCCGCGAACGTGGCCGAGCGCCAGATCGGAGGAGACCCGCAGGAAGGTGTCGGTCGCAGTGGCGTTGAGCGCCGCCTGGTCGTTAGACGCGATCGCCGCGTTCAGCCGCTCCGGGGAGTAATCGGCGGGATCGAGACCTTCCTCGTCGACGCGAGTGATATAGTCGAGCAGCGCCATCGCCGCCGACTTGCTCCAGGTCGGGGTCACGACGCCGGCCGGCAGAGCGCGCAGCGCCCGCTCTTCCTCGGAGATCTTCTCGGCCGGTACTTCGCCGGTGGCGACCTGCTCGGCGGTGGCCTTCTCGCCCTCCTGAAGCTGCGCGAGCGCAGGGGTGGCGGTGGCGGCGAGAAGCAGCGACAGGGCTGCGAAACGTGACGGCATTTGCATGGTCTCCTGTTAGCGCAAACTCCTGAGCCAAACCAGCTTTCGCCAAGCTGACTGCGGCGTGACGACTCCGATTTCCGGCGAGCGGTTCTTCCGCGCAACAGTGTGACGCCTCGCCGCGGATGCTCCCCCCGCGCTGAGACGTCCGTCGACCCGGCCGCACGAGAGTCCGAACTGTTTCACGTTTGCGGTGAATTGCAGGAACGGGCAGCCCGGCTCGGGTGTTTCTTGGTTAACTTTCCGAAACTTATCCGGAGCGGGAGCCAGCATGGCCGAGGACGCATCCGACGTGCGTATCCCGCTCGTCGAGGAACGGCTCGTCACGAGCAAAAGAGAGGTCGAGACGGGTCGGGTCCGCGTGCGCACGATTGTCGACGAGGAGGAAGCGGTCGTCCGCGATACGCTTCGTCACGCGACTGTCGAGGTGGACCGGGTGCCGGTCGACCGCGAGATCGACGAGATCCCGCCCGTCCGGGAGGAGGAGGGCGTCACCATCATCCCGGTCGTTCGGGAGGTGCTGGTCGTCGAGAAGAAGCTGATCCTCGTCGAGGAGGTTCGCGTCCGCCGATGCACCCAGATGGAAGAACATGCGCAGCCGGTGCTGCTGAAAAGCCAGCGCGCCGTCGTCGAGCGCTAAGAAAGTAGCGGGGATCCTGTCCACCTTTGAAGGAGAATGAAATGTCGCGTACGGTAACAGCATTGTTCGATAGCCGATCCGAGGCCGAGGCCGCCAGGGAGCGCCTCACCTCGTCGCGCATCGATGCCGACAGCATCCGCATCATCGACAAGGAGAGCAGCGGCTCCTCCGCCAACGGATCATCGGGCGATGCCGGCGATCAGGGCTTCTGGGCGTCGCTCAAGGACCTGTTCATGCCGGACGAGGACCGCCACGCTTATGGCGAAGGCATCAGCCGCGGCGGCTATCTTCTCTGCGCTCAGGTGGACGAAGACGAAGCCGACGAGGCGATCCGCATGCTCGACCAGTCGAACAGCGTCGACTTCGACAGCCGCCAGGAGGAATGGCGGAGCAGCGGCTGGGCCGGCTACAATAGTGACGCGGGTTCCGGCCTGTTCGGCAGCGAGAACATGACGGGCACCGGCGCGACCGCCGGCGCCCAGACCGGCGGCCTCGCCACGGGCGCGACCGGCATGCCGCTCACCGGGCAGAGCTCCGGCTTCGGCACCGGCGGCACGGAAGGGCGCGAGCGCTCCACCACGGTTCAGGAAGAGCATATCCCGCTGGTCGAGGAGGAGCTGCGCGTCGGCAAGCGCGAGGTCAATCGCGGTGGCGCCCGCGTTCGCTCCTACGTCCGGGAGGTGCCCGTCCACGAGCAGATCAATCTGCGCGAGGAGCATGTCAGCGTCGAGCGCCGGCCGGTCGACCAGCCGCTCAGCACTGCGGATCGCGGTGACATGTTCCAGGAGCGCAGCATCGAGATGACCGAAACCGCGGAGGAAGCGGTCGTCGCCAAGGAAGCGCGAGTCCGCGAGGAGCTCGTCGTCAAGAAGACGGCCGAGGAGCATTTCGAGAATATCGACGACACCGTCCGCCGCACCGAAGTGGACGTGGACGAGGGCGTCAGCGCCTCCGGTGACCGCTCGGCTTTCTTCGACAGCGGCGAAACCAACAAGAGCGGAAGCGACTTCGAACGCACCGACTTCGAACGCACCGACTTCGAGCGCACCGATCGCGACAAGAGCTTCTGATCTGAAGCCGAAAGAGAAGGGGCGGCTGGCGACAGCCGCCCCTTTTGCTTTGCCCGGCCGATCAGACGCGGGTGGTGGCGGTGTCGACGCGGTCCTTGTAGACGAAGCCGAAATAGGCCGCGACGGCGGCGAGCAGCGCGTGCAGCCAGATGTCGTTGCCGTAGAGCGGGATCAGCCCGAACGTGGTGTTCAGCCCCGGAATTAAGCCCATCACCGTCAGCACCGCGTAGATGATCGCAACGCCCTTGGCGTAGCCTTTCGAGGCGGAAAGGCTCTTGTAGGCAAGCAGGCCCCAGACGCCGAACAGCAGGTGGACGATGTTGTGCAGCACGTTCACCGGGAACAGGCCGAGCTCGTAGCCGAAGAAGGATCGAACCGTCACGTCGGCGTCCGCCGGATGCCCGCTATGGTCCATCATGTTGAGCCCGGGAATGAAGCCGCCGGCCCCGACGATGAGGAACACGATACCGAAGATGAGCGCAAAGGTACGGGTACTCATAAGATAGTCTCCCTGTTGATCCTTGGTCACGCAACGGCGGGTTTTTACCCGATTAACAAAGCGCTAACCAGTCATTTCGGAAGCGTCAGTATCGCCTGCTGTCCCGGCGCCGGTCAGCCTGGGCGGGCGACGACGGTCGATCGCGCCGGCCTCTCCTCCGTAGCCGTGAACAGGCTCGCGATGGCCGAGGCGATCTTCGCCCCGCCTTGGACCGAGGGCTCGATCGGATTGGCGTAATCGCCTTCTTCGTCGCAGATCAGCCGCAGGTCGATCAGCGGCAGCCCGCGCATGAAGGCGGCGCGGGTGATGCGGTCGTTGAACAGCGACAGGGCTGCCTTGATGATCCGGTGCTGGGGCGCGGACGGCGGGGTGTCGTAGATGGTGCACAGCGCGGTCGGGAGGGCGGCGCCGAGCACCGCCTCCAGCATCTGGTCATAGTCGCGGGCAAACGCGTCCTGCGCCTCCGCCAGCAGCAGCACCGCCTCGCCGACGCTGCTCACGCGCGAGCCCAGCAGGTGCGATGCGCCGAGCGCATCGTTGCCGCCGACGCTGAGCACGATGTGCGTCGCGTTGCGCGGCAATCGGGCGAGCTGGCCCGTGACGCTCCTCGTGATCGCGCCGTCGACGGCGAGCAGGGTGGCGGACCAGTCGGTCGGCAGCACCTGCCGGAGCTGCTTCACGACGTCCGGCCCGCCCGGCACATACACGCCGTTGTCGAAGATGGAATCGCCAAGCAGGATGATGTGCGCCATGGTCGCTCCTCGGCCGGCCAACGAACGGCGCGCAAGATGGGACCATCCGTGGACGAACTGAGTGACGTCGAACTTGCGGCGCGGCTGGCGGAAGGAGCGGGGCGGATCGCGCTCGCCGTGCGCGACAGCGGCCTGCTGGAGGGAGCGGCGCTCGGGCAGGCCGGCGACCAGCTCACCAACAATTTCATCATGGGCGCGCTGCGGGCGCTGCGGCCGGGCGACGGCATCCTGTCGGAAGAGAGCGTCGACACGACCGAACGGCTGTTCAAGCAGCGGGTCTGGGTGATCGACCCGCTCGACGGCACACGGGAGTATCGGGAAGGTCGCCCGGACTGGGCAATTCACGTCGCCCTGGCGATCGACGGCAGGCCTGAGGCGGCAGCGGTCGCGCTGCCGGCAAAGGGGCTGCTGCTTCGCTCCGATGTTCCGCCTCCGCCTGCGGAGGCGCCGTCGAGACTACGCATTCTCGTCAGCCGCACCCGCCCTCCCGCCGAAGCCGAGCGCGTCGCGCTCGCGCTGGGGGCCGATCTCGTCCCCCTCGGCTCGGCAGGCGCGAAGGCGGCGGCGGTGATCACGGGCGAGGCCGACATCTACCTCCACGCAGGCGGGCAGCACGAATGGGACAATTGTGCGCCGGTGGGCGTGGCGCTCGCCGCCGGCTTCCACGCCGCGCGGCTCGACGGCTGCCCGCTCGTCTACAACCAGGCGGACACCAACCTGCCCGACCTTCTGATCTGCCGGCCCGAGCTTGCCGAGCCGGTCCGCGCGGCGCTATTTGCCGCCGGGGGATGAGCGGCGCACGGGAAGCGAGAGCCTTTTCATGTATTTGTGGGAAATCGGCGAGGTCGTCCGGAAAACCCTCGCGAAGCGGCCGAACGTCTTTCAGGTGCCAGCGACCGGGCTCGAAATCTTCGTCGTCCGCGACTTTCTCAGCGCCAAGGAATGTTCGGGTCTGATCGAGCGGATCGATTCCGACCTCAAGCCGTCGGGCTTGCTCGCCGACGATCCCGATCCCGAATTCCGCACCAGCCAGACCTGCGAGCTGAGCCCCTCCGACCCGCTGGTCCGCTTCGTCGACAACAAGATCGCCTCGTTCATGGGCATGGACCGCGAGTTCGCCGAGACGCTCCAGGGCCAGCGCTACGCCATCGGCCAGCAGTTCAAGCCCCATCACGATTTCTTCTACACCGACCAGCCCTATTGGCCCGCGCAGGAGAAGGTCGGCGGCCAGCGCACCTGGACTGCGATGGCCTTCCTCAACGACGTCGAGGCAGGCGGCCAGACCTTCTTCGAGCGCGCCGGTGTCCGCATCACGCCCAAGGCCGGCAACCTCCTGATGTGGAACAATCTCGACCTTGCCGGCGAGCCCAACACCTATTCGCTTCACCAGGGCATGCCGGTGACGGCGGGGGTGAAGTATATCGTCACCAAGTGGTTCCGCGGCCGGCGCTGGGGCTATCCGGCGGACGAGGAGTGAGCTTCTGCCCTCAGCTCGTCTGGGCGAGCAGCTCGTTCACCCGCCGCTCGGCATCGGCGAGCGCTTGCCTGGTCGACTTCTGACCGTTGAAGGCAGCGGCGACTTCCTCCCCAACCAGCCCTTCGATCGCGTTCTGGCGCTGGACCCCGCCCGGTAGCGGCCGCCCGGTGGTGGCGACCGGCGCAATGTTGATCCGGTGCGGCAGTGCCTTGAACGCAGGGCTCTCCACGACAGCCTTGAAGGCGGGCAAGTGGCCGGTGCGGGCCCAGTCGAAATTATGCTCGGCGATGAAGCGGAAGAAGCGGGCGATGGCGCGCCGCTGCTCAAGCGTTCGCTCGCGCCTGGGCACCACCCAGGCATGGCCGCTGACGTAGCTCACGTCCTCGCCCCAGAGCCGGGGATAGGGATAGACCGTGTAGCTCCGGTAGAGCGGGCGCCCCGGCGTGTTCGCTTCCGCCTCGAACTGGCCGATCATCCAGGTGCCGGTCGGATAGATGCCGCCCTCGCCGGACATGAAGCTCGCGATCGCCGCGGGCGTGTCCTGGTTGCGCGTGCTCGTCCCCGACGCGGTGATGGCGCGGAAGAAGTCGACGATCCGCTCGGCCTCCGGTGTCTGCAGCCGGATCCGAGTGGGGCTGGTAAACAGCACCGCATTCTGCGCCAGCAGGTAGGTGTAGACGTTGCGCGCGGCATAGGCATTGTCGCCGACCAGGCTCTGGATCAGATAGGGCTTGCCGGTCCGTTCGGTGAACTGACGCGCCTGCGCCAGCATCTCCTCGGGCGAGGTTGGCAGCACCGGCTTGCCGTCCCTCATCAGACCCGCCTCGGCGAACAGCTTCGTATTGATGTGGAACAGGCCGCCATGAGTGTCGAACGGGAGGCCGTAGAGCTTGCCGTCGATCGTGACCGCGCTCCGGCTCGCTTCCGTCAGGGCGGAGGGCGCGAGCCCCGCCTCGGCAAGATAAGGTTCGATCGGCTCGAGCAGGCCTTCGGCGGCGTAATCCGAGATCACGCCGGTGTGCATTGTGACGAGGTCGGGCGGGTCCTTGGCCGCCATCTGCGCCGAGAGCTGCGGATAGCCCGGCCAGGCGACGACGTTGCTGCTGACCTGCACGTCGGGATTGCGGGCGTTGAACTTGTTGATCATCGTCGTGATGATCCCGCACTCGCCTTCGACCTTCGACACGTCGGTCGCGCTGCCATATTCGGCGCCGCACTCGCCGAAGAAGCGCTGCAGGTAGATCTCGGTTCGGTCGCCGCCGTCACCGCCGGCGCTGCAGCCGCTCGCAAGGAGCATGGCCGCGACGAGGAAGAGGCGCCTCACCGGACCGCCGTGCCGGCCATCGCCCGCACGATCTGCTTCTGGAACAATATGTAGACGATGAAGATGGGGATCGAGGCGAACACCGCCTGGGCCATCAGGAAGCCGAGGCCGCTCGTCTGCGCATAATTCATTTGAGCTGCGGCCAGGCCGACGGTAAGCGTATACATGTCGCTGCGCGTCGCCGAGATGAGCGGCCACCAATAGGCGTTCCACGACGCGAGGAAGGTGAACACCCCAAGTGTCGCCTGCGCGGGCAGGGTCAGCGGCAGCAGCACCTTCCAGAACAGCGTCAGGCGCGACGCGCCGTCCAGCATTGCCGCTTCGTCGAGCTCGCGCGGAATTGCCCGCATATATTCGGTCATGAAGAAGACGCCGAACGGCCCCGCGAGCCCCGGCAGGATCAGCCCGGGATAGGAGTTGTGGAGCCGCAGTTCGGCGAAAAGCTGGTGCTGCGGCAGGATCACAGCCTGCTCGGGGATGGCGAGCCCCAGCAGCACGAAGATGAAGAGGGTGCGGCGGAACGGGAAGTCGAGCCGCGCGAAGCCGTAGCCGGCGAGGCTGCACAAGGCGAGGACGCCGAGCGTGGTCCCGCCGGACACGATCAGGCTGTTGATCAGCCAGCGGAACACCTGGTTGCCCTGCAGGATCGCGGCATAATTCTCGAGCGTGTAGGGCGGCGACAAGGCCGCGCCGCTATTGCCGACGAGCTCGCTATTCTCCTTGAGCGAGAGCAGCAAAGTCCAGACGAGGGGCGCGAGCATCACCGCGGCCGCGAGCAGGATCGCGAGCAGCGTCAGCGGCGACCGGCGGGTTCGACCTGGCTCAGCGGCCACCGTCGCCCTCCGATCCGCGCATGGTCGTTACATATTGGGTGAGGGTGATCATCACGATCAGCAGGAAGAGGACTTCGGCCGCGGCAGTCGCATAGCCCAGCTCCCACCGGGCGAACGCGGATTCGAAGATGAACAGCACCATCGTCCGGGTCGCGCCGCCCGGGCCGCCGCCGGTCAAGAGCTGCGCCTGGCCGAAGATCTGGAGCTGCGCGGCGGTCTGCAGCATGATGACGAGGACAAGCGTGCGCTGGAGCGCCGGCAAGGTTACGCGCCAGAAGGTCGTCCAGCGGCTCGCCCGGTCCAGCGCCGCGGCTTCGTAGACGTCGCCGGGGATCTGCTGGAGCCCTGCAAGGAACAGCATCATCGGGAGACCGATCGACCACCAGATGGTGGTGATGGCGAGCGCCCAGAGCGACCAGGTCGGATGGCTGAGGAACGGGATCGGCTCCGCGCCCATCGCCTGCGCCGTCTCCCCCAGAAGACCTGCGTCCGGCGCCAGCACGAAGCGCCAGATCAGGGTGACGATGGTGACCGAGAGGACGGAGGAGGAAAAGAAGATGCCCCGGAACACCGCCGCGCCGCGCGTCGCCCGGTTGAGCGCGAGCGCCAGCCCGAGCGCGATCACAGTCAGCAGCGGCACGATCATCAAAGCGAGCGCGAATGTATTGAGCACCGAGCGGATGAAGACGTCATCGGCGAACAGGCGGGCATAATTGTCCAACCCGACAAAACGGCCGCCGCCGAACAGATCGACCCGCTGGAGGCTGAGCGCCATGCCGCTTAGCAGCGGATAGATGAGGATGATGACGTAAGCGGTCAGGAAGGGGAGGACGAAGAGCAGCCCGCTCCAGTCCTTCCGCTCCGCGCCGGACCTCATGCGGGTTGCGCCTCCGCGTGATAGCCCCGGCCCTCGGCGTCGAAGAGGTGCGCGGCGACGCCCACGATCCTGAGGCCAATCGCATCTCCGACCTTCAGGCGGCTATTGCCTTCGTCCTCGGCGACAACCTCGAGGCCATCGGAGAGATGGGCGTAAACAAGCGTCCGGTCGCCCAGCCGCTCGACCAATTCGACTTTGGCCTGCGTCGTTGCTTCACCGTTTGCGACCGTCACGTTCTCCGGGCGCAAGCCCAGCTGCAGCGCACCGCCGGCGGGCAGCTCCGAGCGCGGCACTCGCGTCTCCACCTCCGCGCCGTCGCCCAGCCGCACACGGGCATGGGGTCCGTCGCCCGGCACCAGTTCAGCCGGCGCGAGCGTCATCGCAGGCGAGCCGACGAACCGCGCGACGAAAGTGTTTGCCGGCCGGCTGTAAATCTCCATCGGCGGCCCGACCTGCTGGATGCGGCGGTCGTTCATGACGACGATGCGGTCGGCGAGCGTCATCGCTTCGGCCTGGTCGTGCGTCACCATGATGAAGGCGGCATCGACGCGGTTGCGGAGCTGGGCGAGCTCGATCCGCGTGCGCATGCGGAGCGCCGCGTCGAGGTTGGAGAGGGGCTCGTCGAGGAGGAACAGCTTGGGGTGCTTGACTATGGCGCGGCCGATCGCGACGCGCTGCCGCTGTCCGCCCGACATCTGGCCGGGCTTCTTGTCGAGGTGCGGTTCGATCTCCAGCACCCGGGCGGCATCGGCGACGCGCTGCTCGATCTCGGCCTTCGGCACGCCGACATTGCGCAGGCCGAACGCCATGTTCTCGCGCACGGTCATGTGCGGGTAGAGCGCATAATGCTGGAAGACCATGGCGACGCCGCGATCGCCCGGAGCCGATTTGTCGATGCGCCTGCCGTCCAGCCGCACCTCGCCCCCGTCGAGCGTCTCCAGCCCGGCGATGATGCGGAGCAGGGTCGACTTGCCGCTGCCCGAGGGACCGAGAAAGGCGACGAACTCGCGATCCGCCATGGTCAGCGACACGTCGTCGAGGACGAGCGTGGAGCCATAGGCCTTGCGCACGTTGCTCAGTTCAAGGCTCGGCAAGGCTCTCCCCTCGGCTGCCACCATGGGGCGGCGCCATTTGTCTGACATTAGGGTGAGGCAGTCTCGGCCCGTTGGCAAGACCGAGCGGAAGCTTAGCTGAGCCCTTGGCCGAGGAAGCTAGGCACCGGGCCGTTCCAGCCGTCATCGGCGAGTTCGAGCTCCTGCTCGCGCGGCTCCGATGCGCGCCGGGGCTTGCGTTCCGCTGCAGGCCTGGGCTGCTCGTCGGCGGCTTTTCTGCGGCTCTTCGCCTCCGGCCGCTCCGCCTTCGGCTTGCGCTCAGGCGATTTCGGCTTTTCCTCAGGGGCGGGAGCGGGCTCGGCGCTGCCTTCCATCGGCGGGATCGGCTGGCCAAGCATCTTCTCGATCGCAGCGAGCTGGTCGGCGTCGGAGGCGGTGGCGAGCGTGATCGCGACGCCGGTCGCACCGGCGCGGCCGGTGCGGCCGATGCGGTGGATGTAATCGTCCGGCTGCCAAGGCACGTCGAAGTTGAAGACGTGGCTGACGCCCTTGATGTCGAGGCCTCGCGCGGCGACGTCGGACGCGACGAGGATGTTGATCTCGCCGGTCTTGAAGCGGTCGAGCTCCTTAAGGCGCTCGGGCTGCTCCATGTCGCCGTGGATCGGCCCGGCCTTGAAGCCGTCGCGGCGGAGGCTCTGCGCCAGTTCCTTCACTGTCGTCTTGCGGTTGGAGAAGATGATCGCGGTCTTCACCGCCTCATCTTCGAGCAGCCGCTCGAGCGCAGCCTTCTTCTTGCGCGCGTCGACCCGCAGCAGCCGCTGGTCGATATTGATGTTGGCGGTGGCGGGGCGGGCGGCCTCGACCGTCTTGGGACTGCTCAGGAACTTCTCGGACAGCTTCTTGATCGGCGCCGGCATGGTCGCCGAGAAGAGCAGGGTCTGGCGGTTCGAGGGCAGCTTGGTGCAGATCTGCTCGATGTCCGGGATGAAGCCCATGTCGAGCATCCGGTCGGCCTCGTCGATCACGAGCAGGTTGCAGCCGGTGAGCAGGATATTGCCGCGGCCGAACAGGTCCATCAGCCGCCCCGGCGTCGCGATCAACACGTCGACGCCCTTCTCCAGCGCCTTCACCTGATCGCCCATCGAGACGCCGCCGATCAGCAAGGCCATGGATAGCTTGTGATACTTGCCGTATTTCTCGAAATTCTCGGCGACCTGAGCGGCAAGTTCGCGGGTCGGCTCGAGGATCAGCGAGCGCGGCATGCGCGCGCGGCTGCGGCCTTCGCCGAGGATGTCGATCATCGGCAGGACGAAGGCGGCGGTCTTGCCGGTGCCGGTCTGGGCGATGCCGACCAGGTCCTTGCCCATCAGAACCGAGGGGATCGCCTGGCGCTGGATGGGAGTCGGCTCGTCATAGCCCGATTCCGTCACCGCGCGGAGCAATTCGTCTGAGAGGCCGAGATTGGCGAAAGTCATTGCTGGTCCGGAAAATAAGAGACGCTGGTCCTGCTCAGCGCCCTGGTGGGCCGCTTGAAGCGATCAAAGGTTAATTGTCAAGCAAGCTCAGTCATCGCGCCTGGCCGCGCGCAGCGTGCGGAAGGCATCGATCTCGCATTCGCCGCCGACGCGTGAGCGGATGGAATCGCGATCCGCGCAGATCTGCCCGTCGGCATCGGGGCTGATGTAGAAGCCGTAATAATAATCGAGCGCCGGGCAGCTGCGGTCGAGCCGCGCGCGGATGCGGCTCTTGTCGCGCAGGATCAGATCGAAGCTCTTCTGCCGCAAGGCGGTCGCCCCCGCGATCGAGCGGGCGGCCACGCATTTGGGGCCTTTGTCTTCCTTCCACTCGATCTGCGGGTCGGGCTTGCGCATGGGCCTCAGCTGCACCGGCACGCGGACCAGGATCTGCTGGCGCACAGTCAGCTGCGCGAACTGCATCGGCTGAGCGGCATTGGGCGCATCGGGCACGCCGCCCAGCGCCGCGAGCATCAGCAATGCCGCGCTCCAGTCGATCACGATGTGGGTTCCATTCGCGCCCGACATTCATGGTTGCGTTTGAACATGCGATTAATTGCGGCTTCCCCTCGGGACGGCTAATGAACGCGTGGCTGGATGATGGCAAACGGGGACGATCTGCTGGAGCGCCTCGGGGCGACTCTCGGGCCCAAGGGCCTGACGCGGGATCACGCGGACCTGGCGCCGTGGCTGCAGGACTGGCGGGGACGCTATCGCGGCGCCGCCCTCGCCATGGCTTCGCCGGCAAGCACCGAGGAGGTGATCGAGGTCGTGAAGCTCTGCGCGGCGGCCGGCGTTCCGATCGTGCCGCAAGGCGGCAACACTTCGATGGTGGCGGGAGCGACGCCGTCCGAGGACGGCGCCTCGCTGCTGCTGTCGATGCGGCGGATGGACCGCATCCGCTCCATCTCGGGCCAGAGCAACGGCGCGGTCTGCGAGGCAGGCGTGGTCCTGTCGCGGCTGCACGACGTGGCCGAAATCCACGGACGTCGGTTTCCGCTGACGCTGGGCGCGAGGAGCTCGGCGACCATCGGCGGCCTCATCTCGACCAATGCCGGCGGGACGCAGGTGCTGCGCTTCGGCACCATGCGCGGCCTCGTCCAAGGTCTCGAGGCGGTGCTTCCGGACGGCACCCTGTTCGACGGCCTGGCGCCGCTCAAGAAGGACAATCGCGGCTATGACCTCCGGCAGCTGCTGATCGGCGCCGAAGGCACGCTCGGCATCGTCACGGCGGCGAGCCTGAAGCTGGTGCCGGCGATCGGATCGCGGGCGGTGGCCTGGATCGGCGTCTCCTCGCCGGCCAAGGCGCTCGAGCTGCTGCAGCTGCTGAGCTCCAGCATGGGCGATTCGATTGAGGGTTTCGAGCTGATCCCGCGCTCGGCGCTGGACCTCGTTCTCCGGCACATCCCCGGCACGCGCGCGCCGCTTGAATCGATGCACGAATGGAACGTGCTGATCGAAGCGACCGCTCCGATGGTCGCGCCGGACCCGGAAAAGGCGCTGAGCGCGGCGTTGCGATCGGCCTTCGGCACCAATCTTGCCCGCGATGCGGTGATCGCCGCCAGCGAGGCGCAGGCGGAGGCCTTCTGGCGCCTCCGCGACAGCATCTCCGAAGCCGAGCAGAAGGACGGCCCCGCCGCCAAGCACGATCTCTCGGTCGAGGTCGCGATGATGCCCAGCTTCATCGTCGAAGCCACGGCGGCGGTGGAGGGCCGCTTCGCGGGGACCAACGTCATCGCCTTCGGGCATCTCGGTGACGGGAACGTACACTTCAACGTGCGCGCGCCGGCCGGCGCCGGACCGGACTGGCTGGCGTCCGAAGGCTGGATCGTGACCCGGTATGTGCACGATCTCGTCGTCGCCGCAGGCGGCTCCATCTCGGCGGAGCACGGGATCGGGCAGATGCGCCTCTCCGAACTCGCCCGGCTCGGCGATCCGGCCCGGCTCGGGGTCATGCGGGCGATCAAGAAAGCGCTCGACCCCAAGGGCATCATGAACCCCGGCAAGCTCGTCCCGCCCCTCGATGCGGCCGAGGAAAGCCCCGCGAACGCCACTCAGGACAGACTTGCGGAAGCGCCGGTTCAGCCATAGACGCTTCACCCGACATTCCGGGCTGCCGGCAGGGGCGCCCCTATATTCCTGTTCTCATGGAGAGTGATAATGGCCAGTGCGCCGAACCAGCTGCCGATTTTCTACAACACGCTCGAGCCGCTTTCGAGCAACGTCCACGGCAATTTCAAGAGCCGCGCGGCCAACAGCGCGCCGTTCCTCGCCAATGCGCATGCGGTGCCGATCACGGTGGACGAGTTCGTTTCCGCGCAGCGTTTCTACCCTATCGTCTTCTCGGTCGGCGACAATCCCGTGCCGCTGGCGCTGATGGGACTGAATGAAGGCGTCAACGTATTCGTCGACGGCGAGGGCAAGCTGCTCGGCGAATGCTACGTCCCGGCCTATATCCGCCGCTATCCTTTCATGCTTGCGCGCCTGCGCCCCGACGCGGACGAGCTCTCGCTCTGCTTCGACAGCCAGAGCGGCCTCGTCGGCGACTTCGAAGAAGGCAGCCCGCTGTTCGAGAACGGCCAGCCCAGCGAGACGACCAACGCGATCCTCAAATTCTGCGAGGAGTTCGAGCTGTCCGCCCAGCGCACGAATGCCTTCATGAAGGAGCTGAAGGACAGCGATCTGCTGATCGACGGCGAGGTGTCGATCCAGCCGTCCACCAGCACCCAGCCCTTCATCTATCGCGGCTTCCAGATGGTCGACGAGAACAAGATCCGCGAGCTGCGCGGCGATGCGCTGCGCAAGATGAACCAGAACGGCATGCTGCAGCTGGTCATGGCGCATCTCTTCTCGCTGCCCACGATCCGCGAGATTTTCGGCAAGCAGATCCAGCAGGGCAAGGGCCCGCAATTGGCCGAAGCGCCGGCGCTCGCCAACGCCTGATGGCCAGCGCTGCCGAGCAGCTGGGACGCGATGCGCAACGTTATTCGAACGTTGCCATCGCCTTCCATTGGCTGATCGCGGCGCTGATCGTCCTGAACCTGATCCTCGGCCTCTTCCACGACGATTTCGGCCGCGACGCGCGCTCGTCGATGATGTTCTTCCACAAGGCGACCGGGATCACGATCCTGGTGCTGAGCCTGCTGCGGCTGCTCTGGCGGCTCGGCCACAGGCCGCCGGCGCCCGACCCCGTGCTGAAGCGGTGGGAGGCGATGCTCGCCGGCCTGGTCCACCGGCTCTTCTACCTGCTCCTGATCGCGATTCCGCTGAGCGGCTGGATGCTCTCCTCCTCGAGCAATCGACCAACCGATTATTACGGCCTGTTCGAGATCGCCCCGCTGCCGGTGCCGCAGACGGACGACGTGCATGATGCGCTGGAGGATAGCCACGAGCTGCTCGGGAAGCTGATGATCGCCTTGATCATCCTGCACGTCGCCGGTGCGCTGAAGCACCACGCCCAGGGGCACCGCCACCTCACCGCGCGGATGGCGCCGTGGCTTGGCCGGAGCGTTCGCTAAGCTCGCAACCTCTTGAAAGAGGTTAACAACTTCCTATCTCGATCGAGACGCGTTGTGACTCCCCCCTTGTCATGGCGCGTTACGCCCCTTGTGGGCGTTCCTCCCTGAACCTTGGCCACCTCGCGGTCTCGCGAGGTGGTCTTTTTTTGCCCGTCACTCGGCCGCGATGGCGTGAGGAGGTTCGAGGGCGCGGCCGGCCAGCGCCGCGGAAACCGCCGCGATCATCCGCGCGGTCTTGTCGAAACCCGGGCCGGGCGCGCGGAGCATCGGCTCGAGATAGGCGGCGCGGTCGATCTCCAGCTGGAGGGCGTGGATGCTTTCGACGGGACGGCCGTGGCGCTGCGTGATGTAGCCGCCGGCATAGGGTTCGTTGCGCGCCACTTCGAAGCCGGCCGCGCGCGCTGCCTCGGCCGCCGCGAGTAGCAGCTCCAGGGCGATGCTGGTGCCGTGCCGGTCGCCCAGCACGACGCCCGCCTCGACGCCGCCGCTCGCCGCTCGGGGTGGCATCGAGTGACAATCGAGCAGGATCGCGACGCCGAATTGCGCGCGCACCTTGTCCAGCATCTCGGCCAAAGCCGCATGATAGGGGCGGTGGACCTCGACGATGCGGCGCGCCAGCTCCTTGCCCGGCAGGCGGTCCAGCCAGATCGAGCCGGCGCCGGTGATCCGCGACGGCACCAGGCCGAGGCCGCCCCGCGTGCGCGGCGACTGCAGCACCGAGCGCGACGGCGGCGGCGGCGCGATCATCGCCGCGTCGATCTCGCGCTCGTCGCGGTTGAGGTCGATCTCGGCGCGGGGGCGGAGCGCCAACAGCGCGCTCGCGCCGCCCGCAATGGCGCGCCAGACGAGCCGGTCTACAAGCCGGTCCTCGAGCGTCTCCAAGGTCTCGCGCGGGAGCCGCGAGGCGCTCAGCAGGGCAGGGGAGTAGGAGCGGCCGGCATGGGGCACCGACAGCACCACCGGCGAAAGGGGCGTTTCGGGGCCGATGCGCAGAAAAGGCGGTTCGGCGGGGGACTCGGCCATTGTCAGCGCAAACGTTACGAGCCCGGGAAATGTCCCGCAATCAGATAAGCCACGTGAATTCTCTTCGCCTCCGGCTGGAATATTTTAAGGGCTTAGCGCATAAGTGGGGCTTCCGCGGCTCCTGGCAGGCCGCGCGGCCGGGCCCGAGGAGCGGATGATCAGGATCCTTCTTGCCGAAGACGACGAGTCGATGCGCGTCTATCTGGCGCGCGCGCTCGAGCGCGTCGGCTATGCCGTGGTCTCCGTTGACCGCGGCACTGCCGCGCTGCCGCTGCTCGCGGCGGAGCGCTTCGACCTTCTCCTCACCGACATCGTCATGCCCGAGATGGACGGGATCGAGCTCGCCCAGAAGGCGGCCACGATCGCGCCCGAGATGCGGGTGATGTTCATCACCGGCTTCGCGGCGGTGGCGCTGAAGGCCGGCAAGGCGCAGCCCGAAGCCAAGGTGCTCTCGAAGCCCTTTCACCTGCGCGACCTTGTCGCCGAGGTCGACCGCCTGTTCCAGACCGAGGACCGGCACGGCCGACTCTAGCGAGTAATCGGACTGTGGGCCTTGGGGGGAAGTGCCGCTTCCCGCTGGCGATGAGCGTCATTGTCGTGCAACAAAAGTGTCATGACGCTTCCACAGGTATTTCACGCCAACCCTTTCGATATCCTGCCGCATCTGGTGGCGCTCGCCGCCGCCTATCTTCTCGCGCTGCCGATCGGCTGGAACCGGGAGAAAGCGGAGCGGAGCGCGGGGCTGCGTACCTTTCCGCTCGTGGCGATGGCGAGCTGCGGCATCGTTCAGGCCGCGGAGTCGCTGACGATCGGCGAACCTGAGGCAATGGCCAGGATCGTCGAAGGCATCATCACCGGCATGGGCTTCATCGGCGGCGGCGCCATTCTGCGCATGAAGGAGTCGGTGAAGGGCACCGCGACGGCGGCGAGCCTATGGGCGACCGGCGCGATGGGCACTGCGGTCGGGCTCGGCAGCTATGACGTCGCTCTGATCATCTCGCTGATGACGATCATCACCTTGTGGCTGCTGTCGCCGCTGAAGCTGCAGCTCGACCAGGACGCCAAGGCGGAGGAATAGACCCGGCCGAAAGTCAGCCGTTGCGCCGGCGCGGGAGCGTCGCTAGTAGCCGCGGCGTGGGCGTGTAGCTCAGTGGTAGAGCACTGTGTTGACATCGCAGGGGTCGCAAGTTCAATCCTTGCCACGCCCACCATTTTCCCCAATCCCAACCTCCGTCGAGCGCCTCAGTGCGAGGCGCTGCCGCGCCCGCTTGGCCTGTCGGGCACCGGGATCTGCCCCAAAAGTTATCCCCAATATCCTAGTTATCCACAGGTGGATTCCGCTTTGCGCGACTCGGAAACTAGGTCAGTTTGAGGACGTGCCGGGGAGCGGCGGACCGGAGACGGAAAGAAGCTTCCAAGGCACAACCCGCTGAAAAGCGGCTGAAATTCGCAAGGATGGAAGCGGCTTCGAAAGCGGAAACGGGCAAGCTCAAGGGAAGAAGCGCGAGGCGGCAGCCGAACCCACTTTCCACAAGAGCGGTCCGGCGGGACCAGAGCTTCGGCTCACGGGACTGCGAAAGGATCGGAAGCGGAGGCCGCAAGGCGGAAGCGAAGGATCCGGACGGGACTGGTCGGAGGACGCTTCGATCGTTTCGTGGAAATGGACGCGAGGGTTCGCCCTTGTGGAAACTTTCCGAAAGGGACGACACCAAGGGAGACCCTGGTGAAACGCCCGAACCCGAGGCCCGCCGGAGCGAGAGCGACGACGGATCACCTCACAGGGTCCCCTTCGAAGTTCGCTTCGATGGGATCGCCCGAACGGGGCCTCAGCGAAGTTCGCTTCGATGAGTGACCTCGACCGGAACCGACCGGGGCCCACAAGGCCTCGGCCGGAACCGGGCCGGGGACGAGGCGGAGTTTCGATGCGCAAGCAAAGAAAAGCCGGCGAGAAAACCGAGGACCGGGGTAGCGCCGAAGCCTGGCTTTGGCGGGACGCCTGGAGCCCCAGACTAGACGCCTCGCCCTAACCCAGGGCCTGGCAGTCGAAACGGGACAGTGAGGGTTGGCGGCAACGCCAGCCCTCATTTGCGTTTGGGCGGTCCCGCGGCCGAGCTGCCGCGCTGCGAGTCCGGCATGCCGGACTCGATCGGCATCCTCCTTCTTCTCGCGCTGCGTCCTTTAAGGAAGGTGGACCCCGGATCAGGTCCGGGGTGACGATCTAGGAATGTTAAGCCGCGAGGCCTTCGAACTGCAGCCGCGCGAGCCTGGCGTAGAGGCCGCCGCGCGCCTGCAGGGTGTCGTGGGTGCCTTCCTCGACGATCCGGCCATGGTCCATGACGATGATGCGGTCGGCGCTGCGCACGGTGGCGAGGCGGTGGGCGATGACGATGGTGGTGCGGCCGACCACCAGCCGCTCCAGCGCGGACTGCACCAGCCGCTCCGATTCCGCATCGAGCGCCGAGGTCGCCTCGTCGAGCAGCAGCAGCGGCGAATCCCGCAGGATCGCGCGGGCGATGGCGATGCGCTGGCGCTGACCGCCGGAGAGGCGGGCGCCGCCTTCGCCCATGAAGGTGTCGAGGCCCTGCGGCAGCTTGCGCAGGAACTCGGCGGCATTGGCGGCCTCGGCGGCCTGCCACAAAGCCTCGTCGCTCGCGTCCCAGCGGCCGTAGCGGAGATTGTCGCGCGCGGAGGCGGCGAAGATCACCGTTTCCTGCGGCACGACGGCGATGCGGGCGCGGATGTCGGCCGGGTCGGCGTCGCGAAGGTCGACGCCGTCGAGGCGCACCGTGCCGGCTTCCGGATCGTAGAAGCGCTGGGCGAGCTGGAACAGGGTCGTCTTGCCCGCGCCCGATGGCCCCACCACCGCCAGCGTCTCGCCCGGCCTCACCTCCAGGTTGAAGTCGGCGAGCGCGCTGATTTCCGGGCGGGTGGGGTAGTGGAACTGCACATGCTCGAAGACGAGCGCGCCCTGTGCCGGCTCGGAGAGGGGAAGGGGATTGGCGGGCGCCTTGATCTCCGGCACCTCGGCAAGAAGCTCGGCCAGCCGCCCCGCCGCGCCGGCACCGCGCAGCAGCTCGCCATAGACTTCGGTCAGCGCCCCGAAAGCACCGGCGACGATCGCGCCGGTGAGAACGAACGCAGCGACCGTGCCGCCGCTGATGCGTCCCGCGGCAACATCGAGCGCGGCCTGCCACATCACGACGGTAATCGACCCGAATACGAGCGAGATGACGATCGCCGTCATCACCGCGCGGAGGCGGATGCGGCGGCGGGCGGTGCCGAATGCATCCTCGACTGCGGAGGAGAAGCGTTCGCCTTCCCGCCGTTCCTGGCCGAAGGCCTGGACGATCTTCATCGCGCTCAACGTCTCCGAGACGATGGCGCCGACGTCCGCCACCCGGTCCTGGCTGAAGCGGGAGACGTCTCGGAGCTTGCGGCCGAGCAGCACGACCGGCGCGATCACGAGCGGGATGCCAAGAAGAAGGAAAGCGGTCAGCTTCGGCGCGAGCGTGAACAGGTAGATGATGCCGCCGATGCCCATCACGACGTTGCGCAAGGCGACGGAGACGGTCTGGCCGACCACCATCTCGATCACCGCCGTGTCGGCGGTCAGGCGCGACGAGATTTCCGACGGGCGGTTCTCCTCGAAGAAGCGCGGTTCGAGGCGCAGCAGGTTGCGGTGCACCGCGCCGCGGATATCGGCGACGACACGCTCGCCCAGCCAGGAGACGAAGTAGAAGCGGGTCGCGGTGGCCAGCGCCAGCACAATGACGATGAAGAAGAGATAGGTGAAATGCTCGGAGACGTCGCCGCCAGCGGCCACGAAGCCTTTATCGATGACGCGGCGGAAGCCGTCCGGAATGGCAAGCGTCGCCGAGGCTGCGACCAGCAGGGCCAGCGCGGCGGCCGCGATCCTGCTCGGATAGCGTAGGGCATGCCGCCAGATGATGGCGAGATTGCCGAGCTTCCTGTTCGAGGGCGCCTCGGCGCTGCTGTCTGCCATGGGGCCGAGGGTTAGCAGCGCCCGCCGATGCGCTCAATGGGCGGTGGGGAACCAGCAGGTGGAGCTTTTGACCGACCGGTCGGTTTATCTGGCTAAATGCGGTGTTGACGTTATTCTGGCATCGCAACAGGTTGGAGGTTCGATGCTCTACGACGCCTATGAAATGCAGCGCTCGCTGCTCGCCGGAGCCAGCACGCTAGCCAATATAGGCGCCGGATGGATGCAGAACCCCGCCAACCCCTTCGCCTACAGTCATATGGGGCCGATCGTCGCCTCCGCGCTCGACGTCTTCGCGCACGCCTCCGCACCGCGCGGCAAGCCTGACTTCGGCATCGAAACGGTGATGGTCGGCGACAAGACCGTGCCGGTTGCCGAGGAGATCGTGCTGAGGAAGCCCTTCGGCCAGCTGAAGCGCTTCCGCCGCGAAGGCATTGAGGGCGGGCCGAAGCTGCTGATCGTGGCACCAATGTCAGGCCATTACGCGACCCTGCTGCGCGGCACCGTCGAGCGGATGCTGCCGGGGCACGACGTTTACATCACAGATTGGCGCGATGCGAAGCTGGTGCCGCTGGACGAGGGTCGCTTCGACCTCGACGACTACGTTGATTATCTGATCGCCTTCCTCGAGGCCATCGGCCCGGGCGCGCACATGCTGGCGGTCTGCCAGCCGTCGGTGCCTTGCTACGCGGCCGCCGCCGTGATGAGCGAAGACAAGCATCCGTGCCGCCCGAAGACGCTGACGATGATGGGCGGTCCGATCGACACGCGCCAGGCGCCGACCGCGGTCAACTCGCTGGCGACGCAGCGGCCGCATAGCTGGTTCCAGAGCAATGTGATCGCGACGGTCCCTTACACTTATCCGGGGTCGGGGCGGCCGGTCTATCCGGGCTTTCTGCAGCTCGCCGGCTTCATGACCATGAATCTCGGCAGCCACCTCACCAGCCACTGGGAGATGTTCAAGCATCTCGTCGAGGGCGATGGCGAGAGCGCCGACGCGACCAAGGATTTCTACGCCGAATATCGCGCCGTCTGTGACATGACGGCCGAATTCTACCTGCAGACGGTGGACGTCGTGTTCCAGCGCCACCTGCTGCCCAAAGGCGAGATGATGCATCGCGGGCGTCGGGTCGATCCCGCTGCGATCGAGGACATCGCCATCCTCGCCATCGAGGGCGAGCGGGACGATATTTCCGGTATCGGCCAGACGAAGGCTGCGCTCGATATCTCCACAAGCCTGCCGGAGGAGATGAAGCTCTACCACCTGGCGCCTGGCGTCGGCCATTACGGCATCTTCAACGGCAGCAAGTGGCGCGAGCGGATCGCCCCCGTCGTCGAGAAGTGGATCACCGCGCACGGCGGCTGAAGGTCCATATCGATTCCTAAAGTGTGTCCATTCCGGACCAAAATAGCCGACAGCGATCGTTTCGCAGGCGGACTAGGTGTCGATGCGGGAACGCCCGCTCGCCTGACGCGGCAAGGCAACGCGCGGCTCTGAGCTTCGTCCGGAGCGGCAAGCTTCGGATTTCCTAGCGAAATTCTTGTAAGTGGAAGTGGGGCGACGTCTCCGTTTCGGAGCAGAGCGGCCCTGCAAAACCTCCGCTTCGGCGGCAATCTCCCATCCAGATTTTGTGGAGGCCGCTGTTGGTATGTCGCTGAACATCGCGCATGATGCGCTCGCTATGGTGGACTATGGGGCGGGTGCCGGCGCGCTTTTGCTGTGCGACGAAGCGGCCTGCGATCAGGCGCGGCAGGCGGTGGAATTGGCGGGTCTCCGCATCGCCGACATGCATCCGATCCAGGCTGCCGAAGACCGGCTGGACCGGCAGGCAGCGGTCGATCTGGTGGTCGTCGGCATTACCCAGGATCATGGTCCGGCTCTGGACGCTCTGCTGAGACGTATTGCGCGGGATGCGAACGCCGGCCGCTACGGGAGCGTGGTGAGCGCGCCGACGCCGCTGATCGATGCCGTCGACGCCGCGATCGGCTCCGCCGCCGGGGTCGCCCATCTGTGCGATCCCGGCCTGGACGAGCTTGCCCTCCGCATGGCGGAGGCGGCCGAGCGAACGCCGCCCCAGCTGCACGACATCGGGCGAAGCGCGCAGCGCCTCCAGCAGCTGAGCAAGGAGGCGGAGCGCATCGCGAGCGAACTCGCCGAACTGTCGGAAGACGAAGCTGCTGCGCGCCCACGCCCGGATCAATCGGACGGTAGCGGCATCGACGCCTGCAAGCTGCGGGCGATGATCCGGGCGCGGCGGCTTCGCGAGCAGTTCTTCCAGTCGGAGCTGTTCGCCGATCCTGCGTGGGACATGCTGCTCGACCTGATGGCGGCGCGGCTCGACGGGCAGCGGGTCGCGGTGTCCAGCCTCTGCATCGCCGCGGCGGTGCCGGCGACGACTGCCTTGCGCTGGATCAAGACGCTGACCGAGCACGGCCTGTTCGTCCGGGTTGCCGATCCGCAGGATGGGCGACGCGTATACATCGAACTTTCGGACACGGCGGCGGCAGCGCTGGAGCAGTATCTTCGCGCCGTGCAGCGTCTTTCGCCGCTGTCCATCTAGGCTTGCCCGCCATGGCGGACGGTGGCAGGGCCGGGGCTTCCCGAGAGGGCGCTTAGCTCAGTTGGTAGAGCATCTCGTTTACACCGAGAGGGTCGGCGGTTCGAGCCCGTCAGCGCCCACCAGCCGCAGGAGCCGACGTTAGGCCGGGCTCGACAGCCTCAAGGCGACTTCGGTCACCGAACCCTTGATATGGATCGTGTTCGCCCCCGCGAAATGAACCCGGGTGGTACGCGCATCCCGAGCTTCCAGCCAGGTCACCTGACCGGTGTTGATCACCGCGACCGTGCCGTCGTGGAGCTCGACTCTTTTCAATTGTATGCTCATCGCCGCGCCGGCTTAGCCCAGAAGCGGTTTCCGAACTGTTAGCGATGTTCAGAACCAGCCGAGCAGCTTCAGCAGGACGAGCGTGGCGATCACCGACAGGGCGATCGATCCGAGACAGCCGAGGCGGTTCGAGAAAAAGAAGAACAAGGGCCGGCTCCCGAAACAGGTGAGGTAGCAACGCAGCGGGCGCGTGATTGGTGCCTTGCCGCTTGGACCGCGCTGAGCGACACTTGCCCGATGTCGATCGAACTCTCCGTGCTCGCCTGGGGCTGCGTCTTGGCGCTCGCCCACATCTTCATCGCCGTGCGCTTCAAGACGCGCCAATATGGCGTGAAGTGGAACATGGGCGCACGCGACGAGGCGCTGCCGCCGCCGGACCCGATCGTCGGCCGCCTCGCCCGGGCTCAGGCCAATTTCTTCGAGACCTTTCCGGTCGCGGCTGCGGCGATCCTGATCGTCGAGCTGGCGGACCGCACCGATCAGTGGACGGCGATCGGCGCGATCGTCTGGCTGGCCGCGCGCGTCGTCTATCTGCCGCTCTACGCGGCCGGCATTCCGAAGGTCCGAACCTTCGTGTTCCTGATCAGCGTGGTCGGGATCGCGCTGATCCTCTGGCCGGCCTTGTTCGGCTAGAGGTTTCGGATCAGCTTCACCGCCATTCCCGCCCAGGCCGGATTCGCGACAACGAGCTGACGCTGCCCGGCGCCCAGCGGCAGGATGTGGAGCTTGCCTTCCTCGCGGCCGATCAGGCGGCCGAAGAGGAAGCGGCCCGCCGGGCGAGGGAGGAGGACGTCGCGGTTCATCGCGCGGCTGAATTCCTCCGGCGCTATGCGCGCGAGCCAGATCTCGTCGCCGCTGCGATAGTCGCCGATGCCGGAGGCGACGCTGATCGCGACGATGCCGGGCTCCGGCTTGGGCGGAATCACCACGCCGGCGCGACGAGGGGCGTGGGCACCGTCATGGTCGAGGATGGCGGCGACCGGCACGTCCTCGCGGTCGGGCAGCTGGACGAGATCGCCTGCCTCGACGCCCAGGGCCTTGGCGATGCGGTTGAGCCAGCCGACCGAGACGGTACGGGTGCCGGTCTCGAGCCGTCCGATCGTCTGGGGCGTGGTCGGCGGATCGCAGCGGTCCGCGACATCCTGCAGCGTCATCTTCTTGACCCGGCGGACTTCCCGGATGCGCGTGATCATCTCAGCCTCTCTGAACCAGTTCGGTTATTTCCTTTCCTACAGGCTGTGCCGGATGGCAAGGAAAAAGCGACTCGGAAGCTGTGGGAGAGAGATGTGGGGAACAGGGTGCTGGCGGAGCGGGCGGTGCCGCAGGATGGCGAGAAGCGCGGCGGAGTGGCCGCGGCGCGGGGGAACAGAAGGGCGCGTTCCGTCACCGTGAACCTGGTCGAGGCGCCGCTCGGCTGGCTGAAGGCGCGGGGTCTGATCAGCGAGCGGCAGTTCGACGCGGGCGAGCGGCTGCGCGAGGATTGGGAGCGGGCGCAGCTGGCGCCCGCGGTGACGATGAAGTGGGACGCGCCGCCGCTGCGCAGGGGCGCGAGAGCTGCTCCGGCCGCAAGCGACCCGACGAGCGCGCAGATCGGCGCCAGGCGGCGCTTCGACGAAGCGGTGGCCGCGGTGGGACCAGGCCTCGGTGACGTGCTGTGGCGGATCGTCTGCGCGGGCGAGGGCATGCGCGAGGCGGAGCGGGCGCTCGGCTGGCCGGCGCGTGCAGGGAAGCTGGTGCTTGGCCTCGCACTCGACCGGCTGGCGGACCATTACCGGATGGGCTGAACCCGCTCAGCTCCGGCCGAGAACGCGCCGGCAGATTGCGTCCAGCCTGGCCAGCATCGCCGGGTCGCGGGCACCGGGTGCGGTGATCAGGGCGGTGTCGAGACTGGTGTCGATCGGCGAGGCCGAGCGCTCGGGCGGGAGCGCGCGGGCGAGCTCGACGACCAGGCGGCGGCCGGTCTCGGCATTGGCCATCAGCTGGGTGATGATCGCCGACACCTCGACCGCTTCGACGCCCGACCGCCAACAATCATAATCGGTGACCATGCCGACCAAGGCGTAAGGGAGTTCCGCCTCACGGGCGAGCTTGGCCTCCGGCATACCGGTCATGCCGATCACGTCGCAGCCCCAGGAACGGTAGAGCTCGCTTTCGGCGCGGGTGGAGAATTGAGGGCCCTCCATGGCAAGGTAGGTGCCGCCGCTAGTCACCTCCGCGCCCGCCTTTTCCGCCGCCGCCGCGGCGAGCGAGGAGAGGCGCGGGCAGACCGGCTCGGCCATCGAGACATGGGCGACCATGCCAGGTCCGAAGAAGCTCTTTTCGCGCGCGAAGGTGCGGTCGATGAACTGGTCGACGACGACGAACCGGCCGGGCGCCAGCTCCTCCTGCAGCGAGCCGATGGCGGAGATGGCGAGCACGTCCGTGCAGCCGGCCCGCTTCAGCGCGTCTATATTGGCGCGCGCGTTGACGTGGCTCGGCGGGATGCGGTGGCCGCGGCCGTGGCGGGGGAGGAAGACGAACTTCACGCCCTCGATCCGCCCGATCAGCAACTCGTCCGAGGGCGCGCCCCAGGGCGTGTCCACCGCGATCCACTGCGCCTCTTCCAGCGCGTCGATGTCGTAGAGGCCGGAGCCGCCGATGATGCCGATCGTCCATTCGCTCATCGCCGCTATTTGCGAGCCGACCCGGGGCGGTGCAAGCGATCTTCATGTGGGCGGGACGGACGGCTAGGCTATCACGATGAAGCGGGCGCTGAAGATCGGAGCATGGGCGCTGGGCGCGGTGGGGGCGCCGATTCTGCTTTATTTCGTGGCCGCGCTGATCGGCGGACTCATTCCGGCCAATGCGGGGTGGACCGAGCCGCGCGAGGGCGTTCCAATCTTCCTTCGCACGAATGGCGTGCACACCTGGATCATGGTGCCGACGGTGAGTCCCGAGATGGACTGGCGGCCGCTCGCCCCGGCCACCCACATCCGTGATCCGCGCTATGCCGGTAATTACATCGCCCTGGGCTATGGCAACCGCGAATTTTACCTGAACACCCCGCGCTGGGCGGATCTCAGGCCCCGCACGGCGCTCGCCGCCGCCTTCGGGAGCGGCCGCAGCCTGATGCATGTCGAGCATGAGTGGAATCCGCGGGTCGACGAATATCAGCAGCGGCTGGTGGTGACGCGGGAGCAGTATCGCCGGCTGGCGCGGCATATCGCGCAGAGCTTCGAGCTGGATGCGCGAGGACGAACCCGACCACTGCTCGGCCGCGGCTACGGGCCCGCGGACGTCTTCTATGAGGCGCGGGGACCGTATAATGCCTTCTTCACCTGCAATGAATGGACCGGTGCCGCGCTGCGGGCGGCGGGCGTGCGGACCGGGATCTGGACGCCGCTCTCCCAGAGCATAATGCTGCGTCTGTAAGCGAAGGGAGCATATGCTTGGCCGACAGGGATTTCGACGTCGCGATTGTCGGCAGCGGCCATGGCGGGGTGCGCGCGGCGGTGGCTCTGCGCGAATATGGCTTCACCGGCAGCATCGGCCTGATCGGCGCGGAGGAGGGGCTGCCCTATGAGCGCCCGCCGCTCTCCAAGGATTATCTTGCCGGCGAGAAGCCGCTCGAGCGCATCCTGCTGAGGCCGGAGCATTTCTGGGATGCGCAGCGTATCGAGCGGGTGACCGGCTGCCGGATCGTGGGCGTCGATGCCGCGGCCCGCATCCTCACCGCAGAGGATGGAGGCCGCATCGGCTACGGCAAGCTGATCTGGGCGGCGGGCGGCAATGCCCGGCGCCTCGGCTGCACCGGCGGCGACCTCGCCGGCGTGCACACGGTGCGCAGCCTCGCGGATGTCGAGGCGATGAGGTCCGAGCTTGGCGCCACCCGGCGCGCGATCGTGATCGGCGGCGGCTATATCGGCCTCGAGGCCGCGGCGGTGCTGCGCAAGCTCGGCAAGGAAGTAGTGCTGCTGGAAGCGCTCGACCGGGTGCTGGCGCGGGTTGCCGGCGAGCCCGTCTCTCGCTTCTACGAGGTCGAGCATCGGCGCCAGGGCGTCGACGTGCGGCTCGGCGTCACGGTCGACCATATCGAGGGCGAGGGCGGACGTGCCGCTGCGGTCCGGCTCGCCGACGGCGGGCGCATTGCCGGCGAGATGGTGGTCGTCGGCATCGGCATCGCGCCGGCGACCGAACCCCTGATCGCCGTCGGCGCCGAAGGCGGGGACGGAGTGCACGTGGACCAATTCTGCCGCACCAACCTTCCTGACGTCCTCGCGATCGGCGACTGCGCCGCGCACGCCAATACGTTTGCGGAAGGAGAGCGCGTCCGCCTCGAATCCGTCCAGAATGCTAACGACCAAGCCAACACCGCCGCCCGCTTCATCACCGGCGATCCGCAGCCCTACGCCGCGACGCCCTGGTTCTGGTCCAATCAATACGACCTCAAGCTCCAGACCGTCGGCCTCTCCCGCGGTCATGACGGGACCGTGATCCGCGGTGAGCCCGACAAGCGCAGCTTCTCGCTCATCTACCTGCGCCAGGGCCGGGTCGTCGCTCTCGACTGCGTCAATTCGGTCAAGGATTACGTCCAGGGCCGCAAGCTGATCGAGGCCGCCGCAGCGCCGGATCCGGGGGCGCTTGCCGATGCGTCGGTGCCGCTCAAGGAGCTAGCCTGACCGGTACCGCGATGTCGAAATGCAGCACGTCCTCGCGCAGGCCAAGCTTAGTGTAGAGCGCGATCGCAGGATCGTCGCCATGATCCGCCTGGACGAAGATCTCATAGGCGCCGTGCGCCGCCCCGATCCGCTTCAGTTCCTCGATGAGCGCCGTTGCCACGCCTTGCCGCCGATGCGCCTCCGCGACTGCGAGATCGTAGATGTAGACCTCGCTCCGCTCGCGCTCGAACTTCGGCAGCTCGTAGGCCGCCAACCCGCCGATCACCGCGTCGTCCCTCACGGCGACGAGCGCGATGAAGGTCTCGCTGCGAAGCAATTTCTGAAGGTAATCCGCGCTCGGCCGCGCCGCGCCATAGGTCTCGATCTCGTCGAACGCTTCACCGAAGATGGTCAGCAGATCCTGCATCAGCGCCAGATCCTCCGGCCCGATCCGCGTGACGTTGATGGGTGAGGCTGCTCGCATGACCGCCCAAAGGAACGAGGTGGCGCGCCCGGCAGGATTCGAACCTGCGACCCCAAGCTTAGAAGGCTCGTGCTCTATCCAACTGAGCTACGGGCGCCTAGGCATGGGCTGTAGCGCGCTTTCGCGAGGAGCGGAACAGCGCTAGGCCGGCCGCATGGCGGAGGAGGGGATCAGAAGCGTCGAGGCGGCCGCGCTGGAGGGCCAGCGCTTTCGCTATTTCGACTTCGTGATGGCGGCATTCGTCACCATCCTGCTGCTGTCCAACGTCCTCGGTGCAGGCAAGGTGGCGGTGATCGACCTGCCCGGCATCGGCACCTGGCCGTTCGGCGCCGGCATCCTGTTCTTTCCCATCTCCTATGTGATCGGCGACGTGCTGACCGAGGTCTATGGCTATGCACGGGCGCGGCGCTGCATCTGGGCGGGGTTCGCCGCCCTGCTTTTCATGGCTTTCATGGCGGCGGTGGTGGTGGCGCTGCCGCCCTCGCCGGACTGGCAGGGGCAGGCGGCCTACGAAACCGTGTTCGGGCAGGTGCCGCGGATCGTGTTCGCCTCGATCGTCGCCTTCTGGGCGGGCGAGTTCGCGAACAGCTACGTGCTTGCGCGGATGAAGATCTGGACCAGGGGGCGGCACCTCTGGACCCGCACGATCGGCTCGACGGTGGTGGGGCAGGGGATCGACAGCCTGATCTTCTACCCGCTCGCTTTCTACGGCGTGTGGGACAATTCGACGTTGCTGATCGTCCTGCTGACTCAATTCGCGCTGAAGGTGGCGTGGGAGGCTTTGCTGACCCCGGTCACCTATGCCACGGTTGGGTGGCTGAAGCGGCGCGAGGGCATCGACGTCTATGACACGGGCACCGACTTCACGCCCTTCAAGGCGAGCATTTAAGTCCCTGAGCTACTTCAACTTTCCAAGTCGCTTCCTATATCCTCGTCAGTTCTCAACAACTGAAAGGAGGTGGTCTGATGTCTCATTGTCATATGCCGTTCGCGGCGATCCAGGTGAGCGCAGCCTCCGCGGGGGTATTCGCTTGATCTGAAGCCGCGATTGTCGGCTGACAATGCAAAGAGGCCGTCCGGGTGACCGGGCGGCCTTTCGCGTTTCAGGAGGCGCGGGCGGCCGCGCGCTCGACGTTCAGCGCTGCTTCCACCATGCGCTCCCAGACTTCCGGATCGCCTGCCGCGGCCATCACCGGATCGGGCTCGCGCATGGTGCGCAGGATGGCGAGCGCGTCGTCGACATATTCGTGCCATTCCTCGTCAACGTTAGGGCCCGCAGAGGGATCGTCCCCTTCCGCGTTGATGCTGAGCTCGCGCCCGGCGAGCACGCGGGCGATCCGTTCGACAAGCGTGAGGCTCGATACCGGCATTTGGCGTCTCCTTTGCCCCAGCTAACGGAGGAGACGCCGCCCGGTTTCCTTAGAGGACCTCGAAAAGCCCCGCCGCACCCATGCCGCCGCCGACGCACATCGTGACGACGACGTGCTTGGCCCCGCGCCGCTTGCCTTCGAGGAGGGCATGGCCGGTGAGACGGGCGCCGGACATGCCGTAGGGATGGCCGACCGAGATCGCGCCGCCGTTGACGTTCAATTTGTCGTCGGGGATGCCGAGCTGGTCCTGGCAATAGAGCACCTGGACCGCGAAGGCCTCGTTGAGCTCCCACAGGTCGATGTCGGCGACGGTGAGGCCGAAACGCTTGAGGAGCTTCGGCACGGCGAAGACGGGGCCGATGCCCATCTCGTCGGGTTCGGTGCCGGCCACGGCCATGCCGACATAGCGGCCAAGCGGCTTCACGCCGCGCTCGGCGGCCATGCCCGCTTCCATGATAACACAGGCGGAGGCGCCGTCCGAAAGCTGGGAGGCGTTGCCGGCGGTGATCATCGCCTCGGGACCCATGACCGGCTGGAGCGAAGACAAGCCCTCGAGCGTCGTGTCGGCACGGTTGCCCTCGTCCTTGGTGAGCGTCACTTCCTTCATCGAGGTCTCGCCGGTCGCCTTGTCCTTGACCATCATCTTTGCCGTGACCGGGATGATCTCGTCGTCGAACCTGCCTTCCGCCTGGGCGGCTGCGGTGCGTTGCTGGGAGCGGAGCGCATAGGCGTCCTGGCGTTCGCGGCTGACGCTGTAGCGCTTGCCGACCACCTCGGCGGTGTTGATCATCGGCATGTAGACGCCGTTGTGCATGGAGAGGAGCTCGGGATCCGGCCCGAGGCGCATCTCCGGTGTCTGGACGAGGCTGATGCTCTCGACGCCGCCGGCGACGCAGATGTCCATGCGGTCGACGATCACCTGCTTGGCCGCGGTCGCAATCGCCATCAGGCCGGAGGCGCACTGGCGGTCGATCGACATGCCGGCGACGGTGACGGGCAAGCCGGCGCGGAGGGCGGCTGTGCGGCCGATCGTGGTCTGCACGCCTTGCTGAAGCGCCGCGCCCATGATCACGTCCTCGATCTCCTCCGGCGCGACGCCGGAGCGTTCGACGGCGGCGCGGATCGCGTGCGCGGCGAGGGTGGGAGAGGGCGTGGCGTTGAAGGCTCCTCGATAAGCCTTGCCGATCGGGGTGCGGGCGGTGGAAACGATGACGGCTTCGCGGGTGACCATGGATAAAGCTCCTCGGGTGATCAGATGAAGATAAGGCCGATCCAATCGGCGGTAAGGGCGGGCTTGCTCTCGCCCTCGATTTCGACACTGACGTTGTGGACGAACTGCCACTGGCCGGGGCGCTTCTCCTCAGCACTCAGCAGCGTGAAGTGGCCGCGGACCCGTCTGCCCGAGCGCACCGGGTTGATGAAGCGGACTTTCTCGAAGCCGTAATTGACGGCCATCTTCGTCGTGTTGGGCACCAGCATCACGTGCGCCGCCATCTGGCTCAGCAGCGACAGCGTCAGGAAGCCGTGGGCGACGGTGCCGCCGAACGGGGTTTGCGCGGCCGCAGCCGGGTCGACGTGGATGAACTGGTGGTCGCCAGTGACGTCGGCGAAGGTGTCGATGCTGCCCTGGTCGATCTCGATCCAAGGCGAGGCGCCGAGGCTCTCACGCACTTTGCTCCTGATTTCGTCGAGGCTGGCGAGCGGCATCGTCCCTCCGTTGTCCGGGCGCGCCCGGAGGTCTAGAGGCAGCCCTAGACCCCGTTCCTCGAAAGACTCAAGCCTTGGCCACAGCCACCATCGCCAGCGCCGGCGCGGACGCTACGGCAGCCGCGCGCGCCGAAATCCGCCGCCTTCATCGCGCCCCTGAACCGGACGTGCTGGCGCCGTTGCTTCAGGCTGCCGCGCTCGATCCCGAATCGCGCCGCCGCGTCGAGAGCCGCGCCCTCGGCATGCTCGCGGAGCTGCGTTCGGCGCAGGCGTCGGGATGGGTGAACCAGTTCCTGCAGGAATATCGCCTCAACACGTCGGAAGGCGTCGCCTTGCTGTCGCTGGCCGAGGCGTTCCTGCGCGTTCCCGATCCGGAGACCGCCGACCAGCTGATCGCCGACAAGCTCGGCAATGCCGACTGGAAGGCGCATGCCGGCAAATCGCATTCGACCTTGGTCAACAGCGCGACCTGGGGCCTCGTTATCGGGCGGGCGCTGGTCAGCGAGACCGAGCAGGCGAGCGCCCTGAAGCGGCTGATGGCGCGGGCGGGCGAGCCGTTCGTCCGTCAGGCGGTCGGTGCGGCGATGCGGATGATGGGCGAGATCTTCGTCATGGGCCGCACCATCGACGAGGCGGTCGCCCGCATGCGCAAGAAGGAGAATAGGGGTTTCACCGCCAGCTTCGACATGCTCGGCGAGGCGGCGCGGACCTTCCCGGACGCCGAACGCTACTTCCGCTCCTACGAGGGCGCCATCCATGCCGTCGGCAAGGTGGCTAAGGAAGGCCACTCCATCTCGGTCAAGCTGTCCGCGCTCCACCCGCGCTATGAAGTCGCGCAGTACGAACGCTCCGTCTCCTCGCTGACCGAGCAGGTCGAGGCGCTGGCCACGCTGGCGAAGCGCTACGGCATCGCCTTCACCATCGACGCCGAGGAGAGCGAACGGCTCGACATGAGCCTCGACATCATCGGCGCGGTCGCGGCGCTGCCGGCGCTGAAGGGCTGGGACGGCCTCGGCATGGCGGTGCAGGCCTATGGCAAGCGCTGCAAGCCGACGCTCGCGTGGGCGGATGCGCTCGGCGCCGCCACCGGCCGCCGTATCGCCGTCCGGCTCGTCAAGGGTGCCTATTGGGACAGCGAGATCAAGCACACGCAGGAGCAGGGCCTGTCCGATTACCCGCTTTTCACCCGCAAGGCGGCGACCGACGTCTCCTACCTCGCCTGCGCCCGCGACATGCTGCGCGCCAGGAACATCTATCCCGCCTTCGCCACTCACAATGCGCTCACCGTGGCGACCATCCTCGAATGGGCGGGCGGCAGCCGCGACTTCGAGTTCCAGCGCCTCCACGGCATGGGCGAGGGGCTCTACGAGAGCCTGGTCCGCGAGCAGGGCTATCAGACGCGCATCTACGCCCCGGTCGGCGGGCACCGCGACTTGCTCGCCTATCTCGTCCGCCGCCTGCTGGAGAATGGCGCCAATTCCAGCTTCGTCCACCAGCTCGCCGACGAGAAGCTGACCGACGCCGATATCCTTGCCGACCCCGTCAAGAAGATCGCCGCGGTGGGCGGCACGCGGCACCCGAAGATCCCGCTCCCCAAGGACCTGTTCGGCCTAGAGCGGGAGAATAGCGAAGGCATCGACCTCAACGACCGCGATGAACTGGCGCGCGTCGCCGCGGCGGTGTCTCAACCTCTCGCAAATGCGGTTAGGACCGCTCCCGATCCAAGCCATGCTCCCGGGACGGGGGCCGGCAACGTGACGCGGCCGGACCACGCACCGGGCGACGCGAAGGTGATCGCCACGGCGGCCGTCGAACGCGCCCTCACCGGCTTCCCGGCCTGGAGCACCCGCAGCATCGAGCATCGCGCCGGCTGCCTCGATCGCCTCGCCGATCTGCTCGAGGAGCATCGCGATGCATTGATGCGGATCGCGGTGCAGGAGGCGAAGAAGACGATCCCGGACGCACTCGGAGAGGTGCGCGAGGCGGTGGATTTCTGCCGCTATTACGCCGCTCAGGCGCGCGCCGGGCTGCAGCCGATCGAACTTCCCGGTCCGACTGGCGAGCGCAACATGATGCGGATGGAGGGGAGGGGCGCCTGGGTCTGCATCGCCCCGTGGAACTTTCCCCTCGCCATCTTCCTCGGCCAGGTCACGGCCGCGCTGGTCACCGGCAACACCGTCGTTGCGAAACCCGCGCCGCAGACGCCGGAGATCGCCGGCTATGCGGTGCGGCTCGCCCATCGGGCGGGCGTGCCCGAGAACGTGCTCGTACTCGCCGTCGGCGGGCCCGAAATCGGGCAGGCGCTGATGGAGGACACGCGCATTGCCGGCGTCGCCTTCACCGGCTCGACCGCGACCGCCAAGCGCATCGCCCGCACCCTGCTCGAGGACGACGAGCGGCCGATCGTGCCGCTGATCGCCGAGACCGGGGGCATCAACGCGATGATCGTCGATTCCACCGCCTTGCCCGAGCAGGTGGTGGCGGACGTCGTCACCTCCGCCTTCCGCTCGGCCGGCCAGCGCTGCTCAGCGCTGCGCGTGCTGCTGCTCCAGGAGGAGATCGCCGAGCGCACGCTGGAGATGCTGTCCGGCGCCATGGATACGCTCGTCGTCGGCGACCCGGCCGATCCGCGCACGGATGTCGGCCCGGTGATCGACCAGGGCGCGTATGACCGGCTGATGGGTCGCCGGGCCACTATGCAGGGCCGCTGGATCCACACAGTGAAGGCACCCGAAGCGGGCCTGTTCGTGCCGCCGACGGCGATCGCGGTCGACCGGATCGAGGACGTGGGCAAGGAGTGGTTCGGGCCGCTCCTCCACGTCACCACCTGGAAGGCGGGCGAGCTCGCCGAGAGCGTAGCCAGGGTGAACCGCAGCGGCTTCGGCCTGACGATGGGCCTCCACAGCCGCATCGCTCGTGCGGCCGAAGCGGTCGAGGAAGTGGCGAAGGTCGGCAACCTCTACGTCAACCGCTCGATGATCGGCGCGATAGTGGGTTCCCAGCCGTTCGGCGGCGAGGGCCTCAGCGGCACCGGCCCCAAGGCCGGCGGCCCCCACTATCTCCCGCGCTTCTGCACCGAGCGCGTGACCAGCACCGACACCACCAGCTCAGGCGGCAACGCGACGCTGCTCAGCCTGGAGGATGTGGGCCTCTAATCCGCTTCATCGCGCACGCCGTCGGCTTTGTCGTTGTGACCGAGGCTCCGTCGAGCGGGGGTTAACCTTGGTCGCCCGACACTGCGTCCTGCCGCGGACTACACCTAAGCGAGTCTCAGAACATCGTTCAGGAGATTCGCAGATGCTGTTTCACGTTTCGCTGGAGGCGGACGATCCCCGCCATGTCGCTCATGTCTTCGCTGAGATTTTCGGCGGCGCCGCAGCGCCCTTTCCGCCGATCGGGGACGACAGCTGGGTGGCGCTCGCTGGCGACGACCGCGGCACGATGATCGAGGTCTATGCGAGGGGTACCGAGATGCACCTCGCGCCGGGCGATGCCGATGCCGTCGGCATGATGGCTCCGATGCGTCGCAACAACGCAACCCACATCGCGATCGCCACGCCGATGGAGATGGACGACATCTTCGCCATTGCAGAGCGCGAGGGCTGGCCGGTGAAATATTGCATGCGCGGCGCTGCGTTTGGCGTGATCGAATTGTGGGTCGAGGGCTGTCAGCTCGTCGAGGTGCTGACGCCGGCCATGCAGGCGGAGTATCTGGAGGCGATCACCATCCCCAATTACCAGGCGATGATCGCCCGCTTCCAGGCGCAGCGCTTCGCCCAGGCGGCCTAGCTCCTATTTCCGCGAAAGCGGGAATCCCGCTTCTCCTTTGCATCCCCTTGGGGAGAAGCGGGCTATTTTTCCGAAGGGTCCGAGGGCTCCAGATTTTCCGTCGCCACCATCTTCACGTGCGGGAAGGGATCGACGAGGGTGCCGTCGGGCGCCGCGGTGAAGTTGACGGTCGTCGGATAGGCGAACTCGATCCTTTGGTCGGCGAAGCGGCGCAGCAGCGCGACGCAGACCGCGCTGCGGGTCGCGAAGGCAAGTTCATAATCCGTCGTGTGGACGTCGAACTGCAGCTCGAAATCCAGGCTCGAGGCACCGAAAGCCGTCATGCCGCAGCGGACGAACGTCGTGTGCTCATCGCTGGTGACGATCTCGCGGGCGATGCCGGGGATCGCCTCCAGCACGTCCGGGCCGGTCTGGTAGACGACACCGAAGCGCAGCACGAATCGGCGATGCTCCAGGCGGGCGAAATTGTGGATCTGCTTGCTGAGCAGGTTGGTGTTGGAGATCACCACCTCCTCCCCGTCCAGCGACCGGATCCGCGTCGTCTTGAGGCCGATCTGCTCGACCGAGCCCGAGAGCTGGTCGAAACGGATGCCGTCGCCGCGGCGAAAGGGGCGGTCGAAGATGATCGAAAGCGCCGCGAACAAGTCGGAGAAGATGCCCTGTGCGGCAAGGCCGATGGCGATGCCGCCGATGCCGAGGCCGGCGACGAGGCCGGTGACGTTGACGCCGAGATTGTCGAGAATGACGATCACAGCGATCGCGAACAGGGCGACCGTCACCAGCAGGCGGATGATCCCGATCGCAGAGCCGAGGGTGCTGTGGGAATCGTCGACTCCCACCTTGTGCTGGACGAGGCCAAGGATCAGCTCGCGTGCCCAGATCGCGGCCTGGAAAGCGGCGGCGACCACGAACAGAATGTTGATCGCGCGGAGCACGCTCGGCGGCGTCGCGGCATGCTCGGCGACCAGCTCCAGAGCGCACATGACGATGAAGAACATCGTGGTCTTCGACAGGACGCGCCCGATGATGGTGCTCCAGTCGATGCCGTCGGTCTGGCTCCTCACCAGCCGGTGGCCGAACGCCCGCAGCGCCAGCAGGATCAGGACGATGACGGAGGCGGCGCCGGCAGCGACCAGGATGTTGACCGCGTTGCCGGTCACCCAAGCTGACGCCTCGTTTGCGAAGCGGGCGCCTTTCTCGCTGAGGTTCTGCGTGGATTCGGCGATTGCGGGCGAGTTGGCATTGCTCATGGGGCCGGCCTCCTAGCCCGAAGCGACGGTTGAAGCCAAATCAGGCGCCGGCGAGGGAGGCCTTCAGCTGCGCGCGCGCGTCTGCCGGAACCGTCGGTTCTCCCTTTGCCTTGGCCTTTTTTGCCTGCTTCGCCGCTTCCTTCGGCAAGGCATCCAGGAATTCGATCAGACCGCGCTCGTAGGCGCTGAGATGCGCCGTGGTGCGCGGCAGCTTGCGCTCGCCGATCGCGCCCGCATCCTTCAGCGCCTCGATCAGCGCCGGATGGACATAGGATTTCCGGCTAATCGCGGGCGTGTTGCCGAGCGCCTCGGCAACCGGCGCAATGACGTTCTTGAGGTTGATCTTCTTCTCGGTCTCGTGGCGGCGCACGATCTCCTCGAATGCAATCACGCTGGCGCCCCAGGTGCGGAAGTCCTTGGCGGTGAAGTCGTCGCCCATGGCCTCTTTGATATAGGCGTTGACGTCGCTCGAGCTCACCGGACAGATTTCCCCATCCTCATTCTGATATTCGAACAGATGCTGGCCAGGCAGGTCCTGGGTCCGCTTGGCGATACGGGCGAGATTACGGTCTGTAACGGTTACCGTTCGCTTGATGCCGTGCTTGCCGGCATAGGTGAGCTTCACCTTGCCGCCTTCCACCTTCGCATGGCGGTTGCGCAGGGTCGTCGCGCCGAAGCTCTTGTTTTCCTTCGCATATTCCTCGTTGCCGACGCGGATGTGGGTGCTCTCGATCAGCCGTACCACCGCGGCGATCACCGTGTCCGGCGCTGTCGGCTTGCCCTTGATATCCTCCTCGATCTTCTTGCGCAGCTTGGGCAAGGCGCGGCCAAAATGGGCGAGCCGCTCATATTTGCGGCTCTCCTGCTCGGCCCGGAAGTCGGGGTGGTAGCGATACTGCTTGCGGCCGCGCGCGTCGTAGCCGATCCCCTGGAGATGCCCGTTTGGATCGGGACAGAACCAGCACTTCTCGTAGGCCGGCGGCATTCCGATCGCGTTCAGCCGCTCGATCTCCTGGCGGTCCGTGATGCGCTTGCCGTCGGGGCCGTAATAGCCCCAGCCGAGCCGCATCTTCTTGCGGATTATGCCGGGTTTGCTGTCGTCGACGAATTTGAGCATCCGCCTAGAATGGACGCGCGGGCGCTTCGTTCCGGCCCGGAAATCAGGCGGTTGCCGGCTCCGGTCTCGCGGACCTCTTCTTGCCCCAGGGTTCGCGTTTCGCCTGCTGGTCCATGCGGCGGACAACGGTGTCGAAGCCGATCTGGACCGCCAGCAGCATGTAGACGAAGGGCTGCCACGCGATGGCGACGAACAACGCCCCGATCAGGTAAATGATCTGGGCGTTCTGGAGGGCGGTCGCGAGGGGCGAGATCCAGCTCCTGTCGCCCACGGCATCGCGATAACGGCGGCGCAGCACCTCCATGCGGATCAGGCCGGCGGCGTGGATCAGCAGGAAGAGGATAAGGCCGGGGAAGCCCTGCTCGCCCAGCATCTCGAAATAGCTGGAGTGATAGGCGCGGCCGGCCTCCTGGACCTGCGCGCTCCGCACCGTCTCCACGTTGCCGAGGTCGCGCGTCTGCACCATGTTCACGTTGAGACGGTTCTGGCGATAGGCCTCGAAGCCGCCGCCCATCGGCTTGTCCTGCACATATTCCCAGGTCCACGCCCAGACGGCCAGGCGGGTGCTCGCCGACGCGTCGGCCTCATAGGACTGGATGGTGCTCATCCGGCTGGTGAAGCTGTCCGGCAGCATCGGCACGGCGCCCGCGACCGCGATCGCCACCATCGCCATATAGCCGATGCGGTTCTTGACGTTGCGGAGCATCAGGATGGCGAGCGCGGCGATGCAGACGAGGCCGGTGCGCGCCTCAGTGCCGACCGGGATCAGCAGGCAGGCGAAGATCAAATTGTAGGCGAAGAGCCTGACCCGCCAGTCGCGCGGATAGACGGTGCCGAAGCGAGCGAGCCAGAGGATCACCGGGATCACCGCGATCGCCACGGTCGAGATCTGGCTGCCCTCGTAGAGGCCGCTGTTTGTGTCGACCATCAGGTTCAACGCGCCATAGCCGCCGCCCGAGGCCGCGGTCTTGATGCCGCCGACGATGATGATCGCCGCGGCCGACAGCGTCATGAACAGGAGATAGGCTTCGAGCCGGAGCCTGGTGCGCAGCGTGAGGGGCAGGAAGATCGCCCAGAGCATCGATTTCCACACCCATTCCCACTTGAACAGGGCGTCGGTCAGGAATTCGGCATTCCACGTCGACCAGCCGGCATAGAGCAGGAGCAGTAGCATCAGCCCCTGGCGCGCGGTGAAGCGGAAGGCGCGTTTGTCGTCGGCGATCAGCCAGCCGAGCATCGCGAGCGTCGCGACGATCATCGACACCGGCACCAGGTTCAGCATGTAATAAGAGAGGCGCTGCGGCGCGACGATGTCGACATAGGCATAAGCGAGCACGAACAGGAACGGCCGCCGGAAGCCGAGCGCGAGCAGTGCCACAAGGAAACCGACAAAGGCGAGGTCACGCACCTTTGCGCACCTTCTTCAGGGCATCGGTGATGGGGCCGCCGCCCGTGACGGGTGGGGGGCCGGCAGCGTTCTCGTCATCGAGATCGGGGCGGGAGAGCAGACGCCAGGCGGCAAGGATCAGGAGGCCATGGCTCAATCCAAGGGCGAAATTGTCGATCATGCCTGCCGTGTCCGCGCCCTGTGCCCTCGGCGCTGTTTACGCGGTCGTCGTTGCCTTGCCGTTAATTGTCCCGGCCGCCCCAAAGTCGATCATTCCTCCGCAAGACTAATTTGCTAGGGGGGGGCGATGGCTGGGCTGTTCCTCGTGCAGACGCGCGAACCCGAATTCGCGGCGGCGGCTCTAGCCGGAGCGCGGGAGCAGTTCGCGCTTCACGGCTTCAGTGGCGTGACGGAGACGGAACTGCCGGGATGGCGGCTGCTCCACGCGCCCCCGATCATCGGCGGCCCGGATTGCCTGCTGGTCCAGGGCGACGATCTCGTGGCCGTCGCCGGCACGCTGACCTGCGACGGCAAGATCGGCAGGCCTGCGCTGGAGGCGTTGCTGGAGATGGTGGCAGCGGGCGATCTCGACTGGTCGCGGATCGGCGGGCATTTCGTGGCGCTGGTGCGGGCGGTCGGACAATTGCTGCTCTTCACCGACTATTTCGCCTCGTTCCAGCTCTTCCACGACGCGGACCTGCGGCTTTTCTCGACCTCGCTGCTGGGCGCCGCCCGGGCGCTGCCGCGGCTGACTCTCGACAGGCAGAGCGTCTACGAATTCGCGTTCAACGTCGTGCCGCTCGGGAACGACACGGTGATCAGCGAGCTGAAGCGCCTCGGCCCGTTTGAGGTCGCGGACCTGCGGCATGACGGAGCGATGCTCCGGCCCGTGGCCAAGCCGCTTCCGGACGCGCCGGTGGAGATGCCGATCGTGGAGCGGATCGCCGTCCACCGGGAGCGCCTCGGCGGCATCGTCCGCGATCATCTGCAGCTGTTCGGGGACCGGGTCTTCTGCCCCTTGTCGGGCGGCCTCGATTCCAGGCTGCTGCTGTCGATCCTGCGCGCCGAGGGCTGCCGCCCCAGCGTCTATGTCTATGGAGCGAACGACGGCGCCGATGTTCGCGTCGCCAAGGCTATCGGACGGGCAGAGGGGTTCGAGGTCGAGTGGTTCGACAAGGACGGCTATGCGCTCGTCGCGCCCGACGCATTCCCGGCTTTGGTCGAGAGCACCTTCCAGGACCATGACGGCCTGCCTAATTTCGGTGGCCTGTTCGACAATGGCGGCAACGCCGCCGCCCGCGACGCCCGCCATGCCGGCGGCGCGCTCGCTGCCTCCGGCGGATGCGGCGAGGTCTTCCGCAACTTCTTCTTCCTGCCGGACCGTCCCACCACCGCCGGCACCGTCGCCCGCGCCTTTTTCGCCCGCTACAGCAAGGCCGAGGCCACCAGCCTGTTCGACGAACGCCAGTTCCTCCGCGCGATCGAGGACAAGATCCTCGCCGACCTCGGCCTGCCGGGCGAGCGAGGGAAGCTGCCGCGGACGGTGATCGAGCAGATCTATCCGCGTTCACGCTGCCGGTCCTTGTTCGGCAAGGAGATCAGCGACGAGGCGCGGCACGGCGCTTACATGATGCCGTTCCTCGATCATCAGGTGGTCGCCGCCGGCCTGACGGTGCCGATGCACCTCAAGAATGCCGGCCGCTTCGAGGCGATGCTGGTGAACGCGATCGATCCGGCGCTGGCGCGGCAGCCCTCCGCCTACGGTCACGATTTTGCCGGCCAGCCGGGCCTGGGCCACCGCCTCAGTGAATGGTCGACGCGGGTGCGGCCGGCTTGGGTGCGGCACCGCAGCTATGCGGTGCAGCGCAGGCTCGGCACCGCCGGCGACGAGCATGGCGGTCTCCTCGGGCCCGAATATCTCGGCCGGGTGATCGACCTCGACTTCCCCGTGATGCGCCGCTTCTTCCATCCCGAGCGCGTCAACGACAATGGCGTCTACCGGCGCATCGCCTGCCTCGAATATTTCGCGAACAGGCTCGGCTCCCGGCTCGCCCTCTAACGGCGGGCGTAGCTCTGGATGCCGCGACCGAGCTGATTGTTGCGTACGACCAGGGACTCCGGCGTCCAGGCTCCGACGAAGGTCGTCGACCAGGCGAAGCCGGGCACCACCCAGGCCTTGTTGTTCTCGATCACCAGCCCGTCCGAAGGCTGCTGCGCGCCTTCGGGCGCGACGGTGATCATGGTGCTGTAATTTTCCTTGTTCTTGCCCTGGGCGAAGGTGTTGCCGGCGATCCGGCCGACGGCGCCGTTGGGCAGGTCGATATGGTAATTGGTCGACCGGCCCTGGCTGTCGTCGAAGCTGCTGTCGAGCACTTCGATGCGAGCAGCGCGGCTCTTGAGATAATGCCCGCCGGTGCCGCGCTCGAAGCGGCTGTTCGTGACCTTCAGACCGCCATAGCCGCCGATATAGAGAGCATGGGCGCCGCTGCCGTCCGGATGCTTGCCGAGACCGCTGAAGGTCGAGCGCTCGACGATGATCGTGCCGGAGGGATCGTCGGCGGACAGGATGCCGCATTGGGCATCGGCGAAGAGCGTTTCGACGACCTCCAGATCGCCTTGCTCGATGCGGATGCCGGCGCCGTTGCCGTCGGGCACGAACTGGCGCCGGAAGGCGAGGCCCTCGACATGCGCCGACTGGCCGCGCAGCACCAGCGCCGCCTTGCCTTCACAGGTGCCGCCGTCGAACACGGCGGTGCCCGGCACCCGCGCGACATAGGCGATGCGCCCGGCTTCCTGGACGGCGCAGTCGCGATAGGTGCCGGGCGCGATCTGGATAGTGCCGGCTCCGCCGCCGATCGCGCTCACCGCGTCCTGCAGGCGGGCGAAGCTCTGCCCATTCTCGACGAGCAGGAACGGACCTCCCGACTGAGCCGAAGCGGCGCTGGTCAAAAGGGCGGCGGCAAGGATGATGGTACGCATGGCCCAAGGCATATTGGAAAAGGCCAGGGCCCGGTAGCGAGCGCAAATCGGCCGTCCCGCTTCGGCACAGCGAGAGGTCGCGGTTGACGGGGCGTTAAGCCTCCCATGGCAGAGGAAGGGTGCATGCGCATCCTCCACCTCCTCGACCACAGCCTGCCGCTCCACAGCGGCTACACGTTCCGCACGCGCGCGATCGTGAAGGCGCAGCTGGCGAAGGGCTGGGAGGTGATCGGACTGACCGGCCCCCGCCACACGGCGTCGGGGCCGGACCCTGAGACGGTCGACGGCATCACTTTCTACCGCACCCGCGCGCCCGCGGAAGGGCCGTCGCCCCTGCGCGAGTGGCGCGAGATACGGGCAACGCGGCAGCGGCTCGACGCGCTCATCGAGGCATCGCGGCCGGACCTCATCCACGCCCATTCGCCGGTGCTGAACCCGCTCGCGGCGCTGCCGGTGGCAAGGCGGCGAGGCGTGCCCTTGCTCTACGAGATCCGCGCCTTCTGGGAGGACGCAGCGGTCGGCAACGGCACGGGCAGCGACGCTTCGCTTCGATATCGTCTGACGCGCGCGCTGGAGACCCGCGCCGCTCGCAAGGCCGATGCGGTGGCGGTGATCTGCGAGGGGTTGCGTCAGGACCTGATCGAGCGCGGCATCGACGCGGAAAAGATCATCGTCTCCCCTAACGGCGTCGATCTGGGGCTGTTCGGCGAGCCGCCGCCGCGCGACGCCGCTCTGGCGCGCCGGCTCGGCATCGACGGGTCGGACGTGGTCGGCTTCATCGGCTCCTTCTACGATTATGAAGGCATCGACGATCTGATCGCGGCGATGCCGTCGCTGCTGGCCAAAAGGCCACGCGCGTTCCTGCTGCTGGTGGGCGGCGGGCCGATGGAAGCCAAGTTGAAGGCCCAGGCAGACGCCTCGCCGGCGCGGGCGCGGATCTGCTTCGTCGGCCGGGTGCCGCATGAGGAGGTCGATCGCTATTACAGCCTGATCGACGTGCTTGCTTATCCAAGGAAGAAGATGCGGCTGACCGACCTGGTTACGCCCTTGAAGCCGCTGGAGGCGATGGCGCAGCGCAAGCTCGTCGCCGCTTCGGACGTCGGCGGCCATCGTGAGCTGATCGAAGACGGCGTTACCGGCACGCTCTTCGCGCCCGGTGATCCGGCGGCGATTGCCGAGTCGCTCGACAAATTGTTCGGCGAAAGAGCGGGTTGGGAGCGCAGGCGCGAAGTCGCTCGACGGTTCGTCGAAACCGAACGTAACTGGTCGTCAAACATTTGCCGTTACATCCCCGCTTACCAAAAGCTGACCGGCAAGGCGCTCTAGATGGCAGAGAAGATCAAGTTGAAGGCAGCAGGGAACGGTCGCGCATCGCCGCTCGATACGGCGATGGCCGTCTTCGCGGCAGCTTCGGTGGCCTTCGCTACCTACGTGATGCCGGCCGATCTCCTCGCCCGCGTGATCGCGATCAGCAGCCAGACCGGCCGCGCCGCTTTGTCCCTCGTCGCTGCCATCGCCACCTTCGCGGGCGTGGCGCTGCTGCTGCGGGCGCTGAGCAAGCCGCCGGGCAGCCGCCGGGCCCCGGTCGAGGTCCCGAACGAGCCGCCGCGGCTGCGTCGTGCCGACATGCATCCCGACGCTCCGGCGCGCACGCCGATCCTGGCCGGCCGCGAGCTGGGCGTGCCGCTCGACGACATGGCCGTCGACGAACGCGCAGATGAAGCGGTCGATGTCGAGGACGTCGAGAATGTCGATTATGAAGCCGAATGGGAGCGTCCGCTCCCGGGTTTCATCGCGAGCGAAACTGACGAAGCCGACACAAGCGCGACCGTCGATGAGGTCGCGGAAGTCGATGCCGAGCCGGCGCGCGAGTCCGATCTGCCCTTCTGGGTGCCGGACGATGCGTCCGCCGACGAGGTGGTGGAAGAAATAGAGCCGGCCGAGACTTCTTTCGAGGAGCCGGAAGTCGGCGAAAGCGACGAGCCGCCGGCAGTGCCCTTCTGGGCTGAGGCGTCCGTCGTGGTGGATCCGGAGGACGAGGAGCTGGTGCTCGACGAGCCCGCGCTGGTGGCGCAGGAGGAGTATCCGGAACTGGATGAGCTTGGTCAGCGGCTGCCCAAGAAGCAGGCTCTGGACCATGAGAGCATCGACGGCCTCGTCGATCGTCTTGAAACGGGGGTAGGACGCCGCAAGCGGGCGACCTGGACGCCAAGCGCGCCCGTGTCCGAAGAGGACCGGAAGCTTGAGGAGCGCCTGCGCGGCGCGATCAGCGACCTGCGCAAGATGTCGCGCGGCTGACACCTCAAACCTTCTGAGTCGTCGCTCCGAGCTCGCACCGGGGCGCATCTTTTCTTGACGACCCGCTCTGGCTTCTAAGCATCCTCCACGGTCAAGGCTTCGAGCCTGAGCCGCACGCTGGCCTGATCCACTGGCTCGCGGGAGACCAGGGCGATGTCCGCGAGAATGTGGCCGCGCAGGTTGAGCTCGGCCGTATCGAGGCCATCGCACAGCCGGTCGGCTGCCGCCTCCGCGCCATCTCCTTCGAGCCGCAGCCCGAGCTCGTGCCGCGCACCCGTGAAGGTGACGCTCGCCCAGCTGCGGCTGCGTATCTCCTCGAAGCAGATGTCGAAGTTCACGAAGTTGACGATCGCGCGCAGCAGCGAGGTGGTTGCGTCCGGGCTCAGCGAGAACATGATTTCATCCCCTCGCTAGGATCACGCGCCGCAATGTAAGCGGCGACGCGCGCGCTGACCTCCGGTCCCGGCTCGCGGCCGCGGCGCAGGTCGAAGACGAATTGCGGATCCTTGAGGCACTCGCGGCCAAAGCGGGTCGGCGGCGTCCCGCTGCGCCGCAGATGGCGCTCGATAATGCTGAGCAGGTGCATGGCTTTCCTTTCGAATCAGCTGCTGTTCCTGCTATGTTCCGTCATAGGAAATTTCCTACTTGTCTAGGAAAATTCCTATCTCTATAGGAAGTCATGGCTGAAGCCGATCCTCGCATTGTGCTGGAGCGCCTCGTGCGGGAGCGGGGAGAGGATTATGCCGGCCTGTCGCGGCTGCTCGGCCGCAACGCCGCCTACATGCAGCAATTTATCCGCCGCGGGACGCCGAAGCGGCTCGCGGAGGACGATCGCCGCACGCTCGCGCGCTATTTCAAGATCGACGAGGCATTGCTCGGCGGACCGGCGGCGTCCGCATCGCCATCCGGCAATGGCCCAGTCGCGGTGCCGCGCCTGCGGGTCGAGGCGTCGGCGGGACCCGGCGCCTTTGCCCAGGACGAGCGGGCGCGCTCGCACCTTTCCTTCGATGCCGCCTGGCTCCGGCGGCTGGCCGGCGACGTCCGGCGGCTGTCGATGATCGCGGTACGCGGAGATTCCATGGCGCCGACGCTGAAGGACGGCGACGAGATCCTGGTCGACGAAGGGGACGCAGCCGGCCGGCTAAGGGACGGCGTCTATGTGCTGAGGATGGACGACGCGCTGCTGGTGAAGCGGCTCGCGCTCAACCCGTCGGGGCGAACCATCACCGTGGTCAGCGACAATCCCGCCTACATGAACTGGCCGGATTGCGACCCGGCCGATTTCGACATCGTCGGGCGCGTCGTTTGGGCGGGCGGGCGGATCGCCTAGCCGTAATAGCGCCTATCGCGCCACCACAAGGCCAGTGCGATCAAGACGCCGAGGGCGCCGCCGGCGAGTAGTCCTGCGCTCGCCTGCCGGAGCATGGCGCCCCCGATCGCCCCCGCCATGATGCAGACAGCGAGGATGAAGCCGCCTGCGCGCGTGCCTTTGCGTCTGGTCTTTTCCATCGCTCTTTCATGGCAGTTTCAGTCGGGCCGAGCCAGTCGTCGTGATTAAGATCCCGTTGATAATTAACATCCGCCAAATGGAAACCGCTGCCTGCCTACACGCCTGGAACAGGCAAGGGAGCGCCCACTTGGAAACCTATGTTCATGTCGATCGTGCGGATCTGGATCAGGCGCAGGAGCTGATGACGATGTTCGGTGAGCTTGCCGTGGTCGAGGCCGCCCAGCGCGCCGACCGCAGCCGCGCCGTCGGCAACGTCATCCATTTCTGCCAGTGGCGGCAGATCGAGCGCGCGATCGAGATGCTGAGCGTCCCGCACGCCGTCGGAACGGTGCACTGACCCGCTGATCCCCACCTCCCGCGGGAGCGTTGGCGGCCAATCTGTTCTGGCGCGGTAAAGGTGCGGGCGCTAGTTTCGTGCGATGTTCCAGACCGCTGCGGGGCGGCGTGTGGCGGCCCTGGCCGTCGCCGCCCTTGTCCTTTGCCAATCGGAGGCGCGGGCGCAGGATAGGGGCGGCCTGGACGCGATCGACCAGCCGCTCGATCCTTCGGCCCCGCTCGATCCCTTGCCCGATCTCGGCGTCGAATGGCCGGAGATGGAGCAGGGGCCGGAAGCGCTCTCCGACACGCCCGACACGAATATCGCGGATGCCGCCGCCGAGCGCAGCTATACGATCGCGCTGACCGGGCTGGACGGATTGGAGGCGGAAGGGCTGGTCGCGCAGTTCAACGACCTCTCGACGCTCGGAACCAATCGCGACGATCCCGCCAACGCCGCCCAGATCGACCGCCGCGCGCGAGAGGATGCCGAGCTGCTGACCGAGCTGCTGCGCGCCTACGGCTATTATGATGCCGAGGTCGCGACCCGAGTGGAGGCGGGGGCGGCTGGCGTGCAGGTGACGCTGGAGACGAATCCGGGGCCGCTCTACCGCTTCACCGAGGTGCGCCTGCCGGGGATCGAAGCGGCGGGCGAGGAGACCGACGATCTTCGCCAGGCATTCGGCGTCGAGGAAGGCGAGGCGGTGAATGCGGCGGCGGTCACGGCGGGCGAGGCGGCGTTGCGGGCGGAGCTCGGCCGGCGCGGCTTCGCCTTTGCCGATGTCGGCACGCTCGACATCGCCGTCGATCACGAGACGCGCACCGCCAGCCTGGTGCTTCCGGTCCAGCCGAACGGCTCGCGCCAGTTCGGGCGGATCATCGTCGAGGGACGGCCCTTGTTCAGCGCCGAGCATATCCAGACCATCGCCCGCTTCGATGCCGGCGAACGGTTCGAGACGCCGCGGCTGGAGGATTTGCGGCGGGCACTCGTCGCGACCGGCCTAGTCTCGGTGGTGACGATCCGCCCGGTGGCGCGGGAGGGCAGCGATGTGGTCGATATCGCCGTCGCGCTGGAACGGGCGCCGCTGCGGACGGTCGCGGGCGAGGCGGGCTACGGCACCGGCGAAGGCGCCCGCGTCGAACTGAGCTGGGAACATCGCAACCTGATCCGCCCGGAGGGCGCGGTGCGGTTCCGCGGCGTGCTCGGCACCGACGAGCAGCTGGTCGGGGCGACGCTTCGCCGCAACAATTTCCGCAAGCGCGACCAGGTGCTGACCGGCAACGTGATCGCCAGCAACATCGAACGTGATGCCTATGAGGCGCGCAGTTTCCTAGTCGGCATCGGGCTGGAGCGCCAGACCAACATCATCTGGCAGAAGAAGTGGACCTGGTCGGTCGGCGCGGACCTGATCGCCACCGACGAGCGCGACGTCGACCTGGACAGCGGGATGACGCGGCGGCGCACCTTCTTCATCGGCGCGCTGCCGGCGACGCTTTCCTATGACGGGTCGAACGATCTGCTCGACCCGACCGACGGCTACCGGCTGTCGTCGCGCTTCTCGCCCGAAGCCTCCTTCCAGGGGGGCGCCTTCGGCTATTCGCGGCTGCAACTGGACGGCAGCTACTACCAGCCGGTCTCCGGCACCGTCACGCTAGCGGGGCGGGCGCGGCTGGGCACGATCTTCGGGGCGGATCGCGACCGCATCGCGCCATCGCGCCGCTTCTATGCCGGCGGCGGCGGATCGGTGCGCGGCTACGGCTTCCAACGGCTGGGCCCGCGCGATCCGGTGTTCGACGATCCGATCGGCGGGCGCAGCCTTGCCGAATTCGCCTTGGAAGCGCGAGTGCGGACGCCTCTGTTCGGCGGCGCGCTCGGGGTGGTCCCCTTCGTCGACGCGGGCAATATCTACACCTCGCCCCTGCCGCGGCTCGACGATCTGCGCTTCGGGGCGGGCATCGGGGTTCGCTACCACACCAATTTCGGGCCGATCCGCGTCGACGTCGGCACGCCGCTCAGCCGTCGCAGCGGCGATCCGCGCATCGCCGTCTATGTCTCCCTCGGCCAGGCCTTCTAGATGAACGATGAGGCGCCCGCCCGCTTCGAGGACGAGCAGGAGGAATTGCCCGTCCGCAGGCGGAGGCGCTGGCCCTCCCGCCTCGCCGGATGGCTGGCGGGGCTGCTGATCGTCCTGCTGCTCGCCTTGGGCGCGTTCACCGCCTTCCTCGACACCGGGCCGGGTCACCGTTTCATCGCCGATCGCATCGCTGCGCTGGCGCCGGGCTCGGGGCTCCGCATCCGTGTCGGCCGGATCGAGGGATCGATCTGGGGCGAGACGCGGCTCACCGACGTCCGGCTCTACGACCCCCAGGGCGTGTTCGCGGAGTCGCCGCGCGTCGACCTGGACTGGCAGCCGTTCGGCTGGCTGACCGAAAGGCTGCTGATCGACGAGCTGCAGTCGGACCTAGTCATCCTCCACCGCCAGCCGAAGCTGCTGCCGAGCGAGACGCCGGGGCCGATCCTGCCCGGTTTCGACATCCGCGTCGGCCGTCTCAGCATCGAGCAGCTCCGCTTCGAGAAGCCGTGGACGGGGCAGCGGCGTTCCGCCCGTGTCGTTGGCACCGCAAACATCCGTTCCGGCCGCGCGCTGATCGACCTCAAGGCGGAAGTGCGGGGCGGGGGCGACCGGCTCGCCCTGCTGCTCGACGCCGAGCCCGACCGCGACCGCTTCGACGTGGACGTGCGACTGCAGAGTCCGGAGGGCGGCGTTGCCGGCGCGCTCTTCGGCACTAAGCGGCCGATCCAGTTCCAGGTGCAAGGCGAGGGGCGGTGGAGCGCGTGGGCGGGGACCGCGCGGCTCGACCTGTCCGGCCGCCGCACCGCCGAGCTCGCGCTGCGGGCGCGGGACGGCCATTACAGCCTCACCGGCGCGGTTGCGCCCGCGCAATTCTGGAAGGGCAAGAAGGCACGGCTGACGGCGCCGCGGGTGCTGCTCAACGCCCGCGCGACCTTCGAGGACCGGCGGCTGGACGGCACGCTGTCGCTGCGCTCGTCGGCGCTCAGGGTCGAGAGCAAGGGCGTGATCGACTTCGCCCGCAGCAGCTTCGACGGCGTCAGGATCGGCATCGACCTGCTCCGCCCGCAGGCCTTGTTCCCGAACATGAGCGGACGCTCGGTGCGGATGACCGCCTTGCTCAACGGCGTCTTTCGCCGCGCCAGCTTCGCCTATCGCATCACCACACCGCGGGTCGCGTTCGACAATACCGGTTTCGAGGATGTGCGGGCGGAGGGGAGGGGGCGCTGGTCCAAGGCGCCGGTGAGCGTGCCGGTGCTGCTGACCGCGCGGAGGGTGACCGGCGTCGGCGACGTGGCGGGCGGCATCCTCGCCAATCTGCGTGTCCAGGGCGTGCTGAAGGTCACCGACAAGCGCCTCACCGGCGACGATCTCGCCATCACGTCCGACAAGCTCAAGGGCAAGGGCAGCCTGTTCGTCGACCTCGTCACCGGGCGCTTCGACGTCGTGCTGTCGGGCGGTCTCACGCGCTATCTGATCCCGGGCCTCGGCATCGTCGACGTGCTGACCGAGTTGAAGATCGTGCCGAACCCCGGCGCGCGCGGCGCCCTGGTCACCGGCCAGGGACGCGCCTGGGTGCGGAGCTTCGACAATCGCTTCCTGCTCGGGCTCGCCGGCGGGCTGCCGCAGCTCGAGACCGATCTCGTCCGCACCAATGACGGCGTGATCCGCTTCTCGAACCTGCGGCTGATTGCGCCTGCGATCCGCATCCAGGGCAGCGGCCTCAGGCGCCGCGACGGGACGTTCCTCTTCGAAGGGTCGGGGCGGCAGGGCACCTACGGCCCGTTCGCGATGACGCTGGACGGCCGCATCGAGCGGCCGAAGCTCGCGATCCGTCTGCAGAGCCCCAACGAGGCGATGGGGCTCGCCAACGTGCTGCTGCTGCTCGATCCGACTTCGACCGGCTTCGCCTATCGGGCGGAGGGTGAATCCACGCTGGGGCCGTTCACCTCCCGCGGCGATATCCTGCTCCCGGCAGGCCGGCCCGCGACGATCCAGGTGGCGGCGCTCAACGTCTCCGGCACCAGCGCGACGGGCTCGCTGAGGTCCGATCCGGGTGGCTTTAGCGGACGGCTCGACGTGGCGGGCGGCGGCCTGGGCGGGAGCTTGTTGTTCAACCCAGTCGGCCAGGTGCAGCGGATCGAAGCCCATCTGACGGCGGAGAATGCCCGTTTCCTCGGTCCGCCGCCGATTGCGATCCGCCGCGGCAAGCTTGATGGCGTGATACTGCTCAACCCGGGCGCCACCTCGGTCGAAGGCACGATCGCGTTGCGCGGCATGACGCGCGGACCGCTCTCGCTGGCGCGGTTGGATGCGCAGGCGAGCCTGCGCGGCGGCGTCGGGCAGGTGAAGGCGAGCATAGCCGGCAATCGCGGCCGCGACTTCGTCTTCAACAGCTTTGCCGAGGTGGCGCCGGGGCGGATCCGGCTGACCGGCGAAGGCACGGTCGACCGGCGGCCGATCCGCCTCAATCGTCCGGCCGTGCTGACGCGCGAGGAGGGCGGCTGGAGGCTCGCCCCGGCTGCGCTGAGCTTCGCGGGCGGCAATGCGACGGTTGGTGGCCTGTTCGGCGCGGCGCGCACCGAGTTCAGCGCCGATCTGGAGGCGCTGCCGCTGACGGTAGTCGACATTGCCATCCCGAGGCTCGGTCTCGGCGGCATCGCATCGGGCACGCTCAGCTATCGCGAGCAGCCGGGCGCCCAGCCGACCGGCGCCGCCAACATCAAGGTGCGCGGCCTCACTCGCTCCGGCCTGGTCCTGTCGTCGCGGCCAGTGGATATCGGCGTCGCCGCGCGGCTGCTCGGTGGCAATGCGGCGCTGCGTGCGGTGGCGGTCAGCGAAGGTCGCACGATTGGGCGGGCCCAGGCGCGCATCTCCCCGATCGGCGGGGCCGGCAGCCTCGCCGATCGTATCTCCCGCGCGCCGCTCTTCGCGCAGCTGCGCTATAACGGGCCCGCCGACACGCTCTGGCGCCTGACCGGCGTCGAACTGCTCGATCTCAGCGGGCCGGTGGCGGTGGGCGCCGACGCGCGCGGCACGCTTAACGACCCGCAGATCCGCGGCTCGCTGCGCACCGAGCGGGCGCGGCTGGAGAGCCCGGTGCTCGGCACTATCATCGAGAATATCGCCGCCGCCGGCAGCTTCGGCGGGCCGCAGCTGGTGATCGATCGCTTCACCGGTACTACCAAGCGCGGCGGCACCGTGTCGGGCCGCGGCAATTTCGACCTCTCGGCGGCACGCGGCTTCGGCATCGACCTCGCCGTCGAGGCCAAGGCGGCGCAGCTGATCGACCGCGACGATCTGAAGGCCCAGGTGACGGGGCCGCTGCGCTTCCGCTCCGACGGCTCGGGCGGCACCATTTCCGGCGATCTGGAGCTGGTCAGCGGCAGCTTCCGCCTCGGCAGCGCCACCGCCGTCGCGCAGGTGCCGCGTCTGCCTGTTCGCGAGCTGAACCGCGAGGAGGACGACCTGCCGCCGCCGAGCCGCGCCGACCCCTGGCGCCTGGACATCGCCTTGAAAGCCGACAACCGGCTGACCGTGACCGGCCTCGGCATCACCAGCGAATGGGGGGCAGACCTGAAGGTCGGCGGCACCGTCACCGAGCCGCGGATCGACGGCCGAGCCGACCTGGTGCGCGGAAGCTACGACTTTGCCGGCCGCCGCTTCGACCTCGAGCGCGGCACCATCCGCTTCCTCGGCGAGAGCCCGCCCAACCCCATCCTCGACATCACCGCCGAGGGCGGCATCCAGGGCCTTAACGCCACCATCCGCGTCACCGGGCGCGGCCAGAAGCCGGAAATCGCCTTCACCAGCACGCCCGCGCTGCCGCAAGACGAGCTGCTCAGCCGGCTTCTCTTCGGCACCTCCATCACCAACCTCACCGCGCCCGAGGCGCTGCAGCTCGCCGCTGCCGTCGCGTCGCTGAACAACACGGGCGGCGGCCTCGATCCGATCAACAGCGTCCGCAGCGCGATCGGTCTCGACCGCCTGCGCATCCTTCCCGCGGACATCGCCACCGGCCAGGGCACATCCATCGCCGCCGGCAAATATCTTGGCCGCCAGGTTTATGTGGAGGTCATCACCGACGGCCGCGGCTATTCCGCCACTCGCATCGAATATCAGATCACGCGGTGGCTCTCATTGCTCTCCAGCATCTCGACCATCGGCCGCGAGAGCGTAAACGTGCGCGTCTCCAAGGATTATTGAACCGGCAGCTTGACCGGCGGCGCCCAAGCGGAGCAGCTAGGCGCATGGGGGAACCAGTCACCAGGAGCCGCGCCGAGCTGAAGGGCAAGACCTTCGGCGCCGATCGCATCATCCTCGACGGCGGCACCTTCATCGAATGCGAGTTCAACGGCACGACGCTGGTCTATTTCGGCGGCGGCATTCCCGAGATGGATCGCTGCCGCCTCAACGGCGTCAACTTCAGCTTCGAAGGCCCGGCCAAGAACACGGTCGAGCTGCTGCGCTGGCTCAACAGCCAGCGCGTGATCGACGGCGTCTGAGACAAAGGGGGCAGGATTGAAGCACTGGAACGCTCGCAAGCGCGTCGATGCGCATGAGGACATGCCGTCGGAGCACCGTCTCCGCAAATCGCTCTCCTGGCCGCATCTGGTGGCATTGGGCGTCGGCGCGATCGTCGGCACCGGCATCCTCACCCTGATCGGCGTCGGCGCGGCCAAGGCGGGGCCGTCGGTGATCCTGTCCTTCGCCATCGCGGGCATCATCTGCGCGGCGGCGGCACTCGCTTATGCCGAGATGGCGACGATGATCCCCGCCTCGGGCAGCGCTTACACCTACACCTATGTCGTCATAGGCGAGTTGCTCGCCTGGGTGGTCGGCTGGAGCCTGATTCTCGAATACAGCCTCGTCGTCAGCGCCGTGGCGGTCGGCTGGTCGGGCTATGCGGCCGGCTTCATGGAGAGCATCGGGGCGGGGCTGCCGGCCGCTCTGATCCAGGGACCGGCCCTTGGCGGCGTCGTCAACCTGCCGGCGATCTTCATCATCGCCGTCGTGGCGGGACTCCTCATTCTCGGCACCAAGGAGAGCGCGACCATCAACGCCCTGCTGGTGCTGGTGAAGATCGCCGCACTTATCGTCTTCGTGGTCGTCGCCTTGCCCTATTTCGATGCGGCGAAGTTCGAGCCGTTCATGCCCTTCGGCTTCGCCAAGAGCGGGCCCCCGGGTGCGGAAGTGGGCGTGATGGCGGCCGCGGCGATCATCTTCTTCGCCTTCTACGGCTTCGACGCCATCGCCACAGCGGCCGAGGAGGCGAAGAACCCCGCGCGTGACCTGTCGATCGGCATCGTCGGGTCGATGCTGCTGTGCGTGGTCATCTACATGGCCGTCGCGGCGGCGGCGATCGGCGCCGTCGCCTATACCGGCTTCGCCAACAGTCCGGAGCCGCTCGCGCTCATCCTGCGGCTGCTGGATCAGGAGGGCGCGGCCGCCTATCTCGCCGCCTCCGCGGTGATCGCGCTGCCGACGGTCATCCTCGCCTTCTTCTACGGCCAGAGCCGGATCTTCTTCGTCATGGCGCGCGACGGGCTGCTGCCGCGCAACCTGGCGCGGGTTTCGGAGCGCGGGTCGCCGGTCAGGATCACCATCTTCACCGCCGTGCTGGTGGCGATCCTCGCCGGCCTCATCCCGCTCGACGAGCTCGCCGCCCTCGCCAATGCGGGCACGCTCACCGCCTTCATCGCTGTGTCGGCGTGCATGCTGATCATGCGCCGGCGCGAGCCGGACATGGCGCGCACCTTCCGCACACCGCTTGCGTGGCCGGTAGGTATCTTCGCGATCCTCGGCTGCGCCTACCTCTTCATCAGCCTCCCGCAGAGGACGCAGGTTTATTTCCTGATCGCCCATGTCGTGGGGCTCGCCATCTACCTCCTCTACGGCAGCCGGCGCAGCGTCGCGGGTGCCGAGGCGAGGTGATGCTGCTGCTCCTCGCGGCGCAGGCCGCCCAGGCGGCGCCGGAGGAGGGCAATCTGGCGGATGCTGCGCGATCCTTCGCGATCGTCAGGCGCTGCGACCCGGCAGACGGCGATGAGATCGTCGTCTGCGGGCGCAACGAGACGGAGCGCTATCGCCTGCCGATCCGGTCACAAGGCTTCGACCCTAAGGGGCCCGTCGACAGCGTGTCGCGCGAGCGGCACAAGCTCATCCAGGAAGGGGATGCGGGGATCGGCTCCTGCTCGACCACGGGGCCGGGCGGCTATACCGGCTGCTTCCATCGCGACACCAAGCGGCGGTGCCAGCAGGACCCTTGCGGTATCGCCTTCTAGAACCGCACCGCGCTTGCCTGCGCAGCCAGGCGGCAGCGGCTACGGATTGTCGTTGGCGCCGCCCCGGCCTCTCGCTTCCCGGATCATGTCGGCCAGAATGGCATATTGAGCGGAGAGCTGGACATGGCTGGCTCGCGCCTCGTCGGAGGCGGCGCGTTCCGCGGCCTCCCTCTCCTCGTCTGCCCTGCGGCTGTAATAAGCGAAATCAGACTCTTGACGCACGACCTCCTTCATCGCGGCGCTTCCTGCCGCTGTCCAGCTTATTAGCGGGGCGGACCGCCGCCTGCGGCTCGTACGGGGGGATCAACTATTCTCCACCTGCGTGCTAGAGAAATGACGGAGAGGGTGCCTATGAAGCAAATGCTGACCGAGAGCCGCGACCATCTCGAAGGAGTGGGCGAGACCTATGGCGAGCATATGCACTTCGCGCTTGGCGTGAGCCGGCTGCTGCTCGTCGCCGGCTTCTGCTGCGCGGTTCACGCAATGGTGCCGGCTCTGTTCCCGACCTCCGCCAGCCGGCGCATTCGGTTGCTCCACGCCATTCTCGACGATCGGACCAGGCTCCACGCCGCCGGCGCGGATACGGCGCCGCTCGGACCCTTCATGTGGCTGGTCCTGCTCTCCGTCATGGCCGCGGCGGTGCCTTGGCTGGGCCAGGCTGCGGCGGTCGTCGCCGTGCCGCTGTCGCTGCTCGCGTTGAGCTTCCCGGTCGCGTATCTGATCGGCGAACGGCAGGATTCCGTTCGTCCGGCTGCGATCTGAGATGAGCGTTTTGCAGTCAGCAAAGCTGGTGCTGATGGATGTCACCAATCTCGCCAAGGATGCGCTGCACATTTATGTCGGCATGGCTGTGATGCTGGTCGTGGCGATCGCCTTCAAGCGTTCCCTGTCCGACTGGCGGCCCCTCGCGGCGGTGGCGCTCGCCTCTGTCGCCGGGGAGATCTGGGACGTGATCGACACGTTCAGCCATGGCGGGCGCCCGCGCTGGAACGCCAACTGGAAGGACATCTGGAACACGATGTTCTGGCCGACCATCCTGTTCGGCCTCGCCCGCTTCACCCGCGTGCTGAAGCGCTAGGGGCGGCTGTCCGGGAAACCGGGAGGCCAGGCGTGCGTTTTCGTCTCATCCTCCACCTTAACATGCGTTGCTTATTTGTCGGACGGCCGACATAGGAGCCTGTGGAGCAGCGGCGGGGGCGTGAGAAAGCAGACGGAATGCACGCCTATATCATCGAAGACGATTACCTGATCGGCCAGGCCATCCAGGAAATCCTGAGCGAGATCGGCTTCAGCCGCTTCAGCTTCGCGCGATCGGAGGACGTCGCGATCCTCGGCGCGGGCGAGCAGAAGTTCGACCTCATCACCGCCGATGCGCGGCTGCTTCCCGGCGACGGCGTCAGTGCCGTCGAGACGATCCGTGCAAAGCGTGACATCCCGGTCGTGTTCGTCACCGGCTATACTGACGAGATACGCGAGCGAGTGCCGGACGCCGTGATCGTCGGAAAGCCGATCAAGGAAAGCGAACTGAAGTCTGCGGTGCAGAGTGTTCTCGGGGGCCACCACCCGCGGGCAGCCCCCGAGGCCTGCTAATTCGCCGCCGGCCGCGAACGCTTCGGCGCAAGCTGGCGCAGGCGGATCGCCTTCACCTTTCGCGTTTACACTTTCTTAATCTGCCGGGCGCAGGTGCGGAGTCGCCAACCGGGGGGAATTTGAACCGGAAGGCGGACATGATCGTATTGAGCGAAGATCGGCGCAGCGAAGCGCCAGAGCTGAAAAGCATCACATCATTGGAGCGGCCGATGCCCGCGCGGGCGCGACGCGCCGTCGAGGCGGCCGCCGCGATCGAGCGCGGCGAGGTGGATCTCGAGCAGGCGACGAAGCGCTACGGCACGGCGGCGACGCTGATCGAGATCTGGCAGCATGCGCTGCAGGCCATGCCGAGAGGGGGGCACGGGGGGAAACTGCGCATCCATCGGCACTGAGGGGGCGGTGCGATGATGCGCATAGCAGCAAGCCTGACCGGCTGGCCCGGGGAGCGGAGGCGCTCACGGCGCGCGACGGTGCGCGAGATCGACCAGGGGGAGGAAGTCGATTTCGTGGTCGTCACCGACCTCTCGCCGGAGGGTGCGAGACTGGTGACGCCGGCGCCGCTGGAGGTGGGGCGCGAGGTGGCGCTGACCCTGCCGATGCTGGAGCCGCTGGTCGGAACGATCGTCTGGGTGAGCAAACGCCTCGCCGGCTGCCGGTTCGCCGATCCGCTCCACCCGGCCGTGTTGAGGGTGGTGATGGCCTCCGCCGAGACCTAGCGCAGCGGCCAGACGGCGAGGATCAGCGGAACGCCGACGAGCACGACCAATAGCGAGAGCGGGGCGCCGAGGCGGGCATAGTCGCTGAACCGGTAGCCGCCGGGGCCCATGACGAGCGTGTTGCACTGGTGGCCGATGGGGGTGAGGAAATCGCAGCCCGCCCCAACCGCGACGGCCATCAGGAAGGCTTCGGGCCGATAGCCGAGTTGCGTCGCGAAGACGGACGCGATCGGCGCCATCACCAGCACCGTCGCGGCATTGTTGAGGAAGGGCGTCACGCCCATGGCGGCCACCATGATCAAGCCGACCGCGGCCCAGGCGGGCAGGCTGGCCGCGGTTGTCGAGAGCCAGCCGGCGATCAGGTCGGTCGCTCCCGTCGTGCGCAGGCTGTCGGAGACCGGGATCAAGCAGGCGATCATCACCAGGATCGGCCATTCGATCCGGCTATAGGCTTCGCGGGCGGGCAGGGCGCCGCTCAGCATGATCAAAGCGGCGGCGCCGAAGAATGCGACCGCCACCGGCACCCAGCCGACCGCGGTCAGCGCCATCGCGCCGGCGAGGATGGCGATCGGCACAAGACCCTGGCGCGCATTGCCGAGCCTGAGGCTGCGCTCCGCAAGCGGCAGGCAGCCAAGCTCGCGCAGCCGGGCAGGAAGGGTCGCGAGCGGCCCCTGCAGCACGATCACGTCGCCGGGGCAGAGATGGATGTCGCGCAGCCGCTGGGTCAGGCGCTCGCCCTGACGCGAAACGGCGATCAGGTTGACGCCGTGCCGGTCGTGCAAAGCCATCCGCCCGGCCGCCTCGCCGACCAGGATCGAATCCTTGCCGACGACCGCCTCGATCACGCCGATATCGTTGGCAGCGGCGTCGGCGACGCCCTCCCGGTGCTGGCCCTCGAGCTGGAGCCCGGCAGCGGCGATAGCGCGCTCGAGCGCTTCCGGCTCACCCTCGAGGATGAGGACGTCGCCGGCGCTCAATGCCGCGTCGGGGAGCGGCACGATACGGTTGCGCTCGCCGCGATGGAGGCCGGTCACCTCGACCTCGCCGTCAGTCATCTGCTTGAAGGCGGCGACGCTGACCCCTTCGGCGGGGCTGTTGCGCGGAATGCGCGCCTCGGTGGTATAATCATTGATGTCCAGCGCCTCGCCCATTGTCGGCGCGGCACGCCGGTTGGTCGGGAGCAGCTTGTAGCCCCAGCGCAGGAAGAGCAGCCCGGCGAAGCTGAGGCCGAGGCCGACCGGCGCATAGTCGAACATGCCGAACGGCTCGCCGGTCATCTCCTCGCGCACGCGGCTGACGATGATGTTGGGCGAAGTGCCGACGAGGGTGACGAGGCCGCCGAGCAGCGAGCCGAACGCCATCGGCATCAGAAGGCAGGAGGGCGAGGCGTTGGACCGCTTCGCCATCTGGAACGCGGCCGGCATCAGCATGGCGAGCGCGCCGATATTCTTGACGAAGCCGGACAGGAGAGTGACCGAGCCGACGAGGACGATGAGCTGCGAGCCGAGCCGGGTGAAGCCGCCCGTCGCCCGCAGCAGCGCCGCCTCCACGATGCCCGACCGCGCGATCGCAGCCGAGATGACGAGCGCCGAGGCGACGATGATGACGATATCGTCGGCGAAGCCGGCGAAGGCCCGCTCCGCCGGCACGATGCCGACCAGCAACGCGGTGAGGAGCGCCAGCACCGCCACCATATCGTAGCGGATGCGGCCCCAGATGAAGAGCGCCATCATGCCGGCGAGCACGGCGAAGGCGAGCAATTGCGGGTTGGTCATCAAGCCCTTGGTGCAGATGGATTTCGCCCGAAGGAAGCGACGCGGGCGGGCCTTCAACGCGGCGGCGGCGAATTGGCTCAGCGGGGACGCAACTTTTGTCGAGGCGGGGCCGCGGTGCGCCGAATGGAAGCCGGTTGTTTACCGAAATTTAACTTTTTGGGAATAATTTGTTAACGAATTGGCGGGGCGGGCGGCGCAATGGCCGGGCCTCGCGTTACAAGCGAGAGATGGGCATGAAACGCGCTATGATGGTGCGCCGGTCGTGGCTTGCCGCGCTGCTGCTGCTGGGCGCATGCGCAGCGCCCGAGCGCGAGCGGCCGCGGCCGGTCATCGAGGTGGAAGAGCCGGACACCGGCTGGAGATCGGTCGCGCGAGACGAGGACATCGCCAAGATCGAGGCCGTCGACGTGGCATGGGACGAAGCTCTGTCGGCCGCGCGCCGCGCCGGGTTCAACAGACAGGTCAGCAGCGAAGGGCCGCTGCTCGACCCCGGTGCCGTGCTTCCGCGCGCGGCGCCCGCACCGGGATCCTACATGTGCCGGGTCATTCGCATCGGCAGCGAAGGGCGAGGGGCCGCCTATAATGCGTTCAAGCCGTTCTTCTGCAACGTCGGGGTCAATGAGGACCAACTCAGCATCACCAAGCAGACCGGCTCCGAGCGGCCGGCGGGATATCTGTGGGAGGAGCCGGGGAATAGCGGCCGGCTCGTCTTCCTCGGCTCGCTGGCGCTGGGGACGGAGGAGGCGCCGCTTGCTTATGGTGAGGATCCTGCGCGCGATATGGCGGGCGTGTTCGAGCGGGTCGGACCGTTCCGCTACCGCCTCGTCATCCCGCGCCCGCGCGGCACCTCGAAGCTCGACGTGATCGAGCTGGTGCCGGCGCCGCGCCAGGCCGAATAGATCAGCGGACCTTCTTGTAGGGGACGAAGTCGCCGAGGAAGACGATGCCGGTCAGCATGTGCGAGCTGGAATCGACCAGCTTGATCGTGTCGATGCTGCAGAGCTGGCTGCCGAACGTCTTCGTGACCATCGTATCCCAGCGGTCGAGGCTCTCCTGGCCGGCGCGGGGGCGGTTGACGTAGATTGTGCTGCCGACCTCGTAGACGATGGCGGTGTCGTCGATGATCCGGCTGGAGCGGATCGAGCGCAGGTTGATGCAGTCGACCGGCTCACCGGCGACGCGGCCCTCGATCTCCTTGGCGAGACGCGCCTCGGGGCTCAGGCGGGGCCCCGCCTGAGCGGGCGCGATGGCGAGAATGGAGGCTGCTGCGGCGAGAGCAATCAGGCGCTTCATGAGGATGCTTTCGAACTTTGGCTGACTCGATGCCACTAGATTATCCCCAGCACGCTGAACCCGGGCTGACCATCCGGTTCTTTTTTGCGATGAGGGGCGCATGCGAAGACTGCTGATCCTGCTCTTGCTCGCCGGCTGCGATTCCGAACCTGCTCCCGAGGCGGGGCCTGCGCCGGATGGCAGCCTGCCCGCCGCGGCTGACGCATCAGGCGCGGCATCGCCGGCCCAGCAGGCGGCACAGAATCAGCAGCGGGCGTCGCAGGCGCTCGCCGCGATCCTCGTTGATCCGGAAAGCGCGCGCTATTCCGAGGTGCGGGCAGGCGCCGCCGGCTCGGTCTGCGGTCTCGTCGATGCCAAGCAGGCGGACGGCAAGCATGGCGGGCCGCGGCCGTTCGTGGTGACGCCGGAGGGCGTGGCGGTGATCAGCACCACGCCGCAGGTGATGTTCGCGGATCCGGAGGACATTTTCCCCGATTTCTACATACGCTGGTGCGCTTCGCCCGAGGAACTGCAGGGGATTGGCCCGCGCATCGCCAGCGGACCCGCGCCCGATGTGAACCTGGCGGAGGATCTGACGTCGATCATCGATGCCGCCGTGCCGCCGCCGGCAGCCGAGCCGCCAGTGACCGAGACAGCCAAGGCGCCTCCGCCGCCCCCCGCGCAAGCGCCGGGGGAGGAGGACAGCTTCTCGCGCGCGGTTCTGCGCAACCGCAGCGACGGCGCGTCGCGCTAGCCCTTCGAGCCGGAGCTCTCCGGTGTTTCCGCGCTCGAGCCGGTCGAGCCGGAGGCGCCGCTGGTCGTCTCCTGAGGAGCGGACGCGCCTGACTGGCGAGTGCGGCGCCAGCTGTCGAAGCTGGAATGGAAATCCTGTTGGTTCTCGCGGCGATAATCCTCATAATCGCGGTCGAGCTCTGCGATGTGGCGGTCGCGCCAGCTCAGATAATGCTGGTCCTGCGGGCCGAAGTTGCGGCCGCCGCTGAAGCTCTGCCGGCCGCCTTCCCAGTCGCCGCGGCCGCCGAAGCCACCCTGGCCGCTGCCGCCGCCATAATCGCCCTGGAAGCCGCCAAAGCCGTGCTCCGGCCCGTAGTGACTGCGATCCGGCTCCCGCCGGCCGCTGCCCCAATTGCCGCCCTCGTTGGCCTGACCCCAGCTCTGCGTGCCACGGCCGTAGCCGCCGCGCGGATCGTCATCGCCGAAGCCGAACCAGGAGCGGAGCTCGTTGCCCCTGCGCCCGAAGAAGCTGCGCTCCTCGTCATCGGGATGCCGGTCCCGATCCTCCGGGCCATGGGGTGAGTTGCTCGCATAGCCGCGGGCGCCGTAGCGATCGTCTGCCATCAGATCCTCCGTCGAAGTTGTCGTGAAATCAACATCCGGTGGGGCGGCGCGTTCCGCCCCGACCGACAGAGGCAAACGAACAAAAAAGCCCCGGCGCGAGGGCCGGGGCGAGTTCACCGCTAGGAGGTCTAGGGAGTTTCCGCGGTGCGTGTCTGGCGCGGCCGGGGCCGCGGGATCGGTTACTGGCTGTTGGCGACGTTGCCGATCGCATTGGCGTCGGCGGTATTGGTGAGATTGGCGTCCGTCGTCAGATTGGCATCGGTGGTGAGATTCGCGTCCAGCGCATTGGCCTGGTCGCCCAGCGTCTCGGTGCCGAGCGCCGAATTCTCATCGGACGGGAGCGCCAGATCGTCGGTCGCGGTGACGTTGTTTGTTTCGGTCTCCGAAGCGCCGCCACCACATGCGGTAAGAGCGAGCAGCGAAGCCGTGCCGAGAGCCGCCAAAAACTTGTTCATTTCTTTCCCCTTTTTGTGAACTTGATCAGCGGCAGAAATACAGTTCGCGCTAGCATGGGCAATGCTGCGCTGCGGCGGCGCCCACATTTAGGTGTTTGTCATTTGCAGCGCGGGATTTTCAGTAAAACTTTTCTCCCTAAGTGGGGTGATGGAGAATATCGTTGCTACTGCAACTGAGCTGCGGCGCAGCAAGTCATTCGAAATTGGGCCGCTACCCATTCCAGTGAGAAGAATTTGCCAATCCGGCTCGACTCCCGCAGAACGCGATTCGGAGTAGCGGGAGCAAGGGATTTGGACCAGACTGACCGGAAAATTCTTGCGATCCTGCAGGAGGACGCCTCGCTGCCGATCGCCGAAATCGCAGCGCGCGTGAACCTCAGCCAGACGCCGTGCTGGCGCCGCATCCAGCGGCTCGAAGCGAACGGCGTCATCCAGCGGCGCGTGGCAATACTCGATCCGGAGAAGGTCGGCCTCGGCATCCAGGTTCTGGTGGCAATCGAGACTGGCGACCATACGCCCGACTGGCTGCAGCGCTTCGAAGGTGCGGTCCAGGCCATGCCGGAAGTGCTGGAAGTGCACCGCACGACCGGCGACATCGACTATCTGATGCGCGTCGCAGTCGCGGACATGCCGGCTTACGATGCGTTCTACAAAAGGCTGATCGCCGCCGTGCCGATCAAGAAGGTGACCTCCCGCTTTTCGGTCGAGCGGGTGAAGTGGACCACTGCCTATCCGATCCCGGACAAAAGCGGCGCCTTGACCTGAGGAAAAAGGACGCCCTTCAAGAGCCGAGGATCACGATGAGGATGATCGCGGAAGGTCGTTCCCGCGTAGCATCCTGGACCCCTGGCGCCCTCTGAGGCCGAACAGCAGGCCCGGCCGAACACGCGGTTCGAACAATTCGTTGGGCGCTTCCGGATCGAGCAGTTCGCTCGTCGCAAGGGCGCCCTGCGCGGCGCTCGTCGGAGGCGGCTCGAACGGCACGAGGGTTCGGCCGGAGCCGCGAAGGCGGTCGATCGTCTGGATCACGGAGCCGGTCTCGTCGAGACTCGCCGCCATCGTCTCGGGCGAAACACCGAGATGCTCGGCGAGCAAGTCGCAGCGGACGGAGGCGATGGTGCGGCGCGCCTCAGGATCGGCATGGACGCCATCGATGAGCAGGTCGCACTCGCTGTCGAGGCCCATCGAGCGGTTGTTGAGATTGGCCGAGCCGACGCGGAGATATTCGTCGTCGACGATCATGATCTTGGCATGGACGTAGATGTCAGCGCCCTGCTCGGTGACGGGCGTGTAGATGCGGAAGCGGCCGTGGCGGTCCCTTTTCCGGAGCTCGCCGAGGAGGAGGGCACGCGCCGGGCCCATCACGCTTTCGTCCAGCCAGCCTTCCGCGGTCTTCGGATTGATCACGACGATCTCAGGGCCGTCCGGCTCCTCCAGCCGTTCGGCGATGGCGAGGGCGACCGCGCGCGAGGCGAAATATTGCGTCTCGAAATAGATGTACCGGCGCGCGCAGGCGACGAGGTCGAGGAACAGCGCCTCGATTTCGCGCAGTTCGGACTGCGGCCCCTCATGGCCGCGGGTGCGGGCGATGGCGACCGGGACATGGCGGAATTGAGGCTCCAGCGCCTTGGGCCAGGGATCGCTGCCGGACGGGGGAACCGGAAGCTCGTCATCGGTGGTGGCGGCATCCCAGCGCATTCGGCCGAGCTCACCCAAAGCACGCGCGGCGTTGCCGTCCACGGCCATGATCGCGTCGTGCCAAGGTTCATAGACGCGATGGGTGAAGGGGCGACGGCGTCCTGGCTCAAGATCGCGATGATCGCGCGTATCCCAGCGCGAGGCGGTGATGTCGATGCCGCCGCAGAAGGCGAGAGCGTCGTCGATCACCAGAATCTTCTGATGGTGGCTGGCATCGAGCGGATGAGTGCTGTCCCACTTGATGCTGATGTCCTTGTCGAAATACCAGCGGAGCAGGCGCAAGAAGGTGGTGCCGCGGCCGGGGATGCTGAGCAGCCCCTCGTCCCAGGCGAGGATGTAGATGTTCAGGCCGGGTCGGGTGCGACCGAGCCACGAGAGAAAGGCACCCAGGCAGTTGGGCGCCTCGCCGGCGTCTTCCTTGCTTACCAAGGCGACGCGGGTGTCAACGTCCCAGCCGATCAGCAGGATCTGGTGCCTCGCCGCGAGCATCGCCTCGCGCGCGAGCCGGTAATAGTCTGCGGCATCGACGATCAGCGCAGCCCGATCCGCGCGCTCTATCCGCCAGCAATTGCGTTCCGGCTGGAGCAGAAGGGGCGATGGCTGGGCCATGGCCGACGAACGCGCGCTGGCGAGGCGAGTTTCCGCACCCGGAACGGCCGCGGGCCATGCCAGATCGGCTGATCTTCGGAACGGCGGCGGAATTCTTGAAACAGATCAGAATGACGGTCGTTCTCCAGCGGAATTGATGCAGATTAAGTTGATGAACAGCGTAGTCAGCCCCGGGGCGGAACGGGCGGAGTGTTCGCCTGAAAGTCCCTGGGGCTTCCATCCGGCCATGGTCGACAATGCCTGTCCGCGCTGCGGCTGGACGGCACGTAATACCGGGCAGCCGGAGCAGATGCAGGCGGTGGAGCTTGGACAAAGCGGGCCCTTCTAGTCGGCAGCGGACGGTCGACGAGCAAATGAGTGCCGACCAGGCGGAGCGCCAGCTTCGTCGCGGCATCGAGAAGAGCAGGAAGGTTGTCGCCAATTATCGCCGGCAGCTGACACGGCTTGCCTTGGCGCCGAGCCCGACTGAACGGCCGCTGTTCAAGTGGCGCAAGGAGTGACGCGATGCTGAACTATCCGGTGCACGTCACGCCCGGCAGCGAGCAGGCGGTGATGCTGACCTTTCCCGACGTGCCGGAAGCCGTCGTTGTCGCCCGCTGCGCCGACGAGGCCTTTCGCGGCGCCGCCCGCATTCTGGAAGGGATCCTTGCCGCCTACGTGATCGAAGGCAGGCCCATTCCGGCACCCTCCGAAGCCGACGGCGCGCCCACCGTCGGCACTCGCCGCTTCAGCCTGATCGGCGTTGAAGCGATCGACTGAAATCCCGCCTTAGCGCGACTGACTCCTGGCCTTTCGCAAGTTCCGACGAGGGACGGCGTGGCGAAAGTGACCGTGGAGTGGCGATGCACGACGATGACGCGCGGGGGCCGAGCAAGGGACTGATGTACGGCCTGCTGATCAGCGCGGGATTGTATCTGCTGGCCGGGCTGTTCTGGCTGGCGACCTGATCGCCGGGGGTCAATGCGGCGCGACGAGGTGGCGGCGGTGGAGCGGTGCCTCGGGCGTCGTGCGCAGGAACGCCTCGATGCATTCGACGATGCGGCCGGTGGCCGGCTCACGCGAAAGCGGGATATGGCTGTCGGTATCGAGCGAGACCAAGCTCGCATTGGGAATGGTGGCGGCAAGCTCGACAGCGCAGAGGATCGGTACGCGCTGATCGCGGCTGGCGTGGAGAACCACAGTCGGCGCGCGCACCTCCGAAAGGCGGTGGCGGACGTCGATCCGCGAAAAGGCTTCCAGGAAGCGGACGGCGTTCTCTGTGCTGGTGGTGCGGCGCTGGAATTCGTTGAACCAGTCGATCTCGGCATGGGTGGCAGACGGCATGAAGGCCTGGCTGAACAGCTGGCGGTAGACCGGATTGTCGCCGCCCCAGCCGTGACGCACCAGAGTGATCACCGCCTCGCGCTGCTCGATCTCTGCCGGGTCGGCGGTGTGGCGCCAGCCCGCGGCATAGCCGCCGAGGAGGATCAGCTGGCTGACCCGCTCCGGGTGACGCGCGGCATATTCGATCGAGACCGCGCAGCCTTGGCTGATCCCGAGCAGCGGGAAGCGCTCCAGCCCGAGATGATCGACGACGCATTCGAGGTCGCTGACGAACGCCTCGAAGCTCAGATCCTCGACCTCCCAGTCGGAGAAGCCGTTTCCGCGCTCGTCGTAGCGGATCAGGCTATGGTTTGCGGACAGCTCGCGGAAGAGGCGACCCCACACAGGACCGGACCAGTCGAGCTCCAGATGGTTGAGCCAGTTGGCGGCCTTGACCAGCGGCGGACCCGAGCCGGTGCAGGCATAAGCGATGCGCACCCGGTCGGATGTGAAGGTGTAGCGGACGTGCTGATCGACGTCCGCCGAGGATGTCTCCTGGCCGACCAACTCAATCGTGGCCGGTTCGGCGACGACCGTAAGAGTCGTGTCCTGCGGCCGCGCTGAAGGGACGGACCGGCCCAGCGCTTCCGCCTCCATGGCGAAGCGCTTCTGCTGTTCGAGCGTAAAGGCGGGATGGGCGGCCGCTGCGGCGAAGAGGCGGGCGCGTAAATCGTCGATCAGGCTGCGCTCGGCCGCCAACCAGGCGGCGTAGCCGTCGAGCCCGGCGAGATCGAGTCCGGCGAGCGGCGTGTCGATCGCCGCATGGGCCAGTTCGACAAAGCGGTCGAGCGCCTCGCCGGGGGCACCGTTGGCAAGCTCCGACGAGGCGAGCAGGGCCTCGGCTTCGTCGATGTCCGTATCGATCGTGCGGGTGACGAGCTCGACGCGGTCGCGGTCGGCGATCAGGCAATCGGCGTGGCTGCACAGCATCGTGCGGATCTTCGAGAGCGACCAGCGCAGCGCCGCGCGCGGATCGTCGGGTATGTCGAAGAAGAACTCGCACAGCCGTTCACGGCGCACCGCATTTCCGGCGAGCAGCAGGTAGGCGAACAAGGCGCGGGTTTTGCGCGACGCCGGCAGCGGGAGCGCGTGGCCGGCCTCGCTCAGCGTCAGCTCGCCGAGCAACGTCACCTTCAGTCTGTGCTTCCCCGGTCCGGCCATGAGCGGCCTCCACAGCGAACCCGCCGTCAAGGCAATCGGTTCAGGGCCAGTTTCTACCCTTTCCCGCCCAATTTCAACGCTGCTTCAAACGGTGAGGCCAACGGCCTGCCGATAGGTGATCGCCAAAGCAAACGACCAAGGAGCGAAGAGATGAACAAGGAAAGCGCCTTCATCGGCGGCCTGCTGGCGATCCAGCTTTTCCTTCTGCCGCAGCTGCTGCTGATCTGACCCGTCCCTCCCGGAGCAGCGCTCTGGGAGGGACCAACCGACGGAGACAATGATGTGCAACACCACCGGACTCATGGCGCAGCTCGAGGCGCAGCCGGAGATGAGCGCCGAAGAGGCGGAATTTTCGGGTCGCCTGCTGAGCATGGCCAATCATGCGACGCTCGCTCTCATGATTTCGATCGGCCACCGCACCGGCTTGTTCGAGGCGCTGAAGTCGGCGGGCACGGCGACCAGCATGGAGCTGGCGCGGGAAGCGGGGCTCGACGAGCGCTATGTGCGCGAATGGCTCGGGGCGATGGCGTCGGGCCAGATCGTCGAGCTCGACCCCACGACAGGCAAATACCGCCTGCCCCTGCCGCACGGCGCCTTTTTGGGGCGTGACGCGGCGCAGGGGAACATGGCCGCGATGTTCCAGTTCATCGCCGTGCTCGGCGGTGTGGAGAGCCGCATCGTCGATTGCTTCCGCACCGGCGGCGGCGTTCCCTATGAGGCGTTCGATCGCTTCCATGAGGTAATGGCCGAGGAGAGCGCCCAGACCGTGGTCGCGGCGCTCGAGGAGGCGATCCTGCCGCTGGTGCCGGGACTGACCGAGCAGCTGGAGGCGGGCATCCACGTAGTCGACATCGGCTGCGGGTCCGGCCGGGCGATGAACCACCTCGCCGCGCTCTACCCCAACAGCCGCTTCGCCGGCTACGACATCAGCCAGGAGGCAGTCACCGCGGCGCGCGAGCAGGCGGCGCGGCTCGGGCTTCAGAACGTGCGCTTCGAGCGGCGCGACGTCGCGCTGATCGGGGAGGAGAAGTTCGACCTCGTCTTCACCTTCGATGCCGTGCACGATCAGGCGCAGCCGGCGACGGTGCTCGCGAACATAAGGCGGGTTCTGAAGGACGGCGGCGTCTATCTGATGCAGGACATCGATGCGGCGAGCGACGTGGCACATAATCTCGATCACCCACTGGCGCCGTTCATCTACACGATCAGCTGCATGCACTGCATGACCGTGTCGCTGGCTCGCGGCGGGACCGGTCTCGGCGCCGCCTGGGGCGAGCAGCTCGCGCTGGCGATGCTGAAGGATGCGGGCTTCCGCGACGTCGCGACCCATCGCCTGCCGCACGACCCGATGAACATCTATTACGTGTGCAGATGATGAAGAGCTGACGGGGCGGGCGGCGTCCTCATCCCCCCTCTTTAGGGGCGGCGCCCGATCCGACAGTCGCAGCCGTCCGCCGCCGCGTCCGGGAACGCGGCGGCGGGGACCCCCGGCTCAGGCTGCGACCCTTTTGTCTCTCCGGATCCGTTGTTGCGGGCTGGTAACAGTTGAGCCGAAATCGGTTTGGCGCCGATTCACAACGGTTCGTCTCTAGCGTATCGAAGTCGGCTGAGGCTGCGCGAGCGGTCAGGCACGAAGAGGCATCAGATGAACGCCTACAGGAAGGTCTATCAGGCGCTGGACGCGGCGCTGGCGAGTGGGGAGCGGGCGGTCGCGCCGGGGACGGAAGCGGCGGTGCAGGCCGCGATCGCGGAACTCCGCGCGGAGGGCGGCCCGAGGGACGCGGTGGCGCGGCTGCAGGAGATTTCGGTCGATCTGGCGCGGCTCAACGGTGCGCTCAGGGAAGGCGACGATCAGGAGTGCATGATGCAGCGGGCGCGGCTCGCCGCCGTTAAGGAAGAGTGGCTGAAGGAAGCGCCGCTGCACTGAGCCCAGCCCCGGCGTTGCGATACGTGCCGGGACGTGCGACCCTCCTCGTCGGTTCGTCACGGAGGTATGAGTGAGAACGCCGGGTAATTGCCCTAAATGCGGCGGGTCGATGTCCGCCGGCTTCATCGTCGATCAGGGCCACGGCACGGCGCAGGTCAGCACCTGGCAGGGAGGGGAGCCGAAGAAGAGCTTCTGGCTGGGCCTCAAGCAATCCAAGCCCGACCAGATCGAGGTCACCACCTATCGCTGCGGCCGCTGTGGCTATCTCGAAAGCTACGCGTTGGCCGATTGATCCCCGGAGCCCGTTTGCAGCCCCCGCCCTCGGGCTATCGGGCTGCCTGCCTTGACCTCGCTGGCCCCGCGGGCCAAGCCCTGCGTGGCTCCGGTAGCCGCTCCGTGCCTGTCCGTGCCACCTGCCCAGAGGAAGGAACCCTGCATGTCGTCCGCTGCCGCTCTCTTCGCCGTCGAGCCGAGCGCGGGCCCGATTCCCGCCGAGGAGCGGGCGAGGCAGCTGGAGGACCCCGGCTTCGGCCGCGTCTTCACCGATCACATGGCGATGATCCGCTATTCGGAAGGCAAGGGTTGGCACGATGCCCGGATCACCGCGCGGCAGCCTGTGGAGATGCAGACCACCTCCTCGGTGCTCCATTATGCGCAGGAGATATTCGAGGGACTGAAGGCCTATCGGCGGCCGAACGGCGGCGCCGCCCTGTTCCGCCCCGCCGCCAATGCTCGCCGCTTCCAGTCCTCGGCACGACGTATGGCAATGCCGGAGCTGCCGGAGGAGCTGTTCCTGGAGTCGATCCGCGCCCTGGTGCGCACCGACAAGGCCTGGATCCCCAATGGACCGGAGGGCTCGCTCTACCTTCGCCCGTTCATGTTCGCGAGCGAGTCCTTCCTCGGCGTGCGGCCGGCGGGCGAATATCTCTATGCGGTCGTCGCCTCTTCGGCGGGGCCGTATTTCAAAGGTGGGGCCCCGGGCGTGACCCTGTGGGTCACAGGCGAATATAGCCGAGCCGCGCCTGGCGGCACCGGCGCCGCCAAATGCGGCGGCAACTATGCCGCCAGCCTCGTCGCCCAGGCCGAGGCGATCCGCAACGGCTGTGACCAGGTCGTCTTCCTCGACGCGATCGAGCGGCGCTGGGTCGAGGAACTGGGCGGCATGAACATCTTCTTCGTGTTCGATGACGGCACCCTGCTGACGCCGCCCCTCGGCGGGACCATTCTTGCCGGCATCACCCGCGATTCCATCCTCCAGCTCGCCCGCGACATGGGCGTGGAGGCGCGCGAGGCGCCCTATTCGATCGAGCAATGGCGCGCCGACGCCGAGAGCGGCCGCCTCACCGAGGCCTTCGCCTGCGGCACCGCGGCGGTCGTAACCCCGATCGGGCAGGTGAAGAGCGCCGACGGCGGCTTCACCATTGGCGGCCAGTCCATGGGTCCGCTCACCCAGCGCCTCCGCTCCGCATTGGTCGCCATCCAGCGCGGCGAGGCCCCCGACCCGCACGGCTGGGTCGAGGAGATCGCCTGACGAAGTTCGCCACGGCGGCCTTCCCACCGCCGCCGGCGCGGCTATAAGGCCGCACGCGCGCCATGCTGGGGCGTCGCCAAGTGGTAAGGCACCGGTTTTTGGTACCGGCATTCGCAGGTTCGAATCCTGCCGCCCCAGCCAGACTTCATTCTAAGTCATTGAAAACGAACTGACCTCTCCGTTCCAGGCTGGCCCTTGGGCCGGTCACTGTAGCCACGGACTGTAGCCAATCCGTGGGAACGAGGTTCGATCAATGACCGCCATTCCCAACACAATGCGTCGCGGCGCCATCTATTGGTATCGTCGCTCCCGCCGTTTGCCCTGCGGTAACCACTGCCGTCCTATCGTCTCGTTGAGGACGGCCTGTCCTAAGGCCGCGCGTCGGCGGGCGGCGATCCTCACAGCGAAGTTCGAGGATCTCTACATGCGCCTTTTCGGCAACCCGGGACGCAGATTCGCTCTCGACCCGGCTGCGGCAACGCGGATCTTCCGGGCCGAGTTCAACAAGGCGCTGGATGCGATGGACGAGGAGAGCATGCAAGCCGGTGCCTACGGCTACGAGTACGGCAACATGGATAAGTTCCCCGACGTGCATGAGGAGGTGTATTGCTATCTCGCCGAGACCAACTGCTCAGGTGACGAGGTCTCGGCCGAGGCATGGACGGAGCGCGTTCCGCATCTCGACACGCGCGTGGCGAACCTGGCCCACCAGCAGTTGTCGCGCATCAACGCCATTTGGCACCTCAGCCTCGACGAAACCGCAGAGGCGCTCGAGAACGAGCAGATCGACACCGACATCTTCCACATGGACCATGCGATGCGCCTGCGCTTTGAGGCGAGGGTCGCTGCCGTCCGGGAGTATCGCCGGCGGATGAGCGACCCCGGCCGGCGGTTCGAAAGCCTTCTAGCGGCTCCCGTGCTGCAGCCAGCCACAACCGCCGCGCCTGCCGCGGTCTCTCAGTCGGGGCCGATCATCGACTCAGCCTGGGCGGCGCTGACCGCCGAGCAGGCCGCTCAGAAGTTTATCAACGACAATCCGAAGCTGGTCGCATCGGAGACTGGCAAGCGGGAGGCGAAGTGGACCGACAAGACAAAGTCGCAGTTTGAGTCGGCGATGCGCCTGCTCCAGAAGAGCATGGGCTCCAAACCGTTCGTGTCGCTTGCCAACAAGGATCTGCGGCAGCTGCTCAAGCATTTCGACGGGCTGCCGCCGAACCATCATAAGTCACCGCGCCATGGCCCGATGACGCTGCAGGAGATCTGTGCCGAGGCGCAGGCGGAAATCGCCAAGGGGCGGCTCAAGAAGACCGAGTTGGGCCTCAACGTGCCGACGCTCAACCGCCACTTCCGCTTCCTGAAGATGGCCCATGAAGGGGTGCGGAAGCAGAACCCGACGATCCAGGCGCTCGATTGGAGCGCGTTCGCGTTCGAGGATGGCCGCACCGCCCGGGAACAGCGTGAAGCGTTCCCTGTGCCGATCGCGCGGAAGATCTTCCGCCTGCCGCCGTGGCATGGCTGCGCCAACAAGCGACACCGCCTCAAGCCCGGCCGGGACGTCTATCATGACAGTCTCTACTGGGTGCTGCCGATCATCTGGTACTCGGGCATGCGGCGCGAAGAGGCCTGCAAGCTGCAGGTGACGGACATCGCCCGCAGCGACGACGGCATCTGGTACTTCGATATCGACGTGACCGACGCGGGGAGGGTGAAGAATGCCAGCTCGCGCCGCTGGATACCGGTCGCGGACGAACTGCGGCGTCTAGGTTTTATCGACTTCGTGGAAGCGATGCGCGCGTCCCGGCAGAAGCTGCTCTTTCCCGAGCTGGTCAGCGAAACCCGCACAATGGGCGAAACCTACTACCGGCTAGGCTGGATAAAGATCCTGGCGTGCCTGGAGGAGAAGCCCGATGACCTTACGCTGCACGGCATTCGCCATACGGTCGCGGACGAGTTGAAGGCCGCAGGCGTCAACCATGAGGTCAGGGCCGATCTCCTCGGTCATACGCTCGAAAGCGAGACCGCCGGCCGTTACTCGAAGGCGAGCCGGCTGAACGTGCTCTTGGAGGCGGTCAACAAGATACCGGTCGTGACTGCCACAGTGCGAGCGTCCAACGTCTGCCTAGCTCTCAGATGATGGCGCGGCGTTGGGCGTCCTCGCGACGTCCGCCGCCGCTGTCAGCGTCAGGTTGAGGAAGAACCGGCAATTTGGACCTTCAAGATTGCCGAGACTCAACGCCTTCAGCAATAAGCAGGTTATGAACACGACGCCGGAAGCTCGGGCCCGCGAGGTCATCGACGCACAATTGCTGGCGGCGGGGTGGGTCGTCCAAGATCGTGCTGACATGAACCGGACGGCATCTCTCGGGGTCGCTGTTCGGGAATTCCCCTTGGCAACTGGCCCCTGCGATTATCTGCTGATCATAGCCGGCAAAGCATGCGGTGTGATCGAAGCTAAGGCGGCCGGGACTACTTTATCGGGGGTGGCCGAGCAGGCGCGCGGCTACCAGCCGCAGCCCCAGCAGGCGCTTGCTCGCTGGAGCGACCCGCTTCGCTTCGACTATGAGGCTTCGGGCACGGAGATCCTCTTCTCGGATCGAGTGGATCCGCTGCATCGATCCCGCCGGGTTTTCGCCTTCCACCGGCCGGAGACGCTCCACGATTGGCTGAAAAGCGGGTCATCGCTGCGTGCTCGGTTAACCGAAATGCCGCCGCTCATCTCAGACGGGCTCCGCGACTGCCAGGTCGACGCGATCGAGGGCTTGGAAGCGTCGCTCGGCAGCGATCGGCCGCGTGCCTTCGTGCGAATGGCCACGGGGGCGGGCAAGACGTTCACGGCCGCGACGCTAGCCTATCGCCTGCTCGCGCATGCCAACGCGCGGCGTATCCTGTTCCTGGTCGATCGCAACAACCTGGGCCGGCAGACCCTCAAGGAGTTCCAGACCTACCGCCCGCCCGGCACCGGGCGGCTGTTCACTGAGCTCTATAATGTCCAGCGCCTCGGTGCCGCCGGTCTCGACCCGCCGGCCAAAGTCGTCGTCTCGACCATACAACGCGTGTTCGCGCAGCTGACCGGCACCGAGCTGTCCGAGGAAGAAGAGGAAGCAAGCGACTTCGAGCGCGGCTGGAACCCGCCGCCCAAGCAGGTGGCCTACAGCCCGACAATGCCGCCCGAGACCTTCGACATCGTCGTCGTCGATGAATGTCACCGCTCGATCTATGGCAGCTGGCGTCAGCTGCTCGACTATTTCGACGCCCAGATCATCGGCCTGACCGCCACGCCCACGGTGCAGACAGCCGCTTTCTTTGACGAGAACCTCGTCGCCGATTACCCGTACGAGAAATCCGTGGCGGACGGCGTGAACGTTCCCTTCGAGATCTTCCGCATCCGAACGCAGATCGGCGAGCATGGCGGGCGGGTCGAGAAGGGCTACACCGTTCCCGTCCGCGATCGTCACACCCGGGCGCAGACCTATCGCCTGCTTGAGGACGACCTCACCTACGCGCCGCAGGATCTCGACCGAAGCGTCATCGCCCGCAACCAGATCCGCACCGTGCTGGAGACGTACCGCGACACGCTGTTCACCGAGCTGTTCTCCGGCCGCAGCGAGGTGCCTAAGACACTGATCTTCGCCAAGGACGATCACCATGCCGAGGAGATCGTGCAGATTGCGCGCGAGGTCTTCGACCAAGGCAACGATTTTGCCAAAAAGATCACCTATAAGGTGGGGGCGAAATACGCTGAGACGGTAATCGCCGAGTTCCGCAACGCCTATAATCCGCGCATCGCCGTGACCGTCGATATGATCGCCACCGGCACCGACGTGAAGGCGATTGAGGCGCTGATCTTCCTGCGCGACGTGCGCTCGGCCGTCTATTTCGAGCAGATGCGCGGCCGCGGCGTGCGGACGATCGATCCCGCCACGCTGGCCACGATCACGCCGGGCGCGGGGGTCAAGGACCGCTTCGTGCTGGTCGATGCGGTGGGCGTCACCGACAGCCTGAAGACTCAGGCCATTCCGCTGGAACGCGAACACGGCGTCGCTTTCGAAAAGCTGCTGGAGCAGGTAGCCAGCGGGCGCAGCGACGAGGATGCGGTGTCGACGCTCGCCGGCCGACTTGCCCGTCTCGATCGCAAGCTGGACGAGGCGGCCAAGGCGAAGGTGGAGGCGGTGGCCGGCAGGCCCTTGTCGGCGCTGGCCGGCGAGCTGATTGATGCCATCGACGCCGACAAGATCGAGGCGGACGCCCGTCAGCGTCACGGCGCGACCGTCAGCGACGCTGAGATCGAAGCCGTCGCGGCCGAGCGGCGGGAGGCGGCGCTCGCCGCATATAACGATCCGGCGCTCCGCCGCGTACTGATCGAGGTGAAGAAGGCGTCGGAGGTCGTCATCGACGACATCAGCCGCGACGTGGTCGTCTCTTCCGCCTGGGACGAGGGGCAGGCGACGACGATGACGGCGGACTTCGGCCGATTCCTTGACGAGCATCGCGACGAGCTGACCGCTTTGCGCATCCTCTACGGCCTGCCCGCCACTTCGAAGCGACTGACCTATGCCAGTCTGGAGGAACTGCGCGACGCGATGATGCGCCCGCCCTGGCTGCTCGAGCCGCTGGCGCTGTGGAGCGCCTATCGCCGTCTCAGTGCCGACAAGGTGCGCGCCAACCCGGCACGGACGCTGACGGACATCGTCGCACTGGTTCGCTTCGCTATCGGAAAGTCGGAGATGCTGGCGCCGCTCTCCTCCGACATGGCGGGCCGCTTCAACCTGTGGCTGGGCCGCGAGCAGCGCGCCGGGCGCCATTACACGCAGGAACAGCTCGGCTGGATGGAGGCGATCCGCGACTATCTGGCCGCCAACATCGAGGTGACGAGCGCCGACATCCAGGACCAGTTCGAAGGTCGCGGCGGCATCATCGGCGCACGGCGGGCTTTCGGGCCCCGGCTCGATGCGCTACTCGACGAGCTTCAGGACGCGCTGGTGGCGTAATCGGGGGCGCGTTCAATGGCGAAACGAATCACGGTGGCAGGGCCGGTAGAGGGGCGCTGGAGCCTGCCGCAGGGCTGGTCATGGCGCCGAGCGAGGGACTTCGCGAAGATCGTGGGCGGCAGCACGCCTAAGAACGCGGCTGATCCGTCGAACTACAGCGACGACGGAACGCCGTGGCTGACGCCGGCCGATCTGTCAGGCTATTCCAGGCCGACGATCGGGGGCGGGAGACGTAATCTCGCCGGGCATGTCGTGAACCGATCAGCGCTGCTTCCGACCGGTGCGGTGCTAATCTCCTCGCGCGCCCCAGTCGGCTACTGTGCGGTCGCTTCAAACCCCATGGTGACGAACCAAGGTTTCCGCAGCCTGATTCTTAGCGACGATCTCGATCCGTTCTTCATCCGCTACTATGTCCTGTTCTCTCGCAAATATCTTGAGGATCATGCGAGCGGGACAACGTTTAAGGAATTGTCAGGAAGTGCCCTCGGCGACCTCGTGTTCCCGGTCCCGCCGCTCGATGCTCAGCAGCGGATTGTCTCCCGTATCGACGAACTGTTCGCCGAGATTGACGATGGTGAAGTGGCGCTGGCCCGCGCGCGAGACGATCTGGCGACGTGGCGCAAGGCGCTGCTCAAGGCCGCCGTCACCGGCGAGCTCACCGCCGACTGGCGCGCCGCCAGTTCGCTCCCCGAAACGGGCGCCGACCTCCTCGCTCGCACTCTGGTCGAACGCCGCGCGCGGTGGGATGAGGAGCCGCGCAACAAAAGCAAACGATACGGTTCGCCCACACCACCAAATCTCGTTTCGCTTCCAAACCTGCCGCAGACATGGACGTGGGCAACAGTGGATCAGCTGTCCACCCGGGTGACAAAGGGGTCGTCACCAGGTTGGCAGGGGTTCGACTACCAAGAAGACGGCATTCTATTTGTCCGAAGTCAGAATGTCGGATGGGGCAAACTGCTCCTTGAGGAGCGCGTATATCTTGATGCCGCGTTCAACGCGATTGAATCAAAAGCCATCATCCAGCAGGGAGATGTGCTGCTGAACATTGTGGGCGCTTCCATTGGTCGTGCTTGCAAGGCCGATATCAGGTTGAGCGGCGCCAACAGCAATCAGGCCGTTGCCGGAATCCGGCCGGTGAATTCAACGCTCTCGGACTGGATTGTTGCTTGGCTGGTCAGCCCGCCGGGGCAGGCGGCGGTTTTTGCCAATGTGGTGGAGACCGCACGGGCCAATCTCAGCCTTGAACAAGTTCGTGCCATTCCGGTCCCACTTCCTCCAGAGTGCGAGCGTGATGCCGCCCTCGCAACATACCAGCAGTCGATCGAAGCACAGGAAGCCATGGTTGCCGACGTCAAGGAAACGGCCGACGCTGCCAGTACCCTTCGCCAATCCATCCTCGCCGCCGCCTTTCGTGGAGAACTTGCATGAACGAACAGGCACTGGTCGCGAAGGTGTGGAACTACGCGCACGTCCTGCGCGACGATGGCGTCTCCTACGGCGACTATCTCGGCCAGATCAGCTTCCTCCTGTTTCTCAAGATGGACAAGGAGCGCGCCGAGGCGCTGGGCGAGGCGTCCGCGCTGCCGGCCGACGCCAATTGGGACGCGCTTGCCGGCCGCGCCGGCGAGGATCTGGAGCGGACCTATCGCCGCATCCTCGACACCCTGTCGAAGCGCACCGACATTGTCGGCACGCTGTTCCTGAAGGCCGAGAACAAGATCGGCGATCCCGCCAAGCTCCAGCGGCTGGTGACCCTGATCGGCGCAGAGACGTGGATGGGCCTGAACGTCGACGTGAAGGGCACGATCTACGAAGGGCTGCTGGAGCGCAACGCGGGCGAGGTGAAGTCCGGCGCCGGCCAATATTTCACGCCGCGGCCGCTGATCGAGGTCATCACGCAGCTGGTCGATCCCGAGCCCGGCGAGACCGTCCATGATCCGGCCGTGGGGACCGGCGGCTTTCTGCTCGCCGCATACGACCACATGAAGGCAAAGCCCGCCGCGAAGGATCGCCGCGTGGCCAAGGCGCTGCGTGAGGAGAAGCTGTCAGGCACCGACATCGTCGCCGAGGTGGTGCGCCTTTGCGCGATGAACCTGTACCTGCACGGGATCGGCGGCGCGACTTCCCCGGTCAACCAGAAGGATGCGCTGCTCGACCGCGGCGACAGATCATACGATGTGGTCCTGACCAACCCGCCATTCGGCAAACGCCAGTCGTTCCGCATCGTTCGCGAGGATGGCGGGATCGAGAGCGAGCGGCAGGATTACGTCCGGGACGATTTCACTGTCACGACCGGCAACAAGCAGCTCAACTTCCTGCAGCACATCATGTCGATCCTGAAGGTCGGCGGTAGCGCTGCGGTGGTCATGCCGGACAATGTGCTGTTCGAGGGCGGGGCCGGGGAGGCGCTGCGCAAGCGACTCCTAGAAGAGTTCGACTTCCACACCTTGCTGCGGCTGCCGACCGGTATCTTCTACAGCCAGGGGGTGAAGGCCAACGTCCTGTTCTTCGACAGGGCGACGCCGGGCACTGGCATCGCGACCCGCGACCTATGGGTCTACGACCTGCGCACGAACCAGCGGTTCACGCTGCGCGAGCGACCGCTCAAGCGCGCCGACCTCAATGACTTCGTGTCCTGTTACGGCACCAAGCATCGCCGCCACGAGCGGCAGGAGACCGAACGCTTCCGTCGGTTCGGCTATGCTGACCTGATCAAGCGCGACAAGCTAAACCTCGACCTGTTCTGGCTGAAGGACGCCAGCGCGACGGACCCTAACACGCTCCCGCCCCCTGACGAGATCGCTGCCGAGATCGTCGACAGTCTGGAGACGGCGCTGGAGAAATTCAGATTGGTCGCGGCGAAGCTCGCTCCCTCTCAGGCGGCCTAAGGGCAGACACGGCATCAGCAAGGACGGGTCGGGCCGGCCGCGTTCATCATCGTGATCGGATCTGCTGAGCCGCTCTATCGAGCGCGCTCCATCTGAGCGCTGCTCCACCCAAATCTAGGGTCATTCGGCGGTCCGAAGAAGTTCCGACCCCGCGTCCGTTAAAGCCTTAAGAAGTCAGTAAATCTTAGAAGTTATAGCGACCGACTATAACTTCTGGGGATCCCGACCCCTGCGGGGCCACCCCAGAAGTGTCGGTCGGGGCGAACCCCCGAGCCCCCTAAGGCAGGCGTAGACCATGAGTGGCTATCAGTTTGGGCATATCGCCACTTATAGCCGAAAAGGAAATTCGAACCACCGTTCCGTGTTCGAGATCTGCGCCGAGGCTGACAGGCTGCCCGGCCATCATCCCCACGTTGAAGTGCCGCTCGAGCCCACCCTGCTTGGCGGGGTGTTCCGCCCGGCCGAGGTGCCGGCCGAGATCGAGCGCCGCGTCGCCGAGGCGAAGGCTCTGCTGAAGGGGAAAACGAAGGCAACCCGGCAGGTCATCCGGAACGACACCCATGTCCTCGAGGCGCAGGTCTACTCCCAGCCGATCTATACGCGGGCCGCACCCCCGGATCACGACGGCGAGGATCGACCTTGCATGGACAATCCGGAGGACAGGGAGGCTTATCTCGTCTGGCGGGAGCTCACGGTTGCGTTCGCATTTGAGGAGGCCAGGCGCAGGAACCTAGAGGTCCTGTCGATCGTGGAGCACGTCGACGAGGAACATCCCCATGTTCATGTACTCTGCGTTCCCCTCAACCCGCAGCTGAATGCGAAGCTCTCGCACCCCGGGCATGTGGCATCGGCCCGTCGGCAAAAGCAGGCGAAAGAGCGAGGGGTCTCGCCAGCGAAGTCGAGCTCGCCGGAGGAAGCTCTGGCGGAACCGAAGCCGGTAAAACCCGGAGGCCGGAACGGGAAGCGCCGGGGGAGCGATATCGGTCGGAAGACGCCAATCCCAAGGTCCGGCGGCAGGAAGAAGAAAAAGAAGGGCGAAGAGCTCACCGAAAAGCAGCTCCTCAAGCAGATTGGCGATCGCGCGTATCGGGCCGCGATGCGGCAGTGGCAGACGCTCTATTATGAGGAAGTAGGGATCGACAGCGGTCTGACTCGGCACGGGCCGCGCCGGCTCCGCTGGTCGCGGGAGCAATGGCGCCACAGCAAAACAGATGCTGAGGCTGTGGCAAAGCTAAACAAGCGACGGATCGAAAACGAAGAACGAGCAGCCGCAGCAGAGGAGCGTCGGGACAAGGCGTTGAAGGAAGCGGCTGAGTTCGAGGCCTCGGTCCAACCCGGCTCCAAACTCCACGACAAGCTTCGTTCCATCGTCGACATGGCGCACGATGATCGGTCCGCCGTGCTCAGTGAGATTGAAGGGCTGCAACAGGATCTCGAGCGGGCCCGCCGCACGATCGCCGACGCGAACGAAGCCGATCATCGGCTTGCCGCGGCCCGCTCCGACGAAGAGGAGCTGCAACGCCGCCTCGCCGTCCTGGTGGAGCAGGAGCGCGCAACCGCTGCTCGGATTGCAGAAGCTCAGCCGCATTGGCGGCTGCCGAGGACGCCGAGCGGCGACGAGATGATGCAGAAAGCAAGGCTGCAGAAGCGGCAAAAAGGATGACGGTGTCGGAAGATGCTGCCAAGGCAGCCGATCAGCGCAAGGCCGACGCGGAGCGGGAAACATCCGCCATGCTGACCAGCCAGGCTGATCGAGAGGAAGCGTTGAACCGGCGCGATCGTGAGCTGAAGGTCGCCATGTCTGAAGCACAGAATATCAGAGCGGCGGCTGACCAGCAGATAAAGGATGCTGGCCGTGTCGCAGCGATGGCGGACGGAAGATTGGAGGCGGTCGACGCTTTGCTAACCGGCGACATTGACGTGAGAGCCGGCTCGATAGTCTTCTCAGACGGGGTTCCAGAACCTGTTCGACGGAGGATCCTCTCTGCCGAGGAGTGGGTGAAGGAGGCGGCGGCTCGGCTGAATACGCGCCTACAGGCCCGCGTCGTCGAACTTGGGCGCACAATGCGGGATGTCGTAATCGCCACGGTGAAAGCGTGATCCTCCGGGCTGTTGACCGGGATCACAGCGCGCAAGGGCCAGGCGCCAGCACTGGATCTCGACGGCCCCGAAGAAGCCAGAACCGGATTCATCGAAGTGGTTCGGGGGTGGTCGACTGTCGTGGCGACCGTTTTTGAGCAACTCCCAGATCACCGCGCTCTTATGGAGGTCGAAACCAGGGCAAAGGCCCTGTCCGCTGACCTAGACGCGGCGGAGCAGAGGGCCGCGGCGGATTACGCCAGCCGCCTCGCACAGTTTGCAAAGAAAAGCGGGAATGAGCTGAACGACTGGTAATGCCGCAAGCGCAGGTCGTCTGTTCGAGGATTCTGGAGATTGGAGCGGCGGATTGCCCGTCGTGCCCGTCATTCACAGCAACAGTGTGACCAATTCTCCGAAGATTACCTTTGGAGATGAAAATGACCCATACCACCACGCCGCCTGATAACGATCGTTTCGGCATCCCTGACGAACGCATCATCGATGTGATCCGAAGTCATGCCGGGATCTGGCGCGACGGCTGCTACGTGCCAACACGCGGCGAAGTGGCCGCAGCGCCAGCCACCAGGCTTTGGGGATGGCTGCTTGGCTGGTTCTGGGAAAGCCCCTCCGAACTGATCCCCACTGACGCGCAGGTAGCAGAGGTGGTGGCGATCCTCCGTGCTCGGCCCGACGCGGCCACGCCCGAGATCCAGGCAATCATCGCGCAAGCGCCGCCGCCTTCGGACGCCGAATAAGTGCGATGGCGCCGGGGGGGGCGGCGCCTCAATTGGAGGGAGCAGCCCTGTGGCTGAGCGAAAAGGATGAAAAATCTTGCTCGCGACCATCGAGCTCGGCCGTCGCGCGCTTTGAAACAGAAAGTCTAACCATGAACTACCAACCCGCCCTTCGGCCGAGCATTTCTCTCGACCCGATGCCCGAGCCCCGCACGGCGGCCCGCCGGCTGATGCTCGCCACCGCGCTCGTCGTCGACGGGCCCCTAGAGGCCGAGCCGGAGCGGTTCGACCCGCGTCTGGTCAACTGCCTCTACATGCCGCAGGCGAGCCTGATCATTGGCGGCACCGGATGCGAGCGTCCCCTCCTTCTTCGCGAGGCGGCCGATATGAGCGCCGCTGCTGGTCTCAACATTCTCATCGTCCGGGCCGGAGATGCCCCCGACCGGGTGACGTTCGACTTTCAGGGCGTCGGCGAAGACCATGCTCTTTGTGTCTACCGGATGTGGATGCCTCGCCCCAGCGAAGCGGCCTGGTTGATTCCCAGCGCCGGTGAGGAACGGTTCCTGCGTCTGACGCCGCTCGGCCTTGAGGTCTTCGACCGCGCCCCGTTTGCCGACGCAGGCGAGCGCCACCTCGGCTTGGTCAGGGGTAAGGAGTTCCTGTCCGTCGCCGTGAAGGGATGGTTCTAATGGCTGCCGCGAAAAAACCCCGGAAAGCGTCTTCGGCAGCTGCGACCGCGTCCGTGCCAGCTACCCTAGCCGAGCTCAAGCTGTTCCATGACGGTGCGGGTCGCAGCGAGAACTTCTCGTTCACCCGCGCTTACTGGGGGGAGGGTGAGGACCGCGAAAGCATCGCCGGACGGATAGACAAGAAGGTGCACCCCGTCCGTTCGGCCGGGGGCGAGATCCTGGCCTCGGCGGCAAAGGTCGACCTAATTTTACCGCTCGATGCCCCCCAGGAATATATGTGCCGTGACTATCTGGTTCGGAGATATGAGGAGACGTTGCCGAAGCACGAGGTGAATGCCTTCGCCCAAGTGACGATCCGCTTTCCGAACGCGGCCAACCTGATCGAGCCTTTCGAAATGGTCCGGGCTTGGGTGCGGTCCCACTTTGGTCAGGTTCCCGTCCTTATGGTTCTTCACGCTCCTCATTTGTGGGGAAGCTCGAACCCGGGGCATTGCCATTGCATCGCCTTTCCAAGGCGGATTAGTCGCTTGGGCTGGGCTGAGATCGAGCGGTCGATCGCGTCGGACGCGGGCCAGCGGGAGGCTTACGAGTCCTGGACCGCCTTCCATACGGCCTGGTTGAAGGCACGGGAGAGTTGAGGCGACGGGCCTTGGTGTCGGACCGGGTCTAAAGGCCCGGTCCACTCGTCCTGTGGGCCCGGACCGCGAACTCACCCGCGCGATGGCAACTCGAGCGTTCTAGGCGCCCGCACCAATACTAAAGAAAACGACCCATTACCCTCATACGACACCAGGTTCGCGAACTTGCATCTCCACGCGCAGGCCGGCAGTTGCGGCCATATTGACCAACGCGTCGAGTCCGAACAGGTCGACCTTGCCTCGAGACAGATCCGATACCCGCGGTTGGGTCACGCCAAAGACTTTAGCCGCTTGGGACTGGCTCAAACCCGTTCGAACAATATAGTCTTTGAGGGCTGCCATAAGCGCCGTGCGGAGCTTCGCGCTCTCGCTTGTGGCTTGGCTCGTCTCAAAAGACGTTGCGAGGTTAGGCTCAGTCACCACATCCGCCGATGGGTGTTTGTCTGCGCCAATATCCAAGGAGAACTGCTCGTGTCCGATTCCGGCGATCTTCCCAGCGAGCCCAATCTTTTCTTCCGCCTTGGCGCGAGCGTGATCTGACATGAAGGCGACGAGATGTTCTAAGCCCTTTTTGTCGGATACCGTGACAAAATCCTTCTTTTTGTTCACGAACACGACTGACTTCTTCTTTCCTTTGAGTAGCTCGATGACGTTGCTAAGCGTGCCGGTGCTTTTGCAGTCCCATACCATCAGACCGTAATCACTGTCTCGAGCCATTTCTAGATCTTTGGCCGTAAAATAGGCGCGCGTGCCCGTCTTCGCCTTCGAGACGACTCTGTGAACCGGCCATTCTGCGACATTGTTCCGGGGCGAGTCCCCGGTGCAATACACAGTCACCTTTTTGGCCTGATACCGTTTGAGGCATTCCTGAATTGAGGTGTCTGCGCCATCCGCGTCTCCCACGACAACGTGGAAGTCAGAACTCACAATTTTGTTGATCCTATCAGCCACTTTCTCATGCAGGCGGCTAATGGATATTGATCCGGCTATAAAGACAGTGGTCATGCCATCACTTCCATGTGATTGTAGCGGCGTAGATATGATTGATTTTTTTGTACGTGCGCAGTGTTCTGCAAACGGCGTCCATCGTGGCGCCAGTGTCAAAGAGATCGTCAAGGACGAGCGCGTTCCAACACCCTTCGTTGGTGATGGACGGATTGATGCTGAACCGTCCCTCCAGTGCAGCGTCCTTGGCCTCGCGGCCCTGCAGGTTCTTGAGCTGCTGGCTACCCGCGGGGGCGGGGGCCTTCACGATAATGTCGTCGAACACCGGCGTTTTCGTCAGCTTGCCGAGTTCGTTGGCGATCTCGTTGACCGGTTGGCGTGCTCGCACGGTGGAGGCGGGCATAGGAATAATAAGGCCGATCTTGCCGAACAACGGCAGCAGTGAGTGCTGCACCTGAGCAGCAAGCGGCTGCACCTGCTTCCAGTCGGCTCGATATTTCAGTTGGTATAGGGCCTCTCCAGGTTCGGAGCGCGTCGTGTCGAACCGTGGATGACCATACTCGTCGTCACCCAGGTAGACACTCGAGAGCGTATGCTTGTGGAGCGCGTAACCAAGGTCCCAACTGCCTTCGAGCTTCCGAACTTGAACCTGCATGACGAAGAGTGTTCCTTGCAGCCGTTTGAAACACCCGCCTGCCGGGGTCACACGGATATACAAAATCTTGTATGAGATGCAAGGGCGTCGGGGCGACGGCGTGGGTCTCGCCCGACCTTTGACGTGCCAGGAGCATCATCAAGAGGATTGACTGACCGCATAAGGTTGCATAAGGTTGCAGTATGTCACACAGCAGCACGCCCGATTTTTTAACCTTGGCCGATGCCGCTGAGTATGTTGGAGTCTCGAAAGACACGCTTCGGCGGTGGGATGCCTCCGGCAAGCTCAAGCCGGTGCGTCGCCCGGGGAGCGGCTATCGCTTCTATCGACGGCCTGATCTTGAGCCCTTCCGGCTTGAGTATCGGCGTGCCGAACAGGCTGCCGATGAGCCGGACCATATATTTCAGACTCTGACCGCGGACATTGAGGCAAACGCCAAGATTCGGGAGCCGCAGCAGGGCGCCCATCGGGCAGTGCGGACTCACTTCGAAGTCTCGAACGAGCCGGTGATCCTGCAAATTCCCGTTGGATGCGGGAAGACCGGCGTCATTGCGACATTACCCTTCGGCATCGCCAAAGGGCGAGCGCTCATCATTACACCGAACTTGACGATCCGATCCGGTGTCGCGGAGTCGCTCGACATCAGCAATCCCAAGAATTTCTGGCGGCGAACGGGCGCACTCCATGACTTTTCCGCAGGGCCATTTCGTGCTGTTTTGGATGGCGTCGATGCAAATCTCCACGACTGCAACGCAAGTCAGTTCGTCGTGACCAACATCCACCAGTTAGCCAGCTCGGCCGATCGTTGGCTCCCGCAGTTTCCGCCGAACTATTTCGATATGATCATGATCGACGAGGGCCATCACAATGTGGCTCCGAGCTGGTCGAAGGTCTTCGATCGCTTTCCGAATGCCAAGGTTATCAGCCTGACGGCGACGCCATTCCGGAGCGACGGAACTCGGCCGGTCGGCAAGGTGATTTATCGCTACCCGTTCACTCGGGCGATGGTGAAGGGGTATATCAAGCAGATCCACTCTCGGAACGTTGCGCCATCGGAGCTGTCTTTCACCTACCGAGACGATACGAAACGGCACACCCTGGAAGAGGTATTGGCCTTGCGGGAACATGCCTGGTTCCGGAGGGGCGTGGCGTTGGCGCCAGAATGTAACCGTCATATCGTAGACGCCAGCATCAAATACCTTCAGGAGCTGCGAGAGCGTAGCGGCTTCCGTCACCAACTTATCGCTGTCGCCTGTTCCGTCGACCATGCCCGTCAAGTGCGTGGATTGTACGAAGAGCGGGGCTTAAGGGCGGCCGAGATTTACGGCGAGATGGACCGCGATAGGCAGGAAGCAGTTCTCTCCGATCTCCGCAGCAGCAAGCTCGATTGCATCGTGCAGGTGCAGATGCTTGGTGAAGGCTTCGATCATCCGCCCCTGAGCGTCGCAGCGATCTTCCGGCCGTTCGCAAGCCTGTCGCCATACATCCAGTTCGTCGGGCGCGTGATGCGCGTCGTCCATGAGGCGAAGCCGGACCACCCGGACAATCATGCCTACGTAGTTTCGCATGTGGGGTTGAACACCGACGCGCATTGGGACGATTTCCGCGAGTTAGATCTTGATGACCAGGCGATGGTCCAAAAGTGGCTCGAAGCCGGCGATGATAATGGTGACGGGCATGGCTCAGGGGAGCCTCGTCGCTTCGACGTCGGGATGTTGGTTGATAACGAGATCGTCGGCTCGTTCATCAGCAGGTCCTTCTTGGACCCGGAGGACGATCGTGTCCTCGAGGAGATGCTGGATCACGAGATTGGCGCCGGCCTGCGCCTGCGCGACGTCGTCGCGAAGGACAAGCTTAGGGAGACGCTGCGCCGAAAGCAGGAGGAGTTGTCCCAGGTCAGCAGTGCGGGCGACCTTCCGGTGCAGCCCCAATCGCGGCGAGTTGGCGCACGAAAGCGGTTGTCCGAACGCACAGGCTCCGTCGTCGCCCGCATCCTCAAAGATCTGAAGCTCTCGCCAGTCGGCCGTGAGGTCGGTCAGCGAGACAAGACCGTCGCGGGGCGTGACAATCGGGCAGCCGTTACGTCGCTGCTGAACAAGGCGATCAACGACCATCTCGGGGTTGAATCCGGGAGCCGCGGGGCGCCCGGCGCGGGCGACAACGAGGACGCATTAGCCGCGCTCGATATGTTGGGAGACAACGTGCGTGACTCCCTAAAGAGGAAGAACAATGGCTAAAGTCAGGGACATTCTAATCGATGTGAAGATAGAGCAGGCGCAGCGCCGGCGTAAATGTAGAAGGAACTCTCAAATCATCGCGAAAGGCGAGTGGTGCCTCGTTGTTCGCACAAACGCGACCAACGACGACTACAGTTATAGCCGAGACGCCGCGAAGCCTATGCTAGATGCGGCCTGGGCAAAGCTAAAGGTCATCTACGAAGGGCTCGGGATGTCACCGCCTGGGAGCTGAAGGATGGAGAATGGGAGACGGGTACAACTTTCAGAAGCTCAAGGCCGCTATCTTGACGCTGAGCCGGGCCACGGATTGGGAGGTGGCCAAAAAAGAGTGGCGGCTTGTTGAGATCTCCGAAGCCGATGAGCCCGAGACCTGTCTGTGCGGTCATTTTCCGATCATTGAATTGTGCACCATCTCCAATGCAACAACGGCAAAATCGGTGGACGTCGGCAACGTGTGCGTGAAGCGGTTTCTGGGCTTCCGCTCCGATTTGATCTTCCAGTCTTTAAAGCGCGTCCGAGCCGACATGGACAAAGCGATCGGCCCGGATGCAACCGCATTCTTTCACGAACGCGGAGTCATCAACGATTGGGAATACCAGTTCCAGCAGAGCACTATGCGGAAGCGCAACCTGTCTGAGCGGCAGTTGGCGAGCAGGCGTTCAATAAATCGGAAAGTTATCGCGGCTGTTAGACGTCGGGGTCTATGAAAATCGACGCGTTTCCCCTCGGTCTTGGGCCCCCGAGCCATTCCGGCGCGGCAATAGTTTCCCTCTAGCCTGACCACGAACGCCTTGAGAAGGCACAGCCTGTGTTTAGTTCGTAGCGGCGGACGCGTTCAGGATCCGCCCCATGACTTCAACTGCCAGTCGCTCGCCTGAGCGGCAACCTCGACATAGCCGGCGCCGGTTAGGGCGTCACGAGCGGCCTCAGCTGCGGCGATTAGCTGGGCGGGCGCCGGATTGTCGACCGGCGTGAACCAGCCAAGGCCAGTCTCCCGCTTCTGCACTTCCAGCGGCACGATTGCATCGAACGCATCCTTAATGATTTCGAGTAGCGCGTCGTCGTTGCACAGGAGCTCGATGAAAACATCGCGATTGTCGTCGTAAACGAAGACATGCGCGTCGTAGACATAGGAGCTTAGGCTGATGGTAGTGGGCTGCGAAAATCGTATTCCGATCAGCATATCCGTATAGCGACCGAGCCCCGATCCGTGGAGGCTGAAGCCGTATGTCTCCGCGGCAAGGTCGACTGCCGGCGCAATCGAGAGTAAGCTGGTATAACCGGTCTCCACGAGAGACTTGTCGGTCCCTAGGCTTTCGGTCACCAGCGCCAGCGCGCGGCCGGACCGGTCTAACGCAACCCCGCCGCTGAAGCCGCCACGCGCCATGGTCGAGGCTATGAAGTGGCTCACGGGGGAGTGCCAAACTCGAACGACGGCGTTGACCTGCCCAAGCGCCGCGACTTGGACAGGAATAGTCGTATAAGGGATCGGCGGATAGCCGAGGATGACCACGTCGGCGAGAACGAGATCGTGCTCCTCAATGTCATATTCGGTGTGGCCGCTTACCGCGATTGCGGGCAGGGGGGCCTCGTCTAGGTTCACCCGGAATACTGCGACATCGAGATTGTCCGGCCCGAAATGGGGCCCGTCCACTATTGCCAAGACACGCGGCGGCATCACCTCGCCGCCGGCCTCACTGGTTAGTCGCGCCGATTTCGTCGTCGCCATTTCCTTGATGCGCATATTCTCAACGACATGCCGCGCCGTGACGAAAATCCCGTCGCCGATGTGGAAGCATGAGCCGATCCCCTCATCGCCGTTGGCGTCGATGACCGCCACATACGCAACTGCGCCGGCGGCGCGGACATAGGTCTCGTGAAAGGGACTCTTTTCAATCTCCATTAGGCGACCTCCTCCTTATGAGGGTCGGCAATTCGGCAGCATGGTCGGGCGACCGACGCCGAGTTTCAATGTAGCATTTCAGGGCGCGCTTGGAGGCGCAGGTGACGATCGTCCGGATCGTACGCCATGGTTAGCGTTTAGAGAAGCCGAAGCTCGATTTGAGTATCTACCTGCCGGGCGCGGCTAAACCTGCCGGTCTGAAGCCGACCACGTTCGGCTGCCCCGTACGTCCTTGATCCGCGCTCCCCTTCGTGCGAATCCTTACTTCCCGATCGCGGTTAGCGCCGCGCCGAGGGCCGCGACTGTAGCCATGAGCTGTAGCCACGGTTAATTCGCTCGGAAAAGTCGTTCGTAGTTTCAATAGCTTAGAGGGCTAACGGCAGATATTCAGTCTCCTGCCGCCCCAGCCAATCCTTCGTTAGCAGTTCGTAGACGCCGACGGGCCATCCGCAGATTCTCCTAGTCAATCCGCAACTTAGCATCGTAGCCTTGGCGCAGTGACGGTTGAGTCACGCGATTCCATGGGGAGGGGATGCGATGAAGATGAAGACGGGCACCGCTATGGCGCTGGTGCTGGCGCTGGTCGGCGCAGGGGTCGCTCAGGCGCAGGGCAAGAAGGTGATCCAGAGCGCGTCCGACGTACCGCCGGTGGTGATCGAGCTGCCGAAGAAGCCGAGCGAGCTTGCGGTCGAGGGCGGCGCCGGGTTCGATGCGGTCAAAGACAAGGTCGAGGCGCATGCGCTCGGGCTGCTCAACGATTATGAGATCAAGGACCAGGCGACGGCCAAGCAGGTGCGCGCCGTGCTGCTCCAGGTGGCGCTGACGGAGAACCGCTTCGACGATGCGCTGAAGCTGTCGGAGGAGATCCGCGCGCTGGAGGACAAGCCGGCGGCCAAGGCGATGGCCGGTCTGCTCAGCAACGCTTATGCGCGCGCCGCGCTGGCGGTGGGCGAGGACGATCCCAAGTTTCGCGCCGCGTTCCAGGCCGAGCTCGAGAAGACCGTCGGTGGCCTTGACTGGACGGTCGCGCAGGATGCGCTTCAGGCGATGCGCGGTCAGTTCCAGCTGATGAGCAAGGACGTGATGGTCGGCAGCCTGCAGGGCGCGTTCGACGCCAATGCGGCGGCCCAGAACATGAAGGTCGGCTTCGGCATGGGCGCCGGCGTGGTCGGATCGCGACTGGCGCTGACCGAGATCGTGCCGCTGAAGGAGACGATCTTCGCCGTGCTCGACAAGCGCGTGAAGGCGGAATCGGCGGCGGTGAAGGAGGATCGCTGGACGCCGCGGCTGGTCAAGCTCGCCCCCAGCGAGGTGAAGCAGCCGGTCACGATCGCGATCTGGGACGGCGGCTTTGACCCGAAGGTGTTCGGCGACCAGCTCTGGAAGAACGCGAAGGAAGTCGCCAACGGCAAGGATGACGACGGCAACGGCTATGTGGACGACGTTCACGGCATCGCCTTCGACACCGATTGGAAGCGCTCGACCGGAGCGCTCCGGCCGATGCCGGCCGAGGACCTCAAGGACATCGATGCCACGCTGAAGCTGGTGAAAGGCTCCCTCGACCAGCAGGCTGCGGTGGACAGCCCGGAGGCCGGTGCGCTCCGTCAGAAGATCAGCACGTTGAAGGCCGCGGAGGTGATGCCGTTCCAGCTGCAGATGGGCCGCGTCGGCCTCTATCTGCACGGCACCGCCACCGGCTACACGTCGGGCGAGGGCAATCCCGGCGCGAAGCTGATGCACGGCCGCTTCGACTACAAGATCCAGGCGGTCTCCGACCCGATGGACGAGAAGGTCGCCGAGAACCTCGCCCAGTACGTCCGCGACAATGTCGATTATTACAAGGCGAACGGTGTCCGCGTCGTCAACATGAGCTGGCGCATCACCGAGCCGCAGATCGCGGCGAGCCTCGCCAGCACCGAGCCGGATCCGGAGAAGCGGAAGGCGCGGGCGAAGGGCATCTTCGACACCGTTAACAAGGCGCTGGAGGAGAGCTTCCGCGGCGCGCCGGATATATTGTTCGTTGCCGGCGCGGGCAATGAGGACGAGGATGTGGACTTCGTCCGCAGCTTCCCGGCCGGGCTCAACCTGCCCAACGTGATCACGGTGGGCGCGGTCGACGTGGCGCTGCAGCCGGCGGGCTTCACCAGCTACGGCAAGTCGATCGACGTCTATGCCAACGGCTTCGAAGTGCCGAGCAAGGTGCCGGGCGGCATGCCGATCAACATCTCGGGCACGTCGCTCTCCGCGCCGCAGGTGACGAACCTCGCCGGCAAGATGCTGGCGGTGAACCCGAACCTCTCGGTTTCGCAGGTCCGCGCAATCATCGAAGAGACGGCCACCGAGGAAGGCACGCGCAAGCTCAAGGTGATCAACCCGACGGCGGCACTGGAGCGCGCCCGCAAGTCCTGATAGCGGGTCTGTTTGAAGGTCCCGCGGCGCCGGTGCGTCGCGGGACTTCGTTGCGTTTCAGAGTCTTGCGTATTCATGGCCCTCAGCATCGACATCGGAGAGGACGGCGCGGCTTCGGTGGGGGTCGACCTCGAGGAGCTGCTCGCCACGCGCCTGCTCGTCCAGGGCAATAGCGGCTCGGGCAAGTCGCATTTGCTGCGGCGGCTGCTCGAGGGCAGCGCCGAGCATGTCCAGCAGATCGTGATCGATCCCGAGGGCGATTTCGTCTCGCTCGGCGAGGCGTTCGGGCATGTCGCCATCGAGGCGAGCGCCTACAGCACCACCGAAATTGCTCGTATGGCGGAGCGGATCCGCGAGCATCGCGCTTCGGTGGTGCTCAGCCTGGAGGGGCTGGAGCTCGAGGCGCAGATGCGTTGCGCCGCCGCTTTCCTGTCGGCCTTGTTCGAGGCGCCGCGCGAGCATTGGTATCCGGCGATCGTGGTGGTCGACGAGGCGCAGGTCTTCGCCCCCGCCGTCGCCGGCGAGGTCAGCGACGAGGCGCGGCGGGCGTCGCTGGGCGCGATGACCAACCTGATGTGCCGGGGACGCAAGCGCGGGCTCGCGGGGCTGATCGCTACTCAGCGCCTCGCCAAGCTGGCCAAGAACGTGGCGGCGGAAGCGTCCAACTTCCTGATGGGCCGCACCTTCCTCGACATCGACATGGCTCGCGCCGCCGACCTGCTCGGCATGGAGCGGCGCCAGGCGGAGGTGATCCGCGACCTCGAGCGCGGCCAGTTCCTCGCCCTCGGCCCGGCCATCTCGCGCCGGCCGATCAAGGTGCGGATCGGCCCGGTGCGAACGCAGGCGCGGAGCGCCAGCCCCAAGCTGGTGCCGCTGCCGAGCCGCGAGCCGATCGACATGGCGGCGCTGCTCGCCGCCGACGAGGAGACGCCGCGGCCGGCGCCCCCCATGCCACCGCCACCGCGTCCGGTGGAGGAGATGATCCGGAGCATCGATGCGCCCAAGCCGGCGCTTCCTGCCGAACCGTCCGTTTCGGACGAGGAGCGGGAGGCGGTGATCGGGGGCGCCTTGCTGGAGATCGTGGCCGAGCCCGGCTCCGCCTATCAGCCGGCCGCCGCGCTCTATCAGGATTTCCTGCTGCGCTGCCGGATGCGCGGCGTCGGAAGCGCGGCGCTCGATCTCGGCAGCTTTCGCCGCCGCCTGGCTATGACGAGGGCAGGGGTGGAGGACGTGCCGGAATGGGAGGAAGCGCTGGCGATCGGCGCCGCGCTGCCGGACGAGATGCTCGCACCCTTCCTGCTGCTGGCGAAGGCGGCGCATGACGGCGCCGAATGCCCAGCCGATGCGCTGATGGCGGAGGCTTACGGCACCAGCTCCACCGGGCGGGTGCGCCGGCTTCTTTCCTATATGGAGGAGCAGGGGATCGTCGTCTCCCGCATCGATCTCGGCGGCAAGCGGTCCATTTCGCTGCCCCATCTCGGCTGGACCACCGCGCCCGCCCTCCCCGATCCGGAGCAGCCCTCGCGCCTGGCCCGGCCGGCAAGAAGGCGCTGATCCCCAGAGCCCCGCTCGCCCTGAGCTTGTCGAAGGGCTGTCCTTTTCTTCCTGCGCCAAACGAATGGGCAGGGCTTCGACAAGCTCAGCCCGAGCGGGATGAGGTTGTCAGGGCAGGAGCGACTCCAGCAACTCGCGCACCTTCGCCAGCCGCTCACCCTCATCCTCGATCCGCTCCTTGAGAAGCAGGCGGCCGTCCTTCTTCTGCAGGCCCGGCGCCTTGCCCTTGAAGCCGCGGCGCGGGGTGAGGGCGATTGCTGCCGGTCCGGCATCGACGCGCTCGATCCTTGCCTCGCGAGCCAGTTGGCGGATGCGGGCGAGGGCAAGCAGGGCGGCCGCTTCAGGTGGCAGGGTGCCGAACCTGTCCTCGAGCTCGTCGGCCATCGCGTCCAGTGCGGCTGCCGAGTCGAGCCGCGCCAGGCGGACATAGAGGTTGATCCGCACCTCCTCCTCGGGGATCCAGCCCTTAGGGAGGCGTCCGCCCGCTACGTGAAGCTCGGGCGTCCAATCGTCCACCGTTTCCCCGTGCGCCACGCGCAGCGCCTGCCCGAGCAGATGCTGGTAGAGGCCGAGGCCGATCAGCTTCATATGGCCTGATTGCTCCTCGCCCAGCAATTCGCCGGCGCCGCGCAGGTCGAGGTCGCGGGCGCTGATCGCGAAGCCGGCGCCGAGCTGGTCGAGCGCTTCCATGGTGCGCAGCCGCTTCAGCGTCGCCGGCGCGATTTCCGCGCCTTCCTCGGTGAGCAGCAGGAGATGGCCCCGCACCCGGCCGCGGCCGACGCGACCGCGCAGCTGATGGAGCTGGGCGAGGCCGAAGCGGTCGGCGCGCCAGATCAGCATCGTGTTGGCGCAGGGTATGTCGAGCCCTGCCTCGATGATGTTGGTCGCCAGCAGGATGTCGCCGTCGCCGGATGCGAAGCGCACCATTTCCTCGTCGATCTCGGCTGCGGGCATCCTGCCGTGCGCCACGCGGACGCTGAGGCCGGGCACCAGCTTGCCGAGCCGTTCCGCCATCGGCTCCATATCCTCGATCTGGGGCACGACGACGAAGCTCTGGCCGCCGCGCTTCTTCTCCCGCAGCAGGGCGGGCCGGACGCGTTCGGCCGAATAGCTCGAGACGGCCGTCCGGGTCGGCAGGCGCCGCGCCGGCGGTGTCGTGATCAGCGAGAGATCCTGCAGCCCTACAAGCGCGGTTTGCAGCGTGCGCGGGATCGGCGTCGCGGTCAGCGTCAGCACATGCGCGTCCCCGGCAAGCCCCCGCAGCTTCGCCTTGTCGGCGGCGCCGAAGCGCTGCTCCTCGTCGATGATCACCAGCGCCAGATCGTTGAAGGCTACGCCCTTGCCGGCCACCATCTGAGTCCCGACCACGACCTGGATAGACCCGTCGGCGAGCCCCTTCTTCACCTCGCGTGCTTCGGCCGCGGAGGAGAGGCGGGACAGCCCAGCCACCTTGATCTTCAGCCGCTCGAAGCGCCGGGCGAAGGTCTCTATATGCTGGCGGACGAGCACCGTGGTCGGCGCGACCACCGCGACCTGCTTTCCCGCCAGCGCAGCGATCGCCGCCGCCCGGAGCGCCACTTCCGTCTTGCCGTAGCCGACATCGCCGACCACCAGCCGGTCCATCGGCTTGCCCGAGGCGAGGTCGTCGCGCACCGCCTGGATCGCCCGAGCCTGGTCGGCAGTCTCCGAGAAGGGAAAGCCGGCGGAGAAGCGCTCATAATCGCGCACCGGCGGGTCGAGCACGGCCGCTTTCCGCTTCGCCCGCTCGGCGGCGAGCCCGACGAGCTGCCGCGCCGTCTCGGCAATCGTCCGGTCGAGCTCGGCGCGCCTTTTCGTCCAGCTGGAGCCGTCCAGCCGGTCGAGGGTCACGGCTTCGGCATCGGCGCCGTAACGCCACAGCCGGTCCGCTTCCTCGATCGGGATCAGACGCTGCGTGTCGCCCGCATATTCCAGCCGGATCGCATCGCTCTCCGCCTCGGCCGGGGTCACCGTCTCGATGCCGCGCAGCACGCCGAGCCCATGATCCTCGTGGATGACGGCGTCGCCGATGTGGAAATCCGCCACCTCCTGCGCGAGCGGGTTCGCGGCCGGGCCCGCGGCCGCCAAGGCGCGCCCGCCGAGGAGGTCGGCGGCCGCGACAACCATGAGGCCGGGTTCGGTCCAGCCCTGCTCCAGCTCGGCAGCGATGGCGACGATCTCGCCCGCATCGGCGGCATCGATCTCATTCCACAGCGTGATGCGGCGCGGCGCTTCGCCCAGCCGCCGTTCCATGCGGCGGGAGAAGAAGCGTAGGTCTCGCTCGGAGCCCGCTGCCACGATTCTGTCGCCACGCTCGCGCGCCTCCTTCAGCGCTGCGATGAATGCGCGTTCGGGACTTCGCGCCTGCACGAAGCGGGCGCCCGGCTGCTCGGCGCCCTCCAAGAGATCGATCCTGTCGCTTCTCTTCAGCGCCTGTCGCCACGCCCCTGCGCTGACGAGCCCGCGCTTCGCGCCCGCTTCTTCCGCCAGCTCGAGAAACTGGCCGCGGCGCGCCTCCGCTTCGGGGTCCAGAGCAAGCGAGGCGTCCGGCAGATGATCGAACAGGGTGACCGCCTCCGCACCGGGCTCGGGCTCGATAGCCGGGCAGATCTGGAGCGCCTCCAGTTCCTCATCCTCCTCGCCGAGCTGGGACACCGGATCGTAGGGGCTGATGCTTTCGATGCGGCCCTCGTCGAGGTGGATGCGCACCGGGCCGGCCGAGTCGGCGGGAAAGAGGTCGATCGCCGCGCCGCGGATGGCCAGTTCGCCGGCTTCGTCGACCCGCTCGTCGGCGAAATATCCGATCGCCTCCAGCTCCGCCGCCAGTTTGTCGACCTCGAGGACGTCGCCGGGACGCAGGGTGCGGAGCGGCGCCTCATAGGCACCGGGCGCCGCGATGCGCTGCGCGGCTGCCGTCGCTTCGGTCACGAAGAGGACGTGACCGGCGTCGCGTCCGTGCAATGCGTGCAGGGCGGCGAAGCGCCGACCGGCGATCGCAGGCGAGGAGGGGGCATTCTCGCCGGGCATCGTGTCCTGCGGCGGAAACCAGAGGACGAGCGCATCGGTCAGCGAGGCGGCCGCATTGGCGATGGCTTCGGCGCGCTGCTCGCTCGACGCGACATAGAGCACGTCGCCATCTTCCACGGCTGCGAGCAGGCGCGCCAGCGTCGGCCCCAAGACGGCATCCTTGGTGGCGGGCGCGTCGCCGTCGCGATCGGCATCGGTCGCGCGATCGGCTGCAGTGTCGAGAAGCATGGTGGAGGAGTGTCCTGGCAAGAACCTGCCCAACCCGCATTGTCGCCCGACGTTCCGCGACGGCTGGACGAAGCCGGGGCTGCCGCCTTAGGGGCAACGTCATGGCAGCTTCGGGCACGATCAGGGTGGGCATCGGCGGCTGGGACTTCGATCCCTGGCGGGGGACCTTCTTCCCGGCGGGCCTGCCGAAGACGAAGCAGCTCGAATATGCGGCGAGCCAACTCACCGCGACCGAGATCAACGCGACCTATTACAAGCTCCAGAAGCCGGAGCTGTTCGCCAAATGGGCGAAGGCGGTGCCGGACGGCTTCAAATTCGCGATCAAGGCGTCGCGCTTCTGCACCAACCGCAAGGTGCTCGGCGAAGGCGGCGAGGGGATCGAGCGCTTCTGCGCGCAAGGGCTGACGGAGCTCGGCGACAAATTGGGACCGATCCTCTGGCAGTTCATGGGCACAAAGCAGTTCGACCCGGAGGATTTCCAGGCCTTCCTGAACCTGCTCCCGAAGAGCCAGGACCGCGTCAAGCTCCAGCACGTCGTCGAGCCGCGTCACGAGAGCTTTCGAACGCCCGAGTTCGTCGCGATGGCACGGGCGGCGGGCGTTGGCATCGTCTTCGCCGATGCGGCCGATTATCCCTGCATCCCGGACCTCAGCGGCGAGATCGCCTATGCACGCCTCCAGCGCTGCGTGGAGGAGGAGACGAGCGGCTATAGCGGGGAGGCGCTCGACCGCTGGGCGGATGCGGCCAAGGCTTGGGCCGGCGGCGAGAGCCCGCCGGGCCTCCCTTACGCCGCCGAGCCTCCCGCATCGGCACCGCGGGACAGCTACGTCTTCTTCATCAGCGGGGCGAAGGTGCGCGCGCCGCTCGCCGCCCGGGCGCTGATCGAGCGGCTATGAACCCGCTCTTCGCCGAGCTGCCGACGTCCATCTTCGCGCACATGTCGGGGCTCGCCGCCCAGCACCAAGCGATCAATTTGGGCCAGGGCTTTCCTGATTTCGGCTGGCCGCAGGACGTGCTCGCGAAGGCCGCCGATGCGCTGCTGACGGGCTCCAACCAATATGCGCCGATGCGCGGCCTGCCCGAGCTGCGCGAGGCCGTGGTCGCGCATTATGCCGGGCATCAGAATCTCAGCCTCTCAGTGGACGAGATCACCGTCACGTCGGGGGCGACCGAAGCGCTGGCCGCCGCGATCATGGCGCTGGTGTCGCTGGGCGACGAGGTCCTGCTCTTCCAGCCGCTCTACGACGCCTATCTTCCGCTGGTTCGCCGCGCCGGCGGCGTGCCGCGCCTCGTCCGCCTGATGCCGCCCAACTGGCGCATCACCGCCGAGGCGGTCGAGCAGGCGATCACCGACCGCACGCGGCTCGTCATCTTCAACAATCCGCACAATCCGACGTCGCGGCTGTTCGATCGGCAGGAACTCGGCGTGATCGCCGATGCGTGCCTGCGCCACGATCTCATCGCGCTTTCGGATGAGGTGTGGGAGCATATCGTTTTCGACGGCAAGTCTCACTCGCCGCTGTCCGCGCTGCCCGGAATGCGCGAGCGGACGGTGAAGGTCGGTTCGGCCGGCAAGATCTTCTCGCTGACGGGGTGGAAGGTGGGTTGGATCCTCGCGCCGGAGGCGCTCGCCCTGCCGATCTCCAAGGCGCATCAATTCGTCACCTTCGCCACCGCGCCCAATCTCCAGGCCGCGGTCGCCTACGGGCTTGGCAAGGAAGATGCCTATTTCGACGCGATGAGGCGGAATTTCGTGGCCGCGCGCGACAATATGATGGCAGCGCTGCGGGAGGCGGGCTTCGTGCCGCTGGCTGCGGAGGGCAGCTATTTCGTCTCGATCGACCTCGACCAGTCCGGCATCGCCGCCGACGACATCACCTTCTGCGAACGCGCCGTGCGTGAAGCCGGAGTGGCGGCGATCCCTGTTTCCGCATTCTACGATGCTGATCCCGCTACTAACGTAGTGCGGCTCTGCTTCGCCAAGCAGCCGGACACGATCCGGGAAGGGGTGGAGCGGCTGCGCACAGCAAAGGCCTTGTTCGGATGAATGGTTTCGATTCCCGCCGGGAGCTCGCCTCACTCTGGGAGCGGCTGAGGCTGCCGCCGCTTGGCGAGGGCGATCTCGAAGCACGCTCGCCGATCGACGGGCAGGTGATTGGCCGCGTTCGCTCCTCGACTCCGCAGGAGGTGGCGGAGGCGACCGGCGCCGCGCACGACGCCTTCCTGCAATGGCGCCTGGTCCCGCCGCCCCGCCGGGGCGAGCTCGTTCGCCTGTTCGGCGAGGTGCTGCGCGAGGAGAAGGAGCCGCTCGGCCGCCTCGTCAGCCTGGAGGCGGGCAAGATCCTCCAGGAGGGGCTCGGCGAGGTCCAGGAGATGATCGACATCTGCGACTTCGCCGTCGGCGCGTCGCGGCAGCTTTATGGCCTCACCATCGCGACCGAGCGCGCCGGACACCGCATGATGGAGACCTGGCACCCCTTGGGCGTGGTGGGCGTCATCTCCGCCTTCAACTTTCCCGTCGCCGTCTGGGCGTGGAATGCCTGCCTCGCCTTCGTCTGCGGCGATGCCGTCGTGTGGAAGCCGTCGGAGAAGACGCCGCTCACGGCAGTCGCGGTGCAGGCCCTGTTCGAACGCGCCATGGAGCGGTTCGGCGATGCGCCCGCGAAGCTGTCGGTGGTGGTGCAGGGCGGGCGCGAGGTCGGCACCGCCCTTGTCGATGATCCGCGCGTGCCTCTGGTTTCGGCCACCGGCTCGACGCGCATGGGCCGCGAGGTCTCGCCGCGCATCGCTGCCCGCTTCGGACGCCCTTTGCTCGAACTCGGCGGCAATAACGGGATGATCGTCACGCCCTCGGCCGATCTCGAGCTGGCAAGCCGCGCGATCACCTTCTCCGCCGTCGGCACGGCCGGGCAGCGCTGCACGACGCTCCGCCGCCTGTTCGTGCAGGACGGCATCTACGAGCCGCTCGTGCCGCGGCTGAAGACGATCTTCTCCACTGTCGCCGTCGGCAATCCGCTGGACAAGGGCACGCTCGTCGGCCCGCTGATCGACGAGGCGGCATTCGAAAACATGCAGGCGTCGCTGGCAAGGGCATCAGGGGAAGGCGGCATCGTCTTCGGCGGCGAGCGGCTCTACGGCAACAGCCTGCCTGACGCCTTCTACGTCCGCCCCGCGATTGTGGAAATGCCGGGCCAGACGACCGTGGTCGTGCAGGAGACTTTCGCGCCGATCCTCTACGTGCTGCGCTACGAGCGGTTCGAGGATGTGATCGCCCTTCACAATGCGGCGCCGCAGGGCCTCTCGTCGTCCATCTTCACCACCGACATTCGCGAGGCCGAGACCTTCATGGGCCCGGCCGGCTCCGATTGCGGCATCGTCAACGTCAATATCGGTCCGTCCGGCGCGGAGATCGGCGGCGCGTTCGGCGGCGAGAAGGAGACGGGCGGCGGCCGCGAGAGCGGCTCCGACAGCTGGCGCGTCTACATGCGGCGCGCGACCAACACGATCAACTACAGTCGCGAGCTGCCGCTCGCCCAGGGCATCGACTTCACGCTGCCCGACTAGCGGCAGGCGCGCCAGCCCATCGCGCCGCTATCCGCCTGGTCGAGGTGGAAATGATCGCGGTGCGCAGCATTGTAGTCGGGCGAGAGCACCGTCGCGAACAGCTTGCACGCACCGTCCCGCACATCGCGCAGGAAAGCGGCGCGCGGCCCTTCCTTCTCCCAGTCGCGGAGCACGGAGATGCGGGTGCCGTCTTCCAGGCGGAAACCGGCGATGTCGACGGCATTTGCGGTGGCGTGCTCGCTCCAGGCACCTTCCGAGCGGCCGTACATGCGGCGGCAGCTATAGCTTCCGAAATGGTCGATCGTGGCGACCTGGCTGCCGAAATGTTCGAGCGCCGCCGGTTGGACCACGTGCCACTCCCACAAGGCCAGGGCTGCCGCGACCGGACAGCTGGTGCCGAGATCGCGCGGCGCGAAGGCGATCTGCACGGCGCCGCCGGGGCGGAAGCGCACCGCATTCTCGTAGCCGCACTGTCCTCCCGGGTTGCGCGGAGGCAGGGCGTTGTAGCGGATGCCGGCGCGGCCCAGCAGAGCGCGGCACTCGTCGCCGCTCACCCCGGTCAGCTTGCGGCCGGTGAAGGCGCCGACCGGCTGCGTCAGGTCGAGTTCGGTCCACGGCAGGTCCTCGGGATGGCTGCGGGCATAGCCCCAAAGCAGCATGCCGGCGAAGGCGAGCACGCCAAGCAGCAGAAGAATCTTCAGAAAGCGGAGCATTTGCATCGATTTGGCACGGACGTTTGAAGGTTGTTAGGGTTGCGTCCATAAAGATGCTTTCCGTCGCTCGTGAAACGAGGTTTGCCGGAAAGCCATGACAGCCAGTCGCCTGGTCGCGCGCCGTATCGAGAAGGTCTGGGGGCAGCGCCATCTGCCGCCGGCATTCGGCACGGTTGCGGACGACGCCGCGCCCGTGGGCGAGATCCATTTCGAGGATCCGCACGGCGGCCGCCCCGAACTGCTCGTCAAATATCTGTTCACGGCCGAGCGGCTGTCGATCCAGGTGCATCCGGACGATGAAGCCGCCCATGCGCTGGGCTATCCCTGCGGCAAGGACGAGGCGTGGCTGGTTCTCGCGGCCGAGCCCGACGCCGAGATTGCGATCGGGCTCCGCCATGCGGTGAGCAAGGAGGAGCTGCGCGCAGCGGCGACCGACGGACGCATTGAGGAACTGGTCAACTGGCGGGCCGCCGAAGCCGGGGACAGCTATTACTCCCCTGCGGGCACCATCCATGCTGTGGGTCCGGGGCTGACGCTGATCGAGATCCAGCAGAATTGCGACGTCACCTACCGGCTTTTCGATTACGGGCGGCCGCGCGAGCTTCATCTCGACAATGCGATCAATGTCGCGACGCCTGGCCCATATGAAGCGCCTCCGCCGCCTTATGTGCTGGACGGAGCGCGCCAGATCCTTGCCGATGGCCGCGCATTCGTCCTCGAGCGCTGGCAACGCGGTGGGCGCGGAACTCTCTCGGCCGATCCGGCGAAACCGATCTGGCTGATGCCGCTCCGGGGCGGTGGCAGCATCGACGGTCAGCCGCTGGAGCCCGGCTCCGCCTGGCTGATCGAGGGCGATGTCGAGATCATGGTCGCAGACGGCGCCGACCTGCTCGTCTCCTATCTGGGAGCGGAGGTTCGCAGCTTCGACGCTATCCGCTTCGATCCGCCGCAGCTCATACCGCTTCAGCGCCGCCGCTATCGCGACGCGCCGCTGCGCAAGACCGCCTAGGTCCGCCGCGCCGTCTCCAGCAATTCGGCGGTGACCGGGTAACCGGCATCGTCGGGGATGCGGAGCCACTGAACGCCGTCGCGCTCTTCGATCCACGGCACGATCTTCTGGACCGGATGCCGCTCGGCATCGGCGCGCGCCTCCTCGAGGGAGGCGAAGCGCGCCAGCCGCTCGAGATTGCGTCGGGTCGGGAAGATGATGCGGGCGCGGCCGCTGTCGGCTTCGTCCAAAACGTCACGCGCCGTGGCCCACAGGATGCGAACCGCTTCCGCCTCGGCTGCGCTCGCCTCGGTCGGGCCGATCGGAGCCTCGGTGATGAAGAACATCGTGTCGAACCGCCGCGCTTCCTTGAAGGTCGGGCACCAGCGCGCAAGCGGCGTCAGTGCGGCGAGATCGAGCGACAGCCCGAAGGCGTCCACCAGGGCAGAGAACGGCGCGCCTTCCTCCAGCTCCTGGCGAAGCTGACTCGCCACTCTGCCGTCAACGCTCGCCCCAAGTGCAGGCGCTAGCCCAGTCTCCTCGATCGTCTCCCGGATCGCCGCGATCTTTGCCGCCATATGTTCGTCGCCGCCGCCGATGCGCTCGGCGAGGAGATGGTCGTCTGGATCGATGCGGCCGCCCGGGAAGACCAAAGCGCCCGCGGCGAAGGCCATGTTCCTGGTCCGCTCCATGAGCAGGAGCTTTGGAGCACCCCCGCTCGATGGCCGCATCAGGATGAGCGTGGCGGCGGGGATCGGGTCAGGGAGATCGGTCATCTGGCCGCTTCTTACGGCCGGCGGCCGAGGCCGTCCAATCGGCGCCGGGTTCCTCCCGGTTCGGACCTGCGCTCGCGGCCGCGATCGCGAGGCGGAACAGAAACCCGAGGAAGCTGCCATCGCCAAGCAGCGCCTCGCGCGACATGCCGAGGAAGCGCTGCGTCTCCGGCGTCCGTTTGATCGTCGCATTGGCAAGCATGTAGCAGAGACAGTTCCTCGCGAAGCGGCGCGCATGTGCGGCATCGGAACCGATCGTCGCAAGCTCGACCGTGTCGTTCCATGCGAGCGGCATCACCGCTTTGGTCGGCAACTGCGCGATCGGCACGGGCGCCCCAGCGACGGCGAGATCCATCGGCGTCGAGGCGAGGTCCAGCCAGCGGAACGGCGGCCCCTGCCTTATCCGCTCCACGACCCGCCGATAGTGATCGGCGATGACGGCGCCCCTCGGCAGCGCGGCCATGAAGTTGCAGCTCATATAGCCCTGCGGCTCGCGGTATCCGGCAAAGCCATGCTCCTCGGCGGCGGCCAGCACCAGGTCGAGACGGCGGAAGAGGATGCAGTCGGCGTCGATGTAGAGCCCGCCATGATAAGCGAGCAGATAGGCACGGATGAAGTCGGACTTGTGGTTGAGCGCCAGCGCGTCGATGTCGAGGCCGCGCTCGTGGACCCAAAGCGCGTCGAAGCCGGCGCGGTCGAGGACCCTCGCCTCCGGGTGGTGGCGCTTCAGGATCTCGAGGCAAAGCTCGATGTAGGGCGGCGCCGGTCCCTCCCAATAGAGCCAGACCGGAAGCTGCGACATGCCACTTCATAGGCCATTGTAGCGCGCCGCCGCAATCGCCTCTGCCACCATCGCCGATACTCAAGCCGTGACGAAAACCTAGCCGCTACATCAGATTGCGGCTGGTGGAGCTGAGGGGAATCGAACCCCTGACCTCTGCAGTGCGATTGCAGCGCT